>CAIKAD010000005.1 GCA_903825315.1 uncultured Candidatus Peregrinibacteria bacterium | reverse complement strand
TCTGGATGTGGGATGCGGAGGGGGACGCTACAGCCTGGCACTCGCGGGGCTCGGTGCAAAGGAAGTGCAAGGCATTGATGTGAGCAAGGCGGCCGTGGCGGATGCCAGGAAGCGCGCGAAGGCCATGGGCGTGAAGAACGTTACGTTCCGTAACGGATCCGTCCTTACGCTGCCATACCCCGATGCCTCCTTTGACTGCGTGGTCTTTAGCGGCGTTCTCCAGCACGTTGCGCAGCCCGTGAAGGCTTTGAATGAACTCTCGCGTGTCACAAAACCCGGCGGCATGCTCTACCTCCTCGTCTACGCGACGGAGGGCATCCGCTGGCCACTCGTGGAAATGCTCCGGCCGCTCGCGCAGGAGGTAGGGTTTACTGCGATGGACCACGCCGTTGCAGAAGCAAGGCTCCCGGCAAATCGGAGGCGAACGTACCTCGATGATCTGCTCGTTCCGTACATCGATTTCTACTCCTGGGAATGTCTCAAGGATCTCCTGAAGGACAAGGGATTCTCCAAGGTGGACCGCTGGAAGAAGGGGAGACTGGATCATGAAGAGAGCCTGGCGGCGTACTCGAAAGACATGGAAGGGTTCCTGCAGGTTATGGAGGCGGCGGCGGCATCAACGGACAAGGCGATCAGAAAGTACAAGCAGGCATTCGCTGAGGGGCGGGACCTGTGCAGGGCTGCAGTGGACTACGTGCGCAACATGAAAAAGCTCGTGGAGGAGGGGAAGATGACGGAGAAGGATGCGATGACGATGCTCGTGGGGCAAGGCCACCACCGCGTCGTGGCGTGGAAGGACGACAAAGCCCATTCCTCCCGCTGAACCATGCCGTTCCCCCGCATGAGCAACGGCAGGCAGGGGGAGAACGTCTTCGTGATTGCGGAGATCGGCAAAAATTTTATCCAAACGGAGGAGGACCGCCCGCTGGAGGAATATGTACAAAACGCGCTGACGCTCATTGATGCCGCAAAGGATGCTGGCGTCGATGCTGTCAAATTCCAGACGCACGAGGTGGAGGACGAACAGCTTCCCCTGCATGTTGTCTCCCCACACTTCAGCGGCATGGACCGCTACCGGTGGGTCACGCGCAATACGCTCGCTACCCCACTGGAGTTCTGGCAGCGCATCAAGGCGCACTGCGACGCCAGAGGTATCGTCTTCTTCACCACCCCCATGAGCCGCAAGGCGGCGCAGAAAGTGGAAGCACTCGTGCCCTTTTGGAAAGTCGGCTCCGCGGATCTCCAGGATGACATTCTCCTGCGTTACCTGATCTCGACAAAGAAACCGATCATCATCTCCACGGGCATGGTGAGCCTGCAGGAACTCGACGACGCCGTCACCGCGCTACAGCCCAAGGTTCAGGAGCTGGCGATCCTCTACTGCGTGAGCCACTATCCTTGCCCGCCCGAACATTTCAACCTCGCCACGCTGCGCCTCTTCCGGAAGAAGTATCCCACTGCGGTCATCGGTTTTTCGGATCATTCGCTGGGAGACGATGCCGCGCTTGCCGCCGTGCATGCCGGTGCGCGCATCATCGAGAAGCATTTCTCACTCTCACGCGACCTGTGGGGGCCGGACCACAAGGCATCGATCACACCAGATGAGATGCGCCGCCTGGTCGATGCCATCCGCGCGAATACTCCTCCAACGGAAGACGAAACATCGTTCTTCGGGAAGGAAGACGCGGAGTTGGAAGGCGCCACCAATCCGTATCGCCCGTACTTCAATAAGGGGCTCGTTGCGGCGGAGGACATCCCCAAAGGCACGGTTCTCACGGAGAACATGATCTACGCCATGCGACCGCTCAAGCACATCCCTGGCCTTTCTGCCCATCGCCTCACACAAGCACTGGGAAAGGCCGTTGCAAAAGGCCTCCGGAAGTACGATCCTATTGATCCCGCATCCCTCCTGCCCCATCCATGACTCCCAAGCGGAAAATCTGCTTTGTCATCACGTCGCAAATCCACTACGCACGCAGCCGGTGGATCCTCAAAGAACTGCGCAAACACCCCGGCATCGAACTCCAGGTGGTGGTGGCAGCTTCGGCCATCCTCCCCCAGTACGGCGACGTGCTCGCCGCCATGGCAGCAGACGGCTGCAAGGCAGACACGGAGATTGTGATGACGCTATCGGGCGGCAACCCGGTGGCCATGGCCAAGACAACGGGCATCGGCATCATGGAGTTCGCCACGGCGTTCAATAACCTGAGCCCGGACATCGTCTGCGTACGCGGTGACCGCTACGAAGTACTCTCCGCTGCCGTCGCAGCCGCCTACATGAACATTCCCGTGGCGCACATCGAGGGCGGGGACGTGACGGGCACCATCGACGAGAGCGTGCGCCACGCCATCACCAAGCTCTGCCACATCCACTTCACCACCAACGAGCAGTCGCGCCGCAACGTGGTGCAGATGGGGGAGAACGCGGAACACGTATTTAACGTAGGATGCCCAGAACTGGAAGAGCTGGATCGCCACAGCACAATCATCGATTTGGACGAGATCAACCGGCAGGGTGTGGGCGATCCCATCCCGCAGGACGCCAAGTTCCTCGTGGTAATGTACCACCCGGTCACGACGGAGCCGGACAACCGCGAAAAGGTCGCCATGCTGCTGGAGACGATTCACGGCCTCAACATCCCCGCCGTCTGGTTCTGGCCCAACGTGGATGCAGGCACCGACGATGTAGCCAAGGCTATCCGCGTGTTCCGCGAGAACGAGCGGCCGCGGAAGATGCACTTCATCAAGTACTTTCTGCCCGACAAATTCATCGCCCTCCTCAGGCAGAGCGCCTGCCTTGTGGGCAATTCCTCGGCGGGCATCAAGGAAGCTTCCTATCTCGGTGTGCCCGCTGTGAACATCGGCAGCCGCCAGACCGGCCGGCTCCGCGGCCCGAATGTGCTGGATGTGAACCACGACCCTGCAGCCATCCGCGCCGCAATTGAGAAGCAACTTGCGCACGGCCCCTACGAGAGGTGCACCATGTACTACAAGCCACACTGCGCCAAAACGATCACGGACATCCTTGCCACCATCACCGTGAGCCCGCAGAAGCATTTCTACAGCCAACCTGATGTATAAAGGAAAGCGGATCCTCGGCATCATCCCTGCCCGCGGCGGCAGCAAGGGCATTCCACGCAAGAACGTGACGCCCCTCGCAGGGCGGCCGCTCATCGCCTACACGCTCGAAGCGGCCTGCGGGAGCAGGCACCTCACACGTTGCATCGTCTCCACGGACAGTGACGACATCGCCACCGTCGCACGCGAGTACGGGGGCGACGTCCCGTTCATGCGCCCCTCAGAACTCGCAGGTGACGACAGTACGTCCATCGCCGTTGTTCAGCATGCGCTCCGGTGGCTGCGGGACCACGGGGAGGAGTACGACTACGTGATGATCCTCCAGCCCACCTCTCCCCTCCGCACGGCACAGGACATCGACGCGTGCATCGAGAAAATCGTGGACACGGGTGCCGACTCTGTGATGAGCATGGTGCAACTGAGTGACATGGCTCCGCAGAAACTCAAGCGCATTGAGGAGGACGCCATCGCACCCCTCCTCCAGGAGGAGGGGAAGGCTTCGCAGCAGCGCGACGCCTCCGGACCCGTCTATAAGCGCAACACCGCGGTATATCTCACCCGCACATCTCTCATCGAGCAGGGCGACCTCTTCGGCGCCGTCTCGCGCCCCTACCTCATGCCGCGGGAACGGAGCATCGACATTAATGAACCTGTTGATCTGGAGATGGCCGAGTTTTTCCTCAAGCGTAAGGGCTAAAATGGAATCCATCCTCGTCACCATCGGGCACTTCGCAGAGGGCGGCAAGCGCATCCTGGCGCAGGTGGGAGAAGTGCAGGAAGGCGTGAAGGACCGCAAAGACCTCCTCGCCCGCGTGCGTGACGTCACGATTCTTGTCGTAGGACTGGAACAGCGGATTGACCGGGAAGTGATTGATGCAGGAACCAAACTGAAAGTGATCGCCACCGCCACAACCGGCCTCGACCACATCGACATCGCTTATGCGGAGTCCAAGGGCATCACCGTCTTGAGCCTCAAGGGAGAGACTGCTTTTCTGCAGTCCGTGACATCCACGGCGGAACTTGCACTGGGGCTCCTCCTCGCGCTCATCCGCAGAATTCCCGCAGCCCACCTGTCCGTCCGCGACGGCACATGGGACCGCAGCAGCTTTGAAGGACACTCGCTTAAAGGAAAGACTCTCGGCATCGTGGGATACGGACGGTTGGGAAAGATGATGGGACGCTACGGAACAGCACTGGAGATGACCGTCCTCTTCACCGATCCTGCGGAAGAGGGGAGCACTCCCCTGGCAAAGCTTCTGGAAACGTCTGACGCCATTTCGCTCCACGTCCCCCTCAACGAAGATACGGAAGAAATGATCGGCGCAAAGGAATTGAAGATGATCAAGCCGGGCACCGTCCTCATCAACACGTCGCGCGGCAAAATCGTGGATGAACGCGAGGTCTTAGCATCGCTCGAAAACGGGCAACTGGCCGGCTACGCGACGGACGTATTAGCGGATGAACTCTCCTTCACGAATAAGAATGCCTCGAGTCCGCTCATCGACTATGCAAAGACGCACGACAACATCATCCTCACTCCGCACATCGGCGGAATGACCGTGGAATCACGCGAGGCAACGGATATCTTCATCGCACAGAAGATACGAAAAGCCGTGAAGTAGTCTATTTGTGATACATGACAAACGACAGACGTCCATCCGTTCAGTACGGGAAGATGATGTAGCGCGCGATTTGTTGCAGGAAAAGCCATAGATCGCCCACGGGATCATCATCCGTCGGATTGCTCACGCCCGGCCCCCCTCCCGCAACGTACCCACCGCTCTGCCCGGACATGTCCGAGCTGATCCAGAAGGAATAGAGCGACCCGTTTTGGAGCACAAAGCGGAACCGGACAGGTTTGCCGGAGAGAAAGGAAAGATCCGAAGAGTTGTTCCACTGCACTTCCGTCATCGTACTGTCCGTGTGTAGCGGCATACAGTGAGCCCGGGAATACCCTTCCAGTACATTCCCGTTCTCATCGAGAACCTCCACGCGCAACGTTCCCTGTGACACCGCGGCGTTGACGAACAAGGATCCGCCCCCGAACAGCAGCGGCCGCGTCGTCAGTATGCCCTCCTGGTCTCCGGCATCCATGGACGCAAACCCGTCCCGCCGCAGCGTAGCCAGGCCGGTGGAATTCCGCCCTGCCGTGCGGCTCTGCTCACGACCGCTCACGTAAAAGTACAGCTGGTCGCCCACCACAAGGAACCCGCCGCCCGCCGACTGGATGTTGCCCCAATTCCACGCTCCCTTTTCTTGCTGCTCTACAATGAAAGGATGATGGTCCTGCCGTTCCCAATGGAACCCGTCGCGACTGAATCCGATGAAAATCTGGTTATGCTTCTGGTACCCCTCCTTCTGCAGATCCCCCTGAAACACGGTAAAGAGACCCACCATGAGACTTTCGTAGGGTGTGGCATCGAGGTTGTACAGTTCCGTTTGAGGAACCTTTGATCCCGACGCCGTCACGTAAGAATCAAGTGCGTCTGCTTGCGTCCACGGCACGAGATCGGACGGTTTCCAAGAGAGTCCCTCCACCGGATCCGGATGTTTCCTGTAGAGCCGTACATCTTCCTTGCCCGTGTAGTAGCGCAGGCTGTACACCCAGGCGCGCTGGAACGGGTCGTAATACACGGTAGACCTGTCGGCGACGGGAGGAGAGGAGGCCACGGGTTTTGACCAGTGGATGCCATCCGCAGAAACAAACAGGACCAGGGAACCCTTCGACAGGAACATCTTGTACCGACGCGCCGGATCATGCGCAGCCAAGTCCAGCCATACCGTGCCGGAATCACGGCAATCGTACGACACGAGATTCGTGCCCGTTTCCACTGCGTTCAGGGATGGCTTGACCCATTGGATGCCGTCCGTACTCGTCGCGTAGCACGTGGACGTCATGAAGCCGCACATGTACCACATTTTGAACAGATGATCCGCGGGGTCGTACCAGACGCCGTCGCTGTAGACCATGGCGGTAGGAGTGTATCCCCTCTGTTCCCAGGGTTGGTCGGGTAGGATCACCGGATTAGCCGGATGGTACGTTGCCTGATGAAAGGTTCTCGTGAGAGTTGTCTGATCAATGAGATAATCATCCACAAACAGCTGCCTGCCCCTGCGAAGGGTTATGACAGGAGGTGGTGTATCTTGTGTCGAATCGGGCAGCGCGGGAAAAGAATAGGAGACCGATGAGTATGATGATGCTGAACCCAGCGCTGAGGATATCTCGGGAGTACTACCGTGAAGCAGGACGAGAGAGATGGCGAATGCAGCACAAATGACCACGGTCCCCGCAGCTGCAGTAATTTTGCCGCCTCGACCCATCGGCATGGCGCCGATAGTAACAGAGTCCTTCAGGGAACACGAATCGTTCTTGCGTCAAAATTTCTGCTGTTCCCAGAGCTCGTGGAAGGTCCCGTGCTTATCCAAAAGCTCCTGAAGCGCCCCCTCCTCCGCCAGGCGCCCATCCTTGAGCACTACGATCTTGTCGGCATTGCGGATCGTGGAGAGCCGGTGCGCAATGACGATGGACGTACGCCCCTGCACCGCCTCGTCGATAGCCTCCTGAATGAGCTTTTCGGTCTGGCTGTCGAGGGAGCTCGTCGCCTCGTCGAGGATGAGGATATCGGCACCCTTGAGGAGTGCGCGGGCAATGGAGACGCGCTGCTTCTCGCCACCGCTCAGTTTCACGCCCCGGTCGCCGATGGGCGTCTCGAGCCCCTGCGGCAGAAGCTTGACGAATGCCGAGAGACGCGCCCGGCGCACTGCATCCTGCAGCGCCTCCTCCGACACGTTCTGCAGCCCATAGGTGATGTTGTTCCGCAACGAATCGTGGAGGAGGAGAGTCTCCTGGCTCACCAAGGCGACGCGGGCGAGGTAGGAATCCAGCGTAAAGTTGCGGATATCCTCACCGTCGATAAAGAGGGAGGCGGGAGGACAGTCGTAGAACCGCATGAGCAGGCTGATGAGCGTGCTCTTTCCTGCGCCCGTGGGTCCGACGACGGCAGTCATCTTGCCGCGCTGGAACGTAAGCGAAACATCCTTCAATACATACCGCCCCTCCGCGTATGAGAAAGTGAGGTGGCGGAACTCAATGGCGTGCTCCAGACCGGAGAACGTCTTATCTCCGCCGGTAACGAAGTATTTGCCCTTTGCGTCAAAAACCTGGAAGACCTCGTCGAGCGGGCCCGAAGCGGATGCCAGCGTGCCGCGGAAGCCCGAAAGGCTCCCGAACTTGCTCGCCGCGTTAACGACGATATAGAAGTACACAACCAGAGCCGAACCGGAGGCGATCTGGTCACGTCCGAAGAAGACGAGCGCACCCACGAAAATGGAAGACGCCACAAGGAGCGTGATGGTTTCCTGAAGTGGCAGGATAAGCGCCTGGAGCGCGCTGGCTTTGTAATCCATGCGTGCTTTCTCGTCGCTGATGCGCGTGTACTGCAGCTGCTCGTCTCGCTCCGTGCGATAGGCTTTTACGAGAGCGATGGTGGAGAGGATTTCCACGGACTTCTTGCCGAGCTCGGACCCGCGATGCGCAATGGCGCGGGAGAGGGACTTGATGCTCATGATCATGCCGCGCACCACGAGGTGCAGCAGGATAAAGAGCGGTACCGCGAACACGGTCATCTTCCAGGAGATGAACAGCATCATCACGAAATAGATACTGAGCGAGAACAGGGAATTGATGTAGCGGTCCGCCATCGTGAGCGGTAGCAGGGCGCGGCGGCAGAAATCGAGGAGGAGCGTGTTGTGGTGGCCGATGTTGGTAGTGTCAAAGAAGAGCTTGCCGAAGCTCAGGTACCGGGTGAAGAGCACCTTGCGCAGGTGGTGCTGCGCCCGCTCGGAGAAGTAGGAAATGCTGACGACGGAAAGGTAGCGGAAGAGGTTCTTAAGGACCTGGATGGCGATGAACCCCGCGAGCAGCACGCCGAAGAGGAGACGGTCGTTCTCCAGGATGGAGGACGGCAGCTTGTGCATGATAGGCCCGATGTACGGCGCGTCCGTGATGAAGCTGAAGCTCTTTTGGAGGAACCCGTTGAGAAGGGGAATGAGGAGCCCCATTCCCGCCCCCTCAAACAGGGCGGAAATGATCGCCAGGGCTAAAGGGATCGTCAGGTACACCGGTTGGATGCCTATCCACCGGAGAAGCTGGAAAATACGCGCGACATTGGAACGTTCCCGGGGGGTGTTACCCATCCCGTAAACGCTAGCGTCGTTTTGCGGGAATTTCCAGACTAATTCTGCGAGGTTGGCTGAGTTTGGACTCACCGTCCTCCCTTGCGCAGCAGACGACCCTGCCGCGACAATAGGCACTGCCCATGCGTATCGTCCTCCTTAACGACGACGTCCTCCCCTCGGCACGCGGGGGAGCGGCTGTCGTGGTGGATGATCTGCGGCGCGCCTACCGTGAGCGCGGCCATGACGTGACACTCATTACGGCGCACAGTGATACCGGGGAACGGCGGGAAGAGCAGGACGACATCGGGAAGATTGTCAGCCTTCCGGTGCAGTATGACCGGCGGTTCCGGCACCGATACTGCGTGTCCTCCTCCGCTCCTGTCCTCGCTTCCATCCACAACGTCCTACAGGAATGCAGGCCGGACGCCGTCCACGCACATAACCTCCACGAGTTCCTCACATACGGCGCGCTGCGCGCTGCGCGTGTATATACAAACCGGATTATCCTCACGGCGCACGACACGTTCCTCGTCTCCTTCGGGCGTGTGCGCGGACCGGCGTACGAACGGGACACGCTCGCAGGAAAGCCGCACCGCTTGCATATGCGGGAGCACCTTGCTGCGGCAGGCCGCCGCTACTGGCCGCTCCGGAACCGTGCGATTCGGCGCGTACTGCGCGACACGGGAACACAGGTCGTTGCCATCAGCGACGTACTCCGGAACTTCCTCAATGCAAATGGCATTTCGACGGACGTGACGGTGTACAACGGGACAGACATTCTGCCACCGGTACCGGAAGCGGACGTTGCCTCTTATAAAGAGGAGCTGAAGCTGGGGGATGCAGTGATCCTCTACGGAGGCCGTATGAGTGAGGACAAAGGCAGCGCCGCGCTGCTGGCCGCCTTCGCCGCGGTCCGCAGGAGCCACCCCGACGCCCAGCTTCTCCTGGCCGGCGACCCCGAACGCATACGTCCACTCCTCGAACATCTCCCGGAAGAGGAAAGGAAAGGGATCATTTCCGCGGGATGGCTTACACGGGAGCGGATGCGGGTTGCCTATGCGGCGTCCGCGGTTGCGACCACACCCTCCCTCTACCTTGATCCCTTCAATCTGATGAATATTGAGTCGATGGCCGAAGGTGTTCCGGTGGTGGGAACGTGCTTTGGCGGGACACCGGAAATTCTCGTGGATGGGCAGACGGGCTTTATCATCAACCCGCGGGACACGGACCAATACGCAGATCGTCTCCTCACGCTCCTACAGGACCGCGCAAAAGCACGGGAAATGGGTGAGCACGGCCGGCAGCGCGTACGCAATTCCTTCACCACCGAGCGGCAGGCAACCGCCTACCTCAATCTCCTCAGCGGAACAGGTGAAGCAAATACTGGAGGAACGGCGTGACCTTCACCGGTGAGCTGCCGACGTCGTACGTCACCACTTGGATGTGCGGGAGGACTTTCTTGATGGCGGCTACATCCTCGTCGGAATACCCGATGATATGCGTGACCTTGTAGTAGGTAAACGGTTCCGCCAGCCGGTTCTCCGGCGCCAGACGCGCGATGGTATCCGGATGGATCATCACCGCATTCTTGTATCCCTTGAACGTGAACAGCGTCCACTTGCTTGGGTGCGCCACCACGGCGTCCGACGGAAGGGTATCCAGTACCGCAGTGGCGGCGTACGTTTCCGGAACGGGGGACTTGGTGTAATAGGATGCGAAATCCTTGCGGTTCGCCTGTACGAGCTGCAAACCGATGAGGAAAGCCATGAGCACTACTAATGCGCCTGCCGCCCATTTCTTCCATTCGCGGTGCAGAACGGGCGCCAGCGCCATCACCCCGGCACCGGCAAAGATCGCCAAGCCCCACCCCACATCCATGAGGTGGCTACGCGTGTAGAGGAGCACGAACCGCACCACCACCTCCATCCACAAAATCGAGCCGAGGTAGAAGAGCATGAGCGGACGATGTTTGCGCCACAGAACCACGATGCCCGGGATAATGAAGAGCCACAGGAACGCTCCGCCCACCGTCTCCGGAAAGATGAGGGACGGGATCTGGTTCACAAATGACCAGGTGCCGGCCTTGAGCCGTCCGAGCAGGGTAGTCTTCTCCACACCGAAGAGCATGAGGTAACTCTCGTCCGCGCGCCGGTCGAGAAAGGATCCGTTCTGCGCCTTGTCGAGCAGTATCTTGTCATATGCGGTACGGTCGAACTGGTATGTCCAGTCATCCGGGTACAGGTGATTGAGACCGGAATCCCGCGAGCCGATGGAAGACACGAACAGTGCAGCACGATCCTTCAGGCTGCCGTTCGCGTGGAGGACGGGGACAAGGAGCGGAGAGAGGTATCCCACCACGCTGAACGCGCCGAAGAGGAACGCCGCCAGCGCCGCCTTCTTCCAGGAACGGCGGAAGATCCACAGGAACGCACAACAGACCCAGGGCACAAAGGTGACGAGAGCGTCGCGCGCGGAAATGGAGAATCCTAGAAGGAGAGCTGAGAGGATAATGGCAATCCAGAGATGCTTTTTGGAGAGCAGGACAAAGACGAGCGCGCTGAGGAAAGCGAGGAGAAACGCCAGTGCGTAGCCGTCGGTCTTGAGCGCCTCCAACCAGTACATGGGCATGAGGGCATAGACGAGCGCAGACACCCACGCCGTTCCCGCGCCAAAGAGCCGGCGCACGAGGAACCAGAAGACCATCACCGATGCAGCCATCAGGGATGCATTGAGCAATGCCCAGCCCATGCTGTCGCGCCACCCGATGCCAGCGGTGTGCATCACGCCGAGGAACAGTGTCATAACCCGCGCGATGTTGTTGGAGAACACGCCGGTCTCCATAAAATCCCGCGCCATCTCGATGCCGGGCAAAAACGGCGGGTACCCTGCGAGGAGCGCCGGCAGCATCCAGAAGAACACCAGCAGTACACTGCACACGACCAGGAGAACCGACTGCAAACGGGGACCGGGAGTTTTGATCACGATGAGAGCGTACCAGAAATGCCGACGATGTGCCGCACCTTCTCCGCAATCTTGTCTCCCATGATGTCCGCCTTCTCCTCAAAAGAACGGGACTCATACGGGCTCTTGGGACCGCCCACGTACGGAAAGGAACAGTCTTCCACAGCTTTGAGGAACAACCGCATGTCATGGAGTGTGGGTTTCTCGCGCTCTTCCAGTATGCATCGTACAGCATGTGCACAGCTCTCAGAGGTACGGATGCAATGCACACCCGGCGCGTACTGGGTAAAGCGGTGACCGAAGAGGAGTGCGGGTGTACCGCGGAAGAGGCACTCATACCCTGCAGTCCCAGTGATGGTAGCCACGGCGATGGCGTTCTTCATGAGCCCGAAGGTGTCCTGGCTGCGGGGAACGAGCGTGACAGACGGGATCTCGTGGAACGCACGATAGAATTCCATGCTGCGACAGATTTCCCCCTGCGCAGGATGTTCTTTGACGTAGATCCGCACGCCCGGGGGAAGATGCGCCGCAAGAAGCTGGACGCAAAGTTCCTGATCGGCGAATACCCCTCCCATTGGACACGTGGTCGCTTCCGGCTGCTGGTGAAGAGGAAAATAGATGTACGGCTGCGACAGGTCAGGTACGGTAACAAAACGGTCATACAACCGGGCGGTGTTGTGCTGCGTCCACTTCCTCTTCCAGAACTGGAGAGAAAACACAAGGGAGATGAATTGCCGGGGACGATGGAACAACATCTTCGCCGCAACGCCCGTCCATCTGCGCACGAAGCTGCGCTGGAGACCCGGCTTGCCGCACTTGAACAGATTCCAAGGCTCTTCGTCCCTCTGCGTCTGCGCCGCATAGTACTCTTCGAACTTGGGCGTAAGGGGAACCAGATGAGAAGCATCGGGATAGCGCGTGCGCAGTTCCACCATCTTCTTCGCGAGTTCCTTGCCCGGCTCTTCAATCTCGTCCACGAGGAAACAGGCATCCATAATGTAACACCGGTCGAGGTAAAACAGGGGAATGCCCCTGAGCTTACAGAGACCGTAGATGACATAGTCGTAACACTGATGGGGGAGCGTGAAATGGAAGGAGAGATCAATGCGCTTGGTAATGAGAACATGGTTCCAGTAGCGCAGGTGCTGAACATAGAGGTGTTTGCGTTCTTCGTAGGGGATATCGGCATGGAGGCCGTAACGCCCCTGCATGAGCAAATACACCGCCTCGTACGGTCGCATGCGCTCGATGAGATCCTCATCCAGCGGTGTAATGGTGTTCCAATCCACGTCCGCATACGGCCGTTCCCGCAGCTGCGTGGACGAAATGCGCATATGCTCCCCGCCAAAGTCCGGCAGTTCCGCCGTGGCGTAATCCTCCAGTACGGACACACAGGTATCCACGTGCACGTCGCGGAACGCACGCTCCAGCATCCGCTTGCTGCAGACATCGTTGAAACCCTTGAGGAGGATGCTCGCGTGCGTCATGGCAAAGGGGACGGTCACCGGGGTTTGCGCACTTCCGCCCACAGGTACCGGTCGGTTTCATGGTACGTGGAAACCTCGTCAAAACCAACGGCCTCCAGGGCTTTTTGAACCTCGGTGCGGGCGAAGCACGCCCCGTACACCGTGTCGTAGCGGTGGATCCAGGGGAGAGGAAGAAAACGCCTCCACAGGGTAAGAGCGATGTAGAACGTGTTGAACCCCTTGTACCACAGGACTTTCCCCGGAGGATTACCCGGCGTCCCGCGCAGCTGGAATTTGGCACGTCCGCCCGGCTTGAGGACGCGGAGGATTTCGCGGAAGTAGGACGTAACGACGCGCTTGGAGGGGATGTGCTGGAACACAATGAAGCTGAAACAAAAATCCACGCCCGCATCCGGGCAGGGCCGTAGCCCCGTACCGTCTCCCACCACCCATTCCACGTTGGTGAGGTGTGCATTGTCCTCTCGGGCGCGCTTGATCATCTCCGTCGAAATATCGATGCCGGTCACATGGCCGCAGTGTGCGGCGAGCGCCCGCACGAGGCGGCCCGTTCCGCACCCGATGTCGAGCGCGGTAAAGCGGTCGTCCGGCGCAATGCCATGCCTGGCAAAGAAGGGAAGGACGTACTTCTCCACGTCCGCGCGCCCGCTCGCGTAGTAATCCTCCTTCGTCTTCCAACCGTCCTTCTTGCTCATTACCCAAAAGAGCGCATCGTCCTGCGCACGGCCATCCCAATCCTTTCGCATCGTGGTTTCCTGCATTGTTTTGAGTGTACATGCAAGCATTGGTATCCTCCAACACGTGCCCCACGATCTTCTGGCATCGGCATCGTTCCACCAGGCCCAGCAGGACTACTGGCATCACCAGAGGCACCGCAGGCGACGCCATCCTGATGATCCGGTGATCCGCGCATTCGTGCTCCCCAAGATCACAGCCATCCACTCCGTGGCGAATCTCCCGCCGCATCCGTCCGTGTTGGACGTGGGGGCAGGCAACGGGTACTTCAGCGCGTGGTGGGGAAGGGAAGGGGATGTGACGGCAGTGGATTACTCGCCCGTGATCCTCGAGGGAAATCCCGTGGAAAAGAAAATGGTGATGGATGCGCGCCATCTGACGTTTGCCGATGGCTCCTTTGATCTCGCCTTCTGCAACGCGGTGCTCCATCACATTGCCAAAGAAGACCGGGTGCAGGTGGTGCACGAGATGGCACGTGTAAGCAAACGGTACGTGGCGATTATCGAACCCAACCGCTGGAACCCCCTGATGCTCGGTCTCAGCTTGATGAAGAAGGAAGAGCGGGGCGGCCTCCGCTTCTCGCGTTCCTACGTCCGCTCACTGATGGAACAAGCCGGTCTCCGCGTCATCTCTTCCTGTGCCTGGGGCGCGCTCACGCCCAACCGGATGCCTCTGGCGGGGCTTTTTCTCCCATTTCTTGGCTTACTGGAGCGGAAAATACCATTCGGCGTCGTCACGATCACCGTGGGGGAGAAGGGGATAGAAAAGGCTGAGGCATAACAAAATAGCGGCCTGTAATCGGTTGTGACCTCCCGCGTTCCGCCCTACTATGGACGCATGGAATGTTCGGTCATCATCCCGGCCTTCAACGAGGCAGCGGCTCTTCGCAGCGTGCTGGAGGAATTGGTCGCATTCCTCCGGCAGCAGAACATTGCTGCACAGGTGATTGTAGTGGATGACGGGTCCACGGACCGCACGGCGGACGAAGTGAGGGCCGTGCCGGGTGTGCAGCTCATCCGTCACCCGTACAATAAAGGATACGGCGCGGCTCTTAAGACAGGCATCCGCGCGGCTACAACGGAATGGTGCTTCACGTACGATGCCGACCGCCAGCACACGCCGGACCTCATCGCACTCCTGCTCCCGCACTGTACGGAAGGCAACGATATGGTCGTGGGGAAGCGGGAAGGCTACCGCGGTCCATGGATCCGCCAGCCGGGTAAAAAACTTATCTCCATGGTCGCCAACTTCGTGACGGAGCGGAAGATTCCCGATCTCAACTCCGGCCTTCGCGCGTTCCGCCGCAGCGCCTTTCTCCGCTTCATGCACCTCTTCCCCAACGGCTTCTCCCTCTCCACCACGAGCACGGTGTGCTTCTTTAAGGAGGGGCTCAACGTGGTATACGTCCCCATCCGCATCCGCGAACGCGTGGGGAAGAGTACCGTACGCCCGCGCGACTTCGGCAAGACGCTCATGCTGGTACTGCGGATCATCATGCTGTTCTCGCCGCTGCGCATCTTTTTGCCGGCTTGCTTCTTCTTCGCGTTCCTTACGGTGGCGGACGTCGTCATCCAGTTCATCCTCACCGGAGATTTCACCAACAAGAGTACCGTCGCTCTCATCTCACTCACGAGCCTCACATTCTTCTTCGGCCTCCTCGCCGACCAGATTGCCGCACTCCGCCGGGAACATTTAAGACAAGCCTCCTGAGATGCCGCTCCATCCCCGGACATCGGCGCTCCTTGCCGTGGCCATGAAGGGCATCGGCGTCCTCCTCTTTCTATGGATCTTGCTGCGCCTGGATATCCGACAGGCCGTGGCCGTCCTCGGCTCTGTTCCCATGCCGGTTCTCTTTGCGGCACTGGGACTCTTCCCTGCTCTCTACCTGCTCCGGTCGTGGCGCTGGCACATCCTCTCGGACCTTGCGCCCCATCGCGGCCCCTTCGCGGAATCCGTCCGCATCTACTGCGCCAGTCTCTTTCTGGGGATCGTGACACCGGGCAAAGTGGGGGAGGCGTTCAAGATTCCCGCACTGGTCAAGAAGGGCCTCTCTCCAAAGCTCAGCGTGCTCCTCACTATTCTGGACCGCATGCTCGACATGGCATGTGTGGGCGCGCTCGGCATTGTTGCCGTCGGCATCCTCTTCTCCTGGCTCTGGGCTTTCCTCCTGACGCTCTGTACGGCCATTGCGCTCGCCGTCATGGCAGCCATCTCCCATATTGGGGCACTGCGCAGGAGTGCGGCTGTCCAGCACTGGCTGCACCAGCTGCCGCAGGTCACCCTGCTGACGCTCGTCAGCTGGGCTGTGTACTACCTCCAGCTCCTCGTCCTCGCCAAAGGCTTTGCCATCGCCATCCCTATCGCCCCCTTTCTGGCCATCATGACTATCACCGGCATCCTCAGCCTCGTCCCCATCGCTCCTGCCGGGCTCGGCACGCGCGAAGCCGCCCTGCTCTTCTTCTTCGCGCAGTACGGCGTGGAACCGGAGCGGACCATTGCCTTCTCGTTCTCCATCTTCGTACTCACTATCATCGGCTCCCTCATAGGAACGTACTTCTGGTTGCGTAAGCCCTACCCCTCTCCATCTCATGCTGCGCCTGCGGGGATCTGATCTCCTCCCCTCCATCGGCCGCACCATCGACGTGACCAACCTCACGCCAACAGCCGTTCTCACGTGCGACATTGAACCGGACTACGGCGGGAGAACGGGCACCACTGAGCTCTTACGGGACGACAAGCATGCGACTGAACTCCTCCGCTGGTGCCACCAGCAATCCCTTCCGCTCAGTGCCTTCATCGTCACTTCGCTCCTCACGGAACGCTTCCCAGCCATTGCCTCGCTTCGCGAGGCGAACGCGGACCTCCACTGCCACGCATTCACACATGATGTCCGAACGTACTACCGCAATTCCCAGGAGGAGATCGGCCGCGCGCAGGAGGCGTTTACCGCCTTCTTTGGCAAACCTGCACAGGGATACCGCGCTCCGCAGGGCATCCTGCTTCCCGGTGACGAAATAGCACTCGCGCGACACGGCTTTCTCTGCGATTCCTCCATCTTCCCGGCAAAACGTCCGGGCCTCTTCGACTGCCGCATGCTTCCGCTCACTCCATGGTCTTGGCAGAGCGGCGTACTGGAACTCCCGCTCGCCGCCACGGCGCAGAGGCGCATGCTCACACTGAGCCACTTGAAGTTGCGGGGCAAAGCACTATGGAAACGCATCCTCACAAATGATTCTCTCCCTCCCATCCTGATCATCGATTCCCACCTTCATGATTTCTTCCCACCTTCCTCCACAACAGGACTCCCATGGAGCCTGCGCCTTGCCTACGCGCGTAACCGCACGCACGGCTTCGCACTTCTGGAATGGCTGGTGAACATGCTGCGTGAGAGAAACTACCGTTTTGACACGATCAGCGGGCTCGTAAGCACATTGCGGGCATAGCCTTCAACTTCTATCCTTTTGCTGATGATCCGGCGTATCTGGAACCTCATCGTGCGGACGGTAGCGAGTCACATCCCACCCTCCCCCCTCAAATCCCGCCTCTACGGATGGTCGGGGCTGCGCGTGGGGAAGCACGTCCACATCAGCCCGGGCGTGTACATAGCAGACGGCTACCGACTGGGGCTCGTGACGCTGGAAGATTACAGCGTAGTCGCCCCCAACGTGGTACTCGTCCCCAGCTCACACCCCAACACGTCCTTCGTTGCGGAAATCTGGGACGTGTCCAAGCGCGCGCCGATCCGTGTGGGAAAGGGAAGCTGGATTGGGGCGGGAGCCGTGATCCTGCCCGGCGTGACGATTGGCACGGGCGCCATCATCGGCGCGAACGCCGTGGTGACGCGAGATGTGCCGCCCTTCGCCATCATGGCCGGCATCCCCGCCCGCATCCGGGGCGATGTGCGCACCAAGCCTCTCAAATCGCAGGAAGCACTGGAACGTTGGAAGAAGATCGTGGGAGCGGAATTCGACGCCCCTCCTATACAGGCCGAGACCGAATGAGTACCATGCGAACATGACCTCCAACCTTCGCCATGTCTACGCGGAGAAGGCGCTTGCGCAGATTCCGCGCCTCCTCACCATCCAGGACCGCAACCGTTTCTCCCCCACGTACGGCAGTTTTAAACGGACGTACTGGATGGATAAGACGGTGGACTACATCGATGGTCTCCCGCAATACGGCGTCTCGTCCCTGGCGCTCGCGTACGCCTACGAAATGCCGGGTAATATCTTCTACGGGCAGGAGAAGATACTGGAGTGGGCGCTTGCCGGCATGCGCTACTGGTCCAAGGTGCAGCACAAGGACGGCTCCTACGATGAGTTCTATCCCAACGAGCGCGGATGGACCGGTCCCACGGGATTCCTCCTCTATGCGATGCTCCGCGGTTACATGGCGCTTGCGGAGAAGGGCGTGTTCCCCGAGAGCTTTAAAGACGAGTTCTTCTCTTCCTGCATGCGCTCCGCGCGCTTCATCATCAAGTACGATGAAGAAGGAATCCTCGCCAACCACTTCGCAATGGGCGTGCTCCCCGTGGCGTACGCACAGCATGTCATCGGCGCGCCGGAACTACAGGAAGGTTACGAACGGAAGCTCGCGGACTTCCTCCAGTACCATCATCCCAACGAAGGCTGGAGCTTGGAGTACGACGGCGCGGACATCGGCTACCTCTCCGCCACGGTCAGCTTCCTCGGCAAGGCGCACAAACTCAATAAGGACGCGCGTCTCAAAAAAGTGATGGAGGAATCCGTAAACTTCCTCGCTCACTTCGTCTATCCCAACGGCTTCTACGCCGGAAGCATGGGCAGCCGCCAAACCCTCCACTTCTATTCCCACGGATGTGAGCTCCTCGCGCCCGAAATGCCACTCGCCGCGCGCGTGGCAGATGCAATGCTCGAGAGCCTTGCTGCCGGAAAAATCGTTCCCGCAGAAATCCAGGACGACCGCTACTTCCTCTACCGCATCCCCGAGCACCTGGAATCGTACATCGACTTCGGTGACCGTTCGCGCCAGACGCCGCTCCCGTACGAGGGGAACGACTTCCAAAAGATCTACCCCGAATCCCGCTTCTACGTGCAGAAGCGCGGACGCACGTACCTGCTCGGCAACGCGGCGAAGGGAGGCGTGGTAAAGCTCTTCGATATCCCGGGCAAGAAGCTCCTCCTCAACGACTGCGGCATCATCGGCACGACAACCTCCGGCAGGGTGCTCACCTCACAGTGGGTCGACCAAGCCTACACCTTCGAACATGCGGAGGACGGTTTTACGGTATCCGGCGCGCTCCAGACGATGCCCATGAGCAAGATCTTCACGCCTTCCAAACGCATCCTCTTCGTCGTCTTTATGCTCGCCTTTGGCTGGCACGCGCGCCTCGCGTATTACATTAAGGGAATGATCCGCAAAGTGCTCGTGTTCACGCGCAAGCCGAGTGACGTGCGCTTTGCGCGGGAGGTGCGCCTGTGTGACGTCTCGCTTACGGTTCGAGACACCATCACGTGCGCGGGAAAGACGCGCTTCACTTCTCTCCAGTTGAGTGACGAGTTCTTCGTGCGGTACGTGCCGCAGTCTGTGTATTTCCAGTCGCAGGAGTTTGATGCTCATCCGCATTTTCTCACCAAGGAGCAGCTACAGACGCTCAACCGGAATAAGGAAATCCGCCTCGAGAGGACAGTAGACCTCACGACAGGAAAGGAATCCGCTCTCAGGGTTCTTTCGTAAGCGTAGAAAGGATCCGTCCCATCCGCTTCTCCCACGTGTACTCCTGCACGCGATCCCATCCTTTCTGCGCACGCCCCTGTGCCGCGCGGGAATCGGAAAGGACGGTTTCGACTGCCTGGGCGAGGGATGCGGGATCGCCTGGCGTGCAGAGCTGCGCAACACTCTCATCCATCACGTCCCGCACGGGAGGAAGATTGGCGCACACAATGGGGCGGCGCGCGGCGAGATATTCGAAGAGCTTGAGCGGTGATGTATCGCGCTGAAAATAGGGATGACGGGATGCGGGGGCGGGGTAGACGAGTACGTCACACGCGGCAAGGGCGGAGGGGACGCGCACGGCGGGAATGGGACCCTCAAAGCGGACGAGAGAAATGATGCCAAGCTCCGTTGCCAGGTCCATCGCGCGCTGCACCCAGTCCTGCGGGCCTCCCACCACCCATCCCTGGATACGGATACCGTGGTCGGCCATCGTCTTGCAGGCACGAAGCAGATCGAATACGCCTTTTTCAAGGGTATCCTGCGTGACGAGCGAGCCGGCATAGCCGATCACCGGGCGGTCCGTAGGGAGCCGCCATTGCACTTTTGCCTCCTCCAGGGAAGGAAGCGACGCAAACGGCCGCAGATCAACTGCATCTCCTTCCACCATCACGCAACCCGGATCCACGCCCCACGAGAGGAGCTCATCGCGCATGGGAGACGTGAGACACACGACGCGTGCGCAACGGTTACAGAGACCGACAAAGCGCCGGCGGAACCGGCCGGGCAATGTATGTAATTCCAGCAACACGGCTACATCAGTGCGAAGGGCTGCGCGCAGAAGCAGCGGCGACCGGAGGTAGACGAGATCTGCGGGATGGGAACTGAAATACCGCCGCAACGCCCGCGCGTAGAACCACGACCCCACGAGTGTCTTAAGGAATCCGGGGACGAGTGGAGTGGTCCAGGGATCAAAATGCGGCAGGCGCACCACGGGGAATGACGGCTCCACCCCGTACGCCGCATGAGGATCAGCAGGCGCATTGGGGTTCACTGTGGGAACCACAAGCGTCACATCATGGCCGAGCCGCACGAGTGCCGAGCAGGCCTCCGCCATCTGGCGTCCATAGGCCTTTTCCGTGGGAAAACGCGCATGGCTCACGTAGGTGATCCTCATGCGGGAAGTGTACCATGGGGGCACTGTGAAGACCCTCGCCGCCTTCGGCTTCCATGACCGGGAATCCCCGCACTATTGGAGCATTCGCGCCCATATGGAGCGGGAGGGATGGACCGTGGTGGAATGCCACACAACGGCAAAGGGCTTCCTGGGGAAACTCCGTGATCTACGGCGGCAATGGAACACGATGCGCGGATCCGTGGATGCCGTGCTCGTCACGTTTCCAGGGCACTATCTCATGCCGTTCGCGTGGATGCTGACGAGACGACCGCGCAAGCAGCTCTTCTTTGAAGCCTTCGTTTCCCTCTACGACAGTGACGTGTCCGACCGCAAACGCATCGCGCGCTGGAGCCCGTTCGCCTGGTTCCTCTTTGCGATGGATTACCTGAGCTGCCATCTTGCCGACCGCGTCTTCCTCGACACCGACGCGCACCGGCACTTCTTCATACGCACATTCCATTTGCGCCCGGAACGCGTGGCAGTGGCATACCTGGAAACACGACACGATCTCTTCTCTCCCCGGGTAACGCCACGCGAAACGAGAGGCACATTTGAAGTGTTCTTCTATGGAACGTACATCCCGCTGCAGGGAGTGGATCACATCCTTACGGCGGCAGCGATTGCCGAAAAGAAGGAGCCCCGCTTCCACCTTACCATAGTGGGCGGGGGACAGACCTATGCGGACATGCAGAAGTTGCAGAAACAGCTGCAGCTGCGTTCCGTCACCTTCGTCCCCACGGTTCCGCTCTCCGAACTCCCGCGGATGATCCGCAACGCGGACCTCTGCCTGGGAATTTTTGGCACGACAGACAAGGCTGCCCGCGTCATCCCCCACAAGGTTGTGGATGCGGTAGCCTGCGGCGTCCCCGTGCTTACGCGCGACTCGCCAGCCATACGGGAACGGTACGCAAACCATCCCAACGTGCTGCTCTGCCCCGCCGGTGATCCCCAGGCCATTGCCACAATCATCCTCGACCGCGCTTCCCGATCCCTCGAACCAAAGCCCTAAACCTGCTAGCCTCCCTCCGATCCTATTCTCTTCGTCCTTCGTCCCTCATGCGCCGTCTCCTGACCCTTGCCCGCATACATCAGACGCAGATCTTCCAATTCGTACGCTACCTCTTTAGCGGCGGTCTCGCTGCCTTCATCGACCTCTCCACGTACATCATCCTGGTGGCTATGGGCGTGGACAAATTCATCGCCTCTCCTGTGGGGAACATCACGGGACTCCTGAGTGCCTTCTTTCTCCACAAGTTCATCGTCTTCCGCGATAAGAAGATGACACATTGGCAGTTTATTCGATACATACTGCTGCAGATCTGGAACAGCGGCGCGCAGATCGCCGTCATCTGGCTCGTGGTGGATCAGATGGGACAAGACAAGACCGTGGCGAAAATCCTCGGCATCGGCCTCACGGTATCGTGGAACTTCTTCCTGTATAAGTTCCTCGTGTATGTCTGAGAAACTGCCGATTAGTGTGCATGTCCTCACGCGGAATTCCGCACGCACGCTGGGACGCGCGCTCCAGAGCCTCCCTCCCTGCAGCGAAATCCTTGTCGTAGACGGAGGGAGCACGGACGGAACTGTGGATATCGCCCGCTCTTTCGGAGCGCGTATTTTGGAAGAGAGAAGCGGGCAAAATGGCCTGCCAAATTTCGCCGCTCTGCGGAATATTGCCCTTCGCAACACGACACAACCGTGGATATTCATCCTTGATAGTGATGAAGAGCTTTCGCAAGAGCTCCGGAATGCATTGATGACGATCACCGCAAGCGACACTCCCGCCGCCTTCCTCGTCCCGCGGCACTACGTGGATCGGGACGGAACGGTGGTCTTGCACGCGAGCACGTATCCCAATGAGCGCGTGTTCTTCTTCCATCGTGACGTTGCGGAGGAATGGATCAAGCCCGTACATGAGCGCATCCGCCTCAAGCCGGGAACGGCAATCAGGCGTCTGCAGGGAACGAGCCTGGCCGCCCTTCCCACGATTGAGGAATTCAAGGAGAAAAACCGCCGCTACATCGCCGTGGAAGTGCAGGAATCGCGCGACAGGGGATGGATGCATTGGCTCCGACGCGTCGCCCACACGCTGCGCTCGCGCACTATCGCCACGGTACGCCTGCTCCTCATCTGGCTCATACCGCGCAGGGGCAAGCGCCTGCCTCTGAGGCATGAACTCCTGCGCTACTGGTACGCATGGACGCTTCTCGTGCAAACCTGCCCGCTGGGCAGGACATAGGGATGCACAGCGGGAAGGAAACACGCTACGATTCCCGTGTGGACTACTCCCAACTCCTCAGGTACGTCTTCAAACGCTTTTCCGTGCGCAGCGCCGGAAGGACGCTCCTGCCTACATTGCAGTACTACGCCACGCATCCCGCGCTTCCCGCCGGTGATAAACCGGCGCTCTTCACGATGAACATATTGCCACCGATGATGACGGTGTGGCACCACCTTGCACGCAAAAACCTGGGGAACCGCGTGGACATCACCGTGTTCGACTGCTCGGGAAAACTGGATGAACAGGAATTTTCGGGGACGCACGTTCAAAAGTTCCTCAACCTCTACGCTGCGACCAAGAGCGATGCATTCCTCAACCAGATCGCGCGCCAGCGCCGTATCGGCTGGATCTGCGACGACGACATGTTCATTCTGGACGGAAAGGCAGCCGATGTGGTGGAGCGGGAACTCGCCGTTCCCAACACGGCAAGCATCAGTTTCCGTCCACGGTCCTGGTGGCACTTTGAGATGGACGGGAAACAGTACCCCGTGAGTAGCAGCTACTGCATCGCCTTCAACCGGGAGATCTTTGTGGAAAAGGAACACTTGTCACTGCGCCCCGCGGACGGCAACACGCATCCATCACACATCGGCAAGCCCGTGCGCCGTTACGACACCGCCGACCTTGCCAACGAGATGCTCCTCCGCAAAGGATACCGCTGCGCCATTGTGCCGGAGGAAGAGCGTGAGAAGTACGTGACGGGCTTTAGTGGAATGAGCGGCGCCGTCATGCTCCTCGCGTACTTCACAAAGCCGGAGCAGATGATGGACTACCTCGAAAGCCCGCCCAAAGAGCGCTGGAGCGGGAATGTGCTCTTTGGTGTTCTTGCTGGGCTGCTCGCCATTTCCACCATTCAGGAATGCTACGTGCGGCTCAAGGGACAACCATATCCTCTCCGTTCGCTACCGACCCGCGCAGCTCTGGACAATCTCCGTCGTGACCGCGAGCCCTACCTCCGCAAAGACAATTCCTTCAAGCGGGTGGATGACGTGAGTGCGAGACTACTGGCATCCCTGTAGCACAACGGAAGCACGCGGTGCGTCGGGCGATGTGTAGAGAATCGTATCGCCCGGTTGCGGGTGTTGTGTAATGGCATACACCGGCTGACAGGGGACCGGCGGCACTCCGATCACGTGGAGACCGGGACGAAAAACACCCTGCTGCCATACCACCGCATCGGCAGGGGATCCGGCTGCTACCAGCGCACCGGTTTCTGCGTGGGTGTTAATGTAGTCGCGTGCATCATCCCAGGAAGCAAACCCTTCCGTGGAAAGGCCAATATTGGGCGGAAGGAGACCGACTGTACGATCGAACGCGGCATTGCACTGGCCATAGGCGTAGATGCAATAGAAGAATGTGTGTTCAACAATGAATGCCGCGAGCAGCAGAACGAGAAGCCACGGCACCCATCGCTTGCCCCATCGCAGAAACGCAACAATACCGAGAACGGAAAACCCGATGAGGATGGGATAGCCGGGAAACGCAAAGCGAATACCCTGCACGTGCCACACGAGCGTGAGCGGCCATGCCGCAAACATGGAAAGAACCAAAAAGAGCTGTCGCCGCCCCTCTTTCCAAAGGCCGTACAGCGCAAAAGGGAAGAGCAGGAAAAACACGTTATGAGCAGGGTTGAGATAGTAGAGGACATTGCGGTAGGACATCTGCAATACCCCAGGTGTGTTCTGCTGGAATTCACCCACGTACCCGATGGCAAAGGGATTACCGAACGTGATCGTGTTGCGTATGAACCATAGCGAGAAGATCAGTATCCCCAATGCCAGCCCTCCCCAGTACCACCATGCGCTGTAAGGACGCCGTGCTGGAGTGTCACTATTCGGCCTCACGAGTATCGGCGCCACCAGAAATAACGGGAACAGCGCCACGGCGTTATAGCGCGTGAGGCATGCCAAGCCGGTTGCCGCCCCCATCGCCAGGTACCAGCGCGGATCTTCTTTCGCCTTGATATACAGCAGAATGGCGAGGAGAAAGAGAAACGTGAACAGTAAATCCGCGGATCCCACCATCGTCATATACGTGAAACCCGGATGGAGCGCGATGAGAGCTGCCACGGCCAGTCCGGCCACCATCCCCACTGTGCGGCGAAAAAGAAAGTAACTGACGATGCAAACACCGATGCCCGCAAGCAGACTGCTCAGCTTCATCCCCAGCTGATAGCCGAAGGGAATCGTGAGGGGATAGGAGAGGATGGCATGGAAGGGCAGCTGCCGTGTAAAGGGCTCGCCGAGCAGCGTGAAGGTGCCCTCACGCCAAAAGCTGCGCCCCAGAAGCGCGTACACCGCCGTATCTTCCACAATGGGGTACCGGAGTGCCGGGAGCCAGAGAAGCATGGCTGCTGCGGCGCAGAGAGCGAGGACGATGACAGGAAACCACAGCGAACGGACGGAGCTTCGGCGTAGCCTCGACGGAGCCGAAGGCGGAGACGGGCGATGGCGGGTCATGATGCGGCAGAAACGGCCATGTCGGGAGGGACGACGAGGGACGCGCGACGGACTAAGCGCAGCTTAAAGAACACCCACACCCATCTAAACCAGTCCTTCCAGTTGATCTTCTTACCTTCCGCAATGCTTCGCGGCGTATAGGAGATGGGATACTCCCCGATGGGTACCTCAAAGCGCGCGAGCATTGCCGTAAGCTCGGGGTCGAAGCGGAAATCATTCTCCCGCAGAGGAAGGGTCTTGAGGATGTCCGTCTGCACCATCTTGTAGCACGTCGGCTGATCCGTGAGATGCGTGCGGTAGAGTGTGTTGCAGATGTACGTGAGCAACGATCCGCCGATGAAGAACAGGAAGTGGATGAACTGTTTCTGCTTCTTCAGGCGCCGCGAACCAAATACCGCCGCCAACTTGCGTTCTTCGGCAAAGGCGAGGATGGCGGGAATTTCCTCCGGGCTGTACTCCAGATCCGCGTCCTGCACGATGGTGTAGCTCCCCCGTGCATGTTTGTATCCCATGCGCACCGCCGACCCTTTGCCGCCATTAGGCTTGGTGAGGATAAGGTCCTGGGGACGGGAATTACTGTGCAGAATCTCCAGCGAACGGTCCGTTGACCCGTCATTGACGTAGATGATCTGGCTAAATGCGCCGCACGCCTTCTCCAGACGCGCCATAATGATGGGGAGCGTGCGCTCCTCGTTGTAGACAGGCACGACAACCGTAAGACGTGGACGATCCATAGAGTGGATGTAGGTTACTGAAAACAGCGCCAGTCGTCACGAGATTGTAGGCACAGATAATCATCTACGTGGTTCTCATAGGTTTTTACGCCATTTCCTTGATCAAACGCTCAATCAGCCGCGGGAGGCTGTGCCCTTCCACGATACGTTTGCGCAGATCTTCCGTAAGGGTGCGGCGCTCCTGAAGGGAACGGCCCAGCGTCGTATGAACCGCTTCCAAAAATCCATCCACGGTCGTCTGGCAGGAAGCGGGAAGAAGATTGCGGGATGCTTCGGACGCAGAGAGGACCGCACAGCCGCAGGCCATCGCCTCCAGCAATGACTTATCCAATCCGCCACCTGCCGCATGCAGATACAGTGCGCAGGAACGGAGAAGGGAAGGCAGTTCCTCGTGCGGGACAAAGCCGATTTGCACGCGTCCTTCCAACTGCAGTTCGTGAATGAGGATCTCCAGCTCTCGCAGATAGACCTGATCATCCGCCGTGATGGTTCCGCCAGCGACAACCAGCCGGTATGGAGGAGGAAGCTGCGCCAGCGCGCGGATAAAGAGCTCATGACGTTTGATGCGCGTGAGGCGCCCCACCGTAAGGAGGAGATGCTGCTCACCGTCTTTGGTTGCGGGAGAAAAGCGCTCGGTGTCGATGCCGTGTCCTGTGACCACTTGCTTGGAAGACGCAAAAGGTAGCCCGTCCCTGGTGGCGCTAAAAACTTTACGGACACGGCGCAGTGCGCACCGCAGCATCCGTCCGCCCCGCCGGATCTCGTACCAGAGGTAGACAGGCTTGCGGAGGATGATGAACAAGGGGCTTCCCAGCACCACCCACACCGGTGTCATGTGAACGAGCACGGTGTCATACGCCTTGCGGTGCTTCCAGAGTAACAGGTAGAAGCGGACTATCTGGAAGATTCTGGGCACGCTCTGTTCCTTGCCCAGCGACAAAACATGAACATTCTTGGGAAAGCTGAAGTCTCCCGCCCCCTGCGCAATCACCGTCACCGTCTCGCACCGTGCGGCGAATTCCTCAATCCATCGATGGAAGAATCCGAGAATGGGATCTCGCCGGTCCGCCTGCTGCGTGACTATAAGGAGATTCATGCACGACTGGAGGAAAGAGACTGAAGGAACTCCGCATACACTCCTATCCTCTTCCTCCTCTCAAATCGCTCTCCGATCTTCGCTGCTTCTATACCGATCTTCTGCTGCAACGATGGATCTGCAAGCAGAGCGCGGATCGCACCAACGAGTTCCAGACGTTCCATGGGAACGACCATGCCGTTCTCGCGGTTATTGATGATATCCGGGACCACACCGACATTTGTCGCAATCACCGGCATACCCGCAGCCATCGCTTCCGCTACAACTCTCGGGCCGCCCTCGCTCCGCGAGTTCATGACGAAGACGCGCGCGGAACGCACGGCGCGCGCCACATCCTCCTGGGATGGCATCCATCCTGCGAACGTGACCCGTGAAGATAAACCCAGCTGCTGCACGTGACGCTCCAGCTCTTTCCGGAGCGGCCCGTCGCCGATGAGAAGGAGCGACGCTGTAGGAATTTCCGCCAACGCTTCCAGGAGCTCTATCAACCCCTTGTTCTCTACCATCCTGCCGCAGCAGACGAGATCGAACTTCTTATCGGCAAATGGATCGGGTTTCCAGATCGTCGTGTCGATATAGAGGGAGGGGACAATCTGAATCTTGTGGCGCGGGATACCCCAGCGAGAGAGGACATCGCGCACCGTTGCATTGACCGTTCGCACCGTTGTTGCGCGACGCGCGTCAAAGGGCAGGAACAAAAGCGACAGTGCATAACCTATCCCTTCGGCAAAGGACGCTGCCTCGGGAAACCCGACAATATGATGGATTTCGAGTGCATAGGGAATCTTGGTCTTCCGCGAAAGCCTCCATGCGCCCCAGCCATTATAGAACGGTGGGAACTCGTGGACCGTCATCGTTTGATGATGATGCTCACGAATGAGCTCCTTCCCCTTGCGGACAATCCATCGCGACTGGAAGAGGAGCGGCCACGGGGAAGGATGGAGGAAAACATTGGAAAACGGTTCCGTGGCAGATGATGCGGACGACACGCGCGGGCAAATGATATCGATACGATCGAAATGCTCGCGCAGCACATCCAGTGTGTACCAGAACGCGCCTCTCTTTCCTTGGGAGAGCGACCGGTCGCCGGAGATCATGAGGAGATTCATGACGGATGTTGGAATGCCATCAAATGACCAATGACCAATTGTACAATGACCAAAACACTTCGACCTCCGGACCGTTTTTGGTCATTGGGATTTTGAAAATTGGTCATTTGATCAGTGCGAAAAGTGATCATGCAACCACTCATAACAATCCTTGGAATAAATCTCTCTGTTCCCCAGCCACATCCTCCCACGCTCTTTTCCTAAACTGAGACGCTGCCTTCTGCGCCACCACCTCGTACGTATGCTCCACCTCGAGTATGGCCCGCGTGATCTCCTCCGTCGTACGAAGCGGCGCCAGGAGCATTCCTTCGCGCAACTCATCGCCAAGCCCCGTCTCCTCCGTGAGGAGGACGGGAAGGCCGTGGGAACGCGCCTCCAGCGCGGCATGGGGGCTGATCTCCGTAAGGGAGGGAAGCACAAGCAGGTCGTGCTCGCGCAGCGCCTTCTCCTTCTCCTCTCCGGAAACGGGCGGGAGGAATGTGAGCCTCCCTTTGAGCCGCAATGTCTGCGCGAGCTGCGAAAGCTCTTTGGAGACGGGTCCTTCGCCAAGTAGCGTGAGCGTCACGTGCGGCAGGTTGGCAACGGCATGGAGGAGCGGACGGAGATTCTTGAACCGCACAAAGCGGCCGAAGAAGAGGAGCCGGAACGGGTCGTGACGCGCATGCAGAATCAATTCACCTTCCGGTAGAGCATTCTCAATCACCGAGTGGCGCGGCAGCTCCTTATACACCTGCCGATAGAGCCGTTCCTGGAACCACGTGGAAAAAATAATGTGGTCGAAACGGCGGAGGATGCGCCCGAGAAAGAACATGAGCGACGGCCGCGCCGCATACCACTGTCTCAGCGTCTTCTTGCCGCGAAGATCCGTGTAACGCTCCCACAGAAAATCCCCTCCGAGCCGCAGGAGCGTCTTGGGCTTTTTGAGACGCGCAAGCATCAGCGGTACACCAACGCTCACCGCCGAAAACGCTTCCACAACGTCCGCATCTTTCGCCTCGCGCTTGAGCGCACTCGCAAACCGGAACCACCGGATGATCGGCGCACCATGGGGCACCGTCACCACTTTCCATGCCGCTTCCGCCACGGGCGCCTTGGGCTGGTAGGTGACCACTGTCACCTGCTCGCCCATCGCCGTCAGACGTTCCGCGAGATTCCGGACGTACGTCGCGGGTCCGCCGATGGTCGGGGGATAGACGCCTGTGGCAAGGATGATCTTCATAGAAAGGATGCAAAAGGGACAAAGGAAACAGAAGATTCTAAGGAAAGATATTACGAGTGCTCCGGAGAAGATCCATCCCCATTCCTCTGACTCCTCTGTATCTTCTGATTCTGCTGCGTCTTCATATACCACTCCACCGTCCTCCTCAACCCTTCATCAAAATGCACTGCTGGCTTCCAGCCTAATGTGCGCAGTCCTGATGAATCCAGCGCATACCGCCAGTCGTGGCCGGGACGATCGGGAACAAAGGAGATGAGGCTCTCAGGCTTGCCGAGAATCTTCAATACCGCTTTCACTACTTCGATATTCTCCCGCTCCTCATCGGCAGAAATCGTGAAGACCTCACCGTCTCCCTCCTTCTGATGGAGCAACATCTCGATGGCATCGCAGTGATCGGTCACAAAGAGCCAGTCGCGCTTGTTCTTGCCCTGCGCATACACCGGAATAGGCTCATTCTTCAATGCGTGACGGATGATCGTCGGAATAAACTTCTCCTGCGCCTGGTGCGGACCGTAATTGTTGGTGCAGCGCGAGATACGTATGCGTGTGCCGAACGTCCGTACCGCGGCGCGCAGCAGCAGATCACCGGCCGCCTTGCTTGCGGCGTACGGGGAACTGGGACGGAGCGGATCCTCGGGCTTGCAGGCCGCCTCCCCATCCTTCAGATCACCGTAGACTTCGTCCGTGGAGATGTGGAAGAGGAGAACCTGCGGATGTGCCTTGCACGCTTCGATAAGGCTCTGGACGCCGAGGACATTAGCATGGAGGAAGGGAACGGCATTCTTAATGCTGCGGTCCACATGCGTCTCCGCGGCAAAGTTGACGATGGCATCGATCCCGTACCGATCCAGGAGCTGCGAAACGAGTTCATAATCCACGATGTCCCCCTGCGCAAACCGGATGCGGTTGATCACCGGATCGAGGAAGGCCTTGTTGGCGGCGTACGTCAGCTTGTCGAGCACGATCACCGTATCGTCGGGATACTTCTCAATGTGCCGCAGAACAAAGTGGGAGCCGATGAAGCCCGCCCCTCCTGTGACTAGCAGATTCATGCGCATATGGTAGCAGACTGGAGGATGCAGAGGATGCAGGAGAATCAGAGGATCTAGAGGAATATGGATAATTGCCCGGAACAGGAAATACTCCCATTCTTCTGATTCTTCTGCATCTTCTGCTTCACCTGCATCCTTCCCCAAAGCAACAAAAAGTGTACTATCGCCCCGTCTATGAAAGGTGTTCTCATCTGCGGCGGCACCGGTTCCCGGCTGCGTCCCCTCACGGACGTTACCAACAAGAGCCTCCTCCCCGTCTACGACCGGCCCCTCATCCACTATCCGCTCGATGTGATGCTCAAGGCGGGCATTAAGGATATTGCAGTCGTCACGGGAACAGAGCACGTGGACCAGATCGCCAACTACCTGGGATCGGGTTCCCGCTTCGGCTGCACATTCGCCTTCAAGGTGCAGGAGAAAGCCGGAGGCATCGCACAGGCACTCGGCCTTGCGGAGGAATTTGCGGCAGGGGACAACGTGTGCGCCATCCTGGGTGACAATATTTTTTTCGATGACATCACGCCAGCCATCACATCCTTCGAGAAAGCCGAAGGCCCTGAGCGAAGCCGAAGGGGAGGACATGTATTCCTCAAGGAAGTTCCGGACCCCGAGCGCTTCGGCGTTGCGGAGATCGATGGCAAGCTCGACGGCTCCTTCCGTGTGACGGGCATCGAAGAGAAACCCAAGAATCCTAAGTCCAACCTTGCCGTCACGGGCTGCTATCTGTACGACAAAAACTGCTTTGAGATTATCCGGACCATGAAGCCCTCCGCACGTGGCGAACTGGAGATCACCGATGTAAGCAGGGAATACCTGCACCGGCAGAATCTCTGCGCCACTGTCCTCCAAAAGGAATGGATCGATGCGGGGACGTTTGAGAGTTTGTTCCGGGCGGCAGAGATGGTACGGAATAGGGCCACGCTGTAGGAACGTTCCTACTGTACCTGCAGCAACGATACATAAACCGCAGCATACCGCCGCGCAATCTCTCCCCAATCGTACTTGCGGGCATTTTCGATGCCTGCTGCAGCAAGTGTCTGACGCAGTGCCGGATCATGCATCACGCGGCTGATGGCATCGGCGGCAGCCTGAGGATTATCCGGTGCAACAAGAAGGCCCGTAACACCATCCTGCACCACATCGGGAATACCGCCCACGTTTGTCGCCACCACGGCACATCCTGCCGCCTGCGCCTCCAGGAAGACGTTGCCGAGCGCCTCACTCCGTGAGAGGCCGACGAATATCTCCGCCTGCGCGTACTCTTCGTGGATGTCGGGGAAGGGGATGAACCCGCGGAACGTTCCCTCCGGCAGGAAGGACTGTGACTGCATCTCCAGAACACGGCGCAGGCTACCTCCTCCAACTATATGAACGTCGAGGGGTGGGCCCCCTCCCCCCCCGGGGGAGGGCATGGGAGGCACAGTGGTTGGGGGAGAGGGTAATGGGGGCGCTGACGAAAGCAAATGCAACGCCCGTAATAACGTATCCACCCCCTTCATCGGCTCCAGCCGCCCCGCAAAAAGAATGCGACCCGGAACTTTCGGCACCCTCGCGCATGCTTCACGGGTGATAGCGTACGGAACACCGTTCGGAATCAGTGTGACGTCATTGCGTCCGTACGATCGTGATCGTTCAACGAGCGTCTTGCTGATGGCTGTCACCGCATGGGCGAAACGGTACATCAGCGAAAGCAGGAACGATGTGTTCGTGCTCTGCTGGGTTAGCATGCGCTTCGCCTTGGGGCAGAAGAACCTGCAGAATACCAGCGCCAATCCTGCGTAGGACTCCAGGACGGCATGGACGATCTGCGGCCGAAGTTTGCGGACGACGAACGGCGCGAGGAACGGGAACAACCACTTATCCCACTTATAACCAAACCCCACACGGATAACCGTGACACCATTCAATTGGTCGTGACGGGAAAGGCTGCGACGCAACTTCGCAGTCACAATCGTAAAGTCGAACTGATCCCTGAGCGCGCGCGGCACTTCTTCTGCACACGCCTCGGCACCGCTGCGGAACGGCGTGGCGAAGGCCGAGAGTATGACAATGCGCTGCACGGGGAGAGTATGCAGGTTGCCTTGATTCTGTGCATGCGTGCGCCATTGACATGTTGTACATACTTTTGGATAATCATTTCATGACCGAACAGGAGCCAGGATATTTTCTTCAACACCGACCGCATCAACCCAAGCGGGAAGTTTGTGCCTATCTGGCGACACACGGTTTTGACGTCCCCCGCATCTTTGAGAATTTGGACGAAGCGCGCAGGAGCAAGTTACCCTTTATCATCCGCAGCGAACATCCGCAGGATCTTGATGGGATTTCGGGCGTGCGCGATTCTATCGTGGTTGATAAGCCCAACGGGAAAGCTATGGAACAATATCTCTCAGAGGAATTAATCCGGATGAGGTGTGATAAGTTCCATAATCAATGGCTGCCTCACATTCTTATCTCGGAACAGGCGCGGATCCTACGTCAGCAATTCATCGAGACCCTTATGCGCGGAACGAGCAAGACCAGCTGCAGTGACTTCTCCCGTATGCAGAACATTGATCCCTCGGAGTTTGACGAGGAAACCAGTTATTCTTACTGGGAATATGTGCCGGGGATCAACAGACAAATGGTTGCCGATTCAGCGATAGAAGGCCGTTATCACTTGCTTTCCCGTGGAGAGAACACGCATGGGTATGCCGTTGTAGACAGGGCATCGGTACGACACTTCGCGGAACGGAACGCGGAAAAGGATCTCACCGCATCATGCATACAACGCCTTGTGGAAACATACGAAGGAGTACGCTCGCTCCTGGGCCCAGATCATTGTCTTCTTCTCGAGATTCAGTCGATGCAGGAAGAGGCGCGTGACTACATCCTCCAGGCACTCTACACGCGCAAGTTCGATCCTCCCTCCTTTTCCATTTCCCGTGTTCCCGACGGCGCCATACCGGCAGATTTCGTACGGGGGAAGACCCCCGAAAACGGCGAAGAATGCCGCTTGCGTTGCTTTTCTTTGCGCAACCTCCCTACGAACAAAGTACCTGTAGACGCTGCCTTCGATTTTCATTACCGGGAAGTACTCCTCGGGGCACAGCTTCCTTACAGGAAGGTCCACTGCATGGGCAGCGATTTCGACATCGATTTCCATCTATTGAAGGCATCTGTCAGGCACTTCAATGCCATGCAACTGTTCTCCCCTGCAGCCACATTCGTTGTGCCTTACCCCTCGCTCCTGCAAAAAGAGGAAGTGCGCAAACTTCTGAACGATGGGAACCTCGCATTGCCGGTACGCTTCGTCATCGACGGGACGCGTGGATACGTCGAGCGACTGGGCGACATTGCCGCATACCCCCTCGAAGGGTATCAGCCCGAAGATCCCGAATTGCTTAAAATCTTCCGGCGAGACAAAACAAATCTGTCTGCGCCAGTAGAACACGTTCCTCCACTCTACAAACAACTCATGCTGTTTGAAAAAGCTCTCGATACTGTTCCCCCACAACACTCCAACTGAACGTCTCGTCGATGCGCCTGCGCGCCGCCTCGCCCATCGCCTTGCGCTTGGCGGGATCGCTGAGCAGACGCCGGATGTGCGCCGCCAGTGCTTCGCGGTCTCCGGCGGGGAAGAGGAGGCCCGACACTCCGTTCTGGATGAGGAAGCAGTTGCCGCCTACCTCGCTCGCAATACACGCACAGCCAGACGCCATCGCCTCCATGAGCGCATTGGAAAGCCCCTCGCTGTAACTCGGCAACACGAAGATGTCCGTTTGGGAGAGGATCGTGGGAATATCATCACGGAGCCCCGTAAAATCCGCGCGGTCCGCATACCGCGTCACCAGCGGATGACCGTCAGCATACCAACCGACCACCTGGATGCGCAGCGAGGGAGCATCCAGCTTTACGGAAGCTGCGGTGGCAAGAAAATCCTCCACGCCTTTGATGGACTCCAGTCGTCCCACATACGTTAGCGTGACGTTTTGATCATTGTGAATTGAAGCTTGATCATTCCGGCGACCGTAGGGAGCTGGATCAATTCCCGTTGGAATGACCTGCGTCTTCCGTGAAATCATCAATCTTCGCAAGAGGTTCGCCGGCTGCGGATGAAACGTCACCACACGTTCGGCAAGACAGAGGATGAGCCACCCCAGCGTCCATGCATAGAGGAACGCGCCCACCTTGGGCAGCCATCCGCGCGGCCACCACGTCATTCCTACCAACGCATCGGTAAGGAGAATGAACCTGCGACCGGCGAGCCGGAGACGGATTCCCACGAGCGATGTCCAAAAGAGGAGCTTGTTGATGACGATGAGATCTGGCTTCTCCTCCTTCGCCACTCTCATCACGAATCCGGAGAAGCCAAGCGCGATTCCATAATTCCATGGATCTTTGAAGAAGATATCCTTCTTTCGATAGATGACGAGAGTGTCAGAAACTACCTCCCGGTTCGTCCGACCAGAGGAAGAAGGATCGGAGGATGGAGGTGATCCCATACACACCATCACGACCCGATACCCCAACCGCTGCCAGAGGTCAGCGAGTTTCACAGAGCTCACCATCCAGCGATGGGGCTCCTTCCAGTACGGTGAGATGAGGAGGATGGTCTTCACGTCTGTAGAGTAAAACAATTTGCCCTCTACTGCTGTCTGCGAATCCGCTCGCCGTACGACTTTATCATCAACCGCGAGAGAATGCCCGCGGATTCTTCGTGCGCACGACGCGAAGCCTCAGCATTTCTCTCCTTCTGCTCTTGCACCGATGGTAGATTGACGGATGCGCGATACTGATCCACCACGCGCAGGCCTTCTTCCGTTGGAACAACTATGTGCTTCGTGGAAAAGGAAGTGTGGCTGCGGGGAGTTGTGCCAAGCAACCCGCCGAAATACTGATGAGTTCTGCCGACGTTCACGGGTGTATCGGTTGACCATTCGGCATACGAGAGAATCTTCCGCTCCTGCCGTGCACTCGTGCGGTCAGTACGAGGCAATGGATCAAAATGCATAAGTCCCGGAACGTAGTCTTCATGAAAAGCCTCCTGCTCCAACACTCCCAAGGCCCGCACTTGTGCTGCAAATGCTTCTTGCGAGGAAGCAACATTCAAGAACGAGGGGTTCAGCATCTCTGTAAGCCTGGCATTGCCCCCTTCAATGAGACCCGCGAGAAAAGCGGCTCTGCCACGTTCAAGCGCCGCTCTCGCTTGTTGTTCTGCGCGAACCTTATCAGCCATTGCTTCCGCTTCCGCCACAGCAGCATCCTCGCGCCCCTGAAGCATGCTCTCCAATCCTTGCATCAAATCATGTGTACTCATACAAAATGGGAAAGGGGTAAACAAGTGTTATTTATTCCACAGAATTCGCCTCCATACAAGAGAGCAGAAAGTGGGCATTTACTGCCCTATTCTTCAATCTCTCTTCTCCTTCTCCAATCCCGCCTCCCGCAACGCAAGATGACGGATAAGCTTTGCCTGGCGCTGCTCCAGCTCCTCCACGCGGATGATGAGGTAGAAGACGAGGAAGAAGAGGATTCCCACGAAGGTGACGATGGCAGCGCTCTCCTGATTCTCGATACCCGTGAGCGCGGAGAGGTACGAAACGATGGTGGGGCGCAGAGCCACCAGCGCCAGCGCTCCCCAGAAGAGCGTCCAGAGAATGGCCTCGAGGACGGATTTCTTGCGCCGCAGAACCAGGTTCCACGCATAGACCACAGCGAGGAGGGCAACGAGAGGAGTAACAATCTGGTAGGGGGTGAGGCGCATGGGACTATGTTAGCGGAGGAAGGACCGCAGCAATATCTTGAGCGCTGTTTTGACGCCATTGGCGAAGGACTGTCCTTTGGCCATCGTGTACTCGGAGTAGATCACTTTGGACGGGACCTGGGCAATCCTCCAACGCCGCTGCGCCGCCTCTCGCACAATCTCCGTGCAGAATTCGAACCCATTCATGCGCAGATCCACTTCCGCCAGCGACTTGGATCCGAACACCTTGAACCCGCACTGGCTGTCGCTCACCCATTTACCCGCCGCGAGGAGCGTGAGGACGTTACCGATGCCGTTAAAGAGCCGGCGGATGAACGGGATCCGATTGCGGCGACCAAACCGGTTGGCAAAGACGATGTCCGCGCGGTTTTCCTCGATCGGCTTGAGGAGAAGGGGAATGTCCCGCGGATCATGCTGGCCATCGGCGTCCAACGTGATGAGGACAGTTGCCCCCATCCTCCGAGCAGCTTCAATACCCGTCATGGTTGCTGCGCCCGGCCCCGCGTTCTGCACATGGCGGATGACGGTAGCCCCCGCCTCTTGCGACACCGCGCCCGTATTATCCGTGGATCCGTCATCGACCACCAGAACCCGGTCAGCGAACTTCCGCGCATCTGCCACCACCTGCGCCACGCGCTTCCCTTCGTTAAAAGCCGGTATGACGGCGATGATCATCGCTCAAAGCGTATCAGAGCTTTCTTCGCTTAGGAATGACTCGAAAAAGGAAACCGAAGGTGCCGAAGAAACCGAAGAATCCGAGGAATGATAAAAACATGCTCCAAGACTCCAAGAATGCCCCCTCGGCTTCCTCGGTTTCATCGGATTCCTTGCTCCATTCTCTTTCAACTCCCACCCGATCCGATACTTACGGAATCAAGACGAACGCCACCCCCTGGCCCGGATCACTGATCACCACCTGCAGCCCCAGCTTGGGATCGTTGAGGAAATCCACGAATTCCTGTGCCTTCTTGTGCAACGTCCCATTGGGGTCCTTCTCGATGGTAGCCGTATTGGTATCGAAGACGATACTGTTGAAACCGAGCGCCTTGAGACGCTTGAGCGTAAGCTCGTGGTCGCGCTCCTGGTTGAGACAGTTGAATTGGTCCAGCTGGTGGTCCGTCAAGCCAATGATCTCCAGGTTGCGGGGGATAAAGTAGGTGATGAACGTCCCCACACGGTAGAGGTAGGGCCGCTCCGGCATGCTGGCATTGCGATCCACCACGTATTTGCGGATGGTGTCGTAATAGGGGATGGTGCGGATACGCAGCGTGTCCGCCGACACTTTGCCGAAAGGATATTCTAGGAGATTGCGCTGCTGCTCAAACTGCCAGATGCGGTTGGCATACGCCACGAAGAGGGACAGCGCAATGAGAAGGGAAACTAGCACGCGGTTAAAGGGATCCGGCGCGCGTACAACAAGGGCTTCCAGTGCCAGCACCAACCCGAGGAACACTCCAATGCCGTACCATGGGATGCCGTTGGCGAGGAACATCCATTCCACCAGGATAAACGCCGTCGCGACAAACATCCATCGCAGCCACCGTCCCTTCTTGCTCCAAAAGTACGGGAGAAGCAGGAGGAGAGGGAAGAGGAGAAGCGCCGGAATGGTGGTGACGTAGTATCCCGCGGAATCAAGATTGAGCACTGAACGCCACGGCAGCGTAAGGTAGTGACCCCACCCCTTGCTGAATCCCCAGTAGCGGTCCAACTCCTCTGTGCCGCCGGTTCCCTTGCAGGCGGGATTATTACGATCCAGCTTGAGTTCCGCGGGCAGCGTGCGCACATGCTTGCTGGGAGGCAGGCCGGTGGCGCCCGTAAAGTCGATGGTGGGTGAGATGGTGTTCTCCGCACCTAATTCCATGCGAGGGATGATGCGACCACGCAGAATGTTGTTATGCTCGATCCAGGGAAAGACAACAATGGCTGTCCCCGCCAGAAACAATGCGAGTCCACTTAAAGAAACAGTCAGATTTTTCCGCTTGTACAGGAACACCGCGCCCAGGCACGCCAGCCCCAAGAGAAGAGCGGAAACGGAGAAGACGGAGTGGGAAATGGTAATGCCGAGCCGATTGGCGACGGCATTGATATTCAACCCCTGGCGCGAGAGTACGAAGATGCCCAAAAATATCCCACCGACGAACGCGCCCCAATGAGCGGTGCCCAGGAACACCGCGATGAGCGCAAGAAAGACCATCGCCGCAGTGATTTTAAAGCCGAGGGCGAGCCCCGCGAAGATGCCTGAGAGAAGGAGCCACTCCCAGCGGTGCGGGAGGAAAGCACGCCAACCGGTCTTCGCCACAGGCTCAACGGCATGCGCCGCGGCTGCCTTGCCTCCCTCCTGATGCTCATCCGCCCCCGGGAACAGCCCGGCGAATCCCGCGAACATGGCCAGCGCCCCAAAGGCAAACACGGCGTTGTCCACCTTCATGTCCGCAAACGAGAAATGCCCCACGAGCGGCAGGGTGTAGAAGAGGAGTGCAGCGATGAGGCCTTTGCCATTCCCCAGGAATGTCCGCGCAATGGTGATAATGGCAAGGACGGCCAGAATGCCCGCCGACCAGTTAATGAGCATGGAGGCGGTGGCGCCGAATGTGTTGTCGTACCCGAAGAGGAGATACCCCAGGGATGTGAGATACTCCCACTGGAACGACGCCATGGAGAAGAGGAAGTGGCCGTAGCTCACGAGGAGGCGCGGCCGGTTGAGGTAGCTGCCCAGGTCATCCCACCCGATGGGGAAGGGACGGACCACCGTGAGGAAATTGAGGGCAAAGTAACTCACGAGAAGCCAGAACAACAGCACCCCTGCGCTCTGCCAGGGCATATCGAGATCGTAGGCGTTGAGGAAGACCTTCCGCAGCCAGTGACGGGTGTGCGGCAGGAGAAGGATGGGAACAAAGACAACGAGCGCCCAACCAACCTCGTACGTGAAGATGCCGAAGACCGAAATGAACCAGAGCGTCGCAATCCACGCGCCCCCGCCCAGCCCCGCGCTCAGCACGAATTCCTGCAGGTCACTGCGGGGACGCACGCGCAGGAGTGTGAGCAGGAACCGCCCCACCACCAGCAGCTCAAAGAACAGCGCGAGAACAAAGAGAATCTGCGGGATGACGCGGGTAACAAAGGACAACTGCACGCAGGTGCCCTTCATGCTGTACACCTTGATGCCCTCGGTGGAATCGCCGAGATACGTAAGGCATCCGCGGGTGTTGAGATCATCAAAATTCTCTTTCAGGGACTGGAGCGGCCCTTCCCCAATGTCCCCGTACGCCAGCTTCGTGGGCTCCACAATCTGCAAAGCTGGCGTGCCGTCGGTGGAACTCAGGCTCAGCGTGGTAAAGAGGAGCCACACGCACCCAACAAAGAGCAAGATGACCTGCCAGATATGCCAGCGGAAGCGAAGGCTGAATTCCCCCGTGCGCACACCCTGCCATCCCACGAAGAGGAAATAGATGATGATGCACAAAACGGCATACCACATAAACGGTGCCGCGCGTGCAATGGTATGGGAAAGAAAGGGGACAAAGCTATGGATGCCGCGGCAAATCAGGCCATCGCCGGGACAAGCGCCGCTCACTGCGGATTGTGCCGTATCGCGCAGGAGCACCATGCCGTGCACAGGCACTCCGATGTACGCGAGAAACGAGTACCCTCCCCACACGAAGAGGAAGAGGAAGAGCACAGCCGAAAGAATCTGCGCTGTACGCTGCTTCATGAACGGAGAGGAGCGTAGCAGAGGACCTTGAGCAACAAAACCGTTATTTCGTTCCCGTGACAAATACCGAAAGAACCAAAGTACAATAAATGTACATTTCTGCTATCCTCTCAATAGAAATGGCGCTCAACCTCGCAACTATCCGCCGGCAATTCCCCATCCTCGAAGAAAAAGTGGGGAACCGTCCCCTGATCTACCTGGATAACGCCGCCACGGCACAGAAACCACTCGCCGTCCTGGACGCCATGCGCCACTTCTACCTGCACGACAACGCCAACCCTCACCGGGGCATGCACATCCTTGCCGAGCGCGCCACCGCGGCACTGGAAGACGCCCGGGCGTCCGTCACTTCCTTTCTCCACGCACGGCATCCGAGAGAAATCGTCTTCACTAAAAACGCGACGGAAGGCATCAACATCGTTGCGAACGGACTGGGAAAGAAATGGACAAAAGGTGACGCCGTAGTAGTGAGCGTCCTGGAACACCACAGCAACGTGGTCCCCTGGTTGCAATTGAAGGAGGCCCGCGGCATCGACGTGGAGTGGATAGATGTGGATGAAGAAGGAAAGCTTGACCTCTCCTCCCTCGATCGGCTGCTGAAGAAGGGGAATGTGCGCCTCGTGAGCGTGACGGCCTTGAGCAACGTATTCGGCATCCGCCCGCCCCTCGAGGAAATCATCCGGCGCGCACATGCTGCGGGCGCATTGGTACTCGTAGATGCCGCACAGTCCGTGGCACACGGACCGACGGATGTGGCCGCGCTCAATTGTGACTTTCTCGTTTTCTCGGGGCACAAGCTCTACGGCCCTACCGGCATCGGCGTGCTGTACGGAAAGGAATCTCTCCTCGCCACGCTCCCCCCTCTGCTGGGAGGGGGCATGATGATCCAGCAAGTAACCGAGCAGTCGTTCGTCCCTGCCGATGTCCCTGCACGTTTTGAGGGAGGCACGCCTCCCGTGGCGGAAGCAGTGGGACTGCACGCGGCTATCGATTGGCTGTTGCAATTTGACTGGAAGGACATCGCGGATCATGAACGCGCCCTCCTTGGTCTCGCACAAGAGGAACTCACCGCTGTACCGGGCCTTACGATTCTGGGGCCGAAGGATGTGGCGCACCGGGCCGGCACCATCTGCTTCACGGTAGACGGCATCCACCCCCATGACCTCACGCACCTTTTGGGCGAGCGCGGTATCTGCCTGCGTGCCGGCCACCACTGCGCGCAACCGCTCCATGCGCGCTTCTCCCTCCCCGCCACCACCCGCCTCTCCGTCGCGCTCTACAACACGCCCGACGAGATCCGCTCCGTCGCTCCCGCCATCCGCGACGTTCTCCAATTACTGAAAGCTGAAAACTGACCGCTTCTCCGATTCTTCCTCCCCCTCCGCAATGTCCGACACGCTTTACGCCGAAAACATCCTCGAGCACTACCGCCACCCCCAGCACAAACACACGCTGACGGATGCGACGGTCACACACGAGGAAATCAATGCGAGCTGCGGCGACAAGATCACGCTGCAGCTGATTATAGAGGAGGGGAAGGTGGCAGACGTCGGCTGGGAAGGTACCGGCTGCGCCATTAGCCAAGCGTCCATGTCCCTCCTTTCCGATGAACTGATGGGGAAGACGGAAGGAGAACTGGAACAGATGAGACCATCCGCCATCCATGACCTTCTCGGTATCGATGTGGGCCTCCAACGCATCAAATGCGCCCTCCTTTCCCTCCACGCACTCAAGAATGCGCTCCGTACACGTCATGGAAAGGAACCGCAGACATGGAAAGAAACACTGGAAGCATGAGGAGGGACTGACGTACACTCCCCGCACGAATGCCGCCCTAGCTCAGAGGTAGAGCACTTCCATGGTAAGGAAGGGGTCACGGGTTCAATTCCCGTGGGCGGCTCCATTTCAAATCCACCCAAACACCGCCTGCAACAGATGCAGAACCCCGCCCGCAATTCCTTCAATCCACATGGAGAGGAACGGAATGCCAAGGAAATTTTCCGCGAGGAGCAGGCCAAGCAGGATGTACGGCCCGTACCGCATCATCTGGTCGAACGATTCCTGGTACTGGTAGGGAATAAATGCTTCGAGAATGTGGGAACCATCCAGCGGCGCGATGGGAATGAGGTTGAATGCCATGAGCGCCAGGTCGATAAAGAGCAGACTGCCGAGGAGTGACGTGAGGAACGTCATACCCACAGACGCACCCTGTGCAGGAGAAAGGAGACTGCCGAGGGAGCCGGGCACGGAACGCTCGACGAGCGCAAGCGCTATAAAGGAGAGTGCGGCGAGGAGAAGGTTGCTCATAGGACCCGCAAGCGACACGAGCGCATTGTCCCGCCGGGGATTGCGGAAGTTATAAGGATTCACCGGTACGGGCTTGCCCCACCCGAACCCAACGAACAGGAAGAGAATGGTTCCGAGTGGATCGAGATGGGCGATGGGATTGAGGGTGACACGGCCAGCCACTTCCGCCGTGTGGTCCCCGAGCCGTTTGGCCACGTACGCGTGCGCCGCCTCATGGAACGACAGGGCGATGAGGATAGCGATGATAAAGACGGGATTGAGGAAGGGGGTCATATGAAGTTATGGGATTGTACGGCTTTTCGTGATGTTTTGGAAGGATCTGAAGACGTTTTTCGTTTCTCGACCCTTTCTCGTTTCTCGATGGGACACTTGTCATACCAATCAAAAAACGAACAACGAGACATAGTCGAAAAACGAATCTTCAGACGTTGACAAACCCCTACAAGATACGTATCCTCCCTCGGCTTTATGGCACGCAGATGCGTCCGCACCGGCAAGGGAACAGGCTTCGGGAACACCCGCAGCCACTCGCTGCGCCACACCCGCAGAACGTGGAGGGCAAACATCCAGAAGAAGCGCGTGTTCGACCCCAAGACGGGGGAATACAAGACCATCAAGGTCGCCGCGAGTTATCTGAGGACGCTCGCCAAGAGGATGCAGGAGGGGAAGGCTGCTTACTGATATCTCATTCATCATCACGGCGAAGCAGGATCGTCATTTTTGATTGAATCTGAATGTCCGATGACCTGGGAACTCTTTCACCGCGAAGCCGGATGAGGACACTCGCCAAGAGGATGCAGGAAGGCAAGCCGGCGTACTAAAGACATGTTACAGTCCTTGTAACATCTCTCTTCTTTGTTGTAGAAAGGAGGCCTTCATGGCCAAGAAGAAGGTGGCAAGAAAACGGACACCGCGAAGATCTGCCATAAAGAAACCGGGCAGGCCTCGCCGTCGCTGCCCTCATTGCGGGTGGCCGATCAATTGATCAGCAACTTGCTGGTCACTCTCCCCCTGGCGTCTGCAGATTCCAGGGGGTTACTTCTCACCACGATCAACAGCCATTCTGCGAAGCTTGCGAAGCAGAATGGCGGAGAGGGAGGGATTCGAACCCTCGAGACCCTTGCGGATCTACACGCTTTCCAAGCGTGCGCACTAGACCACTATGCGACCTCTCCGTGTTGCGTACTTTGCCATAAAGGAGAGAGGAAGGAAACCCTCTCTGGAACGTGTAATCCGCACCCTTCCGGTCACCGACAGCAGCTTCCGCCCCCGCAGCATCCGCAGCACATCTTCTTCACCTTCTTAAAGAAGACCGTGAGCGCAGCTACAAAGGCGATGACCGAGAGGGAAGCGCCGGCCGTGCCAAACACAAGACCGCCTTGCAGGACGTGCGCAAGCACCATATCCGCCGCCGCCACGACAGTGGCGATGAGGAGGAGGATGACGACCACGACGTGGCCGATATAGCAGGACATGGAGCAGTACGAGGACTCTCCATTCTTGGAACTGTTCTTCTTCGCGAGCATGGGGAACCGGGGAAAGGGGCGGAAGAAAGCCTACAGTGTCCGCTATCGCCCCTTCAAGGAAGGCTAACGCAGTTGGCTCGACAGGAAAGAGTATTGAGTATTGGGTATGGAGTATGAAGAGGACCAGCCGAGCTACAGTTTCATACTCAATACTCAATTCGTAATACTGTATACTCTCCCCATGAAAATCTCCCTCAATTGGCTCCAGGATTTTGTCACGCTCAAGGAAACCGATCCCGAGACCATCGCACGGGCGGTGACGGCGAAAGTCGCGGAAGTGGACGAGGTGGTCTCACAGAGCGCCCTGCTCCGTGACGTGGTGGTGGGAAAGGTGCTCACCGTGCGCAAGCATCCCAATGCCGACCGTCTCTCGCTGTGCGACGTACAGACCGACCGCGGCGAAAAGAAGGTAGTGTGCGGAGGCTCCAATCTTCGAGCAGGAATGCGCGTCGCCTTTGCGCATGTAGGCGCGCGCGTCCGATGGCACGGGACGGAAATGGTGACGCTGGAAAAGGCCAAAGTGCGCGGCGAGGAGAGCGAAGGGATGATTTGCGCCGCGGAGGAACTGGACCTGGTAGCGCAGTTTCCTCAGGCGACAGACCGCAACATCATCGATATGGGAGATGGGGATGAGGGAGTGGGGAAACCGCTGCAGGACTATCTGGGATTGAATGGCGCCGTCCTCCACGTGGACAACCACGCCATCACCAACCGCGCTGACCTTTTTGCGCACTGGGGCTTTGCGCGCGAGTTCGTTGCACTCGGCCTGGCAGACTGGAAGGCAGACCGTCCTCAAAAACCGTCCCTCAACTTCCCGCAGACGCCCTTCCCTTTCGCCATTACCGTGGAACAGAGGAAGCTCGTGCCGCGCTACGTGGCCGTCATGCTGGAGATTGACGGGCTCGGCCAAACACCGGACTGGATGAAGAGGCGATTGGAGGCAACGGGCTGGCGTTCCATCAATCCACCCATCGACATCACGAATTATGTGATGATGGAGACCGGCATGCCGCTGCATAGCTTTGATGCGGCGGACATTACAGGAGACGTAATAATGCGCCGCGCGAAGAAGGGAGAAAAGATTACCACGCTCGACGGTGAGGAGCGCGGGCTCTCCAAAGGCGCACTCATTATGGAAGATGCGGAAGGCATTTTCGACCTGCTGGGCATTATGGGCGGCCTGCGCGGATCGACCAAGGAGAGCACCCGCAGGGTCTGGCTCCACGGTGCCGTCGTAGATCCCGTCAACACGCGCCAGACCGTGATCGCCATGGGACACCGTACGGACGCCGCGACAGTGTACGAAAAAGGCGTTCCGCCCGTATCTGCGGAAACCGGCTTGTTCCGCGCCATTCAGCTCTTCCTACAGCTCGTCCCCGGGGCCCGCATCGCTTCCGCGCCAATCTCCTGGGGAGAGGATGGAACGGCAAAGACCATCTCGCTCAAGCTCAGCCGCGTCCAGAGCGTGCTCGGGACGGATGTGAGTGCAGAACGCGCAAAGAAAATCCTCACTGACCTCGGCTGCACCGTGGAAGCGAACGGAAAGACTCTCAAGGTGACAACGCCGCTCTGGCGCCTCGGCGACCTGCGGCTGGAACAGGATCTCATTGAAGAGATCGGCCGCGTCGTGGGATATGACGCAATCGCTCCGGTCATGCCGGCCGCTACAATCAATCCTCCACCACGCGATCCACGCGTGAACATGGTACGCGACTCGCTCAAGGAATCCGTCTTTGCGGAAGTACTTCCGCTCTCGCTCGTCGGTCCTGCTCTCTTACAAAAGGCAAGAATGAATCCTGATGATGCCATCAAGATTCAGAATCCCATCGGGGAGGAGACCAGCCTCCTGCACACGTCCACGCTTCCCGGACTCCTCGAGCATGCACAGAGAAATCTCCTGACGGCAGGGAAGGAACTGCAGACGTTCACTGTCTCCCATGTCTTTAAGAAAGTCGCAGACCCCGAGCAAAGCCGAGGGGGAAGCGACGAATGGCCTGAACTTGGGATGCTGAGGGCGGATCTGGAAGGATCGGGCGATCATGATTTGAAACGGGACCCCTTTCTCCTCCTCAAACAGGACATCGAACTCGCGCTTCAGGCCATTAGCCTCACCGCGGAGTGGAAGAAGCAAGACAACCCTCCGTCCGCCGCCCATCCTGGTCGCGCCGCGCGGATCATTATCAACGGGAACGATGTCGGCTACCTCTCCGAAGTGCATCCGGATGTCCGGTCTGCCTTCGACCTGCCGCACCGTGCTGCCATCGCAGCCATCAACCTTTCCACGGTCCTCGCGCAGGGAAGAAAACCCCAGATTCCCCGTGCTCTTCCCGCCTTCCCGGCCATCACATACGACGTAACGGTCCCACGCGAGCAGAACCAGTCGACGGAAGCGCTTCTCTGTACATTGCAGAAGACCTCGCCGCTCCTCGAGAACATTGAGATTATTGACCTCTACAGCGGAAAACCATCCGGGCAGCAGCCGGCGAACGGCAAGCAAGGAACCTTCAACCTAACGCTCCGCTTCACCTACCGCGCACCGGACCGCACACTCACGGAAAACGAGGCACAGAAGGAGCAGGAGAAAGTTCTGCAAGCTCTTGCCTGATTGCCCCAAGAATTGCTGTCAGCACACAGTGTTATCAGAACTGCAGCAAGGTGGTGGCAATATTCTTCTGGCAACGCATGCGGGGAGGACTTCCTGAACACTGCTAGCGATTCCCGTCCTGCTCTTCCGATGCCCGCTTACGGAAGAATTCTCCTCAGGTCTGTCCGCTCCCGCACGGAAATACGCGGAAGCGCGAAGGAATCCCACTCCTTCGTGGCCACACGCCGTTGTGTTGTCGTGCCGGTGAGGTAGCCCGCCTCCTGCGCATCCATTTCGACGAATCTATTATAGTCGCCGTAAGGGTAGCAGACGTGCCGGACCGGCTTGCCCAGGATCTCCTCGAGCATCCGTCTGCTCTCCGTAAGCTCCCACACCCGCGTGAGCGGCCCGAGCCGGCGCAGCGGCTTGTGGTCTACCGTGTGGGATCCAATGTCCATCCCCGATCCGCTCATCTTCCGCATCTGGTCCGCTGTGATGTAACCCGGTTGTCCCGCAAAACCCGGAAGGACGTAGAACACGCCTTTCTGCTTGCGGGAGAGAAGGAGGGGAAATGCATTGTCGTACGTGTCGCTGTAGCCGTCGTCGAAGGTCACCACCACGGGCTTGGCAGGAAGTTTGAAATTGCCGACGAGAGATGCTGTGCCGGTCTGCGGATGGAAGAGAGCAGAAACCGCATCCATGGTCACCGTGGTGTAACCACGATCCGCAATCCACTGCATCTGACGATTGAATGCCTTGGTGGATACCCACAAGCTGGCAGCCTTGGGATGTTTCATGCACTCCTCCCCACAGTCTCCCACATGATGATACGTGAGAATGGGAACGCGGACAGACGGGGCGTGATCTGCCTGCGCAGCCCAGGGAAACGCAAGAAACAGAAAGCCGAGAAGGGAAAGATGTGCGCGCATGGAAGCGCCATCATAACGCAACTATCGTCAATATACCTGCCCAGATGTATTGACCCGCTCAAGGAAGAATCTTCTTAAGGTCCGTATCATCCGTCATCATGATCCGCGGGATTCGGAGCAAATCGTCCTTCTCCGTCGCACGGCGGGGATCCATGAGCGTGCCCGTGACGTAACCGGCGGCGGAAGTTCTCTCGCGGACAAGCGCATTCTGCGTGGTGGCGGGATAGGCAATGTGCCGTACGGGCTTGCCCGTAAGCCCCTCCAGCACGCGCTTGCTCTCCGCAAGTTCCCAATCCATCTCGTTCTGTGGCAGTTTGGTGAGAACCTGATGCTTGGCTGTGTGGGACTCCATGTCCATCCCTGCCGCCGACATCTCCTGCACCTGTACGCGAGAAAGGGCTCCGGCCACGTCGAGTGTCTTGGTGATCACGTAGAACACGGTGGTAAAGCCGTGCTTTTTGAGGACCGGGAACGCCACGTCATACTGGCTGCTATGGCTATCGTCGAAAGTGATCACAATAGGCTTCACCGGACCCTGCATTTCCCTCCGTGCGATCTTAACAAACGTATCGAGCGTGATGGGCGTGTACTGATGATCATCCAGCCACTGCATCTGCACATCGAAGACTTTGGGGGAAACGGACATCTTCCAGCTCCACGTCGCCTTGTCGTACCCCGTAGTAGGACGGATGTGATGGTAGACGAGAAGGGGAATAGCAAAGCGACTGGTCTGCTTGTTGATTGTTGATGTATTGGATGATGCAGAAGATGCAAATGAAGCAGAGGATGCAGAAGAAATTTTCTGTAGGCGCAACAGACGTTCAGCCCTTCTCTCCTGCACCGTCTTCGCAGAAGCCGTCACCACGCCGACAAAGGTGAGAAGCGCGATGGCAAGAATGAGGAGGCGACGCACAGCGACGAAAGGGTAGCATGCCTTGGCAAAAACGCGCATCTCAGAAAAAACCCGCAACATTCGACAGAGCTTCTCCTGCACCCCGTCATGGATAGTACATCCTGAGAATACAGCCATTACAAAATACACTCAGGCAAGTGTACTCAGGATGAGTAAGGGGGAGACTAAAGTCTCCTCCTGTTTTATAACTCCCTCCTCAACAGCTCAACCTCATCGCGCAGATCAGCCGCCTTTTCAAATTCCAGGTTCTGCGCCGCAAGCTCCATTTGCTGCTCCAGCTCTTCCATAAGACGCTTCTTCTCGTCCTTGGGAATCTTCGTGTGATCGTATTTGGGACGGCGCAGTTCCATCTTGCGCGACTCCTCGGCAATGTCACGCACAGCCTTGATGATGGTCTTGGGTGTAATGCCATGTTTGGTGTTGTACGCCTCCTGAATAGACCGCCGACGCTCCGTCTCCTCCAGCGCCGCCTTCATCGCGTCGGTCATCTTGTCGGCGTAGAGCGTCACGTGGCCGTTCACATTCCGCGCCGCGCGCCCGATGGTCTGGATCAAGGCATCGCGCGAACGAAGGAACCCCTGTTTGTCGGCATCGAGGATGGCGATAAAGCTCACTTCGGGAAGATCCAGTCCTTCGCGGAGCAGATTGATACCCACGAGGATATCGATCTCCCCCGTGCGCAGCTGCCTCAAAATCTCGATGCGCTCCAGCGTTTCCACGTCGCTGTGGAGGTACCGGACTTTCTGGCCGGCATCCTTGAGATACTGCGTTAGGTCCTCCGCACTCTTCTTGGTAAGCGTAGTAACGAGTACGCGCTCCTTATTCTTGAGCGTGTTCTTTACCTCCTCAAAGATATCATCAATCTGGTGCTTGCTGGGTTTGACCGTCACCACGGGGTCCAGGAGGCCTGTGGGTCGGATAATCTGCTCCACAAGCGCATGCTTGGGCGTGTTGGCGTATTCGTACTTGCCGGGGGTGGCCGAAACGTAAATGCGCTGGCCTATGCGCTTCTCAAACTCCTCAAACTTGAGTGGACGGTTGTCGTGCGCGCTCGGCAGGCGGAAGCCATAGTCGATGAGCGTCTGCTTGCGGCTGTAGTTGCCTTCGTGCATGCCTCCTACCTGCGGGATTGTAATGTGTGCCTCATCCACGATGAGAAGAAAGTCATCCGGAAAATAATCGAGTAAGGTTGAAGGAGGGGAGCCGGGCGCGGACTCATTGAGATACCGCACATAGTTCTCGATGCCGGTGCAGTAGCCCGTCTCCTTAAGCATCTCGATGTCGTACTCCGTGCGGGTACGGATGCGCTCCGCCTTCACCAGCTCGCCCTTGTCGTGGAGCTCCTTCTCGCGGATATCCAGTTCCTTCATTATTCCCTCAATGGCGCGGTCGATCTTTTCCTTCGTCGTCACATTGTGTGCGGCGGGGAAGATCATCACGTCCTGTAAATCTTTGAGGACTTCCCCCGTAAAGCTGTCCACTTCCTGGATCACCTCGATCTCATCGAAGGGAAGCTCCAGACGGATCGCCGTGTCGCCGCTCGGCGGAAAGATTTCCACGGTATCGCCCAGCACATGGAACATACCCTGCTTAAAATCCATACCGGACCGTCTGTATTGGATGTCTGTCAGGCGGCGGAGCAGCTGGTCGCGTTTGATTGGCATGCCGCGCTCCAACTTGAGAGCGAGAGCCTCGTAATCCTCCACGTTGCCGAGACCGTATATACAAGACACGGATGCAACGATGAGAACATCGCGGCGGGTGAGAAGATTAAAGGTGGCAGCGTGACGGAATTTTTCGATCTCCGCATTAATGGACGCATCCTTCTCGATGTACGTGTCGGTGGTGGGAAGGTATGCCTCCGGCTGGTAGTAGTCGTAGTAGGAAACGAAGTACGAAACGGCGTTCTCGGGGAAGAAGAGCTGGAACTCCGAGCAGAGCTGCGCTGCCAACGTTTTATTATGCGCAAGGATGAGCGTGGGCCGCTGCACCTGCTGCACAATATTGGCCATGGTGAACGTCTTCCCTGTGCCAGTGGCGCCGAGGAGCGTTTGATGCTTCTCTCCTTTATGCAGCCCTTCCACGAGTTTCGCAATGGCCGCCGGCTGATCGCCGGTCGGCTGGAAGGGGGAGACTAATTTGAACGGGAGGGATTGCATAGTAAGGAGACGAGCTTGCCCTGACGCTCACAGGCGGAAGGGCTTGAAGGGCAGAGTCTGCATACAATGTAGAGGCGTTCGTCCATTGTACTATGCCATTTCGTGGCATGGAAGAGAGGAAAACCCTGAAGATAAACGTGGGAAATTGACAATTCATACTTTTCCCAACGCTTAGCCGCACAGACAAACCCCTTGCCACAAGGAATTTAGACATCCCCCCATCCCGCCAACTCCACCTTCTTCTCCGCAAGAACCTTCTTCAACGACTCATCCATGAGCATGCGCAGTTCCGTCTGGCGCTGGGGATCGAGGTCGAACGGCGTGCCGTAGGAGCAGGGACTTCCGGGATGGACCATCAATTCAATCGTGCCTTCCGGAAAGCGGCTGATGAGGTGGCGGAGATTCCTGGCTGAAGCATTGCCGAGGATCGCGAGTCCGCGGAACGCATCTGTGCTCTGAATGCCCGCGGCCTCGTAGAGGGGGCGGGCACCGCGCGCCTCTTCGCTGATCCTGCGTGCCAGCGCCAGCGTCCCCTCGGGGACTTCGAACCCGAACGGCGGCAAAGGTTCTTCGTTGGGAATCCTGATGAACCGGATGCCGTAGCGTTCCAGTACCGGAATGAGAGCATGGATCACCATCGGATGCACGTGAATGTGATCCGTGCTGCAGATGTGCGTGGGCGTACCGTAGCTGTCGAAGAACCACTCCACCTGGGCGCGGATTTCCCGCTGGAGATGGTCGTGCTCAATCTGCTCCTCCTCAAGCGCGGCACGCAGCTGGTGATCTTCCAGAAAGAGTCCGTTTGCCTGGAGGAGCGTGGCGATGTCCTCCGGCCTGCTCCTGGGATACTCCTGCGTAAGCGTGAGCTGCAGGCCGCACGGCACTTTCCGCTCCCGTGCATGGCGCGCTGCCGTGTCGCTATCGGTCCCGTTGGGAATAACGGACGTCCCGGTTACCGCACCGAACTCGACACACTGGAATATCCCATGGGAACGCTGCGTGTTTACGCCCAGGTCGTCTGCGGTGATGATCAGACGTGACATGACTCCATAGTACCCTCAGTTCATAAACCGATCACGGCATAGCGGTATCGCATGTTCTGTGCAAACAGACCAAAGATAACAATCAAAATGACTCTCACCGCGAAGCCGGATCTGCGGTGATGATCAGGCGGGACATACGAAGATCATCATATCCTTTCTGGTAAAGAAGACGGAATGCAAACCCGAGGAGAAACAAATGTTCTCTTTCCCGTAAGCCCACAATGGGATTGCCGCTCGGGATTTTGCTGTACAATCTCCAACAACGCTACAATCCATCACTATGATTGATATCCAGGATCTCCGCCAACGCCCCGACGCCTACAAGGACGCCGCAAAGAAGAAGAACATCAAAGTGGATATTGATGCATTCCTCAAACTGGATGAGGAGCACCGGTCCCTCATTAAGGAGGTGGAAGAGATGCGGGCACAGAAAAACGCCGTGAGCAAAGCCGTGCCGCAGATGAAGGGTGATGAGAAAAAGAAGGCCATCGCAGACATGAAAAAGCTCGACGTAACACTCAAGGAAAATGAAGTGCAACTACAGGAAGTAGAGAGCCGCTGGAACGATATACAGCTTCGACTCCCTGTGGTTCCGCTCCCGCAGGTACCCGTGGGAAAGGACGAGTCGGAGAATGTGGAAGCATACCGCAAAGGCGATTTGCCGACGTTCGACTTTGAGCCAAGGGACCACGTGACGCTCGGGGAAGGGCTGGACATCCTCGATATCGAGCGTGGCGTTAAAATCGCCGGAGCGCGCAGTTATTATCTGAAGGGTGACGGCGCCTGGCTGGAAATGGCCCTCCTCCAGTTCACCCTCGACCATTTGCGCAAAAAGGGCTGGACGCAGTTTACGCCGCCGTACCTTGCGAGCTACGAGTGCTTCATGGGCACGGGGTTCTTCCCGGGCGGGGACCAGGCAAACATCTACGCCGTGGGGGAGCAGTTGGAAAAAGAGGGGCCAGTGACACCGGATAACCTCTATTTGATCGGCACTTCGGAAGTGACGGTTGCGAGCTACCACATGGGCGAGACGTTGCCGCTGGAACAGTTGCCCAAGCGCTATGCCGGCTACTCGCCCTGTTTCCGGCGAGAGGCGGGGACCTACGGCAAGGACACCAAAGGCCTCTACCGCATCCATCAGTTCCAAAAGATCGAGCAGGTCGTACTGTGCAAGGCGGACGTGAACGAGGGACTCAAGATGTTCGAGGAAATCCGGACGAACGCCGAGGAAGTGCTTCAGGCGCTCAAGCTTCCGTACCGCGTCCTCACCATCTGCACAGGAGACCTGGGCAAGGGAAAACTGATCCAGAACGACATCGAGACGTGGATGCCCAGCAGGAATGCCTACGGGGAAACTCATAGCTGTTCGTATCTCGGTGACTTCCAAGCACGGCGATTGAACATCAAGTACGTGGATACGGACGGTAAGAAGAAGTTCGTCCACACGCTCAACAACACCTGTATCGCCTCGCCGCGGATCCTGATTCCCATCCTGGAGATCTACCAGAATGCAGATGGGTCGGTCACAGTGCCCGAAGTGTTGCGACCGTATATGGGAGGGAAAGAGAGAATTGTAAGGGGAGGTTCTTTGGGGGCGTAGAACGTCTTTCGGGTCTTGTGGTAGCCCGAACTCGGACTAGAGGAATAGAAACCGAGGAAACCGAGGCATCCGAAGAATCCGAAGGGGGTACTGTTGTGGCATGGCTCACCAACGTCCTTTCGAGAAGATGATTGTCTGGCAAGAGGCCCATAGACTTTGCCTCTCGGTCTATCAGGCTACAAAATCATTCCCTTCCGATGAGCGCTTCGGACTCATCAGCCAGATGCAGCGATCTTCCTATAGCGTTCCCACGAATATTGCTGAGGGGAATGGAAAGAAATCATGGAAGGAAAAGGCTCACTTCTATGAAACCGCTCATTGCTCCCTCGAGGAACTATCGTACCAATGCATGCTGGCTCGAGACTTGAAATACCTGTCCGGAGAAACCTCTGAGACACTCGATGATCATACCCAGCGCGTCAGCTATCTTCTCACCCGTCTCCGATCTTCCCTTCCTACATAAACCCCTCGGTTTCCTTGGTTTCTTCGGTTCCTTCGGATTCCTCCTTAAATACACCCCCCGAGGGACTCCATCCCAACGCTTCGAGGCATGCTATGCTTAGCCCTCGGTTTCCTTGGTTTCTTCGGTTCCTTCGGATTCCTCCATGAAAATCCTCTTCACCAGATTCCCCCTCGAGAGCCGCACAAACGGCGGTGCGGAGCTGCAGACCATTTCGCTGATGGAGGGGCTCCTCAAGCGCGGCAATGCCGTGGCCTTTGCGGGGAGCTGCCCCGCACTGCTGGAACTATGCCTCGGAAGGAATATCCCTTCCACCTCCTTCGAGATCGGACCTCCCCCTGTGACCAAGTGGAACGCTGTGAGTTTTGCATGGAGAAAACGGCACATGCAAAAAAAACTGCAGATCCTCCTCAACAGTTTCTGCCACTCCACTGCAAATAAACAACGGCACCCTGAGCGACTCCGAGCGAGCGGAGCGAGTCGAGGAGGAGTCGAAGGGCATGATCTCGATGCGATCGTGATGCTGAGTCTTACCGAAAAACTCCTCCTTACCCCTCTTGTCACCGGCCCCAATACTCCAATACTCGAATATTCTCATAACCCCCCGCACATCTTCTGGTTAGAGCACGATCCGGTGGGACGATGGCTGACGCAGAACCCTTGGCTCCCGCAGCTTCTCCGCCTGAGCAAGAACGTGACGATTATTACCGTCTCAGAACTGAGCCGTGCGTTGTATATACACATGGGATTTGATCCTGATCGCGTGGTGGCAATTCCGAACGGGATTGACCTCTCGAGATTCTCTTCTGCCCCCCCTGCATCCTCTGTATCTTCTGCTTCCTCATTGAAGATAGGAACCATCGCCCGCCTCGAGAAAGAAAAAGGCCTCGACCTCCTTCTTCAGTCCATCCGAGATCTACCAAACGTCTCGCTTACCATCGTGGGAACCGGCCGTGAGGAGGCGAATCTCCGGAATCTGATGAGGACGCTCCCACACCCCGACCGCGTTCATTTGGCCCCCAATGTCCCGAACCTCGGCACCTTCTACCGATCCATTGACCTCCTCGTCCTCCCCTCACGGACAAATGATCCCTTCGGTCTTGTGGCTGCAGAGGCAATGTCCCTCGGCGTGCCGGTGATGGTGACGGACGCCTGCGGCATCGCCGCCTATCTGAAACACGATGACAACGCTGTCATCGTTAAGGCAGATGATGTTTCCGCCCTTCGTGACGGCATCCGCTCACTCCTGGATCAGGCAAAACGGGCATCAATAGCAGAGAAGGGGAGAATGTTCGCCCGTACCGAGTTTTCTTTGGAAAAGATGACAGAGCGATACGAGACACTGTTGAAAGGTAAGAATTTATAAAAACTTGAAGAATTGGACGAAAGAGCCCACAAATCTTGCATGTAAACATCTCGGCTAGCCATAGCCCAAAAACCCAGCCCAATCTCAGTTGATGGACGTATACTTTTTCACCGACTCATGCGCCGTCTTTCGCTCTTCCTGTTGGCCGTCCTTTCACTGTCCCAAGTACCAACCTTCGGGATTTCCGCAGCAGCACCTCCCCCTGAATCTACGCGAGTTTCCGACCCGCAGGCTCAAGATTCAAGCGCGCAAATCCGTGAAGAATCTTTTGATAAGCCAATCGACGCCCTCAGCGTTGCAGGAGAAGTGATTGATGCACAGGTCATCGGTTTTGACGGTCAACAATGGGGGGAGTGGATGACACTGACGAATGACACGGAGCAGGATCCGCTCTCACGGGAATCTAACCTCGTCATGTTCGCGCATCCGGTCACGCGCATCCGTCTTCGGGGGAATACGGACGTGGTGATCCATCCCATCCGCGTCTCGCACGAACCAATCAAAGTCAAAGTCGCCTCCACGGGAACCGTGGATCGACCGCTCATCTACTCCCGCAATGAATGGGGCGCGAACGACGCACTCCTCTATACGAATGCACCGCCTCCCGATGCGTCCACGCCCACCGAGGATGCATCGGACAACGATACTGGCAATGGCAACGGGAACGGCGGAAGCGCCTCCTCGGTTTCCGATCGCGTACGCAATTGCGACCTTGCGCAGCAGTTCTACCCTGACGAGTTTAAGACTGTAAACCGTGTGACAGGCGACCTCAGCGGTAAGCGCTACCGTTGGCCTCAGGACCACTCGCCATCGGTCAAGCTCCTCGTCGTTCACCACACCGCCGTCCGAGTGGAAGGAGATAGCCGCCCCGGCGCCGAGCGCATGCAGGCCATCTACCAGTACCACAGCCAGACCAAAGGATGGGGCGACATTGGTTACCACTACGTGATCGACGAGAAGGGATTTATTTTCGAAGGACGCGCGGGTGGCGCTGGCGTTGTGGGAGGACATGCGTGGTGCAACAACGTGGGTACCATCGGCATCTCCCTAATGGGGAATTTTGAACAGGAACAGCCGTCACAAACGCAGGTAAAAAGCTTGCAGTGGTTACTGGATCTGCTGGCGAATCAGTACTCGATCGACCTCACGCGCAATACCACGTACCACGGTAAGTCCATGCCCCCTGTCGTGGGCCACCGCGACCTCCTCTCTACCACGTGCCCCGGGTACTACATGTACGGCGTCATGGACCAGGTACGCTCCCATTTGCGGACAGGCGATCTCTTCGCCTCGGTAGTCTTCCCACCGCCGCGCTCTTCTTCCTCCTCCCGTTCCAGCCAACCGCGCATCCCTGTCCGCCAGGGCCTTACTCCCGTAGGGGCTACCGCTCTTACCGGACGGCCCGGAGGGGAACTGACGGTGACCCTGCGTTATCAGGCTGGAAACAAACTGGTCCGCAGAGGACAGAAGCTTGCCAACATTACGCGCTCCAATCCCAAAATCGGCGTGTGGGTCGCAAAGGAGGACCGCTACCTCCGATCACGCACCACCCTTCTGTCTCCCGTCGCCATCGGCGCCAACCAGGCTTCCACGATTCGTGTAAAGATCCAGTTCCCGCGGGACCGAGGAACCCACTCGCTGCGCATCGGAGACGTAACGTACAGTCTCACCACAGAAGGCCGCTCCATTCCGGCCCCGCGCACGCCCCCCACGCGCCAGACATACACGCCACCCGCGTCTTCATCGTCTTCTTATTCGCAAAGCTCAAGCAGCAGTACAAACAACTACAAACAGCCAACTCCCCTCCCTCCCTCTGGGGAAGGAGATGGAGGTGGAAGCTCCTCCTCGCTATCAATGAATGGAAACAGCCCCCTCATCCGCATCCGCCTTACGGACAAACAGGATCCGCCACCCGATACGATGACCGTTTCCCTTCCCGGCTCCGGCCTTGTAAATGGTTCGTCCGTCAGCGCAAGCACGATTCAGCTTCAGAAAGACGGAGATTACTGTGTTGTGGTTTCTCCCAGTGGAATTGATGGAGGCCAGGGTGTGATAAGGATTGATCCCCTGGGTCGTATTCTGACCGTCACGAGCATGGTAAAGGCGCAGAAGCGGTACCGCGGCGTCCTCGAGTGCCGGGTCGTGGATAACACGCTTACGCTGATCAATGAACTGCCGCTGGAAGACTACATGCTCGGCCTTGCGGAGGAGCCGGACACGGAACCATGGGAAAAACAACGGGCGTTTGCGGTTGCCGCACGAACCTATGCCGCCTACTACATGGATCCCGCGCACCGCAAGTTCCCCGGCAAGCCCTTCGATGGGTCGGACAACCCGGCAGAGTTCCAGGTGTACGGCGGCGCCGCATTTGAGGAATCCAATCCGCAGTGGGTACAGGCTGTAAAATTGACGGGCGGGCAGGTGCTCAAAAAGGACGGCCTTATCCTCCGCGCCCCCTACTTCTCCACCGATGACGGCCGCACGCGGTCGCCCGCCGAGGCGGGGTGGCCCAACTTTCCCTTTGCGGAGGTCTTCGTAAGCAAACCCGATCCCTGGTGCCAGGGCATGTCGATGCGCGGCCACGGTGTGGGCATGTCCGGCTGCGGTGCACGCGGCCAGGCGTATGAAGGAAAGACCTACTCGGAGATTCTGCAATATTATTATCCGGGAACAGTTATCGATCAGTTCGACAAATAGTGACTGATGCGGGCATGAGATTCCATTCCGTCGGTTTCCTCGGTTTCTTCGGTTTCCTCGGAATCAATCCGCATCGATAGACTGCCGCATCTCCTTGATCGTACCGTGCTGATGTTTCTCCTGCAGCATCTTCTCCTTTGACTTCCGCGACCGCCGCGCCTTCTGCTTGCGGATCTTATAGATCTCCTGCTGCAATTTTGATTCTCTGCCCTTCACGCGCTCCTCGATCTTGAGGATCAGGAGCTTCCACGCATCGAGACGGTTGAGATGCTGCTCCCGGAACCGCTGAGAACGCACGATTATCTCCGTGGGCTGATGGACCAGCTGCACCGTACTCGCAGTCTTATTGACCTTCTGCCCGCCATGCCCCGTCCCGCGGATGAAGTTCTCACGCACATCCTCCGGCCTCAGCCCCACGCCGTGGGCTTTTTCCTGATATTCCGGCGACAGCTCGATGGGGAAAGGCATACGCATGAGGGGATGGTATCTCATTCATCTTCGCAAAAAGACTGTTCTAGACAGATAGTTATGGATTGATCGCAGGTGTGGCAGGTGCCGCCGCCTTCTGCTTCGCCACAGTCGTCGGCGCTGGCTGTATCTTCTCCAAATAGAAAATGTGCTTCAACCGATCAAACTTGAGCCGGCATTGCGTGCCATCCCCGACCTGCAGAGGCAACTGTTGTTCGAAGGAAGAAAGTATAAAGCTGTACATCTCTTCCATATTGCGTTCGACTTCTTTGACCTGCTTCTTATCATCCTGTAACAGGAAACGAACGAAACTATCAAGATCCTTCAAATCTGATTGCTTTGCGAAGTAAGCATTGGCATCGGCGACGGTCCGCATCTCCTTGATCTCCTTACGTAATACCGGAAATTGATTCTCCAGTCTGCGGCGGCTTTCCTCATTTAGACCCGATTCCTTTTTCACCGATACCTCCTCCTTCTTCTTCCCTAACCACTTCTCCAACCCCAAGGACTTGATCAGGTTGCCAATGACAGGAATCTTGGAGAGCGACTCAAAAAACGCATTCGCTGGCGTCGATGCTTCAGGAGCTACCGAAGCAGAGGAGGGGACGGCAGTGGGGGATGGCGCAAACGGAACACCCGGCGTTGGCGCCTCGCTCGGCATTGCCTCTCCGCTTCCTCCCGGCTCAACCATCGTCTCCCCCCCGCCCATGATCATGTCGATAAACCGGATGAGCTGGCCCGGCGTGCGCGGGGCAACGCGTGCAATCTCCTGCACATGCCAGCCCTGTTGCTGAAGATAGACGCGAATAGCTCTGTCGGTCGATTGAAACAATTGCCGCGCATCCGGCCCTAGTAGCGGGAGTGACCGGTTCCAAGATGCATCCTGCGGAAGGGTAGCGATGTCCAGCCGTATCTTCTGGAGATTCGCATACTGATCCGTGAGGTCTTTCACCTTCTCCGCCATCGTGGAAAGTGTGCGCTCGTCGGAGACGCCATGCTCCACCGAAGACGGCGCCCCCGCTCTGTCCTGTTCCGGCGGAACTGTTCCCGCCCCCGGGGTACTACTGTGATAGCCCACCAGGTCCGCCTTATACCCCGGCTCGCCCGCCTGGATGGGTTGCCACTGGCCATTATCCGCCAACCGTTCGTTATATCTCGTCTTCAAATTCCTGTCGAACCGCGTGCGGATCTTGTAGGGAAGAGGTTCCGGTTTTTCCTTACCGGATAATTCGCCAGGAGACTGGCTACCGGAGCGCAGAAGAGTTGGAGCAGACGTAAGTCCATGCTTCTGCCCAGTTTCTGTAATCCATTCATCTTGCTGCCGGAGAATGTCTTGCCTGTTCTTCATTATCACATCCATTTCCTGGCTCCTCTGGTTCACCCGCTGCAGAAGTTCGTTCCACTGCTGCCACTGAATAGCGGAGTCAGCAGAATTGACCGATGAATCAGCATTGGAACTGAAAGGCTGATGCCTCATCCCTAAAGCTGCCTCCCGCCTCCGTATCTCCGCTAACTGCGCCAGCACATTCTTGTACTGCTCAATTACTGAGCGTTGCGGCTGCTGTTGGCTCTCGGGCTGCAAACTGTCAGGGCCGTAGGTGGGTGTATTTAAGCCGCCCATATCAGGAGGAAGTAGAAAGATTCTGCTCGGCAAGCAGCAGGTCCTGCTCCTGTCCCTCCTCTTCCTTCACTTTACGAAGGAGATGTTCTGCTTCGGTGACGACATGTTCATACTGGTCCATGCATTCCATCTGCTCCTTCGCAGTCTCCGCCAGTTGCCGTTCCGTCTCCTGGAGCCCGCGCAAAAATTCCACGCGGTCCGCGTCCTCCAGCACCTGCGCCACAGAAAGAGCACGCTTGCGCTGCTCTTCGGGCGTAAAGACAAAGGCCTGGACGGTCGTCTGGAATACCGAGAAATCCATGTGTGTATTACTTATTATTATACCATCATTTTAAGTATTTGACTACTCTTAGAAATTGGCTACAGGAAGAGGCTAAGTGATGCCGAGGATTCAGAAGATGCCAGCATCGCCGAAGAAACCGAAGGGAAGGAATTTCACCCCTCGGTTTCTTCGGATACCTTGGATTCCTCAATTACTTCACCGCCTTCAATAGAGCAGCAACGCGATCACACTTCTCCCACGCCACACCCAGATCCTCCCGCCCCATGTGCCCGTAAGCAGCGAGCTTGCGGTACTGCGGCTTGAGGAGATCGAGATCGCGGATGATGGCGGCAGGACGAAGGTCGAACACTTCCGTGATGGCCTTTTCCAATTTGCGGTCGCTAACGATTCCCGTGCCAAACGTCTCGCAGTGAACCGAAACCGGCGCCGCAATGCCGATGGCGTACGCCACCTGCACTTCGCACTTGCGCGCGAGCTTGGCTTTAACCACGTGCTTGGCAATCCATCGCGCTGCATACGCGGCGCTGCGGTCCACCTTGCTCGGGTCCTTGCCCGAGAACGCACCGCCCCCGTGCCTGCTATAGCCGCCGTACGTATCCACGATGATCTTGCGGCCCGTGAGCCCGCAGTCCCCGGGCGGGCCACCAATGACAAAGCGTCCCGTGGGATTGATGTGGATCTTCGTCTTGCCATCCATCAGGTCGCCGCAAACCGGTTCAATGACGTGCTTACGGATGTCCTTGCAGATCTGCGCGTGCGACACGGTGTCCGCATGCTGCGTGGAAACGACAATGCATTCGATGCGCTCGGGCTCTCCATTATCACCATACTGCACGGTGACCTGGCTTTTGCCGTCGGGGCGGAGATACTTGAGTCCGTTCTTCTTGCGGACATCTGACAATTTCTTGGTAAGGCGGTGCGCCAGCGAGATGGGGAGCGGCATCAGCTCTTTGGTCTCATCGCAGGCAAAGCCGAACATGAGTCCCTGGTCACCCGCGCCCTGCTCGTGCTTCTTGTTTTTGTCGGAGTCCACGCCCATCTGGATGTCCAAGCTCTGCTCGCCAACCGAGACGACCACGGCGCATGCGTTGTGATCGAACCCGTAGACGGCATCGTCGTAACCGATCTCCTCAATGGTGCGGCGCGCCACCTCCGCAATGGGGATGTAGCCCCGAGTGCGCATTTCGCCGGCAACGACGACGAGACCGGTGGTGGCGAGGCACTCGCACGCCACGTGCGCGTTCTTGTCCTGGCGCAGCGCCTCATCGAGGATGGCGTCGCTGATTTGGTCGCAGAGCTTGTCGGGGTGACCTTCCGTCACCGATTCTGATGTGAAGAAGTGGGACATAACGGGTGGGGGGATTGTTTTTCGACTATGTCTCGTTATTCGTTTTTCGATTTCGTGCTCCGAAGAACAAATCGAGAAACGAGAAACGGTCGAAAAACGAGAAACAAATGAACGCCGCCTTCCCGATCCGAGAAAGCGTGGAATGCGAGCTATCTGTCCCCGGATGGGGCTGGAGTTCCCACCGTTCCCGTTGAGGAGGTTGGGGGACGCTTCGAACGGGCCAGTACCCTAAGCGCCTCTCTGGATAGGCGGTGATGTAAACGCATCGTAGCACGTCTCAGGGTTGGTGCAAGCGTAGGTTTTTTCAGAGAAGGGGTTAGGGGTTAGAGATTAGTGTATTAGGAAAGAATAAAACCAAAGCATCAGTCTAAAAAATCAATACAACAAGCCCTAATCCCCAGTTTACCAATCCCTCATCCCTCCCTGCGGAGAACCGTGCACCTCCACGCGCTCCGTGCTATCATCCGCCGTCCCATGCAGTGCGAACTCATCGAGACCGATACGGCAGAAAAATTCATCAAGGAGGCCGCAAACCTCCTCGAAAAACAGATCGCCTCCGCGCTCGTGAAGAGCGGACGCTGCGTGCTGGGCCTGAGCGGGGGAAAGACGCCGCTCGACATCTACGCCGCGCTGTCGGAACGACCGCTCGAATGGCAGAACGTGTGGGTCTTTTTGGTGGATGAACGCTACGTCGCGCCGGACCATGAGGAAAGCAACCAGCGCATCATCAAGCAGACGCTCCTGGATAAAGTAGGACTTCCTCCGGACCATCTTATTGCACCGGACACGTGGAAGGCACTGCCGGAATGCGTCGACCTGTACGAAGCGCAACTCAAGGACCTCTTCGCCAAAGGGCAACCGGACGTGGTCACGCTCGGCATGGCGGAGGACGGATCTATCGGCTCGCTCTTTCCGCCGCTTGCGCCGGAAGCGTTTGAGCCCGGCCGCCTCGCCGTATCCACACACAAGGACGATCTCTCCGTCCCCGACCGCATCACCGTCACCATCCCCGTTCTCACCGAGGCGCTGGCGCCGGTCTTTCTCCTGGCAGGCAGGCTGAAGAAGCGCACGTGGACAAAGATGCTCGAAGGGGGACTCAACTCCCGCGACTGGCCTGCGCATGCTGTACTGGCAACGGGGCGCGCGATCGTTGTGGCGGAATGGCCGGAGTCAGGAGAATGATGAATGCAGAATCAAGAATAGAGAATGTTGAAATTCCTCGAGGCTCTGAGCGCAGTTGAAGGGCCGTCGGAAGAAGCATGATCACTCGTAGGTTTCCCCGTCCTGTGCCCCGATCTCTTTGAAGTGCTCCGTCACTTTTCCTTCTTCCACGCAGACAAGATCGAGGCGGACATACCCATCCTCATCATGCTCCGCAAGCCACCGATCCACCGCGCGCTGGAACTTTCGGATTTTGAAGGGACTTGCATTCATGCGTGCCGGATATTCTTCACTCTGTGATCTGCGCGATTTCACCTCCACGAAGACCCTCACCTGATCAACCGGATCGAATGCCACAAGGTCGATCTCATCCCTTCCCAACCGCACGTTGCGGTCGAGAATCCTGTACCCGAGATGCTCCAGGAACCGTTCGGCAATTCTCTCGCCCTCCCGTCCCAAACAGAGATGGGAAGCTGTGGGCGAATGGTGAAGAGAAACGGCCATGGGAATGCACTATACCATTCAAATTATACTAAAGGTGTACATTTGTCTACCCATTCCTCTTGCCGAACAATAGGTGAACGAAAGTACACTATCCGCAAAGCCTTCTCTTCTCCCACGCCACATGCCTGCCTCCCTCACCTCCTTCGCCAACGTCGGACTCGAATGCGAACGCATCACCGTGGAAGTAGGCCACACCGGCGGCGAGCGGGCGCTCTTCTTTATCGTCGGGCTGGGGGACACTGCCGTGCAGGAGAGTAAGCAGCGCGTGCGGATGGCACTGCGCTCGAGCGGGTTCCGCCTCAAGACCGGCCGCGTGATCACGGTGAACCTTGCGCCGGCAGACCTGCGCAAAGTGGGACCGCGGTACGACCTGCCCATCGCGCTCGGCATTCTCCTTTCCATGGACATGCTCACACTCAATGAGGGGATCCTGAGGAACACCGCTTTCCTCGGCGAACTCGCGCTCGACGGGACGCTGCGGCACGTGACAGGCGTTCTCCCCGCAGCGATCGCCTGCAAGAAGATGGGTATCAAGACGCTCGTCGTCCCTGTCGTCAATGGTCCGGAGGCGGCGCTCATTCCAGGTGTAGATGTGATCGCGGCGGGGAGCCTCAATGAGGTAGTGGATATCCTCCAGGGTGACCGGAAGCCGGAAAAGATTGATCCGCCCGCATGCAGCGTCTTGACCACAGCGGACATCGTGGACTTGCGCGACATCCGCGGACAGGAGCATGCCAAGCGCGCTATGGAGATCGCGGCGGCGGGCGGGCACAACGTGCTCCTGTGCGGTACGCCGGGATCGGGCAAGACACTCCTGGCACGCGCATTCCGCGGCATCCTTCCGCCGCTCACGCAGGAAGAGTCCATCGAAGTCACACAGATCTATTCCGTCGCAAACCTGCTCCCGGAAGATACGCCGCTCCTCCGGCAACGCCCCTTTCGCGTGGTGCACCACACCGCAAGCGGCGTGAGTATTGTGGGTGGGGGGCAAATCCCGGGGCCGGGCGAAATCTCCCTCGCGCACCGCGGCGTTCTCTTCCTTGATGAACTTGCGGAATTCCCCGCGCAGGTACTGGAAGTGCTCCGCCAGCCGCTCGAGGACCGCACCATCACCATCACGCGCGCTCAGGGGAGCATCACCTTTCCGGCGGACTTTATTCTGGTGGCTGCCATGAACCCCCCGGAGTTCAGCGCGGGCGGCGCCTTCAAGATCGGCCGGCGCATCAGCGCGCCACTCCTCGACCGCATCGATCTTAAAGTGGATGTGAAAGCTGTGCCCATCGAGGATCTCCAGAAAGCACCAAAGATCAACGGCCTTTCCTCGGAAGATATTCGGAAACGCGTTCAATGTGCGCGGGAGCGGCAGCAGGAACGGTTCCGGGGACTGCCGGTGAGCACCAATAAGGAAATGAGCGTCAAACACATCGATACGCTCTGTCCGCTGGATGCTGCCTGCAAAAAGCTCCTCAACCAAGCCACGCAGCGTCTCAACCTCACGGCACGAGGATTTCATCGCACGATTAAGGTGGCGCGCACCATCGCGGACCTGGAAGGAGCGGATGCCATTGCAGCAACACACATCGCGGAAGCCCTGCAGTACCGGCAGGGGATTATGGAGTAAGAATGGCTCGATCGACCGGAATGTTATACTCCGTCCAGTTTCCCCCCTTATCCATGCGTCGTGCCCTCTCAGCCTGTCTTGCCCTTACGCTTCTCGCCGCTCCCATCGGGAACCTGGCGCAGGCGTACTCCTCATTCAGTGAACTCTATGGGGCGCTCCTCGCCATGGAGCAGCGGCCGATGGATTCCTCCATGGAAATGCACGGTCGCTACGCAAACTACTACTTCTCTGCTTGGCTTTCGGGGAGTACGGAAGGCAAGGGACTGGACATGAAGAGCACAATGAAGATGACCGTGGATGTGAAGGGAGAGGAGGTGAACCTGCGCGCCAAGCTGCAGATGCGCGTGGTGGACCGCACGGTATATGTACGAGTGGAATCCGTGGACGGAAAATTCCAGCGGGACGGGACGAACGTTCTCAGTAAGCTCACCATGAAGCAGTGGATTGCACTGCCTCTCGACGAGATGAACAGCGAATGGAATACACAAGACGAATCTCTGCTGTCAGCTCTCGAGGAACTGGACCAGTTCTTTACTATTTCCTCCCTAGAGAAGAAGGACATGACCGTGTACACCATCACCCTCAAGCGGGAAGTCCTGAAGGAGATCATGAAAGCCCTGCGTGATGCCACGGCCGAAGACATGCCCGGTATCACCATTCCTCTCAAGCACATCCCCCCCTCCTTCACGTTCAATATCAGCATGACTATGGACAGAGCGGGGCTGCGCTCATCGGACATCACCTGCAACGTAACCCACACGTTCTTCGCGCTGTCACTCAAGGGAAAGGGAAAGCTGCACAATGGCCCCCTCGTGGTGGTTGCCCCCACAGATACCATCACACTGGATGAGGCAGTAGGAAAAATAGAGCAATCCGGCCTCGATACCGGCGGCCTCCTGAACAGCTTACCCGGCACAACCGGCTCTTCCTCGGAATCGCCCGCACTGACGCCGGACGAAACTGAGTGGACGCAGGAAGAACCAAACACGGGCAGTGACGATGCAAAAACCTCCTCCCAGGGTACAGTCACCTGCACGCAGCGGGCCATCAAGCGGGGAGAATGCGCCAACCCCATGCTGAGGCGCTGATCCGCCCTTCGCTCGCGGCAAACACTCCGCTACGATAGGACCACTTGTACTGAGTACCCAAAGAAGTATGCACTTCGCCGATTCCCTCACCCTCGCCACCAGGGAGAAATCCCCCGTCTGCGTGGGACTCGACCCTCAACTGGGCAAACTTCCCGCCAGCCTCCCCAAGACGCCAGAAGGCGTCCTCACGTTCTGCAAGGGGATTATCGATGCCACAAAGGGCATCGCGGGATCCGTCAAACCGCAAATGGCTTACTTCGAGGTCCTCGGCTGGCAGGGGATGAAGGTGTTTTGGGACGTGTGCGACTACGCCAAAAAGCAGGGGCTCCTCGTCATCGCGGACGGAAAGCGCAACGACATCGGCTCCACATGCGAAGCATACGCAGATGCCTACCTCAGCGCCAGTTCACCGATCGACGCCCTCACCGTTTCCCCGTACCTCGGCTCCGATGGTATCAAGCCATTCATGGAGCGGGCCTCTAGGAATGACAAGGGCATCTTCGTCCTCGTCAAAACGAGCAACCCTTCTTCCGGCGAACTGCAGGACCTTCCGGTGGGGGATGAGACCGTCCATGAACATATGGCGCAACTGGTGGAAAGCTGGGGCGCCCAGCAGCTCGGCACGGAGACAAGCCTCTCGCTCGTAGGCGCCGTTGTAGGAGCAACGTATCCGGAGGAACTCAAGTACCTCCGAACGCTCATGCCGCACATTCCGATTCTCATCCCGGGCTACGGCGCGCAGGGCGGCAAGGCGGAAGACGTAAAATTCGGCTTCATTCCGGACGGCACCGGCGCCATTGTGGTTGCGGCGCGCTCCGTCATCTTCGCCTCAAATAAGGACGACTGGCAGGACGCGGCAAAGGCGGCAGCGGAGAAAATGGCAGCTGAAATCCGTGCAGTCCTTTAGGGAGATCTCTCTCCGGCAAGCGGTTAGTTGTCAGCTATCAGCGCTCAGAATCTGAGTACTGACCGCTGATCACTGAAAGCTGAAAACTCATTAGCCTTGCCACTTCGTCCCCGTGGCAATCGGATTATTGAGCTCCGTCCACGTGAAGTGGCCGGAACCGTCCGTCCAGCGGATGCCGCCGTTCTCGCCAACTGTCCCTGGATTGCCGAGCGTCACCTGGAGATAAGGATTCTGGGCCCCCTGGTCCACAGCAACATCTCCCAGGAGTTCATACGTACGGGAGCCTTGCAGGGATCCGACTTCCTGTGACAATGCGAGACAGTCCACCACGCCTTCCGAGACGGAGCACGGAGCGCGCTCATCGCCCTGCACCGCACGCAGCTCCCAGTTGGAAATAGCGATGGAGGAGGACTTGGACACTTGGAACATCAGACTTTCCACGCGCATCGCAGACTCTGCTGTGCCGGAACCCGTGATCGTAAAGGAGGCAATGAGTTGGTGCTGCCCGATGGGCAAAATGCCCTGCGCGGGGAGAACGCTCTGTACGGACATAATGCGCCCCATTGCGGTCTGATGTTTGGGATACACGAAGGTCTCGGATGCGGAATTGTAGGTGTCGCCGCTCGAAAGCCCGACGACCGAGAGCGTAAAAGTATCCACCTGCACCAGCTGCTCCGTCTTCCCGCCGTCCTTACCTGCCTTTATGTGAGCACGGAGAACAAGAACGCGTTCGTCATTCTTCGGAATTTGGTAGGCTCCGCTGCTGTTGAATGACCCCTTCCAAGTGAGGTCATTATGATCATACGGATCCAGGTATAAATCGCCCACCACCACGCCATCACGATCCATCACCTGTAATCGGTCGATAGAGACGATCTTCGTCTTCAATTTCACCTGGATGATCCGAATAACTACTGCTTCCAGATCCGGCCGAAACGTCGCGCTTGCAATAGGCTCGCTCCACGTCCCCAGCACGAGAAACCTGCTGCGTACCGGCAGGGAAGGGATGTAAGAGACTCGCGAAGAAGAGGAGGAAGTAACTGAGGAAGAAGAGGAGGACGAAGACGGCAGGGACGATGACATGCTTGAGGAGATGCTGGAGGCGGAACTGGACAACGAAGAAGTGCGGCTGCTGCTCGATGCGCCGGAAGAAAGCGAACGTCCCTGCTCCTGTGCGCGGTACTCCTCCAGTTCTCCTGCATGGTCAGCCACGAAGCTGGCAACGAGACGCGCCATCTGCCCGCGCGTGAGCGGGGCATCGTACGAAAGAGAAATGGGAAGGAGCAACCCCTGCCCGCGCGCCCAATCCACGTACCGCGTGTACCAGGGCGTATTGGCCGCGTAGGTGATGTCTTCGTACACAAGACAATTGCTGAGGGCATCCGCCTTGGCGCAACGCTTCTCCCAGGGGGCGGGATCCACTCCGCCCCGATAGAGCTCCGCTGTCATTTTAAGCGCCTCGGCGTAGCTCACGATCCGCTCAGGATGGAACTTGCCGTCGGTGTACCCCTGTACAGTGCCACGCCTCTTCGCCAAACAAACAAAGGAACTAAACCAGTCGCTGCTACGGACGTCGGGGAAGCAGGATGCTGCATCCGAACTTGTAACAGCCACGGAAGGCATACTGAGGAAAGCAATCTTGAGGAACTCGGCGCGGTTTATGGCGCGGTTGGGAGCAAAGGTCCCGTCCGGATTCCCGGACACCGCCCCAAGGTTCGTGAGCAGACTGATGGCAGTAGCTTCCGGCTTGGAAAAGGGGGCGTCGGTGTAGCGACTGGTATGGTCGGTATAATCGAGAGCAAGTGCGGCTACAGGCAGGACGAATGCGAGGCAGAGCAGGAGAAAGCGGCGCATACGACGGGGTGGAAAAGGAAGCCGGATGAGGCGGCATCCTAGTTTACGCACAATGCCGGCGAGAAGAACTTGCGGCTTCCCGCAGCGATTGTACGACACTCAGTGCCTTACCTCTCCTCTTGGTGCGCGCGACACTCCTCTTTCTCTCCCCCTCAGAGTTTCCTCTTCTCCTGCGAATGCTTCTTTCGACAGTCGGCGGGGGCCGGCACTGAGGTAGCACCCGCTTCTTGCTGGCGAAGAACACCTGCGGAAGAATGGAAAATACCCGCAGGAGAGAAACCATTCGACGCCTCTTCTCGGTAATAAAAATTACCCCTGCCCGTCCGAGTCACTAGTCGTTCCTCCGGAAACCGGAGGGTGTCGATGTCGAAGACAGACTGAGGGGACAAAAGCTAAGACGAGCCGCTTCCGGAATCCTTACAGGAGAAATATTGAAAGAGTGTCGAAGGGTTGCATAACGATCGTTAGATGAAAGAAATGTACAAGCAGACCGTCAACGTGCGCGGATGGAACATACAAGGCCATTCTGGTTCACCGTGGCAGCGATCCTCATGTATTTGGGAACGTGGAAATTGCTGTATGTACTCCTTCTATAAGCAAAGACCTCACACCCGGAAATAGAGAAGGGCAAACACCACGGCGATCACTATGCGATACCACCCGAATGGAATAAAGGAGCGCCGCTGAATGAACCGGAGGAGCCAGGCAATACTGAGAAGCGCAACGAAGAAAGCGACAGCAAGACCGACGCCAAGGAGTATCCATTCCTGTGGCGTGAACAAGAAAGCAGTCTCTGTAAGATCCAGCGCGACCGCGGCTGCCATGGTGGGCACAGCAAGAAGAAATGAGAATTCCACGATTGTCTTCCGTCGGATGCCCAGGAGCAGGCCGCCCACAATGGTCGCCGCCGCGCGCGAGACGCCGGGGACGAAGGCGAGAGATTGGAACACGCCGATGGCAACTGCCTGCCTATAGGTGATCTTGGAAAGATCGTCAGCAGAATCCGCACCTTCACGGTGAAGCATCTCAAAAACGATGAGCGCAATGCCGCCCAGTAAGAGCGCGGCGAGGATCACGGGGATGCTCTCCATCAGGTAATTCTTGATGATGTGGTAGAAGAGCAGGCCCAGAACCGCCGTGGGAATGAACGCCGCGAGCACGCGCAGCCACACATCAAAACGCCGAACCATCGCCTTGGCGTAGAGGACGACCACGGCGAGTATGGCGCCGAGTTGGATGGAAATCTCAAAGCTCTTGAGGAATTCCGATGCCGGTATCCGCAGGAGCGACGACGCGAGAATGAGGTGTGCCGTGGAAGAGATCGGCAAGAACTCGGAAATGCCTTCGACAATGCCAAGGAGGATGGCGTGGAGGAGCGTCATGATCAGGATTGAAGCATGTTCGTGACACGGAAGCCACTGCTTGCGATGCCACCATCCGACTGCTGCCGATATCCCTCAGCCCTAATGGGAAAACGGTATAAAGTCAGGATATTCATACGTATATTCTGCAGGCACTATTTGCATCTAAGCCAGCGTTCAGCCGAATAACAGTTGCTGTATCACCTTCTCAAGAGAAATACTGAAATTCGTATCCATTTCAAATACAGGCAATTTGTATTTCTTGGCTTCTTTCTCGGTGTAGTCCGCATACACCGAAATCATCTTCGCAATTTTTGCAAAGGTAGCTTCTTCCTTTGTCTTTCGCAGAATCCAATCGTTCGGAGTTGTGGATTTATGAAAGTCCTGCACCATTCTCCCCTCATCTCGCCTTAGAAGAAATACTGCCCTTATATGTTCATCACCGAATTTCTTCAGAATGCGATAGACGATTTCCGGAGTAACCTGATATCCCTCCACAATGAAATCATCTTGGTCTGTGAGATAGGTTTCCACAATCATGCTTACGGCGTCGTACGTTGCTTTCGATTGTTCCACATAACCCTGAACTATTGCTTCGGGAGTGTGATATGCATAGAACTTGTCATTACTTTTTCCCCGTACATAACTGTGAGGGAATAGTAGAGGGTGTTGCTCTTTCTGGGTATAAACCCGGACAATATTCTCCAGAGTGTCGGAAGAAATCCAAGGAACAAGCAGCTTTTTACTAAGTGCTTTCGCCAACGTTGTCTTCCCGCATTTCGGTGGTCCTCCAATCAGATAGACGGCCATACATATAGTGTAACCGTTATGTTTCTGAAGAACAGAAATACTGCGGTGTTAACCCCCGGCGGGAATTGAATTCCCCTCGCCCCCTTCACTCTTCGCTAAATAAACTTTGGATGACAGGCCTGCACGGATCCCTCTCTCCTTCATCCTGCTTCATCATACGATGGTACTCCCGGCGGGAATCGAACCTGCATTTACCCCTTAGGAGAGGGTCGTTCTATCCGTTGAACTACGGGAGCATGGCCTTCGAAAGATCGCCTGCATACTCTACCTGTTCCTGACCGTACCATGAAGAACCTTATTTCATTGCCGGTTTTCTGTATTCGATACCCCTCTCAAAACGCCGAAACTTCCATCCCAAATAACCAATGAACGAAGTAACGACCATCCTTCACTTCCTCAGCACCACCACTTCCCGCCCCTCCGCCGGCAACGTGCTCTTCATTTTGTATTCCGCCATCGTGGAATCGGGTTTAACTCCCACCAGTTTGGCAATGGCTGCGTACGCCTCCTTGTCTTCTGTGGGAATAATAATGAGAATGCGCGGATCGAACTCGTCAATAAGCTTCTGCGCAACCTTCTGATCCTCAGCAGGCAACACCAGCACATCAATTTCTCCTACCATCTCCAGCTGCCTGTCCGTCCAATCCTGAAGAGGGGAGGAGAGAAAAGCGCAGCGGATACCATCCAGTTCCGCAACGTAGGAAATCTGCTGGCCTTCACTATGGCCAATCCCCCACACGGACACTCCACCGATGTTGTACTCGCCCGGCCAGGACACAGCACCCTCGCGCTGCTCCTCCTCCGGAGAGGAGAGGAGCTCCAACACATCTTTCGCCGATCCGGAGGAAGCGGGAAAGATTATGGCCGGCCGCGCCGCGCCGGTAACACGGACTGTACAACCGCCAAGTGTGGAAAAGGTGAGAGCCATCGGACGCTTATGGTAGTGAAAGAGCGGGTGAGAGAAAAGGGTTTATCGGAGGGATGCAGAGGAAGCAAAGGATGCAGAAGATGCAGAGGAACCCCCAAAACCGCTCTGTTCACCAAGAATCCCTTCTCTTCTGCTTCCTCTGCATCTTCTGATTCTTCCGCATCCTTAGTCTTTCGTCTCCACCCTCTCAATCTCCGCCCCCATACTCCGCAGCTTCTCATCCAGGCGGTCGTACCCGCGCTCGATATAGCGGATGTCGGTGATAGTCGTTTCACCTTCGGCACAAAGCGCGGCAAGCACCATAGCCGAACCTGCACGGATGTCATTGCTCGCCACAACCCGCCCTCGCAAAGGAGTGGGACCGATGATGAGAGCTTGGTGCGCATTGAGAATCTCCACATGCGCCCCCATCTTCTCCAGCTCGTAGAGGTATCCAAACCGGCCTTCGTAGAGACGTTCAAAGATGCGACTCACGCCGTTTGCCTGAGTGAGCGCCACGCCCAGCGGCGCCTGCAGATCGGTGGGAAAACCTGGAAAGATGTTCGTGCGTACGTGCATGGCATGACATTGCGAGGCGTCGCCATCCATAGTGAGAACGCCTCCTTCTTCCTTAAAATCCCAACAGCAGCCTCCACGCCGCAGAACGTCCAGGAAGGAGGTGAGGTGTGACACATCCACGCCACGCACGGAGACCTTGCCACGCGTCACCAGGCCGGCGAGCGCCAGCGCTCCCGCTTCCAGATAGTCGGGAATGACGTGGTGCGAGACGGGATGGAGATCCTTCTTGCCACGGATAGTAACAGTATGCGAGCCCTTTCCTTCCACCTCCGCCCCCATCTTTTCCACAAAGTCCTCCACGTCCTTCACGTGCGGTTCTGCCGCAGCCAGCTCGATGGTCGTTTCGCCGGGGAGAAGTGCGGCAGCGAGGATCACGTTCTCCGTCGCAGTCACCGAGAACTCCGGCAGAATCACGCGAGCAGGCTTTAGGGCGCCCTGCAAGTGCAGGACATTGTCCGTACTCATATCTTTTGCCCCCATCTGTTTAAACGCCTCAATGTGCGCGCCAACGGGACGCTTTCCCAGCACGCACCCGCCGGGATACGACATCTCCACCACGCCAAAGCGAACGAGAAGCGGGCCGAGGAGGACGATGGCGCCGCGCAGTGTGGAAACGTACTCAGCCGGAATAGGCTTGCTGCGGAGGCTGTCCGTGCGGATGCGCACGGTGCCGTCCTCAAAGCTGGTCTCCGCACCGAGGAAATCGAGGATGCGAAGCATGGCGAGCGTATCTCGTAGCTTAGGCACGTTCGTGAGCACCGTTTCGCCATCCGCGAGGAGTGAGCCCGCAATGAGGGGGAGTGCCGCGTTCTTGGACCCGCCGACGGAGACTTCCCCGTGGAGAGGCCTGCCTCCACGAACGTGATACGTAAGGGGCATGGGGTTCGGAGTATAGCGCAGAGGGAAGCCTATATGAAGTAGAAGGCTCGACCATATAGTTACTGGCCATTTGGTTCATTGGAACAAAACTCCGGGATCGGTTGCGACCAAATGACCCCGTAACCAATCAACCCTATCGTTTCCTCCACAGCCCCTCCATTAAGAGGAGAAATACACCCACCGTAATACAGCTGTCCGCTACGTTAAAGACAGGAAAGGAGCCGACCTGGAAATAATCGGTCACATAACCGTCAGCGAGGCGATCGGCAATATTGGCAATAGCGCCACCTGCAATGAGGCCGAACGCCAATTGCTGGAACCGCAACTGCCGGAAACGCCATGCAAAGTACACCACCGCACAGAGAGCGGCAGTGATGAGGGCATCCTGGATGGGAAGGCGTATCCCGAAGGCTATGCCCGGATTGAACGACCGTTCCAATCCGGCAAATGAACCCAAGAGGGCAATACGCCCATGGAGGAACGTTTTGCTGAGAAGGGTTGCCGCTCCGCTGACCAGGAAGGCGGCAATGGCGGAGATCAGGAACACAAACACGAGAGGAGTATACATGCAGAGACAGGAACAATCCGCTACGCTCCTCGCCGTGTTCCGCCGTATCGATCTCCTCTTGTTAGGCATTACCGCGGTGCTGACGCTGTTCGGACTCGCCATGATCGCGAGCGTGAGTGTTTTCGAAAGCTACCAACTCACTCTCAGGCTCACCCAGTCCGGTGCAATGGCCGCACCCACTAACGCATTTTACCTCACGCGGCACTTCCTCCGCGTTATCGAGGGGATTGGCGTCATGTTGGGAATGATGTTCATTCCGTACCACTTCTGGGAACGCCATGCCCGTACGCTCTACTTCGTCTCCCTCGCTCTCCTCGTAGCCGTCTTCATTCCTGGCCTCAGCGCGGGGTGGGGGACCTCTAGCAGCTGGCTGCGCTTGGGCCCCCTTTCGCTCCAACCCTCCGAGCTCTTCAAACTCACGTTCATCTTCTATCTTGCAGTATGGCTGCAAAAACGGGAGCAGCTGATCGGAACATTAAAGGAAGGTTTCGTGCCCTTTGCCACACTGCTCGTCGCGAGCACCGTCATCATCGCTTTGGAACCGGACTTTGGCACCTTCCTCGTACTCTGCGGCATCGCCACCATCATGTTCTTCATTGCGGGCGGGAACGTGTTCCACCTGTTTCTGGGAGGATCGCTCGCCGGCGTCTTCGGCTTGCCGCTCATCCTCCAGAAAGAGTATATCCGCGCTCGATTCACCGCGTTCCTCTTCCCCGATAACCCGGCCATCGTGGAATCTATCGGGTTCCAGATCCGCCAGGCGCTCATCGCCATCGGGAGCGGTGGTCTCTTCGGCGTGGGGTACGGCAAGTCCATTCAAAAGTTCGGCTACCTGCCGGAAGTGCAGGCAGACATGATCTTTTCCGCCATGGCCGAGGAGCTGGGCTTTCTCCGCCTCCTCATCGTGCTGGGGATGTACGCCATTCTCATCGCGCGCGGATACCGCATCGCACAAAACGCACCGGACCGCTTCGGCTTCCTCCTCGCCACCGGCATCACGTCCATGCTGGCTGTACAGACTTCCATCAACATTGCGGTCAACATCGGCCTCTTCCCCATCACCGGCCTCACACTTCCCTTTGTGAGCTACGGCGGTTCCTCGCTCCTTGCCACGCTCTGCGGTATCGGCATCCTCCTGAACATCTCCATGCACTCCACGGAACACGCGATCACCAGAGCTCCCCGTCAAGAGAAGAGGCGATTTGCGTTTGGTTTGGCTACTCGTTAAAAGGAATATTGGAGTATTGGTATACGGGATCATCAAGATACGACTTCGCACCTTCTTCTGAATGTATCCCCAATACTCGAGTAATCGAATATTCCAATATTCTTCTCCTTCAATACTCTGATAACCTAACCCTCCATGAAGATTCTCCTCTCGGGCGGCGGATCGATCGGCCACGTGGCCCCCTGTGTCGCGGTGGCCCACGCACTTCGGGAACAGGAGCCGGGGATGGAACTTCATTTCCTCTGCTCCGACCGCCCGGAAGAGCAGGAGTTTCTCCGCAAGGAAGGCTTGCCGTTTACACCCATCTCACTCCCGCGCCGGTCCTGGAAGTTCCCGTTCATTTTTTTCCGTGCGCTGCGCGAGGCGGGAAGGGCGCTTGATGCGTTCCGTCCCGACGCTATCTTCTCCAAAGGAGGCGCCGTGAGCGTGCCGGTGGCACTCGCCGCGCGCCGCCGTCGGATTCCCATCGTCCTCCATGAGTCCGATGCAGTCATGGGTCGTGCTAACCGTCTCATCGCCAAATGGGCCAAGACCGTTTGTACAGGAATGCCATTGTCCTACCGCTTATCGCCTGCAACCTACAACATCGTCCACACCGGGAATCCGATACGGCCTGCACTCACGCAGGGTTCGCGATTGCAGGGACTGGCCATCACGGGACTTCCGGGCAAGAAGCCCGTCCTCCTCGTAATCGGCGGGAGCCAGGGGGCACAGGCACTCAATGAGGTTGTCACTGCACATCTCGATGCGCTCCTCCAGCAGTGCGACATCATCCACATCACCGGACCAGGAAAAGCAGGAGCGTCCCCCAGGCCGGGATACTGGTCCTGCCCCTTTGCACAGGAATACATGCCCCACCTTTTTGCCACGGCCAACCTTGCATTGAGCCGGAGCGGCGCAAGCGTCATTACCGAACTCGCCGCCAACGGCATCCCTACCATCCTCGTTCCTTTAAGAGGTGTTGCACAAGACCACCAGGAAACCAACGCACGTGCCGCGGAAAAGAGTGGGGGATGCATCGTTATGGAACAGAAGAACTTGCCTGCCGCTCTCGTCCCCACGCTCACACGATACCTAAAGGACAAGACAGCTCTCGCAACCATGGGAGAAAAGATGCGAACGCTGTACCGTCCCGAGGCCGCAAAGGAAATCGCTAACATCCTTTCGCAAGCAAGGAAATAAAGGAAACTCATCGAGAAGGGACGAAAACATTGAAACTCCGAGACGACAAGTGGAAAATGATCAGCAGGTGTAACAGAAGCGATGAGCCTGTTTTTGTGCTTTGGAGTTGAGAATGTACACATTCCGCGCAGCAAGGGCAGGAATGGAATACTTGGCTCACTGCTTGCGTATATACGACCTCCTCAGTAGGCTCTCCCGCGTATGTATAAATTCCTCATCCCGCTTTTTGCGCTGGCTTTTCTCCTTGTGAGCTGTGGCAGCCCCACTCCGCCAGCCTCCCCTCCGGAAGCATCCGCTTCTTCTTCTTCGGGAGCTCTCAATTCCGCCGCACCTGATATGTTCGCATTCGATGGCACCATCCTATCCGGCAAGCACACCGTGATTCTCAAGACGAGCAAGGGAGACATCACGCTGGAACTGGATGCGGACGCCGCCCCCAAGACAGTTACCAACTTCATCACGCTCGCCAAGAACGGCTACTACAACGGCCTCACCTTCCACCGCGTCATTCCGGACTTCATGATCCAGGGCGGCGATCCCAACGGCGACGGCACGGGAGGAAAGAGCATCTTCGGTGACACGTTTGAGGATGAGATCAATGCAGACAGCTACGGCCTCAGCGACACCACCGTTGCGCAGGCGTCGGGCGGTCAGCAGCTCTCGCCGGAAATCGCCAACCTCACGCTCAAGCAGTACTACGAGCGCCGCGGCTACGTCTACAACGACCAGTTGCAGTCGCTGCCTCTGGAAAAGGGCGCTATCGCCATGGCCAACCGCGGACCTAACACCAATGGCAGCCAGTTCTTTATCATCCAGGCAGATTCCACGCCTTGGCTCAACGGCCAGCATACGGTCTTCGGCAAGGTAACGGAGGGCCTGGACGTGGTGGATGCCATCGTTAACGTCCCGCGCAACGATCAGGACAAGCCCAACGAAGCCGTGACATTCACGGTAGAGGTCGTCAACTGATCCTCCCTCACATCTCGAGATTCCTTGTCCCGGGCTTCAACTCCCGGGACGTTTGTATATGAAGTAATACGGATCCCGGCCACGCGTCGCCGGATCATATGCGGATACGTGATGCGGAACACCATCCTTGCCTTGAAACTCGCTCACCTTCCCCCTGCACTGGAAACCGTAGCTTTGGTAGAGCTCTATGAGCTTCTGCTTGCTTGTCTCGTCGGAAGGATTGAGGGGAGCACTGAGGGCAAACAACTCGTTCCGACCCATGATCCCAAACTGCCGTTGAGCATGTCCCACGATATGCTTCCCAATCCCGTTCCCCGGATATCCCGCCCAGTACCGTGCAAACTCCACGGCATTATCACTGGGATGGTCGAGCAGGGAGAATCCTCCCATGGGCGAGTTGCCGATGCGCACAACTCTCCGTTCCCGCCTCGCGCGCTCCTTCCCCTCCGGCATGAGCCGCCGGAATAATCCTTGCTCCTCATATTCGGCATCAATGGTATCGACGATGGTGTGCTCTATTGCCGTTGCCGGGGAACATTCAAGATCGCACGGATCGAACACGAGCGTACCGCCTCCTCTCCAATCCTCAATTTCGCGGCGCAAACCGGCACCGTCGGTAAACACCACTTTCTGCAGCCTGCCCCGTGTCGCTGCGAGAAGATTCTTCACTTCCAGTGTTTTGAGCCCCATGCCGCCATCGATATCCAGACCCGGATAGCCGCCGTCGGACCGAATCTCGTTTGCAAGGAGAACCGGCACCACATTCTTCTGACGATCGAGGACGCCGCGGGTTTCCGTAAGGAAGAATATTTCTCCGGTCTGATCGAGCTCTCCCACGCCACGCGCAATCCAATCAGCATTCACATTCAGATCTTCCTTCCCCATCATGCCCATAAAACCGATGGCAACATTTCTCCCCTGGGGGATCACTAACCCTCTGGGTTTTCCCACCCATCGGGGATCGACAGGTTGGCCATCTTTCCCGATCACAGATTCCACCCGGTCGCACGGCATGTCCTCCGGATTGAAGAACAGAAAATCTGGAAGTGCATCTTGGAGGCGCCGGCGGATCTTCTCGTAAGCGGGACGCACTGCATCCCGTCGCACCTCGTCCGTGGTGATACCCACACCATTTACTTTGGGCCGGTCTACGCCGGGATGCAGGTCTTTCCATTCTTGGGTAATTTGCTCACCGCCCCCGTAAACAAGCACTGTGTAGATGCCATTCGCCGTGAGGTATTCAATCTGCGGCACCAGCGCCCGCAGTTTCTCTGTGGTCAATTCCCTGCCACTCGCCTTGATGACAAGTTGCTGTCCTTGATCCCGGTACATCTGCAGGTACGCCTCCGCGGTAAGAGGGGAAACGTAGTCCGTATCGATGAAGGAAGACTCGATTGTCTGTTGCATAAGAAAGAGATCCGCTTCGTACTCTCCGCGGAGGGAATGGAATGGATATCTGTTTCCACCGCCTCCTTAGGAGAGGATCTGACAGCGCGGCGGAAGCAAGCGGAAAAACATGACGGCGCGAATTGTGAACTTCTCATCTCTGAAGTCAAGCATTATTTTCTCTGCTATGCTCTGAAATATGAGAACGAGATTCGCACCGTCGCCTACCGGCTACCTCCACGTGGGAGGACTCCGTACTGCGCTCATGAGCTGGCTCGTGGCGCGACAGTCCAAGGGAGCATTCCTCCTGCGGATTGAGGACACGGATCAGGAACGAAGCGTCGCAGGCGCAACGGAGAATATCCTCAAGACGCTCGCATGGGCGGGCATGCAGCCCGATGAAGGCGTAATGCTTCAGGGCGACAGCGCCGTTCAGAAGGGCACGAAAGGACCGTATATACAATCCGAGCGCCAGGCTCAAGGTCTCTACGGGAAGTACGCGGATGAACTGCTCAAGAGCGGCCACGCCTATCACTGCTTCTGCACCCCGCAGCGCCTGGAGGAAATGCGCAAGAAGCAGGAAGCGCGCAAGCAAGCACCGATGTACGACCGCCAATGCGTAAAGCTCAGCCCGGAAGAAGTGGATGCAAAACTGAAAGCCGGCGAGCGATACGTGATCCGCATGAAAGTCCCGCACGAACGCATCATTGCTTTTGAGGATGAGATCCGCGGCAAGGTGCAGTTCCAGGGACACACCGTGGACGACCAGGTGCTCCTCAAGAGCGACGGATTCCCCACGTACCATCTCGCGCACGTTGTTGACGATCATCTGATGGAAATCGACCTCGTGATCCGCGGCGAGGAATGGCTCAGCTCGCTCCCCAAGCATCTCCTTCTCTTCGAGTTCCTGGGATGGAAGCCGCCGCGCTACGCGCACGTTCCGCTCCTCCTTAATAAGGACCGGACCAAGTTGAGCAAACGTCAGAATTCCGTGGCTGTGGAGGAGTACATGCAAAAAGGCTACCTGCCGGAGGCGCTTGTAAACTTCCTCGCGCTCCTGGGGTGGAACCCGGGCACGACACAGGAGCTCTTTACAATGGAGGAACTCGTTTCTGCGTTCTCCCTCGACCGCGTGCAAAAGGCGGGAGCGGTGTTTGATACCGAAAAGCTCGACTGGCTGCAGGGACAGTGGATCCGGAAGATCCCTTTGAAAGAATTCATGGAAAGAATCCGCCCGCTCGTTGCGGAGAAGTATCCGGATGCCGCCACGGACAAGATGCTCGAGAAGAAAGCCGCATTGATCCAGGAACGCATTACTTTTTTCGCGGAAGCGCCGGACATGCTCAGTTTCTTCTACATCAAGCCGAACGTGAGCCTAGACCTCCTCATTAGCTCCAAGCAGAAAGTAACTAAGGAGAATCTTCCGCGCGCACTCGAAGTGATCGAGAATATCCTCAAGAGCATCCCGGGGAAAGAATGGACCAGTGACCGCCTTCTTGCCGCATTCCAGGAGAAAGTGAAAGAAGGGGAATGGAAGCTGGGCCAATTGCTCTGGCCGCTCCGGGTCGCCCTCACTGGAAGAGCCTACAGTCCCGGCGCCGTTGAAGTGGCGGAAGCAATGGCAGAGGAACAGGGAACTGAAGCAGTGCTACAAAGAGTGCAAACTGCTTTAGCCCTCACGACATCTTGATTACCATGTCTGCCATGACCAAACGTGAACGAGGCCATGGTCTGGAGTATCAAACATTTTGGTCATTGACCGTTGATCATTGGTCATTCCTCTCCCGTTCATGACTATTCAGGAACTCATCCCTCTCGGCCCCAAGACCACGATGAAAATCGGCGGCAAGGCGCGGTGGTTCGCGGAGCTCAAGACAAAGGAGGATGTGGAAGACGCGTGGAAATTTTCCCGTGAGAAGAACGTCCCGCTCCTCGTCCTCGGCGGGGGAGCGAACACGGTGTTTGCGGACGGGACCATTGAAGCGCTCGTGGTAAAGGTCATCTCTGACAATATCGCGATCAAGGGGAATGACGTGACAGCAGCAGCCGGCTGCATCCTCGCCACGCTCCTCAATCGGTGCGCGGAAGCAAACCTCGACCTCTCGGCGCTCACCGGCATCCCCGGCACGCTCGGCGGCGCGCTCATGGGCAATGCAGGGCAGGGACCCCAGGGCGTGTGGCTCGACTCTTTTGTGGTGAGCGTGACAGCACTCGTTAACGGACAGTGGCAAACATTCGCAAGGGAAGAGTGTAATTTCCGGTACCGCGAGAGCGGCTTTAAGACGATGCCGGACGTAATCCTGTGGGAAGCACGCCTCTCACTCCCGTCCCGCCCCACCGCAGAAGTCAAAGAAGCCATCAACCTTGCCCTCAAGAAACGACTGGAAATACAGCCGTACCGCTTCACCGCCGGCTCGTGCTTTAAGGCCGTGGACGGTACGCCTGCGTGGAAACTGATCGACAAGGCCGGGTTAAGAGGATTCCATGTTGGCGGCGTGCAAATCAGTGACAGGCACGCAAACTTTCTCATCAACACTGGCACGGGAACCTTTGTAGACCTCCTTCAGCTTATTGCCGCCACGCGTGAAAAAGTGCCGCAGCTGCAGGGCATCGAAATGCGGCTGGTCGGGGAGAATGGGAAGGTCATTTCCGCATGATGTTTGCGTGTCACGTGTATATACAATGTCTATACAATGTCTTTATCGTCAGTCGGTGGGTTGGGCTTCTTCTCAGACAAGATTGCAAGTGATTGTTGCCGTACCTTCTGCGAGAGAATAGCGGCTTCTTGCCAGGTAAAGGACAAATCGGGATTGGACGCAAACATCTCGAGCGTCCGGAGGAGCCTTGAACGTGACGCATGATCGTAGATAAAGACGTAATGTTCTGCACCCTTATCGAGCGCGAGGACATACAAGTGCTTCGGAGAGCCGGTGGGCAAGGTTTCTGACATTGAAAAATACTATAGAACTGTTTTGTATTGAGTCAATTGTTGAATTTTTGGCTTCTCTTGGGCTCTCTCAAATAACGCACCCCATGCCGGACAAAAAGCGACGGATGCCTGTCTCAAAACGGCAAATCCTCCACCTTGATCTCCGACGCGTACGTCACTTCGGGAGCAGGAAGGTCAGCTGCCGGTTCGGCAGCGGAAGCTGCACGCGGCGTGGCGGCAGAAACCCCGCGGTCGATGGCATCGGCCTGGATGGAGCTGTCGGCGAGCGGGTGGCGCGTGCCGAGGAGCGAAATCTGATCGGCAACGATTTCCGTGGTGTAGCGCTTCTGCCCATCCTTGGTTTCCCAACTGCGGGTTTGCACACGTCCGCAGGCATAGACGCGGTTGCCCTTCTTAACCGTCTTAGCCACTTCGGCCGCAAGCGCGCCCCAGATGACCACGTTATGGAACTCCGTGCGCTCGCGCATTTCTCCGGAGGCCTTGTCCTTCCACCGCTCATTGGTCGCAACGCCGAGCGTGAGCACCTGCTGGCCGCCGGTAGTGGTGCGCACCTCCGGATCTTTGGTAACGTTGCCAATCGCCTCGGCGCGGTTGAGGTTGCATCCCGTAGCCGCAACGCCCTCGGGGCGGGGGAGCAGGCCATCCTTGGGATCGAGCATGATGAGATCGAGAGCAATGATCTTGGTCTTGGACTTCTTCTCGCTCGTCTTCTCGTCTTCCCAGCTATCGGTCTGCAAACGTCCGGAAATAAACACCTGGCTGCCGGCGCGCACGTACTTGCCCGCCACATCGGCCATAGGCCCCCACAATGTGATCGTGTGAAACCCTTTGCCTTCGAGCATCTCGCCGCTTTCGGCACGGAACGCATAGGGCACGACGAGATTGAGATCCGTGACGCTCGCACCGGAAGGAGTCTGTCGTACCTGGACAGGTTGTGTTTGGTAACCGATGATGGACACGCGATTGTAGGAGAACATGTCGCTGAGGGGGAATGGAAGTAGAGGATGTCACTGGCAGCGCGTGCCGATGATGACGTGGACATTTGTACACCCCGAACATGCCAGCCACAAATCAATAATCTGGATAATTGGTGGAATTATTGTCCCATGATTGACATTCACTGATTCGAATGGAGCTGGAATATGAGTCAATAGATTGTGATCTCTTGCGTTTCTGAAGCGACAAACTCGCGTACTACTATAAGGGGTAAACCGTGCGCTTTTTCTACGCTCACCACAGGGGATTCGCGTGGGGCATTGTTGCCCTGGCGGGGTGCGTACTGGCGCTTCCTGCTTTTGCAGATCTCTATACGATTCCGGAAGGACGGGATACGGACACGATGAAGAGCATTGTGAATGCCGATATTCCCGACCAGCTCAATAAGGCAAATTGCGGTTTTCGCATAACGGACGAACATGAACTTGATTACATGACCACCGTAAACGGTGTGCCATTGCGGCCGGATACATGGCATGACCGGTCCACCGGAGCATCAGAGGACAATCCGTATCCTCAAGGTGCCTACGGCAAATCCTTCGCCGCGTACCATGACAATCCCTATTGTGAGGATTTCCGCAGCCGTGATCTGCCCGAGTACAACGAAAACCGGTGCACGGATCCGAATCAATGCCAGAACATCTGCGATGCTGTGAACGCAGACATGCGGTATAGCGTAGAACGCATCGCCGCCTGCGACGTGCAAACGGCAGTGTACGCTCCGGTTTTTGATGACGACGGAAACGTTGTGGATTGGACGTTCGACCACTGCGAAACCACATCGTTCCGCACCGACGAGGTGGCAGGGGACTGCAACTCTTGTCCGGCGAGTTCCCCCGAGTGCGACCCCACTGTGGAGACGCGCGAGTACTTTGGCGAAAAGTATGAGTGCACCGGAGACTGGGAGGAGCAACAGTCGGGCCTCCTGCGCGTGGGGTACGGATGGGTGTGGGACGGCGACAGCCCTGCGCTAGAAAACGCAGCTGACTGGTGCAAGGCGCTGTGGACAAAGGAGCAAAAAGAATATCCCAATTGCACGGACTGTAAGGGGAGCGAGTGCCGCTCCGCGCCGGAAGTGCCGTCACCTGTGAAGGACCCGCAGTACGACCCACTCAACGGCTCCCGCTACGACTCCTTCTACCGCCGTTACGTGGCCACCCACACCCTGGCGGACATCCCGCAGACCAACTCCACGGAAGAGAATGACAAGAACATCGAGGTTAATCTCGCCTGCTACAAGTGGTACAAGGAGGCGGACCTGGATCCCTCCAACCCCGGTGACCGCGCCTGCATCGCTGATGACCTGCAATTGTACAAACTCACGTCACGGAAGATGGAGAAAGGGAATGAAGAGTGGAACAAGCAGGAATCTTCCTCCTCCGCTGGCCCCTGCACCGCCCAACCGTGGCCCGGTTGCGGCGGCGGCTCCTGTCCTCCCGGCCAAGCTTGCGAAAGCGCCATCGGCGCAAGCACTTGCACCTGCCGCATGCAGAGTTCCTCTTCCATAGAACACAAGGCAGGCGGCTTTACGCTGGACCCCGCTCATAAGAATGACAGCACCTTTTCCGCTCCCGCGCTCCCCGAGACAGAGACGGGGAGAATCCTCGGCGAGACGCAGGAGGGCAAGTATGTCACCGCCATGAATACACTCGAGCGGAGGATGGAAGGCCTTCCTCCCACCATCCAGCTCATCCTTCCATCCGTAAAAACCCGGGACGAGCTGGCCCTCCTCTTCCCTCCGACAGATCCCGATGCCCAGCCTTCCCCCCTCACGGATATCACCGTCCCCCTGCGGCCGGGCCTCATTGAGGCAGTGCGCGAGGTCCTGCGCCATGCCATCTTCTCCCGCATCCGCGAGGAACCGATCCCCGTGGTTGTCCCCCTCCTTTCGGAAACGGAGCTACAGTCCGCTATCGAAGCATGGGAAGGATGGAAGAAGGAAGGAGAGCTCAACCCTTCTCTTAATACCACGGGCACGGACGCAATCATCGCAAAACTCCAGGAGTACCGCCGGCAAATGCAGGACTACCGCAAGATGCGCGCCGCTCTGCCCTCCGCTCTCGCTGCCGCCCTCACGCGAAGGGAGGAATTGAGCCAAGCCGTGGACGAGTGGGTAGCATCCCGCCTCGCCCCCTATCAGCAAGCTATGATAAGCCAGGATGCCGTACAGCGCCTGGTGGGTTCCTGGAGGAACCTGAAGGAGAAACTCACGAATATCGTCCAACTCAACCAGCAGTATTGCAAGAACGACATGACTTCCGCTTTCCTGCCTTGGCTGGAAAAGCAGGATAATTTTGAGCCGCCGGAAATCCCACCGGAGACTCCGCGCCACCTCGTCTTCGACTTCAGCAACGTTTTTATTGAGGGTGCAGAGGAGGCCGCCGCCATCCGCGTCCCCGTCTTCCGCGTGGTACAGGTGGCTATCAAGCTCCCGCTTCCGCCCCTCCCTCATCCCGACCCTCTTCCGGACCTTCCGCCCGTGCCCGAGCTCCCCGAGCTTTCCACGGATCCCATAGACATCAGCAAGGAATACGAAACGGAGCCAACGCCCGAGATACCCCTCAATTACGAGGAGCTTGCGAACAAATTCGACGATCTGGCCAACCAGCTCTCGGATGTGCGCCAGCAGTACGATGACAACCTGTGGACGGAGGAACAGCATGAAGATTTCTCCTGCCCCAATCCGGGAAGCGACGGATGCGTCTTTCCGGAAACCAAATTGTGGAACGTGTTCATGCGCATCTGGTCTCCCATCGGAGCATTTCTGGATTTTAATAAACCGCCGGTACCTCCGCCGCTGTATCCCCTAGGACCTTCCTCCCAGTGCCCGGCAGGGGATGACCAGTGCCTCCTGCAGGAACAGCTCCTCAAGAGGGGGCTGCGCGTAACGCTGCCCAAGGAGTCTGAAGGGAACGGCGATGCCTACGACCCTCTGCGCCTGCAGATGCGACAGCAGATACTCGATGACGACGGCAAGCTCATTCAGCAGGGGAGCGATGTTCCGCTCTTTGAGGAAAAGGACGACCGCCTCTTTGAATCCTACCCCGTCCCGCGGGACGTGCCCCTCTTCACCCCAAACTCCTCCAGTTCTTCCGCACCATGAACCTGCGCGCCTTTCCGTTGGCCCTGTTGCTGCTCCTGCTTCCCATGCAGTGTTTCGCAGCATCGGCGAGCTCCTCCTCCGCGCCGGCAGACGGCGGCACGCTCTGCCGCAGCAGTTTCAATGCTGCCCTCAACCGCGAGCGCTTCCTCTTTGAGTCGATCCTTGTAGGAGTACAGAAGGCATCGGATGAGCGGACGGGCGCGACGCGCGTGGACAACAAAGGTTTCACGTGGATCAAGACGGAGAATGACCGATGGGTTTCGCCCGCGGTAAGTGAGGACGCGATTTCCGATGATGACATGGACAACCGCACGGCGTTTGACGCCCTCCCGGCTGTAGAAGGATCTTCCTCCTCCCGCTCCGCCATCCATCCAGGCCTTTTGGAAGCGCAACGTGCCCTCACCTCCGACATCATCCCCCCCATCCTGCAGGGCTACCGCGGCTTCCAGTGCCGCGTCCAAAGCGTCTGCGAAGCAGTGGCCATGGCGATCCGGAGCGGCATGGGAAGCTCCGCCTCGCCGGCCTCGTCCGTAACCGTCCGGCTACCCGGCTGCCGGGAAATAGAACTGAAAGAATTTTCCACCTGCAGGCCCTCAGCCATTATGTCGTTCACCGACTTTGCCACCCTCGCGGACGAATGTCAGTCACTGGCAACGGAACTGGTCCGCTACCAGGGTTCCCAACTTCTGTTCCTCGCCCACCAGGATGCCGCGCATCGCACGCTCCGCCAGTTCGCCGGATATCTGGAACCGTTCCTCAATTCTGTGCGCTTCCCCTTCCTCACGCCCATCCGTCAGGTGAGCAACTTCTTCCTGCAATGGACCGCCTCTCCCTGCTTCCTGCCTTTCTGTGCGCAGAAAGACCAGTGATATGCCCAAACCCCCGGACTTCCACCATCGGCCTTCCCGCTCCCGCTCCCCGCGCCTGACGGCAATACTGCTGCCCCTCGCACTGGTGACCATCATCGTCGCCTTCCCTCTCACGCATAGCCGCCCAATGCAGGCATCCCTCGTGCAGCTCGAGGATTCCGCGACTTCCGTCTTCCCTGGTCTCCCGCCCTGCCAGTCTGCCCCCGAACTGTTCCCCGATGATCCCGGCGACCCCAAGGCGCTCCAGTGGCAGCAAATCTTCCGCGACACGGTAAAGGGTGTCATCGATGCCGAAACAGTAAACACTCAGCTCTCCTGCACCGACAATGCGCGCATGCCCGCGTCCCAACAGCTCAAGGACCTCGCTGCCAAATTACCCCTATGGCGAGACCACGATCCGCTCTACTCCAGCGACACTCCCGCCGTCATCCTCGATTACCTGGAAACATACGGGTGCGCACTCAAGGCGAAGGGGGTAGTGCTCCCCTATGACATGGCACTGTATGCGCAACAGAAGGGCCAACCGCTCTCCCTCTTTGACTTCCTGGAGCAGAACACTGAATGGTTTGACCAGAGCGATAGCCAACTGGGCATTGCCACCGAGACCGTACGCCGCTCGCTCCTGCTCCTCATGGGGGAACGGAAACTGGATCCTCTCAACCGCGTCTTTACGTGTTTCAACCGCGCCTCCAAAGACCTCCGCAATATTCTCGGCTTGCTGGGGGAAGCCTCCGCCTGCACCCCCGTACGCACATGGGATGCTCTCGGCCCACTCCGTCAACTTTCCGAATGAGACATTCTCTCCTTCTCATCGGCTTCCCGCTTCTCCTGCTCCCCGTAGGAGCCATAGCTGGGCAGTCGCTCTTCGACCGGGTGGAACAGCGCGTGATGGAGGAAAAGGACGCACGGCAGGACATTGCGAACTTTGCCGCGCAAGCACTGAACAAATCCGGCGTGCCGTCACTCGACGATTCCGTCTCCCTCTCTCTCACCGCAAACGACGTGACTACAGTCATGCGGTCTCCGCTCATTGGCATCCTTTGCCCGAGCCACCCGGAATGGACACCCACGGCCTGCATGGATGTGGAACGGGAACTCCGGAAGATCGCACAACGCGAGATGGAAGTGCTGCGGATGGGCCGCCGTCTCCAGGCAGCCGTCTCCGGATACGAGGATCCCATCAGTGCCTTTAGCCTGCAGCCGGGAGCACTGACAACGGCGTACGCGGATACCCTGCAGATATGGGGTATCCGTGCAGAAGCGGGAGTGACGGACGCTAGCCTCCTTCGCTACATTCCACCTCCGGAAGATGACAGCCTCAATAGCCTCCTCGACGACATCCGGAATGATCTGGATGCACTGCCTCCGGACCAGGCCAATGCTGCGGCGTGGCGGTACCAGAACGGCCTAGACTTTGTGCAAAACATGAGCAGTGATGAGAATCCGGACGGGGAGAGCGGTCCCCAAACGGAGCGCAAGCTCCTCTTCAAAAGATATGAGAATCTGGAAAACCATCTAACGGACCTGCGGGACCAGGTGGAAAGCCGCATCGACCCGCCCCTCCACCCAGGCGAAGCAGCCGTGTCCCTCCTCCCGCTACGTGACGACTTGGTGGCATGGGTGCACGTGCGCGACACGAGCCTGGACAACAACGAACATCCTCTGCCCAAAAAGGATGCAGGCTTCCGCTGGAACCTGCCTCTCGACCCCATCTTCCCCTCCCTCACGCAAGAGGACGGAACTCTTATTCTGGGCGGCGTCTATCCGCCGGCGCCCGAGAAGCAGGAGGACAGCGCCATTGTCATCAAGGGCGGAGGCGGTCTGTGCGAAACACTGAGCGGCCGACAGGGGTACCTCTGCCGTGGGCGTAGCGGCCGGAATGATGCAGCCCAATGCGCAGAGGAAGCGCCGGACCCGGAGGAACACACCATCATCCTCACCGATTGCTCGCCGCCCGCCTCCAGCTCCTCATCTTCCGATTCTTCCAATACCAGCGCACGGGACATCTGCAGGGACATGCGCGAACACGGAACGGCAACCGGTAGCCTCGCCCCCTGCTCTCCCGGTGAACAAGCCGCCTATCCTTATACCATCCTTGGCCACACATGCTTTATTCGGGAGTGCGCCGAACGCGCCTTCTCCCACTCACTCCTGCCGGGGCGGGAGCCGCTCGTGGCACAGGAAACTTTTCTCTCCTGGCCAGAATGCCGGGAGACCCAACCGGAAGAACCCATCAAGGTCCCCGTCACTCTCACTCTCCCCGTCTTCCCCGTCAATAACCCAGGCGAGAGCATGAAGGAACTCCTCATCGAATACTGCCAGCAACGCGCCAGGCCACCCCTTTCGCCCACCGGCATCTGCCAACTCACGGGGACGGATTCCCTCGGCCTATCCAATGCCAATCCCGGCATCGCCGCCCTCACGTTTGTCCGCGAACTCAATACGCGCGCCGAAGTCGACCAGCGGGACGCCATGGAAGGTATGGGCATGGACGCAGGAACCGCGCTGTACCGCGAGTACCTGCGCCGCATCAGTGCCTCGCTGGAAGGGACCATCGGCTCTGCGGTGGAGATGCTCAAGCGCATGGCGCAAGATGTCTTCCCCACTGTGATGTGTCCATTGAACCCGAAGGATGACCTGGATGTCTGCGATGCCAATGTCCACTGAGTAACCCCTCATGTTCACACTCTCCCTCCGCTCATCGGCAAATGACCAAATCCCAAGCACCAATAACCAAAACGTTCAGGGTGTCGGACGTGTTGATTATTGGAAATTGGTGCTTGGGATTTCACTTTGTGTGCTGTGTAGCTCCTTCGCTGTCACGCCACAAGCGTTTGCCGCCCCCGGCCTCACCAACTACACCCGTCGCGTCATTGAGCGCGCCCGCTCCGCGAACCTGGGGGAAGGCAAAAGCGAGTCTTGGCAGCCGAGCGACGTGTGGCACTGGCTCCAATACGGCATGTCCGACATCTTCTCCACGCGCGATTCGGACGTAACACGCACGGCAGAGCAGCAACGTCTTCCCGGCATGACAGCCTGCCAGTATGCCGATGTCATGCTCATTCTTCACGAAATGGAGAAGACGCGCGGAGAGATCAAGACGGCACGCGACCGTACAGATTCCGTCGCCGTACGCCAACTGGGGAATGTGTACGACTTCCTCAACCAGCGCCTGAAGGTGCTGGAAGGAGGAGGGACACGCCCCGGATATGTGGACCAGGAATGGAACACTCCCCTCAGCTTTGATACGAAGGATACGGCGGACGGGATTGTTGATGAAAAGCTCTGCCCCTTCAGCACCCTCTATATGGAGACGGGCCTGGAAGGTTCTCCCGGCTGCTCGGTGGACGACATCTCCACCGCCCTCTCCCAGCTCCAGTCGGAATTTGGCGGAGACATGGACAAGGGCGTGGAAGCCACTCAGGCAGAGCAGGAAGCACTCCAGAAGCTTTTGGACAAGCTCAATGAGGTACGCCTCCCCGGTGAAACCCCGCCTCCCGCCCCGGAGCAGGTGGAAGGATGCATCGAAGAGTGGCCGCCCAGCCTCCGCACGTGGTCTGCTGGCCACTTTCTGGCCGCGCCCGGCGCTCGCTTCCTCACAATGGTCCGCCTCTTGCTCCACCTGGAGCTCCTGCGCGTCTCTCCCTTCCAGCCTCAAAGCCCTTTCACATGGAACCTCGGGCTCTCTGTCTTTAACCCCGAACTTGCCCGCGACTTCCAGGAATTCAACACGCAGCAAGTAAAGGGCAACGCCCTCATCCGCATCGGCATCGTGGAATCGCAGGGCATTGATGAGGCCTTCTCCCCGCTCACGCAGGCCATCGGCACGTTCTCGCGACTGGTGCAGGATATCCACCCGGACCAGGGAGACAAGAAGAGCGACGACCGCAGCCTCCGCGATATGGTGCGCGACGCCACGTTCTTCCTGCGCCGCAGCTGCATGAACCGCGACTGCAATCCCACGCTGGAACGCGTAATGAACATCATCAGCGCGGATGACTGCTTCCCCTACACGCGCGGCGTTGCCGACCTCCCGGATGATGCGACACAGGACGAGCGGGACCAGAAAATCAAGGATCTTAAGCAGAAGTGCTCCGCGCAGTCGGGGGTGCCGCAAGACCAATTATGATGGGGAATTTTTGAATCTGGTATCTCGTATATTGAATAGCAGTTTTCCCAGATTCCCCTCCAATAAAAGACAACGGCATGCAGCTGCCGATGAAAAACAAGAGCACGAAAAACCGCCCTACTCCCTAAAGGAGTGGGCGGTTTCTTTCGGCCATCCGTAACAGCATTCGCGTGATTAAACGATCTCGACCGTGAGCCAATTGTGCGCCCGGAGATCGGCTTCGAGCGCGGCGTCGATAAAGACCTCGTGCGCCCTAATACCGACGAGCCCGTTGGCCCGGCGATCGAGAGGCCGCAGCTGGTCATTGATCCAGAGGCGGTAAAAGATACCGTCCACGCCCGGGTACGTGACCCGTTCGAGACGCACTTTGTTCCCCTGAATCGTCGCGACCCCCGTTTGGTCGTTCCAGGAATCGATCACCTGAAGACCTGCAGGAGGAGGATCACTCGGCTTGCCGTACCAGATGTCCTTGGGCGGGCAGTAGCCCTCCCATGTGTCACCCGGACCACCATAGAAGGTGACCGGCCCGCAGTTCGACGTCACGATGTGGTTGCAGGCATCACTCCCGTAGATGATGACGTTACCTGCAAACCCATCCACGGTGACCTCGCTCTCCCAATTGGGGCAGCGGATGACCAGCGTATCGACCTGGAACATCTGCACTTCCTGACCGAAAGCCCCATCCCAACACACCCCCACCAGATGGCGGTTCGCCGGATCGGTCCAGTAACCGAAGCTACTGGGAACCTTTCCGAGGTCGATGGTGAGCGTCCTGACGGATACATCGTAGACAACCCCCCTTGGGAGGGAAACGTTCTGCCAGAACGTCAACGAATCTGTCGAGTCGAGGCAAAACTTGTCTGTCGCACGTCCCCGGGCTTCGTCATGAAACCCGTTGTCGCCCTGAAGCAAGAACTTCGCCTGTGCCCCTGCCGTGGGGCCGATAGCGATGTCATTGCCTTTTCCGGGCGCGAACGTCACCGGCCCTCTCCACCAACGGGCATCGAGGAAGTCGTCTCCCCCGTCGGCATTGATACGAAGGGAACCGAGACCTTCGCACGTGGCGAAGAACTTGTCGTTCCCGGTGCCCAGCTTCACTGTGACGGCGGCATTAGTGGCACTCAACCAAACCTCATCGTTCCCTCCATCCGTGGAGATCGTGAACTTCTTCAGGCCGGGCCAAGAGAGGTTCCCTTCCGTAACCATCTTGTCGTCCCCGCCGTTCAGCTTGACGCTGATGTTGCGGATCTGACTGGTTTGGAAGGTCGCCACCGACCCGTTGAGGGTAATCCTCAGCACATTGGCCTGATCCGGCGCCACTTCCATGCGCAGGTTGTCGGGGCCTGCACCCCCCGTGAGAGTCAGGTTCCCGCAGTGAGCATTTAGCGCGATCGGCGCCACTGCGAGGAGAGTCCTACTCTCCAAGGTTTCCACTCCCAGGCTTTTGTAGCCATGGGTTTGCCGGCGGTCTGCCAGCTTCCTGTGCCTCTTGCGAAAGAGGCGATTCCAAAGCGCTTTCATGAAAGACCTCCACTAACACAATAGGGTTGCAACACCTACTATCCACAAATTTACCCACGAGCGTTCTCTCTGCATTACACACGAATGCCGATGGAATGAATGACCAAGTCCTACGAACTGGCCATTCGATGCTCGTAGCAGGTCATTCTATTGGTCTCACTTTTCTTGGCAATGTCCAGTGTGTACACAAACCTTCTATTATATATTTAACAATATATTGATTGTTATTGGTCAAGTCGTTTATATCTCAGAATAATACTTCAATGCTTTGATTAAATGATATTACTTAATTGATGCAACTATTATAATATGTGTCAATAATCGAGCTGGCGATGGAGACTTTCCCCGGTGATGATCTCCGAATGGTTCGGAGCATAGATCGTCTCAATTCCCTTTCGATATTTTGCACACGCCCGCGTACAGAGTGAGCGCGGATTGCACAGTATCAGCCTCCTCCGGTACCGAACCATCCGGATGGAAGTAAAAGGAAGGAAAGTTCCTCGAAGTTTTAGAGAGTTACGAAAGAAAACCTCGTCACTCCATTATTCCTATGCCCCGCTTACTCCCCAAGCACTCCCGAACAGGTTATGATGCCCTTGTGAAAGCTCAGGGTTTTGTCCATCCGGCTTCGCGACAAGAAAGATCCCACGCGATCCCCGTCATTCTTCAATCATCACTGGCGATACCGCTTCGCCGCGATGAACCTTCACGTGATTATGAAACCCTCTGAATTTGTCCATCTGCATTGCCATTCGACCTATTCCCTCCTCGAGGCGCTTCCGTTTACAGGGGAGATCGTGGCGCGCGCAAAGGAGCTGGGACAGAACGCTGTGGGGCTGGCGGACAAAGGGTACACGTACGGACTGATAGAGTTCTATAAGGAGGCGCAAAAGGAAGGCATGAAGCCTATTCTTGGGATGGACGTGTACATCGCCCCGCGCTCGCGCAGGGACAAGGAGAGCGGAACAGATACCAAGCGCGCGCCCCTTACGCTCCTCGCCGAGACGCAGGAGGGATACGAGAACCTGCTGCAACTCGCCACGCTCGCGGCGCTCGAAGGGATGTACTACAAGCCGCGCGTGGACAAGGAGCTGCTCGCCAGGTTTGGCAAGGGTTTGATTGCGCTCTCGGGGCCGCTGAGCGGCGCCCTTCCGCAGGCCGCGCTCGCCGAGGACACGGAACGGATGCAACAGCTCGTGGAGGAATACCGCGGATACTTTGGCAGGGACAACCTGTACCTGGAGCTGATGGACCTGCCCAACGTTCCGGGCCAAGCGGAAGCGAACCAACAACTGATCAAATTCGGGAAGGAAATGAACGTACCCGTGGTCGCCACCTGCTACAGCCACTACTGCCGTCCGGAAGACGGCGAAGCACACGACGTCCTCCTCTGCATCCAGAAGAACGCCAACGTGAATGATCCGGGCCGGTTCACCATGCGGGACAGTGACTACTCGATGCGCCCCTTCGAGGAAATGGAAAAGGCCTTCGCCCATGTACCGGAAGCACTGGAAAACACACGCGCCATCGCTGACCGGTGCACGGTGGACTTTACCTTCGGCAAGTACCAGATCCCACGCTACCCGGTGCCCAAGGGAACCACGGAGGAAGAGGAGGTGACGCGCCTCGCCCACGAAGGCTTTGCTCGGCTGTACCCCAATGCCACAGATGAATTTAAGGAAAGGCTTGAGTACGAGCTCAAGATCATCAAGCAGGTCGGCTTCTCCGGCTACTTCCTCATCGTTGCAGACTTCGTAAATGAGGCGAAACGACGAGAGATTACGGTGGGACCGGGACGGGGATCGGCGGCGGGATCCATGGTGAGCTACTGTCTGGGAATCACGGGGATCAACCCGATGGATCACGGACTGCTCTTCGAGCGCTTCCTCAACCCGGAACGCATCTCCATGCCGGATATCGATCTGGACTTCGCGGATAACCGCCGTGACGAAGTGCTCGAATACGTGCGCGGCAAATACGGGACGGACAAGGTGGTACAGATTTGCACATTCGGAACACTGGCAGCGCGCGCCGCGGTAAAGGACGTAGGTCGCGCATATGGCGTGCCGTTTTTGGAAATGAACAGCCTGGCAAAACTGATTCCCGAGCGGCCGGGCACCAAGCTCAAAGAAGCGCTCGAGACCTCGGAGCTCAAAGCCGCCTACGACAGCAACGAAACCTACCGCAAAATCATCGACACGGCGTTCAAGCTGGAAGGCAAGGCGCGCCACGTTTCGGTGCACGCATGCGGTGTCGTGATCACGGAACAACCCGCCACGGCTTACACGGCAGTGCAGCGCGCACCCAAAGATGAGAACGTCATCATCACCCAGTACGGCGCCAAGCCCCTGGAAGCGCTGGGGCTATTGAAGATGGACTTCCTGGGACTCACGAACCTTACGGTGATCCAGACGACACTGGAAATCATTGAACGGTTGTACGGGCTCAAACTGAACATGGCCGAGCTCCCGCTCGATGACAAGGCGACGTACGAGCTTCTCCAAAAGGGAGACACCACCGGCGTCTTCCAGCTGGAATCCGGCGGAATGCGCCGCTATTTGAAGCAACTCAAGCCCACGCACTTCGGCGACATCACGGCCATGGTAGCGCTCTACCGCCCGGGTCCCATGGACTGGATTCCCAGCTTCATCAAACGCAAAAACGGCAACGAGGAAGTGGCATACCAGCACGATGACCTCAAGCAGATCCTGGAGCCCACCTACGGCATCGGTGTGTACCAGGAACAGGTGCTACAGATTGCACAGGCGTTCGCTGGTTACACACTGGGCGAAGCTGACCTCCTCCGCCGCGCCATGGGAAAGAAGATCGTGAAGGAAATGAAGGCTCAGCGCGACAAGTTCATCGCGGGCGCGCAGCAGAAAGGCTACGCCAAAAAACTCGCCGAGGAGATCTTTGACGACGTTATCACGCCGTTCGCCGGATACGGCTTCAACAAGTCCCACGCTGCCGGTTACGCCCTCATCGCATACCAGACCGCTTACCTCAAAGCCCACTTCCCCACGGAGTTCATGGCGGCGCTCCTCAGTTCCGATGCGCAGCGGACCGACCGCGTGATGATCGAGATTGAGGAGTGCCGGCAGCAGGGCATCGCTGTTCTCCCGCCGGAAATCAACGAGTCGCTGCGTCACTTCACGGCAATTCCCCCGGGAAAGAAATTGACGAAGGGCAGCGCTCCCAAGGGCTCCATCCGCTTCGGACTCAGTGCCATTAAAGGAATAGGGGACAGCACCGTGCAGCAGATTATCGCCCTGCGGCAACAATCTGGCCCCTTTACGTCCATTGAGGACTTCGCAGGTCGTATCCCCAGTAAGATCCTGAACAAGAAGACCATCGAGGCTCTCGCCAAGAGCGGCGCCTTGGACGGCCTCGCCGACCGCCGCTTGCTCACAGAGCACTACGAGATGATTTCGGATTACTCCAAAGCGGCAGGGGATGTGGGCCATGCGCAGGCTGATCTCTTCGGCAGCCTCTCCACAGGTTCGGAAGCAGCCAAGATCAAGTTCCCGGAGACGCCCAAGGCAACGGCGGCGGAAAAACTGAAGTGGGAAAAAGAGACGCTCGGCATGTACGTCAGCAGCCATCCCCTCGCAGGCCTGCGCAAGTACATCGGCAAGAAAGCGCAGCTCATCGCCAACCTCACGGCCAAGGACACAGGCAAGAAGATCACGATTGCGGGACTGGAGGAGGGCCTCAAGAAGATCATGACCAAGAAAGGGGAGACTATGGCCATCCTCACGCTCGAAGACCCCACGGGAAAAATGGAAGTGACGCTCTTTCCGCGCACCTACACACAGGCGGCCGGCCTCTTCGGCTTGTCGGACACAGTGCTGGTAGTAGGCGGTATGCTGGACATGCGCGCGGGCCAGCTGCAGATGCGCGCCGATGCTCTCAAGAAGGCCTCTCTCTCCACTATGATCAAACGCGCCAAGGAGGAGAATTTCTTCGACGAGGAAGAAGCAAAGCAGGGCTTTATGCTCCGCAAGCGCGCAGAAGATGAGGAAGAGACGGTAGAGATGGTCGATGAGGAGGGGAACGTGATCGCCGGGGAGCAGGTAAAGGTGAGTGGAAAGGAAGAGGAATCGGATGAATATTTTGGGCCGCTGGGGAAGTGGATTGTTGGAGGCATGAGCATGAGCGGGCCCTTGGGTCGTTTGGGGTGGATCAAAGGAAAAGAAACCGAGGAAACCAAGGGAACCGAAGAAACCGATGGGAAGAAAAGTAAGCCGAAGCCACCCTCGGATTCCTCGGCTTCTTCGGTTTCATCGGATTCTTCTCCCACAAGCATCCACGTCCACACCGTCGCCCTCCCTGCAAAAGCTCCGCGCCAACTGCTCTTAGAGCTTAAGAGGATCTTCGAGACCTTTCCTGGCAAAGAGAAGATCCAGCTCAAAATCGGCGAGCAGCTCATGCCGTTGCCCCTCACGGTGACCATGTCCACGATCCTGGAGAAGAAAATCGAGGATGCTATTGCCGCCTACGCAGCCCAGGCCTGACAGAACACCCCCCTAAACGATAGAATGCGCGTATGGATATCCTCCCTGCCGATGGGAAAGGAATTGAACGCGCGCTTTCCACTCTCAGAGATGGCGGCATTATCGCGCACGCAACCGAGACCTGCTACGGCTTTGCCTGCGATGTAACAAGCCTCGGCGCCGTTGCCAACCTCTTTGCTCTCAAGAACCGGCCGTTCACGTCGCCCGTGAGCGCCCTTTTCGCGTCAATCGATGAGGCGAAGAAGTATGTGGAATGGAACGACGAGGCAGAGCGCCTCGCGCGGAAGTACCTGCCCGGCCCTCTGACGTTGATTCTTCCGCAACAAGCAGACGCTCCGCAACGACTTTATGCGACACCCCTACAACCTACTACTTCCAACCTGCCAGTAACCATCGGACTACGCATATCTTCGCTCTCCCTCGCGCAACAACTGGTGTCTGCCTTCGGCAAACCTCTCACGACAACATCGGCAAATCTCCATGGCCAGCCAAACCCGTACAGCGTGCAAGACATCGTGGCGCAGTTCAAGAACCAGGTGATCCAGCCGGATCTGATTCTTGATTCCGGGACCATTCCTCAGACGCCGCCTTCCACGGTAATCGACCTTACGGAACAGGGAAAAGTGAAGAGGAAGGGGCAGGTCTGATGTATAGACAACGTATATACGTTTCAGTTTGCGCAAAAAGGGCTGCCTTGCTTTCCAGGCAGCCCCAGACGGAAAAGTTCAGACATAGAGGAGAAGCCGCGTCCGAAGCGGCCGGAGCCTCTCGTTGATGCACTGCAGTATCGCCAAGGCCGCCTGCGGATCCCGCTCATCCAGATGGACCACTGTTGCGGCAAGCCCATCGGGGCCCTCTCGGTTGAGAAGATCGTGAATATTAATGTCCCTTTTAGCGATACAGTCCGTCACCGCATTGAGAGCGCCTGGCACGCTGCGATGCAAGAAGACCCCTCGTATACCCGGCACAATGCCTCCGTCTTCCGTCCCGTCCATCGATACGTTGGGGAGTGAATGGCCGGGGATATTGAGAGGATTAATAATGCCCTCCCGTGCAAATTCCCGCATGCGCGCTGCCGCTTCCTTGGCCAACTTCTTCTGTGTAACAGGATCGGATGCTGCAGTGTGCGGTGTCCCGAGGAAATTGGGATGCCCCACGATGCCGCTGATAATCGGATCTTCAAACATTTCCTGCTTCTCTGTGGGAAACACGTCCAATGCCGCCGATGCGCCTTCATCCATCTTTCGTAGGAGTGCCGCGTGGTCAATCACCCCGCCGCGCGCAGTGTTAATAATGAGCGCACCGGGCTTGAGCAGCCTCAGCTTTTCCTCCGTAAGAATCGTGTCATTGCCAGCCACGTTGAGAGAAATAATGTCGGAGTGAGCCAGAAGCGCATCTAAGGCAATTCTCCCCTCAATGTCCGTATTTGTATCTGTGAATACAACATTGCCCACCGCCCCTTCTACGCGCCGCCGCACCTCCTGCCCAATACGCCCATACCCGATGATTCCCAGCGTCTTCTCGCTGAGATCGATAGGCTCCACATTCTTATCCCCCTTCGGCCACTCATGACTCCGTAATGCCTGGGTGCCTTGGACAATGCGCGATGCCCAACCGTGCATCAGTGCCACGACACGCTGCGCCACCGCCGCCGTGCTTGCCCCCGGCGTGTTCACCGTTGCGACGCCATTCTCGGAAGCCAGCTTCATGTTTACATTGTCCACGCCCACTCCTACGCGGGCGACGTACATCATATGGGGAAAGACGGCGAATTCTTCGGGCGTTTTGAACTTGGTCTTGCTGCGGATTAGTGCACCCTGCGCTGTTGGATCGTTGGGGTCCGTCACTTCCATGTGAGGGGTTTGACTCAGCATCGCAACGGCCTCTGCATTCACGCCGTCACGGACAGCCACTTTGAACGGATATAAATTTCCGTCTGGGCCGATATCGCCCTGATACTCTGCGGACTTCATAGGGAAGGGTGGAAATGAGGAGATAAAAAAGAACCCCGCTTCTGGGAGGGGGCGCGGGTCGGCGTTTCTTCTTTTCTACGCGCCAACGCACCCCTTCCGAGAGGAAGAGGAGCAGGAGCACGAGGAGGAAGAACGCTGGCAGGTCACTTTTCGAAGAGTAGAGGAACATGAAAAAGAGTCAACGAACGAATGGCCAATGATCAATTTTCCAATGAGCAAAGACGAAATCTCGACCTATCCGATTGGCCATTAGCACTTGGAATTTGGTCATTTTGTTCGTCGAAGCTATTGATATCCAAATGGCAAGGAGACACTCTATACTCACTTCCCTATGCACTGCCCGCACTGTAAAGATCCGGATACGAATGTAGTCGATTCCCGCCTCGCGGAGGACGGGCGCGCGGTGCGGCGCAGGCGCGAATGCCCCAAGTGCGGCCACCGGTTCACCACGTTTGAACGTCAGGAGCTCTCAAACCTGATCGTGGTCAAGCGCGACGGGACCCGGGAGCCGTATTCACGATCCAAGATTGAAAGGGGAGTGTGGCTCGCCTGCACAAAGCGACCCATCACGCAGGACCAGATCGACAAGATTCTTGGCAAGTTGGAAGAAAAATGGGCAGCCAATAAAAAGGAGGTAGCCTCCTCCACCGTTGGCATGGACGTGATGCGCGAACTGAGAAAGGTAGATCACGTGGCGTATATACGTTTCGCCTCCGTGCACCGGGAGTTCAAAGATGTGGAAGAGTTTAAAGAGGAGCTGGGGAAGCTGTTTAAGTGAACATGTAGAAGATTTAAAGGTGCCAGAGGAATGAATTTCTTACTGCTGCCGGACAGGGCGTTTACCATTCTTCTGATTCTTCTGCATCCTCTGTTTCCTCTGTTTCTTCTGCAACATTGACCCTATACTCTGGTCATGTTGCGCTCTCACACATGCGGAGAACTCCGCCTCTCCGAAGAAGGTAAAAAAGTTACTCTCTGCGGCTGGGTCCACCGCCGCCGCGACCACGGAGGACTGATCTTTGTGGATCTCCGCGATCGCTACGGCCTCACGCAGGTTGTGTTCAATCCTGAGAATAAGGATACCTTCGCCATCGCCGAAAAGTTCCGCTCCGAGTGGGTCTTGAAGATCGACGGAACGGTGAGCAAGCGCATCGCGGGTGCAGAGCGGAAGGACTACCCCACCGGCGAAATCGAAGTGCTCGTTTCCCAGGTGACCGTCCTCAGCGAATCCAAGACGCCACCGTTCGAAATTGACCAGCCGGACACCGCCGCCAGCGCGGTGAATGAAGATCTGCGTCTCCAGTACCGCTTCCTCGATCTCCGCCGACCGTCGCTGCAGGAAATGATGCAGAAGCGCGACGCGTTCATTGCGCACATCCGCACGTACATGCACGGCAGGGGATTTACCGAAGTGCAGACTCCCATCCTCGCCAACTCCTCGCCGGAGGGCGCGCGCGATTACCTGGTACCAAGCCGCATCCACCCGGGAATGTTCTACGCGTTGCCGCAGGCGCCACAGCAGTTCAAGCAGCTCCTGATGGTGGCGGGACTGGACCGCTACTTCCAGATCGCCCCGTGCTTCCGCGACGAGGATCCGCGCGCAGACCGCCACCCCGGCGAGTTCTACCAGCTGGATCTGGAGATGAGCTTTGTGACGCAGGAAGATATCTTCGGCACTGTCGAACCGCTCATGGTGGAATTGACAGAAACGTTCAGCGACAAGGAGGTGGTTTCCCGGCCCTTTCCGCAACTCACCTGGAAAGAGGCGCTTACGCGCTTCGGTTCGGACAAGCCGGACATCCGCTACGGACTGGAGCTTAAGGAAATTACGGAGCTCGTGAAAGGTTCCGGCTTTTCCGTCTTCGCCGACGCGGTGCAGAAGGGCGGAGTCGTTGAAACGCTCCGGGTGCCGGGCGGCGGCGCCTTTACGCGCAAGGAAATTGACGAGCTTACCGAAGTCGCCAAGATCTACGGCGCCAAAGGACTGGCGTACATTCTCGTAAAAGGCGGGGAACTCTCGTCGCCGATTATCAAGTTCCTCGGCGAAGACCTGGCGAAGACGATCATAAAGGAAACAGGCGCGGAGAACGGGGACGCCGTATTCTTTGCGGCGGACAAGTGGCTCGAAGCTTGCAAGGTGTTGGGGCAGGTGCGCATCGAAGCAGCAAAAAAGCTCAAGCTCGCCGATGGCAAGAAGGCTGCCTGGGTGTGGGTAAAGGACTTCCCGATGTACGAGTGGAACGAGGAGGAGAACAAGATCGACTTCTCCCACAACCCGTTCTCCATGCCACAGGGAGGGATGGAGGCACTGGAATCCAAGGACCCTCGGGACATTCTCGCTTACCAGTACGACCTGGTGTGCAACGGATTCGAGATCAGCTCGGGTGCCATCCGCAACCATCGTCCGGACATCATGTACAAGGCGTTCGCAATCGCCGGGTACCCGCATGAGGAAGTGGATAAGAGGTTCGGCGGCATGATCCGCGCGTTCCAGTTCGGCGCACCGCCCCACGGCGGCATCGCCCCCGGCATCGACCGTCTCATGATGGTGCTCTGGGAATGCCCCTCCATCCGCGACATCTACGCCTTCCCCAAGAACGGCAAGGCCCAGGACGCCATGATGGGAGCCCCGTCGCCGGTACTGGAAAAGCAGCTCAAGGAGCTCGGCATCAAGATCGTCAAATGATGTGAGCTCGTAGTATCATCGGGTCGAATCATGCCTAACCCCTCGCCCCCGGACCCCAAGAAGGAGCTTCTGAAGTTCCAGGAAGAAAGCCTCAGGCGAGTGCAGGAGGATGAAACAAGGCGCGCGGCTAAACGGGAAGAGCGACATGGGGAGCTGGCAGCTTTTGCCGAGCGGGGAAAGGCAGGTATCCGGGAAGCCGAGGAACAGGAACGTCAGAGCCGCGCGGAGAAAGAGAAATGGAAGAAGGGAGAAAGGGAGCGGAAAGATGCCGTTGCCGCGGAAAAGCTGAAGAAGGCAGCCGAAGCGGAGCACGAGGCCGGGCAGAGAGAGAAGAAGGAAGCCTATGACGAAAAACGGAAAGAATATTTTGATTCCCTGCACGATGCGGCTATGGAGAAAGCGGAGAAGGAAAAACTGGAACTGCAATGGAAACAGGAACGCGAGCAGCGCCTGCTCGATGCAGAGCGTCGGGCGACCGAAGCTAAGCACCAGGCAGTACGAGAGGAGCGCCTGGCAAAGGAGGAGGTGGACCGGGAACTTGCATCCAAGCACGAGAGCATCGGACAAGAGGAGCGGGGGAAGCGTGAGGATATCCACAGGCATGAAATGCAGGTTAAGGCAAAGCTTGCAGATGAGAGGCGGCGGCAAGTCCAGCAGGCGGAGCTCCAGGGGAATTCACCCGCCGCCGCAGAGCTCAAAGCGGCGGCACTGCAGCAGGAGCGGAAGAAATCCATCGCAGCGGAACGGAAAGCCAACGAGGAACGGGGGATGACGGAAGCGGAGGAACTCTCACGCAAAAAAGCCGCCGAGGGAGAAGCACAGCGGAAAAAAGCGGACGCGGAGCATACGGCCGCACAGCGCAAATCGGACATCGACCTGCAGCTCAGGCAGGAGAAGGCGCAGATCGAAAAGGAAATGGATGAAAAGAAATGATCGTCCGCCCCGGCGCTCCATCGGAAGGCAATCCGGTTGTGCTGCTCATGCAAAAAGTACATATCCTATGAAGAGGGGGCGTCGTAGTGACGCCCCCTAAGTTGTTCTTGCCGGACGGGATGGGGGCTACTCGGCCCTCTGCCCCTTCTCGAAGGGCTTGATCCAAAGGGCGAGGCCTTCGCCGACCACGTACTTGCGGATGACCTCAGCGACCTCGGGAATGACCTCGTAGCCGTCCTCCTGGGAGAGATAGCGCACCATCTTGTGCCGCAGGGGACCGTAGAACCAGCCGCCACCAAGCCACAGGTTGCTCTGCTTGCGCACAGCTTTTACGAGGTCGGTGAAGTCCGCAAAGTCCTCGGCCAGCAGCGCCTGCAGGTCGTGGTGGATAGCCTCTTCTAATGTGTCCACTTCCCGTCTCGGCTTTTCAAAGAACCGTTCGACCATGACAATGCCTCCTCACTTGAACAACCCGACGCAATCAGCGGGGTGCCGACAGCTTGTCAAAAGCTACAATATTCGTATTTTCAGTCAAGTTCAAGCGGGGCGATCGAGAGTCCCGTATCGTCCTATGCGAAGTAATGCCATCTCTCGATATAGGCAATCACGCAGGCGTTATCAACTTTGGTGATGAGGGGGTTCCAACAACTTATCTGTTGGTCATTGAAGCCGAGGGAATTATAAATGCTTACTGTGGTAGTAAAATTGGACTGCTGTGATCTGACCCAATTGCGGTCCAAGGGCGTGAAGGACACACAGTTCACAATCTTGGATAATTTGACGATGCCGGTAGACCCCGTACCACGTGCAGTAGAAGAGACGCGCGATGATTTGCATCGTAGAATAGATGAAACTCCAAGGAAGAGCGAGCCGCAGCCTTGATCCCGTTCTTATGGATGAACCGTTCTAGGAGTGTGTGCAGGTAGAGAAGCTGTAACTGAAATGATGATTGTAAGGAAGCAGAGAAGCAGTATTCATCTGTCTTGCAACTTTGGTGCACGGTTTTTGGACGACGTGAGAACTTAGCTCATTCAAATTCATCTCGCATCTTCGTCTTAGAGGATTATCAGTTTGCTAGTAAGCGAAATATAAGAACAGAGCCATCCGAGCCAGGAATACCTCCACCAAGTCCCCCCTCAATGAGTGGGGCAAAAGGGGTGATGAGAGGCGACGGGCCGTCAAAATTCAGCGTGACGAACCCTTGATGGCCGTAGCCCCATAAGTCGTTGTCGGAAATGAAGCCTTGTATATAGACTTGCAATGGCTCTTTCAGGATCCGCTTTCTGATGATTTCTCCGGATGGCACCGAAAGTAGAAGATGGGATTGCTCTGTAAGAAGGGCAAGACGTGTCCCATCAGAGCTCAGCACAGCCCCATCACCCCATGGATAGAAATCAGCAGGTACCCCGCGAAGAAGTGTGCGTTCCCGCAGATGAATGTTGTACAGAAACAAGGGGGAAGAGGCAGTTTTATTCATGCGTTCTCCAAAGAGAATACTGTCTGCTTGCTGCACATATCCAAGGGGAACGACATATTCAAACGTGCCGACACCTTTGGGGCCAGGACCATAGGAAACGACCTCCTCACGCGAGCCATCCGGACCAAGCAAGTAATATTTGCCCCATGCACCACCTCCTTCGCCCCCACAATGACAATAGAGAACATCTCCGCGGCGAACATTCGCGATGAAATCGATTTTTGTATAAATGCCGGGTTCTGCACGATCGATGATGCGAGTTTCGAGTGTATCGAGATTGAGCTCAACCAGAGCTTGTTCTCCCAGCCCCTCAGTCATCGGATCTGCATACGATTGAAGAATATAGAGCAGCTTCTTGTTAAGTGATGGGGTGATTTGCACGATACCGCTTGTACGGCGCAAGGCATCGTCGCTGTAAATGACTGTTGGCTCTTTCCCTGATCCATTCAACCGCAAGACTTTCGTGGACAGTGCGACATACCGTTGCCCATCCGGCCCTATGGCAACTTTCCAGTCTGCACGACCATCCACCTGTATTCTCTCAATGCTATCCACCTTACCGTTTTTCCAAAGCGACAATTCCAGGGTGCTCAGAGGAGTACTCGATTTTGCAGGAGAAGATGACTGCACTGAAGAACTTGAGAGAGAGCTACTCACTGCATTCGATGTGATAGTTGGCGTTTCTGTGGAAACGACTCTTGAACTACAAGAAGTAACAACCATACCTATAACTGCTAAAGCCGTTAGTATTTGGCCCTGCTTCATCTATAGGATACTGACAGCTGATTAGAATAGTTGTCAATGGTTGGTCAGAGAGAGGACCCTTTCTCGTCCCTCTGTCGCAAGACTATGCAGCGCAGGGTCGTAAAGCTGCTGAGCGGCCACGTCCCACTTAAAATCTCTGCTCGCTTCTCTGCCACGTAGAGCGCTCACGCTTTTACGTGGTGCCGAGGAGAGGACTCGAACCTCTAAGGGATTGCTCCCACCAGCTCCTAAGGCTGGCGCGTCTGCCATTTCGCCACCTCGGCACAGGGGGCATATGTAGTGTAACCGTCCAGGGCTTTCCTGCCCACTGCTCCCTTTTGCCCCAGGAAGACTATCTTTTCCCACATGGGCCGCCCTTCCCAAGGCCGTAGGCGGGGTTTACGCTGGCACCATGCTGCGCAAGCACCTGCCGCTCCTCATCGGTATTGCCATCCCGGTGCTTATGGTTTTGCTGGTGGCGGCAAGCATCATCATCCCGGGAATGTTGGTGCAGCCGCAGTACGGCTTCCTCTACCTCACCACCAGCGATTACTCCAGCAACTGGGAATATTCGGTGGAAAAAGGACAGCTGACAAAGAAGAAGGCACGCACCCCCGGTGACACCGGCAGCGAACCCACGCTCTACTTGCACGACATCACGACCAATACGAGCCGGGCAGTCACCTTCGAGGAAGCGCAGAAACTCAAACTCGACCCGGTCCAGATCTCTCCGGATGGCTTCGAGGTGGTGCAGGGTCAGTCAGGCGACTTCCTTTTCTTCGGTGGATCGCACTATCCCGGCTCGTACTACATCCGCGGCCACGGTGTGAGCAAGCGTCTGCCCCTCAAAACGGAAGGGCGGTACTACTACGGCGGATACCAGTTCTTAGGCTGGATTCTTCCCTCATAACCCTATGGACAAGCAAAAGCTCCTGGAGCTCATTACCGCCCTCGCGGAGAAGAAGCTCCTCTCGCGGCAGGAAGTGCTGCATGCCTACGACAAGGGAACAGGGAAAAAGCACCACCTGCTCCACTTCCGACTTTCGGACATGCTCGCTGCGGTAGGGGGGGCTATCGTGTTCCTGGGCGTGGCGGTCCTCGTATGGCAAAACTGGGCACGACTCGGCTCGCTCGCGCAGATCCTCGCCACCCTCGGCTCCGGCATCGCCGCGTACGCTGCCGGCCTTTCCTTCCTCCAACATAAGACATACGGCCGGTTGGCGGAGGCGTTCTTTCTCCTCTCCGCCCTACTGCTCCCGCTCGGCCTCTTCGTCACCTTCCGCGAAGCAGGCTACGACATTAACGAGCCCATGACGCACGTCGTCGTGGCCGGCGTCCTTACGCTCACCTTCCTCTCCTCTTTCTTCCTCTTCCGCACCTCCCTTTTCCTCCTCTTCACCGTCTTCGCCGCCACGTGGCTCTATTACGCATTCACCACCCTGCTCACACAGGGAAACCCGCTCTTCGAGCCGTGGAATTTCTCCTTCTACCGCACGCTCATCGCAGGGCTCTCGTACATCCTCATCGGCCATGAGCTACAAAAGATGGGCCGCTATACACTCGCGGGCTTTCTCCAGGGAACGGGTGTATTCGCCTTCCTACTCTCCGCCATCCTGCTAGGACACTGGGAGCCGGACCAATCATTCTTCTGGGAAACCCTTTCCCCGGGCCTTGCCCTCGGGGCCATCTTTCTCAGCCTCTGGTCACGCGTGCGCTCCTTCCTGGTCTTCGGCGCACTGTTTTTGATGATCAACATTCTCAAGCTCACCGCCGAATACTTCCAGGAGAGCCTGGGCTGGCCTGTGGCACTCATTGCCGCGGGAGCCTGTCTCATCATCGTCGGGTTCATCACGCTCAAGCTCGGCAAGAAGTATTTTTCGGAAGAATAATGCCGGCATGATCAGCGCGAGGAAGATTTCTTTGATGCATACTCACACGCGTCTCCCCAGAGGCCACGCCTCTCTGAACGAGCCTGACGCTCCAGCTGGTTATACTGAGCCAAGCGGGGATGCGGGAAAACTTTGTAACTGAACGCATAGCCCTCTCCAATCATCTGCGCTCCAATGTCCTGCCCATCCAGCATGACATACCGGAGCAGGCGGCCATACTTATCCCGGTCCTCGTCCGGCTTCTTCTCAAGAATGACAGTCTTTCCAGACACCAATACCTTCATATAGTCACTCGCCTCCCTGCCAAAGCACTGGACGGGCTTCCGCGGGTCCACGGTCTCCGGGGTATCAATGCCCACAATGCGGACCTTCTCCTGCTTTCCGTCTGCAAATGTCACGCCAAGCGTGTCCCCGTCTACAACGCGCGCAACGGTCGCATCGCCTATCCGTGAAGAACAGGCTATGAGGATAAGAGGAAGAATAATGATGGTGAAGCGACGCATGCGAATAGAATGGAGGGTCTCTATGGATGACGAAAGAGTCGCCGTATCGTGAATAGCTCATGATAATGATTTTTTGGCACCCGAAAGCTGCGAAATAGGTTCTCTGTACCCAGAGAACCCCCCCCCCCTGCTTCCGACCAATTGCACACAAAAAACATCCTGGGGGAATAAAGGAAGCGGGCGGATTTACTCCTTCACCTCCTCTTTCTCCTTCTTCGCCTTCCTCTCTTTCTTGAGCAATGCGACTTCTTTCGTCAGCTCTTCAAGCCAGTGTCCGTCGGAACGCCCGGAAAGGACGCGCTCGGGAATCCGTAGTGTGGCCCCGCTGATCTTCCACTGCGCATTTTCACGGAGAAGCTGCATGATCTCCTTCGCCGTCACACGCGCGCTGAGCGTAAGGACAACGTCCCGCTCGTTCTTGGAAATATCCTCGGACTTTATGCGCACAACTCCGCTCGCGCGCGCGGCCATCTTGAGCCGAAGGACTGCAAAGAGGTGCTTGACCTGCGTGGGGGGCTCGCCGTACTCATCTCGGAGGTCCGCCTCAAACTCCTTGAGCACATTCTCCTCCTCGCTGCCTGCCAACTTCTGGTAAACGGAAATCTTCTCCTGCTCGTCCGTAATGTAGAAGGATGGAATGAAGGCTTCAACTGGCAGCTGGATCTCTACCTGCTCCTCCACCTCCTCCACTTCCTTTGCGCCAGCGCGCATCTCCTCCACGGCCTGCTTGAGCATCCGGAGATAATGGCTCACGCCCACCGTCTGCATGGTGCCAGACTGGCTCGCGCCCAAGATTTCGCCCGCGCCGCGGATCTCAAGATCGCGCATGGCCACCTGGAATCCCGACCCGAGTTCACATGCCTCCACGATCGCCTTGAGGCGCTTCTTGGCATCATCCTTGAGTCGCTGCGTATGGTAGAGGAAGTACGCGTAAGCCTGGAGCTTACTGCGTCCGACACGCCCGCGGAGCTGGTAGAGCTGGGCAAGGCCGAACCGCTCGGCTTCGTTGACGATGAGCGTGTTGGCGCGCGGCAGGTCGATACCGTTCTCGATGATTGTGGACGACACCAGGACATCGCATTCGCCCTTCTTAAACGCCAGGATCCGCTCTTCCAGTTGGTCGGGGGGAAGCTGTCCGTGTCCCACGACGAACTTCGCCTCGGGAATCATCGAACGGAGCTTGTCTGCAAAAGCATCAATCGTCTCCACGCGGTTGTGGAGGACAAAGGCCTGCCCCTTACGCTTGAGTTCCGCGAGAATCGACTGTCGGACCAGCTCATCGGAATACTTCCGCACTTCGGTGATGATCGGCAACCGCCCGGGTGGGGGAGTGGTAATAGTGGAAATGTCCCGCAGTTTATGAAGACCAAGATTGAGCGTGCGGGGGATAGGCGTAGCCGTGAGCGTAAGGAGGTCCACATTGGCACGCATCTGCTTGAATACCTCCTTCTGCTTGACCCCAAACCGCTGCTCCTCGTCGATAATCACAAGACCCAGGTTGAAAAACTTCACGTCATCCTGGAGTAGGCGGTGCGTACCGATAATCACATCCACTTTCCCCTTCCGCAGCTTTTCCAATATGTCCTTCTGCTCAGCAGCAGAGCGGAAGCGACTGAGCATGTCGACGGTAACGGGGAATCCCGCCATACGCTCGCGGAACGTATGGTAGTGCTGGTCAGCAAGGATAGTGATAGGCGCAACGATGGCTACTTGTTTGCCAGCCGCCACAGCCTTAAATGCCGCGCGCATGGCCACTTCGGTTTTGCCGAATCCCACATCACCACAGACCAGACGGTCCATAGGATGCTCGCTCTCCATGTCCTTCTTAATATCTGCAATGGCCGCCATCTGCCCCGGCGTCTCTTCGTAGGGAAACGCTTGTTCGAATTTCTTCTGGTTTGCGGAATCTTCGCCAAACGCGTGACCCTTGCTGCGTGCGCGCTTGGCATAGAGCTGCAGGAGCTCCTTGGCGATCTGCTTGGTCTCTGTCCGCATCTTCTCCGTCACGCGCTTCCACTCCACGGTCCCCAAGCGGTTCAGCACCGGTTCCTCACCCTCCTCGTGCACGAACTTACTCAGCTTGTCCGCCTGGTCTACCGGAATAAAAAGTTTGTCGCCTCCTGCATATGTAAGCTCCAGATACTCGCGCGTCACATCGTCGATGGTCTTCTGCGTCATCCCCTCAAAGTGCCCAATGCCGTGGTCCATGTGCACCACATAGTCCCCCGGCTGCAGCGACGTGATGAAGTCTAGGGCCAGCTTGGCAACGCTGCGCTGCTTGCCCGCTTTCTTGAGTGTGAAAATTTCGCGATCCGTAAGGAGCGCGCACTTGAGGTCCGGGTTCTGGAGGGAATGGGGGAGCAGGTCGTTCTCGCCGGCAGGAATAAGTGTAATGGCGCCAGGACGATGATCATGTTCGAGAACAGGGATATGTTCTTCCTTAAGGATGTTCGCCAGTTCCTCCGCGCGCTTTGTGACGATGAGGAGTGTCCATTCCTGCGTCAGCTTGTCGCGCACATCGTTCAAAAAGTCCGTGAGCGTGTAGAATTTAAGGACAGAGAGATAGCGTAGGTGCGCGTGGTTCGCTGTGGATTCTGGGAATGCTGTAAAGCTCAGCGTGGACGAATTGGGAGGTGGCTGGATATCATCCTGATCATCAAGAACGAGCGTTGATCCCTCCGGTAATTGATCTGCGAGGAGCTGTGTTCTCTGGAATGTGGCTGGAAAGATGTCCAGCTTGGGACCTGCAGCCTCAGTCTTCGACAAATCATCTTTATCCACTGCGTAAACCTTGAGCACCTTGTCAAAATCGAACATCACCCGATAGGGGTGGGAGGACTGGATTGGGTAAATATCCAACGTGTCCCCAATCCTCCGGTACTCGCCCGGATGGAGGTAGAGATCCTCGCCGTGGGCATACCCTCGCTCGAGCAGGTCTTCCACAAACTTGGTAAACGGCACATCCTCACCTTCCTTGAGAACGATTTTCCGCTGGGAAAGTTCCCTGAAGGAGGGGAAGGGGATATCCCACGTCTCACGATCACAAAGATATGCCATCATTTCGCCTTCTTCCGACTGCATATATTGCAGGAAGATCTGGAGATGCTCCGACAAAATATGTCCGTCGGCATCCTTCACCGGATACAAGCGCCCTGCGGGCACATCGAAGAACTGTAGCCAGTGCCGCAATGCATCCACCCCGCCATGGTTCTGTGTAACAATCAGGCTGGGCTGTGGATGGAATGAGACAAGATGGCTCAGGAGCATCGCTTTTGCCGTCTCGTTGGATGCCCCGGAGATCACCAGCCTATGTTTCGCCCTCAGGAGCTCCGAAAGCTCCTGATGGGTATTGTCCCCGAGTAAAAGTGAAGGTTTCATGCGTCGAGCCGATGGATCACCCTACACGGCCTTCACACGCAAAATTGTGTGAAGGGGATTCAGATACCGAAAGAATCCTGTTCCCGTTTTCGGGCGATATTGTCTATAGGATACGACGAAATGACTCGAAAAGCAAGTGCTTTGGCGCTTCCTCAATATCATTTCCCCCATGCAATCGTCCTGTTCAGGATGAAGATTGTGACGCAAGCCTCCAGGTTTTTGCTACGAGTTGATACGTTGGAAGTGCCCCCGCGGCTCCATCTTGAATGTCCAAAAGAAAGGAATGACAATCCCGCGATAGCCTGTCGGCCGTTTGGCGCAGATAACCCGCCATTTGATCAAAGAGATCCTGGGGAACTCCACATGCGCTAAACAGTGTTTCGCCGGGAATGGACAGGTTGAGCGTAGAAGCCTTGGCAAGATATGCCCTGGCGAGAATGGTGCTGCGGTGTAAAGGAGGGGGCTGATGTTCATGATCGAAACCGCCTCCTATATCAACATATATTGTATGTTCTTCTGAAAATTGCTCAAAGGGAAGACTGTGAAACACCGCATCAAGAGAGAGTTGCTGATAGTGTTCCAAAATCCCCGACAGTGCACTTGAGGCTATGTTAAGAGTTGCCTGTAATTGCAGGCGAACCTCCGAGAGCGCTCCATCTATACTGCGTGTGGCGTCAGGAACATCTTGTAAAAGCAGCTTGAGGCGCTTCAGTCTCTCTATTTGCCTGCTAATATTGTCCAGTTCTATTTCCTTTTCCATAAAATTATAATAAATTATATTAGTAAAATTTGTCAATATATGACTATTCACCTGATTTTCAGGGAATATTCATCCTGTTAAGCCTCCTCACTCCTCCTGCATTCTCAGCGGCATGATGAGATGGAGATAGCGCGGGTTGTCCGGAAGGGTGAAGACTGCTGGATGGAGACTATCAATTACTTTCATGAGGACATTGTCTGCATTGATGTGTCCAAGGAAGTCCAGCAGGTAGCTTGAGCTGAGCGCAATTTTATTGCTCTCGCCCTTCACTTCGCAGGTGAGAGCCGCCTCATCCTTGCCTGCCTGCGTCTGCGGCGTGGTGAGTTTTGCCTGGCCGTCCGCGATGCTGAATGTGACATTGTTATTCATCTCCTTGGCAAAGTAGTGCATGCGCTTTACTGCAGTCGAAAGCTCGTGGGTGGAAAAGAGCGCCTCGGTCTTGGCTTCCTTGGGAAGGATCTGCCGGTAATCCGGGAATTTACCGTCAATGAGGCGAGAGAGAAGGGTTACATTGCCCGCATGTAACTCTATCTGCTGCTTACTGAGGTATACGGAAATTTCCGGTACCTTCATCTTCCCTCCTGCATCTTTCCCATCACCCCCCTCTTTCCCGTCCGACTTACGAAGGCTTGCTCCAAGTACGGCTCGGAGCTCTTCCAGGATTTTTGCAGGAATAATACAGGAGATATCGGAAGCGGCACCCTTTGTCTGCAACTTATATTCCGAAAGGCGGTAACTATCTGTTGCAACGAGTGTCAGTGCCTCCTTTTCCCATTGAAAAAGGACACCGGAAAGAACAGGACGAAGCGTGGTCTTTGCAGAGGCAAATGTAATAAGGTGAAGTGCATGAAGGAGGGGTTCAGCTTCTAGTGTGAGTGCTGTCTGCCGGTCTACGGATGTAATCGTGGGATATTCACTTGCTGCTTCACCTGCAATCACTGCCTTTGCGTGTTTGGAATTACACTTCAATTGTGTTCCCTCGCTTGTCTCAAGAAGAACCTCTGCATCCTGATTATATTGAGCAAAGTTGAGGATAGCCTTCGCGGGAATAGTAATCGAACCTTCATTTTCTATGGATGCATCAAATTGCGTAATAATACTCAGCTCTAGGTCTGTCGCGCTCACCGTACATGTTTTCCCCTCCGCTTCCAGGAGGATATTACCCAGAATAGGAAGCGCTTGTTGGCTCCCAATGGCGCGACTGGCAAGTTGCAAGGCCTGAAGGAGGTCTGAGGTGGCGCATGAGAACTTCATACGAACGGGGAGGGAGTGAGGGGCGAGAGGGAATTAAAGATACACTATTTTTCTCTCAACGTTTCTCTTTTTTTCTTTTTCAAAAACTACCAGCAAGTTGCTTTCCACATCTGTATTTCTGCCGAAATAAAAAATTAATAATAAATATAATGAATTAGTCATCATCATACGGTCTTCCTTTTCATCCACATTTATAGGCTTAATACTGTGGAAATCTTCATGTAAGTATTCCTTACATCGCTTACGGAAGCGGAAAAGTGACAAAGTGGGGGAGGAAAAGAGGTGTGGGTGGGATGTGGAAAACTCGTGGACAACAAACCTGTGTGGCTCTCTAGAGCCCAAAGTTACGAGTTTTGGCTTCCAGATGCGAAAAATGAAAATGCCCTGTGGAGAACAGCCGGAGGTCGTGTATTCCGTATATACACATGTATCCACAGAGAATGTGGATAACTCTTGTGTACAGTATTTCTGTCATTTGTCTATTATCTGTGAGGAATTACCAATTCACAAAATCTCAATAATCAAAACGCTTTGTCGCCCAGACCGTTTTGAGAATTGAACATTGATAATTGATTATTCGTTTTGATCATTGATACTTGGTCATTGGTCATTTCTTGGGCACATATTTCTTCCTCTGCTCGGGCAAAGCGACGTCTATGCGGTTCTCCCGCACAAAGAGCTTGCCGTCCTTCATCGACACAAAGCTTTTCTCGGGAATGTCTTCCTTGAGGTGCGTGCCCCCAGCCACAAAACTGCCGCTGCCGATTTTGATGCCGGGGTTGGTGCCAACCTGGATGCCAAGGCGGCAATGAGGGCCGATGATCGCTCCGAACTTCGTGAGGCCCGTAGCGATGGAGTCATGTCCCACCTGCGAAGAAATCTCTCCCTCATCCAGTCGGAAGTTGCCGGTCATGCAGCCACCCCCAAAGGATACGTTGCTGCCGATGACGCTGTCGCCAATGTACGTCATGTGTGTCCACACATCGTCCATGAGCACGCTGCCCTTCACCTCCGTCCCAAATCCAACTACGCACCGCTCGCCGATACTCGATCCCCGCACCAGCGCCCCGTTTCCAATGATGCTGCCGCGTCCGATGTAGCACGGACCGATGACTGCGGCATGCGGAAGGAGGCGGACGTCATCCTCAATAATTACCCTGCCCTCCACCACGGCTGTCGGGTGGACGGAAGCCTTGCGGGATATGTGTGGCTTTCCGATTTCTTCAAGGAACGCGGGGAGCAGGCTGAGGAGGTGCCAGGGATATTTAACGGCTTGCCATGTTCCTTCATAGGGAACGGCCACGTAGTTCTTTTCTCTAAAGAGCACAGCGAGCGCCCGCTCGTAGCCGTCATCATTCTCGTTGCCGACCTCCTTGAGGAGCTTGAGTAACGCTGACGGATTCTGATGGACATGGGCGACGATGTTCACGAGCTTGCTTGGCTCGTTGCCTTCGCCTGGCTTTTCGACAATGTTGGTGATCTTTCCCCGCTTCACAGAAAGATATCCGCCAGGGAAGTAGCGCTTCACTTTTTGTGCGAGGAGCGCGCCATCCACGCCTTTCCGGGAAGCGGCCTTGAGTAAGGCGCGATAGGCACCCGGTTCAATCACATCATTTCCGCCCACCACCATCACCGGGCCTTTGATTTTGGGGAGCGCGGAGAGCAGCGCGCCCTGCATCCCCTTTTCCAGATCCTGCTGTTCGATTATCCGGTGCTCCGGAAAGAGGCGCTTGACCTCCTTCTTATTATGCTTCCCGCACACCAGGACAACGTCTGTGCAGCCGCCAGCCTTAAGGTGCTCCAGCTGATGCGCCAGAAGCGTCTTTCCTGTGAGGGGGACGAGGCTCTTTTCGGCGAGGGGCCAGAAACGGCGGGAGCGGCCCGCGACGAGGAGAAGGGTCTGCATTCGCTTATAGTGTAGCGGAAAAGCCGTTCTAAAGGAACGTCAAGGATGGGGGATCCGCGACCATCCAGATCATTCCAAGGAGAGGGTGACACGCCCCTCCGTCGCCAGGTTTCGAATCGTCACATTTTTGAGCCATGCCTCCTGCTTGGGATCGCGAATGACGACGGTTTCGGGCAGGCCATCCTTCCGCAGAATTCCGCGGAGGATGGAGGCGGAGAAGTCGCCCGTCAGATCATCTGAAGAGCCGGGGAGGTCGAGGCGCACATTCTCCGCGTTGATGGTGACGATGGCAGGCTTGGACTTACCACGATTGATCATGGCGAGGGTCAGTCCTGCGCCGATGTCTATTGTCGAATTCCATTCCATGTCCGTTACGGGGACATGATGCGCGTCCAGGATATCCCGATGGATCGTGAGCGTATCAGGAAGTGGTGACGGCAGCAGCGTGCGGCGGACCGTACAGCGCTCCGAAAGTTCGGTGAGTGTCGTGAGGCTCACAGTCCGCGCGTCGGGAACAACCAGAAGATCAATGGTCCGGTTGAAGAAGGGGAGGATTTGCCCCATCTCCTCGAAGACCGAAAAATCCTTTCCTCCGCCGATGAGCATCGTCTTTCCTTCGGGGGTGATCATCAGTGTGGCTGAACCTTGAGGCGCGGGAAGGAAAATAGTGCGCAGGTAGCGCGGTGTCTGCAGCGACGCTTCGCGCCAAGTGAGCATTGCCACGCCCGCTGCAAAGACGAACGCGAAGAAGAGCCAACGAAGAACAGGTTTCGCCATAAAGCGTGCCAGTGTATCCCTAAAATATGATGAAGGAATAGGTTCCGCCGCTATTTCCCGGAGGCCTTTTCCATCCGTGTATAGATCATGCCGGAGATGAAGAACAGACAGCGCGAGATATGCAACGCGACTGGAGGCATGCCCTGTCATTTTGGAGTTCTTTCCTTTTTCGACGACTTATCGATTATTGCCTGCGACCTTCGTTCTCATCTTCCTCCATCCCACAACCGCGCCGGACAGGACGAGCACAGCGCCCACGCCGGCACCCGTCTTTTCGAGTGGTGTAGAGCGGGAGGGCGAGGAGGTGCCGGAGGTTTGGATGGTGATGGCGGCTGGGGCGGTGGGGGAGGCGCGGCCGTCCGCGGCGATGGCGCGGAGGAGGACGGCAAATGCGCCAAGGGGGACGTTGGTAAAGCGCACGGAGCGCGCAGTGCCGGTGATGGTCTGGGGCGTGGCATAACTCTTTCCTCCGTTGATGCTCTGGAACACCTCAAAGCTCGCCGGCACGACGGCCCCTTCCGGCATTGCGAAGGTAAGGAGGACATCTGCGTGCATTCCCTCCATCCGTTCTATGCGCATTCGCATGTTCGTGGGGGCAGAGAGCGGATCCGTAGCTTGTGCGGGAGAGGGTTGGGAGGTGGGCGAGGAGCCGCTATAGGTGAAGGACGCTGCGTTGGCGTTGCTGTCGACGATGACGGCGAACCCATTCGGGGACTGCGCCGCGCGTACGAGCAGGGCTTTGACGGTGTAGGGCATATTCGCCTGGAGGGCGACGGTGTCGAGCGTCACGTTGGGCCCGAGCACGGCGATCTGCCGGATAGCCGTGGCTGCGCCGGTGGCGTCGGTGAGCTGGAAGGCGCCGACAGCTTCTTCCTGACGCACAGTCACCGGCTCGGAGAACGTGAGCGAGACAGTTGTGGGCGAGAGCGCCTGTGCCGAGACGAGGTGCAGGGAGCTCGCAGGTTGCTGTGTGGATGTGAGCGGGGCGGGAGGAGTTTGATCCGCCGCGGTAGAGGGAAGGTCGAGCATCGCTTCATTGCCAAATGATGCGCTCTCTTCTCCTGCCGCGTTCACCGCCAGTACCGCCACGTAGATGCGCGTGAGCGGCGGGAGATTGGTGAGGAGGAACTCCGTGGTATCTCCCGGCGTGGAATCGAAATCATCGTACGCGCCGTCGTTCTGCAGGATGGATTCGTGGCTGTAGTAGATGCGGTAGCGGGCAATATCCTGTCCGCGCACCGGATCCCATCGCACGCGCACATTGCCGTTTTCCATTGCCGCTGTTACGCCGGTTGCACCCGGAGGTGGGGCTGCCCATGCACTCATCGGCCATGCGAGGAGCACGAGAATCGCCGCAATTTTGGCGATGGGAGAGGGGATGTGCATTTCCCATTATTGTAGCACAAATGGCGTTTTGGCGCAATTCCTGCAATCGGGGCGTGTTACGCGACGTTTATGTGGTTCTCCAATGCAAAGTCGCTTCCACAAGGCTTCATCACGCTTTTAACGGCCTCTTGCGCCATTTGCTTGTGATAATACGTAGAGGCATCACCACGCAGGATAATCCGCAGTGGATCGTGAGTGACTAACACGGCCAGATCCCGGATTGCCCGTCCGATTCTTTGCTGGATGTGCGTCTCTACTTGCGTAGCGAGGGCTGTGGAATCCGGATGATGAAGCGGCTCTCCCGCATCTTGCCAATATTCTCTAAACATGACGCAATGTTACTTATCTTTACGTTTTTCGCAAGCAAAAAGGGGAAAGTATTGAGGATTCCCGCCCCTCGTCCTTCGATCCCCTTGTCTCGTTCGGCGGCTCAAGGCAGGCACTTCCCTGCTGTGGAATCGCTTCTTTTGTCAGTTCACTTTCGTGACATCGACGGGAAAGCTTTCGTCAATCCCAGTGACCAGAGTAGGCCCAGCATCCACAGCCCCGTCGCGGTGCCGAAGATTAGTGTAAGGAAGGAAGATGTAAGGAAGGGGCGGAAGAGGTAGAGGACTGCGGCGAGACCGACGCTGTATGTGACCCACTGCGTCATCTCTTTCATCGGGAAACGTATGGGCATGGTGCGGATCGCCTGCGGGAGGAGCAGGCAGGCGAGGAAGGCGTGGGTGACGATGGAGGTGACGGATGCGCCCACAAATCCCAGTCGCGGGATGAGCAGTACGTTGGAGACGAGCGAGACAACCACACCGAGCGCAAGTGTGAAGACGAGCGGCTTCCAGCGGTGGCGCGTGAGGAGGACGTAGAAGGAGTAGACCACGATGCCGTTGAAGAACATGGAGAGCGAGAGCAGCTGCAGTACGGTATCCGACCCCGGCTGGGTTGCCGTGCTGAGGTATGCCTGTGTGGTGAGGAGTGCGACGAGCGGGCGCGGCCAGAGTGCGGCAAAGAGCGCCGCCGTGGAACCCAGGAGGAGGATGGCGAAGAGGATCTTTCCTAAGATGCTGCGCGTGTCCTCCCCGCGCGCTGCGCGCGTACTGAGTGTGGGGAGTGCGGAGTTGAGGAGGAACGTGGGCAAGAGGTACGCCATGTCCATCATCCGTTGGACGAAGCCGTAGTACGCGTTCTGCAGCTGGAAATCCGTGGGACGCAGCATGGAAATGAGCGTCACATCGAACTGGCGGTAGAGCGCGGTACAGAGGTAGGCCAATCCATAGGGCGCCGCCTGCTTGGCGAGGTGTGTAAGCAGCGCGGGATCCCAGTGGGGGCGGATGGGGACGATGCGGCGCGCGAAGAAGACGGAGGTGAGAAAGAGCTCCAGGGCACCGATGCTCCCGAAGCCGAGGAAGAGCAGGTAAATATTGGGGTCCGTCGACGCGCGGATGCCGCTCACGACGATGCTGCCGATGAGAATGACGGTGATAATCCGCTGTGCCACCTCCGCGATGAAGACGTAGTGCATCCGGTGCTCCACCTGGAACGCAGTGCGCAGGATTCCTGCAGCGAGCGTAAGCGTGGGGACAAGCGCGGCAATGGTAATGCCGAGCGGCAAGGGCGTGCCCTGCCAGTGCGGCACAAGCCAGGCGATGAGCACGGCGCTCCCGAGCGAGAAGGCGAGAATAATGAGGCGCAGGACGATCAATGCGCCGAGGACGTGCTCGCGGTTTTTTGCCTTACTAACCTCACGGACTGCCACCGCGTAGAGCCCGAAGTCCGCGAGGATTCCGAAGAGCTGCAAGTAGCCGTATGCAGTGTTGTACTGGCCGGCTAGCTCCTGGCTCAGGCCCATCGCCACGAACTTAGTGGTCACCACGGAGAGCGCAGCCATCAGCACCTGGCTTGCCACCTGCCACAGCGTGGAGGAGGCGATGGCCCGTCCGTCTGATGTGACGTCCTGGCGAGCGGCGTCTTCGCTTTGGGGAGGCACAGTGATCATCTCGAGGTCGGTCTCGGACATGAGGGGATTGTAGAGGAGGGATGAACGACGCGCAGAAAAAAATGCCCCCCCCGCCGAGGCAGGGGGGGATCCCATCTGAGGGTGCTTGTCTGACAGAGCTGACCGTTGGGGAAGGTGCGCCGGAAGCCCGTAGCGAACCGGAATGCGGAACAGATACGGGCCATCCATACTGGCCCTGCCCTCTGCGGCAAGGAGATATGTCTGGCACCATGCGATGGGAGAGCGGGAGTATAGGGAGTCTTGCAGTACGGTCAAACAGGCGAGGAGGAGTGCGAGTTTGAGGCTTTGGGATCAGATGGAATGAAACATGGACACTCCATTTCCTTTCGTCTACGCTCATGGCTATGCCGCTTCCTTTCACGCACCTCACGTCCACCAAACAACTCACACGCAAAGATGCGGACGCCATCCTCTCCCGCGCCGCTGATATGGACAAGGTGCTGGAAAAAAAGAAAGCGGATGACCGGCTGCATGGCAAAGTGCTTGCCGCGCTCTTCTACGAGCCTTCTACCCGCACGCGTCTCAGTTTTGAGACGGCAATGCTGCGGCTGGGCGGCCAGGTGATTACGGCGGACGGATTCCAGTTTAGTTCCCTCTATAAAGGGGAAACCATCGAGGACACCATCATGATGGTCAGCCAGTACGCGGATATCATCGCCATGCGGCACCCGGAGCAGGGCTCGGCAGACCGCGCCGCCTCCGTTTCCAAAGTCCCTTTCATCAATGCCGGCGACGGTCCGGGCCAACATCCCACCCAAGCACTTCTGGATCTCTATACCATCTCCAAGGAACGCGGGAAGGTTGACGGTATTAAGGTGGCGATGGTCGGCGATCTCAAGTTCGGCCGCACGGTCCACTCGCTTACGTACCTCCTCGGGCTCTTCAAGGACATCCACTTTACGTACGTTTCGCCTCAGGAGCTTAAGATCCCGGAAAAGGTTACAAGCTTCCTCAAGGAGAAGGGGCTGCCATATGAGGAGACATCGGACTTCGCTGCAGCGTTTGACTGCGATGTGGCATACATGACGCGCATTCAGAAGGAGCGCTTTACGGACCACTCGGAGTACGAGCGCCTCAAGCACGTGTATGTCCTCCGTGCGGATCAGCTCAAGGGCAAGGATGTCACCGTCATGCACCCGCTTCCGCGCGTGGGAGAGATAGAAACGGATGTCGATGCGCTTCCGAATGCGGCGTACTTCCGCCAGGCGAGAAACGGAGTGCCGACAAGAATGGCGATTTTGGAGATGCTTTTGGAACGATGAGTGCGGAACGATTTCTGTAATTAGGGCGTGTAATCGTCGTCCAGGCCGAGTTGGCATCTCAATGCATTGCACAGTCGTTGATAGGTTTCCGAGGATGAATGGATGTGCTCATTCTCCGTGATGAATTTGATGTGTTGGTTCTGCGCAATGCCCGCGTTCCGTAGGACGTCTTTTTCCGCCGACAGATCGTTGCCATAGGCGACGAGCAACTTATGCTCGTTTAACTGGATTTCCCGCCGGACGTCCGGTTCCAAGACGGCAATGCCGGTCCATCCGTCGTTCATGAGCAAATCTTCGTACTCCCATAGCAGGCTCTGGAGCACGGGGAGATCGATGCCCTCACGGTACAGGTCCCGGTGTTCCCCGTCGGAGGTCATATGGCTGGTTTCGAGGACGGTGTCGACATAGGGTCCCATCGTGCCCACGAGTTCCATGAACACGCCGAAGAGTTTTTGCCGTGTGCAGGCGGCCAGGAGGACGGGGATCCCATCACTATGCACGTCTTGGCGCCAGCCTTCGCGAGGGACGATCTGCAGGTCGTATGAAGGCCGGATAGCATCGGTGAGCTCAAAATCTCCGTACCGGGCAATGGCAAGGTGCGTTTCCAGCTCAAGCTCCGTGAGGCCTTCGAAGCTGCTTTGCGGCATTGCCGGTTGTACCGCTTTGTTTATGAGATTGAAGAAGTTCCGGAGGCCCATAGGATGATTATAAATACTCTTGAGAATGAGTCAATGTCCGACAATATGCGTTCTCCGGCTGTTACATCTGCTATTCTTTGTGTGTGCCCACCATCTCCCTGCCCGGCCTCATCGACATGCATGTTCACCTCCGCGAGCCGGGCCTCACGCAAAAAGGGGATATGGAAACAGAGACGCGCGCGGCGCTTGCAGGCGGAGTGACGACGGTGTGCGACATGCCCAACACCGACCCGCCGACGGTGACGGTAAACGCACTTCGCGACAAGGTGGAGCGTGCCAAGCGGTTCAAGGATTGCGACATCCGCTTTTACTTTGGCGTTACGGCTCCCGAACACTTGGAGGAACTGCGCCGCTTGTGCACGAATAACGAACTGGTAGATCTGCGTGCCTCCTGCTGCGGCGTCAAACTGTATTTGGATCATTCGACGGGCAATCAAAAAATCGATCCTGCGCTTGTGGGGGATGTGCTTCGGTTCTGCAAGGAGCAGCATCTTGTGGTGGTAGCTCATTGTGAGGATCCGGAGATCAATGCCAATGCGGCTGACAGGTTAATGAAGGAAGCGGATGTAAGCGCGCATTCCAGGCGACGCCCGCCGGAGAGCGAAGAGAAGGCAGTATCGTTTCTCCTCGAGCAATCGCGCAAAACCGGCGCCCACGTGCACCCCACGCACATTTCCACCAAGCGCGCGCTTGCGCTCATTCGGAAGGCGAAGAAAGACGGCATCAACGTTACGTGCGATGTCACGCCGCATCATCTCTTTCTCACGGTTGAGGACTATCCGGCGCTCGGTACGATGGGAAAGATGAACCCACCCCTGCGTTCCGTCGAAGACCGCGACGCGCTCTGGAAAGGGATTGCGGACGGAACGGTGGATTGCATCGCCACGGACCATGCCCCGCATACCGTGGAGGAGAAGAGCGGCGAACCGCTTAAAGCGCCGGGCGGTGTCCCCGGCGTGGAGACGATGCTTCCTTTACTGCTGACAGTCCTGTCCGGACAGTGGCCTCACCCAATGTCGCCCAAACCTGCAAAAGCAGTTCTCACGGTCGATGACATTCGTCGCCTCTGCTTCGAGAATCCCAACAGAATTCTCTCGCTGGGGAAGGATGGCAATTCCACTATCAAAATCAAACCGGGTGAAGAATGGGAGATTCATGCGGAGGGGCTGCATTCCAAATGTAAGTGGACTCCTTACGAAAATTGGAAAGTCAGAGGAAAAGTAAAAATGTAAGGCTGGCCTGCCGACCGTAGCAGAAGGAATTGAGAGGATAGTGGTGGGCTGCCCACCTTCGCTAAAGCTACGGTGGGCGGCCTTCTGCGAAGGTCGGACGCCGTATGAAGGATGGAAAGTGAAAGGGAAAGTTGTGTGATCTGTAAGCCACAGAGCAGTTTCTTGTGCGCCTACGCAACAGCGCGTACCATTCCGCTCCTATGTCCAAATCCCTATCCGCCTCTTCTGCTGAACCGGAAGTTCCTCCTTCCATTTGCAGGCATATTGAGAAGCTTACTGCGCTGGCGAATCCGGAAAGACCGGAGTGGGATGATACGCGTCTCGAAGGGGTGCAAGTCCTGGCGCGCTCGCTTGTTTCCTGCTCCCTTGGTCATCTCGAACAACTCGCGACGGCGCCCGGTCAGGCTACCGAGGATTCTCGCAGGGAGATTTTGGGACAGACACGCAGGGCAGTGCAGACAGCGCTCAACGCTCTCCCCGGGCACAGCAGAGAACGTAAGATTGTTGAGAGGCTATTGGAGGAACTGCCGCCGGAGCAGGATAGTGAAGAGACAATCTGAGTGGCTGCGGTTGCCGTCTACATTACTGCGGATACGTATATACATTGTCTATACAATCTCTTTCAGTTCTTCCAGTGATTCCACTGTAAAGTCCGCCTCTTCCGCCGCCTCTTTCGGCGTGTAGGACCCGCGCACGCAACAGCTTGCCATGCCGGCGTTCCTTGCCGCCTCGATATCGAAGAGCTGGTCGCCGATGTATATACATTTCTTGGGATCGACCCTGAGGCTGTCCGCGGCAAGAAGGAGACTGTGCGGATGCGGCTTCATAAAATCACCCACCTTTTCTGCTGTAATGATTGTCTTGAAATATCCGACGAGTGGTAGCCGAGTATTGATAGCGTTGACGTAACTCATCCATGATCCCGTCACGAGACCAAGAGGATGGGTCTCGGTTAATGATGCAAGGAGGTCCTCAGCGCCGTCTATCCAATCCACCCGTTCTTTCAGTAGACGGATATAATGCGCGTCGCGGAGCGGGCGCAGACGTTCCAGATCGGTTTCCTGAACGCCGAATCGCGCGATCCAGTCCTTGAGTTTCAGGTTCGCCCGATACAGCTGTTTAAACGTTTCAGCGGGAAGCTCTATGCCCAGAGTAGCGAACATGCTGCGCAATGCTTCCCCCCAGAGATCGGTGGAGCTGACGAGGGTGCCGTCGAGGTCGAAGAGGATGGCTTCGTATTGCATTAGTTCTGTGATCATAATGGCAGAGAATCTTGAATCAAGAATAAAGAATCAAGAGTGTTACTCCTGATTCTTGATGCAAAATGCCTCATTCTTCTCAGACTTCCACCATCAATGGTATAACCATCGGCTCCCGGTCCAGCTTCCTATCAAAGTAGCGGAAGAGTGCGCCGGTCACCGCGCGCTTGAGGGCCTTGCGATCCTTTTCTCCGCGGTTGAGCTCATCCTCGTACGCCTTGCGGGATGCCTGGGTGAGCTCGCGGGTGATGGTCTGTTGCTCGGAGCCATAGAGGAGCCCGCGAGAGATGATGTCCGGATCGCCGACGAGCCTCTTAGACTCGTTGTAGACCTTGAAGAGCACGATGATCACGCCGGAGGAGCTCATCACCTTGCGGTCGTCGAGCGTGCGCTGGCCTTCGCCGGCGCTGCCCCGGCCGTCGATGATCACGTCCTTGAAGACGAGTTTGCTCTTGCTCTTGCGTGCATCGCCCTTGGTATCAAACTCCAGGATCTCGCCGTTGGCGAGCGCATGGATGCGGTTCTCGGTATAGCCGAGGTCGCGTGCGAGGTCCGCGTGCGCGGCGCGCATGTGCGCTTCGCCGTGTTCGGGGATGATGTGCTTGGCACGCACGAGGCGGTGCATGAGGAGGATGTCGTTGGCGTAGCCGTGTCCCGTGGTGTGGAGCGCCAGTTCCTGGTTGGTCATCACATTGGCGCCCTGCATGTGGAGGTTGTTGACGACCTTGGCCACCGCGCGTTCGTTCCCGATGATCGGGTTGGAACTGAGGATGACAGTGTCGCCTTTCTTGACGATGATGTGGCGATGCGTGCCGAGGCCTATGCGCGCGAGACCGGCCATCTCTTCGCCTTGGCTGCCCGTGGTGAGGATTAACACTTCCTTGTCCGGGAGGTTGTCCATGGCGGGGCTCACTTTGCGGATCATGCCGCGCGGGATGCGCAGGTAGCCGAGCTGTTGCGCAATTTCCAGGTTAGTCTCCATGCTCCGTCCGGAGATGAAGATCTTGCGGTTGAACGTGCGTGCATGCTCGATAATTTGCTGCATGCGGTTGATGAGCGAGCTGAAGGTGGAGATGATCACACGGCCTTTGGCGTCGCGGATGAGGCCGTGGAGCGTTTCGGAAATCTCCTTCTCGCTCTTGGAATTTCCGGGCTTGGTGGCGTTGGTGGAGTCCGCGATGACCGCAAGTACGCCCTTGTCGCCGAGTTCTGCAAGGCGGTGAAAGTCCGCAGGCGGCTCATTCATCGGGGTGAGGTCGAATTTGAAGTCACCTGTGTGGATGATGGTGCCATACGGCGTGTGCACCGCGATGGCGGCGGAGTCCGGTATGGAGTGGGTTACACGGAGGAATTCCACTTCCACTTTGCCGAGGCGGATCTTCTTGCGGAAGTCCACTACATTCATGCGCGCCTGGGAGGTCATTTTCTCCTCATCCAGCCGCTTGCGGACGAACGCCATGGTAAGGCGCGTGCCGAAGAGCGGCGGAAAGTGGAGGGCGGGGAGCAGATGCTGCACCGCGCCGATGTGATCCAGGTGTGCGTGGGTAAAGAGGATTCCTTTGATCCTGTTCTCGCGCCCGCGCAGAGGGGAGATGTCCGGAATCAAATAGTCGATGCCGAGCATGTCCTCGTCCGGAAATTCCAAGCCGAGGTCGATGAGATAGATGTCGCCATCCACTTCCACGACGAAGCAGTTGCGGCCAACTTGCTCGAATCCGCCAAGGGGATAGACCCGGAGCGGCATCTTGCGGCCGTCGCCGGCCTGTTGTCCTTGCGGCGCATGACCTGTCTTTTGCTGGCCTTGCTGCCGGTTGTTGCGATTGCGGTTTCTAAAGGGGGGCCGCGGCCCTCTCTGAGATTGAGGATGTGCCTGGGAGCCCTCGATTTTGTTCGGGGCCTTTGGCAGCGGTGTTCCCTCAAGGGGAAGAGCTCCCGGCACTTGTGGCGCCGGTTGCGTCGTTTCATTCATTTTTTCCATTCTCTTGTCTGGTAAGCCCTGAACCAGAGATCAGTACTCTGTTCGGTCGGTTCATGGCAGGGTTGAAAAGTATCGAACTGCCACCAGTGTACTCCCCTGTGGGGTGATATGCAAGTCTAAGAATGTAAAGTGTATTAGATTTTGGCTTAGAATAAACAAATTATTAGACAATATTTTATGTAGTGCGGTGCGTTCGGTCTGTTCCCATAGTGCGAACAAAGTCCGGGAAGCGCCGGTATTGAAGAGTCAGGATTGTTGCCCCCATCTCTCGTAGAGAATCGGATCATGTATTCATTGATAGCGGAGGGGGATCTGTACAAAACAGAAATTACCAGCAAAAACTCTCCTTGCATCCAAAAACCTCCATCCTGTAGCCTTAGTTCCTGATGGACATTACGGTCCACACAGGCGCCACGAAGGTGGAAGGCGGCGACGTGCTGCTGTCACGTTCCTATGTGACGAAAAGCGGGGAGCACGTGCTTCTCCTTGTGCAGGTCTATGCGGACGACCGGCATGCACAGACGTTCTTCGCTGAATGCGAACGAGTGGTGCAGCATGCGCTCGTGGAGACGGATGGCGAATCGTGGACTCGGCTGGATGGCGCGCTGAAGGAAATGAACGGCCTTATGAAGGGGCTGCTTCTCTCTCATGCGTTGGATGAAGTGCATGCCATTATGGCGGTGCTCGAACCTAACGGTACGATGCACGTGTCCCACGCCGGTCGCGGTGAGGCCTACTTGGTGCGGCATGGCACAACCACGCAGATCACAGAGTTCACCCGCGGCAAGCCGCTCTCTGCGTTTGTGCATATTGCGAGCGGTCCGCTGGAGGTGAAGGACACGGTGATCGCGTCTACGCAGCGGTTGCTGCGCGCCTTTACACCGGCACAGCTCGCACAATCTGCTTCACGGGGCGGAGACGTGCAGCGCGACATCCTGCGGGCGCTGGATTCTGATGGGGAAACGGCGTCGTTCGCCATTATCACGGCGGGGCAGCCCGGTCGGCCGCGATTCGAGCGCGCGGGGGATGGTGCGGAGGAGGGCGAAGAAGCAATACGGTCGGCTGGCAGCCGCCGTTCACGCATCGTTCCTAAGCGCCGATCCGCTGCCAGTGGATGGCTCTCGGCATTCGCCAATATTCCCATAGGCCCTGTCCTCAACAAGACGAAGGAAGTGGTAGTGCCTCTCCTTGGAAAGGCAGCGCGCTCCACAGCATCCGGCGTTTCACATCTCCTTTCCCGCACGCCAGCCCGTGCACAAACCCTCCGGGAGAAGGTGGCGAATTTTATGGCGGATCTCCGGCATCCTGAGCGCAAGAAGCGGGCACATCTTCTTCTCCTTGCCTGCGCGGTTGCGGCGTTTCTCATTATTATTCTCGTCGTCAAGCTTTCGGTATCAAGCCAGCGGAGCAAGACGCGCGCAGAGCTTTCCACGCTTGTGCAGCGGATCAATGAGGAGATCAAGACGGCGGATAACCGGCGGCTTGCGGGTGATATGGACTCCGCAAATCAGATCCTGCAGCGGGCAGATTCCTGGGCCAAGCAGGTGATGGATAACGAGAGCGGGCTCTTCCGTGTGGAGGCCCTCGACCTGGTCGACCGCATCCGTAGCAAGCAGGAGGAGATTAATAATGTGCTGCGCGTTTCCCCGCGCGTCCTCGTTAACCTCACGTCCAAGGGCAGCAGCGTTTCTGCCCAGGGCATGATCGGCCAGGCGGACGGCGAATTTGTCGTCTTTGACCGGCAGCAGTGGTATCACGTACTCCTCAACGGTGTCGACGATCCCAAGCCACTCACCGATGACGGCCTTGTCCTCGACGGTACCAATTTCCCGCGTTACAAGACGCAAGTGTTCCTTACGACGGGGAACAGCGTGCTGGAACTCCAGGGGAACCAGCCGGTTTCCATGAAGACCGATGACCTGGCCGGTTGGGCGGCGGGGAAGGACGCAGAAACATACCAGCGTTACCTCTACATCCTGGGAACTGACAACGGCATCTACAAGTATGAGCGGCTCAACAACCGCTACGGGCCGGGCGTGCAGTACAACGTCAACGGCGATCTGACGGGCGCCCTCGATATGACGATTGACAGCAGCATCTACGTGCTCAAGGAGGGCGGGGGAATGGTCAAGCTGCTGCGCGGTGAGGCCAAGCCGTTCTCCATCCGCCACGCGCCGGCGGACGCGCTCAAGACCGTCACAAAGGTCCTCAAAGTCACCGATCGCGATTTCTACTTCCTCGATCCGGTGAAGAGCCGCGTTATCGTGACATCGGATGGCGGGGGAGCGGGTGAATCCACCTATCTCAAGCAGTACGTTCTGGAAGGAGAGCAGATCGGCAAGCTGCAGGATTTCTACGTGGATCCGGACGAGAGCCACCTCTATGTTATGGATGAGAAGAGGGTGTATGTGATTGATCTTGTAAAATAAGGATGCAGGAGCTGCAGAGGATGCAGAAGATATTTTCAGCGTCTTCCGTAGGGAGAGTGTATCCGGAGAAATCCTCCGCATCGTCTGCTTCATTTGATTCCTCTACTTCTTCTTCGATTCTCTCCATACTTCCATTATCATCGCAACTCCTATGCGCGTCCTCGTCTTCGGAACGTTCGACGGCCTCCATCCGGGACACCGGTTCTTTATCGCTCAGGCCCTGCAGCGAGCGCTCGGATCATCGGGTCGCTCATCGCAGCGCGCTTCTGCTATCGCAAATGGGGAAATATCTGGAGCAGGGGATGCCGTCAAGCGCGCCGTGCCGGAGGGGAGATATGAGAGAGGTGAACTCTACGTAGTTGTGGCGCGGGACGAGAACGTGAAACGGTTCAAGGGCCGCCTGCCGGAACATCCTGCCGATGCGCGGCGGCGCGCGGTGCAGGAGATGTTTCCGGAAGCGCATGTGTATGTGGGTGAGGTGGACGATTACTTTTTGCCTGTTCTCACCGTCAAACCGGACCTTCTTCTCTTGGGCTACGACCAAAAACTCCCGCCGGGCGTGGAGATTGCGGATTTTGCCGAAGCGGGGATCGAAGTGGAACGAGTCAAGCCGTATCGTCCCCAGATGTACAAGAGCAGTCTGCTGCGGGAAGAGAAGAAGTGATGCGCGGCAGACCGAGGAACGACGTAAATAATTTCAACATTTATGGATCCGGGTATGAGGAGCCCGTGTCATTGGGAGTGTTTACGTGAATCTATCCTCACGAGCACTCGTCGCATTTTCTCTCTTCCGGTCTGCAAGATTTGCCGGCAAGACGCTTCCTTCATCCCCCGGCTTTCCCGCAACGTTTTGGGGAGAGTCCGCACGAGCGACGGAGGGAAGCAGCGGACAATGCTGGTCTTTCCGTTTTCTGTCACGAGAAGATGTTCACTCTTGGTGTCGGCATGGTCCATGCATGCATCATACGCAGGGGGGCTGGGGGTGGGAATGCATTCGTCGATCTCCTTGCAAACCTGTTAAAACTGAGTATAATGCAAGGAGCATCGAGTTGTATCTTCGACTATTCCGCTAATCCGGAATGGTCGCTTTTTCAGCTCCTTTAGAACTTTCCCCCCCTGTTCCATGCGCGCATCATTCCTCGCCGCCATTAATCAGATCTGCTCCGAAAAGAACGTCTCGCCTGACCAGGTGATTGAGGCGGTCAAACAGGCGATCGGCACGGCGTACCGCAAGGACTTTGGCAATAAGGAGCAGGAGATCCGCGTGGACTTGGAGGAAGGCAAGGACATGCCGACAATCCTCCTCATCAAAGAGGTCGTGGACGAAGTGGAGAACGAGAACATCGAAATTTCCTTTAAGGATGCCCGCAAGATCAAGCCGGATGTGGAACCGGGCGATGAGATTGCCATCGATGTGACACCGCTTGAGTACGGGCGCATCGCCACGCAGGCCGCCAAGCAAGTGATTCTTCAGAAGTTGCAGGAGGCCGAGAAGATGAGCCTCTACCAGATGTTCAAGGACCGTGAGGACGAACTGCTTACGGCGACGGTTACCAAGGTGGATCCCAACTGGGTGACGCTGGAAATTGAGGGCATGACCGTCAGTCTCCCGTGGCGCGAGCAGATCCCCGGCGAACATTACTACACAGGCAAGCGGCTGCGCGTCTATCTGGAGAAAGTGGAGATGACCGGCAAGGGGCCGCAGCTCCGTATTTCCCGCACGCACAGGAACCTGGTGAAGAAGCTCCTGGAGCTCGAAATTCCCGAGGTCCGCAATGGCGATGTGGAGGTAAAAGGCATTGCGCGCGACCCGGGCTTCCGCAGCAAGGTCGCGGTGAAGAGCAACGATCCGCGCATAGATCCCATTGGTGCCTGCGTGGGCCAGAAGGGCGTACGCATCCAGGCCGTAATGGAAGAGATCAACGGCGAGCGCGTGGACATGATCGAGTGGTCTGATGATCCTATCAAATTGATTTCCCTTTCCCTTCAGCCCGCTGCCATCTCTGCCGTGATTATTGTGAATGCAGATGAGCACATGGACGAGCAGGGGCGCCGCATCAAGAAGCGTGCCGCGGTCTTCGTTGAAGAAGCGCAGCGTCCGATGGCCATCGGCAAGAAAGGACAGAACATCCGCCTTGCCACCGAACTCTCCAACTACGAGCTGGACATGTACAACTACGAGGAACTTCCGGCCTTTAAGGCCAAGCTCGCGGCCCTGCGCGGCGAGCCGGTTCCTGAGGGCGCGGAGGCAGTTGCTCCGGCTGAAGGTGAAGCTGCTTCGTCAGCGGCAGCGCCGGTCGCACTCCCGGCGGAAGACATGACCAAGGAACTGCCTGCTCCCGAGAAGAAGGAAGAGGACAAGACCGAAGAGCCCGCCAAGCCGAAGAAGAAAAAGAAGGAGGAGAAAGAGGAAGCGTGATTGTTTTTTCGGGTTAACGTTTTTCGTTTTTCGATGAGTTTATCGGCGTGAAGCGCGGGAGTGCCGATTCCTTCTTTCGAAGGTATTGAATGAGGCGCGCTATCTGTGCAGTAATTTTCTTGGTGAGTTCTGATGCTTCATCAAATTCTTTTTGGTTCGCATATCCTTCATCAAGGCCATAATACAAATGTGATCTCACCTCAGCAGCCGATCTTTTTGCATAACCCAGAAATTGGATAAATTCGGGATTCGTCTGTGCGTCATTGCCTTCGGCTATATTTGCCATAATGGATGTCGTCGCGGAGCTTATCTGGTCGATCCACCACCAGTCTTTCTTCGCTTGGGCTCTCCTGCAGAATATTCGAATCATTCGCAAAAGTTTCCTTGCTTCCTGCCATGCCTCTATTTCCTCAAATGTCCTGAATCCCATAATCGAAAAACGAGAAACGAGAAAGGGTCGAAAAACGTAAATAGCACGCCACTATAAAATCTCTATTGGGAAACATCAAGCTAGGACGCTAGGATGGTCCCGTGAAGCTTCCTCCTTTGCCACTGGTGGTCCTGGATACGGAAACAACAGGTTTTGTGCCGAGAGTGCATCATGTGATCGAATATGCAGCAGTGACGGTCCAGAATGGGGAAATAGCGGATACGTACGAGCAGCTTTTTTCCGCAGAGGAGATTCCACCGGTGGTGGAAGTGATCACGCGGATCCGCATGGAAGATGTGCGCGGACAGCCGGCGTTTGTGGAGAAGCGCGAGGAGATGCTGTCGCGCGTTCCCGAGGACGCAGTTATTGTGGGTCAGAATACGCCGTTTGATCTGGGAATGCTGAAAGGCGAAGGGATGGATCTTTCGGAGCGCCCGTGGATTGACACCTCGATGCTCGCATCGCTTGTGTTCCCGGAGCTCGAGAGCTACTCACTCGGATACCTGAGCACGGTCCTCACATTGAATCATGAGCCTAAGCACCGCGCACTCGGTGACGTGCAAGCCACGTTGGAGCTCCTCTCGCGCGTGTGGGGACGGCTTCTGGAACTTCCACCCGATCTTCTCCAGAAGGCGCAGGACATCATGAAGCGCGCACCGAGCGGATACCGGTTGCTTTTTGATTCCATTCCCGTTTCGAAGAAGAAGGCATTGCCTTCCTGGCTACAGAAACCGCCCGAAGCAGCCTTTAGGCGCCGGAGTATCTCTACGCCTGCGCTTCCCACTCCGAAGATCGGCGATATTCGGCTGCGCGAGGAGCCGCTGGATCCGGTTGAGCTCCAGGCAATAATCGAGGCGGCACAGAAAGATACGTCAGTCCGTCACTGGATAGCAGTGAAGAATCTGGATGCGGCTGTTCGCCGTCTCTCCTTTAATGAAGGTGTTCGCATTCTCTATCCGCCCAGCCATCTTCTGGATTCCAATGCGGTGCAGAAATTACGGCAGGCCGATGCGTTGACCGTGGATGAGGCGACACTTCTTCTCAAGATTGAATGGTATGAACCCGTAACGCGGAATGATCTTCCCATCCACGGGAACGAAGAATCGGTGTGGCGTGGGACGCTGGCATGCACGGACGCGTCCGATGTATATACAAAACAGTTCGACGATTTGCCGGGCGTTGTCCTCATCGATCATCAGCAATTGCTGCGTTTCTTGGAAGACGAGGAGCACCCGGCAGCCGCTGCTCTTCGGGAACCATCCCACATCATTATTGACGACGCTTCCATGCTGGAAGATACGGCGACGAAGGCGTACGGCTGGTACGCAGACGTATCGGCGTTGCGAGCAGGGAGCGAACGGAACGACATGCTCACGCGGGTCACGGATCTTCTCCAGCTTTGGATCGAAAAAGTCCGCGGGGGGCTGGATGTGCGCGCCATCACGGCTGCAGATCTTTCCGCTCCGGAAGCCAAAGGTTTGCGGGCGCAGATCAAGGAAGTCCTGGAACAGGATGGGGGTCTCCCTGAGCCGGTCCGCATCCAGCTCGATGGTGTAGTGCACATCCTCAATCCGGAGAATCTTGCGCGGCGGTACGCCTGGATCGAGCAGCGGCAGAACGGCGCGCATACACTGCAGTCCGTTCCCGAGCATGTGTCGGATTTCCTCAGCGACCTTCTCTATTCCCGTTTTCCCACAACGCTCCTCATTCCGCCACAGAGCGCGATGGAGCTCAAAGAGATTTTGCCGCAGTCAGGAACGTCACATGTAGAAGAGAAGGTCATGAAGGATCCCGAGATGCCGATCACATTCCCCCTCACGCCTGTCCATGAAATTCTTGCGAATCCGCCGGAGGGGAAGACCATTGTGCTCATTCCGGGGAAGGGAACGATCGAGAATATGTACGTCAAATACACGGAAATGCTTGAAGAACGCAATGTCACCCTCATCTGTCTCGGCGTGAGCGGCGGACAGGGGCGCATGCGCGCGGAATTTCTTGCAGCAGAAGGAACAACACTATGGCTCGTTACGCCATGGGTCTTTGAAGGATTGGAACTCCCGCCAGAGACCGTTGATCACCTGGTTATCAGCGCGTTGCCGTTCGATTACGCGTCCCATCCGGTCCTCAGCCGCCGCGCCGCGCGCTACAAGAGCGGTTTTATGGACTATTTTCTCCCGCGTCTCAAACACCGCCTCTTCCGCCTCCTGCGCACCTTCGCGCGGTTCAAGAAGGAGGGCGCGGATGTGCGGATTCTGGATGATCGGCTCCGCTGTAAAGAGTATGGGAAGGAGGTGATAAAGTATTTGAATTGTTTCTCGACAAAGGGAGAAGGGGCGGGAATTGAACATGGAAAATTGAAAATGGAAAATGGATTGATGAAAGAGTCGCCTACCCGTCCGGTTGCATCATCATCTTCCAAAAAGAAAAAGCCTATGAAGAAGAATAAGGAAGAAGGGCAGCTGAAGTTATTCTAGGGTGTGGCTAGTAATGAATAATGTGTTAAAATAATCGTATGAGCAAGACTCGTATGGAGATCCATCAGGCCACGCATGATGATATTCCAGGCATTCTTGCTGTGCAGAATGCCAATCTGTATTCCCATCTCGATCCTGCAGGCGATCTTTCGAGCAGGGGCTTTTTGGTCTATCCCGTGGCTGAGGGGGAGCTGGCAGCAGTGGTGGATGATCCCCAGCGTCACATCCTGTTCGTAGCGCGGGAAGGGCGGAAGGTGATGGGGTACGCACTTGGATATGACCTGGACACATGGGAAGCGCACAAGCCCGGATGGGAATCCTGTGTGAGGAGTGACAATGGTTCTGCGGGGGATTGGTCACAGTCAACGCTCTATCTCCGACACATCGCTCGTCTCCCAGAGGAGGAAGCTGCGTCGGCTCCACTTCCGCTTGTCCGTTCCTTCATTGCGGAAACGCAGCGCCGCAAAGTGTCTTATCTCCTTGGGGAAATTCTGGAACAACCCGTGGCTAACACGCGCTCTGTGAAGTTTTCCACAAAAGCGATGGGACTTTCGCGGATCGGACAGGTGGAATATCCCGAGGATCAGACGGTATGGGGATTGTACGAGCGCACTTTCAATCCGCCCCCTTCCCGCTGAGCACCGTAAAAATTGTCCTCCAGAGGATCCACAAATCGAGGAGGACGGACCATTCTTCGATGTAGCGGAGATCGAGGTGGGCTTCCTCGTCAAAGGAGAGGTCGGAACGTCCGGACACTTGGGCGAAGCCGGTCATTCCCGGTTTGACCGCAAAGACGCGGCGCTGCTCCATGGAGTACTTCTGCACTTCGATGGGCAAGTGGGGGCGCGGGCCGACGAGAGACATGCTGCCCCAAACCACGTTGAAGAGTTGAGGGAGCTCGTCCAGTGTCCAGCGGCGGAGGAATTTGCCAAACCGCGTGACACGCGGGTCATCCTTCATTTTAAAGAGCGGGCCGTCGCTGCGGTTGTTCTGCGCGAGGAGCTGACTCTTGAGCGCATCGGCGTTGCGGACCATAGTGCGGAATTTGAGGGTGGAAATCATACGGCGGCCCTGGTCGCCAACGCGTGTTGAGATGTACAAGATTGGCCAGCCGCTTGTGACAAGGACGCCAAGCGCAAGGATGAGGAGGATCGGCGAAAGGGTAATGAGCAGAATGGTTCCTGCAAGGATGTCGAAGAGGCGCTTGCCGACGCGTCCCCAACCGTCAAGCGGCGTGGGTTGGAAGCGGACGAGCGGTACCTCACCGAGGCGTTCCACTTGGAGCTGGTGCGGAACGTCTGCGAGTACGGGCGGGAGGAATGCGTAGCCCACGTGGTGGCTGCGGCAGAAATCAATCAACCCGGTGGTCTCCGTCGCCGTTGGATCGGGATCCGTCTGCAGGACGAGGTCGATCACTTGGGTGCGCATGACCCGCTTGAGCGCTTCACAGTCCGCGAGATGGCCGAGGTAATGGTAGTGGATGTCGCCGGTGAGAATCGCTTTGGCTGCCGCCGCAATAGGCTGGGCTCCCAGCGAAACGACGAGAATACGGCCGATGCCACTCCGGAGGAATGAGCGCTGGAGCACAATAAGCGAAGCGCGGACAATGGCGGAGAAGAGGATTACGAAGGCGATGGCATGGAAGAGCAGGATGCGCGAGAAGAAGAGTTGGTGCAGCACCAGGAAGAACCATGCGTTGACCACGGCGACCCAGAGGAACGTGGCAATAACCACGCGTCCCAGCTCCGCCCAGGCGCTCATGGTGGAGCGCAGTGCATACAGTCCGAGGGCGGCGGCGATGAGGACGAAGAGAATCGTCCACGGCAGCACGAAGCTGGAGACAAAGTATTCCAGCGTGGGAAGCGTGCGCGACGGCTCCAGGAACTGCCGAAAGGGGATGAGGTCGATGTTCGCTTCGCGCAGGCGGTACGCAAGCAGTAACGCCGCGCATACGGCAAGGAAGTCCGATGGGATGCGGGCCAGGCCGAACATCGCTTCGGACTTCTTCATGAGAAAGATTGTGGCAAAGGGGAGCCGAAGAAGCAATGTTCGTAGATTGGCGTTATGGCGCAGAATTTCCGGGGGAATTCTGCGGAGTGAGCAGGAAAGGGCTGGGAAAGGGCGCTGTTCTCACGGAGAATTGGCGGCTTGCATGGAGAAATGTGTATTCGAAGTGCTAAGCAAATTTACATGCAGTTAGTGTGCAATAACAAAAACGCCCTTGCGAGCGTCTTTGTACTGCCCCTTCATACGCCGGGTTCTGTCTACGGAAGAAAACTTCTTCCGAGGATGATCATCTCTCTGGGGGCGTCATTGCTGGCGTCCTCGAGCGGAGGGGTGACGGGAGCGACGGAACCATCGCTGATTCCCATGACCCAAATCCTCCTTGCACCACCATGAGTTTGCCGATCATGCGCACGCACGTGCTGCTGAGCGCACGATCCTCGGTACTCCGAGGCGTTTCATACTCCGCCGAAGCGGAGCTCGTCTCTGTGGCACTGGTCCTCATGCGTCTTTACTGGATATATGACGCACGGGCGGGCGTTACCCGCATGGCGTTCCAGTGGTGCCCGGACGTTCCTCCCCGCACCCTTCCGAGCCCATGTGGCAGCGTCTCAAGTGCCTTAAAATGGGGAATAGACCCGAAAGGGTGCGGGGCGATCATCGAAGGAGCAGTGCTTCCATTATCCCTTTTTAGTGAGGTTTGACAATGAGAATCCTTGTTTCTTGCATGCATCAAGAATCAATAGTTATGAATCAGGAATGCCAATGATATTTCCTTCATAATTCTTCATTCTTAATTCATAATTCCTCCGCGCCGCTTTAGCTCAGTGGTAGAGCAGCTCACTTGTAATGAGCAGGTCCGGGGTTCAAATCCCCGAAGCGGCTCCATTCATACATCGCATCATTGCACCGGCAGTTCCACCGTGAACGTGGTGCCTTTCCCTTCTGCGCTCTTAAAGGAGATGTGGCCGCCGAGGTTCTCCACAATCCTGCGCGTGAGATACAACCCCAACCCCGAGCCGTCGGCATCGATCTTTTTCACATTTTTGGCGCGGAAGAATTTTTCGAAGATGTGCTTCTGCTCGTCCTCGGGGATGCCGATGCCGTTGTCTGTCACCGTGATGGTAACCGCCTGGCCGCCATCCGGAATAATGCTCATGGTGATATGGGTGCCCTTGGGAGAGTACTTTACGGCGTTCGTGAAGAGGTTTTGCAATACGAGGTGCAGCAGCACAGGATCGGTGAATGCCGTTGCCGGATCGGGCGGCAAATTGACGGAGAATTCCATCCCGTGTTCCACCGCAAGAGGCTTCCATTCGTCGTACACATCCTGCAACAGCTTCCGGAGTTCGCAGGCGCGTTTTTCGGCGCGGATCTCCTCGCCCTCCAGTCGCGTGATGCGCAGGAGGTCATCGAGGAGGTTGATCATGCGTTTGGTTCCTACTTCAATCTCCTTCAGGTAGGACTGCTGCATTTCCGAGAGGACGGGATCCTTCTCCTCTCCCATGAGTTCCAGATACCAGCGCATGGATGCGAGCGGTGTGCGCAACTGGTGCGATGCGAGCGTGATGAATTCCGATTTCATCTCGTCTACCCGGTTTTCCTCGCGCACGTCCTCCAAAATCACAAGTGCTCCGAAGAGGCTTTCTCCTTCCAACAGCGGCGTGGCGTTGAGCGTGATGGGGAGGGACATGTCCTTTCCGGTGAGGACTGTGAGATGGTCGCTGTGGAAGAGGCGGATGCGCGCCTTTTTCTGGAGAGCCTGCGTTACCGGGTGGCTACCATCCGAGAGGGGTAGTTGTCTGCGGAAGAAGCGTAATTCCTGTTCCGAAGGCTTCCCAAGGAGATCCTCACGCGTCTTCTGCAGCATGCGAGCGCCGGCGGGGTTTACGTCCAGGATCGCACCGTTTGCGTCCGTCACGAATACGCCGTACTCGATGTGTTCCAGGATCGAGCGGTCGAGGAGGAACTGCTTGCGGAGGTCTTCGGTGCGCGCCTTCACTTCGTCTTCCAAGTGGGTGTAGGCGACGCGCAGGCGGGAGGTGAGCTCTTCGGCTACCACGTCGAGGAATTCCACTTCGTCCCCCGTCCGTACCGACCGCTGGAAGGCCCAGCTCCCCGGCTGTAGGACTTTGAGCTTGCCGGCAAGGTCCAGGATGGGAGCGCTGAGTTCACGAGCGAGAATGAGGCCGAAGATGGTGGTGAGAGCCAGGAGGACGCCGTCGAGCGCGAGGAGGGTGTACACGAAGCGGTCCCATCCGGCGAGCGCCTCATCGGTGTCCATCTTGAGGATCATGCTCCATCCCGTCGAGGGAACGGTGCGATAGGCGGCGAGGATTTCCTCGCCCCACTCGTCTTTTCCCGTAAAGATACCGCTCTTTCCCTGTACGGCATCCGGAATGGTGAATGATCCCGTCGGGGTGTCGTTGGCAAAGGTCCGTGCCGCCTGGTTTCCCTGGTACAAGGTGGAAACCTTGCCATCCTGCTCATGGACGAGCAGGAGATCCTGCGTTTTTCCGAGCGATCCGTTATCTGCAAGGGCGTCGAGGAGCGCGGTAGGGTCGTAGCGGACGGCAAGGATACCTGCAACTTTCTCATCAGCAGTGTGTACCGGCGTGAAGATATCCGTTGCCTCCCACATGCCGCGGCGGTTGAGCTCCGGGACCAGGGTGGTTCCCTGGGGGGGTGAAGAAGGCAACGGGGCATCTGTGCCCATATGGTCGATCACATTGCCCTGTGCATTGAAGTACGTGATGCCGAGCGCGGGGATATTTTCGTCGTGGAGGCGCTTCCAAAGGTCGCCGACGGCGGCAGAACCGGGGTGGAGTGTGGTGAGATCGCGGCGTTGCTCGAGTTGCACGGCAAGTAGCCCCGTACGCTCGCGGTCGAAGAGGATTGCCTGCGACAGCTGGTTTTCCCGCGAGGTGAGCGTGGAGGAGAGCTGGTCGAGGACGCGGTTCTGGATGAGGGAGCGGCCGACGATCACGGAAAGGAGCGAGAGCACCATTACCGTGAATCCCGAAAGGAGGAGCGACTGCCACAGAATCTTCCTGCGGATAGATTTCCGCTGTTTGGGGAGCTGTCGCAGGAGGGCTTGGCCAGCTGCTGGCAAGAGCCGCGGATCGTGGGATTCTGGCATAGTGTTTTCCTGTAATTATAGCAAAAAAACCTCTGTTTGACCATGGAATTCTTTGTCCCCTGGAGGGTGTAAAGGCTTCAAGGTCCGCACACGTCACAGTTCTATGAGTACGTCATACAGGTTGCGCCGCCGTCGCAGGTGCCATTGCCACAAACGAGCGGAGTTCATCTCCCTACGGAGCTGGCACGCTCGAGATACTGAAAGTAGAACTCATCGTACTCGAGGAACTGCTTCCTCCGGGGAGGCTGAACACAGAGCTCATCGTGCTTGAGGAGCTGCTCCCGCTAGGGATACTGAACGTAGAACTCATCGTACTCGAGGAACTGCTTCCTCCGGGGAGGCTGAACACAGAGCTCATCGTACTTGAGGCACTGCTTCCGCCCGGGGCGCAGTATTGGTAGGGGAATTGGCTGCAGTACTGGTTGCAGGTGTCCGGCCCATAGCCCTGCCCAATACAGGTGTCGTAGCAGCTGAGGAAGCTTGCAACGTTCCATGATCCCGTCTGGTTCTGGCCTACGGAACAGGCGCATCGGTATGCATAAATACAGCGGCTCAGGTCGCCATCACCAAACGGCCCTCCCACGCCGGTCAGGGGACAAGCCCAGTTGCAGTCCCAAACATCATTTTCCGGGGTTGGATCGGGAGAGGGGCGGGGACACATGAGTTGCGAACATTGATCAGCAGTGCCCGTGCCCAGGTACTGCTGCGATTCGTGTATACAGCTGGCTGTGGCGGGGCAGTATGTGGCAATGACGGGGACGGTCTGGCAGTCACCGCAATCACCTGGGCAGCTCACGCACGTTTCGGTTTCGCTGCAGGCGCCGTCGCCGCATGTATCAACAGAAGGTGTCTCTATGGTGCAGTCTGCGGAGCAGCCATCACCAGCGGTGGTATTCCCGTCGTCGCATTCCTCCGCTGCACCCTTGTATCCATCACCGCAGACGGTACAGGAGTCGTTGCAGTCTGTCTGGTTGAGGGCGTAAATGCCCGACGCACAACTCTCTGCGGTGCCGTTCGTGGCGCACTGGTGCGACAGGGAGTCGCAGCAGTAGACGCTGGGGGAGGAGGTGTTGGAAGCGACGCAGTTGGAAACCGTGCAGGAGTTTGCTCCACGGAAGGAGCCTCCTCCTGTCACGCAGGCGCTCTCCAAAATGCCGGCCGCACATGTACCGTTGGTGCAGCAGTTCCCGCTGGGATCGGCGCAGTTGAGAGAGGTAGAGGCCTGCTGGCAGCCGCCGCCTTGGCAGATTTCCCAGTGATAGACAGTTCCCCCTGCGTCGCAGTACGGGACTGCGCAGGAGCAGGGCGATTCTGCCGCCCCCGCGCGTGGCGGGAGCGTAAAGACGGTCTGGAAGGTGCGGGAGTAGACGGGCTTTTGCATGAGAGGATTGGCGCGAGAAATGCGGAAAGACACCAAAAAGCTCTGTTGGCCCGGAGCAACGGAGGTATTGCGGATGACGAAGTTGTCGATAGTGACATCTGAGGCGGTGATGGTCTGTCTGGTGGCGCGGTGGATGAGGATGAGTGCCCCGCTCTGGATGCCGATGATCGTGGGGTCAAGGGAGCCGGAGCCCATTTCTACGGATACGACACGCGCCGTAGTGGGGGAAGAGATGGAGAGGGGGGAAAGGATTCCCTGCGAAGTCCGAAGATTGTAACCGATGGTTTGGAGCACGAGTGTCCCGTTCTGTTCCACCTTGGACATTGTCTGCTGCAGGAGGCGGTTCTCCATCGCACTAAAAAGAAGAGGAAGCACGGTGAAAGCCGTGATGGAGAAGACGGCGATAAAAATGAGAAGCTCCACGAGCGTGGCTCCGTGGCGGGAATGTGGAGGGAGATGCTCACGGGGAGCGCATGTGTCGCAGGGCATGAACCAACCTGTGTTCATGCTTCTGGGTGGCCGGGAGGGGGTTCGCCATGAATTTGAGCGAGGCAAGTGGTTCATGGCAGGGCGGGGGTCATGATAGGAAAGTTAGTCCTGGCAATCGAGTTGCGTGGAAGCGGAACTGCATTGGCCATTCTCGCAGATAGACCAGATGAAGCGGTTTCCCGTACAGGAAGGCGCGGGGCAGTCACAGTCTCCTTTCTGTGCATCGTCGGGAGAAAGGGAGAAGAGCGCCTCGAAGGGGCGCTCATAGACGTGGGAAGACTGGAGGCGGAGGGTCCGCGATACATTGAAGGAAACCGTGAAGCTTTGTTGGGAGGGTGAAGCGGACGTATTGCGCACGCGGAAGTTCTCCACTGCCACCTGGGGAGACGTGAGGATCTGCTTGGTTGCGCGGCGGATGACGACAAGGGAGCCGCTGAGGACCCCGATGATGGTGGGGTTGGAAACGCCGGAGCCGGTCTGGAGGGTAACAATGGCGCCCACCGTTCCGGGTGGAGGAGCCAAAATCCGTTCGCCGGCTTGCGCGCGGTAACTCAGGGCTTGCAGGGCTTCCATGCCGTTATGCTCCACGAGTGACGCCGTCTGCTGAAGGAGCCGGTTCTCCGTTGCGCTGTAGAGGAGCGGGAGGACCAGCCCCGTCACCACTGCGAAGACCGCCAGAAAGACGAGGATCTCCACGAGCGTTGTAGCCGGGCGGCAAAAGGGAGAACGCACGGTCATGGTTGGCAGGAAGAGGCGAGGCAGGAATTGAGCAGGGTTGTATCATGGCTCCCCTGCGGGAAGCACTGGAGGAAGGCTGCAATATTCTGCTCGCCTCCTCCCATTTGGCATGCACACTTGTACGCCCCGATGCAGCGTGTGTAGTTGCCGTCGCCAAGCGGGCCGGGATCGGACACGGAGAGGGGGCAACCCCAGTTGGGATCCCACTGGGTGGAGGGTGGGGGATTGGTACAGTAGGTGGAATCATTGCGGCCGGGATGGCCGTAACACACGAGGTTGCCGGGGCAGAAATCCGCATGAACCGTGATGTTGCAGGCGGCGATGCAGGTAGTCTGGTTAGCATTGAAGATCCCCGTGGTGCAGGAATCCTGTGCCATGCGTGTGGGGCAGAGGCCACTCCCGATATCGCAGCAGTACACCTCGTTTTTGCACAACGAAGAGCACCCATCACCATTTACCGCGTTTCCGTCATCGCACTGTTCACCGGCAAGCGTGTTCAGGTGGCCATCGCCGCATGCGACGGCGGTGCAATCGTTGTCGCAGGCAGCAGTTTCCCAGCCCGGATCACAGGTGTCGGTGCCATTGACAATACTGTCGCCGCAGCGTGGGAGCATGCAGCCGTTCGTGCATCCGTCAGTGTTCACCGCGTTCCCGTCGTCGCATTGCTCGCCAAAGGAAATGTCCACGATGCTATCCCCGCATTTGCTGCATGAGGATACGCATGTCGCCTGGCTCGCGTTGTACACGCCTGTGGTGCAGGACCAGGCGGGAACGCGCGTGTTGCACGTACCGGAGGTCCTGTCGCAGCAGTACACTTCCGTCTGGCATGCGCTCGAGCACCCGTCGCCGCTTGTGATGTTCCCATCATCACACTGTTCCGAGCCGCTCACGAGGCCGTCGCCGCACTGGGGGCAGAGGTTGCTGCAGGCCTGGGGCGTGGCGTCATACCAGTAGCACTGGTCCGGTGGGCGAGAGACGTTGCATGAACCGCAGCAGTACACTTCCGTTTGACAGGTGGAAGAGCACCCGTCGCCGCTCGTGGTGTTCCCATCATCGCACTGTTCGAAGCCTTCCTTGCTACTGTCTCCACACTGGGGGCAGGCGGCATTACAGGTTGTCTGGACGCTGGCTTTGTCGGCGCTTGTAAAGGGGTAGGGCGTGGTGTTGCATGAAGAAGAGAGCGTGACGTCGCAATCCCCCGTGGTGACATTGCAGCACAACGCCTCGGTCCGGCACTGGGAATCACAGCCGTCGCTGCTCACTAAGTTCCCGTCGTCGCACTGTTCTCCTCTCACGTGGTTGGTGATGCCGTCCCCGCACAGGGCTGTGGTGCAGTTTGCGTTGCAGTAATAGGTTTCCCATCGCGTGTCACACTGTTCGGAGCCGCTCACGATGCCGTCCCCGCACACGGGGAGCAGGCAACTGTTGGAGCAGCTGTTGTTGTCGATCGTGTCCCCGTCGTCGCATTCCTCTCCGGCGTCTACGATGCCGTTCCCACAAAGGGCGCACTCCGTATTGCAGTCGGCTTGGTTGGTATTGGTCAGACCGGAGGAGCAGTCATCCACAGCTATCATTGAGCCCCCGCACACTTTTGCGGTGCTATCGCAGCAGTAGGCTTCTGTCCTGCAGGTCCCCGAGCACCCGTCGCCGCTCGTGGTGTTCCCGTCATCACATTCTTCATAGGTGCCTTTTACGCCATCTCCACATTCCGGGCAGTAGTTTTCGCAGGAAGCGGCATCAGAAAAATTGAATATCCACGAACTGACCTCGTGGTAGGTGCCGCAGGAGCCGCAGGTGTAGCCCTCCAACAGACAGTGGGAGGAGCAGCCGTCCCCGTCATTCGTGTTCCCATCATCACAGAATTCTCCGTGTAGGTAGTCCATGTACCCGTCCCCGCAGTAGGAGGTTGTTCCCTGCTGTAGCGTGCACATCGTGCTACACATGGTGCAGGACGTCACTCCGTAGGGGCAGACATATATCATTGTATTATTCGTTCCATTGTCGCATTGTTCCGTACCCTGCTGAAAACCGTCGCCACACCACGCGTTTTGGCAGGTATTGAGACAGGTATCGTTGTTGCTGGTATTGCCATCATCACACTGTTCAGAACCCTGTCGCACTCCGTCGCCGCAGCGGTAACAGGTGGAGGCGCAGTTGGCCGCGACCGTTGCCTTTGTGGCTGCGGTGAAGCTGTAGGAGGAAGGGGTGAGTCCGATAGAGCAGAGGCCCGTGGAAGTGGAGCAAGAGTAGTATTCCAGTTGGCACGATGCGTTGCAGCCGTCGTCGGCCGTCGTGTTTCCATCATCACACTGTTCCGATGCTTCCACGATGCCGTTGCCGCATTGGATGTAGGTGACAGTCGTTCTTGCGGACAGAGCGGGGTATGTTCCAAGTAAGGGGTCCACGGTGGCATTCGCCGTATAGGTCATGCTGCCCGCAGTGATCGACGTAACATCGAGCGTCGCGGTATTTTCCCCCTGCGTCAGGTTCATATTCGTGCCGCCCACTTCCGCACTTACTAGTGGAACGGGATAACCGTAGTTATTGCAGGTGAGTGTCAGTGTTACGGGTGCGCCCACCTGTGCTGTTGTCGTGCTCGGGGAGAGGCTGCAGATGGAAGGGCAGGTAGACTCGCACATGGCGAGGACGGGCGACCCAATGCAGGTGCCGGTGTAATCTTCCTGGCATCCGGAAGTTGCGTTGCAGCAGTAGTTGGGGATCCTGCATTCGGCTGTGCAGGGGAAGGGTGTGGGGTTGTCAGCGCCGTCGCACCCCTCCGTACCCTCGCGGATGCCGTTGCCGCAGACTGCGCAGGCGGTGACGGTTGCCCCGCAGTATCCTTTGATGCTGCCGTTCACCCGAATGTCATAGTTGTACGTTCCTTCTCCTGAGCTTACTGGGAATTGTGCGGAAGCCTGCATGCCGATGACGGTTGCGCTGACGCCGTTGATGGTTACTGCCGAGGAGGATATGTCGGCATTGCAGGTGAATGTGGCAATAATTTCTTCGCTGGGGCAGATCTGCCCGTCGGGTGTGCCCACGTCTACCACGTTGTCGCAGGTGCAGGAAAGGGTTGGAGGAGTGGAGGAGGCGGAGGAAGAAAAATTGTCGAGCGGTGCAGTCTCTTCGGTGCAGGGTTCCGCGATTTCTTTCGTAGATGCAATGGAAACCTGTGGATACAGGCGTTCTACCTGCACGAGCAGGCGCCGGACTACCGAGCCTGCCCTCCCCTCTACGCAAAGGACGCGATTTTCGTAGCCGTTGCCATCCACTTTCTGCAACGTGCAGGATCCTGTTGGCCAGGTATAGGCCAGGCGCTGGGAGTAAGAAAGATCCTTGCGCAGGGCAAGTATGCCGCGTTCCGTGCAGGCCCGCGCAAACTCCATGGCTTGCATGGATTCTTCCACGGAGAAAGCGGTGCGTTCCGCAGCACCGCCGAGGAGCAGAAGAGAGGCTGCCGTTGCGGCTGCAATGACACCCACTGCGAGGACGCCGATGAGGAAGATGAAGCCCTCTTTTGTCCGCCTGGGACGGACTACGGAGAGCGGGTTCTCCTTAACACCCGCTGTGTACTGTCCATATAGATGAACAGACGACGGAGATCCGTCCATCGGTGCACGGACGAGGGGGGTGGGGCCAGGGCGGGAATGGCGGAGAGACATTACGGGGCAGGGCAGGAGGCGTCCTTCGTCCAGTTGCCGATTTGCACGTCAGGGAAGAGACGGAGCACCTCTACGCGTACGCGGCGCACTGCATGATTCACACGGCCTTCCGCGCAGAGGGTAAGGTTTCCTTCCTGTAGTTCTTTGATGGGCTTGAGAGTGCATGTTCCCCGGTCCCACGAGAGCTTCTCATCTCCCGCGTAGGCTTGATCCGTGCGGAGCTCCATGAGGCCATGTTCGATGCATGATTGCGCGTATTCCATTGCTTGGGCGGATTCTTCCATAGACAGGGCGGTTTGCTGTGCAGCCCCTCCGAGGAGGAGGAGAGATGCAGCCGCTGCCGCGGCAATGGTGCCTACGGCGAGCACCCCCAGGAGAAAGACAAAACCATCCTTCACTCCCAACATTTTTGCCCCCCAAATTTTCTCTTTCCATCCCAGAGTTTCACCCATTAGATGAGGGTGAATACAATGCTGCCAAGGGTGTGCGACGTATCTTCTCATGAGCAGGGGCGCGAGGGTGTGGAGGGATCGGGCTGGAAGATGAGGAAGCTGTCGGTGGTGAGGAGGTAGAGGCGGTCACGGATGACGTCGTAGTACACGCCGCGCCCTTTGGCGGGCGCGGTGGCGTTGTAGGTGACCACTTCGGAGGGGGGGGTGGTCCGGAGACTGAAGATCTGCAGGGCTTTCCTCCCCGAATCCGCGGCTACGAACCCGTAGGCGGGGATGGTATCCATCGCCACGCCCATCACGCTTCCGCTGGCCGTCTGGGTGCGCGGAAAGGTGGGGAAGGAAGAGAGTCCGCCGCCCTGGATATTGAAGAACTCGAGGTTGGCGCTTCCCTTCGCCTGTCCCAGAAGGAGGCCGGAACCGCTGATGGCGAGAGACAAGCCCGCGAGGTTATTGCCCAGGTTCTGGATCTGGATGGGGTCGAGGCCGGTAGCAGCCGTATTGGCGAGAATGAGTTCCTGGTTTATGTCCGTGGTTGCAAGGTAGGCGGAAGTTCCCGTTACGGCTACGGCGTTCACGGTTCCCGTAATATTTCCTACCAGAGCGGGGTCGAAGGGGACGATGGTTCCGCTGTTCGAGGTATCGAGCGCGTGGACTTCGGGCGTGGAATCGCTTTGCGCTCCCACCAGTAGTATGTCTCCGGCGAGCCAGAGGGATGTGCCGAGGGCGGAGCCGTCGAGGTCGAACGTGGCGAGGCGACTGGGCGAGGAGGGGGAGGATATGTTGAAGAGCTGGATTTCCTTATTAGGGTCCGTTGTGAGGACGTAGAGCCTCTTCCCTTTTACGGCGACCGCACGTGCGACGTAGCCGCCCTCCAAAGAGAAAGTCGCGCCGATGCGGCGGGGACTGGCAGTTGTAGTGATGTCCAGGATGTAGATGCCTGGCGAAGTGTCGGCAGCAATAAAGGCAGTGCTGCCTGCTACTGCGACAGCGGAAAACAGGGGGGTGCCGCCGGGCGAGTAACTCCCTTCTGGCGTTGTCGGCATGGCGGCCCAGTTCCCCACGCCACACGTCGTGCGCCAGTTGGCGAGTTCGGTGGTGATGAGCACGGCGCCGGACCGGGCAAATCCGTGCTTCCAGGTGCTGCGCGCAATTAAGCGGCGGATGTCCGGTGTCGCATTCTGGATCGTGAGGCTTGTGAGGAAGTTTCCGGTAGCCGTTGCCTGAACGCCGCTCCACTGCCACTGGCCGGATGGACTAAGAGTTACTCCATGCTGTCCCGCAGTGAGTGCCGCAAATCCTCCGCCACCCCGGATGTCCCGCGCTGCTTCCAAAGAGCGTTCCGCGAGGAACGTCGCACGCACGCGGTCCCCGCTCGCCTCTGTGGATTCTTGTCCGTTGAGGAGTACGAGTCCCGCGGAGAGGAGGAAGAGTGCAAAGAGAGCGATACCCACCATCACTTCCACGAGGAGAAACCCACCAGCCTTCCGGGCGGCTATCCGCTTTTTTATCAGCGTAAATTGTTTTGATGCATATCCGGAAGGGTGCGGGGTTGTCATACGGACGGGGAAAAAGAAGAGAGTCAGTAGCAGAGGTATTCCCGCCCCTCACAGGGGCCGAGGAAATCACCATGTTCCTGGTGGGCCGGCCAAGAGGTGAGGGGAACCGTTTTTGTATTGCAATTGCCGGGACTGTTCTTGTGGCAGAACGTGATAGGGTCGGGCATCACCACGGGGACTCCGCGCGAGGAGAGCTGAATGAGTATTTCCCGCCGTTCGCCGTCGATGCCCGTAAGGATGATGCTCCCCGTTGCACTCGGTACTCCTTCTAGACGCGAGAAGGAGACATCCATCGGCTCCCCGGAGGGTTGGATGGTGGAGGGCATGGGGTACGATTCGTCAAAATTGCTGTTGCGCGTGGCATAACTCTCTCCCTGATAGAGAATTCCTTCGGGCACGTAAAACCCCCAGCGGGAATCTCCCTGGCCGGATTGTGAGAGGAGCTTTGCGCGTCCCAGCCCCTGCGTGAGCTGCTCCGCCGCCAGATTGAGGTCGTTGCGGATCTGGTACACGCGGTAGGCAGGGAGGGATACTGCTGCGAGTAATGCGATCACGGCGATCACAATCAACAATTCAATGAGGGAAACCGCAGAGCGCAACATCACCACGCTATCTTATCCGATTGTATATTTTTTGCTTAAGGTTCCATTGACACCCCCTCACTCTACTCTCTTCCCCCTTCGGGTGGAGAGAAGATAAGGAAATAGTAATGAATATTGAGGAAATAATCGGTTCTGGTGCCATTGCTATCAACATAATTTCTGTTGTGCATTATCCGGCGCGTGAACCGTTCACCGTTGACTGAAGCCAAGAATCAGATCAAATCTGATTGCGGTGACGCTTTGCAGCCCTCACTCAACCCTTTCTCAAGGGGGGCAGTGTAGGGAGAACTCCTTGCATAGTATGCTCGAACGTTTGGTGGCACGGATGAGGAGTGGCAAGTTGGCTTTTGTTCTAGGAGCCCGTGAACTGCAAGAGAAGAACGGCGTCCTGGAAGTCCTGGGATAGTGACGGAGGATAGGTGATGGCGCTTAATTCGGTGAGGAGAACAAGGGAACACGGCTCAATGGTCAATGTACCGTTCGCATCGAGGTAGGAAGCGAGGATGGCGCGCAGGCTCTGCTGCTCGGCGTACGGAATGTAGGACGGCAGAGAATCGCCTGCACGGAGGAGCAGCGTGTGGTCCGATCCGTCATTCGTTTCCGTTTGGGATTGGAACGCCAGCCATCCGCTTTGCCGGTATTCTCCCTGGAGGCGCATGGCGAACGCGGAGCCCGCGGTGATATTGGATACAGTATCCGTCCTCCCCGCTGTAATCGCTGTGCCACCGAACATCTTCTTCCATGTTCCGTCGTCTATCTGAGATCGCACGTATACGGGGATGGGAGGGCCGCCCGCTCCGAATGTGATCTCCGATGCCAGGACGTTCGCATGCATGGACATGTCTCGGGTGGGGATGATGGTGCCGTCATCCTCGAGCGCGAAGATAGAGGGGCAGATGCTGCCGCCCGGGGAATTCAGATTGCATACTCCCATCGTGTCGCCGTGTTGCTGGTGAGCAGGCCACGCAGTGGAGGGGACGGTCATCGTCTGTTGCAGATGGGTACCGGGCTTGTGGCAGATGGTGATCTGACCGGAGATACTGCTGGAAGATTCTGTGGAAGGCACGCTGCTCCCGCTTCCGGCCGGGCAGGTCCCCTCGTTGTCGTTATACGGATCGTTCTCTGCCTGGTGGGTTGCCCATTCATTCTCCATTACGGAGAGTTGTTGCTGGTCGGTGCCACCGGGGTTGTGACAGATGAAGAGGGTGTTCCCCACATTGGTCGCCACGTTTTCCTCGCTCACGGCTACTGTCACCGTGATGGTGCGTTTTTCGTTCTCCAGGCCGGAGAGGATGATCGTTCCCGTACCGCTCGGTTTTCCCTCAAACTTGGAGTAGGACACTTCCAGAAGGCTCCCGGAAATCGTGATGGTGGACGGCATGGGATAGAGCTCGTCGAAGGAGGGATCGCGCGTGGAGTAACTTATTCCTTTATAGAGAATGCCTGCGGGCACAAAGAACCCCCATGCGGAGTCTCCCCGCGCCGACTGAGCGAGCAGTTTTGCGCGGCCCAATCCCTGCACCGCCTGCTCCTTCACGCGGTCCAGGTCGTTACGGACCAGGTAACTGCGGAAGAGGGGCATGCCGATGCCGGCGAGGATGGCGAGGATGCCGATGACAATGAGTACTTCGATGAGAGAGAACCCGGAACGGCAGGCTGTATTGTTCACGTTCATGGCGGGGGCACGACGCGGCATGGAGAGGAGGGAAGGCAAAGCCATCGTAACGTCCGCGTGTGGTACGACAAAGCCGCACTCATCGGATCTCCTTGACGCTTCCCCTCACTCGCGTTTCTCACAGTGGTTTCTTCTTCCTCCTCACCCACGACCAACCAGCAGCAGCACCAGCTGCCACCCTTCGTCGCTGAGGCTCCTCAGGGCAAGTCACGTTTCTTCTTACGACGAACCCAAGCGAAACCTGCAGCAGCTCCAGCTGCCATCACGGCAAGCGTCGCCGGTCCGGTTTTTCCCTGCGGCGGCGCGATGGGAGTAGTGAGGAGAGGGGAAGGCTGGGAAGTCTGGGGAGGATTGAGGATGGATGCCCCAAAGGGAAGCGCAATGACCGTGGGCTCCTGCGCAGCCGGTGAAGCGAGGGAGCGGCAGTAGAGGTCACAGGAAGAGCCTGATTTTCCGTTCTGAGGACCCTGATCACACTGCTCTCCGGCATCAAGAATGGCGTCCCCGCACCAAGGCAGGAAGCAGTTGCTGCGGCAGTGGTCGGGGAGAGCGTCGCTGTTGAGAGATCCGTCATCGCACTGTTCGCCCATTTCCAGAATTCCGTCCCCGCAGAACGCCATGGCAAGCTCCAGGTGGCAGTCTCCGGAGCACCCATCTCCGCTCCGTGTATTCCCGTCGTCACAGGTCTCTCCCGGATCCAGCTGGAAGTTGCCGCATGTCGGGTAAGAATCCGGCTCAATCTTGCAGATACCGGAGCACCCGTCGCCATCCTCCGTGTTCCCATCGTCACATTGCTCGCCAAAATCCAGATAGGCATTGCCGCAGACGTGCGCCAGCCTGCAGAAGAGCGTGCAGGAAGATGTGGGCGAGCCATTGTCCGCTCCCTCATCACATTCCTCGCTTGGCTCGATGATGTTGTTGCCGCACCCGGCCATCACCGTTCCCTCAAAGCGGCAGGTAGCCGAACATCCATCCCCATCATCACTGTTCCCATCGTCACACTGCTCGCCAATCTCAACGATCCTGTCTCCGCACGAGGGAGCCGTTGTTGCCTCCAAAGCGCATGTGGAAGAACAACCATCCCCATCTTCCGTATTCCCGTCGTCACACGTTTCCCTGGGATCGATTCTGCTATTCCCGCAGAGGGCACTGGAAAGTGTGCAGGTCTCCGAACACAGGGAATCCGACGTACCACCTGTGGTGAGCGCAGTCGAACCATTCTCCGTTCCTTCATCGCACAGTTCTCCCTGCTCCACGATGCCGTTGCCGCAGTGGGGGGCGAGCGTGCAGTTTTTGGCGCACAGGTTGTGGAGTGTTCCGTTTTTCGTCCCGTTATCGCACTGCTCCTGGTACTCCACCTTCCCGTTGCCGCAGTAGAGCGAAGTGGTTGCGTAGCGTGAGGAGAGAGAGGAGGGACGGGAAACAGATGAGGAAGAAGAACGGCCCAAGACAGGGCGCCAGGAGGAGGACTTACTGCTCGAGGACGACCGCCTACTACTTGAGGATGATCGGGAAGAGGAAGAAGACTTGGAGGAGGAAGATTTAGAAGAGCTGGACGAAGATGTGGAAGAGCTGGAGGATGTTTTGCTCGAGGAGGAAGAAGATCCAGCCGGCACACAGGAGCAGCAGTTTCCATTGCAGGAAGCATTGCCGCAGGTGCCGGAACATTTCAGTGTGCCGCTTGGGCAATTGATCCACACAGCCTCACAGGAACCATTAACGACTTTTAGGTTACAGGTGTACCCTGACTTGCATACTTCCCAGGAAGAGGACGAAGAAGATTTTTTGCTGGAGGAGGAAGACTTGGAAGAGCTGGAAGATTTTGAGCTGGAGGAGGAAGACTTGGAAGAGCTGGAAGATTTTGAGCTGGAGGAGGAAGACTTTGAAGAGCTGGAAGATTTGGAGGAGTCCGAGGAATTATTGCTGGAGGATTTGGAAGAGCTGGAAGAGGACGTGGATGAGCCGGAAGACTTTGAAGAGGAAGAAGATTTGGAAGAGCTGGAAGATTTTGAAGAAGACTTCGAAGAGCCGGAAGAAAGACTACCCCCGGAAGAGCCGCCACCCGATGATCCGCCACCGGAACTTCCCCCTCCAGAGGAACCTCCGCCGCTACTTCCTCCCCCCGAAGAACCTCCACCCGAAGAACCTCCACCCGAACTTCCCGGCCCGCTGGAAGGGCCACTAATCGGTCCACTGGAAGGGCCACTAATCGGTCCACTGGAAGGTCCGCTGCTCGGGGCACCCGGAGTCCCATTCGAAGGCGTACTACTTGTTCCGCCAATTGGTCCACTACTTGTTCCGCCAATTGGTCCACCATCCCCACCGCCCGAGCTGCCAGCTCCGCACCACTCAGCAATACAGTCAGCGCGGCAACTATCATCCGTCCCGCCACTTGCCATGCAGGTGTCATAACACAGTTCGGCATCCGCACCGTTGCCACTGCGGCAGCTGCAAACGCAGCTGGCGACACATCCTTCGCAAGAGGAGCCACCTAAGGACGATGAGCTGCCCAGCTCGGTGCAGCCACATTGGCTCCGGCAATACGTTGTGCTTTCGCTGATGCCGCTGGGGCACATATCGCAGTGTGAAGCCGGACAATCTAGATCCAAATCGCACCAAGGATGATTTCCGGTCCAAACCCTGCAATATGTTCCAGCCGGACAATTGTCTTTTCCCTCGCACAAATTAGGAATCGAATCACAGGTACAGACGGACGAAGAAGTGGTGGGGGGCACGACAATACCTGAGCTGCTAGTAATAAGTTGCCCTGATAAAACACCTGAGTAGACGATCCAGTATGTCAACTGCTGGATGAACACAACAGCAACGATAACCGCAAGGAAACTGACAATAATCCTCCGAGTGGACATTACGAGGATGGTAACACGGCTGCGGTTGTACAATCCTGAGAGAAGCCTTGCGCAAGCTCTCGTAATAAGGAGTAATCGTTATTCGGCCTTGCCCTGCGATTTTCAAGCTGCCGTGAGCGCTCACCGGCTCACATTTCCTACAATGCTGTAGATGGGCACGATAATGGCAAAGGCGATGGTTCCCACGAGGGCGCCGATAAAGAGGAGGAGCAACGGTTCCAGGATTACCGGCAGCTTTTGGGCTGTTTCGTTGGCTTTCCTCTCGTAAATTTCTGCAATCTTGAGCATCACCTTGGAGAGCGAGCCGGTGCGCTCACCCGTCATCACCAGCTGCTGTACCGAGAGCGGAAGGCGCTTTTCGCTTCCTTTAATAATGAGGAAGCTCTTGGCAAAGGAGTCGCCGACCAAAATGTGGTCCAGGAGGCGCTGATAGAATTTGCGGTAGGAGATGATGGTGGTCACTTCTACGAGCGAGCGCAACGCGTCCACCAGCGGGACGCCCGCCTGGAGGAGGCCGCCCACGATGACACCGAAGCGTGCGATGGTAGCTTCCCAGAGCAGTGCGCCGATGCCCGGGATGCGGAAGATCAACCACTGGAAAAGTCCCTGGAGCGCGGTGTACTTGACCAAAATGGCCAGCACAGCGATGGCAACCAGGCTGAGGGGCACGATGATAGTACCGTGCTGGGAGAAGGTATCGGAAAATCCGATGACGATCCGTGTGACGATGGGGAGGGGGACGTTGAGCGAACGGAGCACACCGACGAGGTTGGGCAATACGAACATTCCCATGCCGATGACTACGATGAACATGAGGACCATCACAATGGCGGGATAAATCATGGCCATCTTTACCTTGCCGGAGAGTGCCTGGTCTTTTTCCTGCTGTACGGAGAGGTAAGCGATGTTCTCTGCCAGGCTGCCTGCCTCCTCGCCGATGCGCACCAGCGCCAGGGAATCCGGTGAAAAGAAGTGCTCCTCCTGCATGGAGCGCCAGAGCGGGATGCCGCTTTCCACGCGGTCCGTAATGCGCTTGAGGAGGGCGCGGCCCGGGCGGTTCTTCGTCTCCAGTTGCAGTGTCCGCAGCGAGTCCACCAGCGGCAGGCCCGCGGTGAGCATGGTTGCCAGGTTCTGGATGATTTCAAACCGCTGCTTCCCCATTCCAAAGTGGCGGATGCTGTTCAGGACGCCGACGAACATATTGTCGCGCGCAGACAGGGTTGCCCGCTTCCGTGGAGCCGCAGCAGGCGTACCCGCAGCGGATGCTTGCAGTTCCCGCTTCCGTTGCTCTTCCTCCTTCTTCCGGCGGAGCTCCGTTTGCTCCTTGAGCGCATTTTCATCCTCCTTTTGCCGTCGAAGCTCTTCTGCCTGTTTCCGCTTCTCTTCCTCCGTCAGAGGCATGTTTGGCTGGAGGGAGAGCGGTGTGGAGTTGGGGAACAGGGCGGAGGCGGGAGGAGGCAGCTCATTCTTGGAGAGTGACGCTTCGGCGCCGTTCGCGGGGGACGAAGTGGTCATTGATTCCGTTGCCGCTGGCAGCGGCTCTACGACTTCCTTACGCACGAGCCTAGTGTTTGTATGAAGGAACGGTGAAGCGGATGGTGCCGCGGAACCCAGAAGAGTATGAACCGAAGATGCATCTGGAGCGGCAGGAGAGGGAGGTGTAGACGCGGAGGATGGTTGCCGCAGCAGCTGAGCCGTCTTCGGTTGCCGCGCCCTTCGCAGGAGTGCGTCGAGATCGATGGACGAGAGGAGGGCGTCGACATCGGAGAGCGCCGCACGTTGTTCATCCGTAACAGCATCGGCCTGGCCGGCTTGGTTTTCTGCAGGAGTAGCTTCGGCAGGAAGAACGGGGGGTGCGGCAGGTGCCTCTCCTGCGGCAAATGTCTCCGTTTGTTCCGGTAGGAGCAGGCCTGCGTCTTCCAAAAGTTCGTCCAAATCAATCGTGCCGAGGACGTTCTCTAGTTCCCAGTGGCTCGCAGGAACGGCGTCACCTTTCTCCTTTCGTTCGGCTGCGAGCGCGGTACGCACGTTGTTCCAGAAGTCGCGTCGCGCTTCTTTGGCCTTGGGGGGATTTTTTGCCGTAGCAGGCGCGCGCCGCCGCTGCGATTTATGCGATGTGCGGTGAGGAGCGGGTGATGGGGTGGCGGGAATAAGATCCTCCACTCGCGCCTTGGTTTTTTTCGGGGGAGGAGCCGCTGCCGGTATGTCTTTCCGCCTTCCCCACGGCAGGAGCCGGCGGAAGAACGAAAGGAGACCGCCGGTATCAGTCGTCTTGTTTGTCATTCGTAAAGATAAGATCGGGTGGCGCCGCTACACGGAGAAGTTCCTCGATGGTCGTCACCCCTCCCCGCACTTTGTCGAAGCCGTCGTCGAACATGAACCGCATGCCCTGCTTCTGCGCCTGGCGGTTAAGGTCCGTGCTTGTTGCGCGCTTAATGATGAGCTGTTCGATTTCCGGGGTGATATTCATGAGTTCGTAGATCCCCATGCGGCCTTTGTATCCCGTGTCGTTGCAGGCATCGCATCCCTTGCCGCGGTAGAGCCGAAGCGTTTCGCCTTTCTGCACGTAGTGTTCCGCCCCCGCGAAGAGTTTGAGGGCTTCGGCGTAGGGGACGGAGTAGCTGAAGCGGCACTGCGGGCAGATACGTCGGACAAGTCGCTGTCCGATAACCACTTCCAGCGTGGAGGCGAGGAGGAATGGTTCCACGCCCATGTCGAGAAGACGGGGCACGGCCGTACCTGCATCGTTGGCGTGCAGTGTGGAGAAGAGCAGGTGTCCGGTGAGTGCAGCGTTGACCGCGATGGAGGCTGTCTCGCCGTCACGGATTTCCCCTACGAGAATGATGTTGGGGTCCTGGCGGACGAGGGCGCGGAGTCCTGTGGAAAAAGTGAGTCCTGTATCCGCGTTCACCTGGATGTGGTTGATGCCCGGCACCTTGTATTCCACTGGGTCCTCGATAGTGGAGATGTTTACGTCCGGCTTGTTCCGGATTTTCATGAGCGCGTAGAGCGTGGTGGATTTACCAGAGCCGGTAGGTCCCGTGGTGAGAATCATTCCAAACGGCTTGTGGGCTGCCTTCTCCAGAACCTCGCGGTACGTGTCATTAAACCCGAGATCGGCGAGCGTAAGAGTACGGACGTATTCCGACAGCAGACGGCAAACGATCTTTTCGCCGTCAACAATCGGGACGATGGAGACGCGGATGTCCATGGGGTTTCCCTGCGGCGTGCGGTAGCGTATGGCGCCGTCCTGCGCTGCAAAGTGCTCGTCGATCTGCATGTTTCCCTCAATCTTGATGCGGTTGACCACGCCCTCGTAGTACTCGCGCGGAATGCGGCCGGCCTCGTGCATCACGCCGTCCACGCGGAAGCGGACGAGAACATACTGCTCCTGTGGTTCAAAGTGGATGTCGGATGCGCGCAGCTCAATGGCATCATTGAAGATTTCCACAATGATTTCCGGCGCCACCTTTCGCTGCCGTGTGATGATGGCCTGGAATCGGGTGGCGAGCGGCTTACGGTAGTGGACGAAGAAACCTTCGATTGCCTTGCGCGGCGCGTACACCAATTGCACTCGTCCCATGAATTTCTGTGTGGGCGGCTGTGCCGTTCCAGGTTTGCCTCCCGGTTGGGGCTGGCTGGGGAGGATGGCCTTCTCTTTTCCCAGATTGAGCCGTACCGCCTCCTCCAGCTGTGCATTGCTGGGGTCTGATGTGGCTACGGTCACGCCGTTTTCATCCTGCTTGAGGACAACGCAGCTGAACGTGCGCGCAACTTCCTCCGGCAAGAGTTCCACGAGCGCCGGCGTCGGCTGGCTCTGCTGGAGGTCGGCGAAGGGGAGCTTGTAGTATTCTGCAAGTGCGCTCTCAAAAAGCTCTTCTGTAATGAGCCCCATATCGCTGAGGATCGTCTTGAGCGGCACGGAGCGTTGTGCCCCCAACTCCGTTGCGGACTTGAGTTCCTCCTCGCTCACGTAGCTCTGCTCGACGAGAATTTTCCCGAGGTCGGCGTCCGTCAGGGGCATAAGTAAGGCAGATGGAGAAGCGGGCATTCCAGCCCGTGGAATTACACAATTACGCCAGTGCGTCTTTCACGCGTTTGACGATGTTGGCAATGGGCGTATTGGCTTTGACGAAGTAGTCGATGACGCCGAGCCCTTTTGCCTTCTGCCTGTCTTCTTCCAGTCCCAGGTTGCTGAGCACCAGGACAGGAGTCTTCACCTTTTTCTTCGTCATCTCCTGCAGCAGCGCGAAGCCGTCCAGCTCCGGCATGATGATGTCCAGGAGGATGAGCGAGTAGTTTCCGGTGAGTGCTTCCTTGAGCCCCTCGGGGCCGTTCAGGCAGACCACGGGTTCAAACCCTTCGCGCTTAAGTTTGAGCTCCAGCGCGTGGGCGAGCGGGTGCTCGTCTTCCACGATGAGGATGCGGTTGGATGGGGCTGTGGTAGCCATGAGTGTGAGTGTTAGATTTCTTCTTATTGTAGCAGAAAAGTCTGAATTTCGCAATGAACGGATTTGGTGGGGGAAATCGTCCATTGGAGGGGAATATTGGAGTATCGGACTATTCGAATATTGGGATCTCACTCATTCACTCTTTTGGCTTCCACATGCAATATTCCAATACTCGAATAGTCCAATATTCCCCCTTTTTCTAACCCTTCCGCCCGCACCGGAACTCGTGTAAAATCCTCCAGCCTTCACCACGATGCGCGCCCTCCTTTCCGTGTCGGATAAAACAGGCCTCGAAGCACTGGGGAAGCGCTTACAGAAGCTCAATATTCACATTATTTCCACCGGAGGGACGGCGAAATTTTTGCGCGAGAAGGGAGTCGGGGTCACCGATGTTTCCGACGTCACGAAGTTCCCGGAGTGCTTTTCTGGGCGGGTGAAAACGCTCCATCCCATGATTGCAGGCGGGATACTGTTTGAACGTCACAACCCTGATCATCTGAAGCAGGCGAAGGAACTGGGCATCGAGCCCATTGATCTCGTCATCGTCAATCTTTATCCGTTCGCGAAAACGGTTAGCGATCCCACCAAGACGCGCGAGGAAATCATCGAGCAGATCGACATCGGCGGTCCAACGATGCTCCGTGAAGCGGCAAAGAATCATCAGGATGTTACGGTCGTTTGTGACCCTGCGGATTACGATCGTGTGCTTGACGAGTTGGAATCGAACGGTGCTACGTCCGAAGAGTTGAGACGCCAGTTGGCTGCAAAAGTGTTTCTCCACACGGCGGCGTATGACGAGCGCATTGCCGAATATCTTTCGGACGGAACGTACCGGGGCGTGATGCTCACGGGCGGAAAGGCATTGCGCTACGGCGAAAATCCGCATCAGTGGGGAAAGTATTACGCGCTCTACGAGACGGAGCATGCCGAGATCACCCAAGATTCTTGGGGCGTTCTTCTCCAGGGCAAGCCACTGAGCTATCTCAATATTCTCGATGCGGACGGTGCGTGGTCGGCGGTTCATGATTTTAGTGATCCCACGGCCGTGCTTGTCAAACATGCTACGCCGTCCGGCATTGCGTCGCATGCGGACATTACCGAAGCGTTCCAGCGCGCATACGATGCCGATCGTTTGTCGGCATTTGGTGTGATCATCGCTTTGAACCGGACATGCACTGCGGTCATTGTTCAAAAGTTGATCGACCAGAAGATCTTCACCGAGGTGATTGTGGCTCCGGATTATGAGCCGGAAGCGCTGGAGCTTCTCAAACAGAAGCCGAACATCCGCGTGATCAAGCAGAAGAACGGCGAGCGCATGAAGGGGCAGGTCCTCTACCGGTCCGTGATGGGCGGCATGCTCGTGCAGGAGCGCGATTCACGCGTCGTCACCGAAAAGGATCTGACCGTCGTCACCAAAAAGCAGCCGACCAAGGAACAACTGCGCGATCTTCTCTTTGCATGGCGTGCGGTGAAGAGCGCGAAGTCGAATGCGATTGTGTTCGTCAAAGATCAGATCACCATCGGCATCGGCTCTGGCCAGACCAGCCGTGTCGATGCCACATGGATTGCGGCCAAGCGTGCCGGGGCAAAATCCAAAGGGGCAGTGATGGCGAGCGATGCTTTCTTCCCGTTCCCCGATTCCGTGGAGGAGGCGGCGAAGCACGGCATTAGCGCCATCATCCAACCGGGAGGCTCTGTCCGCGATGCCGAAGTCTTCGCCAAGGCGGAGGAGTTGGGGATGGTGATGGTGACGACGGGAATACGGGCGTTCCGGCACTGAAGTCCGTCTACTCAAGACAACAATCAATCGCCTTCTTCACCCGGCTTCGTCCGCCTCGGCGGACTACGCCGTGGCTTCGCACTCATCATTCAAGACAACAGTCAATGGCTTTCTTGACCAGTGTGCCAAGTTTGCCCATGAAGCCGCTCTTCTCCGTGTCGTGCTTGTTCATGGCGTTATCATCGATCTTCTTCACGTCGCCCGTCGCGATGATCTTCATATTCAGTCCCCAGAAGAGTGAGTAGAGCTCATAGGACTTTCGGAAGAGATCGTAGGCTTCATCTTTCTTGCCCATCGACTGCGCCTTCGTTCCTACCTCCATCAGACGCATCGACGCGGCGAGCAGATGTTTGCTGATACACCACACTTCACCTTCGTACTCCTTGATGATCTTCTTGAGGAGATTCTTGCGCATTTCGCGGACTTCGGTGATGAGGTCGAAGTAATCGGTGTTGCCGGTCTTGCCGCCGGAGAAGAAGAGGTGTTCCTCGATGGAAACGAGGTTCATGATGGCGATGCTCAAATCCTGGTCGGAGGAGAGGTCCATCTTCTCCTGCTTCTTCATATTGTCGATCTTCGTGATGAACTCGTTGAGCTTATCGACGGAAATGTCCTGCGTTGCGGTGGTATCGGCCATAAGGAAGAGGGTTAGACGATGAAGAAGAAGGCGGCGCTGAGGATGAGGAGGGAGCCGATCGGCCACACGACTTTCTGCAGGGGGAACCAGGCGTGGTTCCCGTTTCTGCGCTTAATAGACTGATACCAAAGGTTGGCGGCGAAGAATGCGATGCTACCGACGATGGTGCCGAGCAGGAGCTTGTTCATGCCCCAGAGCATGTTGTAGGGATCGGTGAGGAGGTTGGTCCAGAGGTAGAGCGGTGCGAAGAGGAAGACGATGTAGTAGACGAGCGTCGTGAGGATGATGCGCCCCTTAAATCGTATGTTCTTTTTGTTGAACCAGTTGATGGTCCACGTGACGAGTGCCACCATCATGCCGCCCACCCAAAGACCGCTGATCGTGTCGTCCACGCCGAGCATCCTCGCCAAACCCACTCCCGCAACGGCGCCTGCTGCGCACACCGGGCATTGCGCGGCGGCGGGTGTTGCGACGAGGAGGCTGAGGAGGGGAGCCAGACGGATTGCGTGTTTAAAGCTTTGCATAGCGGCAGGAGTATAGAACGAGACGTGGCGCCGAGGAAGGGGAGAGGCGCATTATAAAGAGTATGGTGGAGAGATTAACATCTTATTAAGAACACAAGACAATACCTGCGGGGGAGGTAGTAGGCCTTACGTAGCGCAGAAGCTCTATCCATACAGACTGTTCAGAGACTCCTTCTGCCTTCGATGGCCTCACGCAGGGTGACTTGATCGGCAAATCCGATGTCCGCTCCCATCGGCAGGCCATGCGCGAGGCGCGTGATTTTGGGGACAAACTGTGACAGCTGCGTTCGGATGTATGTGGCGGTCGCCTCGCCTTCCACATCGGGGTTGGTCGCGACGATCACTTCTTCGATATTCCCAGTTTTTGCGCGCTCGATCAGTTCACGCAGTCGCAACTGTTCAGGTCCCATCCCGTCAATCGGTGACAACACGCCGTGGAGCACATGGTACAGGCCGCGGTACCCGGACTTTTCGAACGCGACAACGTCGAGCGGGTCTTCCACCACCAGAATCTGCGGGCGGTTGCGCGACGGATTCCGGCACACGTCGCATTCATCTTCCAAAGTGACCATCTGGCAGGTGCGGCAGTATTGCAATTTCTGCTTGAGGTCGAGCAGTGCCTTGCCGAGCGCCTCGGGGTTCGCCTTGCTGCTCCGTAGCAAGTGGAACGTCAGCCGCTCCGCACTCTTCGGTCCGATGCCCGGCAACTTACTGAATTCCTCAATTGCCCGTTGGATTTGTGGGGGTAAGAGAGCCACGAGAGGAGTATCTCGTATTACGTATTTTGTATCTAGTATATTCACGGACGTTGCTTCTCTCTGGCAGATACTAAATACAAAATACCAAGATACGTACTAGGCATTAAATCTCCCGTCCTTCCCTCAGTTTCCGCCCGGTCTCCCTCTCCTTAATACGCTGCCTCTTGTCGATGCGCTTTCGCCCGCGCCCTACACCGATCACGACCTTGATAAACTTGCCAGCGCGCACTTCCAGCGGAACCACGCTCATTCCTTTCTCTTCGGACGCAGCCTCGATCTTGCGTGCCTCGCTCTTCTTCAGCAGGAGCGGACGGTCGTGCGTAGGGTCGTAATCCGGCAACGGCAGCGCAAACTTGTACGGCGCGATGGAAGCTTTCTTGAGGACCGGACGTCCGCCGAGGAAGGAGATGTACGATCCCGCCAGGCTGATGTTCCCCGTGCGGCAGCTCTTTACCTCTTGTCCCGTGAGCATGATGCCGGCTTCCACCGTGTCGAGGATCTCGTAGTCGAATCGTGCACGGCGGTTTTCGGCAACAATCTTCATGACGGGGACATCATAGCAAGACTCTTTTTGGCTATGACAGGCGGAACGAGGAGGAGGGGCTGTGTGGCCAATAGGCTTGCCAAGGGTTTTATTCTCCGCTTGAATGCCCTTTCCTTGGATAAAATTCCCTCCTCACAGGCTGAAACGGTTTCGGAAGAAATGGAAATGCTCATTAAAGCAGTAAGAGCCATCCCCTATCCTTATAGGGAGCAGGTCTCTGGGGCGTTGGCGCCAGTACAACATGAAGCGAGACGGAACAAAAGGAAAATGACACTTCTTGAAGATGCCTTGGCACAGATACGGTTCGACATGAAGTTTCTCGTTTTTGACCTCGAGGCCACTCGCCGCGAGCGGGATGCATTACAGCAAAAGTTGAATGAGTTGGGTGAATAATGGCTTCTGGTAGCCTTATGTTAAGGAATATTGACAAACACCTAAATATGCGTAAGATGGATGGGTCAGCTCCTTTTCATCTCCCTGTGAGTCCCTGTCCTCTCCGTCTCTGAGGATGAGGGTAGAGATTCACAGGGGCGGTGACGCCTCCATGGCGCAATAAGCGCTGACAAGATAACAAGGGCTCGATCGTTTTCGATCGGGCCTTTATTCAATATGGATTCATGCTTTTGCTGCGGGTCGAAGACCTGTGGACATCGTGTCAGAAAATATAGAAGTCGAGGATGTCATATCCCGCTATCAGCGTGATCAAGGTGGCAACAAAGAGGAACGGCACAAAGGCCAGGCGGTCTTTGATCGTCTTCTTTTTAAACAGAATGAGGACGAGGGCCGTGAGCGCGCCGATGATGTAGGCGAGGAAGAGCGCAATGACGAGCAGCCGCCAGTCGCGGAGGAGGAACCCCATTCCCGCACCGATAATGATGTCGCCGCTCCCCACCCACTTGCCGCGACTCCCGGCCCACTGTGCTGCGAAGAATCCGGCTCCGATGAGCGGGGCGATGATTGGTAGCGGCGGAAAGAAGAGGGCGTACACGACGCTGAGGACGAGGAAGGGGAAGGAGAGGTAGTCCGAAATGAACCCCGTCTGCGCATCCATGATGGTGACGAGCAGGAAGAGCCACAGCACTACGCCGAGCGCCAAGCCGGGAAGGACCCACATGCCCTGCCGGAGGAATGCGAGGAGAAAGAGCAGTGCAGAGAAGGCTTCCACGATGGGATACAGCCACGGAATGCGTGATTCGCATGAGCGGCAGCGGCCTCCTTGCACGGCAAAGCTGAGGAGGGGGACGAGTTCAGCGGGGCCGAGCGTTTTGCCGCAGCGCGGACACTGTGAGCGGCCGAGGATGGTGCGGCCTTGCGGCAGGCGCGACACAAGCACCGTTCCAAAACTCCCCATAACCACGCCAATAGCGAGGAAGAGGAGAGAACCAAGGACGGGGTAGTCGCCCAGGGAGAGCATTGGGGAGAGCATAGGGTGCTTACGGCCTGGATGCCATATCTTCTTATTCTGGACGGAGTTGTTACTGGGGTATTTGGTTACTTGGTTACACGTACACGAAGCGTTTACCCAAATAACCAAGCTAAAAAAATAACTATCGCGAATGCCCTCAATTTTTCTATCACTTCCCTTCCTGCCCAATCAAAGCTCTGGCGCGGAGGATCACCTGATCCATTCGCTCGCCATCCGCTACCGCGGATGCGGAGAGACTGGCGGATGCCTGGGGAGTCATGAATGCCGTGATATGGGAAGAAGTGAAGGTGTACGCCTCATACATCAACAGGGCGGCAAGTGCGCCCACAGCAGCTCCCATGATCTGTTTGACGAGCGAATGCCGAAGGAAGGCGCGGAGCGTGGACATCGAAATAGTATAGCATACTTAACATCATGAGGCTACGGAAAAACCTCCTTGAGCAACAATCCAATGTTCCAACAACGCTCCATCCACGGGACCGTTTTGAGATTTGGAATATTGGTCCTTGGTTCATTGATGCTCCGTTCCCATTACTCCTCGCAGGAATGCCCCGGCATGCCGGCCTTTTGTTGTCGGAAGGAGTGAGGAGAGCCTGTATCCCATCCGTTTGATGCCGTGCGGGACGAGATGGAGTTCCGGATTCATCTTTTCGACGATTGTTGCGGAAGTTCCCAATGTCTCCATCCTTCTCAGTGAATCTGCGAGAGTCATGCGATGGTGATGGAAGGCATTGGCGTTCGGTTCGTAATAGAGGGGGATGCCTGACTGTGACAGTCTCCATCCCCATTCAATGTCTTCCCATCCATAGAGCGTCACATCTTCACGGAAGGGGAACTTGAGTGCCACCTCGCGTGGAAGGCTGATGTGGCTCGTGTAGGAGAAGCGGTGCTGGATGTTCTGAGGTATATACGAGTGTATATACGTATGGAGGAGAGGGTAACCGAATTGCCATCCAGTCTTGTCCAGCCATTTCATCACGGGCGTAATGTCCATCGCAGGATCCCATTCCGTGTATCCCAGAACCGCCGATGAGGTCTGTAATTGCTGATGTGCACGAAGATGAGCTTCGCACGCATCCGGCGCAAGAAAGATATCATCTCCGATCAACAGTATGATATTGCCCGTTGCACGCTCAATGCCGCGGTTACGCGCAACGCCTTGTTGGGATTTGGGGATTTCAAAGAATTGCGTATTGGGTATTGCGTATTGGGTATGCTTGTTGAAGAGGGCGGCGGTTTCGTCGTCATGGCCGTCACTGATGATAATTACCTCAATCCGGTCTTTGATGGTCTGCGCCTCGATCCGTTGCAGGCATTCGCGCAGGATGGGGGCGCGTTTGTAGGTCGGGATTACGATGCTCAGGGCTGGAGGTGTCATCTGGGATACTAGAATAATGGAATATTGGAATATTAGGGATGGAGAAATCGGAGCCTCTGGGCGAGAACCAGATCTCCCAATATTCCAATACTCTGTTACTCTGATACTCAATGAATACCCTCTTTATCGACTTGGCCTCACGTAACGGCACGCTCGCTTGCGTGACGGACGAGGCAACGCTTGCGCTCAAGACGGTGGACCATCGGGTGAGTGACATGGAATTGATGCCGCTCTTCGAGTCGGTCCTCGCCGATGCCAAGTGGGCCAGGGAGGATATCGGACGACTGGCGTGCATCACGGGTCCCGGGGGATTTACAAGCCTGCGCGTGGCGGCAGCATTTACCAACGCGCTGGCGTATGCCCTCTTTCTTCCCGCTACCGGCATTCACTTGAGCGACCTCAAGAAGGCACAATGTCCGCAGGAGGATGTGCTATGGCTTCATTCCACCAAGAAGCAGGAACTTTTCTCGCGCGGGTTTGGGAGCTACGCGGATGCTTATAAAGAGGCAACGCACTTCCAGATGGAGCACTTTCTCCAAGACCTTCCCGAGAACGTCCCATGGATAGGGGAGCTGATTCCCGCGCACGAAGAGGCTGTCAAAGCCAAAGGTGGCGTAAGCATCGCGTTGCAGGATCTATCTTCCATTCTCCCCGTTTTCCTTTCCGATCAGCAGTACAAGAAGAGCATTATGGAGCCGTGGTATGGAAGGAAATGGTGAAGATAGAACGCCTCATGCTCGGGGCTTTTTCCCTCAACAAAACCAGGAATTGTGCTATTCTTTCACGCACATGTCATTTTTCGATGTCCTCAACAAAATCCTCGGCGATCCCAATGAGAAGGAGTTGCGCAAGCTCCGGCCCCTCGTCAAACAAGTGCGGAAAGCAGGCGAAGATCCGGCCATACGGGCGCTCACGCTGGAAGGCCTCCCAAAAAAGACGCAGGAGTTCAGGGACCGCATAATTAAAGGAGAGACGACGGACGATCTCCTCCCGGAAGCTTTCGCCGTGGCCATCCGCGCGTGCGAGCTTCTCAAGGAGTCTGGCAAGAAAATGCAGATGGGCAATCAGGAGTTTTCATGGGACATGGTGCCGTTCGACGTACAGATTCTCGGCGGTATTGTGCTGCATCGCGGATGTATTTCGGAAATGAAGACGGGAGAAGGGAAGACGCTCGTGTGTACGCTGCCGGTTTACCTGAATGCGCTTGAGGGGAAGGGCGTCCATGTGGTGACGGTCAACGATTACCTCGCCCGACGCGATGCCACATGGATGGGCATGCTGTACACCGCGCTCGGCATGAGCGTGGGTGTAATCGTCCACGGACTTTCCACAGATGACCGTCGCGCCGCCTATGCATCGGACATCACCTACGGCACTAACAACGAGTTCGGGTTCGACTACCTGCGCGACAATATGGCCACGGCGCTCAAGCGGCAGGTGCAGCGCGGGCTGCACTACGCCATCGTGGACGAGGTGGATTCCATTCTCGTGGACGAGGCGCGCACGCCGCTCATCATCAGCCAGCCGGCGGAGGAATCCACCAGTAAGTACAATCAGTACGCACAGCTCGTCGGCAATCTCGTTGAGGAAACTGACTTCACCAAGGATGAAAAGCAGCGCGCGGCCGTGCTCACGGAGGAGGGGATCAAGAAAATGGAGGGGATGCTCGGCGTGGAGAACATTTACACGGAGCGCGGGTTTGAAGAAGTCCATCACATCGAACAGGCACTACGCGCCCATGCCATCTACAAGCGCGACGTGGACTACATCGTGAAGGATAATGAGGTGATCATCGTGGATGAGTTCACGGGACGATTAATGCCAGGCCGCCGCTACAGTTATGGGCTCCACCAGGCGATTGAGGCAAAGGAGCATGTGGAAGTGCAGAGGGAATCCAAGACGCTTGCCACCATCACGTTCCAGAACTACTTCCGCCTCTTCAAGAAGCTCGCGGGCATGACGGGTACTGCCAAGACGGAGGAGGAGGAATTTGAATCCATCTACAAGCTGCGGACCATCGTGATTCCCACGAACAAGTCGATGATACGTGCGGACAGGTCCGACATGGTCTACAAATCCATTGCCGGTAAGTTCCGTGCCGTGGCCAAGATCGCCAAGGAAAAGTACGACCGCGGCCAGCCGGTGCTCATTGGCACCACGTCGGTCGAAAAGTCCGAGGCCATGAGTCTCCTGCTGGAAGAGATGCACGTGCCGCACCAGGTCCTCAATGCCAAGCAGCACGAAAAGGAAGCTGAAATTGTGGCTAAGGCAGGCCAAAAAGGAGCCATCACCATTGCGACGAACATGGCGGGACGCGGGACGGACATCAAGCTGGGCGAAGGGGTTAAGGATCTTGGCGGACTCACCATTCTCGGCACGGAGCGGCATGAGGCACGGCGCATCGACAACCAGCTCCGCGGCCGCGCCGGGCGCCAGGGTGATCCCGGCGAAAGCCAGTTTTTTGTTTCCATGGAAGATGAGTTGATGCGCCTCTTCGGCGGCGACCGCCTGAAAACGATGATGGAGCGGCTTAAGGTTCCCGATGACATGCCGCTCGAGAGCCGCATGGTCTCGCGTTCCATTGAGGGCGCGCAGAAAAAAGTGGAAGGCCGTAACTTTGACATCCGCCGCCACGTGCTCCAGTACGACGACGTGATGAACAAGCACCGCGATATCATTTATAAGCGCCGCCAGAAGTTATTGGAAAAAATCGCGAAGGGTGATGAGTGGTCATCTGTAGGCACTCCCGTCTCCGCTCAAGCTACTGCCGGCGGGCAGCCGTCGGCTGATGATGCCCAGGCAGGATCGACAACCTCCTCTCCACTGCATGCAGAAATCCTCGAGGGTATGCAAAAAGAAGTCGAGGGCATCCTTACGGTTCATGCCTCCTCGTACGATGCGGAGGAGTGGAAGGTGAAGGAGGTTGTGGATGCTATAACAGGACTCCACACGGATTTTGGGAAAGTCGTCACCGAGCAGGCCGTGAAGTCGTTCAACGATCCGGAAAAGCTGCGGCGGCAGCTTGTCAGCGTGGTGCGGGAGGCCTACGAGGCAAAGTGCGCGATGTTCGACGCTGAAACCGTTCGTAATGCCGAAAATCTCATCATGCTGCGGAGCGTCGACACGCACTGGATGGATCACATTGACGACATGTCGCATCTCCGCGAACAGGTGGCGTTTTCGGGCTACGCGCAGCGCGATCCTGTAATCGAGTACCAGGACCAGGGTTTCCGCCGTTTCCAGCAGCTCCTCACTACCATCAACACGACGATGGTCCGCTCGCTGCTCCAGGTGGACTTTGCGCAGTTTGCCCCGCGCGCGGTGCAGATGATGGAGGCGGAGGAGGACCGTGCGGAAGGGAACCTGCAGACGAATGCGGATCAGATTGAGGGTGAGCTCACGCAGACCGGCGTATCGCAGGAGTCCTTCGTTCCCACGGCAAGCGGTGTACAGCCCGGCGTGCCGAGAGGCGGCAGTAGTTCTTCAGGCATGCCACAGCGCGTTAAGGCCCCCCAGCAGTCCCGCTCGGTTCCCAAGGTCGGCCGGAATGATGTGTGTCCATGCGGAAGTGGCAAAAAGTACAAAAAGTGCCACGGGAAAGACGAATAGGATGTGCGTCGGATGCACGTGCGTTCAGCGCAAATGCCTCTGCCGAAACTTGCAGGGTTTATCAAATGCTCCCTCGTTTCTGATCAGGTAGTCTGCAATGACGAATGGAGGGTGAAAGGGAAGATCGGGTCGGTACACACCCAGCCACAGGTCAACGCATTCGCAAGCTCCTTCGGTGACGTTCTGCAGATATATATCCAAGCGCCTGCGGAACGCGTTGCGGATATCGGCAGTCTTCCCTCCGAATTGCGTACCGCAAGCGTTGAGCAGCATGATAGCGCCGTTCCGATAATTTACATGTAGCTCATGCCGTACGTCCTCTATAGCTGATCCGGCAAATGCCAGATCCGGGATGCTGCGCGCGTAGATATTCCGTTCGAGGAGTGCCCTGCCGATCGCTGAAGACGTGTATGACTTCCCCACGTCCGGGGCGGATTCGTTGATTGCAACAATGGCGTCGACGAGGCGGTTAGCTTTATCCCGCCGTGCTTCCACGAGTGTAAGGATTCGCTCGACTACTGGAGCGAGCGCTTCGGGCTGGTCTTTCCCAAGCGTGATTTCGACCTGCCGGGAGGTTTCCTGAGGGGGATTCACAGGTGTAATGTACTGTAGTGAAGTTGTATAGACAACCGTCTATACGCGTATATACAATGTGCATACATTCAACACTCCCCGCACCATGGCAGCATCCTCCATGCTCATCCTCCGGATCGACGAAGACCTCAAGCGCAAGTCACAGAAGACGCTCGAAAAACTGGGATTTGATCTCAGTTCCGGCATCCGGATCTTTTTGCGGCAGGTGGTGAAGACGAAGAGCATTCCTTTTAGGGTGGTAGTCGGTGAGGAGCGGCGGAAACACTAAGTCGGACGCGTATTTTGTACCTCGTATTTGGTATTACGTATGTTTTGCCTGTCTTTGCTTATGCAAACTACGTCATACGTACTACGCTATACTTGTCATCCGTGCCTTCAAGTTCCAATCTCATCGGCCACAAGGAACAGATCCAGTCGCTCGTTGCGGATTTGGAGGCAGACAACGTGGCGCATGCATACCTCTTTGCGGGCCAGAAGCACTTGGGCAAGTTCACCATTGCAAAGTGGTTCGCCAAAAAGCTACTGACCATCGATGCAGAGGGTCCGGACGAGCAGAAGCGCCTGGCCCACGAAGTCGACCGGCTCATCCATCCCGACCTACTCGTCATCGACCAGTTATGGATCGAGGATGTGTGCGAGGATTTTGAGGTCATCGCGCGGACGTCCAATGTGCCCCAGCAGGAACGCGCGAAGAAGGGCGCGAAGACGGATACCATCAGCATCGACGATATCCGCGCGCTGCAGGAGCGCCTGCACGAAGTGGGCGGAGGGCGGTACCGCTGCTGCCTCATCCGGAGCGTGGAGCGGATGCAGGACGAAGCGGTGAATGCACTGCTCAAGATTCTTGAGGAGCCGCCGGCCGGCGTCGTTTTTCTCCTCACTTCCGAATCCGCCAGCCTCCTTCTTCCCACGCTCGTCTCACGCGCACGCGTGCTCCGCTTTTTTCCGCTGCCCGCCCGCGATCTCCATACGCTGTTGCAGAGTGTGCCCGTCCGACCGGACGATCGTCCGGGCGGGCCGCAGGATGATGCGCAATTTCTTCTCCGTCTTGCCCAAGGGGCGCCGGGAGTGGTACTCCGCATGAAGGGGGATCCCGACAGTCTCCGCGCCGAGCGGCAGCGTCATGCACAGGCGGCGGCGTTCTGGCATGCACAGAGCCTCGCTGAGCGCCTCAAGCTCCTCGAGCCGCTGGCCGAGCGCGGTGACGACGCGCAGCGCTACCTCCTTCACCTGGCGATCGCGTTGCGGGAGGAGCGGGAGGATGCGGCTGGTCTGCAGGGAGAAGTGCAGGTGGATGCGTTGCGAGAGCTCGTGAGAGATTTGCAGACGAATGCTTCACGACCATTATTGGTTCAAAGATTTGCTTTGGCTGTTAGTGGATTGTAGGTAATGCTGTTCGCCGAAAACTGGAAACAGGTCGCTTCTTTGTTGTGCCACGTACAGAAACATGGGCAAGATCTTGCGCTTATCGAACATTTGTTCCCTTGCCTCATATTTGGTGCAGTGATATTCTCGTGCCCCCGGTGATTCGTCGGGGTACTACCGTACGTATGGTCTACGCCTACGTCCTCACCTTCTCTTTTCTCGGGATCGTCCTGATCTTTGGCGTGCGGATGCTCCTGCGCAATCGCGGTGTCCGCCGCTTTGTCCGCAGCATGAAGCAGCGCCTGCAGCAGGCAGAGGAGCGCGGTTTCCACATTGCGGAGGAGAAGCGCATCCGTCGCCCCAGCCGCAACCCCCGTGCGTCTGCCATCGAGCTTCAGCAGGTGCGCTCCCTCACGCGGCAGGCGGAAAAGGCTTTGCTCCAGAACAAGACTGACGATGCGGAGCGGCTTTTCATACAGGCACTCACGGTCCAACCCCACGCGTTGGACGTGCAGGCGCAGCTCGCAAAGCTTTACCTTACGACGGGGCGCGAGAACAAGGCGGAAGCACTCTACAAAGAACTCATCCAGCAGCGGCCGGACGTTTCCTTTTATGCCAACCTCGGCTTAGCGTACTACCGGCAGGCGAAGTACGTGGAGTCCTGCCAGGCATACCAGGAGGCGCTCAACCGCGAACCGCATATTCCCGAGCGATCGGCAGCCCTCGGACGCGCCTGCATTGCCGCGCAGCGGTTTACGGAGGCAGTCCCGCTCCTGGAAAAGGCAACTGCGCGCCTTTCGCGCGATATCAGCATGCTTCACCTCCTCGCGGAGTGCTACATGCAGCTGGGCCAGACGGACAAGGCGGAGGAGATCTATCGGCGCATCAATAAGCTCGAGCCGTATGATGAAGAAGTGAAAGCAAAGCTGTTGTCATTGGCGAGAGTGTGATGGGAGCGTGGTTCGTTTGCACTCCGATCATCCAATAATTTCCACAGACACATCCCCGTTCGCCACGGCCTGGCAGCCGAGGCGCTCTTCGCCGGCCATGCCCATCGCCTGTTCCCGGTCGTTGGTCGGGCTCAGGTTTTCGCCATGTTCTTTCACCTTACAGAGGCAGGTGGTGCAAAAGCCGTTGCCGCCGCACGCATGTTCCATGGGCACGTTGGCATCGAGTGCAATCTGGAGGAGGGTCTTTCCCGCATCTGTCTGGACGGTCTTGGTCTGGCCGGCGTAGGTAAAGGTGACGTTGGGCATGGGGCTATTATAGAGGATGTAGAGGATGCAGAAGAAGCAGAAGAAGCAGAGGATTGGGAGTATGTCCTCCTTTGATCGGTTATTGTAATTGGTTCCTCCGACTCTTCTGAGTCTTCCATTCCTGCTACAATCCATCATCCATGGCACCTGCGTCTCCGCTCCTTCGGCTGAGCAACCTCCACATCTCCGTGGACGGCAAGGAAGTTGTGCGCGGGATCGATCTGAAGATAGAGGAGGGTGAAATCCACGCCATTATGGGGCCGAACGGGTCCGGAAAGTCATCACTCGTGAGCACGTTGATGGGGCATCCGCGATATCAGGTGACCGAAGGGTCGGTGTCCTTCCATGGGAAGGATTTGTTGAAGGCAGATCCATCCGAGCGCGCTGCCGCGGGACTCTTTCTCGCGTTCCAGTATCCCAAGGAGATCGCGGGAGTAACACTGCGGCATTTTCTCTTTGCCGCGTACAATGCGCAGATGGAGGTGCGGGATCCCGATGCAAAGAGGATCTCACCGATCAAGTTTAAGAAATTCCTGGAAGACGCAATGGCGCAGTTACATATGGATCCGACATTTGCGGAACGGTCTTTGAACCAGGGCTTTAGCGGAGGCGAGAAGAAGAAGGTAGAAGTTTTGCAGATGTCTCTCCTTAGACCGCGCCTCGCATTACTCGATGAAACGGATTCCGGGCTGGATATCGACGCGCTCAAAGTTGTTGCGGACGGCATCAATCGTATGAGGTCACCTGCTTTTAGTGCGCTGGTTGTTACCCACTATGCGCGTCTCCTCGATTACGTAACACCGCACTTTGTCCATGTGATGGTGAATGGGAAGATTGTGGAGAGTGGCGGACCGGAACTGGCGCAGCAGTTGGAAAAGGATGGCTATGCGCGTTTTGGTGTTCGGGAAGAGGAAAAGTTGAGGATAGCGCTGGATTGATTTTTGCAAACCTGTGCATGATACTTCATACATGTCCATTAGCACACTTTCTGAGCGTTCTTCATTGCTCATCGATCAAGAAACTGCTGCTGCCCTGGGGCCACAGGTGGTGGAACAACTTCAAAGACTATTGGAGGGATGCGGGGAGGCGCTTCGTGTATGTCTTGCTCCTCGTCCCGAACTGGACGGCAAGGTAGAGCAACAGTCCCTTTCCAGTTATTCCTGCAAGCGGGCAGCGCTCTATGGAAGCAGTGCAAATGATGGTGAGGAGGATCAGTATCGTATGCCGGACTCGCATGAGCAGGTGCCCGTGGGCCAGAAACATATGTGGCAATAGATTGCACGTAAGGAGCGTTGATTCCATCAACTCTATTTATTTTCGCAATCCCATCTGATTGCCCGTAACGTTGGTGGGTGTGGATCGTAGTATAGTGTGTTTCATTCCCCCCTTTCTTATGGCTGATACTCAGACCCTTTTCCTCCGCCCGCCTGTGTGGGCGCTTCTCCTTGCTGTGGTTGTCGGCGGCGGGTTCTATCTTGGCGGTAAGCAGATCGAGGCGCAGGACCGCACGCCCACCATCATTTCCGTCTCCGGCGTAGGAAAAGTATCCGCGCCACCGGATATTGCGGAACTCACGTTCGGCGTACAGACGGGGCGCAAGACGACGGCGAAGGACGCTATGGCTATGCTTAAGACCAACATGGATGCAGCGCTTGCGGCTGTAAAAGCAGCAGGCATTGCGGATAAGGACATCACCACGGAGCAGTTCTCCCTCAATCCTTCCTACGACTGGACCGATGGCCAGCAGATCCTTCGCGGTTTTGAAGCGTCGGAATCGTTGCGCGTGAAGGTTCGTAATCTCGATAAGGTGAGCGATGTCCTCGGAGCGGCTACAGGAGCAGGCGCCAACCAGGCGGGCAGCGTCAGTTTTATCATCGACGATCCGGAATCCGTGCGGTCGCAGGCGCGGGAAAAGGCCGTGTCACAGGCAAAGGCGAAGGCGGAAAAGCTGGCCGCGGACTTAGGCCTACGGCTGGGCAGAATCAAGGGGTTCAGTGAGGGCGGAGGAGTGGTGCCGCCCATTGCATATGATCGCAGTTATTCCATGAAGGCTTTGGATTCCGCTGTCCCGCAAGCCGTTCCCATGCCTGCGGGCGAGCAGGACGTAACGGTGGACGTCACACTGACGTACGAGCTTAAGTGAGCGGCTGGTAGGTAATTTTGTTGACAGGGTAATGGGGCGTCAGCACACTGGCGTCCCATGGAAAAACGCGACATCATCAATCCAGCTTCTTCCGAAGCGCCTGCGAACAATCCCAAAGTGGAAACGCGCATCGAAGCGATGCTCGAGGGGATCCTTTCTCGTCTGGGGGCAGTTGTCGCTCCCGCCGTTTCCTATGAGAAAGGTCTCCATGTAAAACCCTTTACGGTTATACAGGGTGGAAAGCCGCAGGCGGCGTTACTCTCCTACAACGAGAACCCGCGTTCCCCATTGCTGGTGGGGCTGCCCGTGGATTACGCGGAAGATGTTACCTTTCCGGAAGGGATAGCCCAGGAGCTGGGCAGGCTATTCCCGCGGGCAGAAATGAAGCGTGAAGACGGGCGGGTACTGTTCCGTCCCGTCACAGTGGAGGACCTGCAGAATGTTGTGGATAGGGGGAGTTGATATCCAGAAATGTCTGGCAGGAGTAATCGTGGAAAGGGGAATGCTGAGGCAGTCTGTTCCCAGTGAAGTTCTGCCGCATTAACCAATAGTTGTGTAACGAGGGAGAAGAGACGATGAACGAGGAGGACAAAGAAAACACCAAGAGCGAACGGTGTGGATGCGGCAGTAACAGTCGCGCGGGAGTTTCTTCATGGAGAAACGGTGTACTGATTGTGCTTAGCGGCAGCCAAAAGGACGTGATCAGAACGCAGTTTTACGGTATAATAGCCAGAATGAACCAGGCCCTGGTTACGCTGGCATTCGTCCTGTGCACAGTGGTGGTGCTGGCATTGGCCATGAAACTGCTCCGCCAGCCGACCATTATCGGGTACGTGCTGGCCGGGCTCGTTGTGAGTCCGTACGGTCTCAACCTCGTCCAGTCCACGGAGACGCTGGAACTCTTTTCGCAGATGGGCGTTGGATTCCTTCTCTTTCTCGTGGGAATCAACCTCAACCCGCGCGTGGCAAGGGAAGTGGGAAAGGTGGCGGCCGTCACGGGCATCGGGCAGGTTATTTGTACGTCCGTTGCCGGTTATACCATCGGGCGACTCCTCGGATTCGCACCGCTCACCGCAATGTACATGGCGGTTGCGCTCACCTTCAGCAGCACGATCGTCATCATGAAGCTGCTCTCGGACCGAGGCGAGCTGGAAACATTGCACGGGCGCATTTCCACAGGTTTCCTCATTGTGCAGGACATTATCGCAATGGTTTTGCTTATAGCAGTGTCGTCGCTCGCGGGCGGCACAGAGTTGTGGCAGGTCGTAGCGCTCCGCATGCTTGTGCGCGGCCTCACGCTTCTTGCTGTGCTCATCGTGGTGGGGATGTACGTGCTGCCGCGTCTACTGAAGGCTGTTGCATCCTCGCAGGAACTCCTGCTCCTGTTTTCCATCGGCTGGTGCTTTGCAGTGTCCGCTCTCAGTGCGGGGCTTGGCCTTTCCATGGAGATCGGCGCTTTGGCGGCGGGTATTGTCCTCTCGCTCTCGCCCTACCGCTTTGAGATCTCCGCCAAACTCCGTCCGCTGCGCGACTTCTTTGTCGTGATTTTCTTTGTCCTTATCGGGCTGCAGCTGCACTTTGGCGATATCCGGGGCCAGGTGCTGCCTGTCGTCCTTTTCTCGCTCTTTGTTCTTATTGGCAACCCGCTCATCATGCTGCTGCTCATGGGCGCTATGCGGTACACCAAACACACGAGCTTCCGCTCCGCTTTGACCGTGGGACAGGTCAGTGAGTTCTCCTTTATCCTCATTGCGCTGGGGATCCGCCTCGGCCATTTGCCCGCTTCTACGCTTTCGCTTGTCACGCTCATCGGACTCCTTACCATTGCCTGTTCCACGTACTGCATTCACCATGCGGACCGTCTGTACCGGTTGTTCGAACGGCCGCTCCGGTTCCTCGAGCGCAAGGGGCGTAAGGTGGATGAGGCCATCCCGCTCCGGAACGATCGGCACGATATCCTCCTGCTCGGGTACGAGCGCATCGGCTTGAACGTATTGGCAGCACTGCGCAAGACCGGAGAAAAGTGCCTGGTGGTGGATTACAACCCGCGCGTAGTTATTGAATTGGCCAAGGAGAATATCGACTGCACGTATGGTGACCTCGGCGACCCTGACTTTCTCGGTGATTTGAATTTCAAAGACGCCAAAATGGTTGTCTCCACGCTTCGCGACTTTGATACCACGGTTCTTATTATCCGTACGATTCGTCAGGAGAATCCCCACGCCATTATCATTGTCGTGTCGCAGCAGGTAGATGAGGCGTTGCATCTCTACGAGCTCGGAGCGAGCTACGTGATTACCCCGCAGCTTCTCTCCGGTTACCATACGTCACTCATGATCGAAGAGTACGGCCTTAACCTGGAGAAGTTTTTGACGGAGAAGGCGCGGCATCTGGAGCATCTGAAGCATAGTAAGAAGAGGATGGAACAAGTCATGAAAAGGAAATGAGAAATTGAAATGTGAAATGGTTGTATTGACAAACGTATATACAATCAACAGCCACTATTCATGGTCATACTCTTTCGTGGTTGCGGCATCATGACAAACAACAAATATTCATAATCCTTTTGTGTAAGCGAAAAACTCTTTCATGCTACAATGTTTTTCCGATGTCCTCCCCCCCCATCTTTAGCGGCCTCAATCGTCAGGTCTTTGACGAGGCGAATCCCGCCCCCTACATCAAGGGCGCTGTCCGTGGGGTCAGTGAGGAGATTGTTCGCAGGATCAGCGCGGATAAAAATGAGCCGGAGTGGATGCTCGAACATCGGCTACAGTCACTTAGAGTATTCCACGAGAAGCCTGACCCTACGTGGGGCGCGGACTTATCTGGATTGGATCTGGACCAGATCATCTTCTATGCCAAGCATGGCGCGGAGAATACGGATAACTGGGGCGAAGTGCCGGAGGAGATTCGTAAGGTCTACGACCGTCTCGGCATTCCCGAAGCCGAACGGAAAGTTCTCGCAGGCGTCGGCGCGCAGTATGAGAGCGAAGTGATCTATCACAAGCTGCGTGAGGAGTGGGCGAAACTGGGGGTGATTTTTCTCGATATGGACGATGCGCTGCGGCTGCATCCGGAACTCGTCCGCGAATACTTCATGAAGTGCGTGCCGAACACCGATCACAAGTATGCGGCGCTGCATGGCGCGGTATGGTCCGGCGGAACGTTTCTGTATGTCCCGAAGGGCGTGAAGGTAAAAGACCCGCTCCAGGCGTACTTCCGCATGAATGCACCCAACATGGGGCAGTTTGAGCACACGCTGATCATTGCGGAGGAGGGGAGTGACGTGCACTACATTGAGGGCTGCTCCGCGCCAAAATATGGCGCCATCGGCTTGCACGCGGGATGCGTGGAGATATTTGTGAAGTCAGGAGCAACAGTCCGGTACTCAAGCGTGGAGAACTGGAGCAAGGACACGTACAACCTCAACACGAAGCGCGCGATCGTCGAAAAGGACGCAACAATGGCATGGGTGGGCGGCAACATGGGAAGCGGCACCACAATGCTCTATCCATGCAGCGTCCTTGCGGGCGAGGGCGCGCGCTCCGACCACATGATGATCGCATTCGCCAATACCGGCCAATGGCAGGACACGGGCGCAAAGGTCATTCATCTTGCCCCGCATACGTCAAGCAAGGTCATTTCCAAATCCATCAGCCGCGGCGGCGGCGTTTGTGTTTATCGTGGCCTCCTCAAGGTTTCGCCTCGTGCCCACGACATCACATCGAGCGTGGAGTGCGATGCGTTGCTCCTGGATGACGAGAGTCGTACGGACACAATTCCGGACATCCAAATCCGTAACAACGAAGTGACTATTGCGCACGAGGCGCGGGTGGGCAAACTCAGCGAGGAAGATCTTTTCTATCTCATGTCCCGCGGGCTCAGTGAGGAGCGGGCCAAAGCGATGATTGTTTCCGGTTTTGTTGAGCCGATTATCCGTCAGCTTCCTCTGGAATATTCGGTAGAGATGAACCGCCTCATAGAACTGGAAATGGAAGGCAGTGTGGGATAGCGGCGGGCTACTTCTCCGGTTCGTATAAAGAGTGCGGAGGAGGATCCCTTTCTCCATGCTGTCTCCGGGAGCAGACGTATCATAAGTGACGGCGGCGCGCCCGCGCCACTTCCCTACGCCTTCTCCATTCTTCCTGAGCCTGTCGGATCTCCTCTTCGCTCATATTCGCATTATCTCCCGTCAGTTGCATCGTGAGGTTGATGTCATAATTCGTCTGGCGGAAGATGCGCTGGAAGCTGTTCCATTTTGGATCCGCCGAAACACCGAAGTGGCGGTTGAGGTACTGCGCTTCCTTGTCATCCCACTCCACGGGAGGGGAGACACGCTGTTCCCGAGGAGGCAGCGGTGGATCGGGTTGAGCGAACGAGAAGAGAAGCTGGGTTTCCTTCATGGGAATACTGTACGTCAAGAATAATTTACACACAAGACCATATACACTGCGGAAGATTGCAAGTTGTTCATGCATTGAGAGCATCTGCTACTTGGTTCCGTTCATTACAGATGGTCCGAAGGCATTCCAGTTTGCAGGAAGCGGTATTCTGGAGGTTGAGCGCATGCGCCTCAGTGCCGTCCTTCGCTTCCCCGTTCATGATGTCCTCGAGCATTTCCCTAATGACATCTTTCATCTGCGCAACGAAGGCCGGGAAGGTAATATCCCCTCCGCTTTGCATCTGTGCCTGTTCCCACCTTCGCTCTAATTCACCGCGTTCGAGGAGACCTTGCCGAACCGCCTCATTCAGGAGCTTGAGAGGTTTCATTCTGTCCATCGTCCCGAGAAACCAAGAGGCTTTGTTCCGGGACGCTACACACCCCTCCACAGTGAATTCTTCGGCAGGCGAGACGCGGGACGTTATCATATTTATTGTAAAATATACTATACACACTGTATTGTCAAATTCTCTACCCTCGTGACATTTGGCGCATAATCCGCATACTGGAGGCGTGTCTGTAGCCGAAGTACTCCCCACCGGCGTCACCTTCACTTCCGATGCGGGAGGGGCGGTGCTGGAGGTAAAGGACGGTGTGGATGCGCGTGGCTCCATACCGTTTACCTGGAAGGATGAACAGTCTCTGTCCTGTACGCTTGGCGACGGGTCACGTGCCATGGTAGTCATCACGATTCTTCCCGGTTCACCGGACCGAACATTGAACGTGACGCTCGCGGAAGGATCGGCATTGTTTATGATCGTTCTCGCGGCGGAATTGTCTGGCTGCAAGATCGCTCAGAGCGTCACGATTGGGCGCGATGCACAGTGCAAGCTGCTAAATGTCACGCTGGGCGGGAAGGAGATTCATCAGGATGTTATCGCCAAGGTAGAAGGCGATGGCGGTGTGAGTTCCATTGACTGGATCTTCCACGTATCCGGCGACGAGGAGCAGAAGCTCACCGTCCGTAATGTCTTTCTTGCAAAGAACGGAGGAGGGGAAATTACCGTCAAAGGCGTGGCGGAAGGCCATGCGCAGACGAAGTGCAACGGGATGATCGAAATCGGGGAGAGCGGCGGCGGGACGAATACATACCTCACGCAGAATGTCCTCATGCTCGACGCCACGGCGAAGGTGGATGCCATTCCCGGTTTGGAGATCAGAACGAATAACGTGAAAGCGAGCCACAGCGCCACGGTCACCAAGGTCAGTGACGAAGAATTGTTCTACTTCGCCTCGCGCGGGATCCGGAAGGAAGAAGCGCGCACGATGTATATCAACGGATTCCTCAGAGACCTGTTATCGAAGATCGCAGACGAACAGGTGAGGGGATTGATCGAAGCGGAAATAGAGAAAAGGATGGCGAAATAGCAGAAGAGAAATTGTGTACACAATTGTGAGCACAATATTTATGGAGATTCACGGAGCCCTGTCCGAAGCGGAAAGCAAACAACAAACAGGGAGCAGGCATTCTTGCCTGCGCGTGAGAACAAACAAAATAGTGCAGCAGCAGTGAGCACATACCTTGAGGAAGTAATGCTCAATCCCCTTCTCTGCTAATCCCCTACTCCCCGATATGCGCTCATAGCTTGTCATGGTGAGCACATTTGGTGGAATTCATACCAGAGAACGAGCTTCGGGTGATAACTGATGGTTTCCCATTTCTTTTCTCAAGGCGAGAAAATAAATGGGGGGAGAAAAGCGGACGCACAAAAAAAGCTCCATTCACTCCATCGTGTAGTAGAGAAGTCCTCTTCGGGGCCTCAGTACCTCCTCCTCTGAGAGTGTCAGAGGGGAAAATACTGGGGGTGTTCCCCCGGTCAATTCCAATGCTTGTTGAACGTTGAACACCATTCAGAGCAAGCTTGCCCCGTCGACGTCCCGAAGGACGAAGAGGGGTCCAGGTAACTCCCTGGTAAGGAGATGTTCCATCCGCAGGTTCTCCTACGGATACCTTGTTACGACTTACTCCCAGTCAGCAGTCTCACCGTGGTACCCCCCAATTAAGGTAAGGGTGCTTCGGGTGCTCCTGCCTCCCATGAGTTGACGGGCGGTGAGTACAAGACCCAGGAACATATTCACCGTAGTGTAGCTGACCTACGGTTACTAGCGATTCCAACTTCATGAAGGCGAGTTGCAGCCTTCAATCCGAACTGAGACCGACTTTTTGGGATCTGCTCCCCCTTGCGGGTTTGCTTCCCTCTGTATCGGCCATTGTAACATGGGTGTAGCCCCAGACATAAAGGACACGCTGATCTGACGTCATCCCCACCTTCCTCCGCCTTGGAGGCGGCAGTCTCCTATGAAAAAGCAACATAGGATGAGGGTTGCGCTCGTTCGCTGACTTAACAGTACACCTCAAGGCACGAGCTGACGACGACCGTGCATCGCCTGTCTTAAGGTTCCTTGCGGCACTCCAACCTTTCGGCCGGATTCCTTAGATGTCAAGTCTGGGTGAGGTTCTCCGTTTACCATCGAATTAAACCCCATGTTCCACCGCTTGTGTGGGTCCCCGTCTATTCCTTTGGGTTTTAGCCTTGCGGCCGTACTTCCCAGGCGGCGTGCTTACCGCGTTAGCTTGGGCACAGGAGCAATTGAAAACTCCTACACCGAGCACGCATCGTTTAGGGCGTGGACTACGGGGGTATCTAATCCCCTTTGCTCCCCACGCTTTCGTCTCTGAGCGTCAGTACACCCCCAGCACCCTGCCTTCGCTTTTGGCGTTCCATCGTGGATCAACGGATTTTACCCCTACACACGACATTCCAGGTGCCTCTGAGTGACTCGATCCTGAGAGTTTCCAGCACGCTTCCGGAGTTGAGCTCCGAAATTTTACGCCAGACTTTTCAGGACGCCTGCAGACGCTTTACGCCCAGTAATTCCGAGTAACGCTTGCATCCCCTGTCTTACCGCGGCTGCTGGCACAGGGTTAGCCGATGCTTTCTCCTGAGGTACCGTCAAAAATTTCGTCCCTCAGAACAGGTGTTTACGCCCGGAAAGGGCTTCATCCACCACGCGGTGTCGCTCCGTCAGGCTTTCGCCCATTGCGGAAGATTCCTCACTGCTGCCTCCCGTAGGAGTATGGACCGTGTCTCAGTTCCATTCTGGCTGGTCGTCCTCTCAGACCAGCTACCCGTCATAGCCTTGGTAAGCCGTTACCTTACCAACAAGCTGATAGGCCGCAGGCCCCTCCCGAACCGCAAAAGCTTTACCCTTGCGGGACTATCCGGTATTAGCCCGCCTTTCGGCGGGTTATCCCTGAGTTCGGGGCAGGTACCAACGTGTTACGCAGCCGTTCGCCGCTCTCTGCGATATTGCTACCGTAGAGCGCTCGACTTGCATGTGTTAGGCGCACCGCCAGCGTTCACTCTGAGCTAGGATCAAACTCTTCAAAAAGAGATGACCCGCCCGAACGTACCGATCCATCCTCCGAAGAGGATGAGGTTCCATTCGGACGGTCCCGCCTCGTACGTTCGGTACGGGCGGGTCTAGTGATCAAAGATCACTGGATGATCACATTGTTTTGCATCGCGTGATCAGACGATGTTGTTCTCTAAAGGAATATTGGGTTGTCCGTTCCTCGCAATAGTGCGGGGACGGACTGGACAATTCTCTACTACACGATGCTGTGAAGGAGCATACAAGAAGGCTCTTCACCTTTGTCATCCGCCCGTAGTACTCATTTCGACGGGCCGATGGGCGAAGGAGCTGAAAAAAGGCTAGCCTCCCAAAATGTGTATGGACACTCTCAAGAAGCAAAGCCAAGAAATTGTACCCGCATCTGGCGCGGGGTCAAGCTCGGACAAGCGGATTTTTCCCGTAGCATGATCAGGGGCAACGGGAGGAGGCTGAATGGGGTAAAGAGCCGCCCATTCCGCTTTTGAAGAATTCTGAAGGGCGGGGAGATTGGCGTGTTTCCGCGGAAATTGAGGAGGGACGTCGAGATTGATGTACACTCTGTCAGCTTGATAGTGATCTCCCCCATCCGTCGTCGGCGGAAGCAGTTGAAGTATGTGTTTCTGAGCGCGGCCCTTGTGTGTGCGATTCTTCTGGGTGGATACGCACAGGTGACCGTGGGGGCGGTAAACGGGGCACAGGCTTTTTTGTATCTTCTGCGCGACGGCAAAGTGGATGATGCGTACCGGTCCACAGCATCTGCATTCCGCACCCAAAATTCCCCCGATGCCTTTGCGCAGTTCACGCGCAAATTCCCCTTCTCCTCCTTTGAGGGTGCGCGCTGGACAGAGAAGAGGATTGCGTCCCTTTCTCCCATGCGCGTCACGCTTGCCGGCACACTTACGTTCGCCGGGGCGGCGCTGCCTTCTTCCTTTATGCTTGTGTCGCAGAGCGGTTCGTGGCGGGTGGCCAAGGCCCTCGTGAACGTGGCGCCCAAGCCTGTTGGAAATGTCCTACGGCCGGCGCTTCCAGAGGAAAAAGCGATCCTCTCGCTCGTACGCGGGACAATGGCCACATTTGGGCGGGCTCTGTCTTCGGGTAATTACGCAGAGCTGCACACCTCCTTTGCGGAGGGGTGGAAGGATCAGATCTCTGAAGACGAATTGGCCGACGCGTTCTCCTCGCTTGCGGGACAGGGGGGTCTGGATCTGGCTGCGCTCGCCACCGCCACACCTTCCTTTACGCCCACGCCCGTCATTGATGATCAAAACCTTCTCGTGGTCCAGGGATCCTACGGCAAAGTATCCCCGCTTCGTTTTGACATACGCTATGCCTATCAGGAGAAACGGGATCAGTGGAAATTGGCGGGACTGTATATGAGGTTGGATGCTTCTGGACGGTAGGAGTATTGGAGTATGGGAGTATTGGAATATTGGGGGGGGGTCGAATAGTCCAACACCCAACTATACGAATACACGACCAGTCTGGTCATGTTTTTCCTTGCAACAACTCAAATCATATGTAAACTTCCCCCGTCCTGATTCCCCATCCTGGTTTCTCAGGCTGGGTTTACCCACGAGTCAGTTATGCCAGAACTGGTCCCCACATCGGAAGACGGCCGCATCTACGAATGGTGCGTCCTTTATCCGTATCCCATGCAACAGAAGGAGGAGCAGACGCTTCTCAAGGAGATTGATGAGATCTTTGCCGAAGCCGGAGCCAGGGAAGTGGCTCGGGACAAGTGGGGCCGCCGCGGCCTTGCGTATCCCATTGGCGGACTCAAGGAGGGTACATTTGTCATCTACTACTTCGAGATGGATCCTGCCAAGGTGAAGGAGGTGGACAATGTGCTCCGTATCACTAAGGGGGTGCTGCGCCACCTTGTGGTCAAGCCGCCCAAGCGTTACCAGATCGTCAAATACAGTGAGACGTACGAACAGTGGCTCAAGGACCGTGAAACAGTGGAGCAGCAGCGCGAACGCGAGCGTGAACAGAAGGTGCAGGAGCAGGTAGCGCGGAAGGCAAAGATGCGCGCCAAAGCTACGACGGAGCGCAAGAAGGTGAAGCCTGCCGCCGAAGCATCTTCGATGGGCGGGGAAAATCTTACCGAGCAGATCGACAAGCTTATCTCTGACGATACTCTCGACATCTAACCCTTTGGCGCCTGGCGCCTTAGGGCAAGTCCCTCCTTTCTCCATTATGTCTCCCGCAGCTCCCCGCACCGCTCGCTCCCAATCGTCCCAAAAGACGCAGCGCAGGCCCGATCCCCGCCTCAAGAAGTGTTCCTTCTGCGAGCGCAACACGCTGTACGTTGATTACAAGGATTACCCCACACTCAAGCCGTACATCGATTACTTTGGCAGTATCCGCAACCGGTACTACACCGGGGTGTGCTTGAAGCATCAAAAGATGCTCAAAGCCGCCATAGAGCGTGCGAGGTTTATGGCCATGCTTGCCTACAGAAAGTAATTGAAAATTGTAACTAGAAAATGGAAAATGATGGCAGCTACCTCGCTTTCGAGGTGAGCGTCAGAAAGTTCCATTTTCAATTTTCCATTTACCATTCTCCTCATGTCCGGCCATTCCAAATGGGCAAACATCCGGGTCAAGAAAACCGCGCAGGACGCAAAGCGCGGCAAAGTGTTTACGCGGCATGCGCGTCTTATCGAAATTGCGGCCCGGTCGGGCGGCGGCGATCCGGTGATGAATCCCACGTTGCGTACGGCGATTGAGAATGCCAAGGAGGACAGTGTGCCCAATGCCAACATCGAGCGTGCCATTCAGAAGGGGACGGGAGCGCTCAAAGGCGAGGCGATGCAGGAGATGGTTTTTGAAGCGTACGGTCCTGCGGGTACTGCCTACATCATCGAGTGCCTCTCCGATAACCGCAACCGTACCATAGCCAATGTCAAACTGCTCATCAGCAAGCACGGCGGGCGCGTGGCGGAAGGCGGCGCGGTGGCGTGGATGTTTGAGCGCAAGGGTCTCGTGATTGCGGAGCTCCCAGTGAGCATTCCCGTGGATGATCTGGAGCTGGAGCTCATCGACCTTGGAGCGGAGGATTTTGCGGTGGGGGGCAACGTCATCCGCGTCGTCACTTCGATGACGGACTGGTCAAAAGTGCGAGACGCGCTCAAGAAGAAGAACGCTACCATCGACTCCGCAGGTCTCTCCTATATTCCCAAGCAGAAAGTTCCCGTCAACGATACGGCCACCGCCGACAAAGTCGCCTCCTTTATTGAGGCCATTGAGGAGGATGACGACGTATCTGAGGTTCACACGAACGCAGAAGTTCTGCTTGCTGTAGCGGCTTAAAGGAATATTGACAAAAAGTACACAAGTAGTATTGTAATATTATGAATCACTACGATCGAATTATAAGCCGTGCGAAGGAAGTGGCAGACGCTCTCCAGAGCGAGTCACGCAAAACCTTCTTCGAGTACGCCATGGAGCCAGATTCGGAGGCGGCACGCGAGGAGTGGCAGACAGTCCTTGAGCGTATCGAAGACCTGCGGGAGGAATTAGCGTCTCTGATGGAACATCCCCATAAAGGTTTCCAACTTTGGATGGAGCTGACGGAGCGGGAAACCCCGGAGGAATGTGCGGAAGAGATCCGTACGCTCCAGCATACTTTTGGCGAGCACGTGAATGCTTTTGAATCGCTGGCACAGAGGAAAGCGACTGATATGGAGCGTTGTCGCATTATCGGACCCCTTGCCTTTGCAGAATACGAAGCCGGCGAAGTGATCCGGAGAGTAGAAATCTTTCCGCCTTCATTGCACAAATCGGAAACATCTGTTTCCTGAATGAGGAGGCAGAAGCGGCAGCAACCTGAGGAGTTGTATAAACAATGTATATACACAATCCATTCACGCGATTTTGTGTCGTGCACCCTGGTGGAACTCATCCAAGAATGGATGCGCTATTCGGTGACGATCACTTCCACCTCGTCCGCGGTGGCCTTGTTGAGCATGTCTACCGCGATAATACGGATCGTGTGTGTGCCTGCAGCGACGGAGAGTGGATAGGTGAAGAGGAACGGTTCCTGCGGTTTGCGTGTGAGGAGGATGCCGTCGAGGTAGAACTCCACGTACTTGATGCCAGCGGGGGAATCGGCAGCTACTTCCATGGTTAACTCATTGCCCTTCTTCACACTCGTGCCCACGATGGGCTGCAGGATGCGTACGGCGGGACCGGAGACCTGGTTGGCTTCATCACTGAACCGGAAGGTAACGGAGTCCGTTGCGACGTTGTAGTAGTTGTCCCGCAGTTGCACTTCCAGCGTGTGGACGCCTTCCTTAGCGACAGAACGCGGAACACGGATGACGGGGCGGAACGGCGCTTTGGACTCTTCAGCCACAAGCTTTCCGTCTAAGAGGAAGGTGATTCCGGAAGCCGAGGAGCCGACGGAGAAGGAGATCTGCGGCTGGAACGCGGGGTAGGGAGCGGTAGCTCCATTGACCGGAGAGAGAATGGTCACCTGTGGCTTGATGAGGCGGCCGGGGGTCTTGCTGATGTCGCAGGCATCCCTGGGAGCGACCGGGAGCGGGAGCTTGGAGTCTGGTGCGTGCGCCCAGTCCTGTACGCCCTGTTCCCACATCGGCCAGCGGTCGGCGGCCACGCTCGTCGGGGCAAAGAAGCTGCGTTGTTCCTGCGCTTCTACGGGGCAAGCGGGGGAGGCAAGGAGGCCGGTCACGCGGTCTACTGTCAATGTAAGGCAGGCGGGATCGGGCTGAGTGGGAGCGCGCTCCTGCAAGAAGACGTCTGGGCGGCGGAGCTCGACGGGCGTGCACTCGGAGGGGAGATCGCCGGAGAGGAGGGAGATTTGCGGCTGCACGATGCCGGATGGGACGGGGAAATCCGTCGTCTTGGCTGCGATAATCTTTTGTGCGCGGGACATGAAGTCCTTCCACACCGGCGCGGCTACGTTCAAGCCGTCTGCCTTGTCCGCGAGCGCCTCGCTGTTGGCATTGCCCACCCACACACCGGCGACGATGTTGGGAGTAAAACCAATGGTCCAGAGGTTGTCCGGTTTGCGGACGCGGCAAGCCTTGGCAGGTCCCTGGTCACGGTCCAGACATTTGTTGCTCGTACCGGTCTTGGCGGCAGATTGGTAGCCGGGGACGGTGAGAATGCTCTTCCAGAAATCGTTGGGACGCACGGAGGAGTCGCTGAGGATGGACGTAACCTGGTAGGCGATGCGCGAATCGAGCACGCTGCGGCCGGGATCATCCACAGACGGCAGCGAAAGCGGGAGTAGGGCGCCGCGCTTGTCGGTGATCTTGAGAATCGTCACGGGGTCCTTGGCAATGCCGCCGTTGGCGATGGTGGAGTAACCGTTGACCATCTCGGTGAGTGGCGTTTCCCCCGCGCCGATGGCGAGCGGCCAGCCGTAGTCGAACGGTGACTTTTTGGAGAGTTCCTTCTTGCGCGTTTTGGGGGAGGGGACGCCCAGCTCCTCCGCCAAGTCGAGCACCGGCTGCTCGCCGCCTGCAAGGAAGAACGCTTTGATGGCGGGAATATTCCGCGAGGCTCCCAGTGCCTGCCGTGCGTTGAGTAATCCCCAGAACGTGCCGTCAAAGTTCTGCGGCTGGTCAGTGCCAAACTTGGTTGGTACGTCGAAGAGGACGGTGGCCGGCCCGTACCCCTTGCGGAACATCGCAGAGTAGACGAACGGTTTAAAGCTGGAGCCCGGTTGCCGCGGCGAGCGGGCCATGTCAATCTTCGACTCGCCGTCGTCCCTGTTGTAGTCCTCATTTCCCACATAGGCGAGCACTTCACGCGTCTTGGGGTCCATCGCCACGAGTGCCATGTTGCGGGCGCCGTAGATGCGCTCGGTGTCATCTTTCCGCGCCTCCACTACCTTCTCTGCCGCCTGCTGGATTTCCCAGTCGAGCGTAGTCTGAATGGTCAGTCCTCCTTGTTCCAGGAGCCCTTTCTCTGCGTTCTTTTCCAGCAGGCTTTCTACCTGGTCCTTGACCCACAGCACGAAGTACGGGGCGCGGATGGAGTCGCGCGAGGGGCGAAAGGTTATGGTCTTGAGGTCAGCCAGCGCTTTCTGGCGCTCGCTCTCGGAAATAAACCCCTGTGTGAGCATGTTCTTGAGAACCTGGTCTGTGCGGCCGCCGACGTACACCGTAGTGCTTCCTGTTCCCACGTCGGCGCCCAGGAGGCCTACGAGCACTTCGCTGTCCTTGAGATTGTCGGCCTTCGTCACCTTTCCCTGCCGTATCTTCTCCATTGCCGCAGGCGTTACTGTGGTACGCGCGTGCGAGCCGTACGGATTGAAGTAGGATGGACGCTGTGGGATGGCGGCGAGGACGGCGGACTGTGCCAAGGAGAGCTCTTTGGCGTTGATGCCGAAGTAGCGGTGGCTGGCCTGTTCCACGCCGTACGCGTTCTGCCCGTACGGGATCCAGTTGAGGTAGAGCTCCAAAAGTTTTTCCTTGTCATACTTGCGTTCCAGCTCGCAGGCGAGCATGGCTTCGCGCAGCTTGCGCGTGATGGTCTGCTCGCGGGAAAGGAGTGCGTTGCGTGCCAATTGCTGAGTGAGGGTGGAGGCGCCGCCGGTCACGCCCCTCCCGACGATGCGGGCGAAGAGGGCACGGAAAATGGAGCGTGGCTCAATGCAGCCGTGCTGGAAAAATCGTTCATCCTCAATGGCGATGACGGCGCGTTTAGCAGTATCCGCAATGGCATTTCCCTCCACATATGTGCGGTCTTGCTCACCGTAGAGGCGGTAGAGCTCCACGCCGTTACGGTCGGTAATAACCGTGCTCTGTGCCGCAAGAAGGCTGGTGGGATCCGATACATCCGGGAGCGTGAGCCAGAGGAAGCCGAGGTAGACCACGGCAAGGAGGATGAAGATGCTGCCTCCGCGCAGGATCACCTGCTTCCATCCGTACCGCGCGCCAAGGGAGAGGAGCCACCGGACAACGTTGCCAATGAGATGTGCAATCTTCTCGAGAAGCTCCATCAAGAACGCGGCAGCCCTTGTAGGGGGCTGTGTGCGCCGGGCGGGCCGGTACGTGCCGCCATGCCGGTCCGTGCCGGACGCAGCACGGGGAGAATGCGTTCCGTTTACCTCGGAGGAACGAAAATGGGAATCGCCCTGTGAATGCATAGGTTGGGATTGCAGTGTAGGGCGTCAGGGCGAGATGGGCAATCATGCACTGCAGGGTTTCGCATCCATTTCTTTGGCTTCCGCAAGCGGATTGCTCGATCCGTTCGCCGTTCCATCAAGCCATAAAATATGCTATAATATTCAGATGATCCGTCCCCGAACGATCGGCATCCTTTCCTTTCCTTTCTTCTTCCTATCGAAAGGGGCTGCATTTGCTTATGATTCGCGGACCATCAATGTGCCGGGGGTACAGATCAGTATCATGGATGTGCTGGGGAAGCTCGTGAATATCGGGGTGTACTGGATTGCTGCCTTCTGTGCCACACTCTTCCTTATAGGAGCTCTGATGAAGGTGGGCGGAGCGGGCAAGGAGGAATGGGCCAAGAAAGGGAATTCCATTATGATCGGCGCCATTACCGGTCTGGCCGTTGTATTGCTCTCCTATACGATCATCCGCGTGGTGTACTTCGTCATTTACTGATCGAAAAGGGTAGATTTTCCTCACTCTCTTCAGTACCGTATGCTCCCCGTATGGTGCACGATGATCCATCACCGGACGTCCTGCCGCGTTTGGAGAAGGCCGAACAGCTGAAGCTCGACGGTCATCACCAAGAGGCTCTTGTGATTCTCGAAGAGCTCCTCTTTGAAGATCCGGAGAATGTGGCGGCACTGGAGGAAGTAGCGGATAACGAGTTGAGCCTTGAGCATTATCCCCGTGCGGAGACGGCGGCCAAGCAGGCACTAGCGCTGGATCCGAGCAGCTATACCGCCGAGTACATTCTGGGGTTCCTTCGCTCGCGCAAGGAGGAATGGAAGGAGGCCGTGGCGCACCTGCGCAAGGCGAACCTTCTCAAGTCCAACAATCCCGAGATTTTGCGCTGCCTCGGCTGGGCGCTCTTCTGTAGCGGCGAGCGGGCGCAGGGTGTTGTGACGCTGGAGCGTTCCCTCAACCTGGAGAGCGACAGTACTCTTACGCTCTGCGATCTTGGCATTGCCTATCTGGAACTCCGTAACTTCGCCAAGTCACGCGCGCTCTTTCTCCGCGCGCTTGATCTCGATCCCCAGAACCAGCGCGCACGCGAATGTATCAAGGCATTGGAGCGGCTGCGTTCGGCGGTGGCAACGACTGAAGAAAAATCAGTTCGGTAGGTAGCGGTCGTTTCTCGTGTCCATTGGGAGATTGTTTCATTGTGGTATTGACTCATTGTTCGCAAGCGCGAACGAACCAAGGTGTCATACAGCTCATCACTTGCTTCGCCAACAATGTAACAATGAAACAATCGAACAATGTTCTCCTTTCACCTTGAACTACCACTCCGGTCCGATCTGTCCTATACTGTCGTCCCGTGATCCCCTCCCATGGGTTCGTTCTCTTCCGGCGCGGCATTCGGCGAGGTGTGCAGTCGTTTTGGCGTGAGCGGGGATGGTGGGTGGCATTGGTGGCGCTCGTCTGTTTGTTGACGCTCCTGCACTGTCTTGTTGTGCTTCGTGTGGCGCTGCAGAGGGCGGGTGTCGCACTCGTACAAGATGTGCCCCTGCAGATCGAGCTTAGGCAGGATGCGCCCGATAAGGATATCCAGCAGCTTTTTGGCGTCCTGCAGAACCATCCTGCCGTGGCGGAGGTGAGCTACGTGACGCGCGAACAGACACAGGAGCGCGCCCGCGTTATGGATCCTGCTTTCATCGTTTTCCTGGAGGGCCGTACCGCCAAAAAACAGTTCCGTGATTCTTTTGCGGTCACACTCCATTCGCTGGACGCGGCGCCGTCGCTCTTCACATTCCTCCGACAGGACGATCAAGCCAAACTGCTCGATCCTGCGTCCTTCCTTCATCTGCAGGAGCGTGCACAGGAGGTGGGAACCGTTGCGGCGTTGCTCCATGCGTTGAGCGATTGGGCGGTGGGAATCGCGATTGCAGCATTTCTCGCAGTTATTTTTGTTTTGGCTGGTGCTTTGCGGCGGTGTGCGCTCTGGAGCCAGGAAGAAGTGAAGGTAGAACGTCTTGCCGGAGCGGGGGAATGGGCCATCCTCCTCCCGTTTGCCACCGAGGGGTTCCTTCTCCTTCTTATCGCCGGGATCGTATCTGCTCTCCTCAGTGCATTTGCCCATTCCATTCTCTCTGTTGTGCCTACTCTCCAGCCGGGAATTTCCTTTCTGGAGGAATATGTGGGTTCCCTCCTAATCTTTGCGATCATGGGCATCGGTATTCTCTGTTCCCTGGCCATCGCGCCGCTTGCGGCATGGCTCGGTGTACGGGGGGCGGTGAAGGATGGATTGAAGATCTAAGTTCTGTTTAGCATGTGGAGGTTAAAGGGTAGTATCGAATGGATAAAGGAATATTGAAAATGGAAAATAATGGGTAGGAATTCTAGTGACTGGATGATTTCCTTCATTTTCAATTTTCCATTTCCTATTTTCAATTTCGTCTTCACTTTGTTCACATCTTCATTCTTGGGCACTATTCTGTAGTCGTGGCGCAGCAACTTCAATGTCGGGCGATCGTCCTCCGCACGTACGATACGGGCGAAGCCGACAGGTTCTGCATTCTACTTACGCGGGAAAAGGGGAGAGTGACGGCTACAGCGACAGGTGCGCGGAAAATCACGGCACGGCTTGGGGGGACTCTTCTGCCGTTTCGCCACGTTACGCTCCAGCTCCGGGAGAGCCATAGCGGCTTCTACGTTGCAGGTGCTGCGCAGGCAGATCCGCCGCTCGATGAACTGATGGAGGTTCGCTGCTTTGCACAGGCGCAGGAAGGAATCGAATTTCTCCTCTCGCTTGTGTCCCATGAGGAACCCGATCCTTCCATCTTTGATGCCACGCTCGCATTCCTTTTTTCCTGCCAGCAGGTGGCGCCGGACTGCGTGCTTGCGTTCCAAATTCGCCTCCTTCATCTCTTAGGTCTCCTGCCGGATGATGACGCGCTGGAGAACATCATGTCCCTTAACCGCGAGGAGCAGGCATTCGTCACGTCTGCCCGTGAGGGGCAGGAAACCCAGTGTCTGCAGCGACAAGGATCATCCCGCATCCGCGAACTCTGTTTGAGGTGCAGTGCGAATCATCTGACGGGAGCACTGAGGGCGCCGGCGGTAGTAGCAGCACTATGATGTATGAGGTTGCCGTTGGGCTGTAAGTAAGAAGTGGTACCTCATTTCTTATGTCAGGGCGACAAAAAATGGGAGAAAGCCGTTCGAAGGTCCTGAGGGGCTTCTCAGGCCCGAATGGGAAATGCGATCCCACCTACGCCCCTGCGGGAGCTACAGTGGGTCGCCGCCGCCCTCTTCTCTTCTAAAAGAGAATCAAAGAGTAGAGCCGTTCATCACAGTAATCATGGTCAGTCTTCCATAAATAACGTTGGCACCGCTGCTCCGGATCCCGTCCCTTTTTGAGGCATTGTTGCCACGCCGATCAGGTAGTAGAGCGGTCGCGCTTCATACTTGGACACTACCGGTTCCGCCTTCTCCACATCACCCTTCTTTACGAAACGATACCAGAGCGTACTGATGCCCGGTACGCGCTCACCCATCTTCTTCTTCTCACCCGGTTTCAATTCCGTTGTTGTGTATTCGGTTCGATCCGGCGGAGGGGCGACGTGTCCCCACGTAAAGGGGCCGATCACAGAACTCTTCCGGTCGTCCCGCGTGCCGTAGTAGATGAAGTAGGCGAGGTCGTTTTCACTGTATGTCTGGATGAGGAGCGCGCCCGGCGAATCGTTCTTGAACTTCATGTCCACGGAGGGTGGATACACGGTGGCGTCTGTTCCCTGCGGGAAGTAATGGCTTACGGAGTAGCTGTGGTTGAGGCGCTGCGTGATGGGGAACCCGTATTCCCACACGCCGCGGTAGGCGGTGGTGCTCACCTGGCACAGGCCGCCGCCGAAGTCCGGCTCCGTTCTGCTTCCCTTTATGACGAGTTCCTTCAGATAACCGGTCGTCCCGTCCACGCGCCCGAGCGTCTGGTCAAAGGAGAAGATGGTTCCCTGCGGGATCAGGTGGCCGTTGAACCGCGCGAGGCCGGTGGCGATGTTGTGGCGGCGGTTGGACGGTGAGTTGCTAAAGTCCGATTCGCCCACGGTTACCACTTCCCGGATGCCCTGCGCTACCAGCGCCGGATCGGTGATGGTGATTTTCGGCTGCGTTTCCGTGATGGGCACTACAATGTCCGATACACCCTTCTCCAATGCGGCAATGGTCAAGTCCGCCGCACGGTCCAGATCCACGTCCCGTCCGGTGAGTCCCACGCCTTCGAAGGTAATCTTTCCCCCACTCCCTGTCCCGTCATGTTTGATCGTCACCTCGCCGGGATCGCGGTGGAGCGGCTTGCCCACGGAGGCGGCGATGGAGGCTTTAACTGCTTCCCGGTTCCACCCGTCCGTCCACTTCGCTTCCACGCCCGGCGGGAACGGCGGGACATTGTCCCCGTCTACGAGGAGCGATGCGGGCGGGAGGAACGGCTTGCCGTTGAATGTCCACACGCGTTGCGTGGACTTCCACGCCGGCGACGGCCGCACCGTATAGAGGAAGTGGAGGTAGCGGTAAGTCAGTGGAGGCTCAACGGCACCCGCCTTCTGTGTCATCAGAAGGAGGATCGGCAGGAGCGCGATGAGGAGCAATGTTCGGCGTGTCATGTGGTGATTGATCCTAGCAAGAATTGGAGTAACAGAATAAGGGAATAACAGAGTAACAGGAACTCGCTCAAGATGAAGAATCCCGTTATTCCGTTACTCTGTTAATCCGTTACTCCTCAATAGCCTCCAAACATCGACCGCTGGGGCGGTTGCGGTGGAACGTTGGGCGTCGCTTTCCTGCGTCCATGCTCCTGCTCGTCGAGCACTTTATTGACGAGCGCATCAGCGCGGTAGTTGTCGCTGCGGGGAATGTGCTTAAAGATGATGTCCGGAAATTCCATAGAGAGCTGGCGTACCTCGTCCACGAGTGGCTGGAGCGTGGGCATCTTCACCCTGTACTCGCCGGCCACCTGTTTAACGACGAGTTCTGAGTCCAGGTGGCATACGAGGCGGTTGGGGCGGAAGTCCAGTGCTGCCTTTAATCCTTCTATGAGCGCACGGTATTCCGCGATGTTGTTCGTCTCCACGCCGATGCACTCACCGTGTTGCTTGAGGATTTCCCCGTGGGCAGGATCCTCGATGATGTACCCGATGGCGGCCTGGCCCGGATTGCCGCGCGACCCGCCGTCCGAAAAAAGGTGGAGCGTCCCACCCACGCTTGCAGGCATATCTTCCATGGGGCCTGGCGCGGATTCCAGTGCGTCGGTCACGGCATCAGCTACAAACTGTTCCCGTTCCCGTATTCTGGGAAAAGTTTTCTCAAGCCGCTGTTCCAGTTCCGCGGGAAGGCGGATCATCTTGGGGGGTATCATAGCATCTGGCCGGCTGGAAGTTGATGGAGAATCGCTGGGAGGAGGCAGAGGATGCAGAAGATGCAGAGGTTTCAGAGGAACGGAGGTGATTCAGTTTTCGGAGAGGATAATAGCCTATCCCCTGATTCTTCTGTTTCGTCTGCATCCTCTGCATCTTCAATCCAAAAGATCCAGCTTAAATCTCCCCTCCCTAAAATCGATCGTCGCGCCGCCGATCCTCTTGAGTGTCAGCTCTGTCGCATGGACGCGGATGTCGGGCTCATCATCATGAGCAAAGGTCCGGGCATCCTGCGGACGGTCTTCCTGGAATTCCATGCAGAACCCGCCGTTTCCGTCGACCGTCACGATCAGGTGATGGTTCATCTTCTTCTCTTTGTTCATGACCTCCTTGAGAGCGCGGGCAGCGGGAAGCGTCATGGTGAGTGTGCAAGGACGCTCCGGCAATTCCTTTAGTAGGGCATTGAGATCATCAATCAGTTCATCCATCTCCTCGGTGCCGAATCCGTGCAGTCTGCATCCTTCCTCGAGCGTTTCCATTCCTCCCACGCTGCATCCGGCACAGTGGATGCCGTACTCTGCCAGCACCTTGTCGGCATCCGGGATGAGTGTCGTAATGTCCGACACGCGCATGGTTCGCGTCACTTCCGGGGTGGCAGGTTTCTTTGCAGCCTGATTGTGCGGTTTCCTCCGAGCGTTTACCATATCACTATCGTATCGGCTTCTCCGGCGTTCCCCAACTTTTTCATCCCGTTGTATGCGCCCGTCCTTCAAATCCATCTTTTTCTTCGCCCTTCTTTCGATATTCATGCTCCTGGCCGGATGGCGGATGCGGGGTGCATTCGAACAATGGCAATGGCAGGGGGACTTATATGTGGGCAGGGGCGTGGCAACAGGGAGCGGCGTGACGGTGGGTGATCCCGAGAAGCAAGTAGATGTTTCTCTCCTGTGGAACGTGTGGCGGCTTCTCCAGCGCAGCTACGTGGATCCGCAGGCGCTGCAGACGCAGCAGATGCTGGACGGTGCCGTGGAGGGCATGGTGGCCGGAGTGGGGGATCCCTTTACGGCATACATGCCGCCCGCGCAGAATGTGGAGTTCCGCCAGACGCTGGAGGGCACGCTGGAGGGAATCGGCGCAGAACTGAATCTTGTCGACGGTGCAGTGGTGATTGTTTCCCCGCTCAAAAATTCACCTGCGGAACGTGCGGGGCTGCTTCCCGGTGACATTATCGCCGAGGTCGATAAGCAGAAGCTCGATGGCCTCTCGCTCAACGACGTTGTCAGCCGTATCCGCGGCAAGGAAGGAACCAGGGTTACATTGCAGATTTACCGCGGTACCAACCCGCAGCCGCTCCTGTTTACCATCACGCGCGCAAGCGTGACGGTGCCGAGTGTGGAGGAGAAGATCCTCACCTGGTCCGGTAGCCAGGTGGGCTATGTGGCGCTCAACCAGTTCGGCGACCGGAGCATGCAGGAGGTGCGCGACGCCCTTACACAGATCAAGGCGAAGCCCGTCAAAGGGATCATTCTGGATCTGCGCGGCAACGGCGGCGGTTATCTGGACGGTGCGGTGGACTTGGCATCCATGTTCATCAAGAAAGGTGCCGTGGTCACAGTGAAGAGTCGCATTGAGGGGGACAAGGAAAGTGATGTCACCGGTAATCCTGTCTTCCCGGATATCCCGATGGCCGTTCTCATCAACCAGGCATCGGCGAGCGCGTCGGAAATCGTGGCGGGGGCGCTGCAGGATAACGGCCGTGCGACCATTGTTGGTATGAAGAGCTACGGCAAGGGGACGGTGCAGGAGGTGATTGAGGTGCCGGGCGGCGGGAGCCTGCGCGTGACGGTAGCGCGCTGGTACACGCCCAAGGGGAAGAATCTGAGCAAGGAAGGCGTGACGCCGGACGTCGTCGTCGAACGCGCGCCAGACGATGCGTACGGCAAGAAGGATACACAGTTGGATGTAGCCGTGCGGACGGTATTGAAGAAGTGATCAGTAGTCAAAAAGCTCTTCTTTGCGGAAGAACCTGGCAACCTCTTTGACGGCAGTCTCCGGGCTGTCGCTCGCATGTGCTACGTTGACCATCTGATCCACACCGAATTCCGCGCGGAGCGTGCCCGGCGCGGCTTTGCGGCTATCGGTTACTCCCAGCATTTCACGTACTTTCCCTACGACGTTATCTCCTTCGAGGACGAGCGCGATCACCGGAGTCGATCCCATAAAGTTCTCCACTTCGGGATAGAAGGGCTTGTCGGCGATGTGGGCGTAGTGTTCGCGGAGAAGGTCTTTTCCCAGTCGGATCATCTTGCATCCGCGGATGGCGAGGCTGGCTTCCTCAAAGCGCGCAATCACTTTTCCGACGAGGCGCTTTTGCATGGTGTCCGGCTTGAGGAGGATGAGGGTCTGTTCCATGTGAAGGTAGTGAAGAAAATGGGAGCGGAAAGAGGATACGGAGGAAATGGTAAATTGGAAATGCAAAATGAGAAATGTTGGGAGCATTTCAAGAGCATGAAGTATTTCGATCATTTCTCATTTCAAATATTGCATTTCCTCGATACATCAAAGCTCCCACACAAAAAGGGGGCGGTGGAGCCGAAGCCCCATCCCGCCCCCTCCCCACCCGCTATCACCTCACCCCCGCCCCCTCTCCTCTCCTCCGCCGCAATCGCACCAGTCTTTCCGTCCCCGTCGATGCTGCTCAAGATCCGTTCCCGCTGAGTCCCAACTGTCGCTGGAGGCGTTTCATGAGGCGCTCAAAGAGCGTTTGCTGCCGCAGGGTGTTCATATGACTGCGACGCTCCATTGCCCTTCCCACCATCCCGTTCGCATTACAGGCCGTCACATTTGTCCCCACACTCTCCTGGCATTTCTGTATCCACCAATCCGGTTGGGTATCCGTGTAGCTTTTTACCATCGGCGTTTCGGGTTGGCTGTTGAGGATCCTGCGCACGTCGCGGATACAGGAGAGGTGTGTTGTTCCCTGGAGATTGGAACAGGACGTCTGTACCGAGAGCTGAGAGTTCACATGAGATTCCATCACTGACCCGTATGGTCGCATGGCGTTGGCGTCACTGTTCGTCCAATGGTTGGATTCCTCCTGCACCACTCCGTTTACTTCCGTCCGCACCGATTGGTCCACGGTCGATGTAACCGTCGACTCGCCCATCGCAAAAGGCGTCAAAACCCCAAATCCCAGCAGGCCTGCGACAATCCGTAAGTGAATAGTGCGCATGGGGAAGAAGGGGGGGCAGATGCGAACGTCTGTGGTGACGGGAAAGCGGGGCGGTTCTTTCAAATGAACAAATATTATAGGGGTGCGCCCCCACCCGGCCTCCCCCCGAGGGGAGGTGACAGGAGAATCTGTAGCGAATCGGTATGTCTGTTATTGAAGTAGCGGGGACGTTCTCTATTGTCACCTTTTGTTCTTTTGCCGTTGGGGGCGCACCCCTGCGCCCCCCATTTCCCTCGCCTATCGTCGAACATCTGTCCACTTCTATTGTTGGACCGGCTTGGCTGTGCCAGCCGAGCGCACCTTCTCCGCTTTCGCCGGCTTCCTCATTCTGCTCACGATCGTCCCGGCTGCCGCGATGCTTCCCAGCACTCCGACTGCCGCAATGAGGGGAACGATACGTGTATTCATAGAAGAGGAAGTGGAACGAGCACCAATCCTTGCGCACCTATGAAGACGTCCGCCCGAGTGTTCGGTTACAGAAAAACATTGACGGGATACCGTCCTGTTGCAGTGGGTTAGATTGTCAGGAGAGCAGTTGCTCCAACTTCGCCGCACTGCTCTCCTTTCCTATGACCGAGAGACGCATCCGGCTTTGCGGAGAAAGGGCGTCAGGCTTGTATGGCGTGCCGCTGGGATCTGGCAGGGCGATCCCGCTACGCCGTGATTGCTGCCCTCTCGTTCTTACGAAAGCAACTTCTCCAACTTCGCCGCACTGCTTTCCTTTCCTATGACCGAGAGACGCATCTCTTCCGCTTTCAGGATCCGCTCGGCAAATCCGTTGATAGCTGGCAGGCTTACGGCATCGATCTCTGCGAAGTACTCCGGGACATCGCGTGTTTTGGGGTAGAGGAGCTGCTGCTTGCCGTAGAAATGTGCGCGTTCCTCGCTGTCCTCGAGCGAAAGGGTGATCTTGCCCTTGAGGTATGCCTTGGCATGCGCCAGTTCCTCTTCCGTTACGCCGTCTTTGGCGCACGTGAGGTATTCTGTCTTGATGGCAGTAATCGCTTCCTCCATCCGCGAGGGATCCACACCGGCGCGTGTGGAAAGGGAGCCGGCGTCCAGGTAGCTATCCGCTTCTGTCGCGATGTAGTAGCAGAGACCTTTTGCCTCGCGGATGTTGATGAACATGCGCGAACTCATGTTGCCGCCGAGGATCACCGACAGAAGCTTTTGGGTAAAATGGTGCTCGTTGAGCGCGGAGACGCCGGGCATCCCCAGGACGAGGTGCGCCTGCTCCGTGTTTTTGGTGCGGAGGAAGACGCGTTTCTTCCCGTACTGCGTGAATGGCTGGAAGAGCGGCTTCTCCGTGCCCGCGATGGGCGCAAAGAACTCCTCCGACAGATCCAGTGCTGCTTTGGGGTCGATCTTTCCCGCAAAGGTGACGACTAGGTTATGCGGTGTGTAGAGGAGCGTCTTGTGTTCCTCAAAGTCCTTCTGCTGCACGGAGCGGATCACCTCTTCCGTCCCGATGGTGTCCCATCCCAGCGGGTGATCGCCGAAGAGCAGCTCCTCAAAGTCCCACCCCGAGCGGTACATGGGTGTGTCCTGGTACATCCGCTCCTCTTCCATAATCACGCCGCGCTCCTTCTCAATCTCTTCCGGCGGAAAAGAGGCGTGGAGGAGCATGTCACTGATCACGTCGCAGGCCAGGCGCACCTGGTCCGCCGCAACCTTCACATAGTAACCGGCATATTCCTTACCCGTGAATGCGTTAAAGTCTCCTCCGATGCCGTCGATGGCGGCGCTCACCTCGCGCGTGTTCCGGTATTTCTTTCCGCCTTTAAAGAACATGTGCTCCAAAAAGTGGCTGATGCCGCGGATCTGCGTTGTCTCGTAGCGCGATCCTGCGCCGGCAAAGACGAGTACCGTCACCGATTCCGTGCTGCTACTGGGAGCGGTGAGGATGGGGAGTTTGGAGGGGAGGCGTTGGAGGGTGAACATGGGGGGAAGTGTAGGGGAGGGAGTTTGGGGAGGCTAGGAAAGGTTGAAGGTTTCAGTTTTGAAGGTGAAAGGATTTGGGGGCAATCCTTCGGTCAGATAGCTGCTCGCATGAGCCTTCAACTTTACCTTTAAACCTTAAAACCCTCTTGTGTAAACCAAGAACAACCGCTACCCTTTCCGGGATGTTAAACAAGTTACGTTGGCGTCGGCGTCTTCGCACGCATGGGTATCTCAAGCGCAGCAAGACCAAGAACGGGCGCAAAGTCCTTGCGCGCCGCAGGCGACAGGGTCGCAAGCGCATCACTGTGCAGCATAAGCAGAAGCGCGGTCTGTGATAGTCACAATGCACGGGGAAGCTGATATACTCTTTGCCGTGGTCCGTACTCTTCATCAGGTTTCGGCCGTTGCGTTCTACTTGCTCGGCATCGGCTTCTTTACAGCGGCGGTTTTGCTCAAGAACGAAGCGGGCGGAAACTGGCCGGCGTGGTGGATGCAGGTAGCAGATCTTCCCCTCGCGCTTTCGGCCATCGTCTATGCCGGATTCAGCCTCTACCAAAGCATGAAACCAGGGGACGGGCATTCCAGGCGCTTAGCCTGGGGCATCGCCATCCCCCTCGTCACGTTCTTCATGATGATTCTCGTGTTGAACTTCTGGCCGCAGTGATGGAGGGATTGGTTTCCTGAGAAGCGGACGACACGGAGTCGTTCTGTTTGATGTGCTTGGAGCTGAGGCAGGAGATGTTGAGGCGCGCAAAATGCTGGCGATCCGTGTGACGTCGGTGACGTAGCGGTCTGGTCCGTTCAATACACTACAGTCGTTTCTTCCATCCCCGCATCACGATTCACCTGTCGTGCCGCGAGGAACAGGTAATCGCTCAAGCGGTTGAGGAAGACGATAGCTTCTTTATTCACCGGTTCGGATACAGAGAGGGCAACGGCCCACCGCTCCGCGCGGCGGGTGATGGTGCGGGCGAAGTGCAGGAGGCTGCCTGCTTTGGATCCGCCTGGCAGGATAAAAGCGGTAAGGGGAGGAAGCACACGCTCCAGTGTATCGATCCACTTCTCAATCTCTTTGACGTGGGTTGGTTCGATCCTCCTGGTCTTTGTCACGTCCATGGGAGAGGCTAAATCGGCACCAAGGCGGAAGAGGAGATGCTGGAGGCGTTGCAGCTGGTCGCGCCGGTTGCCCGTCACTTCCGGCCCGGTAAGGATCATGCCCAGCATTGCATTCAACTCATCTACCGTTCCATAAGTATGCAGACGCAGGTCCGACTTGGGGATGCGCTTACCTCCCACAAGACCCGTTTCGCCGTTGTCGCCGGTGCGTGTGACGATGCTCATAGGTGACGAAGTAGAAAAATTGTACGTGAGAAGAGGCATGGAAAGCACACAGAACAATCTCTTTGGGAAGGACATTCACTTCTTGGCTTACAGTTGTGATAATTCTCTTGTCGACACCTTAGGCTTTTCCGGATTGGAATTTGACGGTTCATCGTGAAACCGCTACAATGTCCAAGAATTTCATATTCATACCAACATCCCATGACACCGTCCGAAGCCGCACTCGATCGTGTGCACACGCTCTACATTCTGCAGACAAAATTTATCACGTCCCTCGATGACGGGTTGCACAGTGGGAACAAGCGTGAGGAGTTGATGCAGGACATCCGCACGTTCCAGAAGCTTCTTAATCAGGCAGATTGGCGGTATATGGGCGGGGAAGATGTTCTCGATTCTCTTCGTGCGTTGCATGGGGAAGTGAAGGCCAAGCTTAGGTCACCTTCCACAAAAAAGGCGGCAAAGAAGAAGGCAATCGTCGTGAAAGCAAAGAAAGTGACGAAGAAGGTCGTTAAGAAATCTAAGAAGGGCCGGAAGTCGAAGAGGAAGTAATGGGTTGTACCTTGGGTCTTTTGTTGCCTGGATTGGGGGTTGGCGGTGGCTTTGTTGATGAACAAAAAAGCAGGTAACAAATTAACGACACAACGAGAACATTATCCTTCCAATATTTTCACCCTTCGACTCGCTGTGCTCGCTCAGGGTGCGCCTTGTTTATGCTTCAAGGATGCGCACCACTTTGACCTTCTCTTCCTTGGGAATGAAGACCTTAAGAATGCATTCTTTGTTAAAGGTGGCCTTTACCTTGCGGGGATCGATAGGGCAGGGGAGGGTGACGCGCCGCTCAAAGGGGCCGAAGAAGCATTCCTGCATGTAATACTGATCTGTAGGGATGCTGTCCGTTTGCTTGCGGTGGCCGCGAATGGTGAGAACGTTGTCATTCACCTCAATATCCAGATCTGCCATGCGCACGCCCGCAATGGGTGCTTTGACCACATAGAAGTTTTCCTGCTCGTAAATGTCTACGGCAACGCGGCCTATCGAGCTATCGGCTGGGGCAGCGGTAGAGGCGGAATCCTCCGTTCGTTCCCAGCCAGATTTGCTTTTGGAGGCTCCCGTACTGAGCGCGCCGAAGATGCCGTGGAACGGGGAGGATGTCATGATGACAAGAAATGGTAGCAAGAGCTCCTGCGACACCGCAAAAAGGACGTGTGGAAAAACGGTGAACTTGTGTCACAAAAACTCCTTGATCGTTTCTGTGTGGTTAGTACAATGCCACCCTACAAGTGCACCTCGTTTTGAGGAGCGCATTTCCTCCCGCACATTGCCATGTCCGCCATCGTTCTCCGCAACAATATCCGCCGCCTTCGCTTTGAAAAGAATATGACGCAGGAAGAGTTGGCGCTGCGCACTGGCGTTTCGCGACAAACGATCATGTCGATCGAGCGCGGAAGGACAAATCCTTCCGTATTGCTTGCGTATAAGATCGCGGCGGCTTTGGAATCACCGTTGACTGAAGTGTTCTCGATGGAGGGGAAGCTGATGCCTGTTTCCTGATTTCTCCGGAGATTGATATTTGTGGAGGTTACCGTTTCATCGTGGAAAAAGCACCAAGCCACAAGCACTCACTGAACAACAAAGAAACAAGGTCAGTCAGCCGGTTTCGTATTCCGGATGATCGAATGGAAGATTTTCACGAGCTCAATACTTTCCTTAGCGAGTGCAAGCCGTTCGGTCTCAAGCTCTTGAGGTGTCGATTCTTTCAGTAATTGGAACCAAAACGAGCTTTCTTTTGCCTCTTTGCGGCATATCTTCATGCGGTATATCCGGTCATCCACACTAACACTCTCATCTGCTTCGAGATAATTAGCACCTACGGATGCGCTGGAGCGCACAACCTGTTTGCAGTCATCGAATGTAACCAAAGATTTTGGGATACGCTTGATAAATGCACGTGTCCTGCTCGCAAACTTCATGGTGCGTTCAGGTAGATCGAATTTCTTTGCCTGGAGAGTGGCGATGGTTGGCGTCATGGTGCTTGGAGCTTGAGGTTTGGTGCTTCCTGCTGATCTGGTTCAAAAAATGCCGAGACTGCAGGTCTTACATCCTCAATAAAAATCTGCGGCCGATTATTCCCGTTCCATGTATCAATTCCGATCCGGCATGCCACATCGCAGTGCGTCGGGATTTTTTCGAAGATTGAGCTCAGGCGGAATCCCACCGCCTTGAGGTGTCCGATGCTTCCCTGAAGGTGAGCGAACTCGCGCCCGATGCGCTTGAGAGTGGAGAAGCGCACGCCGGGCAGGAGGAACCGCGGCTCGGGATTGCCCTGACCGAATGGCTCAAGTGTTTGCAGTGCGTTACAGAGTTCCAGCGTGACGTCCGCAGGATCGAGTATGCCGTCGATGGATAGGCGTGGGACGAGGTCCTGCGGCGTGAGGAGGGATTCCGCATGGGCGTTGAGGCGTTCCTGGAGTTCCGGGAGTGCGGTATGGGGGAATGTGCATCCTGCTGCCTGCGCGTGGCCGCCGAAACTCGTGAGGAGGTCTGCCACACTCGTGAGCGCCTCCGTCACATGGAAGCCGGGGATGCTGCGCAGCGAGGCAACGCACACATCGCCTTGCACCTGCGCTGCCATGCTTGGTCGGCCGAGAGATTCCGTCAGTTTCCCTGCGATGAGGCCGAGGATGCCCGCGGGATAATCGGGACTCGATACCGTGAGGAAGAAGGACGGGGTCGCCGCCGCGGTCTTTTCGAGCTCGCGAAGGATTTCCTGCGTGAGCGACTGCCGCTCACGATTGAACGTCTCCAGCTGTACGAGTGCTTCGGGATCGCCGAGGAGCGCTTCCAGCGCCACGCGTGGGTCGGCCATGCGGCCGGCGGCGTTGAGGCGCGGGGCGATGCGGAATGCAATGTCGCGGCTTGTCGGTGCGCCGGTAATTCCCGATTGGCGGAGAAGGAGCGGGAGCGGCCCACCCTGCAACGTTGTGAGGGATGTGAGTCCCGCCGCAACCAGATTACGGTTCTCGCCTTTGAGTTCCACGAGGTCTGCAACTGTCCCGATCGCCGCAAGGGCGAGATCTTCGTCCCTTCCCTTCCATGTCCCGTCTTCCAACGCCGATACAAGTCCAAAAGCAACACCTGCAGCCGAGGCCGGCGCCACCGTTCCCCGCGCCAGTTCCGGATGGAGGATGGCAACGGCGTTCGGGAGCATCTCCGGCAGGTGATGGTGGTCCACCACGATTACGTCCACGCCTGCATCGCATGCCATCTGGAGTTCCTGCGCGGAAGAAACACCGGTGTCCACAGTCAACAACAGCGTGATGCCTTGGGCGAGGAGCGTACGCAGCGAACTCTCCTTGAGTCCGTACCCTTCCTGCTGGCGGTGGGGAAGATAGACGGTCGGCTTCATTCCTCTCCGGTGGAAATAGCGGAGGATGAGCACGACGGCAGTGATACCGTCCGCGTCATAATCGCCAAAGATGCCGATCTTTTCACCGGACGCAACGGCCGATCTCATACGTTCCATGGCCTTCGGAAGATCGGGCGGCTGCGCTTCTGCAACTTCCATTGGTAGGGTGATGCATGTGGAGCTGTTTAGACCCCGGTCCTTCACCAGGTCGTGCAGGAGAGCATGGCTTCCCTGTCCCCGGAAATCCTTCGTAATAGTCCAGTGTTTGCCTGTGAGTGAATATCCTGTCATGGATCCGCAGGATACACCTGGGAGCAGTTCCTTGTTCCCTGATGGGGCGGAAAGTTTTGTAGTATGCGTTTTTTTCTGATCTGGAAGCGGAAGAATAGGTTCTGTCGATGGAGGGAACGTACGGAGAAAATGACCAATTTTCAAAATCCCAATGACCAAAGACGATAGTGCTGATAGGGCGATTGGTCGTGGGTACAAATCTACCAGGCATTTCAAAGAAATGTTTTGGTCATTGGCAATTGGTCATTAGTTACTTCATCTGGAGCCGCCTTGCCCTCCATAATGTCACCGCTGCCCCCAGCAGTAGAACGCCCAGTGCGGCGACGGTGGCCGTCCCGGTGGGGGCGAGGGGCTTGTCCTGTTGCTGTAGGGTGGAGTTGGTAGTGGGGGTATTGGCGTTGAGCTCTTGCCAGAGCTGCAGGAGTTCTTCCTCGCTCATGCTGTCCAGATTTGTTTGTTCTTCGTCCGTTGTTCCCTGCGTGACCGATGCGGAAGACTGGGCGGAAGATGCAGTGGAAGAAGATTGCTGCCAGTAGTTGGTGGTGGTGGAGGGGTGCTGTGCTTGCCGTTGCTGTTCATTCAGCTCCTGAAGCGTACGCACGTTCCTGCTATTGGGTGGCAGGTAATTGGTCGCATTGTAGTAATTGAGCTGCTGAATGAGTACATCCTCCGGCGTCTGGTATGCCAATGCCGTGAGCGGGCTCACGGAGCCTGCTACGAGGAGCGCCAAGAGTGTGGATAGAGTCGAGCGCATCATGATATTATACATTATTTAGTTTAAGTTAGCAATCACTCCCACCGTCCAGGAGACAGTTGTAGTACTCCTGGATATCAAGAATTCCGTCGTCATCCGAATCCGATTTGAGAGGATCCGTTTCGTCGTCATCTACCTCTCCGTTGAGATTCTTGTCTTCCCCTGCCCAGCGCTTGGCGAACCCGGTGCAGCGTGGCACGTTCTCCGGCGTACAGTACTGTCGGTTGCGGTCTACCATGCAGAGCCCATCGCACAGGCCGTCGTGGTCGGAGTCCATGATGAGAGGATCGGTGTCGCCCGGCATCACTTTGGTGTGGCCGTGCACTTCGATGCCGTCGGGGATGCCATCGCCATCGCTGTCGGGATTGACAGGATCCGTGTGGAGGTTGAGCACTTCCACTCCGTCGAATGCACCGTCCTGGTCCGTGTCCGGCATGTCCGAACTGGTCTTGTACTGTATTTCCAGTTGGGTGTTGAGCCCGTCACCGTCACGATCCGTTCCGATGGGGAGCGGAGCATTGGACATGATGTAGCAGTTCTGCCCTCCCGTGAAATCCTCCACCTGGTGGCGGATGAGTCCGTGCGTGGTAGCTGCCTGGATGTCGCGCTCGATCTCTTCTTTAGTGGGTGGCGCGGTGATGGGGTAGATGGGGACGGTGGAGTTCTGCAGCCGTATGTACCGCTCAAGTTCCGAGAGGAACATGCGTCCCGGGAACCCCGTGTCTTGAGGCGGGCTGTTGGGGTCATCCTCATTTTGGAAGCAGTATCCCCAGTAGCGTATCCGCCAGCCGCGGCCGCCAAGGAGCGTCTCCCGTCTGATAGTGGGCATGTCCTCCGGCAAATGGAATGTGACATTGGTATCCGCTTGGATGGTGGCGCCGCTTTCCACTTCCCAGGGGTCAAGATATGCCCAGCGCGGGTTAACGGGGTTCTTGGGTAAGATGAGTCCCGCCGTAAACTGCGCCCGGTCCATCATCATCGCACTCAGGATTCCCCCCTCTGCTACGAGCAGAAAGAGGAGAAGCAGGATACGTGTCCTTGCCGTGAATCCAAGCAAAGTGCGTGGTTCACGGCGTGCCGGAAGTCGGTTCAGGGACATCAGGATAGTATAGCAGAATTTGGGGGTGTTAGACAGGGGTCCTTATGTTGGATTTATGGCTTGTGGAGGCCATTTGGAGGATGAAGAGGATGCAGATGAATCAGAGGAAGCAGAAGAGCCGACCTATCGGGTTATCAGAGCGTTGAGTAAATACATCCTCTGCATCTTCTGTATCTTTTGCTTCTTCTACATCCCCCTCCGGGCGAGCGACAATTGAGGCAAAATCCGATACAATATCAGCAGTCACATGGCAAAAGATTACTATGCTACTTTAGGCTTGCAGAAAGGCGCGTCCGCGGACGACATCAAGAAAGCGTACCGCAAAATGAGCAAGGAGTTGCATCCCGACAAGCACAGGGGGGACAAGGCGGTGGAGGAGAAGTTCAAGGCGGTCAACGAAGCCTACGAAGTCCTCTCCGATCCGCAGAAGAAGCAGATGTACGACCAGTTCGGCGAGGCGGGGGTTAACGGTCAGGCCGGAGGTTTTGGACAGGGTGGATTTGGAGGCGGGCAGGGCGGGTTTGGGGGATTCGACTTCTCCAATTTCGGCGGGAATGCCGACACATTCTCCGATCTTTTCGAAGGATTCTTCGGCGGACGCTCGCGTGCGGCGGAACGGGAACAAGGCCATGACATAGAGACGGAGCTGATCATCGATCTGAGCGAGGTGGTTACGGGTGCGCGGCACGAGATCAAAGTCCGCAAGCTCACGAGGTGCGACCGTTGTGATGGGGCGGGTGCAGAGCCGGGGTCTAAAGTCATTACGTGTCCGGAGTGCGGCGGCACGGGACAAGTGACGCGCACGGCGCAGTCGTTCTTTGGTATGGTGCGGCAGACCGTCGTCTGTCCCAAGTGCCGCGGCGGGGGGAAGGTGCCCGAATCCGCTTGCAAAAAGTGCGACGGGGAAGGGCGCATTCAGGAGTCTGCAGCGATTGCAGTAGATGTTCCGCCCGGTATCCAGGACGGCCAGTCGCTCCGCTTGCGCGGGCAGGGCGAGGCGGGGAGGCGCGGCGCAACGGCTGGCGATCTCTACGTCCATATCCATGTGCGCGCAGATTCCAAGTTCCAGCGTGACGGCGACGACATCCGTTCGTCCGTGGAGATCCCCGCGCTCGATGCGATTCTCGGCATCACGATCGATGTGGAAACCATGCACGGTTCTGTCTCACTCAAGATTCCCGAAGGCACGCAGCCGGGTCAGGTTATGCGACTGAAAGGGAAAGGTTTGCCAGTTCTCAATACCAGTCGCTTTGGGGATCAGTATGTGACCGTCAAAGTGAAGATCCCGACGAAGTTGTCACGGGAGGAGCGGAGGTTGCTGGAGGAGTGGAGGAGAATGAAATGACCAATAATCCAAAACCCCAATGAGCAAAACGATCAATATTCTTGGTGTATTGATTATTCCTCATCACACATCAAGATTCTCCAGCCCCGTATCCTCCGCCATCACCGGCGAAAGCTCCTCGCCGCCCTTTTCGTCCTTCAGCTTCATCACGATCTGCCGGTACTCGCCTTCGCCCACGCTCTCCGTTGTGAGGTCCTGCAGGCTGGGGGAGCTGGCGACGTAGAGGTGAACGATGCGGCGGAAGTAGGGGCTCATCGGGGCAAGAGCGATCCTGTTCCCGGTGCGACGCACGAAGTCCGCTTTCTGTTCTGCAATCTTGCACACTTTATCTTCCTGTGACTTCCGATAGCCGTCGATATCGACCACGATAAAGGGGCTGCGGTCCATGTTCTCCATGGAGCGGATGACCGACTTGGCCAGATGCTGGATTGCATTGAGTGTTTCCCCGTGCCAGCCAATGATGCGGCTGGGATCCGGTGAGATCAATTCCACGCGCGTCACGCCGTCTTTTTCCGCTTCCACCTTTACCTCCGTCACAACAAAGGGGAGGTGCTGGAGGAGTGTGCCTATGGTGTCCTTAATCATCGCTGAGTCCATGATGGTGAGGATGATAGCGTGTGAGGCGGGTGGAGGGAAAGCGTGAATCGGGAAGATGCAGAAGAAGCAGAAGATCCAGAGGAATCAGAAGAACTGACATACAGGGTCTTTCAGAGCGATAGTATGAATATTCCTCTGCATCTTCTGCATCCTCAATGGCAGCCTCAACAAAAGGGCCCTCGTTGCCGAAGGCCCTTTCGCGAAATGGGGGAATACGATTTAGCGGACAGCGTCCTTGAGCGTCTTTCCCGCCTTGAAGGACGGGACCTTCATTGCCGGGATGGAAATCTTCTGGCTGGGGTTCCTGGGATTCACGCCCATGCGCGCAGCGCGGTGGCTGAGCTTGAACGTCCCGAAACCCGTTACCGTGACCGGCTGGCCCTTCTTGAGGTTCTTGATGACGATATTGATGATCGCCTGGAGTGCATCCGCAGCTGCGCGCTTCGTGATGCCCGCCGCGTCGGCGATCGCGGCGATCAGGTCCTGCTTGGACATAGAGGGGGGATGGGGAAGGAGATACGACAAGTGTCAGTTTACGCGGCCCAGAAGCCATCGCAAGGCGGGCGACACCTACTTTTCCGCTTGCGCTAGGGAAATCATTACTTCAATGGCTTCCACAAGCAATAATAATTGAATACAAAGGATAGTCGCTGGGAGTGCTTTGTTTGGCATATTTCAGTAACGCGTCATACGGGGAATAGATGTCAATAGGAGTCTTTTATTGTACAAAGGATATAAATACTATAAAGTGTCAAATAGATCATTGTCAGCATCAGTGCCTCCATTCACGTCTCTTCATGAGTGCTGATTGGAATCAGTGCGAAGAGACATGCCGTGGAGGCAGGAAGGACTATAAGGAGAACAGTTCGAATGAACACAATGTCCAGTGCGTCGGACGCGCAGCCCGTCCAAGTGTTTGCGCTGCTGCAGAAATTGCGGTCCCTCACAGCCGAAGGGACGCAGGTGTCTCTCGAGAGTGTGACCGTCGTTTCGTTTCGGGAAAATGGATTGCCCGTCCTGAAACGGATCAACCCGTCGTCTTCTGCAGAAGAAGAGATTCCTAAATTTGATTGTGGTGACATCCCTTCAGACATGTCGTTGGTTCTGTCCGTTGAACCCGCACGGTTTTCGGATGTGAACATCCACGCGGTGTTTGTTGGAAAAAAGCCACCTCAAGGGCATCACTGGCATTATGCCTCGGACAGAAATCTCGTGAATCCCCATGTTGATTTCTGTATGAGGCAGGATTTCCGACTGGGAAACGTTCATCTCGTCGGAAAACACAAGCCATCGAGTCAATTCGAGACTGCTCACCGGGGCACGTGGGTTGTGACCGGTGATCGTTCGAATGGGGACTGGATCGGCCAGGAACGGGAGTACGTTGGAGAGCTTTTTGTCAGCGGTACGATTGTCATCTTCCGCAGCAGCGAGATCGCTCTCGTACTCCTCCATTCGCCGATCGTGAAACGGTGAAAGACCACGGCAACCAGGGCGCTGTCCCTTTGTATCGGACAGCGCTTTTTTCTGTGTGGATGTTGGATGTTTGTTTTGCCTCTCTCCTTCTCAATCAGGATGTTCTCGAACGACTCCCATTTGTTCTTCTAAACATTGCGCATGTTTGTACGAACAGTCTGTCGATGTATTGAGAGGTGTGCCTCCTCCCTGCGAAGGAAGGACGGGGGGGAGAGGAAAAACAAACAGAAACAAAGAACAATTTTCAGCATGTAAAAGCCAAAAAATTATCATATCCACTCCGACGATTCCCCACTTTCCTTTTGACAGCCCTCCTACCGCTTCACTAGTCTCCCTCATCGTATCTCCTTTATAAGGATCTCTTTTGTTCCATGCCGCACCATCTCGTCATCGTAGAAAGCCCTGCGAAAGCAAAAACTATCAAACGTTTCCTTGGAAAAGACTTTGCCGTGGAAGCGAGTATGGGGCATGTCCGCGACCTTCCGTCCTCCACGCTCGCCGTGGATGTGGAGAACGGATTTGAGCCGGAGTATGAGGTGCCCAAGGAGAAGAAAGCAGTGGTCAAGAAGCTCAAGGACGCGCTCAAGGAAAGTGACGAGCTATGGATTGCGACTGATGAGGATCGGGAGGGAGAGGCGATCGGTTGGCACCTTACGCAGGTTCTCAAGGAGGATCCCAAGTCCGTCAAGCGCATTGTTTTCCACGAGATTACGGAGGGCGCTATTAAGGAGGCGGTGCAGAAGCCCCGCACGCTGGACATGAAGTTGGTGCAGGCGCAGCAGGCGCGACGCGTGCTCGATCGTCTCGTGGGCTACACACTGTCCCCGTTCCTGTGGAAAAAAGTCTACCGCGGCCTCTCCGCCGGGCGTGTGCAGTCCGTCGCCGTTCGTCTCATTGTAGACCGCGAGCGGGAGATCAAGGCATTTAAGCCGGAAGAATACTGGACGCTCGATGCGTTCCTCGAGACGGGAAAGAAGGAGGGGTTTCGGGCGGGGCTGTCGAAACGTGATGACAAGAAGTATGTCCCTTCAACGCAGGAAGAGATGGACCAGGTACTGAAGGACCTCGAAGGCGCTACCTACACCGTCACGTCCACGGACGAAAAAGAGCTCAAGAAGAATCCGGCACCGCCGTTCACCACGTCCACGCTGCAGCAGGAGGCTGCGCGCAAACTGGGCTACTCGGTCAAACAGACGATGGTCATTGCGCAGCAGCTCTACGAAGGGGTGAACCTGGGTAAGGGCGAAGGGATGATGGGTCTCATTACCTACATGCGCACGGACTCGGTTAATCTTAGTGATAAGGCGTTGAAGGATGTGGCATGGGTGATCGAAAAGCATTATGGCCGCGAGTATGTGCTCGCAGAACCGCGCCGTTACAAGACCAAGGCCAAGGGCGCACAGGAAGCGCACGAAGCCATTCGTCCCACGGAAATTTCCCGCACACCGGAATCCCTCGCTGGTGTTCTCGACCATCAGCAGCTCAAGCTCTACACGCTCATCTGGAACCGCACGGTCGCTACGCAAATGGCGTCGGCGGAACTCAAGCGCGTGGGGGCAGACATTACAGCCAGCAAGTATGTCTTCCGCGCAACCGGGCAGACGATCCTCTTCGACGGCTTTCTTCGCGTGTACATGGAAGGGAAGGACGAAGGGGATCAGAAGCACGAGGAGGACGTGGAGGAGGGCGCGATGATCCTTCCGCCGCTCGCTGCGGGCGATCTTCTCGCTCTTCAGGAGCTCAAGCCGGAACAGCACTTTACCAAACCGCCGCCGCGTTACACGGAAGCGAGCCTTGTAAAGAAGATGGAGGAGGAGGGGATCGGTCGTCCCAGCACGTACGCACCCACGATCAGCACTATTCAGCAGCGCGGGTATATCAAGAAGGAGGGTAAGCAGCTGGCGCCGGAGGATGTGGCACTCACCGTTACAGATCTCCTCGCCGAACACTTTACGGACATTGTAGACCTCAAGTTTACCGCCAAAATGGAGCAGGATCTGGATGATATCGCCGAAGGAGATGTTTCCAGCACGGATTTCCTTCTCGGATTCTTTGCGCCGTTCAGTGCGCTCGTCAAAGAGAAGACCAGGGACATTCAGAAGAGCGACGTGATGCCGGAGCGGGAGCTGGGCATTGATCCGGCGACCGGCTTGATGGTTGTGGTGCGGACGGGGAGATTCGGTCCGTACGTTCAGCTGGGAAAGCTGGAAGATGCTCCCAAGGAAAAAGGGAAGAAGATGAAGAAGCCGAAGCTCAAGAGCGCGTCCATTCCCAAGCACATCCCCTCGGACGCAGTAACATTTGAGCAGGCGCTTTCACTTTTGGCCTTCCCCAAGGAACTCGGGAAGCTCGATGGCGAACCCGTGACCATTGCATTCGGACGTTTCGGCCCGTATCTGCGCTGCGGAGAGGCGACTGTGAGCGTGAAGAACAAGGATCCGCTCCTCGTCACGTTCGATGATGCGAAGCAAATGATCGCGGAGGCTAAGGAGCAACGGAAGAAGGCAGCGGAACCACTACGTAGCTTCGGCAAAGATCCCGATACGGACGGCATGATTCTCCTCAAGGACGGGCGCTTTGGTCCCTATGTCACTGATGGAAAGACCAACGCGTCGCTCGGCAAGAAGTTCTTCCCCGATACGCTCACGCTGGAGCAGGCGATCGATCTCCTACGCAAGAAGCGGGAGAGGGGACCGAGCAAGTGGCGACGGAGGGGATGAAGCTATACGTATTCTCCTTCCCTGTGTTCCGTGTCCCCGGTTTCCTGTACAGGTCGATCGATGACTGGATTGCGCGTGAGTCAGTTTCCAAGACAGCGGAAACAAACACAGTCGTACGGGAGGCTCATTCGCAATTCCCAGAAAAGAATCCAGTGAAGGTATTGATTGACAGTGCTGGTAAAGGTTACTATACAAATTACACATATGTCCGAGAGGATGGAGCCCTCCGGCATCAAAGTTGCGGTCCCACAGCTGCAGGAATTTGGAAAAGACGTCGATAGCATCGGGGATATCCCCGGAGGAGAATCAGACGCCCCACTACAGCAACTTCTCTCGAAGCACCTTTCGAGTGAGGAAGAGCTGCATCTGTACGGCCTGGTCTTTGCCACAGTGCGCGAGGCAGTGCGGTTTGCAGTCAGCCGCCTGAATGCCCCAGAGCATCTGGGGAAGCGAGCCGGCTTCCACGATACTGCGCGATTCGTACGCCACATTAGCGAGGCGATTGCCGGTATTGTCGTTCGCGATGCGATTCAGTGGAATCATTCCTTCGGGTACCTGACGCACGATCGTCAAAAAATTATCCGGCTCACTCTTGAGGTGTTCCGGCGATGGGAGAAAACGCAGTCTTCCACACTTAACGAAATTCTCTATAGCCTTCTCGGATCGGAGTTGCGCCCCGCCCCGCCGGCAACGCATCCCGTGGGAATGAAAAAAATTGCCGCGCTCGTTACAGAAGCCAGGCAAACAAGGCACATGTTGGGAAACCTGCTCGCAGTTCTGCAGGCCCGGCAATTGCAGGATGATGAGGAGTTGCCTTATACCAAGAAGGAAGGATTGCGCGCGGAACGTGTTATGGATCCTGCAGTCGCTTCCAGCCTGCTGATCCGCCACCAGCAGCTCAACCGTGCAGGGAAAATCGCTCGTGCGGCAAGCGCGTTGCGCAAAGGGGACAGCCAGCCCCTGAACGAGGTGAGAGATGAAGCGGAAAACATGGGATTCTTCGTGAAGAATTATTCCATAGGCCAGATGCGTCGGCGCATCGGGGATCGGATCCACTGGCTGATTTTTCAGGGAGGAGATCCTGATCCTCTGACTGACAGAGACATAGTGTCGCGGTCGGACATGCACATCCACATACCTGATGATTCCACCGTCCGGCCCGTTCTCCCGTTACCCTCAAGCAGAGGTGGCGACCGTTTTCTGATGTACGATGGCAAGGAGCTCGCGGCGTATTGCCGCAAGCACCCCGGGACCTTGGCGGTTGTGGAAGATTTGTCCGTGGAGGATGAAGTCGCGCACCAGGGATACGGATCGGTCGTCCGCGCCGCCGCATTCGAGTACATCCGACGGGAAATCAATCCCGGCCGTCGACATAGTATCCAATTCATCGCTTCGGAAATCGCTTCGGTGGTCGCCGTCATCTTTCATGGTGGAGAGCGCATTCCCTTCCTCCTTCCCGTCACCAATACCATAAGCAAGATCGTCCACGTCTGCAGCGAGCGGTATCCGGCTATTCTCGGATGGCGTAGGAAACACGATATGGTCCCTCTGGCTGGCCAAGACGCTGTAGAATGCGCCGCACTGGAACTGGAATGGGATGTGGTGGTCCAGGATCTGTACCGGTGAGCCAACTCGATTTGCATGGCGGGTTATTTTGAAGCGTTTCGGCGCAACTTCCCGGTACTTCCTAGGAGTTTGTGTTTATAAGCTGTTATGATTTTGGCATGGAAAGAGATCTTCCGAAGATCATCCTTCTTCACGGTAACAATGGCGGAAAGGAACCAGGCGGAACGGCTCAGGATTACTGGTTTTCGCATACTCAGCGTGAATTTGAACGCTCGGGATTGCATGTCGTCGCGAAGAATTTTCCCGATCCGATGATTGCGCGGATGGACATCTGGTTACCATTCTTAAAGAATGAATGTGGCGCCGATGAGCACTCCATTCTCATCGGTCACAGCTCAGGTGCTATCGCAGCTATGCGGTATGCGGAGAAAAATAGGATCCTCGGTACCGTACTCGTCGGCGCGTACTATACGGATATTGGAGATGAGATTGAGCGACAGAGCGGATACTTCGATTCACCATGGAACTGGTCGGCTATCCGGAATAATCAACAATGGATCATCCAATTCGCATCCATTGATGACCCATTCTTCCCCATTGAAGAGCCGCGATTTGTCAGCAAGCAGCTTCAATCGGAATATCACGAATTCAAGAATCGAGGTCACTTCTTTGAAACAGAATTTCCAGAACTCGTGGAGACGGTGAAACGAAAAATATTCTGATCATCGTGGTATGCCCTATTACGCCGTCTACAATGGGAAGTTGCTCACGGCAAAGGCCACGCTCAGCGCACATGCCGATTGCATTCATGCCATGGTTGATTCCATGAACGCTGCCGACGTATAGTCGCTAGCCGATGAGTCAAGCAGCCGTCATCTTCGATTACAACAGAACAATATTCGATCCCGATTCTGCAGGATTGATGCCTGGTGCGAAGGCGATACTGGAGGCGCTTGAGAGGAAGGGCGTAACGCTCTTTCTTGTCGCGAAGGGCGACGACGAACGTAGGAAGCAAATCAACCAACTCGGGCTTATGTCTTTCTTCAAGAAAATAATAGTCAATCAAAGCAAGTCAGCCGACGATTATCGATCGTGCATCGCTCTCTGCCCGGAAGGGACGAAATTTTTTGCGGTAGGAGATCGCGTTAAAGAGGAGATCCGCCATGCGAACGAATGCGGCATGACGACGATCTGGTTTCGCAATGGCAAGTTTGCGGCAGAGGAGCCGAGTGCCGATGCAGAGCGTCCTACGCACATCATTTCCTCTCTCGGGGAAGCGGAGATGTTGATTGTATGATGCGAGCTTCCAAGAGGAGACAATCGTTGTGTATTTGAAAGTACGGAGAATGTTGTTTCCACGTGAAAAGTATCGGGGTCGTGAGGAGATGCCACCTACTCGTATCCATTTCATCACCACACAGGCGAGGCGGGACTGTTAAAGGCAGCTTGTTCCTGGCAGGCCGCATTCTTTCATTAATGCGGCGACGACGGCTTTCCGCTGTGGTTCGGGTAAGGACCGGATTTCCGTACTTTCGTTAAGGACGATCTTGAACATGCGGTACTCGGCATCCCATCCGGCCACGCGAAATTGGTCCTGCCATGTCAAATCTGCTCCCGCTCGCAGATCTTGTAGCATGCTGTAATAATCGTTGACGAATTTCTCCTTAAAATCCTCAGGCAAACCGTCGAATGCCGGGTCGTGCATCAGCCGTGCAATCCCGTTCTTTACGGCTGTCGCTCCCGCGCAGAGTATTTGCCACGAGTGGCGCTGCCACGATGAGGATTCGGGCTGTTCATGCGGCTTTTGGATTTCAGTCATAATATGACTATAACATATTTAATTAACTAATGCAAATCTGGGGACTACGGCGTATTTGTCCAGTGCTGCGTGCAATGCATTGCCGTACAAAAGCTCGGAGATCGCGTGGTTATTTGGTCATGAACCCTTTCTCCTCAGGTTCCAAATGGAATGCGATGTGGCAAATGCTGCTATGAATCCGAGGAAGACTTTCTTCATCCAGGAAGCACACGAGATCCTTCCGTGGTGTTGTGCAATTTGCTTTTCTCGCGCAGCGGTAGGAAGATGTTTCAATAGTCATGCGCATACCGTTTTCCATCAACAATTCCATGGTGGGGAAATTGGAAGTGATGCTCTAGCGCCGTTCCTCCGCCTTTCATTCCTCCTAGCCCGCCCCGCCATGCCAAATCTGCGCAGTCCGGTCATGCTTGCGGCTTGTATCATCGCAGCCGTCGTCTCTCCCGTCCCGCGCGCGCTCGCGCAGGTGACAGTGAGCGTTCCCGAGACATCCCACACCGTCTTCATGCCCCTGGAGCGCAATTTCCGGTTCGTCGCCACGGTGAAGAATACCGGGGCGGCGCCGGTGACGGTTTCACAACTTCCAGGAGGCATGACACACCAGACAGGCGGCGACATCCGGGATTGGATCATCCTTGATTTCTCCGGCCGCATCACGCTCGGCCCCGGGGAGGAGACGCAGATCATTGCCGTGTTTGAGCCGGACAGCAGGAACCCGAAAGCGGCGAGTGAGATCCGGTATGAGATTGCGTTCATGGTGGACAATGCGCTGCGGCGCTTTCCGGTTACGGTCCGGTCCATCAAGCTTGATGCCGGCAAACTCCCGACGGCGCCCGTGAATGTCACCGTGGTCGACAAAATGACAGGGAAGAAGATCACCGATGCGGCGTATTGGCTCACTTACTCTTCTGGGCTCGACGGTTTTCAGGGGAAGACATCGGCAATCGCTGGTACCAAAACCGAAGTGATTGATACCTACATCCGTGATAATGCCATTCAGCTCTCCTTCCCCGGGTACTTCCTGGAGATCCAGAAACAAGGATATCGGTCCGCCTATCTCACGAAAATCCGCACGGGCGGACCGGCTATCACCATCGCTCTAGAGCCGGAAGGGGAGAAGATGACATTCGACATGATTGCTGAACAGCGCACGGAGTTTCCCCTTTGGTGGGTTAAGGCGTCCGCGGATGGCAAGTTCATTGCGGTTTCGCCGGGCGTGCACGCGAATCCCGGAGATATTCCCCTGCCGAAGGAGGTAAGTATCTCCCTTTACAACGACCGCGGCGAGCGTCTGTGGCGCTTTCCGGTTCCGGTGGGAACATACGACGGGTCTGATCTTTGTTGGGGGCTCGACATCACGCGCGACGGGCAGTACGTTGCCGCGGGATGCTACAACGGATCGGTGTACCTCTTTGACCGAAAGGGGACGCTGCTGCGGGAATTCCGGCACGGGCATATCTCTCGATCGGTTGCGTTCTCCCCGGACGGAACCCTCCTTGCCTTCGGACCGGAGCGCGTGGAAGTGGTGCGCGTGCCGTCTGGCGATCCCGTCTGGTCTGCGGATGTGGGTGATGAGGCGCGCACGCTTGTTTTCTCGCCCAAGGGGACATACCTTGCCGCCGGTTCGCCCAACGGGATCCTTACGCTGTTCACGCGCGTTGGCAAGAAGCTCTGGCAGCGGAGCAACGGCGGTCTTGTTCCCTTTCTCACAAACTTCAGCGCGGCGGAGGACATGGTGACCGTGGGCGGCAAGGGGCGGACAGTGGTTGCATACGAACCCTCTTCAGGAAAGAAGCTCTGGGAGCGCGTCATCGACCAGACGCCCTGGGTTGGGGCGAACAATATGGCGGATGACGGCCGGAGTGCATTCGGCACAGTCGGCGGTTCCCTCTGGTTCTTCGACAGGGCAGGTTCCCCGTTGTGGCGCAGGGAGTACGGTTCATTCGGCCACAACGGCGCGTATCTTACGCGGAACGGGAAGTACTTCCTCGCGGGAGGCCCCAATCCCACGCTCTTCGACGCGAACGGCGCGGTGCTCTGGGAACGGACGCTGTCCACTCCGGGCTTCCGGCCACGCCCCAAGGAGAAGCAGACAGGTGCGAGTGTCGTGTGGATCTCCGAAGACGCGGGCATGATGGTGCTGGGCATGGACGGCGGGACTGTGCAATTTTTTACGCGGAGGAACGCACCCGTACCTGCCGCATCATCATCATCCGTTTCTGTGCCGAAGCAGAGCGTTGCCGCAAACCGCCTTCTGCAGAGGCGCCTCCAGCGATCGCAGGCGAGACGACTGCAGCGAACCCGCTGATGCTGATTGAGGATTGGTTTCACCAGTGCCAGGTTCTATATTTTGGCAGAGCAGTCCGGTTATGAACTTTGGATTTTGAGTCCCCCGGGGGCGTCTTTGAGGGTCGGGGCTAACCGGATTTGAGGGCAGACGGGTCGGGGTTTCTGGGGGGATGTGTCAGTGGAAGGCGACTGATGGAAGACGAAGCTGATAGAAATGAATTCAAAATTACAAAGTAATCTCAAGAACCCCACTAGCACCTGAGCCAGAAAACACATCAATGCTGATTGATCCGTATGCTTGCTTTCCCTTTGGCAGCATGCAGGGAAGCGGTGCCGCCGATGGGGAAGGTGATGAGCGGTGTCGTGTGGCCGAAATCCACGCCCGTGACCACGGGCAGGCCGCGCAACTCCTCTTTTGTCTCGAGGATCTGCCGCAGGAGCTCCGGTGTGATCCCGCTCTTTTCCTCGCATCTTCCCACCACTACACCCCGGACGCGGGAGGTCATGGGGAGATGGAGAAGGGACTGTAAATGCCGGTCGAACGCCGCGGCGTGGTCCTCATAGTCGTCCTCGATGAAGAGGATAATGTCTCCCTTTGGATCGGGCATGTAGGCGGTTCCCTGGAGGAGGTGTAGCGTCCCCAGGTTGCTGCCGATGATCGTTCCTTCCACATCCCCCTCCTGCAGTACTTCCCAGCCGGGATTGTTCCGCAATGCGACCCCTTCTTGGTTCGTCGCCCAATGGTCATCGATGTAGGAATCGGAGGGGGCTATATCGAATGGCTTATCCGTGAAGAGGCACCGCTGGAACATGTCAAACGTGTAATCAAAATTCTTCTTCTGCCCGAAATTGTAACATTACGATAAAACATTGACACTCTCTTGCCGACCATTTATATTTCTCCAGATCAGTTATGGCAAAAAGGAGCTTCACCGAAGGCAACTGGCGAAAGGACCCCTGGTTCAAGGAACTTTGCCGTGCTTTGTCCGCGTGTAATACGGTTGATCATGTAGCCGCTTTCCTGCGCGATGTGGGAACGCTCACAGAACTACAAGCTTGGAGCGAACGCTTTGAAGTGGCGCGTTTGATCGCTGAGGGAAGAACATACCGCGAAATTACGGAAATCACGGGCGCAAGCACAACGACGGTGACACGAGTCGCTCGGTTCTTACAGGGGGGGGAAGGAGGATACCAGCGGGCATTGCAGGTGAATCAATCGCGACCTCTGACTCACGTGAAGGCTTCGGGCCATCATCACGAGGCGCATACGCGCGAGGAGACGTTGGCGTCGATGTCCTGACATTCCCTCTATCGACCCCAGCCCCTTCTCGCTCAAGGGGAGTTCTTTCATTCATTTCTTTCTCTTCTTATGGAATCCAACGGTACCATTCGCATCGCCATCCAAAAATCCGGACGGCTTTCCGAGGGCTCGCTCGCGCTCCTGCACCAGATGGGCTTGGAATTCGAAACGTACCAAGACCGGCTCTTCGCTCGGTGCCGCAACATGCCAATTGATCTTATTTTTCTTCGCGACGACGATATCCCGGAATACGTCCAAGATGGCGTCGCTGATCTTGGCGTTGTCGGGAGCAATGTTCTCGATGAGAGGCGCAGCGAAGTGGCACGGCTACTTCCGCTTGATTTCGGATACTGCTCACTCAGCATTGCGGCTCCTGAACGGGAAGCATATAGATCTGTGAGCGATTTGGATGGCAAGCGCATTGCCACGTCTTATCCTCAAATGCTTCGCAGGTATCTGAAACAGCAAGGAGTATCTGTAAAAACCGTTCTCCTCAAGGGTTGCGTGGAAATCGCACCTGCCTTGAAGGTCGCTGATGCAATTTGCGACCTCGTGGCGACGGGCAGTACTCTCCGTACGAACCGTTTGCGTGTTTTAGATACGGTTTCTCAATGCCAAGCAATATTGATCGGACAGAAACGTCCCACTAGCAAGAAAAAGAGGGATATCGTTGAACGGCTCCTGATCCGTGCTAAGGGTGTGCAGGAAGCACGCAAGTTCAAGTACATCATGTTCAACGCGCCTATTGAGGCATTGGAACCCATCAAGAAACTCGTGCCGGGATGCAAAAGCCCCACGGTCATTCCGCTGGCCGAGCCCGGCTTCATTGCAGTCCACTCAATGGTTTTGGAAGAGATGTTCTGGGAAGTGGTCGAGAAAATTCGTGAATGCGGAGGGAGGGATATTCTTGTATCACCCGTTGAAAAATTCATCCGCTGACCATGCGCATCCTCTCTTTATCATCGGCAGGTAATGAAAACATTCTCTCTGCATTGAAACGGCCAACGCAGGATCTGAAACGATACCGAGACATAGTTCGCCCGATTATCGAAGCCGTACAGCAGGAAGGTGATTCCGCGCTTCTGCGCTTTACAAAAAAATTCGATGGCATCGATCTCTCTTCCATCAGCGTTCCACAGATACTTTTGAAATCTGCATGGGCATCACTTTCCAAGGAGCTACGGAGGAGCCTGGAAACAGCACAAGGTGCGATCGCCCGATTCCACAACGAAGAATCCTCCTCTCTGAAGCCAGTCGAGATGACATCAGGGGTCAATTGTTGGCGGGAGATGCGGCCGCTCCAGAGCGCAGGGCTCTATGTCCCTGGGGGCTCGGCGCCCCTCGTCTCCACTGTCCTAATGCTCGGCATTCCTGCCAAACTCGCGGGCGTCCCTCGCATCGCCCTTTGTACGCCACCGAGTAAAGACGGGAAGGTTCCTGATCCTATTCTCGCTGCCTGTGCGCTCGTCGGGATTGATGAGGTGTATACCATTGGAGGGGCGCAAGCCATAGCTGCCCTCGCTTATGGTACGGAGACCATTAAGAGGGTAGATAAGATCGCAGGGCCAGGAAATGTCTACGTCACCGCTGCGAAGGCGGAAGTAAGCGTGGATCCCGAGGGCGCAGCAATCGACATGCTCGCGGGGCCTTCGGAGCTTCTCGTCATCGCGGACAGTACGGCTGATCCATCCTACGTTGCTGCGGATCTTCTCTCTCAAGCCGAGCACGATCCCCGTTCGCAGATTATCTTCCTTACGACGAGCGCTTCACTTCTTTCTGAAGTCCAAAGCGAGATTGCCCGACAGATTACTTCCCTTCCTCGCAGGGATATTGTGTCGGCAGCGCTCGCGGGGAGCAGCGCTATTTATACGGAGACATTGGATGAGGCCATTGCGCTCGCTGATCTCTATGCACCCGAACACCTATGCATCCAGACCAAGAAACCGGAGGAAATCCTTAAACGTATTCGCAATGCAGGCTCTGTCTTCCTAGGCCCGTTCTCACCGGAAGCGACTGGAGACTATTGCTCGGGTACGAACCACGTCCTCCCCACGTCGGGGACCGCGCGCGTGCAGGGCGGCGTCTCCATCCGGACGTTTCAGAAGACGTTCACGGCTCAACAGCTCACGAAAGGCGGGCTCCGGACGCTCCGCGAAACCGCAACGAACCTCGCTCGCACCGAAGGTCTGGAAGCGCACGCGAGGGCAGTGGACATCCGTTTCTCTGAGAAACCATGAGAACTTCATCTCTTCCTCTGCCGGCCAATGTGAAGCGATTGAAACCCTATGCTTCTGCGCGTTCGCTCCTCAAAGGGGACGAATGGATCTTTATGGATGCCAACGAGTCGCCCTCCGCTCCTCCGTTCTTCCGCAACAACTGTTCCGCGCTTAATCGGTATCCTGATCCCACTGCAGACAAGCTGCGGGATGCAATCGCCGCTTCGTATGGCGTGGGGCGGGAGAATATCGTCATAGGAAACGGCTCGGATGAGTTGATTGATCTAAGCATTCGGTCCTTTGTGCGTAAGGGCAGGCGCATTCTTAGTGTTGCGCCGACGTACGGCATGTACCGCGTGAGCGCCGAAACGAATGGCGCCGCTTACGGCACGGTACCGCTTGGAAAGAATGGCGACATCAAAATCAGGTCTTTTCTGCGCCGCACAAAGAACGCCGATCTCTTGTTCCTATGCAGTCCGAATAATCCCACTGGGACCGTGATCGGCCTCCCAGCGGTTAAGAGGGTATTGGATGCTTTCCCAGGTATTGTAGTGGTGGACGAAGCATATGGTGAATTTGCCGATGCTTCCAATATTCCCTCTGCGATTACACTGGTCCACGAAGGGAAAAAGAATCTCATTGTGCTTCGGACGTTCAGCAAAGCATTCGCTGCCGCCGGCATCCGCTTGGGATACGGCATTGCTGCGCAAGAGATCATCGAGACGCTTCTGAAGATGAAATCGCCGTACAATGTGAACAGTCTCACGCAGGAAATCGGGCTGCGTCTCTGGGGGGATTCTGACCGCATGAGATGCAACGTGCGCACCCTCGTTGCCGAACGTGAGCGTCTTATGCGGGCGCTCGGCAAGCTCGGATGCCGCGCTTATCCGTCCGTGACGAACTTCTTTCTTATTGATCTCCCGAAAGGCAACGATGCCGAAGAGACGTACATGAATCTACGGAATAATAATGGCATTGTGCTGCGTCTCATTGAATGGCAAAACAAGAAGATGCTGCGTATCACTGTCGGAACCCGACGAGAAAACGATCTCCTCCTTTCAGCTCTCACCACACTCTTATGAAGGCAATACGATATCGCTCGCCACGGGTCGCATTTGTCGACAGGGACGGCACAATGCTCTGGGAACCTCCCGAGACGAAGCAGATCGATAGCTTGCAGAAACTCCGGATCTTGCCCGGTGTCATCAAGGGTCTAAGGGCATTGCAGAAAAGCGGTTTTGCGCTGGTCATGGTCAGTAACCAAGATGGACTGGGAACGCGCGCCTTTCCGAAACGAGACTTCGAAATACCGCAAAAGGAATTCCTTCGCCAGCTTGCAGAACATGACATAACATTCACGGAAATATTCGTTTGTCCACACCTTCCAAAAGACGGTTGTGATTGCCGGAAACCGCAAACGGGACTTGTGAGATCATTTCTGAAGAATAAGGGCTTCGATCTATCTTCTTCTTTTGTGATCGGCGATCGAGAGACGGATGCAGAATTTGCCAAGAATCTAAAGACACAATTTGTCCGCATGGATACGAATGGAGGATTCCCGCGCTTTGCGTCCCTCCAGCGAAATACAAAGGAGACAAATATTTCTGTATTAGTGAATATCGATGGAAGCGGCCGGTCGGAAATTGCTACGGGTATCGGCTTTCTTGATCACATGCTGGATCTCCTCGCAAAACACTCATTGATTGATCTTGTACTCACCGTAAGGGGGGACCTCAACGTGGATGAGCATCACACAGTAGAAGACGTCGCTCTCGCCATCGGCAATGCGCTTGCGGAAGCATTGGGAGAAAAGCGCAGTATTGAACGGTATGGCTTCCTCCTGCCCATGGATGAGGCTCTTGTGGAAATTGCCCTGGATCTCTCCGGACGTCCGTACTTTGTCTTTGATGGCGAATTCAAACGCGAGTACGTTGGAGAATTGCCCACCGAACTCGTCGCGCACTTCTTTGAGTCGCTCGCACAGGCGCTCAAATGCAACCTGCATATGACCATCCGTCGCGGGAGGAATGAGCACCACAAGATCGAAGCTCTCTTCAAAGGTCTTGGACGTTGCCTCCGACAAGCCTTCCGTAACTGCCCGCACGAGCACGGCATTCCTTCTACAAAAGGTTCCCTCTAGATGGCCAACTATTCGCCGCTCATCGGCATTCTTCGCTACTCCGCAGGAAACACGGGGAGCGTCCAGCGCGCACTCATGCGACTCCACATTTCTTCATGCATCGTAGAGACATCCGAGGGAATCGCTGCAGTTGACGGCCTTATCTTTCCGGGAGCGGGGGCAGCGCAATCCGCGATGAATGATCTCCGGAAGAAGAAGCTTATAGATGTGATCAAAGACTACCCCAGGCCATTTCTTGGTCTTTGTCTTGGCATGCAGCTCCTCTTTGACCATTCGGAGGAAGGCGATACGGAATGCCTCGGCATTATTCCGGGAAACGTGAGTATATTGCCCGATGATGTCATCAAGCCGCATATGGGATGGAACCTGCTGAGCACAGGTTCCTACGCGTATTTTGTGCATGGGTATTCGTGCATGCCGCATGATCCCCTCATGACCACTATGACAGCGCAGTACGGTACCGAGATCTGCGCCGGTGTTCGAAAGAAGAACTTTTTCGGGCTCCAGTGGCACCCGGAAAAATCGGGGCAGGCAGGAGACAATTATCTCCTTTCCTTTGTAGAATTGTGCAAATAATCCCCGCCATTGACGTGCTCGACGGTAATACCGTGCGCTTGAAGCAGGGGGATTTTGCACAAACAACGATCTACAGCCAGTCTCCTCTCGCGCTGGCTCACAACTACGAAGTTGCGGGCGCGCAGCGTCTGCACCTCGTAAACCTTTCCGGCGCAAAGGAGGGACAGGTAACGGCGGAATTCCTCGGTTTGATTCAGCGGATCTCCGCGGGAACGGCGCTGCGCATCCAGACGGGAGGAGGGCTGCGTTCGCTCAAGGATATCCAAGCCACACTGGATGCGGGGGCGGAGAAAATCGTGGTCGGCACGCTCTTATTCTCAAAACCCGACCTTGTTCGATCCGCGCTCACGCTATTCGGACCTCGCCGGTTTATAGCTGCGCTCGATGTAAAGGGACGCGAGGTACGGACGCATGGTTGGCGTGAGGGCAGCGGTTGCGACATTGATGCGGCATGCCGTTTAGCGCAGGAGATGGGCATCCGCGAGATATTGGTGACAGACGTTGCGTTGGATGGCATGGAAGGGGGGCCGAACGTCGAATTGTACAGGGGCCTTCGTATGCGATTCCCTGAGCTCATGATCACCGCAAGCGGCGGCGTTCGGGATTCGCATGATGTGGAGGCGCTCGCACAAGTTCCGTGCGATGCCGTCGTCATCGGCAAGGCGCTCCTTAATGGATCGGTGATGCTCAAGGAACTCCTTGAAGCATATCCTCAAGGTTCCGAATGGCAGGGAATAATCCCGACGGGGAACGGTCTTGCCATACGCATTATCCCCTGTCTCGATATTGACGAAGGTCGCGTGAAGAAGGGTACGAGCTTCCAGAATTTGCGGGACGCGGGAGACCCCGTAGAACTTGCCAAGCGGTACTGCGAGGAAGGAGCTGACGAACTCGTCTTTCTCGATATCACGGCAACTGCCGAGAGGCGGGATGCAGTGTTCGACCTTGCCGCCCGCGTGGCCGATGCCGTGAATATCCCGTTTACTGTAGGAGGAGGCATTAGAAGCGTAGAGGATGCCCGGCGCCTTCTGGAGGCGGGGGCGGACAAGGTATCCATCAATTCGGCTGCCGTGAACGATCCCACTCTTCTCTCCCGGATGGCGGAAGAATTGGGGCGGGCGAACACTGTCTGTGCCATTGATGCAAAGAAAGTCGGGGATCGTTGGAATGTTCTCGTGCGGGGAGGGCGCGAGGACACGGGAATCGATGCCCTCGAATGGGCGGAGGAGGCCGTGCGCCGTGGAGCGGGCGAACTCCTTGTCACCTCCTTCGACAGGGACGGAACCGGCGAGGGTTTCGATGTTGAACTCCTTGCGCACGTGAAGAAGCGCGTGCGGGTGCCCGTGATTGCATCGGGTGGAGCGGGTACCCTTTCTTCTTTTGTGGATGCCGTGAACAGCGGCAATGCCGACGCCGTCCTCGCCGCGAGTGTCTTCCACTTCGGCACGTTCTCTATCAAGCAAGTCAAACAGGCTCTCCGAGAAGCTTCTTACCCCGTTCGACTATGAACAATTTTCCCTCTCTCGACTGGACCAAGAATGACGACGGCCTCCTCCCTGCCATCGTACAGGATGCGGAAGCAGGTACTGTGCTTATGTTGGGGTACATGAACGAGGAGGCGCTACAGGTAACGATGAGCACGGGCTTTGTGACGTTTTTCAGCCGCTCCAAACAACGGCTCTGGAAGAAGGGTGAAGTCTCGGGGAACGTTCTGAAATTCCTATCCGCTTCCTCCGACTGCGACCGCGATGCGCTCCTCATCAGCGCCGTCCCCACCGGTCCCACGTGTCACACCGGCATGCGTTCATGCTTTGGGGAACAAGAGGGCACGCTGGAAACCCTGGGCTTGCTCCTGCGGACAATTCGTGAGAGGGACGAAGGCAAAGATGCTAATTCCTACACGAAAAAACTTCTCGACGGAGGAGTGGAAGCCTACGGCGCAAAGGTGATGGAGGAAGCGGAAGAAGTCGTACGCGCGGCGCGGAGCGAGGGGAAACAGCGGACTATTGAGGAAGCCTCTGATGTGCTTTATCACCTCTTTGTGCTCTTGCGGGGAGAAAAGGTTGAGTTGGCGGATATTGCCGCCGAATTGAGGAGGCGGAGAAAGTGAACGAGCGTTAATTCTCTCCTGGGAAATAGAGAGCGGCTACGAGTGCGCAGACAAAGAGGCCGTCTTTGGGTTTGCCAAAGGCCTCCGATTTGACGAAGTCGGCAATCGTCCATCCACGGAAACGGAACACCTCGCAAACCGATTCTTGCGCAATCTGTTGAAGCGCCTCCGGTTCCATGCCTGTCTCCGCGTGCTCCATAATGATGGAAGCCTGCTCAAGATCGGCATTGATTCCGATGACGAGACAGGCAGCGACGCTCTCCTTAACCGAAATGGCATATTGGTAAGCCATGGGCAGAAAAGCCCCCTTCCCGCTCATTGTCGCGAGCCTGTCCTGCTGTTTGGAAATGCTCCAGTGCGGCGGTACGAACGATGTAACGCGTATCGCATTGGTTGCATGAATTTTAGCATCCAGCTCTGCGGCATCGAAGGCAGACAGAGAAGTTTTCCCGTAACCCACGCCGGAAGTCACAAATACGGTTCCTTTGCGGGTATGCCAAGAATGCATGATGCTATCCTACGTGTACATTCGCGATCTGCACCACTGTAACTCGGTAGAGCGCTGTATTATTCCGCTTGTACAGATGCGCAGATCCGACGGAATCTTTGGTATCCCTGCTCCATTTTTCCCAAGAGGGCAGGATTGGGCTGCTTTGCCTTGAGGAGTGACATAGCCTCTGTAGAAGACACTCCTGCAAGGTCCGCGATGATGTGAAATAAATCCTCTTTCATGGACGTGCGAGCTGTGCGTAAGGCCACCAGATCGGACAGTGAGAGTTCGTTTGCGATCTGTCCGATGGATGGATCATTGTCATAACCACCCGCGTATACCGGAAGTTCGCCGATTTTGCAGATAAGCTGCGCGCGCAGCACGTTGTGGTCCTGGTCGTTTACCTCCCGGGCGCGCTCGTACATGGTCAGAATCTCGCAGTACCCATCAGAGTTGGCAACGCCAAGCTCAGCCAGTCGGCTGCGGAAATATTCAATGCCTTTCGGAATAGAGGCTTCGCGCGCAACCGTCTGCCGCACCCTCCAGAATGTCTTTTCAGGCTCTCCGCCGATCATGATCAGTTTTGAAGGATGGGTGGGCGTGTGCTGCAGGATACTCACTGGAGGAACCTGAACATCGTCGGATGAATACAGTGCATGGGCGGCAGCATATTGCAATGAGCCTTCTTCATTATCTCTCGCGTGTTTCTGTCCCATGCGAAGAATTTTCTCGCGATTCTCCTGTCCCTTTGGATCGATCGTAGTACGGAGGCAATGAGTGAAATATTCGATCTGACGTGCGAGCATGCTTGCAGGATTCACCTCCACGTCCGCATCCAACGAGAAACGTTCCGCTATGCGCGGATCGCAGCTTTCTTCGATATAGCGGCGGACGAGGGCTGCGTTCTGTGCGGCATTCGCATGCATCTGTTCTGCTTCCCCATTATTCGTTTGGCCGACAAAGTGATGGGCCGAGTAGACAATAATCCGGGGTAGGGCTTGTGGAAAAGCAACCCGAGATGCTGATTCATCATCGATGGGAAAATCTCGTACGTGCTCCGCAAGAGCCGTGACGAGCGTTTCCTGCTCCTTGGTTAATGGCAGATTATCGATCAGTTTCCCGCGAATTTTTTGGTACGGCGCAGCAAGTTCTCCAAGGGCAGCACCATCTGCTATTGCCACAAGCTCCTGCCTTTCGCGTCCACAGCGCAAAGATGTGAGGATAATTTTTGCAGGGACGACATAGGAAGCAGCCCGGGCGTTTGGAGTAGGAAGATTGGCGGCTCCGTAACCTATGCGGATCTCCATGTCGTGGAAATACTGCGGATCCTTGCAGGATTCGATTGACATGACTACTAGATCGATAAGCCCCCTTTGATCGATATTGGCTATGAGATCCTTCGTTTGCAAAAACGCGAAGAGGACCGTAGCAGAGTTGCGCAGAATGGCTGGAACTTGTTCAGGTGGAATGTCCTCTATCGAAGTACGGATACGTGCCGCAAGCATCAAGTGAAGATCGCCTGCTTCGGTAAGCTTCATGCTGCCGCGTTCCATTGAAAAGAGAGTCCCCTGCCAACGTTGTTGAAGAGAAGGAATGAGGCGCTCGGCAAAGGCGAGAACGCGGCTGGCGGTTTCCGTTCGATCCGGAATTTGCCTCTCGGCGCGCAGAGAAATGGAAGTCATGGGCGGACAGGGGGGAGAATGGCGGTTCCCTTTACTACAATACGGACTTCACTCCCCAATCGAACGGATACTCCTCTTTCTGAAGGAGAAATAGATACGTCGTAGGTATATCCACTCGGCTGGAGAATGATGAGCTTCTGATCTGGTCGGGGATTCTTGAGCAAGGCGAGAGCAATACTTCCGCTGCCGCAGCCAGTTTCGAATACCGTACTGTCCGTTTGGCGCACATGGACTACGGGAAAGGCGGCGAGAGAAGAGCCGTTTTGTACGTAAAGAATCACGCCGAAGGCTGGATACTCCTCAATGCTCTTATCGTATTTCCTGCGAACGTTGTTGAATACATTCAGTATCTCCCGATGCGTGGGAGCCGCATGCACCCGTTGGAGTATGTGCGCAATACCGTTTAACCGCACGAGATCACAATCGTCTTCCAGATGTTCAATATTCGTTGAAATCTGCAGCGCGAGAGAAGAATAATAGTTACCATTATCAAGCAAGACGTTGTTGCAGGTGACTGGCGATTCTGCGCCGGATGAGGACAGGATGCATGTTTCTTTAGAGGAGTCACGGGAAAACAGCAGTGCAGAGAGGGAACGTAGTGCATTGACGCATAATTCCCCTCCCATCATATCAAGTCGGGCATCCATTCCGCGTGGAGGGGCGCTGATAAAGCCGACTTGTTCCGCGGATAGCATTTCTGCGGACATGAGTTGATTTGAAACTGCAGCCCTATCTTCGATCTTCACAGGAGATTCTACGAGAATGGTTGTGTTGCCGCCTGGAAGGATTTTGACGAAGTCAATCGTCATATAACGGGAGAAAGTGTTTAAAAGGTATGATGATATATCAGGATCCTCACATACAGTAGAGCGAAAATAATCTTGAACAAAGAGGTGTGCCCTGAAGTCCGTCGAAACGGACCTCAGGGCACGGAGGCTCTTTCGGTTCGGAAGAGTCGTTTACTTCCGATGAAGGTATTCAGCAAGATCCTTCAGCGGCACGCTCTGCTCATCGCCGTTGCGGAAATCGCGAACGGTGCAGACGCCTTTCTCCTTGCGGGCGGCATCTAAGAAGATCCCGAGAGGGATCCTCTTCTTCACGGCGTACTTCGTCTGGCGATCGAACTTGCGGTCTTCCAGGTACACCTCGGTGGGGATGCCCGCCTGGCGCAGTGCCATGGCTTGAGCGAAGTAGTCCTCGCGGAGCTGCGGCGACATCTGGAAGATGATCGCCTTGGACGGGCACTTCGGGCCGACCTGGATTACGCCGTGTTTCTGCAACGAGGCGAACAGCCGCGTGAGGCCGATGGAGATGCCGACCCCCGGCAGTTTCCGGTCGATGAACGTGCTTGCCAGGTCGTCGAAGCGTCCGCCGGAGCAGACGCTGCCGATGCTCTCATGATTCACGAGGGTTGTCTCGTACACCGTGCCGGTATAATAGTCGAGGCCCCGTGTGATCCCGAGATCGATGGTAAAGCTCTCGCTCGGCACTCCCAACGCCCGCATGGAGCCGACCACTTCCGCCAATTCGGAAACTCCCTGGCAGAAGAGCTCTCCGCACTGTTGCTCCTGCAGCCACTTCAGGGTAGCCGCAGTAGTGTCCTTGAAAGTCAGCACGGCGAGCAGCGTCGAAACCTGCTCATCAGAGACATGGACATGGTCGCGGAATCGCCTGCGGGTCTCTTCGATTCCGTCCTTCTCCATCTTGTCGATCAGGCCCAAGGTGTTGAAGGTGTTACCGCCGATCGGTTCGCCAGTTCCCTCGGATTCAATAGGAACCGTGAACTGGAGAGGAATCCGGAAATGCTCGAGCAGTCCATTGAGCACTTTGCGGTTGTTGAGGCGAATCACGAACTTGCCCACCTGCAATTCCGAGAAGATGCCATGGATGACCGCAGGCATCTCCGCATCATGGAGGAGGCCGAGTTCGCCATCGCCGATGACGTCGATGTCGCACTGGTAGAACTCCCGGAACCGCCCTTCCTGAGCCCGTTCTCCACGCCAGACTTTTTGGATCTGGTAGCGGCGGAACGGGAAGTCGAGCTTTCCATAGTTCTGTGCGACGTACCGCGCGAGGGGCACAGTGAGATCAAAGTGCAGAGCGAGGCGCTTGTCGGCGCTTTCACCGTGCTCCTGGTCGGCGCGATCGAGGAGATGGATGCCGTAGATTTGCTTGGTGTTCTCTCCTCCTTTGGAGAGGAGCACCTGCTCGCGCTCGACGGCAGCAACTTCGATCGGAGCGAAGCCGAACAGGGTGTAGTGCTTGCGGATGATGTCCTTCATCCGCTCAAGCACGATTTGTTCCTCGGGCAGGAATTCCTTGAAGCCCGAGATCGAACTGACAGAAACGGAAGGCATGGTCTTGCTCCTATTGGGAAAAGGGAAACAAATCGAGGTGATCCTGAATGTACACCGCAGCATCCTGGCCGCACAACATGGGTTTTTGAGGCATGCAGGCATTTTTGATTTCCTGTTTGCCCCAAACAAAGGGCAGTCCGTCCGCGACACCGCCGGTGCCGTGAATCGGAATGACGATCTTGAGGGGGTGGCCGTACTTGAGAAGACTCTCGTTCATCTTGAGGATGTGCGAGGCTTCGATGAGTGTACCTGCTCCTCCGCCCACGACGATCACGGCATCGAGCAGCTTCGCGAAGACGCTGCTCTCGTCGCCCCATGCGCTCTCGCCGTACGGCGGATCGACGCAAATGGGAAAATCGATGTCCGGAAGGACGTACCCTTTTTCAAGCGCGGTTTTGGGGAAGACGCCGATGGTCTTGAGCTTCATAGCCTTGGCGGTTTCCATGGCCGTCTTGGGGAACCCGAAGCGGGTTCCGCCGGTGAGGACGGCGATCCGGTAGTGGCGCAGGATATTGAGGACCTCCTGCACGAGCCGCACTTCGCGTTCCGCGAGGATCTGCTCGAATTGCTTCTGGAGCGGATCATCTTTGGGTACTCCGGGGAGATCGGTGGATGCTCCGCCGGAGAACGCGATGAAATGATGCAGTCCATGCTGCTGTCGGAAATTCTCCACTGCTTGGTTAAGGTTCTCTGAGAAGGCGTTCATGCTACTGTTACTCCTGTACTGTTGCGAGGGATTGGTGATCTGCAATATTTGTGACTCTCCCGATGGTGTAAAAGAGCCATGGCATGTCATCTCATAGAGAGACGCTCATGGCAACGAGTAGCAGGGTGGAGCAACAATGCTTTACCACGCTAAACAATTTCTATGGAGGGGGGGTTCTATGAGTGTGTAGAACTGAATATTTGTTTATTACAAGAGGAAAACTCGCAATATCAATTATGAATGTTGCCAGGAGCTGTAGCTTCTCAGGACTGTTGGTTCTAAATTGCAATTTACAAGGTATTTGCTTGCTGTAAACTACGACTTTGCCTCCATATGACTGCCACAAATGCGCATAGGTTCGACTTTCCCAACGAAGAGTCGCGAGACCTCTGTAGGTCTATGCTCATGCTCGAAACCGTTGAGGATTTTGAGAACTTCCTTCGTGACCTGTGTACAATTCAGGAACTCAAGGAAATGACGGAACGCTGGTCGATAGCAAAAATGGTTTGGGAGAATTGCCCATATCGGGTGATTACACAAAAAACCGGAGCCAGCAGCACTACTATTGCACGGGTGGCGCATTGGTTAACATATGGAAAAGGAGGTTACCAGAAAGTGTGTGAATTACGTGGGAAACAATCGGTGAACAAAGAGGTGAGTCCCGTTTTCCCGGCGACAGGCATCCACGCTTTACCACGCTAAACAACTTCCTCTTGTATACCCGGGGTGTCTGTTTAAACTGCTTGAAGATGGAGCACGTAGCTCAATTGGTTAGAGCACTGGATTGTGGATCCAGTGGTTGCGGGTTCGAAGCCCGTCGTGCTCCCTCGGAGACCGCCAGACTCTTGTAGTCTGGCGGTCATTCTTTCTTCCTTCACTCCGTATGTGTCATTACAAAGAAGAAGATTCGTTTCTAGATCGAGTGCGACTGTTCGATCGTTCTCTGACGGAACGCATTGCCCAGTGGCAGGAAGAATTAACGGCAGAACAATATAGGGAACGCATCCGAGATCTCGTGGATGATTTAGACGAATGTCAAAATTGGGTAGGTCGGGAGGGGGACGACGCTGTAAGGCTGCATACTATTGTCGCTAAAGAATTTGAGTCTCTGTGATTGCTGCTGCTGAACAAAGATTCAAGAGGAACGGAATGTAGGCGACGAAGCGTTCTTTGGATACTTGAGATACAAAACAATAAATGACAATTCTTAATAATTATTTCAAGAAAAGCTTCTCTAAAAAAAGAAAGTGGTCAAAGTTGCGATTCAACTTCTTGTGGCCATTAATTGTATCTCAATGTGCTAATACTTTGGTATCATGAAGACATGAAATGCGTCTTCTGCCAAATCATCGATGGAAAAATGGAGGCAGTGAAAATCTGGGAGAACGATCAGTTACTCCTATTGTTAGACCGTAAGCCTATCAATCGTGGCCATGTAATTCTCATACCAAAAATGCATGTTGAGAATATATTCGACATGCCTGAGCCCGCGTACGGCGCCTTGTTCCTAGCCGCAAAAGATGTTGCTCCCATATTACAGAAGTTGACGCAGGCAAAACGAGTCGGCCTTGCGATCGAGGGCTTCGGCGTCCCGCACATTCACGTACATCTCGTGCCGGTAAATAAGGGGAACCAGCTCAATCCTTTGCGTGCAAAGGAAGTTTCCGCGGCAACACTGAGGCGGGTTCAGAGGAAATTTGCCCCGGCTTTTCGAGCGATACACTGACAGCGGTTACACCAGACGGGTCACCATTCATTGTAGCTCGCATTGAACCGAACGAGCGAAGCGAGTTCTGGTTCATGGCAGGCGCGGCCCTCCTTTGCTCCTCGCTGATACTCGGAGCTGTGCAAGGGCCTATCGCAAATTGCATATTCTGGAACCCATTTGGAAGTGTTTCTATTTTGGCAGGCGCGGTAGGGCTCGAACCTACGACCCCAGGTTTTGGAGACCTGTGCTCTACCAGCTGAGCTACGCGCCTACGAGGAGAAAAGAACGAACTGTCGAGAATGTGATGCTTCCACTCTCGTTCACCGTAGCCATCCCATCGCATCCATAGCTTACAGAGGGATTTCCGGAAAACGAACAGCGGGCGAAGGTGGAAGCTACGCGCCTACAAGGCAAAGAACCGCGGATAGTGTACCGTCATTGCCACGCAGAACAAACCTTCAAGTATCTCAAAATTTGGCCAAGGTTGGGCAATGGATAATTGTTTACAGTTATTCTTGAGCGGGTATGTCCGCTGGTCACTCATCGATATCCACATCCTCACAGGATCCCAGTAACAGGATTTCCTCCAAGGTGTCGACGCCGTCGTTGAGCTGGCCGATCTGGGACTTGTAGCTCTCGATTTTCTTCTCGTACATCCCGCGCTTCTCGACGGGGGCTTTCGCCGCTTTCTCCTGCAGCTTAGTCATAACTTTCGTCATTTTCTTGGCGTTCATCTTCGCTTTCGTTATGGCCTTCTGCACTCTCGTTTGCTCTTCCGGGGAAAGGCATTCGTCTTCCCCGAACATCCTCTCCATTTGTTCAACCTGGCGCATCAGTGCGCTTTTCTTAGTGGCCGGGCCGAAGTCGTTGCTCCCCGCACAGCCGTCCGGGCCGCAGCGGCAACCTTTGTCCGTGCAATCACCCGGGCCGTTGCCGTACATGTCGCGGCCATTCTCTCCCAAAGGCAGGGGGATGTTACCGGTGGGGGTGGTACTGCCCGGAGACGTCGTGGTGGTGGATGCCGGAACAGTCCCTTCCTGTACTGCGGAGATGGTGGGACTGGATGCCTCGGTCGTGCCTGTTTGGGCGGTACCGCCTGTAACCTGCGCGGTCGTCAGTCTCGTAACTCCTGCTGTCGCGACCATCGCAACAGACAAGCTCAAGACGGTATAGAGATGGAGCGAGGACTTTTTCATAGGGAGTGGGTGGTATGTGTTTATATATATTATACAACAAATACGAATATAAGTAAAATACCTTACGGCACACGATCTTTGATGATATTGAGCGAAATGGCGTCCGAAGACGCTCAGGAAAGTCTCGATTCTTGCGCTTGCCTGCTATGCAGGGCTCACTCCCAGTCGTCGCGAGGCGGCTGGTTATTTTTCACTGCGTCAGCCGAGTCAGCAGGGCCTTTGCCTCCCCGTTCCCCGCATCCACCCGCAGCGCGGTACGGACGTGATCGAGAGCTTCATTCTTCTTCTCCATCTTTTCGAGAAGCGTTGCATAGGCGAGATGCGTGCCGATGTCACTCGGGTTCCACTGCAACGCCGCGCGCAACTGCTCCTCTGCTTCGGGGAACGTTCCCCGCGCGATGAGAATCTTCGCAAGCGAAACGCGTGCTCCCACAAAGGACGGATCGAGAATCACCGCCTCACGATACCTATCTGCCGCTGCGCCCGTGCCCCCTTCCTTCTCATCCAGTTGCGCCAGCATGTAGATGGGATCGGGATTCTGCGGACGGAGCTCGCTCGCTTTTTGCAGCTGCTCGCGCGCAGAGGGAACATCGCCCGTGGCTGCGTAAATGTACGCGGCCCCCAGCCGCAGCTGTACATGGTCGCCGTACTGTAGGCCCTCCTTGAGCAAGTCGAACGCTTCCTGCGTTTTGCCTTCCTCTCGCCAGATGCCCGCGAGCGCCACGCGTGCATCCACCGATGCGGGGTAGAGGCGGAGCACGTTCCGGTAGAGCATTTCCGGCGAGTCCCACGTTTTCACTTGGCGGAAGGAGAGGAGCATGAGGATGGCGACGAGGACGCCCGCGGCAATGCGCACGGATTCCCTGGGAAGGCTGCGGAAGCGGTCAAGAAGAATCGGAAGGAGAAGGGCCACGATAAGGAGAAGACCGATGGACGGAAGGTACGCGTAGCGGTCCACCGCAAAAATCATGCCGTCACCTTTCCGCGAATGGAGGAGAGTGGGGGAGAGCGTGATGAGGAAGAAGAGCATGCCGAAGGCGAGCCCCCGATTGCGCTCGGGGTCTTCGGCGAGCGGAGCGTGTTTCCAGAGGAACAGCGCGCAGGCGACGAGTGCGAGAACAAGGAGGAGCGGGAGGAAGAATTCCGGTTGGAGAAGGCTCACGGTTTCCGTCTGCGGATAGATGATGCTGAGGTCATGTGGCGCGATAAACTTCCAGAGGTAGAATGCGATGCTTTTGCCGGCAACGAGCGCCATTTCCGGAATGGAGATCATGGAAAGGATGCGCTCCTTCCCTCCGGAGCCGACAAGGGAAAATACGCCGGAAAGGAGGACGTACGGAATTTTGTCGAGGAACCACTGCAAGCTGAACTTCCTCCGTTCCCACAAGAGATCGAGGAGAACGATTACGGCGGGAAGCGTGATTGCGATGATCTTGGAAAGCAGTGCGAGGACGAACAGCAGAATGCTGATCGCATACGCGCCGCGTTTTCCGTCCCGGTACCGTATGTAGGTGATGAGGGAGAGGAGGATGAAGAACGCGGAGAGGAGGTCTTTTCTTCCTGCCACCCACACAGCCGCTTCGGTGTGGAGAGGATGGACGGCAAAGAGGAGTCCGGCGAAGAATGCCGCACTGCGCTGTTTGGTCAAAAGCAGGAGCAGCCACATCACAAGGAGCGCGTTGCCCGTATGGAGGAGGAGATTGGTGAGGTGGAACATCCACGGCTGGAGTTCGGCGAGCAGTGAATCGATTTGGAACGAGACAAGCGTGAGCGGAATGTAGAGCTCGGGGTCGAAGGTGGTAAAGGCGAGCCGGAGGCTCTCCGGTGTCACGCCGCGGACGGCAAGGTTCTGCACGATCAAAAAGAAGTCGTCCGACTGGAATCCCTGCCACAGCGCGCGGCCGAAGGCGAGGAAGACGAGGGCAAAAGTAAGGAGAGCGATGACAACAATCGTTCGCGGCCGAGGAAGAGTAGGGAGTGCCATTGAGGAGGAGTATATCGGGAGAACCCTCAAGCGGGGCCGAATGTCATGCAGATTTCACCTCGACAGATAGCGTTCTAATTTATTGGCTCTGTCATGCCAATAATCGTATTCATGCTCCGGAGAACTTGCATCATGAAATTGATTTTGTAGAGTGAGGGTTGATGTCGCATCCAGAAGGTCACAGGGAATCAGTGCTTTGTCCGGTTGCTGATGAAGAATTGATGCTGGCGATGCGGGCTGTGGAGGAACATAACCAGGACGAGGTCACTAATAGGAAAAGTATCATTGATGCCCTCGTGTGGGATGAGGAGATTACTATTGCGGAACGCAATGCAATTAGGAAACTGATAAACGATAGGGCGCGGCAATTAGGGGAGTAATGGGGAGAGGATTGCAGACGTACATGTGGCGTAACGGATTATCGTGAAGACGGGGTAGTTCTGTGTCACAATGGTTTTGTCTGGTTCGCCGATGATTGATTTTCACCGGAAAATGCTGGCAGACAAAGTGCGCAATGCCGCGTTTGCGGAGGCGCTCAAGCGCGTGGTCAAACCCGGTGAATCCGTGGTGGCGGACATTGGTGCGGGAACGGGATTTTTGGGAATTCTCGCAGGGAAGCTCGGGGCGAAGGAGTGTCACCTCTACGAGACGGCAGACGTTTGGGCGGTGGGCAAACAGATTGCGGAAAAGAACGGCATCACCAATTGTCGTTTTATTCATCGCTATTCAACGCAGGTCAAAAATCCCGTGCCTGCGGATATCGTCGTCTCCGAAACGCTCGGCAACTACGCGCTGGAGGAGCACATTGTGGAGACGATGGACGACGCGCGGCAGCGCTTTCTCAAACCGGGCGGCATTCTCATTCCCGGCATACTGAGGCAGTACGCGTGTCCGGTGGTGAGTGATCGGCTCATCCAGGAGTTCGATATCTGGGCAGACGTGGGCTATGGGATAGATTTTGATCCCGCACGCGCTATTGCGTTCCACAATGCCTATGTTCGCACGATGCATACGGATGATCTCCTGCGAGGCGATGGCGCGGTGCAGGTGATCGACACGATCGACTTCACGGAACCCAACGGGAGCCAGCGCGCTCTCTCCACGCAGTGGAAACTTGCGGCGGACATGGCGGTGCATGGCGTGGCGCTCTGGTGGGAAGCGGAACTCGTCCCCGGCGTCATGCTCTCTACAAGTCCTTATGACAAACCGACGCACTGGGAGCAGATTTTCCTCCCCATCCCCAAGCCTATCCAAGGCAAAGCAGGTGATGCACTCCTTCTCTCTCTCCACTCGGATACGCGGCTGAAGACGGGTATGAACCTCACATGGCAATTATCCCTCTATAGAGAGGGGAAGAAGACCGCCGAATCTGCGCTCATGGACATGCGAAAAGGGCACCTGGATTAAGTGATGTTCATGTTTTCCCGATTTGTCGGTTTGGCAGAACGGGACGAAGGATTTGCCGAGAATGAAAGACTTGTCATGATCAATTATCATTATCCATTCGTACATATCTCCGTGGTCAGGAATTCGATTTTTTGATATAATGACAAGAAAATGCAAATAGAAGTAAACATACCGCGCCCATACCTGGTGTTGGGGATCCTCGCAGCCATTGGCTGGGGTGCGTATATGTATCATTCCGGTTTTACCGAGGGGCAGGCGCAGACGGCGAATGTCACAGGTACTTCCTCCGCAGCGGTAGCGACTGCGGATGGACCCGACAATTTTTCCGTGAGTAGTGCCGGATATGCCGACGATATCAGGGGTGCCACGGGAGGAGATGTGCAGCAGGAACAAGTGCGGCAGGCGGAAGAGAGCGTGCGGCAGGGGCAGGAGGAGCAGGAAGTGCTCAAGCACAAAGCGGATATTCTACGCGGGCAGATCCGGATGCTCGAAGCGGAGCAGAAAGCGATGGGTGACCAAGTGAGCCCCACGCTGCAATTGCAGTTTGAAAATGCCGCGCAAATCCTCAGGGCCCTTCTCCAGGACCAGCGCCGTGCGGATGATTTCCTCCTCGCGTCGCTCCACCAATTGTGGGAGGCGCAGGACAAGGCGATTGCGCTCGGCCGGCAGTCTGAAGAGGGGGAGATGATCACGTTGGCATGGCCGGTTAAGCCGCAACTTGGCATCTCGGCCGTGTTCCGTGACGCTGGCTATAAACAACGTTTCGGCTTTGAGCACGACGCAGTGGACATTCCCGTGCCGCAGGGCACGCCGGTGCTGGCTGCCGCGGAAGGTACGGTGGAGGATGTGGTGGACCACGGGCTCGGCTTCAGTTACATCACCGTCCGGCACGCCAACGGCGTGGTGACCATGTATGGCCACCTCACCGAGTTCCGCGTGCGCGCAGGCATGGAGGTGAAGGCGGGCGATGTGCTCGGGCTCTCGGGCGGACGCCCGGGAACGCCGGGGGCGGGGCTTTCTACAGGCCCGCACCTGCACTTTGCCGTCTTCCACGGCGGAATGGGTGTAGATCCCATGCTGAGCTTGCCGCCCCTGTCGAGCTTTGTGACGGAGGGGAAATGAGAGAGGTTGCAAGTAGATTGTTTGTTGTGGGTGTTTCCTCTATCCCCCCAACCCCCTTTCTCCGGGGGAGAAAGGGGGCGCACCCCTTGCTGGGACAATGCCAATATTTCAATGAGAGGTTTGTTGAACGTCAGGACAACGCACAGGAATAAGCTCACACAGAACACACATTTCCCCTCTCCACCGGAGAGGGGGCTAGGGGGAGAGGAAACAAATACAATACAACAATCATTGTTTCTCTGCCTGCACCTTCGCATACCCATCCGTCATTCCCGCTACGTAATCCTTTACTGCCTCGGGAAGCATGCCGGCGGTCATCCGATGGAGCTCAAGGACTTTTTCCGGCGGATGTTGCAGGTAGCGGTCACAGAGTATGCGGATGATCTCCTGTCCCTCCGCGCCCGCCTGGACCACGCGCGGATGGTTGTACATGTTCTCCCACAAGAATGTGCGCAAAGCCTTCACGTCATTTTCCATCGTGTCCGAAAAATACGCGAGGGTCACAGGGCACGCGTAGACGTTACGAAGAGTTTCGATACCGTTCTGTCGGAGGCGTTGTTTCGTCTCGTCATACAGGTCCGTTACGAGAAGATCGATTACCGCACCGCGCAGCTCCGTCTTTCGCTTCTTCCTCAAATCGTTGGCGCGGTGGATCAGCGGCACGTCGGATGCTTCCGTGAGGGAGAAGAGGCCGGCGCGCAGGCCGTCATCACAATCATGTCCCAGGTAGGCGATTTCATCCGCGGCGTTGACGATTTGCGCCTCGAGTGAGAGCGCTCGCGGAAAATCCGGCGGGGGAATGACGAGCGCCTCACGGTGTTTCTGTAATCCCTCCAGAACTTCACGATTCAAATTGAGCCCTTCCGCAAGCGGAGAATGCTGCTCCAGGAGCGTGACGATCCGCACGGACTGCGCGTTGTGTTCAAACGTGAGACCGTGCCTCGTCATCCAGAGATGCAACGCTTCCTCCCCGCGATGCCCGAATGGCGGATGGCCGAGATCGTGCGCGAGAGCGATGCATTCCGCCAGGTCCTCATTCAATCCCAAAGTCCGTGCGATGTCCCGGGCAATTTGTGCCACTTCCATCGTGTGGGTCAACCGCGTCCGGAAGTGATCACCTTCACCGGCGACGAACACCTGTGTCTTTCCCTGCAATCTCCGAAATGCCTGCGTGTGGATGATCCTGTCCCGGTCACGTTGGAAGGGGTTACGAGTCCGGTCTTCCGGCTCGCCCGCCGGGCGTCCCAGCATGCCCGTCCGGGGGACTGCAAATGGGGAGAGGTCTTCCATCGGGGAAGAAGTATACCTTTTTATCCATCACAAGAGGGCTATCATTTTCGTATGTCGTTCCTCTCCATGTTCCAGTCACCGGGTCCGGTTTGCCAAAGCTGTTCCATGCCTCTTTCGGGTGATCCTCAGAAGGGCGGAACGGAAACAGACGGAAGGCGTAGCACCGAGTATTGCAGCTACTGCTATCAGCACGGGCAGTTCATCAATCCGATGATGACCATGCAGGAGATGCAGGCGAAGGCGGAAGAAGTGATGAGGGGCATGGGGATGTCCTGGCTCTTGATCAAACTTACGAGAATGAACATTCCGCGGCTGAAACGCTGGAAGAATTCGTGAGGAATTTTGGATGGTTATTCCATTGATGTTGTTTCTGAAGAGGATAGAATGTCGCCCCTTTTCACACTCCTTTCTATGGCTAAGCAACGGTGCTTTTCCTTCGATGCGCTTTATGATGAAGCGAAGAGTGCCCAGACTCCGGAACAAATGAAGCTATATATGGGCCAGCGTTTGGGCGGCATTTCTTACGAGACGATTCACGAGCTTTGGAAGACGCTGGCGAAGAGGGGGAGCCCCACGCAGGCACGCTACTTATCGGAAGTCTTTGAGGATAGTGAAGTCATCTAAATGTGTGTGGACTTTGACTATGGAAACAACAGCGCTTCTTTTGTCAGTGTTGACTGTGCTTGTGGCATGCCCCAAACGACCCCGCACCAGAAGTTCGCCAGGTATGTTGTGAGTTCCATCGGGCCGCTCGCGTCGGTGGAGGGCGAGATTTTTTTTCGTATCGATCCTCGGGAATTGGAAGTTGTGTTACACGTCCAAACGATCGTCGGGCAGTGACGCTTGTCCCTGGCGTGTCCAGGTGGGTGACCGCACCCCTCATCCTTCCGGGTGGGGACGGGAACAATCGGCGTGAACCGGTTGCTGCCGTATACCGTGCGAAGGGTGGGGGGGAGTAGGCCTCCCTCACAAGCTGTTAGAGAAGAAACGTTGCTGCCACATGACGGGTCGTCGAGACTGCGTTTAGGATACGCGGGGGTGCAAACGGCACGCCAGCAAATTGGTCGAACCTTTTGCTACTGCATCACGATCGCCACCCCGGTATGTCCAGTACTCGCCGCTCCGGCAAGCCGTGCAATCGGGTTGACGCTCGAATCTCTCCTCCCGGATGCCAAGTTTCCACAGTTGGTCTTCCGCAATGCCGCGGAGATCCACAAGATTGCCATTGAAAAATGCCGGGTCGATGCCTTTAAGTTCTTTCCGCGGGTCCGTAAAGCCGCTGCACTTCTGGCAGAGCGAGGGGCCTGCCCCCACATACGTCTCTTCCGGGCGGATTTGCCATTCCTCCCAAAGCAGGTCAAACGTGGAGGGAATGATGCCGGTGAGGAGTCCACGCCAACCTGCATGGATAAGCGCGGCTACGTGATGTTGCGGAGCGTACACAAGCAGCGACTGGCAGTCCGCTGTCCGTATGGTCAATGCGAGGAGTGCGGCATCAGTTGCCACTGCATCCGCCTTTATATTCCGCTTGATCGCCTCGCGCGTGACGATCGCCGTTCCCCCGTGCATTTGCCACAGCCCCGCCACGCCGTGGGCGCCCATTTTTTCCTCAACGATCGCATCGGTCACGGCGCCGTCCTCCGATTTTCGAAAGAGCGCAACGTCGAGGCGGTTGCTGAATTGCTCGAAGATGGAGAAGGGGTGCTGAATCATGCAGTGGAAGGGTAAATTGAAAATGGAAAATTGGAAATGAATGTAGATCAGTTCGTATGCCAATTGCTTCCAAAATTTCTCATGTACCATTTTCCATTTTCTCCATTCAATCTAACGCACGCAAAAGCTCCGGAACAAGTTCAATGACCTCCCTCGTTGTATACGCCGTTCCCTTCTTTTCGAAGAGGACGGTGCCCGCACGCTTGATGATGGTGCTTGCGGCCTTACAGGCTTCTTCCGCATGCAGCCGTTGCGCGAGCAGCCCGCCGATGAGGCCTGCCAAAGCATCTCCGGTGCCACCCACGGTGAGCCCCGCGTTTCCGCCACGGACCATGTGCACGTTGCCGTCCATCGTGGCGATGTGGTCCTCCGGTCCTTTGAGATGGATGGTGATGCCTGCTTCCTTTGCCACCTTGCCCATGTCCTTTGTGCCAATCTCCATCCGTTCCAGTTCCCCCAAGTGTGGCGTGAGGACTACGTTTTTTCCTTTTACGGATTCCACCGTCCACGGCTGAAGTGCGGAGGCATCCAGCACAAGTGAGCATGGCGCTTCCGCGACAAGGTTCTTGAGGGCGTCGAGAACGTCCGGCGTCCGCGAGAGGCCCGGGCCGATTACCGCAGCGTCCATCGTGGCAAGGAGTTCGAGGAGCGCAGGAATGTCGTCGGCGCTGAGCTCATCACCTTCAAAAGGATAGACCTGGAAATTGAGGGAGGCCATCCGCGCCACCTGCTGATGGATTTTCGGAACGACGAGGAAGATCAAATCCACGCCGCTTGCTTCGGCAGCGAGTGCGGAAAGAAGGGGCGCGCCATGAATCGTCGGGCTTCCGCCAATGACGGCCACTTTGCCATTCTCGCCTTTGTGGGAGAGGGGATCGCGTTGCATGGTCTCAGTCTGCCTTAGGGTGGAAGCTGTTGCCAGTTTGTTCTCGTATTGGGGAAGGATGCAGAAGAATCAGAAGATGCAGAGGATGCAGAAGAGCTGATAGAGAGGGTTGTCTGAGTGTGCTGCGAAATGTCCTCTGCATCTTCTGCATCCTTTGCTTCCTCTGCATCTTCCTTATTTGCATCTTCTGCATCCTCCTTTCTGCTATCATAATCGTTCACCATGCCCGAAATCATCATCCTCATCCTCATCTTCGTTGCGCTCTCCGGTCTGTTGGCTATGGTGGACGCGGCAATTCTGAGCGTTACCCAGGCAGAAGCGGAAGAGGCGGCTGCGCGCAAACTGTATGGGGGCGCAGCATTATCCGCACTGTTGCGCGGGCAGATGCGCGCGGTGATCGTGCTCGTGATCCTCACCAACACCGTCAACATTCTTGGCCCCATCCTCATCGGCGTGCGCGCCACGTACCTTCTTGGTAACCAGATTATCGGGTTCCTTACGGCGGTTCTTACCGCACTCACCATCCTCTTTTCCGAAATCATCCCCAAGGCAGTCGGCACGCACCATGCGCCGCTCGTCGCGCGGTACAGTGCGCCGGTCATTTATGCCGCAACGCTCTTGTTCCACCCCATCGTTCTCGCCATCGAATGGATCGTGCGGCCGTTTAGGCGCGGGGTGCGTCCCACCGGCACCGAGGAGCAGATTCGTGCGCTTGCAACCATGGGCGAGGGGCAGGGATGGATTGAGCCCGATGAGCGCACCCTCATCAACCGCACGTTTACGCTCAATGACAAGCGCGCGGAGGACATCATGGTGAGTGTGGGATCGTTTGCGTCGCTCTCCGACCGGGCGACCATACAGAGTGCGGCGATGTACGCGGCGCAGTGGCCGCACCATCGCTATCCGGTCCTCGACGCTCATGGGCATGCCGCCGGATTCGTTATGAGCAGAGAGTTGCTGCAGGCGGTGGTGGCGGGGCGGGGAACAGAATCCGTCACAACCATCCTTCACGAGCCGGTTCTCGTTCCACCGGACATGCGCGCGGACGATATTCTGCAGCTTCTGCGCGACCGGCGCCTCCACCTGGCGATCGTGCAGGCGGACGGTAACGTGCTGGGGATTGTCACACTAAAGGATGTTCTGGAGGAATTGGTAGGGGAGATGAGGGATGAGCGGCGTATTTGACGGATCGTTTGCCCGCCGAGTGAAGGCCTGGCAACGAATGATCAATTATTCAATCACCAATGATCAATACACTTCGCAGCTCGGGCTCTGTATTCGTCATTACCATTGTGAATTGATCATTGAATATTTATCATGTATTTGTATATACAACTGTCTATACACGTCGTCCCACCGCATCGTCAACCGTCGTCCTGATTCGTTCCCGGAACCGCGTCGCGGAGAATTGGCGTGCGTGCTCGCGGATCACGTCAGGGTCAAAGGTCATCGCGGAGAATCTCCGGATGGCATCTGCCAGTGATTCCTCATCCTGTTTCCGGAAGAAGATTCCTGTGACCCCGTCCTTCACGGAATCCAGCGCACCGCCTACGCCGAGTGCAATCACCGGCGTGCCGCAGGCCTGTGCCTCGAGCGGAACAATGCCGGCATCCTCGTGTTGCGGGAAGAGAAGAGCCCGTGCTTCGGCATAGAGCGCCGGAAGATCGGCATCCGGCACAAAGCCGCGAAAGGTGACGGTGGGTCCGGCGAGTTTTTGCAGGCGCTGTTCATCTTGTCCGCGCCCCGCAATAGTCAACGGGAGCTGTAACGCATTCGCGATGCGGATGAGGAGATCGAAGCGCTTGTACGGGACGAGGCGCCCCACAGCAAGAAAGCCACTTCGTTGTTCCAGAGGACGCATCGGCGTATCAAAGAAGTGGTCGGCCACGGGAGGAAGTATCACCGTACTTTCGCGGGCGTAAATGCGGCGGATGCGCTCCTGCGTTTCCGTGGAGTTCGCGATAAAAGCATCCACCCGCTTTGCAGTCCCCAGGTCCCAGCGGCGAATCTTTTTAAGCTGTTTGCGGATCGTGGGGCGCAGAAAGTGCGGCACATTGAAGTCGTTGAGATATTCCTCTTCCATTTCCCATGCGTAGCGCACGGGAGTGTGGCAGTAGCAGACGTGTGTGGAGGTTGCGGGCGGAACAATGCCCTTGGCAACGGCGTGGGACGAGCTGAATATCACGTCAAAACCGCGGAGGTCGATGTCTTCCACTGCGCGCGGCATCCAGGGCAGCAGGATCTGGTGGCGTCCTGTCAGCTTGTACCACTTCTGGAGCCTGGTCGTGCGGATGTCCGCGTCCTTGAGCGGGCCGAGGCGTTGTGTATTTGCCATTGTGGTAAAGAACGGAGCCTCCGGCCAGAGCCGATGGAACTCCGCGATAGCGTGTTCTGCGCCTCCAAAAACAGTGAGCCAATCTGCAACAATGGCCAATTTCACAGTTCTATCATAGAGGAGTTGTAGCGCGAATGACCAATGACCAAATTCCCCATAACCAAAACAATCCTCACTCTAGCGTTTTGGCCAATGGTTCTTGGGATTTGTGATGTATTCCCCGGTCATTCTCCATTTCCGCAAACTCCGGAAAAACTCTATGATACGAACCGATGCTCCTCCGTCCTACGCGGCTTCCGCGACGGTTCAGTCGTCGTGTGAGCAAGGGCACGGCAGCCTTCGTCAAGCGAAGGCACCAGCGGCGCCGACAGTATGTCCGCGAGCGCTGGGCGCGCGGGCTGCGCAAGTCGCAGCGGTTTTTGGGATGGACGGCGGAGTTCCTCCGCCAGTGGTTCCTGCTTACGGTTTGCACGATCCTCGGCCTCGCATTTGCGGCGCTGCTGTTCTCACCCATTGTCCACGTGCGCGAAGTGCGGATTAAGAGGACCGATCCACGGCTCGACAGCGAAAAGATCCAGCGGAGCCTGAAGCCCGTCTTTGGGCGGCACCTCTTCTTCCTCGATCCATCCGATGTCCGCGTGCTCGTGCAGGATGCCATGCCCGACGCGGAGGACGTGACGGTGGACAAGCAGTACCCTTCTACACTCTCGCTCACCGTCAAACTTCATCCGCTCGTGGCGCGCCTCAAGGTGACCGCGGACAGCGCTCCTCCGTCCGGTTCCGGCGCAAAACTGGCTGGAGGGAGCGGGGCGGCCATCCCGTCTGCGCAGCATGAATATCTTTCGGACAACGGTCTCTATATTTCCCTGCCCTTTGAAGCGGCGTCTTCCACTGCACTCCCGCTCATTACGGTGGTGGACTGGGCTGTGCATCCTGTGCCGTCCACGCCGCTCTTCTCCGCAGACCTTCTTAAGCGCATGCAGGAAGCGGAGGGGACCCTGCGCGATCAGTTCGGCCTCACGGTTACCGGGCGCACGGTGTACATGCGTGCGCGCGAGTTCCACTGCAAGACATCCAAGTACGTCCTTTGGTTCGATATGGCCACACCTCTCGCCGATCAGTTCCAGCGTTACAAGGTCTTCCTTCAGAATGCGCAGCCGGGAGAGGTTAAAGAGTATGTGGATCTGAGGTTGGTGGGGAGGATTGTGTATCGGTAAGGAATCCGCGGAAACCGAAGAAACCAAGGGAACTGAGAGGCGGTCATTGTAGGTGGCATCTTTCTTTCTTCATGTATTCCTCGGATTCTTCAGTTTCGTCGGTATCCACTTCGACACCAATAATTGACAGTCGGTCAAATACAGTCCACACATGCAGAGATTTCGCTTCACGGAGAGCCTTCTCCTCCCTACACTCCGTCCGATGTTCAGTATAGTCCTGTCGGTGCTCCTGATGGGCATGCTTCCTGTGGCCGGGCCGCCTTCGCCCGATCAGGCAGCGCTCCAGAGCCTCAACATTGCGGCTCCCCTCCCGCTTTCGGGGAGCGCTTCCCTCCTGCTCGACAATCTCGGGCAGCGTCTCACGGCGTCCGGTGTAGTGGTGATGGATCTTGCGACTGCGCAGACGGTGTACGAGCGGCATGCGGACATACCACGGCCCATGGGCAGCCTTACCAAACTGATGACGGCGCTCATCATTGTGGAGAACCACGGCATGGAGGAAGTGGTCACCGTGCCGGCAGAGGCGGCGGGCACGCCCGGCAGTTCCGCGCACCTTGTTCCCGGCGAGCAGTATATGGTGGGGGATCTCCTCAAGGCGCTCCTCGTCCCCTCCGCCAATGACGCGGCGCGCACGCTGGCCGTTTTCCATGCGGGTTCGGAGGAGGAGTTCGTTATGCAGATGAATGCCCGGGCGCGGATGCTGGGGCTGCGCAGTACCTCCTTTGCCAATGCGGCCGGTTTCGACGATTCCGAGCAGTACACCACGCCGCGCGATCTCGCGTGGCTGGCAGCATTTGTCCTCCAAAAACCGGAGCTGCGCCAGCGCCTTTCCCTCCCCTCCGCTTCCATCCGCTCCCTGGAAGGGCGGGTGATGGGATTTCCCAATACCAACGTGCTCTTGCGGCCGGGGAGCGCCGTGGAGGCTGGCAAGACGGGGACCACGGATGCAGCCGGACAGTGTCTCTTTTCCCTTGTGCATGAAGGAGGCCGCGAGGAGATCGTGGTGCTCCTCGGTTCCCGCTCGCGTTTTTCGGACATGCGTTCGGTGATGGCCGTTTTGCCCAGTCTCTTCCTCTAATCGCGTATGCGCTCGCCTCTTCTGCGATGGCTGTCGCTCCGCGTGCGGATCGTGTGCGTGCTGATTTTTGCGTGTGCGTCGCTTTTGCCACCGTACGTGCCGCGCTCCGCGCAGGCTTTTGAGGGCGATGATGTGCCTCTTGCATCGCAGCAGTTTCTTTTTGTGGAGGACGGGTTCCTCATGAAACAGTCCACTATTGGGGCGCAGGGGTCCCGCCTTGCGTATGGCGAAGGGGTCATTCATAAAGTCCATTCCGGCGATTCGCTCCCTTCCATTGCCAAGGAGTACGGCATCAGCGTGCAGACGATCCAATGGGCCAACAGTCTTGCGGACGGCGCGGCCATCCAGCCCGGACAGAACCTGGTTGTCCTTCCCGTGGACGGCGTGCTCCATTCCGTGCGCCGCGGCCAGAATCTTCTCAAGATTTCGGAGCTCTACGACGTGTCCGTGGATGACATCCGCCGCGTCAATCACATACGGGGGAGCCTGATTACCGTGGGGCAGCAGCTCATCATCCCCGGGGGCAAGCCGCTTCCGGGCGGCGGGGCTGTGGTGGCCGTGACGCCCGGCAATCTGCACTTTGGGGATAAGGTGACTGCCAGCGATGTCCAAGTGCAGGTGCGGCCGACGGGAGGCGGCGTTAAGCCGGGCACGGGCCCGGCAGTGGGCGCTACCATTACCAGCACCGTCCTACAAATGCCGTGCGAGAATTGCCTCATCACGCAGTACTACAACGCCAGCCACTTCGCACTGGATATTCAGACGCGCGGCGGCGGGCCCGTCTTTGCAGCCGAGGACGGCACGGTGATACGCGCGGATATTGGATGGAACGGTGGATATGGCAACGTGATCGAGATTGACCACGGCAACGGGCTCATTACGCTCTATGGGCACAACAAGGAAGTGTACGTCAAAAAAGGCGAGCACGTGACGCGCGGAGAGAGGGTTGCATGGATGGGCAACAGCGGGCTCGTCCACGGACCCACTGGCATCCATATCCACTTCGAAGTCCGTGTGAACGGTGTGAAGAAGAATCCGATGTTGTATCTGGACTAGTTCACTGTCGCGCTCTCCTGACCGTTCCTCCCTATACCAAAAATATCTGAGCCATTATAGACTCAGCGCATGTTCCGCGTGAACAAGTTCAGCATGGGGATGACTGCCGCCATCATGACGAGCATGGCGTTAATTGCAGGTCTTGCCCAGGGAGAAAACTCGAGCGTCGGCATTATTGCCGGTCTCTTCATTATTGCGGTTGCCGACAACATTTCCGATTCCTTCAGCATCCATATGTACTTTGAGTCCGAGGGGGCATCCAGGGAGGCAGTGCGCACGTCGACATTCGGTAACTTTGCCGCGCGGTTCGTATTGGTGCTGACGTTTGCGCTGATTGTGTATCTCTTTCCTCCTTCTCTCGCGTTCATATTTGCTTCGTTGTGGGGGCTTATCCTCCTTACCGCCCTGAGTTACCGCATCGCGGCACACAGGAAGAAGAACCCTCTCTCCCACACGGCGTGGCATGTCTTTGTAGCTGTTGCAATCATTGCATGCAGTAAGATTCTCGGTGGTTTCATTCTCCGTTTTGCTTCGTAAGTGGCGGCATCAATAAGATGCTGTTAGAACTGATGAAAGTGAATCTTGGTGGGGTTACACAGAGGATGGGAGCGATTGTAGTAGGCTGATTCCGAAAACTGAGCGAGAACTATTGACAAAATTATCTATTGATTTTAAATATGATTATATGAAATTGTCTCTCAGCCCGTCAATGCGCCTCGTTCAGGATCTGCCACTAAGAGTGCCCTCTCCGGGGAATCTTTCAATGAATAGCCTGAGTACCGAAGAAATGGAAGAACTGGCGAATGAAATGGTGGAATTGGCACAGAATGGTCACTTCAATGCATGTATTGGAAGTACTCACTGCCGAGGGAATCTGATGGATTCAGGTTTATTCGTAGAGTCAGCACATAGGATCTCCCATTGCGCACGAGACCACCAACCGGAGTACGCAATTGCTTCTGATTTGAGGCTCCAGAGCAGGACTGGAGAAGTTCGCGAAAGAATTGAGCGCAGCTTGAGCGTTTTAAGGAGACCAGAGCAAACGAAACCCCAAGAGATTTTCTCTAAACGATTTCTCGATGAGTTTGATTGGATTACGCGCAACCGTGAAGCAGTTGTGTCTTATGCCGTGCAATATCAAAGAGAGTTTCTCGCAGAACCATACAACCCTCTTCTTCTCAGGGAGCTCAACCAGCGAAATCTTGCTGACGTTATCTGTTGCCATGACACGACTATCGGCCGCCTCATCAAAGATTTGCTTATCGAATTTCCGGACATGACGGTCCGAGAGTTTGCTGTGCTCGTTCCCGGCGTTCAGTTGTCGGGTCTGAAGGGGCGGTATGTTGTGGGATTGCTCTCGCGTGACTCTCGTTATTTTGATGCGGCACAAGGCTGGAAAATTTCGGACAAGGAAATGGCGCGTATTCTGAGAGATGAATACCAGCTTGATGTGCAACGCAGAGCAGTCAGCAATTACCGTCAGTGGGTAGACGATCATCTACTGAAACGCAGACGGACTTCCCGTGATGAGACTGAAACAGAGTCTGAGTAGGATGAGGAAGAAGAAAGCCCGGCAGAAAGTGCTGCAAGGGACGTTTGATGACGAGGATTATCGCGCCAAGCAAGCGCAGATCACCCAAGACGAGAAGCGTATTCGAAAGATGGTTGGGGAGCGTCTGGAGTAGGTAAGCCAGTTCTTAGAACGTGCAAAGAGGGCTTTGGCTACATATGAAGACGCAAACCCCGACGAAAGACGTCCATAAACCAGCCGGCCCCATACCAAAAGAGAACAGAGAAAGTGCTCTGTTTCTCCTCCGGCGTACTGCCGGCTTGGTGTATGGCGGAGCCGACGGGATTCGAACCCGCGACCTCCACAGTGACAGTGTGGCGCTCTAACCAGCTGAGCTACGGCTCCAGAATTTACGAAAGAAATGTCACGCGAAAACCAAGGATCGATGCTAAGGATACGGTAACAGAGCGGAGGAGGCTTGGCAATGATCAGAATCGGCGATCTGTGGCTTGTGGCATGTCCTTTCTCACATCGGCGCAACGATGGGGTCCATTATTCCGTTGAAGTCGTACGTTAGCCTGAACGGTGTGCTGTTCATATGTGGTATGCTCTCCCATTGATGGATGCCTCATCTTCTCCTCCGGGTGCCGCGCAGGGAACATTGAAATTGCTCGTGGGAAGCGGGGAGAAAATTGCATTGTTTACACTGCCGTTCCTGGGAGTGGGTTTGATTCTCAATATCCTGTATCCGGACGTCTTCTCCGTGGGAGGACCGTCCGCTCTTGTGCAATGGATCGCCATTGTCATCCTTGCGGTGGGCATCATCAATTGGATGTGGTCGGCATTGCTGATCCTCATCAAGGTTCCCCGGGGGGAACTGATCACCACAGGGCCGTATGCCATTGTGAAACATCCTCTCTATACGGGCATGGCGTTCCTCGTTTTGCCGTGGCTTGGCGTGCTCTGCAATTCATGGTTGGGGTTTGTGATCGGCGCCATCGTCTACGTGGGATGTCGGTTCTACGCACCGCGGGAAGAGGAACGGCTGGCGAAGATGTTCGGTTCCATGTGGGATTACTACTGCCATACGGTCAAAATTCCGTGGCTGTAGCAGCAGGATTGATCGTGCCATCTGACTTGCCGCACTGCCCTCAAGCCGAAAAGCGTACAGTCGTTCATCGGAATCTGAAGATGTCTCATATGTATAAATAATGGCTTTAGAAAGCCATTTATCGATGTATTTACAGGATAAATAAACATGGTAATATAACTATTCCAGAACCTCTGTTCTGGCAGTTCCTTTGCAGCAAGGGCGCTCAGAGTAATCGGTGGTTTTCGCGCTGCGCGTTTGCAGATTCGAATGTGCGGCGCGGAAACTACCGTCCACATGTTGTGGCAGAGACACCGCGTAAATTTTTATTGGAGGTTCGTTCCATGCAGTACCATCTCATGGCTTCGGCGGAGGCAACCCCTGCAAACTGGCGAAGAATGCTCAGAGCATTCGCTGCCGGTCCCCACTATTGCAATGAGGAGGCGATCAAGTATATCCGGAAGGCATCGCGTTCGGCGAAAATCCGGCACAATCGCAGTGATGAGATGCTTACGTTTCTGAACCCCTGCTGGGAGATGAATGATCACGAATTCGCTCGGCTAACCTTTGAGGCAACTGCTCTCTGTAATTTTCGTTTAGTACGGGAGCAGCGGGGCATGAAGGTCGTCCTCCGATACCCTGATAACGCGCTTACGGGGACAATTCAGCTCATCGTGAGCTCCCAGGATCCCGAACGTGTGCGTCAGTTCGCCGACTCTGCAGCATGGGATGTTGGTGAGATCTGGTCCGGTTCGCTGCGTTACGAGGACAATGGGGTCTTCGCTCCTGAAGACGCCATTCAGGTGAGCATCGATCATGCGATGCACATTTTGATGGAATGGGCTCCGGTGAAGTCCGTAACGGTCTGAGCACCACTATGCAAAGGAATTTCCCCCGGTCGCAGCAGCGGCTGGGGGAGTTTTGTATGTCCGTATTCCCACTCCTGTATATCTTCGCCTATTTGTTTCACAGTTCATTGATATTGCCCCCGCTCTCCTTCATCATCTTACCCAGCATGCCCTCTAAGCCCATTGCTTCGTACGGCTTTGTCGGAAACCTGGGGTCGTGCGCTCTCGTGGGGAAGGACGGGTCCATCGACTGGTGTTGCCTCCCGCGGCTCGATTCACCGAGCGTTTTCGGCGCGCTTCTGGACCCTGACCGTGGCGGGTCGTTCCTCGTGGCACCGGACGTTGCCGGCCAGACCGGCTCGCAGGAATATCACCCCAACACCAATGTGCTGCGGACGACGTTCACGTGCGAGGGCGGCGTGTTGGAAGTGACCGACTGGATGCACATGAGCAGCTTCAGTTTTGAAGAACAGGAGCAGCACCGTCTTCCCGCACTGTACCGTCTCGCACGGTGCGTCACGGGAACGGTCCGGTGCCGCATTCTCTTCGATCCGCGTCTCGATTATGCTCGCGGGAACACATCCCTCTCGCCCATCGAGGGCGGCCTTGCTGCAGCAGGAGAGCATGATGTGCTACGTCTCTATGCGTCCTGCCCGTTCACTCTTACCGACCGGGGGGCCGAGGCCATAGTGACGCTGGAAGCCGGCGAGGAATTACCTCTCCTCTGCGCGTACGGCAACATGGAGCGGGAAGATATTCCGCCGCCACAGCGCAGCCTGGAACAGACGATCCTCTTCTGGAACCGGTGGTGTACGGAGCGGGATCCGGCTTCGTCCGTCTCCGTCTCGGGTTCCGACGTGACTGCGTCGCGGTTCGTGTTGAGTACGGAAACATGGAAAGAGAAAGTCATGCGTTCCGCGCTCGTCCTCAAGGTACTCGCCGGCGGCAAGGGGATTGCGGCGGCTGCCACCACGTCCCTTCCGGAAATTCCCGGTGGCAGCGACAACTGGGACTACCGCTTCAACTGGATACGCGATACGTCCTTTACGGTGCAGGCACTTGCGGCGTTGGGGCACCTTAACGACGCGCGCGAGTTCCTCGACTGGATAGCAGATATCCTCGTGACGAGCGGGCGCCGTCCGGCGGATCTCAAAGTGATGTATCCGCTGCACAAAGCGGAGCTGGGCGAGGAGGAGGAGCTGACCCACCTGCGCGGTTATCTTGAGTCACGTCCTGTGCGTATTGGCAACGGTGCCTCGAACCAGTGCCAGCATGACATCTACGGCGAAATCCTCGAAACGGTCTATCGTTCCGAGCACCTCCATCCCAGTGTAGATCATATTCTCTCCGGCGCGTTGCGGGATCTTGTGGAGTACGTGTGCGACGTATGGCGCAATCCCGACCATGGCATCTGGGAGCTGCGCGCGGAGCCGCAGCACTATGTGTACTCCAAGGTGATGTGCTGGGTGGCGCTCGACCGCGGCATCCGCCTCGCGGAGCGTCATGGCTGGAATGCGGATCTGGAGCGGTGGAAAAAGGAGCGCGCCGCCATCCATGACATGGTGATGGAGCAAGGCTACAGCGAGAAGCGCGGTTCCTTTGTGCAGGCATTCGGCTCAGACGTGCTGGATGCCACGGCATTGCTCTTCCCCATCCTCGAGTTCCTCCCGCCGGACCATCCGTACGCACTCCGCACACTAGACACCATCCTTCGCGAACTTGCGGACGGGGCGCTGGTTTACCGCAGCAGCGCGCATCACCGGCGGGAAGGCGCGTTCGGTTTTTGCGGGTTTTGGCTTGTGGATGCGCTTGCCTTTGCCGGGCGGCTCAGGGAGGCGCGCGAGCACTTCGAAGAGCTTCTTCGCCGCGGCAATCATGTGGGCCTCTACTCCGAAGAAATCGATCCCGTAACGGGCGCTTTTCTTGGCAACTTTCCCCAGGCGTTCACGCACGTCGGTCTCATCAACAGTGCTCTCTACCTCTCGCGGGCGCTCGGTACAGAACCTGCGCCCACGGAGGCGTCCCAGCAGCTCATCGGGGAGCAGCATCTGCCGTGATGCGGCAGCCGGACGTCGTCTGCGCCCGAAAGGGCGTGGGATGCCCTCTTGGGAAGTGTTATGACCGTTCGTAATTCTGCTACAGTATTCGCATGTCCTGGCTCTCCCTTCTCCTCACCGTCACCGGCCTCGCACTGTTTGAGACCATCAGCTCCGTCGACAATGCCATCATCAACGCGGAGGTCTTGAGTACGATGGGTAAGAAAGCACGCAAGTGGTTCCTTTTCTGGGGCATCCTTTTCGCGGTGTTCGTCATCCGCGGCCTGCTTCCGTGGGTCATTATCTGGGCGACCAATCCCGGGCTCGGCTTCCTTGGCTCCCTCACCGCAACGTTCTCATCGGATCCTCGCGTCCATGAGTCCATTGAGCGCTCTGCGCCCGTTCTCCTCGCGGGCGGCGGCACGTTCCTCGTCTTCCTCTTTTTCCACTGGTTGTTTTTGGAAACGAAGAACTTCGGGCTGCGCGCAGAACGCTTCTTCGTCCGCCAGGGCGTGTGGTTCTATGCCGTCGTTTCCATCCTTCTCGCCATTCTTGTGTGGTTCGCTATCCAGAAAGATCCGCTCATGGCGTTCGGCGCGGTTATCGGTTCTACGGCGTTCTTCATCACGCACGGATTCAAGGAGAATGCGGAGAAGGGTGAGCGGGAATTGATGAAGGAAGGCCTCTCGGACATCAGTAAGATCTTCTATCTTGAGGTGATCGACGCCACATTCAGCATCGACGGCGTGCTCGGCGCGTTCGCCTTTACCCTCTCCGTCCCGCTCATTCTCCTCGGCAACGGGCTCGGTGCGGTCCTTGTCCGCCAGCTCACCATTGGAAACATTGACCGCGTAAAGAAGTACTACTACCTCAAGAACGGCGCGATGTACTCCATCCTCTTCCTCGGCGCCATTATGATCAGCGATGCGTTTGGCATGGAGATTCCCTCATGGGTCTCGCCCGTTGTCACCTTTGGCGTCATTGCGTTCTTCTTCTGGAAGTCGGTGCGGGAACTGCATTTGCGAGGTTCGGACCTGGTGGGGGCGGTGCAGGTGAAGAAATAAGGAATCCAAGGAAACCGAAGAAGCCGAAGGTCAGTGGCAATTGATACTTCAAGCTTTCACTCTCAGCTCTCCTCGGTTTCTTCGGTTTCAATTCCTGATGACATCAAGTTATCCGCTTCGGTCAGCCGAATTCTTAAGATGCGGTCCGTCATCCATTGACGCTGCCGTCCCGGACGGTACAGTGGCCTCCAATTTCCTTTTTCATCTCATGCGTCATGATTCGCGCAAAACACAATTGAGAGTACCGGATACCTTGGAAGTGGAGGGTACGATCGACCTGCTGCAGATACAGTATCCCAGTGTGGATATTGAACGGGAGGGAAGGATCTTGCATGTGCGGGATGCTACCGCGGATCGGCTCAAGGAAGTGGTAGCGTCCTTCGAAAAAATTGAAGGGAATGCGCGGGGGGCGGATCACTTTTTTTCATGATTCGTTTCCATTCCTTTGCGTACGGTATGGGAAGGAGGTAGCTAGACGCATGTAGACAGGCGTTCCTTCTCAAATATTTGGTTTCCGTGTGTGCCAGTCCGTCGATTGTTCATAAGCGTGGCCAACCTGAAAGAGCAGGTCTTCGCGGAAGTGCGGGCCAATCAACTGCATGCCAATGGGTAAATTGTTGCGGCTGAATCCGCACGGAATCGATAGTCCCGGCATTCCTGCGAGAGAGGCCGGGACCGTGAAGACGTCTTCCAGGTACATCTGCACGGGGTCGTTGGTGTGTGCCCCAATGACAAAAGCAGGTGTCGGCGCCGTTGGCGCAAGGAGAAGATCGACCTTTTGGAACGCATCCTCAAAATCCTTCTTCACAAGCGTGCGCACCTTCTGCGCCTTGCGGTAGTACGCGTCGTAGTAGCCGGCGGAGAGCGCATACGTGCCGATCATGATGCGGCGCTTCACTTCCGGTCCAAAACCTTCACTCCGCACGCGTTCGTAGTACTCAATCAGGTTCTCGGGATTCTTGACCGTGTGGCCGTACCGCACGCCGTCGTAGCGCGCCATATTGGAACTCACTTCGCTGGGGCAGATGACGTAATACGTGGCGATGCCGTAGTCGGTGTGGGGCAGGCTTACGTCCACAATCGTCGCGCCAAGTCCTTCGAATGCCTTTGCAGCCTCACGTACAGCGGTTTCCACTTCCGGATCCATCCCCTCGATAAAGTACTCCCTGGGCAAGCCGATCTTTAAGCCCTTTACACCCTTGGCGAGGGCGGCGCGATAGTCCGGCACTTGCACATCGCCCGTCGTTCCGTCGAGCGGATCCCGTCCCGCTATCGCTTGCAGGATGATAGCCGCGTCTTCCACGGTTTTCCCGAATGTGCCGATAGTATCGAGCGAGCTGGCCATGCTCATCACACCAAAGCGGCTCGTCCGCCCGTAGGTCACCTTGAGGCCCACGCATCCGCAGTAACTCGCGGGCTGACGTATGGACCCGCCGGTATCCGTTCCCAATGCGAAGACACACTCATCGGCCGCGACTGCCGCCGCCGAGCCACCGGACGATCCACCGGCAACGCGCGAAACATCCCACGGGCACTTGGTTACGCCGTAGCAACTTGTTTCCGTGCTGCCGCCCATCGTGAATTCATCGGTATTCGTTTTTCCGATGCTAATGGCGCCCACGGCCTTCAATCTCCTGATCGTCGTCGCATCGTAGGGCGGCAGATAATCTTTATTCCGGAGCATGTTGGAACAGGCTGTAGTGGGAACGTCCTTCTCGCAGTACACGTCCTTGGCGAGGTAGGGGATGCCGCGAAGGGGATTCCCATCGGCCTTCTTCTCGGAATCAATATTCTTGGCTTCAAATAGGGCTCTTTCAAAATTCCGGTGTACAACGGCATTGAGCTGTTTGTCCTTCTTCTCAATGGCTTCGATGCATGCTTTCACGAGATCCGTGGAAGAAATATCCCTCTTTTGGAGTCGTTCGGCTGCCTGCGTTATGGTCAGTGCGGAGAGATTCATCGTTCGCCGTGGGCGGAAGGAGTGACAATCTGTTGATCAGAAATCGGCAGGGGACTCGTAGCGAGCATTTCCTCGGTGGTCGGCACATCGGTCCAAATTACATCCTCGCGGAAGCGGTTATGGAGGCCGGTCACCTGCGCGGTCGGTTCCACGTTCTCCGTATTCACTTCGGAAAGCTTGTTGATGGTGGTCAAAATTGATGCCAGCTCCGGCGTAAACTTTGCCACTTCGGCATCCGTCAAACGCAGCCGTGCGAGCTGTGCAATGTGCCGGACGTCGTCGGAGGTGAGCTGAGCCATGACAGGAGGGAGAATAGAGGGAATCGGACAGGATTCCAAGGATGCCAATGATTCCAGGGAATGCCTTCAGAAAGCTTCTTGCTCCAATAGTGGCGCATCCTTGGCATCTTTGGAATCGTCGGAATCTTAGGCATCCTCTATGATAGATCCATGGATCTCTCACGACTCCGTGGCCGCAAGATTGTCGAGCGCGTCCTTGCGCGCGGCAAAGTGTGGAAGGGGAAGCACATGCTCGTCCGAGACCTCTCCGGCGCGCCGCGGCACCCCGCCGTCCATCCGGAGGCCCCCGGCATATACTTTGGTTCACTCGCATCCGCCAAGTTGGAGAAGTCTGCGGTCAGGCGCAACCGCATGCGCCGGCGGTGCAGGGAGGCCTGGCGCCTCACCCTCCGGGACTACACAATTCCGTCCGCTCATCAGTTGCTGATTTCGCCGCGTTCTTCTAGTCTTAAAGCCCCGTTCGCCGAGCTCCAACACGACGTCCGGCGGTTCCTCTCCACACTCCCCAATGCCGTCACAACAAAAGCGCAATAACCTCCTGCATTTCCTCCTTATCTTTGCGCTGGTGTACGTGGGGAGCCAGGTGCTGTTGCGGCAGTTCTTCCCGGGCCAGTTCGGAGGACCCAAGCAGATTCCCATCCCCGTCCAGCTCACGGTGGCCAATGTGACCATGGGGAACAATCCCGTGGTAACGGTAAAGGACAATACCGCCGCAGGCTTCACCATTCCCTCCCGCTGTCCGTTGCCGCCATTCGACGTGTTTCGCGTGGAAGGAGCGGGGTCGGGCCAGCTCGTACCGCTCACGACCTCATCGGGGTCCGGCGCGCAGACAGCAGTTCCTTGTACGGATCCCCCGGCGGTCCCCGCGCACGGTTCCATCCAGGTACCGCTAGCACCGTGGAAGTACTCCCTCTTCGGTAAGAGCGGCACGTACGAAGTCCGGCTTACGCTGCCGGCAGAAATCGTCAGTTCCCTGCAGGCCGCACAATCCGGCGGGACGGTGACGAACCCCCTCACGGCGCGGTTTACCCTCAGCGAGGTGGGCACGTTCACCAAACTCTTCCGCACCTTCATCTCGGCGCCGTTCCTCAACTTCCTCATTTTCGCGGGATCGTGGCTGCCGGGCCACAACCTAGGTGTGGCCATTATTCTTCTCACCATCCTGGTTAAGCTTCTCCTTTTTATCCCTACGCAGCACGCGCTTGAGGGGCAGAAGAAGATGCAGATGCTCCAGCCAAAACTCAATGAGCTCAAGAAGAAGTACGGTAACGATCAGCAGCGCATTCAGGAAGAGACGCTCAAGTTGTGGAAGGAGCACAAGGTGAATCCCTTCCAGAGCTGCCTCCCCACGCTCGTGCAGTTCCCCGTCCTCATCGGGCTGTTCTACGTGATTCGCGATGAGTCCACCCTGGGGCTCTCGCGCCACCTCATCTATCCCTTTTACCAGCATCTCAATTGGAGCTTTGGCACCATGTTCCTCGGGCTCGATCTCCTCAAGCCCAACATCTGGGTAATGCCCATCCTCCTCGTGGTCCTGCAGTACCTGCAGATGAAGCTCACGTTTGCCATTGCGGACAACAAGAAAAAGAAGAACCAGAAGGTGATTGATGTGGGAGAACAGAAAAAAGAGCCGAAGAACGTTATGGACACCCAGCAGCAGGTGATGCTCTACGCACTCCCGCTCATGATCGGATTCTTTGCCATCCAGTTCCCGGCTGCCGTCTCACTCTACTGGGGCATCTCCACACTCTTCGCCATCGGGCAGCAGATCATCGTCAATAGAGAGCATTTGAGAGTGTAGGTTGTTTTTTTTGTTTCCCTCTCCCCCTAGCCCCCTCTCCAATGGAGAGGGGGGATGTGTGTGTTTGTGGATGTTTGTTTGTGTGTTGTTTTCTCCCAGGCCAGCTTGGAGAAGGACAGAAACAACACACACGAACAGAACGCCCCTACACACATACAAAAAGAAGAGGGCAGCGGGGGGATGATAAGTGAGACAATGAAGGTGGTTCGAAGAGTGTCTCGGTGCTGCCCTCTGGGGTATGGTGTCCGTCCGAATGGATAACGAAAGTGGACGGACGGTCAGGTATTTTATGCATATATAATTTCTTGTCAAGCATCATTGAGGGGTGAAACCGGTTCTACATGATCAAGAATGGGCTTGGAGATCGGCATTCTTATCTCCGGATTTGCGCATTTCAAACAAAACCACGCCCCGGCTTGCTCTGAACAATCGAAGGGGGCGCGGTTTCGTTTCTGAAATGCAGAACAATCAGGCAATCGTAACGTCTTTGCAGAGGTACACGTCCTGGATGGCGTTGAGGAGCTCAATGCCCTGGTCCATGGGTTTCTGGAATGCCTTGCGCCCCGAGATGAGCCCCGTACCACCTGCGCGCTTGTTGATTACGGCGGTGCGCACGGCCTGCGCCAGATCGTTTTTGCCGGAAGCGCCGCCCGAGTTGATGAGGCCGATTCTTCCCATGTAACAGTTGGCCACCTGCCAGCGGGTGAGGTCGATGGGATGGTCTGTAATGAGGTCCGTGTACATCTTTTCATCAAACTTGCCATACTTTCCCTCCGGGCTCATCGCCTTAAAGCCGCCGTTCGTCTCCGGGAGTTTCTGCTTGATGATGTCTGCCTCGAGCGTAACGCCCAGATGGTTCGCCTGGCCGGAGAGGTCGGCGGAAACGTGGTAGTCCTTGTCCTTCTTGAATTCCTTGTTGCGCAGGTAGCACCAGAGCACAGTGAACATCCCCAGCTCGTGCGCCTTGGCGAACGCCTTCCCCACCTCCACAATCTGCCGTCCCGATTCCGGTGAGCCAAAGTAGATCGTCGCGCCCACGCCGCGTGCCCCCATGCGGTGCGCCTCCTCTACCGTGCCGAACATGATCTGGTCGAACTTGTTGGGGAAGGTGAGGAGCTCGTTGTGGTTGATCTTCACAATGAAGGGGATCTTGGCTGCGTACTTTTTGGCGACCATCCCCAGCACGCCGAAGGTGGAGGCCACGGCATTGCACCCTCCGTCCATTGCCAGTTTTACGATATTCTCCGGATCAAAGTAGTCCGGGTTCTTGGCAAACGACGCGCCGGCGGAGTGCTCAATGCCCTGGTCGACGGGCAGGATGGAAAGATAGCCGGTGTTCTTGAGCCGGCCGTGTGCGTAGAGCTCCTTGAGGTTCTGCTGCACTTTGCCGGAGCGGTCCGACTGCGCAAACATCTGGGCCACCGTCTTGGGTCCGGGGAGGTGGAGTTTTTCCTTAGGGATAGTGGAACATTTGTGGGTGAGGAGGTTGTGCGCTTCATCGCCCAGGAGTTTCTTGATGTCTTTCACGGAAAGAGCCATGGGAGCGAGGGGGAAAAAGTACCTCGATCCTAGCATGAAATATCCGCTTGATCGTCGATATCTTTTGACCAATGTCTGCAGATTCCCCGATAGGATTATGCGTCGTATGAGCTTCAAGAATGCTATTAGGGCCAAAATCTGCTGGTAATTGAGTATTTATTCTCTAGAATGCGCCGGCTTCCAGATTGGTTGGAGGTTTTGATCTTTGAACACTCTGGCTTGATCCTACGCAGCCCACAGCAGATCCGGGGATTCCCCGGATGCGTTGTGGGTTGCATCTTAGGAGGTTCAACCCGTTCTCCAAGGTTACGGTAATACAATGTCCCGATAGGGAAAAGGAGGTACGTATGTTGGTACTCTCACGCAAGAAAAACGAGAGTATTGTCATTAACAATGACATCACCATCGTTGTCGTGGAGATCCGCGGCGACAAGGTGAGGCTTGGGGTAGAGGCGCCCAAAGAAGTGCCCGTACACCGTCAAGAGGTATACGACGCTATTAAGCGCTTCGAGGGCCAAGCCAAGAAGGGCGACCAGGAAGGGGATACGGTCGAAGGAACGAAGGACACTACCCCCTCCGATGGAGGCTGACTCTATTCTCACAGGGAGTAGGAGATGGCCTTCGTAGCTAGAGTGTCATTTCCCCAGTCCATTGTGGATTGGGAACCGAGCCCAGTGTCGCGTAGCTGCACTGGGCTTTTTTTATCGAAGAAGATGAATAGAGAAACAATAACAAATTCATGAATAGCCCTAATGCAAAAGGAAAACAGAACATTGACATAATTGATATACATTACTTGATAATAAATTAAGAATATGGAATAATAGAGTGAGTTTTGCTCATTCCTCTTTTTTGGCGTCAGGATGGCGTCAACGCAGTCTCCCGCAGAGACTGTGCGATTCAAAAGGAGGCAGGGCGAAACGCTGTTCCTTCAAGGAGGGTACGAAATGTTAGTGTTATCCCGTATGGCTGGAGAACGAATTCTCATCGGTTCGAGGAACGTAGTTACGGTTACAAAAGTGAGGAAGAGTCAGGTCAGTTTACTGATCGAGGCCCCTTTCCTCCAAGTCAGCCGTGACGAGGTTCCCGGGTCCGGCAGGATTACTGATGGGAGGCTTGTATTCAGCCGAAAAAAAGGCCAAGGATTCACCATTGCGGGGATGATCAACGTCTCCGTTCTCAAGATCCAAGGCAAACGGGTGCGTATTGGGATTACGGCGCCGAAGGACGTACAAGTCCGGCGGCACGAAATCGTTTAAGGAGCAGCAGCTGCTACTCTGTAGCAGCTTACCGGTCGTCGTCTACGATGGCGGCCGGTTTTTCTGTTGTCCGATCGTACAAAATTTGTGAGAAAGATGAGGATTAACAATTCAAGAACAGCCCTAAGGAAAAACAAAAAGACGACATTGAACAGTCATGCTTATATTCTTGCTATGCACAGTATGCTCTCGTACCGGCTACATCCTCATGAGGAATGTGTTAGGGGGGATTCATCATGCGAGCTGGCAATCGAAGAGAAGGGCATTGATGTTTTCTCCAGAGGCCCTTTCTCTGACGGTGGGCACGTTTTCCGTTATGATGTCCGCATGTTCGATGCGTCAACACTCCGTCTCTACAATTCTCTCACCAAGCGCGAGGAAGAATTTGTACCGATCACAGACAAGTCCGTCCTCATGTACACATGCGGGCCAACAGTCTACGGCCGCCCGCACATCGGCAATTACTCGTCCTTCCTCATGGCAGATCTCCTTCGACGGTGGTTGGAGGTAAAGGGCTATCGCGTGACGCACGCAAAGAACATTACAGACGTGGGTCACCTCGTTGCGGATCGTGACGAGGGCGAAGATAAAGTGGAGAAGCAGGCGAAGGCGGAGCGCGTCGACCCGCTTGCGATAGCGCGCAAGTATGAGGAGCAGTTTTTGGAGGATGAAAAGGCGCTCAATCTGCACGAGCCGGAGGTGCGTCCGCGCGCCACGGAGACTATTAAGGAGATGCTCGTCATGGTTAAAGAGCTCCTTGCCAACGGCCATGCCTATGAGACGGAGGACGGTATCTACTTTGATGTCCGCACATTCCCCGCATACGGAACACTGTCGGGCAACACCGTGGAGAATCTGGAATCGGGAGCGAGAATTGCTGTAAATGAAGCCAAAAAGCACCCGGCGGATTTTGCGGTATGGAAGAAGACAGTAGGGGAGAACGCGCAGCATCTTTTGCGGTGGAGCTATGCGACCGGCGAGCGTGTCAGCACTACCGGTGATGATCCGTCCGCAGGGTTTCCCGGCTGGCACATCGAATGTTCCGCCATGTCGCGCAAGCATCTGGGGCCGCAGATCGATATCCACACCGGCGGTGAGGACAACATCTTCCCGCACCATGAATCTGAGATCGCGCAGAGCGAGTCGACGGGCCCCCATCCGTTTTCCAAGTACTGGCTCCACAAACGGCGCATCGACATGGGTGACGCCAAAATGAGCAAGAGTCTCGGCAATATTCTCACGGTCCCCGATGTGGTGGCGAAGGGATTTAGTCCTCTCGATTTGCGTTACTACTTCCTCTCCGTTCATTACCGGACCAATCTTAAGTTTACCTGGAGGGGCCTCGAAGACGCCAGGAAGGCGCGAAGAAGAATCGTTGAATGGATGAAGGAGATGGGGCAATTACCGGTTGTGGAGGACGGTCAGGCATTGGCAATAGGCGATCAGATAGCCCGGTATGCGGGGCAATTTACGAAGGCGATGGATGCGGATTTGAATACTCCGGCGGCGCTCGCAGCCGTTTTTGACTGCATGGCCTGGTCGCGGAATGTCCCGGCATGGTCGCAGGAGGGGGTGGAGGAGCTCCGGTCCTGTATTCAGATGGTCCGCCAAACCTTCGGCTGCTTTGAGCCGGAGGCCGAGGAAATACCGTCCGCGGTTCAGAAACTCGTGGAGGAGCGGTCGCATGCAAGGGCAAATAAGGACTTTTTGGCTTCGGACAGCCTTCGAAATCAGATTGAAGCGCTGGGATACGAGGTGAAGGACACCGCTAACGGCCAGCAGGTGAGGAGAAAATAGCCCTTTTTCTCAGCCATATTTTCGCCGATTTCAATTTTTGGCTATAAGAAGCCAAAAAATAGCAGTTGGCTCCCGTCCCACTGCCCATTTCCTGTAGGAAGAGGGGACTTGAGTGAAGTCAGGTTTGCATATTTTTGCTGTATATACAGTCTGATGCGGCAAAATCCGAACAAAAAATGTATGCAAAGAACTACCTTTCTGTCAGGAAAGGGGGTTTTTGCAACAAGATTTTCCAGAAGGCCAAAATCAGCATTTCAGCGGTTACGGCTGCCAAAACCACCCCAAGAAAATGGCATCAGCATCCGCATCTTTGGGTGTTACCCCGTTACGGACGATACGGGGGTGTAACAAATGGGGGGCGTCGGCGTTCTCCTTGTTGCCACCTTCCTCCGCGGCGGAGGCTTGCCACAAGAAGAGGCTCAACGCTAGCATCCCCGCTGATCCGCTCAACAGAAGGTGGGCGAGATCTGTCCTTATGATCCTTGTCATATCGGCACTTGCTCTGCGCGATTTACCGCAGGACAAGCTTCACATCCCCTCTGGGATCGTGCTCTTTTGTGAGTGTTCGATCCGCATTTTCGTATGCGGGTCCTGTTCCGGACTTCTATCAGTGTCTGCTCTGCGTGTGTGCTCTTTATATTTAAGGAGGAGAGCGGCCCAAGTGGCGCTCATCCCACGACACGAGATGCGGATACGCATCGGGACAGCACTCCCTTCCCTTTGTTCATCAACCTCCATACCAACCTATTATTCCTTCTTTATTTCCTTCTTCCCTAAACCCCTATGGATCTTTCTCGCTTGAAGAAAGTCCTCGCAGGGTTGTCCGTTGGCGCGATCATGCTCACGCAGGTCTCGAGCGTGTTTGCCGCTTACAAGGACGTTCCTGCCGGTTCGTGGTTTGAAGAGGCTGTCACGTCCTTCTCGGACGCTGGCTACCTCGATGCCGCGCAATCGAACTTTCGCCCCACCGACACGGCCAACCGCGCCGAGTTTGTGAAGCTCGTTGTCGAGCTCAACGGTGGAATTCTTTCCACTCCTCCCGCTGTCCCCACGTTTGATGACGTCAAGGCATCTGCGTGGTACTACGGCTACATGGAGGAGGCAGCTAAGGAGCTGTGGGTAAAAGGCGACGGCAACTGTGTCGGCACGCATCCGTGCTACGGTCGCCCGGCCGCCAACATCTCCCGCGCTGAGGCTGCTGCACTCATCGTGCGCGCCTTCGCCCTCGAGTCCACAGGCGACGCTTCCCAGTTCGTGGACAACCCCTCTGGCCAGTGGTACACGCAGAGCATCCAGATTGCTGCGGATCACTGCGTCCTCCAGGGCGACTCCACAACCGGCCGCGTTCGTCCGACGGACAACATGAACCGCGCCGAAATGGTAGTCATGCTCAACCGTGTCGACCAGGGACTGGTCTACGGCACGGACTGTGGCGGCGGACAGACCAACCCCTCCACACCGGCCCTCTCCTCGGTGACGGCGACTTCCACCTCCAAGGCGGAAGCTGTCTTCAATGTCGCTGTGGATGAGGCAGCAGCCGAGACACTGGCCAACTACGCGTTGACCCCGGCTGTCACCATTTCCTCGGCCACCCTCGTGTCCGAGAAGACCGTTGAACTCGTTTTCTCCGAGGCCCTCACTTCGGGCAAGGAGTACACGCTCACGGTCTCCAACATGAAGACCAAGGACGGCAAGACCTTCTCGGACTCCGGGAAGCTCGTCGGTTACAGCTCCCTCCCGCAAGGGAACGGGACGCTGGAAATCTCCGTCTCCTCCAAGAACCCCTCCGGTGACACGGTGCCCATGGGCGCCAACCAGGTTACGATGCTCTCGCTGGACCTTACGGCTTCCTGCGATGACAGCGTGACGGTGGAGTCCATTACGGTCCTCCACGAGGGTTTCGGTGCCAAGTCTGATATCACGGGCGTTTACGCCATGGCGGACGGCGGTCGCGTTTCCCGCGAGCGCTCCATCAGCTCCACGGACCAGACGGCCACCATCCGCTTCATCACCCCTTTGGTGGTGCCGGCCTGCAAGACGACCACTGTTGACCTCGTTGCCGACTTCAACACGGGGATCACGGCGGGCGCCGAGCACAACCTCGCTGTGGAACTTGCATCCGATTTCCTCTCCAACGCCAAGGGCGTTACGGGCAGCTTCCCCCTCCGGGGCGGCAGCTTTAAGGTTGGTGCCGTGACAAGCGGCGTCCTCACCCTTACGTACCGCTCCGTTACCCCCTCCCAGGTTGAGGTGGGCGACAAGGGCAAGGTGATCGGTCGTTTTGAGGTTTCCACGAACAGCGTGGAGGACCAGACGATCTACACCATGACCATCCACCAGAATGGCACGGTCGGCGATGGCGATGTGTCGAACATCAAGATCCGCCGCACGGACGGCACGGTTCTCACCAACGTCGTCCCGCAGTTCAACAACAAGTTTGCGACCCTCACGTTCAACCCCCCCTTCGTCGTCCTTGAGGGCGACAAGCTCACGCTGGAAGTGGTGGCGGACGTGGTAGGTGGCGCAGCCAAGACCGTCGTGACGGACTTCGATGAGACGTCCGACATCTTTGCCGTCGGCAGCCTGTATGGCTACGGCGTCAACGGTCAGCTGTACGGCTCCAAGGTCGTGACCAGCGGCACAGCAAGCTCGCTCACTGTGGATGCCGGTCAGTTTACGATCGAAATCAACGGTCCGTCGCAGCAGAGCTACACGCGCGACCAGGATGACGCTGTTCTTGCCAACGTAGTCTTTACGTCCGGTGGCGAGACCGTGAACATCCAGAAGCTCTGGATCGCAGTGCAGGCGCAGACGGTGACGGGCTCCGCGCTTGTCACTGGGCGCTCCAGCACCTCTTACGATGAAATCGAAGAAGTCCTCAGCAACGTGACGCTGCGCAATGCCGCTACCGGCACCTCTCTTGAGGGCACGCCGGAGACGGCTTCTACTGCGCATGGTGACGCTACCGGGTCTGTTACGGCTTCCTACCAGATTTACCGCTTTGACGACTTCACGGTCTCCGGCAAGGAGACGTGGCAGCTCAAGGTAGACTTTACGGACAATGGTTCTGGCCAGCACCCGCGGAACGGCGACCAGTTTAAGGCCATTATCTGTGGCGAGCCGATCAACACCGCCACTACGACGGTAGGATGCACCTTTGGTGGTCTTATCACCGAGGTGGAAACCTGGAACATGGACATCGAAGGCCTCTCCACCGGTGATGACGTCACGGACGTTCGTCCGGGCGGCAACATCGTCAGCAACACGCAACGCGTCGCCGACGCCAGCCTGACTGTGACGGAAGAAGCCCTCACAGCCACGGACAGGGCAGTGAAGAACGCCAAGAACGTTCGTCTTATGCGCATCACGATGCGCTCGGGCGAGGCAAAGAACCTTCTTGTCACCAAGCTCGTCCTCGACTCCGCCGACGGTACCGAGGCTCACCTGAAGAACGGCACGAACTACGCGCTGTGGGTGGACACGGATAACGACGGCAACGTCGACACGATCATCGACAAGAACAAGGGTGCAGAAGGCAGCACCACCTACACGGTGACCTTCGATACGATCACCAACGGTGGTTTCGTAATCTCCAAGGAGCAGACGGTTGCATTCGAAGTGCATGCTGATATCGCCGGTGCCCTCACGGATTCCAGTCTCCAGGTCCGTCTCAACGACGACTCGGCCGAATCCATTGAGGTCGAGACCGTTGACCGCGGCAGCAACCTCTCCTCGTCCGACATCAGCCTGACGACCGGCACCTCGCCGCTCTTCACGCTGGTCAACCAGGGGAATTTGTTTGTCACCAAGGACACAACGCAGCCCAGCAACCAGCAGCTCCTCGCGGGCAGCCTGGGTAACGAAATCCTCCGCCTCGATCTCCGCAGCGAAGATGAGCCGATCGACGTGACGTCCATCGCGCTCTCCTCCTCCGGAAGCACGGCGACGGGTGTGTACGCCCTTGAACTCTACAAGCTCGGCGCCACCACGCCTTTCGCGTTGGCTACGACCAACGGATGCGGATCGGATGATGTCCCGACGAGACACTTTGGCGTGAGGATCTCCACATTCTGCGCCAAGATGCAGACGCAGCAGCTCGTTGTTCCCAAGAATGACGAGGTGAAGGTGATCGTCCGCCCGAGGCTCAAGAGCGACAACGACACGAACAGCCCCACCGGCCAGATCCTCGCTCTGTTCATTGATCCGAACGGCGCTCTCAACGACGCGACGGGTACCGGTTCGGTGCGCGCGCGCGGCGTGGATTCCAGCGGCACCCTCGGAAACAACAGAGGTGGTTCGAACGGAACGGGTTCCGTGATCCTTGGCGCTACGGCGTCCACCTCGGTCAACGCCATCATGTTCAGCAAGCGGAACGACATTGTGACGGCGAAGATCGCCTCCATCACGAATGCCAACCCCGATGCCAACGGCACGGCCGTCCCGACGGGCGCCGATGCCGCCATCGGCCGCTTCACGTTCACAGCCGCGACGAACACGAACTCGAAGAACGCCCTCAACAAGGCGACTCTCTCGGGCGTGATCTTCACGATTTCCGCCACGAACGTGGACCTCGAGTCTTCGGGCTTCAAGTGGTACAACGCCTCCAACGCCACGTCTGCGGCAAAGGTGGCCTGCACCGCCCTGAACTCCTCGCTCTCGTCCTCCGGCGCTCTCAAGATCCAGTGTTTGGACACGACTGCCATCAACACCGAGATTGCCTCCGGCCAGAGCCAGACCTTTGTGCTCGAAGCCGACATCGACAACTCGGTTGTAACGGCCGGCTCCACGTCCACTCTCCAGGTCTCGTTGCAGAACTTCTCGGACATCAACCACGGGAGGAACTTTAGCCAGACGGCCAGCAACATTTCCTGGATTGACGACGACGATGCCACGGGTTCCACGCAGTTCATGTGGGTCGAGTATCCGGACACGACCATCAAGTCCACGAGCTACACCAGCTAAGGCTTGTCTCGATTCACTGCCCTTTAACAAGGCACAAGGACCCTCCCCTGAAAGGGGGAGGGTTTTTTGTATACCCCCATCCCCAACCCTTCCCCCAGAGGGTGAAGGGCGCACGTCGTCCTGTGGTCATACCTATTCCTTTGCGAGTCGGGCTATCCCAGAACTTTCCGTTTTACGTGAAGCAAAGTATTCATCAAAGGCTTCAAGATCAGCTGCTGCTCCGGTGGATACGTCACCACGGTACCGCCGAATTTCTCCTTGAAGGACGAAATGCCTTGCCAGGGGTGGCCTAGGCCGGCATCAGGAGGTGCTATTCCCAGTAAGTCGTATGTCGCGCATCCTTGTTCCTTGCTGTACTTCATTGCTTCCCACTGGAGCAGGTAGGGTGCCATGAGGGCGCGGCTGCCGTGGTCAGAAGCTCCATAGTAGTAGAAGCCTGTGTTGTTCCAGGTAACGCCCAGAAGTCCTGCCACTGTCTTCCTCTCATGTGTGGCAAGAAGAAAGAAGCTGTTTTTGAGGTCTGTCAGGAAGCGCCCGTAGTGGGCCTGGGGATGGATACCGAATCCGTCGCGTCCTGCCGTCCCTTTGAGGAGCTTGTAAAAGGCCGGAACGTCGTCAGTTGTTCCCTGCCTAACCTGTACACCGTGCCGCTCCGCCACGCGGATGTTGTAGCGGCCTTTTTGGTGCATCTGCGCGAGGATGGAGTCCTCGGGCTGTGTGAGGTCAAGAATGCGGGTGGTGGAGGGATGTTCGTGACGGCGGCTCTGTTTCCATTGCCGATCTCCCCCGCCCTCTCTCCCTCCTCTCCCCCAGGAGGGGAGAGGCGTACCTGGAGACATAGAGAGACTCAAACATTGGGAAGAATGGGCATCCTGCTCGATGCGGTTCAGGAGGTCGGTAACATGTGTATTGTCACTCAGCGGCCCCTTGGCGATGTCCCATGTGGAAAGGCCAAAGGCCGTCCGGTCGATGACGACGAGAGCGGAGGCGACGATCTGTTCGTCTTCAATTCCTGCGTAGACCCTTACTTGGCGCCCCAATGCCTCCTGGTACGCTTTCCATTCCAGGGACTGCCAGAGCGTTCCCAGTGGATGGTTTTTGACCCAGGCGTCATACAACGCAAGGTCAGCTGCCGTTGTGAGAAGACGTATCGTCACAGGGACATGATAGAGCTTTGAGGACGTCATCAATAGGCGTACAATCACGCATTCTTCTTCTCATTCCTATGCCTTACACCCTCCCAAAGCTTGCGTATTCTTATGACGCATTGGAACCTCATATCGATGCCAAAACGATGGAGGTTCACTATTCCAAGCACCACCAGACGTACTGTGATAACACCAATAAGGCCCTTGCCGGCACCGAATGGGCGGAGAAGCCCATTGAGGAAGTCCTGATGAACCTGGAGAAGCTCCCCTCCGAAAAGCGGAATGCCGTCCGTACGATGGGCGGCGGGTACTGTAACCATAACCTTTTCTGGACCTTTATGGGTGGCCCGACACGGGAACCGACCGCGGAACTCAAATCTGCCCTGGAGAAGCCATTCGGCGGGTTCGACGGTTTCCGTGAGAAGTTCGAAGCGGCAGCGCTCGGCCAATTCGGCTCCGGTTGGGCGTGGCTGGTTTTGGACCAGGGCCAGTTGAAGATTACCCAAACATCCAACCAGGACTCTCCGGTTTCCATGGGGCAGATTCCCCTCCTCGCTGTTGATGTGTGGGAGCACGCCTACTACCTCAAGTACCAGAACCGGCGGGCGGAGTACGTGAAGGCATGGTGGAACGTGGTGAATTGGGATGAAGTTGCGAGAAGGTTCACCGAAGCAAAGTAGGAACTGCCCGGCTTTGTGCCAGCTGTGCTTCGCTCCGCCAGGACTACGCCGAGACATCCGGCAATTGCGGCGTAGCGGTATCGCCATGCCTGTCCCACAGGGAACTTTATATCCCCAAGACTCCTCTGCCGCGAAGCCGGATGGGATGAAGTTGTCCGTCGGTTTTCCGAAGCGAAGTGAGTGGAGTTCCCGAGGGGGATAACGACGAAAGAAATCGTTTCTCATGCAAGAGATATTTCGCAAGGGGCTGCGGCGAGCGCGAGGTCTGGGGCTGCCCGAATATGGCTTGGTGATGGGCAGAGAAAGAATGGAGCTGCCCGCGTGAGGTAGGCGGGAGTCCTCGCAGCGGGAAACTGGGAAAAAAATTCATTGACATGTGAATTCATGCGCTTATATTTTTGGTCAATTATTGTTTCTTCCCAACTAATTGACATGGTCACTCACTCGGCTAGCCGGACGCTCTCGTCGCGTTCACGTTCAGCCTCGCGTCCCACCAGGGCCGCCACTCGTATATCTTCCTCAGTAAAGCCTTTTAAGCCGCTCTCGAAAGCAGAATACGAAAACAGCAAAGCCTGGGGTATGGCCATCGCCATTGATATCCACGGCTGCGACCCCGCCACCATCCGCGACGCGGAAGCCATCAAGAATTTCGTGAAGGAACTGTGTGTAAAGATCGACATGAAGAGGTTTGGCGAGACGCTGGTGGTCAACTTCGGCGAGGATGAGAGGGTCGCAGGTTTTTCCATGACCCAGCTCATCGAGACGTCTCTCATCTCCGCACACTTTGCCAACCAGACCGGCTCCGTCTATCTGGATGTCTTCAGCTGCAAGTTCTACGAGGCGCAGACGGTGATCGACTACGCGCTCGAGTTCTTTAAGGGGACTTCGTACAACGCACACTGCCTGCTCCGTGGCTGCGCGGAATTCCCCAAGGCGTACCAGAAGGAGTTCTCCGGGCGGAACATTGTTCTCAACTCTTCGCTCGTAGCTGCCTGACATGCGATTCCGAGTGATGCTGAAGGTTTCCTTGGCATCCCTCTTCTTCCCCTCCCGCTTGATGGCTGGAGAGGTGGCCTGCCTGAATGCATCTGTTTGGTACCGGCGGGCAGCGGAAATGGTGGGGGTTCTTGGGGAACGAACCTGTCTTCTATTATTACCTTACTTATCATGATGGAATCACTCGATTCGATCGCGGCGAGACTGCGCACCACGTTTTCAGGCCGGATCCTTTTGCTAGGGTACGGCGGTGTTGCCCAGTGCACACTTCCGATGCTGCTGCGGCACCTCGATATGCCGCGGGACCACATCACTGTGATGGACTTTGTGGATTATAGTAAGAATCCTCTTCTCCAACCCGCTCTCAAGGAGGGGGTGAAGTTTGTTTGCGAGAAGATTGAGCGGGCCACCATGGGACAGCAGTTCGGGAAGTATCTTGGCAAGGGGGACATTCTCATTGACCTGGCGTGGAACATCGGCTGCACGGACATTCTCCAGTGGTGTCATGATAACGGTGTCCTGTACGTTAACACGTCGGTGGAGCTGTGGGATCCCTACGAGAATTGGGACACAAAGCTCTCCACGGACCGCACGCTCTACGTGCGTCACATGGCCATCCGCGCCATGATGCGGGGCTGGAAGGAGCCGGGGCCCACGGCGATTCTCGAGCATGGTGCCAATCCGGGACTCGTCTCCCATTTCACCAAGCGGGGGCTGTTGGACATCGCTAAGAAGCTCATGGAGGCAAAGCCCAAGGATCCGCGCATTCAGGACATCCAGAAAGCGATCGATAGCGGGGATTACCCGCGTCTGGCGATGCTCCTCTCCGTCAAAGTGATCCACATCAGCGAGATTGATACGCAGATCAGCAACAAGCCCCACGATTTTGACGAATTCGTGAACACCTGGAGCGTCGAGGGGTTCTACGAGGAGGGGACGGCGCCGGCGGAGATGGGGTGGGGGACGCACGAGCGCAAGCTGCCCCCCAACGCCCGTATCCACGTGAGCGGGCCCCGGAACCAGATCTGCATGGCGCAGTTCGGTATCAATACCTATGTCCGATCCCGCGTGCCGAGCCAGGACATTGTGGGCATGGTCGTACGCCACGGCGAGGCATTCACCATCTCGGATTACCTGACCGTCAACGGCGCCGATGGCACGCCAGTCTACCGTCCTACGGTCCACTACGCGTACTGTCCCAGCCTTGCCGCCATTGATTCCCTGCATGCGCTGCGCAACCGTCACTATGTAAAACAGGAGAAGATGCGGGTGATGAACGACGACATCGTCTCCGGCATCGATGAGCTCGGATGTCTCTTCATGGGGCATGATTTCAAGTCCTGGTGGACCGGTACGGTATTGAGCATCGAAGAGGCGCGCCGCCTCGTTCCCGGCATGAACGCTACGACGATGCAGGTAGCGGCTTCCGTCCTGGGAGCGGTCTTTTGGATGATCAAGAACCCTGCCAAAGGAGTCCTTGTCCCCGATCAGCTACCGCACGAGGAGATCTTGTCCGTAGCCGGGCCGTACCTGGGTGAATGCCCTTCTGTTCCGCTCGACTGGAGCCCACATGGCAACGACACCGTGGCTGCGCAGACTGTGAACAACTTTGCGCCCGCGGATGATGATCCATGGCAGTTCCAGAACTTTTTAGTGGCCTGACATACTGTTTGAGTATTCAGGGATTAAAAAGGTGTCTGGTGAGCCGGGCTCTCGTTGCTGGATGAGTACACGGCAGTTTCTTGCGAGACGTACTCCCGCATTGAGAAACCAGTTAGCCAGAAACGAGAAACAGTTACCGAGCCGCTGCCTCCTCCAACTCCCGGAACTTCTTGGCGAGCGGGCTGTGTCCGTTGCCATTGCCGTTTCCGTTCCTGCCTTTCCGGCGTTTCACCTGACCTCTCCAGTACTTATCCACGTTCACGCGGTAGAGGTTGTTGTAGTGCTCCAGCTCGTCCCGGCCCGCAATCTTCAGGACGTCCAATTCGGGCGCGAACATCTCGGAGTAGCGGTCCCGTCGGCGGATGAGCTTGGTGGTGCCGTCGGGGCGCATGAGGACGATGGCGGCACGCTTGATGGTGTTGAAGTTCGACGCCATCACCTGCGCATAGGCGCCCACGTCCATAATGGCCAGCAGGTCACCGGCGCGGAGCTTGGGCATGTGGAGGTCCTTGGAAATGATCTCCCAGGCGTCGCAGGTGTTGCCGCCCACAGTGAGCTTGTGGATGCGCGGGGCGTTCATCTTGGAGGCAGGCAGGAGATCGTAGTGGAGGCCTTCCTGCACAAGGGCATCCGGTACGAAGTTGTAGGCGGAAGAATCTACCACCACCATGCGCTTCTTGAGCCCCAGGCGTTTCTTGGAAACCACTTTGGTAAGCCCGATACCTGCATTGAGCACAATGCTCTTCCCCGGTTCAAAGACGAGGCGGAGAGGGTTTACAATGCCGTTGCGTTCCACGAGGCGATTGAACCAGCGCGGAAAGTCTTTCATGTCTTCGATGGGGAACGCATGCTCGTCGCCCACTGCAGCAGGGAACCCTCCCCCGAGCGACAGCGACTTAATCTTGATACCGCGGTCCTGGCAGCGCCTGACGAGCTTGATCATGGCCCGGGCAGCGGCTTTGTAGACGCGTGTCTCGTGCACGTAGCCTCCGAAGAAGTGGAAGCCGTTGAGATCCACAAAGGGGCTCTTGCGAGCGAGATCGATGGCGCGGTCGATGTAGCCAATGGGGATGCCGTATTTATTGTCCCGCGTGGAGTAGGAGCCGATCTCCAGCATGGGATTGACGCGGATGGCCACGTCAATGTGCTTCTTGAGCTTCTTGGCCGTGCGGGCGATTTGCTCAATGTCCTCAATGGAATCCGCTGTCACCGATTGCACGCCCATCTTGGTGGCGAAAAAGAGATCCCGCTCGTTCTTGTAGAGGTTGGTGAAGGAGAGTTGCTTGGGCTTGTAGTCTGCGAGGAGCCCCAAAATGAGCTCGCCGACGCTGGAGCAGTCCAGCTCAAAGCCTTCCTCGCGGAGGATGCGGAGAATTTCCAGATTGCTGTTACATTTGACGGCGAATTGCAGGCCGATCTCCGGCCCGAATACCTTCTTAAAGCGCTGGGCTCGTTTGCGGATCTCGCTCTCCACATAGACGTAAATCGGCGTTCCATATCTGGCAACGAGCTCGTCCACCGGCACACCCTCGATCATCAGCATACCGCGCTTGTCCTGCGACAGAAAACGTTCCCAGCGGTCGCGCATGTAGCGCGTGGATATGCGCTGATGCCTGCTTATACGCGGTGCTTTTTTCCAGGAACGTTCTTTGGGAGGGGGCTCCATTTCTTGAAGCTGATGAGGAAAACAAACAACGCCGGATTATAAGGAGCGCGGGGGTGCTGTCAATCAATTTTTCCCGTATGATTGCGGAGATTTTTTCCTCCCTATGACTGCTCACGCGGACGATGCATTCAGAAATGCGGTGGACCAGGATGTTCTCTTCGATCACTACGGCGCAGCTGCCCGTGGGGCAAATATTTTCGGTCTCACGGCAACGCCCGAAGAGGCGAAGATTCTCCTTCTCCCCGTTCCGTGGGAAGCGACGGTGTCGTACGGAGGGGGGGCCGCGGAAGGGCCTGCGGCCATTCTCCGGGCGAGCACGCAGGTGGATCTCTACGATCGGGAGCTCGGTCTCTTCTACAAGGCTGGCATCTGCCTGCTCCCGGAATCCCGGGATGTGCGTCAGTGGAACGACGAGGCACGTCGGAATGCCGTCAAAGTCCTGGCGAAAGGCGGAGTGGATGCTTCCAACAGGAAGTACTGCGACCGCGTGAATGCGCTGGGAGAGAAGCTGAACGACTACGTCTATGCGGAGACGAAGAATATTCTCCGGCAGGGGAAGATTCCCGGGCTTGTTGGCGGCGACCATTCCACGCCGCTCGGTGCCATTCGGGCGTGCGCGGAAGCGGAGAAGGGGATTGGAGTTCTCCACATTGATGCGCACCTGGACATGCGGAAGAGCTTTGAGGATTTTCCATGGTCCCATGCATCCATCATGCGCAACGTTGCGGAAGGTGTCCCGGGCGTAGAGAAGATCGTCTCGGTGGGTATCCGTGATTTTTGCCGGGAGGAGAAGGAGTTTGTGGAAGGCCAATCGGGGAAGATCGACGTGTTCTTCGACGAAGATATGGCTGGTGATATGTTCTCGGGCAAGACGTGGCACGATGTGTGCACCGCGATCGCGGACAAGCTTCCGCGGAACGTTTACATCTCCTTCGATATCGACGGTCTGGATCCCTCGCTCTGCCCGCATACCGGCACACCGGTTCCCGGCGGCATTACCTTCAACCAGGCACAATTCCTCATCAAGACTCTTGTGAAGTCCGGGCATCGTATCGTCGGCTTCGATATGGTGGAGGTGGCTCCTGGCCGAGACACGGAGTGGGATGCGAATGTGGGAGCAAGTCTCCTTTTTGTTCTCTGTGGTTGGTCGCTGCGGTCGCAGGAGGAGAAGTGAGAATGTTGCGACGAATTCCGTTCGAGGTGTGCGGAGGGTTGGTCGTGGATTTCTTGAATAGTGAAACGATAGCCTCGAGACGATCCGTTTTGCTCTTTCCTCCAAAAGGAAATGGAAGAAGCAGCGGATGCAACTGGGCTCTTTCGTGGCAGAAAAAAATCAACAAAATGCCCCAGAAAATCCTTTGACGTACGCCAAAAAGAACGTAAACTACCTGCACATCGCACGGCGGCTTCCGATTGTGTTGTGAGAGTCGTGCCCACCTTCGCGGGAGAAATCCAGCAGTGTTCTCTTGAGTCTGGATCCCGTGAAGATCCCCTCGGCCTTCCCGGCTTGGTGGGCAATCTTCATTCCCTCTCTCTTATTATGGCCAGCAAGAAGAAGCCGTCCAAGAATAATCACAAGAAGAATCCTCCGAAGAAGAAGGCATCCGTAGTACGGAAGCCGGAAAACAAGAAGTCGACCAAGTCGGCCTCGTTCTCTTTGAAGAAGAAAGGTGAAGCGAAGAAGCCCGAGCCAAAGAAGGAGGCTCCCAAGCCGGCAGGCAAGGCTATGGAGGGCAAGAGCACAAAGCGCATGCCCGAGCGCAAGGGCTATCAGATGCAGGTGGGAGCCGACGTGCTTCCGCGCCTCGTGCCGCACGTACGCCCGCTCATCGGTCGCATCCCTGCTGTTCTCCAGGACTTCCCGGATCCTATCAAGGCGAAGAAATTGGAAGATGGACGCGTGTACCTGGTGGACGAGGATTCCGAGGTGCAGGTGCCCTCACTCATCGAGATGCAGATTCAGAGTTACCAGTGGTTCCTCACGGAAGGTCTCAAGGAACTACTCGAGGAAATCTCCCCCATCACCGATTTTTCCGGAAAGAAGATGGAACTCCGTATTCTCGGCCACACGTTCGATCCTCCAAAGTACGACCCCGACACCTGCCGCCGCCGCAACCTGAGTTATGAGGCGGCTATGAAGGGTCACGTGCAGCTCATTAACAAGGAGACGGGTGAAATCAAGGAGCAGGATGTCTTCCTCGGTTCTATTCCGCTCATGACAGAAGGCGGCACATTTATCGTGGACGGCATAGAGCGCGTGGTTATTCACCAGCTCGTACGGTCCCCGGGCGTGTTCTTCAGCAAGATGCCGGATTACCCCAAGTACCATGCCGCCAAGGTAATCCCCAAGCGCGGTGTATGGCTGGAGGTGGAGACGGACCGGCGCGGGATTATTACTTGCAAGATCGATCGCAAGCGCAAGATCCATATCACGCAACTGCTGCGCGTGTTCGGGTACGACACCGATGCCAAGATTCTCGATCTCTTCAAGGATGTGACGGATGCCGAGCATGACTACATTCTCACCACCCTGGAGAAGGATCCTGTTCGCACGGTGGAGGATGCGTACCAGAGCGTGTACCGCAAGATCCGCCCCGGCGATCTCGCTACCCCTGAGAACGCCAAGCAACTGATCGATTCCCTGTTCTTCGACTTCAAGAAATACGACATGGGCAACATTGCCCGGTACAAGCTCAATCGCCGGTTTAACGTTGAAACGCCGAGCGACGAGGCGCACCGGGTGTTCCAGGTGAAGGATTTTATCGAGATTCTCCGCGAGCTCATCCGCCTCAACAACGGCATGGGTGTTGCCGATGATATCGATCACCTGTCCAACCGTCGTGTCCGTTCCGTCGGGGAACTGGTCCAGAACAAGTATCGTGTCGGTCTTGTGCGCACGGAGCGCATTGTTAAGGATCGCATGACGGTTATGGATCTGGAAACCGTCACTCCCACTCAGCTCATCAATTGCCGTCCCATCACCGCCGCGATGCGCGAGTTCTTTGCATCATCGCAGCTCTCGCAGTTCATGGACCAGACGAACCCGCTGGCCGAACTTGCCTGTAAGCGTCGCCTCTCCGCCATGGGGCCCGGAGGACTCTCCCGCGAGCGCGCGAGCTTTGACGTTCGCGACGTGCATACTTCCCACTATGGCCGTATTTGTCCCATTGCCACTCCGGAAGGACCCAACATTGGACTCGTCGTTCACTTGGCCAGCTTTGCGCGCGTCAATGAATATGGCTTCCTCGAGACTCCGTACCGCGAGGTGAAGCACACGGTCCCCTTGGATCCGGATAAGCTGGTCGGCCGTATTCTGGATGTGACCGTCAAGGAGAGCCGCAAGATCATTGCCAAGGAAGGAGAGAGGGTGGACACCAAGGAGCTCGCCCGCAAAATCTGCTCTCTCATCAAGAAAGAGGGGAAAAACGAGGTTCCCGTTCGCGCGTATGTGACCAGTAAGGTGACCTTTGTGGACGCGGAACAGGAGCGCCACCTCACCATCGCGCAGGCGCAGACCGAGCTTACGGAGCTGGGTGAGTTGCACACCACGCGTGTTTCGTCCCGCAAGTCCGGCGAGCCGCTCCTTGCGCACGTCCGCGATGTGACGCACGTAGACGTTTCTCCACGACAGATTCTCTCCGTCTCCACGGCGCTCATTCCGTTCCTTGAGCACGACGACAACACCCGCGCGTCGATGGGAACGAACATGCAACGCCAGGCTGTTCCGCTCATTCGCCCGCAGGCTCCGCTTGTGGGAACGGGTATGGAAGGCCTTGCCGCGCGCGCGGCGGGCCAGGCGCTGCTTGCTGAGGAGGATGGCGAAGTGACGGGGGCCGACGCGCAATTCATTTCCGTCGTCTACCGCTCCGGTCGCAAACAGACCTACAAGCTGCATACCTTCACCCGCAGCAACCAGGGTACGTGCTTCAATATGCGCCCCCGCGTGATGCGCGGGCAGACCGTTCGCCGCGGCGAACCACTCGCCGACGGCTCCGCTACCGAGAACGGGGAACTGGCACTTGGGCAGAACCTTCTTGTTGCCTACCTCTCCTGGGAAGGCTACAACTTTGAAGACGCGGTCATTATCAGCGACCGTCTGGTGCAGGAGGGTTACTTCGATTCCATCCATATCGAGAGCTACATCACGGACGTTCGCGACACCAAGCTTGGACCCGAGCTTGTCACGCGCGATATTCCCAACGTGGGTGAAGCCAAGCTCAAAGACCTTGGCCCCGATGGCATTGTGCGCATCGGCGCAACTGTCCACGAAGGGGATATCCTGGTGGGGAAGATTACGCCCAAGGGCGAGACAGAACTCACGCCGGAGGAGCGCCTGTTGCAGGCGATCTTCGGCGACAAGGCCAAGGACGTAAAAGACAGCTCGCTCCGCCTCCCGGGTGGCGCCGGTGGCAAGGTGGTGGACGTGCATGTCTTTGACCGCGCGGAGGGAGACGAACTTCCCACGGGTGTTCTCAAGCAGATCAAGGTATTCGTGGCGCAGACCCGCAAGATCCAGGTGGGAGACAAGATGGCCGGCCGCCACGGGAACAAGGGTGTCGTGTCACGCATCGTGCCGAGGGAGGACATGCCGTTCCTCGCCGATGGGACGCACGTGGATATCATCCTCAACCCGCTCGGAGTCACGTCTCGTATGAACATCGGACAGATTCTGGAGACGCACCTTGGATGGGCATGCAAGCAACTGGGCATAAAGATTGCCACGCCTGCGCTCAACGGCATTTCCCCCGACCAGATCTCCGGCTTCCTCGATGCGTCGGGGTTGCCGCACGGAGGAAAAGTGCAGCTCTTCGACGGCCGTACCGGTCAGCCGTTTGCGCACGAGACGACCGTAGGCCAGGTGTACATGTTAAAACTTCTCCACCTTGTGGAAGACAAGATCCACGCCCGCAGCGTGGGACCGTACTCCCTCGTTACGCAGCAGCCGCTCGGCGGCAAGGCGCAGCACGGAGGACAGCGCTTTGGAGAAATGGAAGTGTGGGCGCTTGAAGCCTACGGCGCGGCATACACGCTGCAGGAAATGCTCACCATAAAGTCCGATGACGTCATCGGGCGCAGCAAGGCGTACGAGTCCATCGTTAAGGGCGAGCCGATCCGCCGCCCCTCCATCCCCGAGTCCTTCAACGTCTTGGTCAAAGAACTCCAGGCGCTTGGCCTCAAAGTGGAACTCCTCAAGTTTAAGGAAGAAGTGCCACCCGAGGAGCGCGTGACCATGGAGAAGGAAGAAGCTGAGGTGGTGGAAATGAGTTCCCGCGTGGAGGCTGAGGAAGAGGCTGAGGAAATGATTGCGGAAGTAGACAAGATTGCTGAGTTGGAGCAGGTGGGCGCCGAAACAGAAACTTCCGAAGAAGTTCGTGCCGGCATTGAGGAAGGCACCGAAATGGAGGCCTCCGGCGAGACGGCTAAGGAAGAGATGAAGGAGGCGGCGAGTGAAGAGTCGGCGGACAATGCATGATCGGGTAGTGGAGTATCCGAAGATAGGAATATGGGGGACGCTGCGAAGAGCGGCGTCCCTTTTGTCTGTACCATGATTCACTTGATGAAAGGATTTCCATGATTATCCATGGTTTCGAATCAAGCTCATCCTATTAATCCTTCAAATCATGGTCGGACAGGGGGGAGTTCCGCGTCCTCATGGAACTTCCGGGAGCCCTAGTAGAAGCCAAAAAATAAGTGCTGATCGCAGAATCGTTCCGTTGGACCCTCCCACCACTCAGGGTATTCATTTTACTGTAATCCGCTGTATTTCTTTTCCCCCCATTTTCTATGTTCAACGTGAACAGGGTTACGCTGCTCGGCAACGCCACGCGGGATGCCGAGGTGCGCGCCACCAAGACGGGTCAACAGGTAACCGCCTTGGGACTTGCCACTACCCGCGCGTGGAAGGACGCCAAGGGCGAGATGCAACGCGAGCCCGAATTCCATAGCCTGGTCTGCTTCGGCAGCCTTGCGGATTTCGCCGGCAAGCGCATTGCCAAGGGCACGCCGCTCTACGTGGAAGGCCACCTTCATACCAACAAGTGGGAGAAGGACGGCAAGCCCCACAGTCGCACGGAGATTCTTGTGGACCGTCTCGTGCTGCTTTCGTCCAAGAAGGGAGCGGCGGTAGCGGCTGTGGCGGAGGAAGCAGTGGCTGCGTAATAACACGTATCTTGGCTGTAGAAGGGGCGGTCGCCGGTAGGCGGCCGTCCTTGTATTCCTGACGATCGGAAGAACAGCGATTTGTCATATTGTGTCGTGCGCGCGTGTTCCATGCACTCATGGATGCGACAAGGCTTGCGTCGTACGGAGAACATGCGGTTGGCGTATCTGGCGGATTTCGAACAGCAGGCATGGGTGATGGCAGTGGCACGTCACAACGTTCGTGGTGTGATCCATGCCTGAGCGATGCTATCCCGGCTCTACCGGGAGACACATGAGGTTCATTCGCCGGCCGGATCCACATCGTTCCTGTGTTGTGAAAAAGGGGGTGGAGCTCGATGACTGAATGCCTGATTTTAGCTAAAGGATGCGAAAAATCTTACAATCTGTTCATGGGAACAGAGGGGGCTTTTGTGGAGAAAACGGCTTTCCTGTGCAAAAAATCTCTCCAATTGAGCTTGACCCTTTTTGATCCTCCTCTAAGATATGCGGGCTCTATGGTGCAGCTCAATCACTCGTAGGACTATCGTCTTCTGAGACGAAATTCCTGCGGGTGTGCGTGAGCCACCCGCTCTTTTTTATCCCGGCGAAACCGGCATAAAGAAGAGCGCCTTCCGTTCCTCGTGGACGGGAGGGGTGGCGTTGCTGCCCGTACGTTTCTTGGAATCATCGGCTCGATGAAATTTGATCAAACTGAATTTCAATTCCCTGCGCGTATCCTATCGCGCAAGGAATAACGGACACATGTCTATGGCTAAGGTGTCTGCCACGTAAAGCGCTTCGGCGCCATGTGGCACGTACCCAGGTTGTAGCACATGAATAGGACATCACGACGCCTTCGGGCGCTCGTGATAAGAAAAATGTTACTCATCGCATCACATGGATGCCTCGACTCTGCACTCCGATGAAGGACGTGGCCAGCTGCGATATGCTTCGGTGAGCCGCTAGGCAGGCGCTACCAGCCGAAGATCTCCGAATGGGGAAACCCCCTAGAAGTTATGTTCTAGGATCCGCGCTTCATGCGCGCGAAGGTCACTCTGGGAACTGAAACATCTCAGTACCGGAGGAAGAGAAATCAATATAGAGATTCCCTTAGTAGTGGCGAGCGAACAGGGAACAGCCCAAACCTCGTGCTTGCACGAGGGGTTGTAGGACTCCGATATCCGACACTTCTTCCATAGGCGAACGTCCCTGGAAAGGGCGGCCATAGAGGGTGATAGCCCCGTAGACGAAATGGCAGAAGGCGGTAGGAGTATCCTGAGTAAGGTCGGACACGTGTAATCCGGCCCGAAGCTGGGTGGACCACCATCCAAGGCTAAAGCAGGTGCAGAGATCAATAGCGGATAGTACCGTGAGGGAAAGGTGAAAAGCACCCCGGAAGGGGGATGAAATAGTCTCTGAAATGTGATGCGTTCAAGGAATTGGAGCCCCTACCACCGTGCTTCGCACGGAATTTTCCAATTACCAAAATCCCAATGACCAAAACGAATCGTCTTTGGTCGTTGGTGCTTGGGATTTGGGATTTCCCTACGAAGTAGGGTGGTAGGGGTCACAGTGTTCCTTTTGCATAATGAGCCAACGACTTTGTTCCCTGTGGCTTGGCTAAGGCAGATTCAGCCGGAGCCGGAGCGAAAGCGAGTCCAAATAGGGCGTCGTCGCAGGGACAAGACCCGAAACCGGGTGAGCTATCCATGAGCAGGGTGAAGGTCGCCGAAAGGCGGCTGGAGGCCCGCACCATAACGTATCGCAAGACGTTGGGATGACTTGTGGATGGGAGTGAAAAGCTTACCGAACCCGGAGATAGCTGGTTCTCCTCGAAATGCCTTTAGGGGCAGCCTCGTCGTGCATGGTAGGGGGTAGAGCGACTGTTTGGATGCGGGGGTCTCCTCGACCTGCCAAATCCTGACAAACTCCGAATACCTACCGTCAAAGGCGACGGGAGTGAGACGGTGACAGCGAACTGCCATCGTCGAAAGGGAAAGAACCCTCATCATTCGCTAAGGTCCCAAAGTACCGTTAAGTGGTAAAGGAAGTGTCAGTGCTTCGACAACCAGGAGGTTGGCTTAGAAGCAGCCATCCTTTAAAGAAAGCGTAACAGCTCACTGGTCGACGCATCGATGCGCCGAATATTCAACGGGGCTAAACGGTACACCGAAGCGGTGAATGTCCTGATGCCTTCGGGCATCAGGTCGTAGTAGAGGAGCGTTCCGTACAGCTGCGAAGCAGTACTGTGAGGTGCTGTGGAGCGTACGGAAGCGAGAATGTTGGCATGAGTAACTACTAGGCAGGTGAAAACCCTGCCCGCCGAATCCCCAAGGTTTCCCACGCAACGGCAATCGGCGTGGGGTTAGTCGGTCCTAAGGTCAGGCCGAAAGGCGTAGCCGATGGACAGCAGGTCAATATTCCTGCACCTCACGGGAATCGATCAAGGGTGTCAGTTGAGAGTTTGTCCGACCTCTATTCTCCACCACCGTGCTTCGTATCGAAGCACCAAGCATCAAGGCTCAAGCACCAATGCATGTATCTGTGTTGGTACTTGGTACTTGGAATTTGGGACTTTCCTACGGAGTAGGGTGGTGGAGAATATGCCTGACAGAAAGGATACTGGCATTCTAGGAGCGGTGTGACGGAGCGGGAACACCAGAGCGTGTGATTGACTGCACGTGGAAGGCATAAAGCGTTGAGAGCGGGAGGCAAATCCCCCGCTTGAGTTGAGTGCCGATCCCAAATGGCCCCGTAAGGGGTCGAGTCTGACTGTTTCTGCTTCCAAGAAAACCATCGCTTCGAGAGTCTCGTGAGACCGTACCGCAGACCAACACCGGTGGGGTGGTCGAGTAGACCTAGGTGAACGGGAAAACTCGCGTTAAGGAACTCGGCAATGAAGCGTCCGTAACTTCGGGATAAGGACTACCATGCGCAGCAATGCGCGTGGTTGCAACAAAAGAGCCCAGGCGACTGTTTATCAAAAGCACAGGTCCCTGCGAAGCCGTAAGGCTATGTATAGGGGCTGATGCCTGGCCAGTGCTAGAAGGTCACGTGAGGGGGTGTATGCCTCCGATCTAAGCCCTAGCGAACGCCGGCCGTAACTATAACGGTCCTAAGGTAGCGAAATTCCTTGTCGGGTGGTCGATAACCACGTAAAGCGCTTTCGGCGCAACGTGGCAAGCTTGCCCGAACGATCCGCAAGGATCGGCACTGAGGAGTTTCTGCAGTGTTTTTGAGAAGTCCCACCGTCGAGACACGGTGGCATCCCTCGCACCGAGCGGGGGATGGGCTCAAACGAATTTTCTTATCCATGCCAGTTCAAGAATGAATGATAATCAGACCGTCAAAACAGTGCTTTAACGTGGCCATATGCTGGAATCTCCCTGTATCTCCCATGCCGCAAGGTACGGAGTGGTCCATGAACCAGTCGCTCTTTGAGCTCCGGTTTATGGCGAGGGACAATCAGCAGGAAACCCCGAGCGAAAGCGAAGGAGATCCTCAGAGACTTTACGCCACGCTCCTGCATCGTCAGGAAGAAGAGAAAGTCCGATCCCTGTGGCGACACAGGGCGCGGTGAAATTGCACCGCAGTAAAAAACCAGCGTGTATCTGGAATACGGAATTTGGAATCTGAAATAATGTTGATGCCAAATACCACATACGAAATTCCACATACGGTTAGTGCGCTCCCCTAGCGGGAGTCCCGGTTAACCACCGGGGGAACCTCAATGAAGTTCCGACCCGCACGAATGGTATAACGGTCTGGGCACTGTCTCGACGCGAGGTCCGGTGAAATTTCAGTCCCGGCGCAAATGCCGGGTAGATCACGGTAGGACGAAAAGACCCTATGAAGCTTTACTATATGCTGACATTGCGTCGTTGGTTTGCGTGCGCAGGATAGGTGGGACCCTTTGAAGTCGTGGCTTTGGCTGCGGTGGAGGGGCCGTTGAGATACCACCCTCGCGTTCCGACGTCGCTCACTCCGTCTCTGAAACAGAGCGGAGGACAGTGTTTGCTGGGTAGTTTAACTGGGGCGGTTGCCTCCTAAAGTGTAACGGAGGCGCGCAATGGTTCACTAACTCCGGATGGAAATCGGCGCCGTCGTGTAATCGCACAAGTGAGCCTAACTGTGAGACGGACATGTCGATCAGAAGCGAAAGCTGGTGATAATGATC
>CAIKAD010000004.1 GCA_903825315.1 uncultured Candidatus Peregrinibacteria bacterium | reverse complement strand
GATCTCGCTCTACCAGAACAGGTTGATCGTGCGGTCGGATTCTGGAGCTACGGCTGTGACCAATGCGAACCTTGCGACTGCTGCCACAATCGGCGACAGTGACATTTCCGCCATCTACGCGGTGGCAGGCGGGAATCTCACGGTTGCTGCGGGCAAGGAGCTCCATGTGTGGACGGGTGATTCCTACGTGCCGGGCGGGAATGTGACCACGACGGACCTCCATGTTCTGGGCACGATGAATGTACAGACTAATGTGTACACAATTGCAGGGAACATGACGGTGGCTGCCAATTCCTTCAATGCCACCGGAACGGGGACCTTCACCGCCACGAGCGGAGGCAAGACCATTACGGCGACGGGTGGAACGCTCGGAAAGGTGAAGTTTGACGGGACGGGCGGGGCGTGGACGCTCAACACGAACCTCACCATGAGTTCCGCCACGCTCGTTGCCGGGGCAGTGACGGATAATGGGAAACAGGTAAGGGTGGATGGATCGATTGATATCGCGAATGCTGCCGGGATCCTAACGTCCACAGGTATCTGGGAGATGAGTGCGAACGGAAATGTGAGTAACCCACAGAACGGCTTCAGGATACTGCAAATCGATGCCGGCATCACGGCAACGAGGATAGCGAAGACGAATGCGTATGCGGTCACGCTCCAGGCGAATGCAGCCATCAACGGGTCTCAGCAACTCTGGATCGTCTACCCGACGACCAATGACTTTATCGATATGGCTGCGGGATCTTCCATCACGGGATCACTGACGGTCATCGTTCCCGCTGCCGACACCACGCTCACGCAGAAGGCAATGACCATCGGCGAGAACATGAACATCTACGGCTATAGCTCCTCCGTTGTCCGCATGACCGGCAACTGGAGCGTGGGCGACAGTTTCCGCATCTATGGCAATGGGAATGCTGTCTCGGAGTCCACGGCAACGCTTCTCGACACCAACGGCTACAACCTGACGGTGAACGGGAACCTCACGCTCGGGAACAACAGTGGAAACACCTACTTCAGCAAAATCCTCTTCAAGAGCGGTACGCATCGCATCGGCGGCAACCTCTCCACAGCAGGATCTGCCACGCACGGATACGCCGAACTCGGTTCCGGCACCATCCTCCTCGGCGGCAGCTTCGATGGCCGCTACACCACCGTCCGCCCGCAGACGTCCACTGTCGTCCTTAATGGCGCCTCCGCGCAGACCATCACGACCGCCACGGGCGCCATGGCCTTCTACAAGTTGACGCACTCGGGAGCTTCGACGGTCACGGTTTCGACCAATGACCTCAGGATGGGTTCCGGATTGACACTCAAGAGCACGGCAGGAACGTTTAACATGAACGGCCTGAACCTGAGCGCCAGCGGTCTCACGCTCCAGGGCGGTACCTTTACAGGCGGCGTCGGGAACGTGGATATCAACGGCAACGTGACGATTGCAGGTGGCACGTTGAGCGCTCCCACGGGAACGTTTACGGTGGCAGGCAGCTGGAACAAGACCTCCGGGACTCTGACGCACAATAACGGGACGGTGACGTTTGACGGCGCTTCGGGCATCCAGACCCTCAATGCAGGCGGGACGGATGCCGGCAGCACCTTCTACAACATCCGCAAGTCGGGCTCCGGCACATTGCAGCCCACGACGAACGACCTCAAGACCGCCAGCGGCCTCACGCTGCTTGCAGGGGCGGGGATGTTTGATAACGAGACGAAGGACAAGAACATTACGGTGAATGGAAACGTGACAATACAGAACAGCCGTGTGGATATGGGTGATGGAACGTGGACGGTGGGTGGGAACTTTGACTGGAGCGGTACATCGGGAATTGTGCAAAGGGGACACGCAATCCTGGTCATGACCGGAACAGGAAAGGTTCTCAAAGCCGGCTACAACGCCAATCCCTCCCGGAGCCTGTATGCCGTAACCATTCAAAATGGGGCATCAATCAACGTCACCTCCGCCGGTGATACAGATCTCTACGGTCCGCTCACGGTGAATGGCGCGCTCACCATTACAAATAGAACACTCTGGTGTGACGGCGGATTCACGCAGGGAGCGAACGGTACTGTTACAGGCAACGGCACGCTCAAGTGGAACACAGCGCTTTCCCTCTCCAATCCGACCACCATCACACCGGCCGTGATCAGTCTCTATAGGTCTGTGGCTTTGCCCACCGGCACCTACGCTCCCACCTCCCTATTCAGAATTGAGGGCACAAACGGGGCGTTTACCTGGCCGGCCGGTACCACCATCTTTGCATCGGCGCTTGAATTCTATAACTACAACACTCTAGGCGCGCTCATCATCAGCGGCAGCAACAATCCGAATCTGGAATTCCACGGGAACGTTACGTTCAATGGAGATAGCACTCGTCCCATCTCCTGGTCCAAGGGCACCGGCACCATCACCATGTCCGGCTCTACCGACCAGCAGATCAACTTCTTCGGCCAGAGCGTGGAAGGCATTGCGATAAACAAGACACATGGCAAGGTCGTCTTCACGGGCACGGGCACCTTGAACAGCCTTAACGTGATGTCCGGTACAGTGGACTTTAACGGAAAGAGGATTACGAGTATTGGGAATATGGTATTTGGAATTTCGGGACAGGTTGAGCCCAAAGGCTTGCCGGGATCGGTGATCAACGTCGGGGGGAATCTGAGCCTGATGGGCGAAGAGAGTGACCTCCTCAACCTTAGCGCGACCGGCGCCTGGACGCTCACGGTCAACGGCAGCACCGCCACGGCTCAGTACGTCACAGTCAAGAATTCGGACGCCTCCGCGGGTATCCAGATCGACGCCACGGGCGGCACCAACGTGGACGGTGGCAACAACAACCACTGGTACTTCGGCCACGGCATCTCCGGCACGCTCTACAGCGATGAGGGCTCCACGACCATGGCAAACAAGGCGATCGGCGTGAGCAGAAACGGCGGGCCGACCATCCGGACCATCTCGACCAACGCCAACGGCGCCTTCGCCTTTAACGGCATCGCCATGACCGGCGGCTCCATCATCACGCTCTTCGTGGACGGCGAAACGGAGAAGGCGGTAACGGTAGTCATCGCCTCTGGCTCTGCCATGGAGGGCATCGACCTCTACCAGAACCGCCTCATCGTCCGCAGCGAATCCGGCTCTGCTGCTGTAACCAATGCCAAGCTCGCCGTGGCCGCCAACAATGGCGACAGTGACATCTCTGCCCTCTACACAGTGGCGGGTGGAAATCTGACTGTTGCTTCGACCAAGGAACTCTTTGTCTGGACGGGCGACACCTTCGCTCCGGGCGGACAGGTGGCTGCGGATGACTATGACATCAACGGCACCTTTAACGCGGGCGCCAACGCCTACACGGTCAACGGCAACTGGGATGCAACGGGCGGCGCGGTCACGTCCACGGGCACAGGCACCTTTGCCGCCACGAGCGCCGGCAAGACCATCCGGAGCGGCGGCGCTACCTTCGGCAACGTCAAATTTAGCGGCACGGGCGGCGTGTGGACCCTGGAGGATCCGCTCATCGTTGCCGACCTCACACTCATCTCCGGTACACTCAATAACCAGACATACGGCGTAACCATCAACGGCAACTACTTCTCCGCCACCACGATGACGGCAAACCAGGGAACGGGCACGTGGACCTTTGCGGGTGCGGGCAAGACGATCAAAGCGGAATCGGGTACCCCCAACTCCATCCGCAACGTATCCATCCCGGGCTCCTACACCTGCAATGACCTCCGGCTCGGATCTGCCAACAGCGGTTCGCTCACGGTCGGCGGTTCGCTCACCATCTCCTCCAGCAAGGGCCTGTACGTCGTCGGCAGCAGTAATAACTTCGTCTCTATCACCGGAACGCTCACCGGCGCTGGGAACCTGGGCATCATTCCCAAAACGAATGTCACGCTCGGCGCGCTCAACACCACCATCAGTGAAATCTTCATGAGCAGCTGGTCTACTCACACTACCGTCACCCTCACCGGCGACTGGCGTACGAGCGGCAGGCTGAGAGTTGGTTACTACGCTTCCGCCACCTCGTCCGTCACACTGGATTTGAACGGCTACAACCTCAACGCGACGAACCTGTATCTCGCCTCCGGCGTGGCAACGGACATCGGCCACATCAAATTCCGCACGGGCACGCACCGCATCACAAACGACTTCACCGTGCGATACAACACCGCAAGCACCGCGGATCTTGGCTCCTCCACCATCCTCGTTGGCGGCAGCTGGGACACCCGCCATGTCCACGTAACGCCGGGCACTTCCACGGTGATCCTCAACAAGACCTCCGGCACGGGCTCCATCAACAGCGGCACGGGCGGCAGCGTCTTCTACAACCTCACGCAATCCGGCGCGGGCAACTGGACAATCTCCGGCAGCAACCTGCAGATTGGCAACAACCTCACGCTCCAGAGCGGCGCCGGCACGTTCGACAACGCCAAGTACGGCAAGAACATCACCGTTCCCGGCAATGTGACGATGAACAACACCAAGACGAGCCTGGGGAACGGCACATGGACGGTAGGTGGGAACTTTGACTGGTCCGCGGCAAGCACGGTATCGACCAATGCCTCCACCATCGTGCTGACGGGATCGGGAAAGACGTTCCGGGCACCCAACACTAAGGCTAACCTCAACGCCCTCACCGTTGCCACCGGTGCCGCCATCACCATCCCGAGCGGCGCAGGCGGGCATAGTGTGAGCGGCCTGTTCACGCTCAACGGGAAGCTGACGCAGAATTCCGTCAGTAACCTCATGCTCCTTGGCGGCATGCGGCAGGGCGTAAACGGCACCATGGACGGCTCGGGGCCGCTCAATCCCGCTGCCGGCACCCTGTTCTTCTCCAGGAGCGAGGCCGTCGCACCTGCCATCATGAACCTGGACACCCAGTATGGAATCATTCTGCCTGCGGGCCGATATGCCTCGCCGAGCCAGTTCCGGTTCTATGGCTCCTCCACAGCCAACCAGACCTTTACCTGGCAGGCAGGCACCTACACCTTCCTGGCGCCCGTAACGTTCCTGCAGTCGGGTACGGGCGACAAGACCTTCACGATTTCCGCGGCCAATAATCCCACTCTCGTCTTCCTCAGCGATGTCGCTATCACCCAGACCACGGGAACCATCGCCTGGAGCAAGGGTGCCGGCACTCTCGTCTTCTCGGGCTCCACAGCACAGAACGTCAACCTCCTCGGCAAGAGCGTGGATGCGGTGACGGTCAACAAGACCCACAACGGTGTGACGTTCACGGGAACGGGCACGATGACGAGCCTCAATGTGGCTTCCGGCACCGTGAACTTCAACGGAAAGAAGATCACGACGGTTGCCGATATGACCCTTGGGACCACGGCGCAAGTCAACACAACCGGCCTGCCGGGCTCCATCATCACCGTTGGTGGAAACTTGAGTCTTGCGGGGACCGTAGGAACGCCGCTCAACCTCACAGCCACCGGCACCTGGACCCTCAGCGTGGCCGGGACCGCGGGCGCGGAGTACGTCAACGTGGCCGGGAGCGATGCCAGGGGTGGGAGCGCCATCGTCGCCCGTGCAAGCACCGACAACGGCAACAACCACAACTGGGTCTTTGGAAAGACCATCACGGGCAAGCTCTACAGTGACGAGGGCTCCACTCCCCTCTCCAACAGGAAAGTATCCGTAAGCGTCAATGGCAGGGCGGTCTCCGGCTCCGGCGTAACCAACGCGGCAGGAGTGTTCCAGATCCACTCCTGGGCAAATATGACGGGAGGGAGCGTGGTCACGCTGTTCGCGGACACCAACGGCGGCGATGCAGCCGTGCTCGTCACCCTCGGTTCGGGCAGCAGCATGACGGGTGTGAGCCTGTACAAGGACAGGCTGATCGTCCGCAGCGACAGCGGCTCCACGGCCATTACCAACGTGAACCTGGACATTGCCGATAACGTGAACGACAGCGACATTGCCGCCATCTTCAGCACCAGCAACGGCAACCTGACATTGGCTTCCGGCAAGGAACTGCATGTGTGGACCGGCGACAGCTTTGTGCCGGGCGGCAACGTGACGGCCGATGATTACCACGTCCTCGGAACCATGGCCGCGCAGAACTACACGGTCAACGGGAACTTTACCGTTGCAGCCAACTCCTTCACCGCAACGGGCAACGGAACATTTGCCTCCACAAGCGCAGGGAAGACGGTTACGGCCACGGGCGGCACGCTGGGGAATGTCACATTCAATGGCAACGGCGGCGCCTGGACGTTCCAGACGAACCTGACCATGAGCTCGGCAACGCTCGTTGCTGGGGCGGTAACGGATAATCGGAAGACGGTGCGGGTGGATGGGGACATCTCCGTCGGCAACACGTCCGGCATCCTCACCTCCACGGGCATTTGGGAGATGAGCGCCAACGGAAACATCAGCAACCCGTACTTCTGGAACACCACCTTCCGTACGCTCCAGATCGACGCGGGGGTCACGGCGACCAAGACCGACGAGGTCAATACACAGAAGCTCATCATGGGCGCCAACGCGTTGATCCAGGGCAACAGCAACATCCGCATCACGTACCCGCTCGTCGACGACTTCCTCGACATCGGCACAGGCGCAAGCATTGCCACCAGCACCGTGCGCATCTACAACACCGCAACGCGATCGCAGAAGGCGCTTCACCTCCCCAACGTTAGCTTTATCCTCAATTACAGCGCGATGCTCGTTCGGATGACCGGTGATTGGAACATCCTGTCGCTCTCGATATACGCCGGGGGCAACAACACGAGCGAGTCCGCCAGTGCAGTACTGGATACCAATGGATACAACCTCACCGTCGCGAATAGCATTTCTCTAGGCACAACAAATGCGGGGTACCCCAACGGCTACCAAGGCAAGCTCATCTTTAAGAACGGAACGCACCGCATCGGCGGCAACGTCTATGTGAACACCGGGGCGGGGGGCACGCACGGCTATCTCGAGCTCGGCTCCGGCACCATCCTCGTTGGAGGGAACCTCGACGGCACGTACGCCACGATCCGGCCGCAGACGTCCACGGTGGTCCTTAACGGCAGCGCGCCGCAGACCGTCAACAGCGGCACGGGCGCAACCGTCTTCTACAAGCTCACGCATTCCGGCTCCTCCACGGTCACCGTCACCGAGAATGGCATCCGCATGGGCTCCGGTCTCACACTCAAGGCCACGGCCGGCACCTTCAACATGAACGACTTCGGCCTCTCTGCGAGCGGCCTCACCATTATGGGCGGCGCGTTCTCGGGCGGCACCGGCATTATGGACATGAACGGCAACGTAACGCTCGCAGGCGGTTCCTTTATCGCCCCGACGGGAACCTTCAACGTGGCTGGTGATTGGAATAAGACAGGCGGCACCTTTAACCACAACAACAGTACCGTAATCTTCGACAGGGCTTCGGGCATCCAGACCCTCAACACGGGCGGAACGGATGCCGGCAGCCTCTTCTACAACGTGACACATGCGGGTTCCGGCACGCTCCGCCCGGTGACGAACAGCCTGTCTCTGAGCGGTGCGCTTGTCGACAGCGGCTCCGGCACACTGGACCTGAGCACAAGTGGCCGCAACCTGACTGTGGAAGGCAGCGTGACGCTCACGAGGGGCAAGGTGCTCGCGGGCGGCATTATGACCATCGGCGGCGACTTGAACTTTGGTTCCGTGACCACCTGGAACAAAGGCACCAGCACGGTGGTGATGGTGGGCAATGGCGTAACGCTTACGGACAAGAAGGGGGACAACACCGGAGAGCTCTACAACCTCACCGTACAGACGGGCGCCTCGGTCATCGCTACAAGCGTCACAACCAGCGCCGGCATCAGCAACAACCTCACGATCAACGGAACGTTCTCCATCGCATCCGGAAAGCTCTACTGGTCGGAAGGCAACTGTACGGTAACGGTGGGCCGCAGCGGCGTGCTCACGGGCGCCGGTATGTTGGGCTTCTATGGACCGCAGGCGGGCAAGGGACTCACTTCCATCGCCAACGGCGGCACGGTGAGCGTAGGCACGCTGGACTTCGACCGTCCCAACGCCGCGGCAATCCTTGCGCCGGCGACGTATAACGTGGGTTCGTTCATTGTAGCGGATACCGACGGCGCAGGAGGTACGTGGACGCCTTCCGCGGGCACGTACGTCATCAATGGCAACGTTCTCTTCCGCAACAACAATGCCGCTACCACTATTACGATCAACAACGCAAACAACGCCAACTTCGTCATCACGGGCAATCTGACGCTGCAGCAGAACGCCGGTACCTTCGTGTACACCAAGGGCACCGGCACTATCACCATGTCCGGCTCCACGAACCAGCAGATCAACCTCCTCGGCCGGAGCGTGGAAGGGGTGGCCATTAACAAGACGCATGGAAAGGTGACCTTTACGGGCACGGGCACGCTCAACTCCATGAACGTAATGAGCGGGACCGTCGACTTTAACGGAAAGAGGATTACGAGTATTGGGAATATGGTATTTGGAACGTCTGGCCAGGTTGAACCGAGAGGTTTGCCGGGATCAGTGATCAACGTGGGCGGGAACCTGAGCTTGGCTGGAACGACGGATGATCTTCTGGATCTCTCTGCTACGGGTTCCTGGACGCTCAACGTGACGGGGACGGCTGATGCTACGGGAGTGAAGGTTGCACACTCCGATGCGTCCGGCGGACGGATGATCAACGTAACGGATCTGGAGAGCGAAGACCGCGGCCATAACAGGAACTGGAACTTTAACGTGAATGCCTGGAACTACAGCCGCCGCATCAGCATCGACCATACGAACGTGGATGCCGACCTCAGTAACTTCCCGCTCCTCGTCACGATGACAGCCGATGCATCCCTGGACAACAATGCTCAGAGCTCGGGCGCGGACATCCGCTTCGCAACGTCCACCGGTTGGATGCTGCCGTACGAGCGTGAGGACTACCACACCCGCGCAGGCTCGGGTTCCGGAAACTTCTGGGTCAAGGTGCCCAAGATCGCGACGGCGCAGGATACGGAGATCACGATGTACTACGGCAATGCCAGGGCCAGGGACGGACAGATGGCACGGGATGTGTGGGATGCGAACTATAGGGGTGTTTGGCACATGAGGGACGGGACCAACCTCTCAGGTGCTGATGCCACAGCCAACGGCAACACGCTCTCCGTCAACGGCGCCACTGCAGGAGCCGGGCGAATGGACGGAGCCGCCGTCTTCAGCGGGACGAGCCAGGACATGGAAACATCCAGTGCCATGAGCTTCGGCACCGGAAACTTCTCCGTTTCCCTCTGGCTCAAGGCAGCGGCTGATACCGGCACGTACAGCGCCATTCTGGACGATGGGGCGCCGCAGGACAGTGCCCACGCAGGTTACCAGCTCTTCCTCAGTTCCGGGAACCTGCGCATTAACGTTTCAAACGGCGCAGGAAACTGGGCGGAAACGTTCGTCTCCCCCGGTAACGACCTCCGCGACGGCACGTGGCACTACGTCACCTGGGTGTACAACGGCAGCAACAGCACCTTCACGCTGGACGGTACCACAAAGACTCCTATCGCTTGGACGTACGGGACGGGCAACCCTTCGACGGTCCTCAAGATCGGTCGTTCCTGGGTGAGCGACTTCAAGGGATCCATGGACGAGGTGCGCATTGCCGGTACCGCTCGCTCCCCCGCCTGGACCAAGTTTGAGTACTGGAATATGCGCGGTTCGGGCAGCACGATCGGCAATCCCAATAGGCAGACGATCGCCGGCAAGTTTACCAGCGACGAAGGCACCACAGCCCTCGCCGGGAAGAAGGTGAGCCTGAGCTTGAATGGCGGCCGGGTTGTGGGTTCCGGCACAACGGATGTCAACGGCAACTACGTGATCACCGGGATCCCGGCCATGACGGGCGGCACCATTGTGACCGTGTATTCTGACAATAATGCACAACAGGCAGTAACCGTCACATTGGGGAATGGCGGTTCGATGACCGGTATCAGCCTCTACCAGGACAGGTTGATTGTACGCAGCGAGTTCGGGAACCAGCAGGTAACGAACGGCCTACTTGCTTCCGCGACCTTCAGCGGAAATAGCGATAGTGATATTGCCGCCCTCTACTCTGTAGCAGGCGGGAATCTCACGGTAGCTGCGGGCAAAGAACTGCATGTGTGGACGGGCGACAGCTTTGTACCGGGTGGGAATGTGACCGTAACCGATCTCCACGTGCTCGGCACGATGAATGTGCAAACAAATGTGTACACAATTGCGGGGAACTTCACTGCGGCACAGAACGCCTTCACTTCCACGGGCACCGGCTACTTTGTTGCCACCAGCGCCGGGAAGACGATTACAGCTACAGGCAGCACCTTCGGATACGTTCAGTTTAATGGCGTGGGTGGCGGCTGGACTCTGCAGACGAACATCAGCATGAGCAAGAACCTTACGCTCCTCAACGGCACGCTCGATGCCTCGAGCAAAACCATGTCGGTGGGCGGAAGCTGGGATACAAGCGCGGCTGGCGGAACCTTTGTGTCCGGCACGAGCACGGTGAATATGACGGGCAACGGCACGCTTAAGACGAGGACCGGCAATAACTTCCACAACCTCATCATCACCACGCCGGGGCAGACCATCACGCTGCTCACAACCGTAAAAGTGATGAACGTGGCCACGGTGGGAAGCACGAGCGGCAATAGAGTGACCGTGTCCCCCTCCGGCTCCTCCTACCTCTACCTGAGCGGCGCCAACCCCATCCCGCTCGTCCTCAACGGCACAGGCAACGCGGATCCGGGATACAGCTTTACGACGAACATCTTCTACAACAATACCGCCAATGTAACGGTGGCAGGTGGCACGTACGGCGTGGGCTTCTACTGCATGCCGCAGGGTACGTATACCTGCACGCTCGGCGGTGCCGTTTCGGTGCCGGGCAATATCCTCCAGATCTACTCTGCCACAACGAATGCGACCGCCACGCTCGACACCGCCGGATACGCAGTGACTGCGGGACAGATATTTGTGGGAAGCACGACGCAGTACGGCACACTCATCGCCAACAACTCCGCCATCACGCTCTCCGGGCAGGTGAACGTGAAGCCTGCCAATGTTGCCGGTAGCAATATCCTGGACCTCGGCTCCTCCACCTGGAATGTAAAGGGTGACTGGAAGAACGAGGACATGGTGCTGCCGGGGACATCCACGGTGGTGATGAACAAGACCTCGGGAACGCAATACGTGGTACAGACGGCTGCGGCAAGCGGCTCCTTCTACAACCTCACCCAGAGCGGCGCCGCTACGGTAACGGTCTCCGGTTCCAACCTCAGAACGAACAACAACCTGACTATGAAGAGCACAGCCGGCATCTTCTCGCTGAACGGCAAGAACCTCACGGCGAGCGGCTTGACGCTCAACGGAGGCACCTTTACGGGAGGGGCGAGCAACGTAGACGTGAATAACGTGACCATCGCCGGAGGGACGCTCTCTGCCCCCACGGGAACATTCACTGTTGCGGGCAGCTGGAACAAGACGTCCGGTACCCTGACGCACAATAACGGGACCGTGAGCTTCGATGGCGCTTCGGGCATTCAGACCCTCAATGCAGGTGGGACGGATGCCGGCAGCACCTTCTACAACATCAAGCAGACGGGTGCGGCGACACTCCGTCCGGCTACGAATGATCTTAAGACCGCGAGCGGCATCACACTGCTTGCGGGAGCGGGGACGTTTGATAATGCGACGTACGACAGGAATATCACCGTACTGGGAAACGTGACGATGGAAAGCTCCAGGGTGGATCTTGGAGATGGGACATGGACGGTGAGCGGAAACTTCGACTGGAGCGGTACGCCGGGAGACGTGTTGAGGGGAACGAGCACGCTAGTTATGACAGGGGTAGGGAAAATATTGAAGGCACCCTATAGCAGTACAAAGACACGCGACTTGTACAACCTCACGATTGCGACAGGCGCGTCCGTCACCGTCCCCTCCTCCGTCTCCTACCATAACCAGTACGGGCTCGTGACGATCAACGGAGCACTCACCAACAATGCAACACTCACGTGGTCCTGCTACAACGGCTTCACACAAGGGATCAGTGGAAGCGTGGCGGGCACCGGAAAACTTTTCTGGAGGAGCGCTGCGCCTGTGACTCTGTCCAATGCATCCGCCATTGTCCAGAATACCCTCTACGCCTTCAGGACATTGAGCCTTCCGCCGGGGACGTACGCACCCACGAACGAATTCATTCTCTACAACGATGCACCCGGTAACGCTACTCTCACCTGGCAAGCGGGGACGTACACGTTCACTTCATTGTTCCGGGCACTGCAATTTTACCAAAGCACCGGTACATGGACTATCTCCGGCGCCAATAACCCCAACTTCGTCTTCCTCAAGAATGTCACCATCCAGCAGGACACGGGAACCACCGTGTGGACCAAGGGCACCGGCACCATCACGATGTCGGGCTCCACGACGCAATTGGTCGATCTCGCAGGCAAGAGCGTGGAAGCTGTCACGGTCAACAAGACCGCCGGTACCGTCCAGTTCACAGGGACGGGCACACTCACGAGTTTGAATGTCCAGAACGGCACCGTGGACTTTAACGGGAAGAAGATCACGACCGTCGGCAATGTGACACTCGGAACCACGGCGCAGGTGAATCCCGTGGGCTTGCCGGGGACGACACTGACCGTTGGCGGCAACCTGAGCCTTACGGGCGAGCAGAATGACCTTCTCAACCTCAGCGCCACGGGTGCCTGGACCCTCACGGTCAATGGCGCTTCGGCTACGGCGCAGTATGTGACGGTCGCCTGGTCCGATGCCAGTAACGGCAGGGAGATTGACGCGGCAGGCGGCACCAACGTGGACGGCGGGCATAACCAGCACTGGAACTTCGGCCACGATCTCTCGGGCACGGTCTACAGCGACAAGGGCAGTACCCCGCTCGGCAACCAGACGGTGCGCGTGGCCGTTAACGGCACGGATTACGTACGCACGGCCGAAACCAACGCCACCACGGGCGTGTGGAGCATCGCCAACGTCCCGTATGCCGCCGGATCCGTACTCACAGTCTACCTGGAAGATGAGACGGCAGACGCCGTGGCGGTAACGCTCGGCGGCACGGGCAACCTCTCGGGTCTCCACCTCTACCAGAACCGCCTCATCGTCCGCAGCGACTCCGGCGCGTACGTCCTCACCAACGCCAACCTCGCAACGGCTGCGGTGGCCGCGGAAGATGACATTGCCAATATCTACAGCGTCACCTCGGGCAACGTGACCGTGGGAGGCTCCAAGGAACTCTTCGTCTGGACGGGCGACACCTACGCGCCGGGCGGCAATGTGACCACGGGACACATGGACATCCGCGGCACGCTCAACGCGGGCAGCGGCCTCATAGCGGTCTCCGGCACCTGGCAGAACAAGGGCACGTTCAACGCCCAGACAAGCACAGTGGACCTGAACGGCACCAGCCAGACCATGACGGGCTCCACGACGTTCTGGAATCTCCGCAAGAAGACGGTGGCTGCGGACACGCTCACCTTCTACACCGGCACAACGCAGACCGTCGGAAACAGACTCTCGATGTCCGGCGCGGTGGCAAACCTCTTGAGCCTCCGCTCCTCCGCAACGGGACTGCAGTGGATGATCGACGCCCAGGGCACACGGGCCATCGGCAACCTGGACGTGCAGGATTCCTGGAACACCAACGCGGCGAAGATGATGTGCGCGACCGGCTGCGTCAACCGCGGCAACAACAGGAACTGGCACTTCGGCGCCACGAGCACGCTCCTCGTCTCCAGCCTCAACCCGTCCACCTTTGGCAGCGGCGTCACACTCACGGCCACCGTAACGCCCGCTATGGCCACCGGCACCGTGATCTATAAGGACGGCGACGTGACGATTGGCACCATCACCCTCAGCCACGCTTCCGGCAGCATGAGCATTGCCACGCTGGGCGGCGGCTCCCACAACCTCACAGCCATCTACAACGGGAACAGCGAATACAACGGTTCCACGAGCAATACGGTGAACCAGACGGTGAACAAGGCCAATGTGGCGGTGAGCCTCACTTCCAACCTCAACCCGTCCACCTTCAGCAGCGGTGTGACGCTCACGGCAAACGTGACACCGGCCACGGCCACGGGCACCTTCACCTTCAAGGATGGTGTGGTGACCATTGGGACAGTGACCGTAAGCCATGGCTCGGGTTCGATGACCATTTCCACGCTGGGCGCTGGAACCCACAGCCTCACGGCGGTCTACTCGGGGAATGCGAACTACAACACCAGGACCTCCAACACGGTGAACCAGATCGTCAACAAGAAGGACACGGCTGTCAGTCTCACCTCCAACCTCAACCCGTCCACCTTCAGCAGCGGCGTGACGCTCACGGCAAACGTGACGCCGGCTACGGCCACGGGCACCTTCACCTTCAAGGATGGTGTGGTGACCATCGGGACAGTGACCGTGAGCCATGGCTCGGGCTCGATGACCATTTCCACGCTGGGCGCGGGAACCCACAGCCTCACGGCGGTCTACAGCGGCAACCAGAACTACAACGGTGAGACGAGCAATACGGTGAACCAGACGGTGAACAGGAAGAATACGACGACGAACCTCTCCTCCAGCCAGAACCCGTCCACGTACAGCGGCAGCGTAACACTCACCGCCTCCGTCCTGCCGGTAACGGCCACAGGCAGCTTCACCTTTAAGGATGGCAACGTGACGATCGGAACGGCCACGGTGAGCCACGGCTCCGGCAGCATGGTAACCACGCAGCTCGGCGGCGGCTCGCACAGCCTCACAGTCGTCTACAGCGGCAATCAGAATTACAACGGATCGACGAGCAACACGGTGAACCAGACGGTCAATAAGGCTACGAGCACCGTAAGCCTTGCCTCCAGCCAGAACCCGTCCACCTTCAGCAACAGCATCACGCTCACCGGCACGGTCTCCCCGTGGACTACCACCGGCTCGCTCACCTTTACGGACGGCAACGTGGTCATCGGCACGGCCACCCTCGGCCACGCATCGGGTTCCATCAGCATCTCTACATTGGCCGCGGGAAGCCACAACTTGACCGTCACGTACTCCGGTAATGCCAACTACAACGGCCATACGAGTGACACGGTGGTTCAGACCGTCAACAAGGCGAACGTTGCGGTAAACCTCATCTCCAGCCTCAACCCCTCCACCTTCGGCAGCGGTGTCACGTTTACGGCTACGGTGATCCCCGCCACCGCCACGGGCACGGTGACCTTTAAGGACGGGAACGTGACCATCGGTACGGGAACGCTGGCTGGTGGTGTGGCCAGCATGAATATCTCGACGCTCATTGTAGGCACGCACAACATCACCGCCACCTACAACGGCAACCAGAACTACAACAATCAAACGAGCGACATCCTGCCGCAGGTGGTGGGTATCTATGTGACATCGGTCACGTTCACCTCCTCGCTCAACCCGTCCACCTTCAACGATACGGTCACGCTCCGTGCAGTAATCAACGATCCGGTAGCCACCGGCACGGTCACCTTTAAGGACGGGAATGTGACGCTGCAAACGGTTACCCTGAGCCATGCCAGCGGCTCCTATGTGATCTCTACACTCGCTGCAGGCAACCACAACCTTACGGCCATCTACAGCGGCGACGCCAACCACACCACGGCGCAGGCGTCCCTGCTGCAGACGGTCAACAAGGCAAACACAACGACGATCCTCTCTTCCAGCCAGAACCCGTCCACCTTCAGCAACAGCATCACACTCACGGCCTCCGTAACGCCGTCCACAGCAACGGGCACGGCAACGTTTAAGGACGGAAACGTGACAATCGGGACAGCAACGCTTAGCCGCGGATCGGGGACCCTCAGCATTTCCACCCTGGCTGCCGGAAGCCATAACCTGAGCGTCATCTACAGCGGGAACCAGAACTACAACGGGTCGACGAGCGCAGCGGTGAACCAGACCGTGAACCATGCGAACGTCACGGTCACGCTCACCTCCTCCAGGAATCCCTCTGCGCTGGATGACAATGTGATCTTCACCGCCACCGTGGCTCCGGTAACGGCAACGGGCACGGTGACATTCAAGGACGGCAACGCCAACCTCACCGTGGTCACCCTCGGCCACGGCTCGGGCAGCATGAACACCACGACGCTGGCAGTGGGTACACATGCCATCACTGCGGTCTACAGCGGCAACCAGAACTACAACGGCACGGGCAGCAATCTCGTGAGCCAGGTGGTACGCATGTACGTGAGCGGTCGCCTCTTCTCCGATGAGGGCCTCACCGGTCTCAACGGCAGGAAAGTTTCGCTCAGCCTGGACGGCGGCGCCGTAACTGCCAGCGGGACGACGGACGTGAACGGGGCATTCAGGATCCGCGCCCCGCAGGACATGACGGACGCTTCCGTGCTCACCCTCTTCGTGAGCGGCCAGGCGGAAAAGGCCGTGACGGTGGTGCTCGGCTCCGGTTCCTCCATGACGGGCATCAGCCTCTACCAGAACAGATTGATTGTCCGCAGTGAGAACGGTGCAGCCGTAACCAATGCCAACCTCGACACGGCAGATGGCAGCAATGACAACGACATTGCGGCGATCTACGGCACCGCCGGCGGAAACCTGACCGTCGTCGCCGGTAAGGAGCTCCATGTCTGGACGGGCGACAGCTTTGTGCCGGGCGGGCAGGTGACGACAGCCGACTTACACGTCCTTGGAACCATGAATGTGCAAACAAATGTGTACACAATCTACGGAAACTTCACTTCCGCTGAGAATGCCTTTACGGCAACCGGCACGGGTACCTTTGCCGCCACGGCTGCCGGCAAGACGATTACGGCCACCGGAGGGACACTGGGGAAGGTTGTCTTCAACGGAGCCGGCACCTGGACATTCCAGACCAACCTGACGATGAGCTCCGCCACACTCCTTGCCGGAAATGTGACGGATAACAGGAAGACCGTGCGGGTGGATGGAAATATCAGCGTGGCGAACGCTGCGAACCTGCTCACCTCCACGGGCATCTGGGACATGAGCGCAAACGGGAGCGTGGGGAATCCCTACCCCGTCAGTCCCTACAACAGCATCAATGCATTGCGCATCGACGCTGGCGTTACGGCAACACGCACCTCGACGGTCTTCACGAAGAGCGTCTCCCTGGGCGCGGGTGCCGTAATACAGGGAACGAGCATCCTGGTCCTTGCGTTCCCGTCCGTCGATGACTTCATCGACCTGGCAGCGGGAGCGAACATTACGGGGAACAGGACGAACATCTACATCTACAACGGAACAACGAGGTCGCAAAAGGCGCTCACGGTCTCCGATGAGGTACGCATCATCTATGGGAAAGCAAACGCCACCCTCCGCATGACCGGCAACTGGAGCACAGGCAGCTTGTGGGTGTACGGGGACACCGGCACAACCACACCCATGATACTGGATACCAACGGCTACAACTTGACGGTAAACGGGGATCTTCGCCTGGGGTACAGCACTGTTTCCACGAATGACGCGTACCAGGGTAAGGTGGTCTTGAACGGCGGCACACACAGGATTACCGGAAACCTCCTTGTGGACGGACAGTATACGCACGGTACCCTGGAACTCGGTTCCGGAACCGTCCTTCTCGGTGGCAACTTCGATGGCCGCAACGCAACCGTCCTCCCGCAGACGTCGAAGGTCATCCTCAATAAGACTGCAGGCCTGCAGACCATTACGAGCGGAACAGGTGGCAACGTCTTCTTCAATCTCACGCAGTCCGGTGCCGCGACGCGGAATGTGACGGGCTACGCGCTCAGCATTGGCTCCGGGTTCACGGTTAACGCCGGTACCTTCAACATGAACGGTTCGGGCGTGACGGTAGGGAAGAACTTCACAAACGGCGCAGGGGCCACATTCCAGGCCGGCTCGGGGATGCTCACGGTCAACAGCAACTTCTCCAATAGCGGGACATTCCAAAACGGCCACGGCACGGTAACGCTCAACGGAATGAACCAGTCTGTCTCCGGCAACACGACGTTCTGGGACCTCCGCAAGCAGATGACGGGAACAGGCACCCTCACCTTCGTCGCCGGCAGCACGCAGACCGTCCAGAACCGCTGGAGCATGTCGGGTTCCAGCCTCGGCCGCCTGTTCCTGCGCTCCTCCATACCGGGCTACCAGTGGTATATCAACCCGCAGGGAACGAGAGTTATCGGATGGCTGGATGTGAAGGACAGCAACAACACCAACGCCACAGCCATTAGTGCCACCAACACGAATAGCGTAAACAGCGGCAATAACACCAACTGGGTCTTCGCCCTTGCCACCACAACGTCTATCGCCTCCTCTCTGCAGAACTCCTCCTACGGCCAGGGCATCCTCTTCACGGTCACCGTAACACCGGCAGCGGCGACGGGATCCGTAACGATCGCGAGCGGCTCTCTTGCCCTCGGAACAGTAACACTCGGGCACGGGTCGGGCTCCCTTGCCACGAATGCGCTGGGCATCGGGAACAACCAGATCAAGGCATCGTACGACGGCAATACGCAGTACTTGGCATCCGAGGGGACAACCCTCCAGACAGTCACAAAGGCCACCACCGCCACCGCACTCACGTCGTCTCCCAACCCCTCGGTACTCAGCGGCACGGTGACCATCACGGCTACGACCAGCCTCTCCCAGCCGTGGACGGAGGCGGGTGATCAGGAAGGATTCGCCTCAAACTGGAACTTTAGGGGAGCGAGTGAGAGCAATACCAACCACGGCGTGCTGTACTGGGATTACTACGGAACATCCTCGACAGATAGCTACGCGTCGCCATGGGAGGAGCAGGGGGATACCAACAACCGTTTCACCCAATGGTCCATGAGCGGTGCTACGGGCATGAATACCAACCAGGGCGTATTATACTGGTCGGTAAGTAACGTCGCCCCGAATAACGAGACCGTTCGGCTGTTCCGGAGCTCGGTTGGAGGTGTAGGGAACATCGTGGCCATGGGGAGCCGTAACGGGTCTGGTACCATCGCCCTCTTCCCCGTCAACAGCTCACGGCTGTGGGGCACAGTCGCGTGGAACGGCATTCCGGAAAACTACTACATCGGCAATCAGGACACGCCGCGTCAGGAGAACAGACTCGTCGGCAACCACATCATGACGCAGCCTTCCTTCATCGTTCGCGCCTACAAGGACGCCGGCAAGACCCAGTTGGTGGCGATGGGATCAGGCGCCTACGCCTGGCCGTTCCTCCTCAAGCCGCAGAATGATTCGGGGCTCTCGGGCTCCGTATCCCTGGGCGGGCCGGGGTCGGACTTCGGGCCGGAGAACATTCTCATGGGTATCCTGGGGGCGAATATCACGGGTAATGTCGCCGTGCAGAGCGGCCTGGACGGCGCCATCGGCACCATCGTCCTCGGGCACGGGTCTGGTTCCATAGTCACGGATAATCTCTCCCTGGGCACTCACGCCATTACGGGCGCCTACGCGGGGAACGCGACGTACGCGGCAAGCAACTCGTCGTCCTTCAATCACCGCGTGCTCTCCCCCGGTTCCATAGCGGGAACACTCTACGGCGACGACGGGCACTGGATTATCACCACCAGCGGCAAGAAGATCTCCCTCACCATCAACGGCGGCCCCGTGGTGTCCTCGGGCTCCACCGACGCAGGTGGCAACTTCTCGCTGCCCACTCCCGCCATGACAGGCGGTACGGTAATGACGATGTACGTGGATGACAACCTCGCGACAAACGTTGGCGGCGGCACCGACGCGGTCCTCGTGGCGCGCGGCCTCACAGGAAGCCTCATGGACATGAACCTCTACCAGAACCGCCTCATTGTGCGGAGCGGGTCCGGGGTCACCGTGACAAGCGCCGACCTGGCACTTGCACGCAACAGCGCCACCTCCGATGGGGACGTTACGGATGTCCTGACGACCGCGACCGATACCTCGATGACACTGAGCGACGGCAAGGAACTCTACATTTGGCAGGGCGCGAGCTTTGCGCCGACCGGCAACCTCAACGTTACGGCCGTCAGCAACCACGGTACATTCACAACGTCCACGGGCAGCACTATCACTTTGGGCGGAACATCGCAGGGAAACTGGCACAATGCCGGTACGTTTACGGCGGGCACGCTCAGCATCGTAAATATCACAAGCCCGTACCTCACGATGAGCGGCTCCACAACGTTCGGAACACTCCGGAAAGTGGCTACTGCCAACTGGCAGACGCTCTACTTCAACCGGGATGCTGTGATCAGCGTGCGGGACAGCCTCACCCTGGGGGCCATTAACCCCGGATGGAATCCCACCCTGCTGACGGAACCGATACGGTTACAGCTGCGCGGCTTCGGGATGTACAACTACACCTACGGCAAGCCGAAGCCGCCCATCCTCCGCCTGCTGCCGGGCGCCGAACAGGACCTCTCCTACCTCGACGTGTACGACAGCGACGCGCGCGGAGGACAGATGCTCGTCTGTCTCGCACCGGGATGCAAACTGAACATGAACAGCAACACCTTCAACTGGCGCTTCAAGCCGCAGATCCTCACCATCTCCGGCACGCTCTACCAAGCCGACGGAAAGACGCCGCTCCAGAGAATCGATCCCTACAACACCAACCAGACCTATGGTTTGCCGGTCACCTGGCGCAGCGACGGTGGCGACATGATTGCCTTTACCCACTCCAACCCCGTAACGGGCGCCTACACGCTCTCCGGCGCGGACCTGAGCGGCGGTGAGATTATCTCCATCAACATCGACTGGTGGGAAATGAACGCCGTCACGGTCCTCGTCGCCTCCGGCTCCTCCATGACGGGTATCGACCTTTACCGGGACACCCTCATCACGCGCACGGCCAAGTTCGATACACCGATGCGCAGCTCCTATCTCGCCACGGCCGCGGGCCAGAACGGCACGTACATGAGCGGGTCCTTCATTATGGGTACCAGCACAAACTACGGCCGCCCGAACTTCCTCCAGCTCAAGCCCGGACAGAGATTCCTTGTCTGGGACTCGTTCCAGGCAGACGGCGACACGGTATCGCCTGAGGTGAATGTCCGCGGCGATTACCTGCTCAACGGGTTCACACTGGCCTCCAGCGGCGTATCGCTCATCGACCGGTCAGCCGCATTCTATGCCGGCACAGGGAGTGTAAGCATTAAGGGCCCGCTCGCCATGAGCGGCGGCACGTTCTACGCCGGCGCTGGCAGCCTGAGCACCCAGACCTTTACCCTGAGTGGCGGCACGTTCTACAACGGAATGGGCGGCATGCAAACACAGGGCGCGGTCTCCATGAATTGGGGCACGTTCTACGGCGGCGGCGGAAACGTGACCGCCAGCGGGCCTATGAGCATGAACGGAGGCACGTTCTACGCCGGCACGGGGAGCGTCGTTGCACAGAGCTTCACGCTGAGCGGCAGCACGTTCCGCTGCGGCATAGGCGGCGTGCGCACACAGGGCGCGCTCCAGATGAACGGAGGCTCCTTCTACAACTACGGAGGAACCGTAACCGCCAGCGGCCCGCTTACGGTGAACGGAGGAATCTTCCACGCCGGTACGGGAAGCGTGGCCGCCCAGGCCTTTACGCTGAGCGGCGGTACGTTCTACAACGGAATGGGCGGCATGCGCGCCAATGGTCCGTTCATGATGCGCAGCGGCTCCTTCTACGCCGGAACGGGGAGCGTGCGCGTCCAGAACTTCACACTGAGTGGCTCCTTCTACCAACAGGCAGCTCCCCTGTACGTCTCCGGCAACCTGCACATCGCCTCCGGTGCCACCTTCCAAAAGGCTGCCTCCTCCGGCGCCAGGCTCATCCTCAACGGCGACCTGGAAATTAAGGACGAGGTAGGCACCAACCTCGGAGACGTGCAGATCGGCGAAAGTCCGGACACCATCACGCTCGGAAGCAGCATCCTTGCAGATAACCTCACGATAAAGACAGGCGACGTCCTCATCACCAATGGCTACAACATCGCCGTAACCGGGACATTCATCAACAGCGGCACCCTCATTGCCACCGGCAGCGACGGCCGCGCATCGCGCATCAGCGTGGGCGGTACCTTCAGCAACTTCGGGACGGTGACCGCCGGCAACGCCACCTTCGCACTCTCGGGAGATTACACGAACAACGGAACCTTTACCGCAGACACCTCCACGGTGCAGTTCCTGGGAAGCAACCAGACAATCCGCGGAGCCACCACCTTCAACAACTTTACGAGGATGGCAACGTCCGCCGATACCCTTACGTTCGCCGCGGGCGTCACGCAGAGCGTCACGGGCACCCTCACGCTCATGGGCGTGGAAGGAGGGCTCCTCAGCCTGCGCTCCACATCCACCGGTACGCAGTGGAAGATCAACCCGACAGGCACAAACAATGTCCGCTACGTGGATGTAAAGGACAGCAACAATATCAGCGGATCGAGCATAAGCATCCAACTTGCAGGCAGCGCCATCGACAGCGGGAACAACGTGGGTTGGAGTTTCGGCGGAACGGGCACGGGAACCATTCTCGGAACGGTGTGGAACGATGTGAATGGCAACGGGACCAAGGACGGTACAGAGACATCCGGTGTCCAGGGTGTAACCCTCAATCTGTCCGGCAACACGACGACTGGCGCCTCTCTCGCCTTGAGCCGCACGACAGGCAGCGACGGTTCCTACGCGTTTAGCGGCATCGTCCGCAGCAATAGCGCCGGTTACGCCATTGCCGTCAATACCGCCACGGTGCCGTCCAACTGGATCCGCACCTCTGCCACGTCCAGGACAGCTGTCGTCATAGGCACGGGTTCCACGGAAACCTTCAACGCCGGCTTCGTCCGCGGGAGCACCATACGCGGCACGGTGTTCTTCGATCCCAATGTCAACGGGCAGCAGGAGAGCACCGAGAACCAGATCTTTGCGGGGGCCGTCGTCACGCTCAGCGGCACTTCCTCTACGGGCGGCACGCTCTCCCTGCGGGCCCTCACCACGTCCACGGGCGCCTTCGCCTTCACGAACCTGCCCCCCTCGCAATCAAGCTACCTGGTCATCGTGGAACCGCCGTCCGCCTTCTTCTCCTCCACCACCAACAGCCGTTCCGTGACCATCACAGCTGGCGGCCAGCTCACCATAGAAAACTTCGGCTACCACAGGGCCACCGGCAAGAACGGTGAACCGATCGTGACCGGCACCGGTGCCTCGCTCTCGGGCGGAACACTTACGGAAATTCCGATGACGGGAACAGGAGCGCAGCCCATCATCGTGCGGCCGGCAACACCGGGGCAGGAGGTAACGCAGCCGGTGATCGACGACGGCTCGCTCAACAACGGTACCGGACCGGAGCGCAGTCAGCTGCTCGAGCTCATCCGCCAGAGGAGAGAGGAGGAAAGGGCGCAGCAACGTGCCATCCGCATGGCGTTGCAACCGTACCGCACCGAAACGCTCAAGGAAGTCCTCAAGCAGCGCCTTAGCGGTATCGCGTTCGGTGGCATCGAGGAGCTGGCGCCGCAGTCCATGCAAGGCGTATGGGGCATGCTCCGCCCGCTCGCCCTGACCATGGTCCGCGACTCCTTCACCGATATGGGAACCGAGACAAAGCAGTACGCCCTCCTGATCCAGAGTCGGTGGAAGCCGGAAATGCGCGCCCTGGCCCGCCGGTTCAACAACACAATGGAGAGCGCACAGGTAGCGTTCACGCAGCTCGGCGACCTGCCCGGCGTCATGGGAACGCTGGGGAAGGGCATGCAGGGCATTGCAACGGAACTCGCGCTCAATACGGGAGCGGTGGCGCAGTACATGGCACAGGCACTGGGCACCTCCGGCCGGCAGTTTGCCTCCCTCGGATCCGGCACGTTAGGCGCCCTCCACAATGCCGTCGCATTCGTCGGCACGCAGCTGGGGCTGGAGACGGATCATGCCGCACAGGGCATCGCGCAGGTGTCCGTAGCCGTCGCCGACCGCCTGGCGGACGCCGTCACCGGTGGCAATGATGCACTCCAGAACGCGGTAACGGGCCTCACCTCCATCGTCCGGCCGCAACAGATCGCCCGCACACCGGAGCAGCGCCAGTACCGCACGTCCATGTTCCAGAAGGATGGCAAGATCATGCTCGCTTCCTTCAGCCTCAGTGTGTCCGATACCTTCGGCTCACCGTACCAGAAGACCACCGTCATCCTCTTCTCCACGCCCAAGGTGACCACCACGAACGCAGACGGCGTCGCCGTCTTCCACGACGTGGAAACCGGCACGCACCAGGTGGAAATCCACGTGGGCAACAACCGCGTGGAAAAGCGCATGATCGTCATCGAGCCGCCGGCTGGCCTCACGGTAGAAGCCGAGCGCCGCACGGACGTAGTGCTGCCGATGATCCGCGTGATGGTGGAAGACAGGAACCGTGCGCCGCTCACCACAGGCATCCCAACCATCGCCTGGGTCATCATCACCATCCTCGTGGGAAGCAATGCGGCGCTCGGCATTCTCCTCTGGCACCGCAACCGCCGGGGAAAGGGTGGTAAGCGTCCGCGCCCCATCCTGCCGCACGTGCACCGGCAGCACGGCGCCGATCCCTCGGCACAGCACGCGAGAACATCTTTGCAGGACCGTGACCATACCAAGAACGATCTGTTCTGAAGCGCAAGAGAGTAGGCAAGGAATGGTAAGCCGCGCCTCGCTCGGCCTTCCGTCCAGTGCAGCAACTTGCAGCGCCGTGAGCGTGATGGGTACCATGTGCTCCATGCGCAACCTCCACCGCACCCGTTTTTCCACCGCCGCGCTGTTCGTCGTGGCGGCTCTTTTCCTCACCGCCTGCTCCGGGAAATTCCTGGGTGGCGACTCGGTCCCCCCTCCTCCCGTCCAGCCCAAGTTCACGGGCTTGCCGGCTACGGTACCCGACTATGTCCTTAATTCAGATGCCAGCGTCATCAAGCGCGACGAGACGGATACAGTGCTCCGGATGACGATGGAAACCATCAACGGCATCTCCAGCCCCATTGCCTACTACAAGAAGACCCTGCCCGAAAAGAACTGGGCCATCGACAGCGACAGCACCTCGGACAACGGCGGCTCCATTGTGGCGTCCAAGGAAGGCAAAAAGATGAGCCTCAACTTCAAGGTCGTCAACGGCACCTCCCGCATTGAGATCGAACTCCAAAAGTAACCGGTCTTCACTCTGCAGTTCTAACGGCGCATAACCATGCGCCGTTTTTATGTACTCTCAACGGACCGCTCCGCTCCGGAATAAGTTAACGATGGCGAGGAGAATAATGGCGCCCGCCAGGGAAACAATGAACCCTGCCACACTAAAGTTGTTCTGATTGATCGTGGAGACGCCGAAGAGCGGCGTAATGAGCCATCCGGCCAGGAACGCGCCCACAATGCCCACGATGACATTAGCGAGGAGACCCTGCTCTTCGTCGGTCTGCATGATCATGCTGGCTATCCAGCCGATGATTCCGCCAAGAATGACCCAGACGATAAGGTTGACCATACACAATGGGGAAGACGTATGTTCTGCCGGATGAATAGGGAGTTTCTTACAAGTGTTGGAGGGGTTCTTTTCCTGTTTGGAAAGCTGTATACTGCCCACGGAACAGATTCGTTCTTTTACCGATCGCTTGCCATGCACCGAAGCGAAGCGACTGGTACATGGCCCCATCGTCTAACGGTTAGGACACAGGATTTTCATTCCTGTAATCGGGGTTCGATTCCCCGTGGGGCTGCCACGTATAGCGCCTTCGGCGCACGTGGCACAGCCACAAATTTCAATACCCAAGATATCACCGAGCGCTATACGTGCCGCGTGATCGCGCAGCGATCTATACGCGGCTCCAGCCACCACCGACGTCCTAAAAGCATGGTGCGTTCTCTTCCTCCATAGAACTTCTTCCATCTCTTCCTGAAGCCCAATTCTTGAGCCCCTTCAAACAATCTTCCCATGAACATCTACAAGGATGAGGCTTTGCATTCACGATAGTGCCATGCACATCGTTTATATCATCGAAAGCCTCAAAGACCACGGTTGGTACATCGGGTACACGACAAATCTGACACAGCGGATAGAAGCTCACAATCAGCTTCGCAACACATCCACGGCGTATCGTGCTCCTTGGAAACTGGTCTACTGCGAAGCGTACGTTTTGAAGCAGGATGCACTTGGACGGGAGAAGTTCCTGAAAAGCGGGAATGGTCGGGCACTCGTGAAAAAACAACTGCGGTATTATCTTAACCAACATAGTTCTCCATAGATTGATTGGTTCAAGTCCCTCTAGGCCCGCCACATCATCTTTCACTTCTATTGACGCTTTTGACAATATCCTACGTTATTGCCGCAGAATCGGTTTTCTGGTAGAATAGAGACATGTCATCGTCAAACACAAACATGATCAATAGGCTCATTTCCCTTACTACCGGAACCTTTCTGGTACTCGGCTTAAGCCTGGTATTTGCGGGGACGACGGTGGTAGTGCAAGGGCAGGTGGCATGGGATGAAGGTAGCCCCGCCTACCGCTCCCAAACATTACAAGTGGAACAGCTGTCGCCAGGCATGGAATTCCATCGGGCAGCTCCCGCGAGCGCAGAGGCGGCGGATGAGGCAGGACGCGTGCTCTTTATCGGAATGCTCCTGATCCTCGCAGCACTGCTCCTGTACACGATGCACGTCGTACGTCTGCAGCGTGAGGATGCGGAAAAGGCGCCCTGGCACCGCATGAGACGTTGGCTTCAGACGCATCTCGATATGAGACTGGCACATCATCTTCGTGGATGATATTTCCCCTCAGGGCGGATCCCTGCCTCGAGAGAACTCGAAGTGTTCGACTCGCAGGCATTTGATGATCGGTTTGTGGAATCAGAAAAAGGCGGCCTTTCGACCGCCTTTCGATTGCGACGAATATTGCTTAGCAGCATTGCCCACTCGGGCCATTGAAGCCGCATCCGCAACCGCCACAAGAACCGGGTCCGTACGTCATAGAATGAACGGGAAAGAATTAGAAGACAGGAATAGTTTATCGGATCGAAAGCCCCGTGTCTAGCACTCTCCCTTGACGAGTGCCAACCATCCAGAATACACCTCACGATCCCAACGGAGGCAAAGGGGCGCACCGCCCAACGGCTGAGCGGCAAGTGTATGGATCATGTGAGGGTTCGACAAATATTTTCCCCGGTTTCTTCGGTTTCCTCAAAAGGAATGCTTCTTCCCTAACTCATCCCGATGATAGTTCCCAAACTCCGTAATCTTCCGCGCCGTTTCATTCTTCACGACCGGTCCTTCCACGCAGAGACGGATTCCGAGTGGATCCACGGTACAGTTGCCGCAGAGGCCGTAGCCGCACTTCATGTAACGTTCCAATGACAATTGGCTCGGAATCTTCTTCTGTGCCGTCAGATCGGACACCGCCAGGAGCATGCGCTCCGGGCCGCAGGCGAAGACTTGATCCGGCGCCATTCCTTTCTCCAGTAATTCCTTCAATACTTCCACGTTGTACCCTTTGCGGCCTTCTGAGCCATCATCTGTGGCGAGGTGAACCGTAGTCTTCGGGAGTTTCCGGAACTCCTCCGCATACAAGAGGTGCTCTTTGCTTCTGGCTCCGATGATCACATCCAAGGAACAACCATTCTTCGATGCTTCCACTGCACAAAAATACATCGGCGCCGCCCCGTATCCTCCCGCAACCAGGATGAGATGCTCACCCTCCTTCCATTCGTAGGACGTCCCAAAGGGGCCGCGGAGGCCCAAGAGATCGCCTTTCTTGAGCTTGGCCATCTCCCGCGTCGTGTCCCCCACCGCAAAGAACGTGATGCGCAGATTCTTTCCGTCATCATTCGCAACGCTCATCGGAATCTCACCATTCCCCGGCAACCACGCCATCACAAACTGGCCCGGTTTGGCACCGAGCGAAACGGGGAAGGTGATGGTGGTAACCATGTCCGTCTCCTTCTTCACCGCAGCAATGCGGTAGGTTGTAGGGAGCCGGCTCTCTTTACAGGTGCAATGACCGCAGGACATAGATCAGCGCTTGGAAATGACTTTGTGCATGCCTCCAATCAATTCCGTGACATCCTTGATCCCCTCCGCATCACACCAAGCCGTCATCTCGTCACAAACCTTCTGAAACACATCCATACCGCGCTTCCACACTGCCGTTCCAATGCCCACGAGGGACGCTCCGGCCAGCAGCATTTCGATGGCATCTTCACCCGTATGCACACCCCCCGTCCCGATGATCGGGCAGCAGCCATTCGTGGCTGCGTAGACATCAGCCACACAGCGAATTGCCAGCGGCTTGATGGCCGGTCCGGAGATGCCGCCCACCTTGTTGCTGAGAATCGGCATCCGGCTCTTGAGATCGATCGCCATGCCCGGCCCCGCCGTGTTGATGACGGTAAAACCGTCCGCCCCCGCCTTGGCGCATGCCCGCGCGATCTCCGCAATGGAGAGCACATTGGGCGAAAGCTTGATAAAAACGGGAACCTTCCCCGCTACGGCTTTTACCGCAGCAGTCACCGATGCAGCTACCGGCGCACTGCATGCAAAAGGCTTGCCGAACTCGTCCTCCACGTTGGGGCAACTGATGTTTACCTCGAGAAAATCCGGATGGAAGGGGAGGACGGCCTCTGCCGTCTTAGCATAATTCTCCACGCTCTCCGCGATGATATTCACAATCAACGGAGCCGGTTTCTGGGCGTTGTACGCACCGATTTCCTCCTTTGCCTTCTCGGGGCCAGCATCCGGCACTCCGACCGCATTCAAGGTCCAATGTTCCGTGGAAATGACCGTGGGATTCGGATGCCCCTTGTGCTCATGGAGCCAGATCGATTTGGTGGTAATGGCTCCCGCTCCCCCTTTTGCCGCTACGCGCATCCACGTGGAAGCAGTGATTCCTAAAATCCCGGAGGCGAGAACGGTAGGGTTCTCGAATGTGACGCCGAGGAGGGTTTGAGAGAGGTTCATCTGGAGTAACAGAGTAACAGAGTAAGGGAATAACAGGAACCTATCCCGGACGTTCTATAGGATCATAGAACTAATTTTTGTTCTACGGGAAGCCATCTATTCGCATCACTTCTCAGGATCTGTTACCGAAGATAGTTGCCAGAAAGAAAGAAAAGGGACAATGAATGCATGAATCATTTTACGGATCTCCTCGTTTGGAAAGTTGGCATCGAACTCCTGCAGGAAATTTACGAAATTACGAAGCTTCTTCCCACAGAAGAGCGGTTCGGTATCACAAAACAAATGCGGAAGGCAGCATCCAGTATCCTGGCAAACCTTGCAGAAGGATTCGGCCGTTTCACTTATCCGGACAAGGCGGCGAAATATACAATCTCGCGAGGCGAATGTTCTGAAGAAGAAGCTTTTCTCCTGATCATCGTCGCATTGAAATTTGTTCCGCAGGCGAGGATCGCCAAGGCCATGGATCTTGTACTGCAGGAAAAGCGGTTACTATCAGGCTTGATCACTGCATGCCGGGAACGGGAATAACAGACTAACGGAATAACGGGTTCCTTCGCCCTGAGCGAGTTCCTGTTACTCTGTTATTCTTCTATTCTGTTACTCCTTCCCCACCGCCGCCTTCAAAAAAGCAGCAAAGAGCGGATGGGGTTTATGCGGCCTACTCTTGAACTCCGGATGAAACTGACTCCCCACCATGAACGGATGGCCTTTGATCTCCACAATCTCCATCAAATCGCCCTTCGGTGAATCGCCGGAGATGACCATTCCTGCCTTTTCCAGCCGCTCACGGTAGTCGTTATTGAATTCGTAGCGGTGGCGGTGGCGTTCGGATATTTCCGTTACGTTTCCATACGCCGCTGCCGCCTTCGTTCCCTTCTTCAATTTGCAGGGATACGCGCCCAGACGCAGCGTACCGCCCTTGCTCCGCTCCTTGTACTGACCGGGAAGGAAGTGCACGACGTACTTGTCCTTGCTGAGTTTCCCCTCCTCGTCGAACTCCTCACTCGTAACAAGCGGATCGTCAAGCATCGCACGGGCAAATTCTATCGCCATGATCTGCGAACCAAGGCACAAACCCAGGTAGGGAACCTTGTTCTCACGCGCGTACTTTGCGGCAAGGATCTTCCCTTCAATGCCACGGCTGCCGAACCCGCCAGGAACCACAATGCCTGCACACTCCTTGAGCTTCTTCCAGACTTCCTCGTCATTCGCTTCCAGCTTTTCCGAATCAACCCAGCTAATGGCTGCCTTGCGGCCCGCGAATACCGCGGCGGTCTTGATGGATTCAATGACGGAAAGATAGGCATCGTCCAGGTGCGTGTATTTCCCCACGAGCGCAATACGGATCTCTTTCTCCGCCTCAATATGACGTTTCTTGCCCTTCTCCCACTCCTTCATGTCCGGCTTCACGTCCCCCAGTAGAAGCTTCTCCGCCACTATTTGCGCCATGCCGTACTGCTGGTAGTTCAACGGAACGTCATAGATGGACTGCACCGTCTGTGCGGGGATCACGGCGCGACGCTCCACCCCGCAGAAGTGACTGATCTTTTCCAGGAGTTCCAGGGGAATCTTCTTGTCCGCACGCGCCAGGATCACATCCGGCTGCAAGCCGATCCGTCGGAGCTCACGCACGGAGAGCTGTGTCGGCTTGGTCTTGAGCTCCTTGCTCGCCTCCAGGTAGGGAAGGAGCGTGAGATGCACGTGGAACAGCCTCCCCTCTCCCATTTCCGCACGCATCTGGCGTACGGCTTCCAGGAACGGCTCGCCCTCAATGTCCCCCACCGTGCCGCCGATCTCAATCAACATGATGTCCGCGCCGCTCTCCCGCGCCGCTTTCTTCATCCGGTCCTTAATGGCATTGGTGATATGCGGCACCACCTGGATCGTCTTGCCCAAAAAGTCTCCCTGCCGCTCCTTGTTGAGGACCGACTGGTAGATCTGTCCGGTCGTGACCGTGGAGAGCTTGCTCATCGGTTCGTCGATAAACCTCTCGTAGTGACCAAGATCGAGATCAGTTTCCGCCCCGTCGTCCGTCACGTAGACCTCGCCATGCTGGAAAGGGCTCATGGTTCCGGGATCGACGTTGAGGTACGGATCAAGCTTCTGCACGAATACTTTGAATCCGCACGCCTTCATAATGGCGCCGATGGACGAAACCGCAATGCCTTTCCCAAGCGACGAACAAACCCCTCCGGTAACGATGATGAAACGTGCTTTGGGCTTCTCTTCAGTAGCCGGTTTGCGAGGATTCATCATCATAAAGAAAATGGGCAGTCCTGGGGGAGTGGTTCGGCTTTTCTCACCACAAGTATTTCTTCCGGAGCCCGCTGTGTATGTTACCGAAAGTTTTCGCAGAGGCAAGATGAATCTTTGCTCTTGAAGTCGCGAAAATCCCATGATGATCCTCTAGCGATTGACAATGTATATTGTGTGAAGTAAAGATTCATTATGCGCAACGGGGACCTCCTCAGTTTTACGGGTGATTACCTCAAGGTTGTCGGGGAACCCCGGGGCAGTGGCGAAGAACTATCCGTAGAGCTTGCAGGCCGTCAGAGCAGCGCAGATTTTCTCGCACTCTGCAAAGAGGACATGGCGCAACTGCACGTCATGGCTCGGCGCATGCTTCTTGCGCACGGCGTCATCCTTGAAACGCAACAGACGGGATGGGAAGGAGGGGAACTGCACGTGACCGCCGTGCTGCGACAAATCCATGACGGCGTTCGGGATAATCTCCTCCCCCTCATCCGGGAAGGAATGTATGTCGCACGGCCGCACCACTTTGATGGCAGGAAGCCCATAAGCGCACATCGTGCGGCTTTCGCGGTTTCGCAGGGATTTTTGGAAATGTCGGACGAGCACCTCGATGCCCTGCCACAGGATGGAAGTGCGACAAGATTCTACGCCCGGGGAACGCCGGGGCATCTGCTCTACTACCCCGAAGCTGGCAAACAGCACCGGACGGAACTCCTGCAGAGCCGCCTCTTCGTTTCGCCGGGCAAGACGCACGAACAATCGGCACCAGTGTGGCAACAGCTGGGCCGCAACGAGATCCTGCAGCCGGGGCAATTCATCGCACAGCGGATCCGGGGCATTCGCGCGCGTTTCCACGACATCGCCATTCTGCCGGGCCAACTCCGGCAGGACATCCTTGCCGATACGCAAGATGGCAACTTCATCGCTTTCGACGCTGTCCCCCCTTCCCGACCGTTTGAGCCAAAGGATTTGCCCCCTGTCGCTTTTTCCCTCTATGACCGCCGACCGGCCCATCTCCTCGCTCCCGATGTTCCGGAAGAAAGCGCCCGGCACATCCTCACGTCCTCTTTTAGCAAAGCGCAGGAACTGTTGAGCAGCGTGGAAGAGTTTTCCGCCCACGATCATGCTGCTAGGGCTTCGGCATTGGTACTGAATAGCATAGGTATTGAGCACATGATGACGCATGAAAAGAGTCCTTGGATGCGCCTGTCGGGATATCCCACGGATCGTGAACGGCATCTGGCTCGGTCGAAACAGCTTCGTACTCCTTTCGCCCCCGAACAGACCAACATCACCCGGGATGCCGCCGAATCCAGCGAAACACGCCTCCTGCGCCAGGCGCAGAAAATGGGCATGGATGCAGGCGCAGTACTCGTCAGCGAAGTCCTGCCGCAACACGCTGCCCTCAGGACCATCCTGGAAGCGGACGTGCAACAAGGCCGCCACGTTATCAGCACACTCCTCTTCCGGCACCCGTCCGCCGCGCACGGCCCGTACTTCTCCGGTGCCGATTACCATGCACTGCTCGATTGTTGCGACAAAAAAATCGATGTCTTCTGGCTCAACGACAAAATGTTTGGAAAGGGCCCGCACGCGGACATGGACGAAGGCGCCCTGCTGCAGCTCACGCGCCTGCAGCGGGGATTGAGTCACTCCATCGCATTCGTCCCCCCGCACCGCCGTACGGAATTCCTCAATGGAAACCATATTGCCTTCTACGGGACAGCACGGACCCTTAGTCCGCAATACATCGGCTTCATGGAAGAATTATTCGAACATCTCGACGCAATGCGAAACGGTAAACCGCGCGTAATCCATTCGGGTGGCGGGCCGAATGACAGCACGATGGGTATCGCAAACCGCCTGGCGCGTGAACATGGATTCCTTTCTATAGGACACGTTCTCGGTGTGAAAAAGGAGCCTATGAACAGGCATCTCGACGGCCTCATGCCCTGCCGCAACGAGGCGCGTGATCTCCGCCAGGGAAACATGGCGCGCGCAGTGACGGGCGGCGTGGTGCAGCTGGAAGGTGGCGGCGGAACAAGGGAGGAGCGCGGGATTGCAGAAACGGACGTCGCTATCCTCACCGGTCCGTTCCCCATCATCCTCGTAGGAGACGATTTCTACGAACATGAATACCGCCAGCACCTCATGGAAACAGCCCGGGGGACACTGGACGAAACAGTTTTGCGCTGCATTTCGCTCCTCACAACTGACCAGGCGCAGGAAGCAGCAGACATTCTCACGTCATTTGCGCAAACAGGAATAGTCCGGAATGTCATTCCCGATCGCTTCTGCGAAGAGAGGGAACGAGCATTACAGGAATCCGCAAAGTGCCGCGAGTGGCGGCAGAGCGCCTGGATACAGCACTGAAAAAACTTCTGCCTCCTTCTTGGCTAGCATGTCCTAGGCGGAATCCATTACCGGAATCGCCCAGGATCAAGCTTCACTCCCCTTGGTCGCTCGCTTGATCAGCCGATTCGCCTCCTTCTTGGCTTCCTTAAACTTGGCCGTGGCGAGCTTTTTGGCCTTGGAGAGGTTTTTCTGCACGTCATCGCTCTCAAGGAAGGCCTTGGCTTCTTTGGCAATCTTCTTGCCATCGGTTTGCAGATGTTTGCCAAGCAGCTTGGCCGCCGCCTCGGGGCTCTTAGTCTTCATGAGGTCTGTACGGAGTTTTTCGTTGGTGAGGAGATAGCCGCCGAGTGCACCGCCGATGGCACCGAGGAGGAGCGAGAAACGTTTCATAGTTGTTGGTGGAAAGATGCTCCATTGTATGAATGGCAGGAGCAAAATGCAAAGAAATTGACTTGGAAGCCTCCTGCGCACACACTCCCCCGCCATGGACGAAGCCCAGCAGTACTCAGTAGCGGCAGCGGAATCCTACAAGTCCGTTTCGGGCATTGGGAACGGCGAGCTTGTCGAGCGAGGCATTAACGACTGGCTCCATGATGTACTCCGCGAAACACTGCCTGGTACGGGCATTGTTCTTGATGCCGGGTGCGGATCTGGACGGCTGTTCCCCAACCTACGGGGGCACGGGAGAACACTGCTCGGTGTAGACAGTTCCCGCGCAATGCTGGAAAACATTTCCGGCAACAAGGAGATCTTGGAATGTACGGACAGCTTTGCCCTCGCCTGTCTCCTTGAACGATTACAAACGCGGCAGGAAGTACATGCACTGGCATCTCTGGAAACATTCCTGCCTCAGCTCGGAAGTGCCCGGCACGTGGACGCGGCTGTGAGCAGCTTTAATGCCGTGTGCTTTCCGCATCCCCGCTGCGCCACCAACCCCATCGCCACTTGCCTCAAAACCGGTGGATCCCTGTACTTTACGAGCAACGCATTCATTCCAAGTGACCAAATTACGTATGGAGACATCGATCTCTTCGATTCTTCTCTGCATGGTGCATACCCGCATGCGCAGATGTTCCGCCACGTCCTCCACACCACGCAGGGCGACGTTCCCTTGCAAGACCACGTGCACCATATGGGCATGCTGTGCGAAGCGTTTGATCCCCGTTGCTGGACCATGCAGCAGTGCAAGATCTTCCCGGGAGAAGGCTGCACGCACCTTTCACAAACAGATACACGATATGCAGACGCCTATGCTGCGCATGCTCCGGCAACGTTACTTGAGCCTTCCGATGGATTCACGTACGTCAAACTCGGTGTCCATGCGACGCGGAAATAAGTTACAGATGCCTCCGCAACTCCCGCACCTGAAGCTCACTCAACATTTCCAATAGCTCCCCGTCCGCAGCCTCCCGAATTCCCGAGATACTCCCGAATTTTCTAAGCAGCTTCTTCTTCCCCTCCTCCCCCAAACTCGGAACAGCATCGAGGATGGAAGCCTTGGTCGATTTCTTGCCGCGCGCCTCGCGGTGGCGGTTGGCGAATCGGTGGGCCTCGTCCCGTAGCCGCATGAGCAGAAACTTTGCAGGGGAGTCGTGTGGGAATGGGACGGGATCCCTCTGATCGTCCACAAACACCTCCTCTTCCCGCTTGGCGAGGCCGATGACGGGAATATCCACCTTAAACATCTTGAGGATCTCCACGACCGAACTCAACTGCCCCTTGCCGCCGTCCATCACGAGGAGATCGGGGCGGGAGGAAAGAGATGGATCCACCTTGTTCTGCGCCGCCTCGTACATCATCACGAGAGAGGCGGCCGTTCCTGAGCCTACTGTTTGCACCCTTTCCTGAAACAGCGGAGGAGGCTTGATGACATACCGGAACCCGAGGGACGCGTAGGCGCTCTCTTTATCCGCCTCCACGCACACATATGCCTTCCCTTTCTTCACCGTCTTGAGCATGGTCCGCAGCAGCGCCTGGCCAAGCGCGCCCTGCTGGTACGGTTCTGCGACCCATGCGAGCTCAATCTCCAACAGAGCCGTAGGATGCCTAATGATCCTTCCCACGGCGACCACAGTCTCCCCTTCGCGCGCTACAAAGCATTCCTTGTACTGGAGCGGGCGGTCCTTCAGCGTGGATGCCTCCAGAACCACCGCCTCCAACTGCTCCTGCTCCGCCTTCTTCGCCTTGCCTAACGTAATGCCCGCCTCCTCCCACTTTTGCATTTCCGCTTCGCGGATCTCCGGCAGGTGGCGGAGTCGCCGTGCCAGCACTTCCTTGAGCGCCTGGTAATCATCCACCTGGCCGGAACGCAGGGTGCGGATGGTAAACGACCGGTACAAATCATTGCGCGCCTTGCCATCGACCATCACGACCATGCTCCCAACGGTTTCCGTACCGCCCAAGTGACTGATGTCATAGCCCTCAACGCGCTTCGGTACAGAGGGAAGCAAAAGCAACTCTTGGAGCTGTGCGAGCGCCGATTCCGTGTTCCGCTTTTCCGCTTCCCACTTTGCCTCACGCTGCCTGGCCTTTTCGAGCACGTTCTTCTCCGCCAGCTGGAGAAGATGGGATTTGCGTCCACGCGCCGGCAGGATGATGTTGACCTTGCGCCCCTTCTTAGCTGTCAGCCATTCCTCCAGTGTCCCCTTCCCCGGGAGTGACGCATTGACCAGAATTTCTTCCGGTACTTCCGATCCCTCCTCGTAAAACTGCGGGAGGAATTGTTCGAGCACGTCACTGGAATTCTCCGCGTGGCCGGCGAGGGAAAAGTTCCTGTCCCCGATCAACCGTCCCCCGCGTCGCTGCATAATGACCACATCAGCTCGGCCGGAGAGAACGGCAATGGCGATGATGTCCGAATCCCCGCCGGACGTGTCCGTAATCAGCTGCTTCCCTTCAAGGCGGTCCAGTGCGGCCAGATAGTCACGGAACTGCGCCGCCAGCTCGAATTTCTTCTCCACGGCGGCCTTCTTCATTCTTTCCTGAATGACAGGCCGCACGCTCTCGTAGTCGCCTTTGAGAAACCTGATGACGCCTTCGACGGATTCCTTGTGATACTCCTCCGGCATTGTTCTCCCAATGCACGGCGCCGAACACTTCTCGATGTGAAAATCCAGGCACGGTGTCGGACGATCTTTATGATGACACTCCACCTCCAATACGATCCTATCTTTCTTCTGCACCCCCTCGGTTTCCTCGGTTTCTTGGGATTCCTCGGTTTCCTTCTTCCTTTGGGGAATAATCTCCATCGAACACGTCCTAAACGGAAAGATAGCCCTCAGCATTGTCAGCATCGCCCACAGCTCTCCGCCCGTCGCCATCGGTCCGAAATATTTTGAACCATCCTCCGCAATCTTCCGCGCAGCTTCTACGCGTGGAAAGGGATCCTGCACCGTCACCTTTGCGTAGATATAGTTCTTGTCATCCTTCATCAGGATGTTGTATTTCGGCTTCAATTCTTTGATGAGATTCGTCTCAAAGATCAGCGCCTCGATTTCGGTATTCGTAACTGTCACATCAAAGTCTGTAATTTGCTCGAGGAAACTCTGCTTCCACGGTCCCGCCCCCGTATCTTTGGTAACGTACGACCGCAGACGGTTCCTCAGGTTCTTCGCCTTGCCGACGTACAAAACCGTTCCTTCGTCATCCATCCAGCGATACACACCCGGCTCCGTGGGAGCCTTGGCCACGCGTTTACGCAGCGTCGCAAGACGCGGATTGCCGACTTTTTCCTTTTTTCTGGGCACAGTCTTCCGCTGGAAGTGGCCCCCATCATACCCAAACTGTCTCGCGTATGGCGTGAATGACGGACTCATGGCTCTAGAATGCCGAAGTTGCCGACAATTCCGAAGAGTCCGATGCACTTTTCCAAAGATATCCTTATGACAAAAACTGTATTCTTCGGCATCCCTGGCATCGTCAGAATCCTCGGCCTCCTCTCCATATTGCCTTTCCCCCCCCTTTCCCTTACGCTCTGCCAGAAATCAGCCCTCCGCTGGAGGTTTTCGTAACTATCTTCCCCCACTCCTTATGAGCGATCTGACTCTCGAGCTCATCGCCCCTGTTGTGGCCCTCTGCGGCCTCGTCTACAGCCTCGTCTTTTGGAACGCCCTGAAGAAGGCTGACAACGGTACGCCCGCCATGCAGAAGGTCGCCAGCGCCATCCTCAAAGGCGCCAACGCCTTCGTCAAGCGCCAGTACCGCACCATCGCCATCCTCTCCATCGTGGTGGCTGCCGGCATGATGCTCGTCTACGGCATCACGAGCGGCGAAGGCGGCTGGACCTCCGGCATCGAAATCGCCATCTCCTTCCTCCTCGGCGCCGTCCTCTCCGGCCTCTCCGGCATCGTAAGCATGTACGTTGCCACGCGCGCCAACCTGAAGACCGCCAGCGCTTCCCGCAAGGGCCTCAACGCGGCGCTCCAGATGGCACTCCGCGGAGGAACGGTCCCCGCAATTGTCATCACGGCGCTCTCCCTCCTGGGAATCAGCGGCCTCTACCTGGTCTACCGCCTGGTCCTCGGTTACGAGCCGGCGAACATTCCCAATCTCATCGTGGGCTACGGCTTCGGCGCCAGCTTTGTGGCGTTGTTCGCCCAACTCGGCGGCGGAATCTACACCAAGGCTGCGGATGTGGGTGCAGACCTGGTAGGAAAGATTGAGGCAGGCATTCCGGAAGACGACCCCCGCAACCCGGCCGTGGTGGCCGACCTCGTTGGCGACAACGTGGGCGACTGCGCAGGACGCGGTGCGGACCTCTTTGAATCCATCTCCGCCGAGAACATCGGCGCCATGGTGCTCGGCGCAGTTGCCTTTGGCCTCCCCGGCATCATGTTCCCGCTCATCCTCCGCTCCATCGGCTTGATTGCGGCGATCATCGGCGTCTACACGGTCAAGGCAAAGCCTAACGAACTGCCCATGAAGGCCCTCACACGCGGCTTCTGGGTCACGACAATCCTGGCCACCCTGGCTCTCCTTGCCTCCACCAAGCTCCTCCTCTCCTCTCCCGATAACCCCGGCTCCTGGCTCTGGTTCTTCCTTGCCGGCCTCGCGGGCGTGCTCACGGCCGTCGCGTTCGTGTACATTACAGATTACTACACGGGCAAACAGCACCGCCCCGTCCGCGCCATTGCAGATGCCTCCAAGACCGGCCACGCCACCAACATCATCTCCGGCACGGCCATCGGCATGGAATCGACGGGACTGACAGTGCTCGTCGTCTCTCTCGCGCTCTTCGCCTCCTACTGGTTCGGCAACCAGTCCGGCATCCCCGGCGGCGGCATCTTTGGCACGGCCATCGCCACCATGGGCATGCTTTCCGTGGTCGGCTACGTGCTCTCCATGGACATGTTCGGACCCATTACGGACAACGCCGGCGGCATTGTGGAGATGTCCAAGTCCCCGGAGGAGTACCGCACCGTGACGGATGAGTTGGACGCGGCAGGGAACACGACCAAGGCGCTCACCAAGGGCTACGCCGTCGGTTCGGCCGCCCTCGCCGCCTTCCTCCTCTTCTCCGCTTACATGGAAGAGAAGAAACTGGATGTGATCAACTTGGCCGACATGAAGGTGTTCATCGGCGCCTTCCTTGGCGCCATGGTCGTCTTCTTCTTCACCTCCCTCGCCATCCGCGCCGTCGGCCGCGCCGCAAGCGTGATCATCGAGGAAGTACGTCGTCAGTTCCGCGAGACCAAGGGAATCATGGAGGGAACCGTGGATCCGGACTACGCCGCAGCAGTGGACATTGCCACCAAGGGCGCGCTCAAGGAAATGGTCCTCCCCGGCCTTGTGGCCGTTCTCGCCCCCATCCTCATCGGCGTCATCCTGGGCGCAAAAGCTGTGGCAGGCATGTTGATGGTAGGCACCATTGTGGGCGTCCTCATGGCCGCCTATCTGAACAACGCCGGCGGTGCTTGGGACAACGCCAAGAAGTTGATTGAGACCGGCCTTCACGGCGGCAAGCGCAGCCCTGCGCACCAGGCAGCCGTAACCGGCGACACCGTTGGCGATCCCTTCAAGGACACTGCGGGTCCGTCGCTGCACGTCTTGATCAAGTTGTTCTCCACGCTGACGTTGGCTTTGGCGGCTCTGTTCATGTGAGGATATAGAGGAATCAGGAGATGCAGACAATGCAGAAGAAGACCGGTTCTCTCCTCGCAGAGAACCGGTCTTTTGTTTTCTTGATGCAAAAAGAACGATCCACCTCGAACTTTCCTCTTGAACGGATGAAGACATCCTCCTGCACCTGTTCCAGGCTATCTCCATGCGCATCCGTCCTTATGAGCGACTCATTGTTTGGCAAGAAGCCCACAAGCTCTGCATAGAAATCTATGCAGTCACAAAGACATTCCCTCGCGAAGAACGATATGGTTTGACAAGTCAGATGCGACGGTCCAGTTACAGCGTCCCCACGAATATAGCCGAAGGGAATGGCAGGCGAGCACAGGGAGAACGTCGACATTTCGTCGAAATCGCCATGGGTTCCCTGGAAGAACTCCATTACCAGACCCTCCTCACAAAAGCACTGGGCTACCTCACACAAACCCAACTTGAACATTTCGACGACCACATCCAACGAGTGGGATATCTCCTCCACAAACTCCACGCCTCCCTCCTCTGATTCCTCTGCATCCTCTGCATCTTCTGCAACCTGTGTACACATTTAATAGCACATTTGTGTACACAAGAGCATGCACTCCGGACTACTTTCGGGAGGACTGCATCAATGGTAAAGAAAGAACCCTCACTGAATATCTGTTGAAATCCGTCCTTCCTCGCTATCCTCTCTTCTGCATCCTCTGCATCATCTGTATCCTCTGCTTCCTCTGGATCCTCTCGTCTCCGCCATCGTCCTCAACTACCGCACCCCCAAAGACACCGTGCGGTGCGTACGCGCCTTGCTGAAGCAAAGTATCGCCGACACGATGGAAGTTCTCATTGTCGACAATCACTCGCAGGACGACTCCATCGGCATTATCCGGAACACGTTCGGCAAAGAACAGCGGGTGAGAATCATCGAAACCAGCCGCAACAGCGGCTACGGCCGGGGGAACAATGCGGGGATTATGCGGGCGGAGGGAGCCTTTATCCTGATTATTAATCCGGATAACGAGCTGGAAGCGGACGGCTTGGAGAAGATGGCCCGCGTGATGGAGGGAGATCCCACCATCGGCATCCTGGGACCGCAGCTGGTGCACCAGGACGGGACAATCCGCGACTCGTTCCGTACATTCCCCACGTTCACCGACCTCTTCATTAAGAGAACGTTCCTCCGGCACATGTTCCCGGGCCGCATGCGGCGCTATCTGCAGCATGATGTGAACCCTGAACTGGCACGCGATGTGGACTGGCTGGCAGGCGCCTGCCTTCTCATGCGGCGGGACTTGTATGAGCGTCTGGGAGGGTTTGACCCGCGCTTCTTCCTCTTTTTTGAGGATACGGACCTCTGCCGCCGCGCGCATCAGGCCGGCATGCGGGTGGTCTACTTCCCTGCCGCCCATGCCAGAGACCGCAAGCACCGCCTGAGCGAGGGCGGGTTCCTGTCGTTCTTCACCAAGAAGACGGTGCGCATCCACCTCTGGAGCGCCTGTAAGTATTTCTGGAAGTGGCGCCTTCTTACGCCGACTGCTTCGAGCCAAGGATCGTCAATCCTAGATACCCGATGAACACCCCCGTGAAGGCGCCTGTGACCATCTGCACAAAGGGTGTGAGGTAGGACGCGAGGGACATTCCGAGAATGGCATTGAAAATGGCATTGATAGCGGCCGCCGCTATGCCGACGAGGATAACCGCCACAATGACGTTCCCCACGATCTTGCCCCAATATCCCGCAGTCCTGCGGTAACTGATGCGCGTGCTTTCCAACACACCCTTCCCGTCACGCACCAGTAGGACGGGCGCCAGTACGAACCGCGGCGCGAGAATGATGAACGGGATGATGCCAATGATGGGAATCCAGATGAATGTCCGGAGAGCGGTCCAAAGACTCAAACCGATGAGAGGAAGGATGAGGGATGCCGTTCTCGCAAACGCTTCCTGTGCCGGCTTCTTCTCGAGGAGCAGTACCAGGATGTACCCCTGAAAGGCAAAGCTCACGATGATCATCCCCAGGATAAGGAGAAGGGAATAGGGGGAGAAGAATGTCCGCGCCATGTCCCCCGCAAATGCCCCACCGAGGTTCTGGAGGTCCTTCTCCGAAAAGTTACCGAGTGTACGCTGCACCTCCTGCTGCAATTCCTGCGTTGCCTGCTGGTCACCCTGCTGCGCGCGGCGCTGCAGGTCCTCCAGGCGCCCACGATCCACCCCCAGGCGGTTGAGGGCGTTGTTAGCCCCCTGCGACATCTTGTTCACAATACTGAGCGTAAGGACAAGTGACACGGCACCGGCAACGAGCGCTCCGAGGAGTATGGGAACAAACTGCGCTCGGCAAAAGGCCCAGCTTTTGGAGAGGAGGCTGCCAAGGGAATCGACCATGGAATGGGGGGGATCAATCTGAGATGCTACCCGCGGACAGGAGGGGGTACAAGTTGTACTTTTGAAAGGGTACCGATGAATCCGAAGAAACCGAGGAGACCGAGGGGCGGCCATCTCTCAGCTCTTAAAACATCTGCTCATTTATCCTCGGATTCCTCGGATTCATTGGTTTCTTCGGTTTCTTCTTCCTCACTTGACACCCCCTCAAAGCTATTGACCTCAATCTCCTCATCCCTTACCCTACCTTGGCTCTTATGGAAATGATCCCCCTCAAAGCACAGCCCCGTGATGCCTCCGCCAAGCCGAAGAAGATGCGGCGGGAAGGTCGCGTACCCTGCATTGTGTACGGCTTTGAAGTGAAGGATTTGTCCATTTCCTGCGAAGAGCGGGAATTACACCGGGTCTTTGTTAAGGCGGGAGAAAGCACCCTTGTGGAGCTGGATGTGGAGGGGAAAAAGATCCCCGTGCTGTTCAAGGACATCTCCTTTGAGCCGATTTCCGGGCGCGAGGAGCATGCAGATTTTTACGCCGTGAACATGAAGGAAGAAATCGAGGCGCCGGTTCCCGTGCGCTTCATCGGCGAGGCGCCGGCAGTAAAGGATCTGGGCGGCATCTTCGTGATAGCGCACGAGCACGTTACGGTGCGCTGTCTCCCTGCAGACCTTCCGCACTCGATCGAACTCGATATCTCGAGTCTGACGGAATTCCACTCCTCCGTTGCCGTAAAGGACCTCAAGCTCCCCAAGGGCGTTAAGGTGATGGAGGAACCCCACACAGTCGTCGCCACCATCCAGGAGCCGCGTAAGGAAGAGGAAATCGCCCCGCCGTCCGCTGCCGAAGGCGCCGTGCCCGCCGAGGGCGCAGCCCCGGCCGAAGGTGCAGCTGCTCCGGGAGCAGAGGGGGCTGCTGCCCCCGCCGAGAAGGGCAAGAAGGAGGGAGGGAAGAAGTAAGCGCGAACAGTAAGCATGCCGAACGTCGTTGTTTGTTTTTTTGTTGTATGTTTCCTCTATCCCCCCAACCCCCTTTCTCCGGGGGAGAAAGGGGGCGCACCGCTTGCCAGGACAATGCCAATATTTTCAATGAGAGGTTTGTTGAACGTCAGGACAACGCACAGGAACAAGCTTACACAGAACACATACATTCCCCCTCTCCACCGGAGAGGGGGCTAGGGGAAGAGGAAACAATAAACAATCTACCCCGTAACCTTTCCCTCTCCCCGGAGGAAATTTGGAATAATCGCCGGCTTTTTGACTCCCGGAACCTTCTCGGCGAGCTCCAGATCCTCCAGCGCGATCTTGCCAATGTAGAGTCGGCGGAGATCGCCCCCCTGCCCCGCGAACCGCTCCACAGCCCGCCAGCCTCGGAAGTAGACGAGGCTCTTGGTAAAGGATCCGGGTTCCGATGTGTCGTGAAGGCCGCGCTTGAGTTCGATCGCCTTGGTAAGGGCCTTGGCGGAACGGTAACCCAGTTCCTCCTGTAGGTATCGCCGCAGATCCACAAAGGAATGCTCCAGCGCATATGCGACCGCAAGCACGCTGCGTGCCGGCCCATTGCGCTTCTCGTGATAAGGGGAAAGGACACGGTTCTGATTGAAGACGGCGAGCCCCTCCTGCGTCTCGAGATAGTTGGCAAAGCCGCGACGGAAGAGCGTGGAGGGCTGCTGCGACCCGTTCTCCGAGGTGAGGATGTGCGTCTCAATCTCGTGCGCCACGAGGGATGCCACGTGCTCCGGGGAAAAGAGCGCCCCCTGCCGCAGGTACAGCCGCTTCCATCCCACCGTGCAGTCCGCCACGAGCGCACTGCGCACCAACACACGCCAGTCGTGCAACCCGTATGCAGAGAGCTCACTCTCAAAGGTCGCCGCCGCCTCGTCCGCAGTGAGCATCACTTTCTTGGGAGGCGGAAGATCGCAGGCGACACGCGAGAGAAGATATTGCTGCGCATCTCCCATCAGGTCCGCGCGCGGCGCTCCAAAGAGCGCCCGGGAGGCGGCAGTGAACCGTGCGGAATTCCCGCGCGCGCAGCAGGTCGATGCGCAAGAGAAGTTCCTTCCGCTTCTTGTTGAGCAATTCCCCGAGCGGCGATTCGTCACTCTGGAGGCGAAGAAGTTTGTCCTCCGCCGCGTTCAGGTCCAGCGCCGCCTCCGGGTAGAGGAAGAAAGGCTGCGCATCGTCATCATCCTCCACGCGCGCCCGCTCCTCGGCGAGGTTAATGGGCTTGAGATACTTGAGGAGAAGGAGCTCCTCATCGATGTCCGCCAGGATACGGTCCGTCGCTTGGAGATTGGCCTTTACGCGCGTGCCGGCGGATGTGGGGACCGTGGGCTCTTTTGCGGGATCAATGTAAAAGCCCGCTAGGTCGCGGCGGCCGATGACGGCACGGGCCTTGCCCTCCGGGACCGTCCCCACGTGAACGAGCGTTTGGACTTTGCGGCCACCCAGCGTGAATTTCACATGGAAGCGCCGGTCCTCACCTCCCTCCTCCTCCGTGACACCGCCCAGACCCTGTAATTCTCCAATGAGATCCTGCGCAAACACGGACTGCTCTGTAAACGCCGGCGCGATAAGTGCGGGGATTTCCACGCTGGCGCCCCGGCAGAGGACGGTAATGGCCTCATGCACGCCAAGACGCGGGCGGTCGAGCTCCGGCTCCCTAACGGGCTTTTTGACTTTATGGCCAAAGAGGTCTTGTGCCACGCGCACCCCTTTTTCCGGCGTTCCGATCTTGAGGCCTTTGACGCGCTCCAGGCGCCGCCGGAGAGGCGAGAGGTTGGCGATCTGCAACATGAGGCCGGCACGCGCGTTGACTTCCAGGAGCGTGACGCCCTGCGTGCGGTCGAGCGTAAAGTCCACCGCCAGGTAGCCGATGTTGGTTACCGCCTGGATGCGCGAGGCAAGGAGAAGCATCTCCTCCCAATGCGGAATGGGGATTCCCCGCACGGGACCGCCATGGGGAAGCTCTGTAATGGCCTTGTCACGCTGCACCGCATGCGTCGTGACGCCTTTGGCGATGTCAATGCCGATACCGATGCCACCCTGATGTACGTTTGCTTTGCCGCGGCTCTCCGCCGTGGGAATACGGAGCATCGCCATCACCGGAACGAGATTGAACACCACGATGCGGATATCCGGGAGCCCCGCTGGACGGAACTGCGTAAAGCCTTCGTGGGGAACGAGAATCTGTTCAAAGAACGCAATGTCCGGCCGCCCGTTGACGGAGTACTGCCCCTCCAGGATGTTCTCGATGTGCTCGCGTAAGCGCTCCTCGGGAACTTCCACCCTGCCCTCTTCCAGGAACACGCCGTCCTTGCGCCCCTTAAGGATGAGGATTCCCTCTCCCCCGTATCCAAAGTTGGGTTTGAGGACGCATTCCTCGGGCAAGAGATCAAAGTTAAACGCCTTGAGCTGCCATCGGTTCTCGATGCGAGCAAAGACTCGTGCAATGGGAATGCCACGCGCGGAGAGAAAAGCCTTGGTCTTGAGCTTGCTGTCCGCAAATGCCACCGCTCGCTGGGGATTGAACGGCCGCAGGTACAGCAGGTTCCGTGCGTTGAGGCCGAGGATGCCGTGGTTCAGTAAGCGGACCATGGAAGATGGATAGGATACCGTTATCCCTTTGAACGGGGGAGGATTGTTACTCGTTTTTCGACCATTTCTCGTTGTTCGATAGGACGTAAAATGAAGGAATCGAAAAACGAAAAACGAGACAGGGTCGAGAAACGGTCATTCTTCGGTCCCCATCCTTTTGAGCAATTCCCGAAACCGCAGGTATTCCGCCAGCCGCAATCCCGTATAGCGTCCCACGAGAATATTGACCACCGCGGTGAGGAGTATCGCTTCGGGATAGGCAAGAACGAGCATCTGGAAAGGCGACCACTGGACGATGAGCACACAGAGGATGGCGGCAATGATGGTCTGAATAATGCCGGACCCCGCCCCCGTCCAACCCTGTTCCGCCTTTGCCGTAAGGAAACTCTCCGCCAGCGTGGACATGATGAGGAGAATAAACACGGCGTCGAGCGAGAGGACGATGCCGTAGGCCGTGGCGATGGCGAGGAGAAGGAGAAGGGAAAGACTGACAATGGTGATGATGATGGCCACCTTGGGGATGTAGAGAATATGGAGCCGTGCTGTAAAGGAGCGGCTGAGCGTGCCCACGCCGATAATAAACAGGAAGAAGAACAATCCCACCCACATACCGAGCGCAAGGAAGCTGAGTGCAAGGATGGACGGCACGAAGAGGCCGAACGTGGTAATACCCACGACTTGCTTGAGAAAGGAGAGGATGGTGGCAATCACCGGGAGCATAAGGAGCAGGAGAATCGTCTGGCTCGCGATGCCATGGGAGAGCATGAATTCCGTGAGGAGTGATACCGGCTGCCAGAACATCACCGTGGGCGTGGAGGAATCGACCACGGCCACATCGACATCACGCGCTTTTGCGGAAGCGAGGAACGCAGGCATGTCCGGCTGCCGGAAGAGGGAACCTATGGTGTCCGGATGGATGAGAACGATGCGCTGCGGCCGAAGCACGGCGAACGGCGCGCGGGCGGTCTGCGCAAGGAAGGAGAGGGACCCGGCGCTCACGAGGACGACGTTCTGGTCATGGATGTCCTCGGTCGAGTGTGCGCGCTGGAAGGCCTGGAGAAGCGACGGAAGACCGTTGACGGCATCCGTCCAGAGGATGATGGAATCGGCGCCGCGGAACGCGGGAATCTGTTCTGCGAGAAACTGGACGAATCGGTCCGTGGACGTTGCCGGTACGGGCGTGCGTATGACCTTGATGTACAGTTCCGCCCCGCTCGAAGCCTGGATCTGCGCATTCACTTTTTCTGCGGGGATGTTCGTATCCGCCACGAGCACCACCTTGCGCCGGTATACCGCCACCTCCTGAACCACTTGGGATTCCTGCCGTTCCCCTTCCAGGGTGGACTGGATGATGAGGCGAAAACGGAGAATGCCGGCCTTCTCGGGCGTGTAAATGGCATCCACGGTATTGCTGATGGGCTCACGCACACCGTTCACAAACCATGTGTAGTGCGGATTGATGCCCACGATGTGGCTCAGCGACGCATCCAGCAGCACCGGCCGCCCCACCGATACGTCCGCTGGCGCTGTGATCACCGCTTGATTGCGCGGCGCCTGGTCCTGCGCCAGGGCAACCTGTCCCGCCGAAACAAGGGAGCACAGGATGCCGACGAGGGCCAACCTGCGCAGCATCAGCGGGACGTGCGGGGAGAGCGCCGCGGCCGGGCAGGAACCTCAAAGTCTGCAAGGGCTTGCGGTAAATCCACATCCAGGTTCTCCGGCTTTTTCCGCTTACCGGTGTGGGCATACTTGGCAGCCTTTCCCCTCCCCGTCCGCAGCTCCTTGTACTTCTTGATCTGCGGCTCCAGCTTTTCGATGCAACGGTCAATGGCATCAATGGGACTCTTGCGGCGCGACTCCACGCGGAACCTTTTCTTTGGCAAATCCACGGTAATCATTACCTTTACCTGATCGCGGTCCTTCTTGGTGGGCCGGCGCTCCGCCTCCACGCGGATAGAAGATGCTTCGTCTTTGAGTGTGTCACAGTAGGTGGCGAGACGCCCGATCTTTTTTGCGAGCAGTACCAAATCACGGTCGCTGTAGTGCAGTCCTTTCTCAAAGTGCTGGATGTTCATACCGGAGATGTGGGGAAGGGAAGGAGTGGGGGAGACGATAGCACAGTCACTCTATGGCTGACGACTGATCGGAGAGGAAATGGCAGCCCTGTCGGATAAATGACATGTTTCTCTATTTGTTGTGATTTGGTTTACTAGAGAATGGGAATTCCACCAGCGTGCAAGAGAGGCAATCGCTGATTCGTCCCGAAGAGGACGGAATTGAAGATATGAGCGTTTTACGCTATAATAAAAGTAAATACACACATCCCTTATGGCTCAACTAGGAGCTTCTTCTGGTGCGCAATCCGGTCCTGAAGTCCCACGCGAACTATCGCCTGTGCCGTCTGGCGTTGAACGTGAACCGGATGCTCGCAGAGAACAACTCACCGCCGAAAAACGAAAAGAATTGATGAAGCTCCGGGGTGATGTTGAGCAGGCACTCCCCACCATAACACCGCAAAAGAAGGAAGAGCTGACCCAGCAAGCTAATATTCTTGATGAAGACCCTCAAGTGTTGGGGAACGAGGAGGGCAGACAATTGATTACAGGAATCAAGAATCTCCTGGATCACACGGTTCAAAGACCGGAAAAGCCGAAAGATTCCGGGAAACTAGGCGAATGGTCGGCAAAATTCGAAGAGTGGGGAAAGAAATTCGAGAAGCTCAAGGAAGGGCTGCCGGTTGTGGGATCTGCGCTCCTCAGCATTGCTGCAAAGATGTTCCAAAAGACGGAATGGCTGCGCGATATCCTTCTGAATGCAAGTGAATCCACCGTTGCGCTCTTCAAGGAACTCGGCAAAACCTTCCCCTACCTCCTCTCCATGACACCGCAGGCGCAGGAGACGTTCGTACAGAAGTTGAAGAATGGCGCGATTGCTATAGCCAACGCGCAGGGAAAGAACCGATTGGAAATGAACGCCTACGAGCTCCTCAAACAAGTGATCGCTACGGTAAAGAGCGGCGGCAGGGCAGTGGATAATCCTTCATTCATCGTGGAGGCCGACAAAGTCATTGCAGATCTCGTGGCAGCCGCACAACCCAAGCCGACAGCATCTCAGCAGCCTTCCCCCTCACAAGTCACAAGCAATCCTTCAACACCTGCTCCCGGCCAGGCGCCCACAAGCGCTCCGCAGGGAGGCAAGGCTTAACACACTCCTATGTCAGAAGCCCCCCGAACCGCTGGCATCGAAGCCCCCCGCGAGAATCCTCCCGCCCCGGCTGCAGCGCCACAGGCGCCCGAAGCACCTCCAGCCGCGCCCCGCGCTCCAGAAGCGCAGCAGCCAGTGGAGAAGAAGATGGAAATTACTGATGTCAAAAAGAAAATCGCGGATGCAAAGCGTTCATTCGAAAATGGCATAGCAAAGGAACAGATCCAGGCAGACCTGGAAACACTTAAGATGGAAGCGGAACAGCGGTTAGCCGAAGTGCAGGGGAAACCCGAAGAAAAGGACTGGTTCCAGGTAAGGCAGGATGTGTCGCGCGCACAGACGGACGTAAACCTCGCCGGCAACAGCATCCACCAGACGCTCAAGGCTACAGGCATCGGCGGCAAGTTGGAGACGGCAATGGGTTGGATGGGAACCGTGGGGAATAAGGTCGGCGAGGGTGCGCAGGTCGCCTGGGAATACACCCTCAAGCCCCTGTGGGAAAACGTCCTCAAGCCACTCTGGGACAAAGTTTCCGGCATCTTCTCCGGCATGTCCCAGGGCACCAAGAAAAGCATGGCTTCTGCGATGCGCTTCTTCGGCTACGAAGACTGGGCCAAGCGGCTGGAAGGCGCCCCCGCAGGCATGACGGAGCAGGACCAAAAGGACCTGCGCGAAATCCGCGGACGCCTGCAACCCGGCACGCTCAAATCCGAAAAGCCCGCAGAGGACCTGGATACTCTCGTCAAACTCCGCGCCAACCAGGAAGCACTGGGACGCGAATACCCCGGCCTCCGCACGCGCTACGCCTCGCTCACGGGTTACCTCGACCAGGTGATCAAGGAAGTGATAAAGCCGGAGAAGGGCAAGCAGTACACACTCCAGCAACTCGCGGAGGCGACGGATACGTTCAACAAGATGGCGGATAAGCGCAACGAAGAAGTGACCAAAGAGAAGGCGAACCAGCCGGCACCGACCGCAGCTCCTACTGCCTTCGTGGTCCAACCAGCCCCAACAACGACTCCTGCTCCTGCCCCCGTAGCAAACGGCACATCCCCCACTCCGACCTCAACCACGAGGTAATTTCCCCCCTTCCCCTATGGGTAACTTCGAAACACTGCCGGTCATCAACGAACTGCTCAACCCGGCACTGCGCCCTGATCAGGTGAATGCGTTCCGGCCGGAACAAATCAATGCAGCCATTACGAGTGCAAAAACCGCAACGGCAGATGAGCGCGCCAGGCTCGTGACTGCCATAACGACATGGCTAGACTCTACCAAGAACGGGGCAGAGAACAGTGTTAGAGACCAAGCGATGACACGGATCCAAGACCTTCGGAGACAGATTCTCACAGTGAACGGGGGAGATGTCATCAACTACGGAACAAGCCTGGCCGGGGAAACGATAAGTTCGGGTATCAATACGGGTCTAAACGCAGCAGGTGAAGTGAAAAATTGGAGTATCAATCAAGCAATAAAAGCCCCGAAAAGTGTACGCGAATTATTGGGGGAGGGTTTCACTAATTTCGGACAAGGCGTCACGGAAGGCGATTGGAGGAAAGGCGTGACGGGTCTTACTCAGGCAGGATTGCTTTTGGGAGGTTCGTGGTATGGATGGAAGAAGGTGAAGAACAGCTGGCGCAAAATTGGTAGTACACCGGGCGTGTTAGGTAAGCTCGGCCAGTTCATAAAAGCGGTACTGTGGACAGGTGCCGTAGGAACCGGACTGATTTTTGCCATCAATGGCGGGCGCTATCTGATCAACGACAAGCTGAAGCCCGCCTTGGGCGTAGCCCCCTCCCCCAAGCCCAGCGACGCAGCAGCGCCAGCAGAAACAGGCACTACTCCCGAAACACCCCCTTCCACGGAAGCTACACGCGCAGTCACACCACCCAACACCGCCCCCAGCCAAAGCGACGTACTTCCAGGCACCCCCGCGGAAGGCCCAAAAGCGTAACGGGGTCTGCTGACCGATCCGGCACAGCCCCCACTGCCTCGGCACCCGCCGCTCCCGAGAGGGCGGTACCCCAGGTTTTCGACCTCAGCAGTGCAGATGAAAAGCAGGACCTCCTTGCGCTTGGGAGGAGCGGCAAAGCCTTGCGTTTGGGGAACCGCGAATTCAGCCTGCGAGAAATCAAGCAAGGGAACAACGGGGAAATCCTGCTCCAGGTAAAAGGGAAATCCTACCGCATAAAAAAACTGGAAGACGCCAACACGACCAACACCAGCGAGAGCCTTGTACAAAATAGCAGTATCCTGAGTATCAACAGAAAGGGAAGCAACTTCATCATCTCCATTCCCGTACTGGGGAACGCCACCATCCCGCAGGACCAGATTGAAAGCCTCTTTGCTGCGATTGAGAACGCGCAGCGGGAAGGAAGGAACGAGGTTCGCATCAGGATGCAATACCAAACGACAAAACTGCTCACTACCAAAACAGTGCAACCCACTATTATCCTCCAAGAGGTCAGCTGAATAAGGAGAAAATTTCCCCTATACTCCCCCCATGCAATCCCTCCTCCACACCTACCTCTTCCTCATTCCGCTCACCGTCCTCGTGCTGGCGGAAATTACGAAGGCAATCGTGGAGATGGCGCGGTCACAGGTGTGGCACCTGCACCTCTTCCATCCGGGCGGCATGCCCAGCTCACACTCCGCGTTCGTCATGTCGCTCCTCATTGTCGTGGGCAAGAAACTTGGCGTGGAGTCGGTAGAGTTTGCCATCGTGTTCGTGTTCGCAGCCATCACGTGGTACGACGCCATGAGCTCGCGCCGCGCCATCGGCGAGCAGGCAAAAGTCCTCAACCGTCTCCAGCACTGGCAGCACTTTGCCGAGCAGCTCGGACATTCGTTTAAGGAAGTAGTGGGGGGGATTCTGTTTGGAGCGGTGGTGACTGTTATTGGAATTTACGTAGCGGGTTGAAGTTTTATATCGATTTCAGAAGGTTGTAGCTTGTAGGTGGTAGGCTGTAGTACATCCATACGAGGAGTAGTGAAACAATCGCTCTTTTTTTGTACCACCTACAACCTATTACCTACCACCTACTACCACTTCCGAGCCCACGTTACACTCCCGCAACGTTCGCTACCTGCCGTAACAAGACCCCCGTCCCATACGCCACAACTGTGGCGAGCGTCCCCACGGCGAGCACTTCGAACACACCGCGGATAATACGCTCCCGTGTGACCACACTGCGCGTAATGCCCACAAAGAGGAGGGCAGTGGCAGTGGAAAGGATGGCGGTGAGGAACTGGTGCCCGCCACCGAAGCCCAGGAGATACGGGAGGAGCGGGATGGTGCCGAAGATGAGGAACCCCAGGAATGTCATGAAACCATGAACAAAAGGCTGGGACGCTGTCTCCCCCGTCATGCCATGCTCCTCATGCATCATGGTTTTCGCCCATGTTTCCCTGTCCCGCGTGATAATCTCCACTGCCCGGTCAAGATCCGTTCCGGAAAACCCCTTGGCCTCGTAGGCTTCGCGGATCTCCTCGCGCTCCATGTCCGGCATATGGTCAATCTCTATCATTTCTTCCTTGAGGATACGCTCGTACTGGTCTTTTTCGGATTTGAGGGAAAGAAACGCACCAGCGCCCATCGACACGCCATCGGCAAGAAGGTTGGCCATGCCCAAGATGATAATGACGGACACAGGAAGATCCGCCCCTACGGTGCCCGCCACTACCGCGAACGTGGTGACAATGCCGTCGTGGGCGCCGAAGACGATATCGTGGATGAACGGCCCCAGCGTGCTGCCATGGATATCCGCTGCGCGATGCTGCGCCAGGCGATGCTTGATGTCGGATTCAGTCATGCGTGTAGCGTAGCAGGTGGAAGCATTTGTGGCATCAGAGAAAGAAACCGAAGAAACCGATGAATCCGAAGAATCCGAGGGGGAGTAAGCGAACTCTCAAGAATTGATACATATGCTTCCCTCGGTTTCCTCGGTTTCTTCGGATCCCTTGGATTCCAATCAACAGCACCTATAGCCGCCGAAAGATCAGACTGCTACTCTCCTTCCATGCCCAGAATCGCTGATCAACAAAAGGACTTCCCGCAGTGGTATCTCGACGTCATCGCCCAGGCGGAACTCTCGGACTACTCGGATGTCAAAGGCTGCATCATCTTTAAGCCATACGGGTATGCGTTGTGGGAGGCCATGCAGCGGGATATGGACCGCCGCATCAAGGCAATGGGCGTGGACAACGTGTACTTTCCGCTCTTCATCCCCGCATCCCTCTTGGCGAAGGAGAAAGACCACGTGGAAGGCTTTGCACCGGAATGCGCCGTAGTGACGGAAGGCGGAGGGAAGAAACTGACCGAGCCGCTCTACGTCCGCCCCACCAGCGAGACGATCATCTACGCAACCTTCGCCAAGTGGATCGCCTCGTACCGCGACCTGCCGCTCAAAATCAACCAGTGGGCAAACATTGTCCGGTGGGAGATGCGCACGCGCCCTTTCCTTCGTACGCTGGAATTCCTGTGGCAGGAAGGACACACCTGCCATGCAACCAATGAGGATGCGGACGCCATGGCACAGGCAGCGCTCAAGATGTACGCGGACTTTGACCGCGAGTTCCTTGCCCTTCCCGTAGTCACGGGGAAAAAGCCCGACCATGAACGTTTTGCGGGGGCCCACTACACCCTTACCACGGAAGCGCTGGCCAAGGACGGCAAGGCAATCCAGGCAGGAACGTCTCATAATCTCGGCCAGGGCTTCTCCGAAGCGTACGGTGTGAGCTTTTTGGATGCCGAGGGCAAGTCACAGAGGCCCTGGATGACCAGCTGGGGCGTTTCCACAAGGCTGATCGGGACGGTAATCGTGGTCCATGGAGATGAGAAAGGTCTGAGGCTCCCCCCGTACCTTGCACCCATCCAAGCCGTAATCGTCCCCATCTATAAATCCGATACGGAGAAGGCCGCGGTCCTCGCGGAAGCGCGGAAATTGAAGGATGCACTGGAACCCACTATCCGCGTCCGCCTCGATGACCGTGAGGAAAAATCCCCCGGCTTCAAGTTTAACGAATGGGAAGTAAAGGGCGTACCGCTGCGCATTGAACTCGGGCCCAAGGACCTGGAGAAGAAGCAGATCATGCTCGTACGACGGGATACGGGGAACAAGACGCCGCTCCCGCTCGCCTCCTGCACAGGAGAGACACTGACTGCGCAGCTCAGGGAAGTACACGAGAGTCTTTACACGCAGGCACAGGAATACCTCGAGAGCCATACATCCGAAGCCGGCACGCTTGAGGATATGACGAAGATTCTGGAGGAAAAGGGAGGTTTTGTGTGGGCTCCGTGGGATGGCACCTTGGAAAGTGCCAACGCGATCAAGGAAAAGACGAAAGCAACAATCCGCATCGTCGGTGAACAGAAAGCAACGGGGAAGGACTTGATCAGCGGTAAGCCGGCAACGCAGATGGCCCTCTACGCGAAGGCGTACTGAATAGATGGTAGGTCGTAGGTAGTAGGTGGTAGTCCATGCGTCTCTGATGAACGTGCGCAATCGTTCCACCATTCCTCGTATGGATGTACTACAACCTACAAGCTACCACCTACAACCTTGTCAACAGGACCAATTCTACACCCCCAGCCCAAACCTATCCTTCAACATCAACCACACACCGGGATACAGGCTGCAGCGCTCGTGGAGCAGGGCTAAGTCTGACGGAGAGAGAACAAGGACACCGGATTGATTGAGGCGGAACATGACGGCTGTGGAATCGTCGATATGCGGGAGACCGATGGCGTGGCCAAGCTCGTGTGTGAGTAGCCGGGTGAGCTCCGGAAGGTCGCTGAATGAGGAAACGGTGATGGATCTCTCCCCCCGCTCTTGCGCATATATTCCCGCTTCAAATTCACTTCCTATCGTCTCCCCCACCCTGTTGTACTCCTCCAGCGACTGATGTTCCTGCTGGGCCAATTGCTGGAGCGCAGGAACCAGCGCATTCACGACCTTCGCTGCAATCCGCATGTCCGCCTGTTTGGCATTCAGCTGATCCACGAGCGCATTAACGGCCAACCGCTCCGTCTCCAGCCGCGACGCATCCCCGGGAGTCGCCCCCCTTGCCTGCACGGCTCGTACATCCGCATCGTATGTTTCCCGCGACTGATCGTAGGAAGAACGGAGGACGCCGAGCTCCTTCACGATCTGGTCGTACCGCGCACGTGCGGCGTCGTACTGCGGACGGAGCGTGGCGTAGGTGCGCTCGCTGCTGTCGAGGCTACTCGTAAGTTCCTCGAGACGGTTCCGTGTTGCCTGACGCTGGTCATACACCGCGGAAATCACCATTCCACCCGTCCCCACTTCCTCAAAGAGAGTGCGCCCCTCCGCTTCCTCCCAGAGAAGTACTGCCGAGCGCACCGCCTGCCGGAACGATTCGGTCGACACCCCGAAGCGGGGATCCACTGCACCGATACTGTAGGAAACGGGCACCCGGCAGGGCAGCTGCCTATACAGGATAGAGCCTCCAAGTCCGAGAATCGCGAGAGTGATGATCCAGGAAACGATCCTTTTGATCATGATGGAAATCGTAGCAGCCGAGCCCTGTGACGACTACGGTGTTACGGACGGCTGCATAACCTCCTGACAACTCACGCATCATTGTGCTGCCAGTATTTCGTCCTCTCTGCGAAATGCGCCTGCCCAAGCGTCTTCATCCATTGCCATCAATTGTTCATTATGATCCGTAATGAAGTGCTGCATTGCCATGCCCCTGACCTTGTATTCGTCCTCATCACGGGCGACAAAATCGCAATCGGTACCCATTTGCTTGCAGGAAAGGGATTTCATAAGAATAGGGGAAAGATGCATGCTCTGACGGTTGCGGGAGGAACGGCTTACGAAAAATAATTCCGGCAAAACCCCGCACAACAATGACGCGTCCGTGCGGGAAAAACCCCTCTGACCATTAGCGGGCTACCTCAATCGTCTGGCCCAACTCCGCATTGCAGGAACGCACTGTATAACGGTTATTCACTTTCTTGATGGCATAGCCGGTCAATGCTGCAGAAAAAGTAGTGGTTCCTGTGTTGGTAGAAGGATCAACGGGTATCGAGTTGATGTAGAGGGGAATGAGTGCCGTGGAGATATCGAGGCAATTGGCGGTCGTAATGGTGGTGTTACCGCAATGCACATTGCAGTTTGTCGCGGTCCCAAGCATTTGGAACGACGTTGTAACGCCGCTGAGACCGGTACCCGTGGGATTATCAATAGCGTACTGATACACGGCATCCACAATAGTCCGCGCATAGGTCTGGCGCTGCGTATTGCGGGTCTGCGCAAGTTGCTTGGAAGGATTGATCGCCATGATCACGATTGCTGCGAGCGACGCAATGATCCCCAGAACCAGAAGAAGCTCGATCATGGTAAAACCGCGGCGAAGTCCCGCAGGACGTAGACGGGTAACATCTTTTCGAAGAACCAAGGGACAAACATCCTTCATGGGAATCAGTATACCCACCGGAACAAGATCGCACTACTTCACTCTGGTACAGTACCGGCACCTTGTCCTTCGTCCCAACGACGTATGTCGCAACCCACGCCCCAGGAAGTAAAGCGCACCGTACACACCTTTGCATGGGCATCGTTCCTCCACGACGCAGGAGCAGACATGATCTATTCGGTGTGGCCGCTGTTTCTTACGCAGGTGCTCGGCGCCAATAAGACGGCTGTGGGACTTATCGACGGGCTGGGGGACATGGTGGTATCCGTCTCCAGCGCCGTGGCGGGATACATGTCGGACAGGATCCGGAAGCGGAAGGTCTTCGTGTGGATGGGCTACTGTTTCGGGGCGCTCGCGCGCATCGGCTACGCCATCTCCCCCACATGGACCGCCGTTATCCCCTTTCGCATCCTCGACCGTTCCGGAAAAGTCCGCTCCTCGCCCCGCGACGCCATCGTCTCCGACATTTCCACGCGCACAGACCGGGGAACGCACTTTGGCTTCATGCGCGCCATGGACAATGCCGGCGCCCTCGTAGGGGTACTTCTCTCCTTGCTCCTCATCCACTTTCTGCCCCTGCGCACGATATTCCTCATTGCAGCCGTCCCCTCGGTTTTTGCAGTCGCACTCGTCTTCTTCGCCATACGGGAAAAAGGACCGGCCGCCGGCACCATCTTCCGCGGCATCCGGTTCCACGACGTATCCGGGAACCTCTGGCTCTTCACAGTTTCCAGTGCACTTCTGGAACTCGGCGGCTTTAGCTACTCCTTCCTGCTGCTCGCAGCTACGTCGCTCGGCTTTGCGACAGGCACGGTTCCGCTCCTCTACCTGCTCTTTACACTCGTCGCCGCCCTCGTCTCCGTGCCGGTGGGGCGCCTGGCGGACCGCCTGGGCCGCAAGCCGCTCCTCTATGCGTCCTTCCTCGCCTGGGCTGCCGTCCTTGGTATCTTCCTCTTCCTGCGCCATCCGGCGGCTATCGTGGCTGCCTTCGCGCTGTACGGGCTCCATAAAGGCGCCCTCGATCCGGTGCAAAAGACTTTCGCCGCGGAACTCGCGCACAAGGACTACGTCGCCAGTACGCTTGGCGGATTCCAGCTTGTCATCGGGTTGATGAGTCTTCCGTCTTCGCTCCTCGCGGGACTCCTGTGGGACCGGCTTGGCCTGTCTGCGCCCTTCTTCCTCTCCATCGTCCTCACCGTTCTCTCGCTCCTCCTCCTGATTTTTGTAGAGGAGAAACGGAAAAAATTACAACCGATTCCGCCGTACGTCTGATTATTGAAAAGACATGTTGTAATGACCTCATCATTTGTTTGGAGCGATAATAAAGATGACGTACCCGTACGAGCCGATACGTGACACTCCATGAACCGACCTTGATATTTCAATGGGAGACGGCACACAGGCATAAACAATCCCCGCCCTTACCCGCTGGGGAAGGGGCCATGGAGAGGGAGAAAACAACGTCAACGCACACCAGGAATGCTTGGGTGAGAGCCAATAACCTGCTACTCTCAGCCATCCATGGCATCTCTGTATCCCGTTCTCACCTTAAAGCCCGACAAGGCAATCCACTTGAAGAACCGCCACCATGCGATCTTCAAGAACGCCGTGGCCTTCTTCCCCGACGCGCCCAACGGCTCCATCGTGGAAGTACGCGACGAGACGGGAGCGTTCCTCTGTTACGCCACGTACAACCCCCGTGCCTACATTTGCGGAAGGGCGATCGCATTCGAGGAAGGCGATCCGCTGCAGACCATCAAAAAGAACATCCGGCGCTCCGTCGAAATGCGCCGATCGTTCTTTAACAGCGGCGATGTGACGGCGTTCCGCCTCGTGAATGCGGAAGGGGACGGCATCCCGGGTCTGATCGTGGATGCATACGGCGACACTCTCGTGATCCAGCTGACGACGCTCGGGATGGACCGCCTGCGCGAGTGGGTGGTGAACGTGCTCGGGGAACTCGTGAATCCCAAAGCAATCTTTGAGAAGTCGACCGGCGCGGCGCGCAAGAAGGAAGGACTGGAGGGCAAGGAAGGTTGGCTCCGAGGAAAGGGAGACGCACATGTGGAAGTTGTCGAGCGCGGCATCAAGTACCTCATCGACCTGGAAGGGGGACAAAAGACCGGCCTCTTCCTTGATCAGCGCGAAATGCGTTCCATGGTCCGGCAACTGGCGCCGGGCCGCACGGTGCTCGACTGCTTCAGCTACGTGGGAGGATTTTCCATGTCCGCCCTGGCCGGAGGAGCGGTTGCTACCGATGCAGTGGACTATGACGGTGCGGCACTCGAACGCGCAAAGGGGCACGCAAAGCTCAACGGCTTCTCGGAGGATCAATTTGTAACCTATCAGCAGGACGCCTTTGATTTCCTGCGCCGCAAGCCGCTCCCCCGCCCGTACGACTTTATTATTCTCGATCCCCCCGCCTTCGCCAAGCGCTCCAGTGATATTGAACCGGCTAAGGGCGCCTACACGGATCTCAATAGGATGGCCATGCAAGCGCTTCCTTCAGGCAGCCTTCTCCTGACCTGCTCCTGCAGTTATCAGATGGATCCCCAGCTCTTCCAAACCTGCGTGTTCCACGCGGCGCGCCAGGCGGACCGGACGGTCAAAATCCTCCAAAAGCACCACCAGGCGTACGATCACCCGGTCAACATTTACCACCCCGAAACCGACTATTTGAAATCCCTGCTCCTTTGGGTTGAATAGCGTAGACGAGACCACAAGCTGTTGACCCTGAGCGAGCGGAGCGAGCCGAAGGGTCAACATTTACCACCCCGAAACGGACTATCTGAAGTCACTTCTGTTATGGGTGGAGTGAGCATCTAGCAAACAAGAACATAGCGCGGGTCTTGGACCTGCAGACTACGGTCATCCTTCCACGTGAACCTTTACCCCGGGATCCATTTTGACCGACTTGATCCACAATGCCAGCACCGCACCGATGAACACGATGAACGCTGACCATATGAACACTGTGTTGTAGGCATTGATTTGCGCCTTAAGGCTGATGAGGCCGATGTACTGTGCGTACTGCGCAGGGCTCTTTCCATGGAAGGAGCTGTACCGCGCAATGGAAAGGACATTACTGTTGATGGAGTTCTGGAGCATCGTTCCGAAGACTGCGATACCAAAGGCTCCGGCGATGTTCCGCGCCAGCGCGAGGACGGAAGAGGCGATTCCTACTTCTTCGCGCGGGACAGCCGCTGCAATGATGTTGGTGCGCTGCGCCATGCCAAAGCCTATGCCAAACGCCATCACGCCCAATGGCAGAATGATATCCATCGGACCGGAGCGCGCGTCGAGCCCCGCAAAGAAGTAGAGACCGAGCGCCGCTATCGCCGTGCTCGCCGCAATCACGTAGCTCGGCTGGACTTTGTCGCTGAGCCTCCCGCCAATGGGGGCGGCGAGCATCATCATGAAAGCCATGGGCATAAAGAGAAACCCGGTCTGTGTGGCGTCGTACCCGAGGAATGTCTGCGCAAAAACCGGCAGGAGGAAGATACTGCCCATCATCCCCATGAAGACGATGAAGTTATTGAGCAGCGCCTGCACGAACACGCTATTCCGAAAGAATTTGAGGTCCACAATAGGCTCCGGATGGTTCCATTCGATGGATATAAAGTAGAGGAGCGTCACGAGCACTGTCACGTAACACAGGAAGCTATTGAGCGAGAGCCAGCCCCAATCTAAGCCTTTATCGAGCACGAGGACCAGCGCCGAGAGGGAAACACCCAACACGAGCGCACCTTTGAGATCAAAGATCTTTCGGTCGTTCTCGGACCGCGACTCGTAGATGAAGGCCATGGCCATGAGCAGTCCGACGATGCCCACGGGCAGGTTGATGAGGAACACGCTCCTCCAACCGAAGTGGTCGATGAGCGGGCCGCCGATGAGGGGACCGAATACGGCAGCGGCTGCGAAGGAGGAAGACCAGATCCCCAGCGCCTGCGACCGTTCCTTGTCATCTGTATACGTGACCGCAATGATCGACATGGCGGTGGGATAGTCCGCCGACCCTGCAATGGCTTGGATGATACGGAAGACGATCATGGAACTTAAATTCCACGCCAGACCAGCTAAGATGGAACCAATGATGAAGACCGTGAACCCGATCACGTATACCTTCTTGCGCCCGATCATGTCACCCAGCTTCCCCCATACGGGGACAAAAACCGCGTTGGCGAGAATGTACGCCGTTGCGATCCATCCCGCGGAGGAGACCGTAATGCCGAACTCATTGATGATCTTCGGGAGTGCCAGGTTGACGATGGTCTGATCCAGGCGACCAAGGAACGTTCCCACGATCACCGTAAGGAGAATCAGGGACTTGGGAATGCCGTTATGGTGCGTGGCGGAGGATCGCTTCATAGTTGGTGACAGCTGTGGACGTCACGAAGAAGAATTTTCAAATCCCAATGATCAATGACCAAATATGATCTCTAACAGGGGCGTTTTGATCATTGGACAATTGGTCATTGGTCATTCGTAAAGATGACTACCTGATAATCCAAACTCTGGCCGACATGCCATTCTGCAGTTCTGGATACTCATTTCTGTCGTACGAAATCTTTACGTCAAACTCCTGCTCCTCACGCTTGTCGGAGATATTGAACACCACGTCTCCCAGCCGGTTAGTTTGGCTCACTGCCTCCACGATTCCCTCGTATTGCCGGGAACCGAATGCGTCGATGGTAAAGAGGACGCGCTGCCCTTCGTGGATGTCCTTGAGACCTTTATCTTCTTCGATCTGCGCCATCACGCGCAGTTCACGGGGATCGACCATGGTGACGACAGCGCTCCCCGGCGTATAGATGGCCCCCAGATCCTTCTTGACGTCGATAACGGTGCCTCGCACCACCGACATCAACATCTCATCCCCTACCCGGGCTACGGCACGGTTGGCGGCTATTGTATCTCCCTGTTCCACATAAACTTTCTTGAGCTCTCCCGGTGCATGCGGCGCCAGCTTGATGAGGGGCGCAGTGACCGACGCCTTATCCGTGTAGATGTACTTTTGCTGGGCAAACCAGTACGCCATCCCCGCCACAATCCCGATCACGGTGAGCATGCCGAGAATCGCAGCTATCCGCCCCCGGGAAAGCGCATTCCGGTTCGGTCGTGCGGGAGCTGTTTCTACTGGGGTAGAAGGCGCGGAAATGGTGGCTTTGTCAGCCATGAGCAGGGAAGGAGGGTTCCTCAACGCATACTTAGGCATGCGAACTGTTTGAGGGGCTAAGTCTACACGAATCTCCCCCGGGGGTCAATGTGTCACTATCTCCCCTCCCCGCTGCCAGAGAAGAAAAAATACGGAGCCAGATCCAAGGATCAAACGAGTTTCAAGACAGAAGAAGGGAACACAAAATGCTGTTCTTCATTCCCGATTCCTGCCTGCCCTGGGCGAAGCCGAAGGGATTCTTCTTTCGATATTTGTCACTTGAGAATTGATACTTCTCCTCCAACCAAAGAACAACCTCCTCACACCTCAATCCTCGAGAACAGCCAACTCCCCACGATCATCAGCAAGGCAACGAGGACAACCAGGATTCCCAGGTCCAACGTGAGACCAAAGTGCGCGGCGCCCACGAGCGTCCCGCGCAGCGCGTCAATCCCGTACGTGAGGGGATCGAGCTTGGCGATAATGTCGATCGCCGTGGGCAACCCCTGGAGCGGGAAGAGCGAGCCGGAGAGGAAGAAGAGCGGCATCACGAGGAAGTTGATGATCAGCTGAAAGCCGTGGAAATCCTCCATCACGGACGCAATGGCCGTCCCCAGCGCCGTAAAGATCAGCGCGATGAGGAACATGACCAGCAGGGCGATGGGGAAGAGGCCCCACTGCTCGGGCCGGAACCCCACGAGCATGGAGATGAGGAACACGACGAAGCCCTGTAGGAACGCAACGGAGGCACTGCCAAGCGTGCGTCCGATCATGATGTGGAGGCGGGGAACAGGGGCCACCAGCGTCTCTTTGAGGAACCCGAACTGCCTGTCCCAAATGATCTCCATCCCGGAAAATATGGCGGTGAAGAGGATGCTCATGGCGATGATCCCGGGCGCCAGGAACTGGATGTAATTGCCGCCGCCCGCCTTCTCGAAGATCGGCCCAAAGCCGAAGCCGAGAGCGACAAGGAAGAGGAGCGGCTGCCCCAGCGCGCCGATCATGCGCGACCGCGAGCGCGAGTACCGCTTAATCTGACGAAGCCAGAGAATGTAGATCGTTTGCATAGAATGTACGGGTGGTAGGGTACGGATCGGAACTACTTCCTGAAGGATGGAATGAGCGGGAAAGAAACGGATTAGCGTCGTTTCCCGCGCCACGCGCGGGCATGGAGACGCATGTTGTCAATCGCCCCCGCCTCCTCCTCGCGTATGCCCTTGCCCGTAAGGGCAAGGAACGCCTCTTCCAGGGTCTGTGTGTTCGTCTGCGCCTTGAGCTCCGCGGACGATCCCAGCGCCACAATCTTCCCATGGTCGATCACGGCGATGCGCTTGGCCATTTTGTCCGCCTCCTCCATGTAATGCGTGGTGAGGAACACCGTGATGCCCTCCTGGACATTGAGTTCCGCCACGTAACTCCACAGGTGGTTGCGTGTCTGCGGATCCAACCCGATCGTCGGCTCGTCGAGAAAAAGGATCTTGGGATGGTGAAGGAGCCCGCGCGCAATCTCCAGCCGCCGCTTCATGCCGCCGGAGAAGTGCTTCACCTGGTCGTCCCTGCGGTCGGAAAGCTCCACAATGTCCAGAAGCTGTTCCATGCGCTGTCGGCGCAATGCCTTGTCGACGCCATAGAGGACGCCATGCAGCTCCAGGTTCTCCCACGCCGTCAGTTCGTCATCGGTGCTGGGATCCTGGAAAACGATGCCAAAGGATTTGCGCACCGCATCCTGCTGGTGCTGCGGATCGTATCCGTTAATGCGGATGCGCCCCGCCGTGGGATGGAGAAGCGTGGTAAGCATCTTGATTGTGGTGGTCTTGCCGGCTCCGTTGGGCCCGAGGAAGGCAAAGATCTCCCCTGCCCCGACGGAGAAGGTGATGTGGTCGACGGCAGTAAAGTCACCGAATTTCCTGGTGAGATCCTGTACGTCGATGATCGGTGATGTCTGTGCGGTGTGATCTGGCATGGGCGCCTATTGTATGGATACTTAGGTAACAAAACAATCAGAAAAGCCTGATATTTTCCGACTGACCCTCCCTCAACATCATCCACTACCGTTCCGGCATCACTCCCCTTCTCCCTCGATCACTGCACCGCTCCAAATCTGCGGCCCTGCGAGACAGAACGGACTCACCGTCAAAACCTCCGCTACTACGACGACATCGGCCTCCTGTCGCCATCCACGCGAGGGGAGAATGGCTATCGCCTGTACGACGATAAAGATAGTGAGCACATCAAACAGATCATCTGCTGCGTTGTTTTGCCCAATTTCCGCATGCATCGTCATGCGCAAAACCCTCTGCGCTGCCACAAAATAATTCCCCGATCCACGCCAGACGATATGTGAACGTCGTTCACCTATCCACTTTTATATGTTAATTAATCCATGTAAAATTAACATATATCCTGTCATGTGTTCATCCGTCTAACATATGACATTTCCGCTTAAGGATCATGAAATTCCCTCTTCTCAGCCGTTCCCTTTCCGGATCACAAACCGCTACGTTTGACCCGAATCAGCCCTTCAACACCCTCCCTCCCCTGCCGCCCGGATACGACTTTGACCAGGTGGCCATCCTCAAGCAGGTGAATCTGTCGAACATCGCGCTCTCTAAGCTGGATGCCCTTGCCACCAAGCTCCCCAACCTCTTCCTGCTCATGCACCCGCTGCTCGTCCGCGAATCCGTGGCGAGCTCGGGCATTGAGAACATCAATACCACCGTGCGCGAGGTGTTTGAAGCGGAAGTCCTCCCGGAAAAACAGCAGAAGGGCCCGGCTAAGGAAGTGCTCCATTACCGCGAAGCCATGCTCAGAGGATTGGAATTTGTGGGCAAGGGAAAACTGACGGCCCATCAGATTTTGGATCTCCAGAAACTTGTGGAGCCCGACAAGCACGGCATCCGCGAAAAAGGCGTGCACTTGTGGAATGAAGACACCAAGGAAGTGTTCTACACGCCGCCCGAGGGCAAACATGTCCGCCAGCTCCTCGACAACCTGGAGAAGTACATCAACGAGGACTGGGACGACATCGATCCGCTCATCAAGATGGCCGTAATCCACTACCAGTTCGAATCCATCCACCCGTTTTTGGACGGCAACGGCCGCGTGGGACGCATCCTCATGATCCTCTACCTGATACTGAAGAAGCGTATGCAAGCGCCCGTGCTCTTTTTGAGCGGCTACATCGAACGGCACAAGAACGAGTACTACCGCCTCTTTAGACAGACCACAAAGACGCAGGACTTTGGGCCGTTCCTGCTCTACGTCCTCAAGGCCGTGGAGGAGCAGGCCAACGAAACGGCCCGGACCGTAGAGAAGATCGAAACACTGATGCAGCAAACGGAGACGACGCTTAAGAAAAAGTTCCCCAACGCACACGACCTCATCCTGTGCATGTTCTCCCGACCCTTGCTGACCATTGACTACGTGCAGGAGAACCTCGGCCTCTCTGCGCGCCAGACCGCGAGCAAGTATCTGGTGACCATGGCGGAAATGGGGCTTCTCATTGAGAAAAAAGAAGGCCGCCAGAAAATGTTCTACGCGCCGGAGTTCCTCAAGCTGCTGTCGTGATGACAAGAAGCTAGAACCTTTAGTTATCACCCAACCTCAATGTGTTCATTCATAACACATCGTTGTAACGCATGCACATTCACAGGGTAACGATCCTCACATATCCCCCAAGCCTCATCGGCATGGCAGACATTCTTTCCAGAGGCAAAGAAGGTTCGACTCGTTACCGGACGCCTCGAAGACCAGTCTGCGTTTCTCCGGGAAGGAGAATTTGCACGGTGTGGATGATAGTAGACATATCGGAGCTTCCCTATATAAGGAGGAGAGAGGAACGTAACAATGCACCCCTTCCACACGTGATGTAACTAAGCTTGTGCCGGACAAGGAACACGATAGGCTCCTCTCGTCGGCTTTCCCTCTCCTTTCCGCATCCCTGCCCCATGATCAAAAACATTGCGAAGATGGACCTCCTCATCGCCCTGTACATGTTCTGCATCGCGGTATCGGAACTCATGGGCGCAAAGACCTTCCCCCTTCTCCAGTTCAGCTGGCTAAAGGTGAATGCCAGCGTCGCCATCTTTACCATCCCCCTCGTCTTCACGATCAATGACGTCATTACAGAGGTCTACGGTCGCGAACGGACACGCAGCATCATCCGCTCGGGACTGCTCGTGGTAGCCCTCATCTTCCTCTTCTCGCTCCTCGCTACAGCCCTTCCGCCTTCCGCGCGCTTCGCCTCCTCCGAAGCAGCATACGATGCCATCTTCCACTTCTCCGCGCGCATGTCGTTCGCAAGCCTCCTCGCGTTCGCTGTGGCGGAGTTCACGGACCTCTACGTCTTCGTCAAAATCCGTCAGCTGATGGGGGCCAGGGCGCTGTGGCTCAGGAACAATGTAAGTAACTTCGTGTCGCAGTTTTTGGACACGGTGATCTTCATGTTCGCCGCTTTCTACGCGTTTGATAAAGGTATCAGCGAAAACTTCACCTTCATTGTCGGCTTGATGATTCCGTACTGGCTCCTCAAATGCGCCATGTCATTAATCGAAACGCCCTTTGTGTATGCGGGAGTGCGATGGCTAAAGCAGGAGAGGACTGTCAGCGGGAGAGTTCACCCGGCGCCCGCTGCCATTCCCTCCAGATGAAGAACACTACGATGAGATCGAGGATGGAAGCGGTAAGGAGGAAGAGTTGATGCGTATGCGCGTACCGGTAGAGTTGCGCGGCAACAAAGAGGAAGAGGAATACGATGGCAACGGGAAAAGCCCATCGGCGCTCGTGGTAGAGCTGCCAGACGAAGTACACCTTAAGGAGTCCATGTGCGGCCAGGTAGAGGGCGGCAAGGAGCTGGATATTGGGTGAGACGCCATGGACAAAGTCCACTAGCCCTTTCACAAGGACATCCGAAGGGTCTTCCCATAGTTCGTGACGAAAGAGGACATCCACAAACTGCCCCCATTGCGCAGTGGGAATGAGGAAAAGAAGGGCGGCCCCCATGCACTCCAGCACGCCATCGATGCCCTTAAGGGCGATGCTGAAGAGGAAGAAGCGGTGGTAGAGCGTAGGGGATTCTGACGGTTCCATGGATGAGGAAGTGTACGGCAAGTCAATAATTGTTCGAATTATTGAATGACCAATTCTCAAAATCCCAATGACCAAATACGATCTTGAACAGGGACGTTTTGATCATTGGCTCATTGGTCATTGGGAAATTGTATCTGATGCAAGAACAACTGCTACCATATCTGAGCATGATTTGGCCTCCAACCACCATGGCTACCCAGCACCCGGACAACGCCGGGGCGCCGTGGTGGGGGAAGGAACCGTTCATCGCAACACAGGACGAGATTACCGAACTTGTCACCTTGTTCCGCGAACTTCCCATCGATGAATACATGTGGGACTGGGAAGGAAAGTATGTGGACGAGGCAGTGGGAGAAAAACTCTACGCCTCGGCGCTGGAATACTTCCAGAAGCGGCCACTCGGAGAAGAGCTCTATCTCACGTACCGTATCCCCGCATGGGAGGAGGGGAAGAGCCACCGTATGGCACGGGCATTCATGAACATTCTGTCGCTCGCAGACCTGGGGAAAGACTTACAGCTTCGGACTCCGCCCGTTACAGAGATGTTCCTGCCACTCACAACGTCGGCAGACCAGCCGATGGCCGTGCGTAAGGCCTTTCGGGAAACGGCGGATTACCACCGAGCCGTCTTCCATCAGTCCCAGAAGGACGAGCAGAGTCTACTGCAGCATCTTCGCGTAACGCCGCTCGTGGAGGACGTGGATTCGCTCTTCAGTATCGAGAAGATTCTGGAACCATACTGGCAGTCGCTAATGCAGGAAGATGCGATAGGGGAACGTGGCGCGCGGATTTTTTTGGCGCGTTCGGACCCCGCGATGAACTCCGGCCTTGTCCCCGCCGTGCTGGCCGTGCGTTCGGCGTTAAGTACAGCATGCATGCTGGGAAGGTCGCTTGGCTTTTCGGTGTTTCCGCTCCTGGGTACCGGCTCACTCCCGTTCCGCGGAAGCGTGAACCCCACGTATACGGATACGTTCCTCACGCAATATGCGGGCACCCGGACGTACTCCATCCAGTCCGCCTTCCGCTACGACTATCCACTCACGGAGGTGCGGCGCGCGCTTCAGGTGATCCAGAGCGAGGCGCCCAAGCGGGAAGCTCCCGAAATAGACGGGAAGGAACGGGCAAAGCTGCGGGAACTCAGTGACCTCTTTCTGGAGATCTGGCAGCCGAGCATCGAATCTCTCGCGCCGCTCATCAACCAGGTAGCCCAGTACATTCCGCCGCGGCGCGAGCGCCTGCTGCACATCGGGCTCTTCGGGTACAGCAGGGGAATAGGCCATGTGAAGTTGCCGCGCGCCATCGGCTTTACGTGCGCGCTCTACTCGCTCGGCATCCCGCCGGAACTGATTGCGACGGGAAGGGGATTGAAGGCTGCAAAAAAGGCGGGATCACTCCCCCTTCTCGAAACACACTACCCCGCCCTGCGTGATGATTTGCGCCACGCCGGAAAATATTTGAACCGCGAGAACCTGGAGATCCTCGCCGCGGAGCTGCCGGTGTTCGAAAGCATCAAAGAGGGGATTGGGGCCATAGAGGAAGTCCTGGGCCTGGAACTGGGCCCCGAAAAGCCGCATCACACCATCCATCGCAACATCACGTCAACTATCCTCCACCGCCTGCGCTCCGCGCCTGATCCCGTTTTGCTCACGCGCGACATTGTGGAGGCAGGCGTGATACGTAAAAGCCTCGGGTGAGATAGAATTCCATCCATGGACCCCCGCTTCCCCATCGGCATCCTCGGTTCCATCCTCTTGGTTGCCGGGGCAGCCTTCCCATCACTCATATCAAAAAAATGGCTTCCTAAAGCCAAGAACTTTCTATTCGCATCGGGAAACGCCTGCATGTTTCTCTACGCACTCCTCGGTTGGCTTGCCGGTGGATCCGTCTTGTTCCTCATCCTCCAGATCTACATCGCCACCTCGACGGTCCTGATGCTCCTGGACGTTCCGGACCGGTACGACACACCGTTCCTCACCGCGGTGGGCGTGGCGCTTGTCGCCTGGTCTCTCACGCTCTTCGAGGGATATGCGACAGTCCTCTTCATCATGGGAATCGTGCTTCTGGGGATCGGTTTCGCCTCTGCAGACGGGACGGTACGGCGGAACCTTGCGCTTGCGCTAGGAAGTGCCGTGATTGCCGTCTTCAGTTATCTGGAAAGCGACTGGATATTTACCATCGTGAACATCCTCTTCGCGTTCTTTTCCGGCTTAGCCCTCAAGAAGATTCACACACCCCCAAAAATATCACCGCGCACTGCGTGATGGCTGCGTGTCGAAGACACACCCAAAATGCATACCTGCCCATCATGACAATCCTTGCCATCTAGGAACTCATGATCCTAGGCCGGCTTCGCCAATCCGATTCCTTCCTCCTCAAACCGCTCCAGGACGCGCTGGAGGATTTTGGTAGTGACCTGCCGCCGCTGCCCAATGGGCGCCGGGAAGCAGAGGGTGAGCTTAAGCTCGCGCTTGTCCGTCATCTCCATGTACACACGGATACTGGGTGAAACCTGTGAAAAGTAGAACCCGCGCATGCGGCGGTCCATCTGGCGACGCGCCTGCTCCGCGTAGGAACTCGCCTCGTCCGCGAGTAGCTCCCCCAGGAACTTCTTGGCCCGTTCCGCCTGTGTTACGTCCGCCAGGTAGAGCGGAATTTCCACATTCTCAAAATCCGATGTGCTCTGGTAGTTGATGAGCGTGCCGGTGAGGTACAGGGTATTGGGTACACGGACAACCTTCCCCGCCTGGGACACATCCCCCATATTGGGGGCACGGGAAGCGAGAAGAGTGGTGTGAAGCATACTGATATCGAGAACATCGCCCGTGTAATCACCGATCATTATGCGGTCTCCCAGCTTCACCGCTCCGCGATAAGTGAGCCATCCCAGGAAGGCCTTGATGACGTCCTGGAGCATGATGATGAGCGCTGCACCGATGACCGCAAAAATGGTGGTAAAGCCGGGATACTGCTGCAAGAGCTGCTGCGCGAGCCAGAAGAACAAGCTGAGGTACACGAGCAGCGTAAACACCTTGGCTGCCATGTACCGTACGCGCCGCTGCGGGAGACGGAGGATGAGCTGCGTACGGATAAAGCTCTCCAGCGTCACCGTAACGAAGAAGATGAGGATGTACCACAGAATGGTGAGCAGCAGCCCCAGGTTCTTCGACCGTTCCTCCATGAGGAGCCCTTCCAAGCGCGATTCCTGTGTGGGGAGAGCTGCCGAGAGGGCGCTGGTCTCTTCTTCCAACACCACCCTCTTGGCGAGGAGCTCCGGATAGGACTTGGTAGTCATGTAAACCCCGGAAGCGCTCCCGCCCCCGTTCTGGTATACCTTCTCCTCATCCTTGAGTAAGTTAAGGTCCACGGTGGCTTCATTAAGACGCTCCCGTAGATCCTGCACCACCTGCCGCTGGCGGTCCTGTGCCTTGGAAGCCTCTACGTCGGCCTCTCCAGCCGGTGGCTGCACAAGCGCATCGATGCTCTCCTGGACGGCGCTGCGGATGTGTTCCCGCTCCGATGCAATGAGCGACTCGTAGGAAGCCCTGTTCTTCTCACTCTTGAGCGATTCGGTGTAGTACCGCTCCAAACGGGAAATATCGATATCCTTCTGCGCAAAAGCAGCAGGGGAGAGGGTCGCCAGGAGAACGGCGCAGCCAGCAAGGACGAAAACGCGACGCATCAGGTTTTGATTGTAATCTTTCCCGGATGAGGTGCAAATTGTCGGAACGCAAAATGTTGCTTCCCTGCAAACAAACACCAAATTACCTGCCATCCTTGAACAGATTCCCTACACTGACGGGACCATGGAACCCGACGTCTACAATCAGGCAATCGATGAAGCCCTCTCCATGCTCCCGCCCCACATCCGCAAGGAGATGAAGGACGTAATCATCGTTGTTGAGGACAGACCGTCACAGCGCCCGGGCGCTGTACCCATCACACGCGGCCAGATTCTCCTCGGCCTCTACGAGGGCGTGCCCCTTACAGCCTGGGGGAGGGAATATAGCGGCAAGCTCCCGGACAAGATCACACTGTTCCGGGAATCCATTGAACGTATAGCAGGTAGGCCGGAACATGTCCCCCACCTCGTCCGCGAAACACTGTGGCACGAGATTGCGCACTATTTTGGCTTTGGGCACGACAAAATCCACGAGATGGAAGAACGATGGAGACGCCACCGCGGCGAAGCGGGATCGCCGGCAGGTTCCGATCGGAAAGACAAACACCCCTGAGACTCCTCCCCGCGAAGCCGGGTGGAAAGAAAGAAGAGCGAAACAATAACTGCGAGAAAAGAAAAGTTCACATGGATAAGAATACGTCACGAATCCGTCATAGGAGGCAACAGTTCCCCCGCGTCCTTCTATGCGGATTGCGATCCACCAGCCCAACTGCCTGCCTAACCTGGCGTACTTCTACAAGATGGCGAGTGCGGACCTCTTTGTGGTCGTCACCAACCTGCAGTTTGAAAAACTGGAAGGCTGGCAACGGCGCAACAAGATACGTGGCGCCCACGGGGATATCTGGCTCACAGTACCCATCACCGGCTCGCGAACACAGAAAATACGCGACGTGCGCATCGACAATGCATCGGACTGGCGCTCCCGGCATCCCAAGTGCATCCGGCACAGCTACGGCAGCACGAGAGAATTGGATGCGCTCGAAGCCCTCACACGGCTCTATGACCGCGAATGGGACCGGCTCGCGGACTTCAACCTCGCCACCATCTTCCTCATCCGGGAGATGCTCGGCATTACGACGCCGGTAGTGGTGGATGAAGAGGTAACGGGCGTGAAACATGATCTAATCCTCCGCGTCTGCCGCAAGTACGGCGCCACCTCCTATCTCTCCGGCCTCGGCGCACAGTGCTACAGCAATGCGGCCGCCCTCCGCACCTTTGCGGAGGAAGGAGTGGGGCACGAGTACGTGGATTGGGATTTTTCTATAGGGTATCCCTACTCCGCCCTCCACTATCTCCTCACGGAAGGCGTGGCGGATACCCGTGGACTCCTCGGCGTGCAGTCCTTCGGACTTCCGCAACCGGCCTTGGCATTCGCAGCATGACCGTCGCGGGTGCCCCCGGGCCGATACCACATCACACAAAGGATCTGCCGCTCCAGAGACGAAAGGGGGGACTGCGAGCGAGCCAATAAACCGCTCTAGTTGCGGGTATCTTCCCTTTGCAGAGCGGTTTTGTAACCGTATACTTTCCCTACCCTGTCTCGGATAGAGACAGCGATCTTTCCTCCTTTCGCTGAGCTCCTCCTGCCACGGAACGTATCCTGCAAACGAGCGAAGCGACTGGCACACGGCCCCATCGTCTAGCGGTTCAGGACACGGGATTCTCATTCCCGTAACCGGGGTTCGATTCCCCGTGGGGCTGCCACGTATAGCGCCTTCGGCGCACGTGGCACAGCCACATACTTCATTGCCAGGAAACCAGAAACACACAACAAGCGTTTATTACGTGGGACGTAGCAAGCTGAGCGAGTCGTGTAAGTCTAATACGCCGCTCCTACTATGTATTTCGTCTATTTCCTGAAAGCGAAACAATGAAGCAGTGGGAATCTACTACGCAGCATATCTGGAATAGATGGATGGCCTGGGAAGAGAGAAATTCTTATACAGTGGTACTGGCCATCGCTTCTGCAGGAACACAGATGCCTACGACAAAGCTCATGGAACAGGAGGGAGCCCGGAGCCATGTACGACTTGCATAAAGACGAGCAGCGCGTTCAAATCTTGGAAAATGGAAGACGCATTCTGAAAATCGGTCCATGTATGTCCGCGTGCCGGTATTGCGATTGAATACACTCCAGCCGCGTTGGCTGCCGCGATCCCCTTGGGTGCATCATCCGCCATCACGGCGGTC
>CAIKAD010000003.1 GCA_903825315.1 uncultured Candidatus Peregrinibacteria bacterium | reverse complement strand
CCTGGCATCCGCCACGGCCGCCTTGCTCACATCAATGCCTTGCACTTCCTTTGCACCGAGCCCCGCGAGTGCCAGGCTGTAGCGTCCCCCTCCGCATCCCACATCCAGACATTTCTTTCCCTTAAACCACTTGAGCGGGAATTTATTCTCCGAGAAGCGTTTGGCGAGAAGCTCCATCGACGAGAGAAACAGCGTGTCGTCGTAGGCCGGGAACAGCTTTCCAAAGAGGGCGCCGGTGGCTTTTTCGACAGTCTTCAAAGGCATGGTTATCAGGGGAAACGAACCTCTGCGACCGTAGGTGAGGTCCCGTTCCTTGTCAATATTGTCATCGCTGGGGGGATCTGCTGAACGCTTGCGCTGGTGAGGGAGCGCCTCCACTATAACCGTGATGTCCGCATCGTCGTCCTCTCCCGTGCCCATCCGTGCCATTCTGGGGCGCTTCGGGTATCCCGTGGCGCGCAAGTCGCTGGAACGGCTCTTCCAGGACCGTCCTTTTGCCTTCTGTGCCACCATTACCATTGGCGCGGCGCTCAAGCCTTTTCTGGGCGTTCCTGCTGAAGCGCAGGATTGGTTCGATTCCAGTGTGGCGCGCAACTGCTCGTACCCCGGCGTTACGTGGCACGAACTCCTGCCTCTCGATGAGGAGCTCATTGAGCGGATGCGCCATTGCGAGATCATCTTTATGGATACGGTGAACCGGTTGGAGTGGAAGCGACGCATTCCCTACGACACGCGCAAATTGTGGTATTTGCGTCACCTGCGATTCTGGAATGATTATCTGCACCGGCACCGGATCAATCTCTTCCTCTCCGCGTGGCTGCCGCACGAGATTCCCGACATCATCATCTATCACCTCTGCAAACTGAAGGGCATTCCCGTGCTGTACTTCCGTGCGTCCACGGAGCGCGACACGGAGTTTGCGGAGCATGACCTCGAGGAATCCGCGTTCCGTTTGCGCGACAGATACCGTGCACTTCTCGCGGAACGTCCCGAGGGGAAGGCGGAGGATGTGGTACTCAACGCGGCTTTCGAGGATCGCTTTACTGCCCTTACTGTTCCGGAAGGACAGAAGCCGGTTATCGAGAGTATCAAGCTCCTCACGTACAAGGACCATGTGAGCCAGTTGCTCCTGCGCCGGCCGCTGCAGTTTTTGCGGTTTGGTCTGCGGTATCTCTCCCCTGTCGGGTGGGTACGGGCGCTGGGAGCCATGCAGCGGTGGCGGAGCGTGCGCGCACGGAAGGCGTTCTACGATGTGCATGCGGTGGAGCCTGACTTCTCGCAGCCGTACGTGTACATGGCGCTCCACTTTCAGCCTGAAGCTTCGTCGCTTCCCATGGGGGGCGCATATGCAGACCAGGTACTGATGGCGACACTACTTGACCGCTTCCTCCCGGACGGCGTCCTTCTCTACATCAAGGAACATCCGCGCGAGAGCGGATGGCTCACGCGTACCATTGAGCAGTACCAGACGCTTCTTTCCCTCAAGCACGTCCGTCTCGTCAAACGTTCCGCCGACACGTTCAAGCTCCGGGAGCACTGCCAGGCGGTGGCAACGGTGACGGGCTCGGTGGGCTACGAGGCGCTCTTCCGCGGCAAACCAGTGTTTCTCTTCGGCCACTGTTTCTACCAGTATGCGCAGGGCGTGCATCCCATCCACACCGCGGAAGATTGCGAGAAGGCCGTCCATGCGGTCTTTACTGAAGGAAAGAGACCGTCACCGTACACATCGCGCCTTTTCATGAAGGCGATGGAGGAGTCGCGCACGGGCGGTTTGCTCGATCCGTGGGGCATCCGCGTTACGGCTCTCCCGGATGAGGAGCACGTGCGGGCCAATGCGGCTTCCCTGCTGCGTGAGCTTCTGGAACTGGAGGAGGCAATGGCTGCTGTATCTTTCTCGCGATAGCCTTTATCATTCTTCTGCATGTTCGGCAGCTTCTTCGCCCTGCGCACGCAGTATCCCTACCGGTCCTTCCGGGGATTCTTGCGGTGGTGCCAGTTTCTCGTCCTCTTCGCGTTTTCTTCACGGTCGTTTCGGAAGATGAGCATTGTACCGTGCGTGCAGCATGCGTACGGGCTGCGTTCCCGAAAGGAGTTCAAGGACCGCTATGAGGCATCGCGCATCGGCTTTGAGGAAGCGTGGACGGCGCGGCCGCGCCAGACGCAGCAGGACGTGGAGCATTTCTATCTGGAGCACGACAAGGACATCTGGCGCCAGGCTGCATTGAGCGATGGGGCGTACAACTTCAAGAAGAAGATCCTGCGGACGTACCACCTCATCCTCGCCGAGCGCATTCCGCATTCAAGTCCCGTCCTGGATTACGGCGGCGGGGCCGGCGTACTCGTGCACTATCTGGCGAGCAAAGGATGGACGGATGTGAGCATTGCAGATATCCCCTCCCAGACGATTCAGTTCGTGGCCAGGGAAATGTCCGCAATGCTGCGCAATGTGATTGTCCTCGACGGGTCCGTCACTCTTCCCCAGGCGCACTACGCGGTAGTCACGTGCCTCGACGTGCTCGAACACACGTTCAGTCCGATCGCCATCGTCAATAGCCTTCTTGCGGCGCTGCAGCCGGGCGGTGTCCTCATTCTGTCCTTCCCCCGGGAGACGGATTTCTCCACTACGCATCTCCAGAAAGCACAGGAAGAACGTGATGCCGTCTTTGAGCTCCTCAATAGATCCTGCGACGTCGTGATGCAGGAGCACGTGTTCCGAAAAAGAGGCTAACATTTCTATCCTTAGCCATCTCTTACGCTGCTAGCAGCTCTTCGCTCAACGGCGTTCCACGCTGAAGAGACTGCTTTGCCGTGCAGCCGAGGACGCGGTCGAAGTCCCTCGGCGGCAATCCGTATCCCGGCCGGATGATGCGCACGTTTCGCCTCGTGAATGCCTCGCCTGCCGCCACGTCTTCCACAACGAATATCGAAGGCCGGAATACTAGACTTTTCCGATCTCCCTGCGTTGTGCCATAGTGCATTGTTCCAAGAGCTGCAGGATCGACGGATGTGGAGGAGGGATCCCGCTCGGCAGCGCGCACAGCATTTACCATCGCCCGGAATTCCTGCGGTTCCAAGGAGAAGGCGCTGTCCGGTCCTCCATCGCGTTCCCGATCTAAGGTGAAATGCTTCTCCACGATGCAGGCTCCCACTGTGATAGCTGTGCAGGGGACGGAGGTGCCGAGTGAGTGGTCAGAAAGTCCCACAGGAATGCCAAAGTCCTCCGCCATCGCTGGAATGGTGCAGAGATTGGCATCTTCTATCCGGGCGGGATACGCGCTGGTGCATTTGAGGAGAGCGATATCCCCGGCGCCTGCACCCTTTGCAGCGGCTATCGCCTCCGCGATTTCCTCTTGCGTTGCCATGCCCGTGGAGAGGAGCATCGGTTTTCCCGTTGCCGCAATACGGCGTATGAGCGGCAGGTGGACCAGCTCGAAGGACGCCACTTTGTGGGCCGGGACGTCCATCGTTTCCAGGAAGTCCACGGAGGTGGCGTCGAACGCCGTGGAAAAGCAGTGCATGCCGAGGCTCTCGGCGTACTCCTTGAGCTCCGGCTGCCACTCCCAGGGCATGGAAGCTTCCGTGTAGAGGTCGTAGAGGCTCCTCCCCTCCCACACCGTTCCTTTGAGGCAGTCCGTGAAGAAAGCGTTGTCGCAGCGCAGCGTGATGGTGTCCGGCGTGTAGGTCTGGAATTTGACGGCATCAGCTCCCGCCTCCTTCATGTTTGCAATGATCTTCTTCGCCCGCGCTTTGTCCCGCCCGTGGTTACCGGACAACTCCGCCACAATGTAGACGGGCTGTCCTTTGCCAATGGTGCGGCCGCCGATGGTGATCGTTCCGTTCATGTGGTCAGTGTACCGGGCTGCAGGGTGAAGTGCCGAACGGGATGGCCGTCCTTTTCTTCCTTGGGTAGCTCGGTGAATCCTGCTTTGCGGAAGAGGGTAGCGGAAGCATCGTTCCCTTCCTTGACGTAGGCATGCATCGTTTCAGAGGGATGCTCACGGAAGAAGGATTGCAGTCCGCTACGGAGGATGTCGGAGCCGTGTCCCTTCCCCCTCTGGCCCGGTGCAACGGCGATGGAGAGGACAGTTTCCTCTTTCGTTTCGAAGCGGATGTATCCCATGGGCTCATCTTCCCTATCGAATGCCAGGAGAAGCATGGTCTGCGGATCCTGCAGTCGCATCGCGATCCATTCCTGGTGTTGTTCCCAGGGGATGGAGGCCGACGATAAAGAAGCGGAGCGGGTTTCGGCGTCATTTGCCCATTCCCACAGAAGCCGCGCATCCCCGTGCCTCGCTTTTCGCAAACGCAGAGAGTTTCCTGTGAGATGCATCAGCACGCGGCTCGCTCCATCTCCGTCCACGAGGGAACGCCCGGCCGTAGCCATCTTTTCCCGATGGTTCCGGTTCCGAGCGAGTTCCTGTACGGCTGAGCGAATCGTCTTTTGGGTGAGCTGTGGATGCCATCCCAGGTTGATGCTGCATCCTGCTGCCGCCATTCCCTCAGCAAGAGCGACCTGATTATTCGCGAGGATGAGCGTGAGTGCCGGTACGCCGATGTATGCGAGCTCGTAGCTCGTCGTGCCGCTGGCCGAGATGGCCATGTCCGCCTGTTCCATCAGTTCCCGCATGTTCGTGGCGTTGATGATGCAGGAAAAGCCGACATCGCGGCAGAGAGATTCTACTGCTTCCTGATGGGGGTTGGCGCCGCCAATTACGACGGTGGGATCTATTCCCTCGAGGCCCTGGAGTGCCCTTATAACCTTCTCTGTTCCATTCATTCCGTCGCTTCCTCCCATCGTGACGAGGAGACGGGAGGCAATGTCTGGAACCGGGCGCTCTCCCCGTGGAGGATTGCGGAACTGACGCTGGAGCAGCACGTAGCGCGTGTCCAGGAGGAGTTCCGTGGCATCGTCGCGCCGTGCGTACAGGTCCGCCTTTGCGCTGACGTTCTGGTTGAGGACGGTATCAGCCGCGTAGTGGTCCGCGTGGCCGTAATCGTCCACGAATAGAATGCGGAGTCCCTCGCGTTTCAGAGCTTCCTGGTACATCCCGCCGAAGTTATACCCGTCCACGATCACCCACTCTGCTCCGAGGCGCTTTGCCTGTGTCGCCGTCTCGTGAGCGTCTTCTACACCATACGGTTGCGCGGTAAGCCGGAAGACGCTCGCCTTCCCCTCAGTCAATCTTCCTTCCAATGATGGCGTGATGCTTGCGGTCACAAAGACTGAGGCATGCCCGTTCTCACGCATTGCTTGCGCTAGAGCAAGGCATCGCATGAGATGCCCCGTTCCGATGGATTTGCCCGCATCTACGCGGAAAACGAACGTGTGAGACATGAGAATATGGATGGTAGCACGGTAGAAATTCTGTTGCACACCCCTTCCATTTTATGCCCTGTTGCCAGACATATTGATTTGGTAGCGTTTTCTTGTGTCAGAAGGAAATATCCTAAGGAGCATGCAATTACATGTATGAAATATCAATACCATAATGTTCTTTAATTCTCTTCCCCCCTTTTATTATGCGACATCCGCTTCGTTGGATCTCGGTCATTCTCATGATTCCTATCCTCACCCTTTTCTTTCCGCCTCCGCTACACACTCAGGCAGCTGTTGCCACTTATTGGAACAGGAAAGTAGCCATCGTCATTCAGGAATCCAAAATCGATGCCACCCTAACAAATTTTCCCGTACTTCTTACGGAGGAGAACTTACCTTCTGAGCCATGCGATGCAGATGGTAGCTATCCTGTTCAAAATGGAGGTGGTGACATACGCTTCACTACAGACGCAAATGGTAACAATCAAATTCCTCTCGAGATTGTCACATTTGCAACAAACAACAATCCAGCTTTATGTGATGTGGAAATGTATGTGAAAGTCCCCTCCGTCTCTAGTTCAAGTGGCACGTATCTTTACATGTGGTACAACACAGATCAGACAAATGAGCAACCGGCAGCCAATAGTACGTATGGCAGTGAAAATGTGTGGAGCGATTACTCTGCTGTTTGGCATATGAACGAAACATCAGGATCCCGCTATGATTCGACGGCTAATAATAATGATCTTACGGACGTGAATACAGTAACAGCGACTGGCGGTAAAATCGGAGCCAATGCAGCTTCATTCGACGATTCAAACAGTGAGTATTTGTATGTATCAGATAACGCTTCGCTTTCTATGGGGGCTGATGTGAATATGTACATGAGTGCTTGGACTCGGATGCATGATAAAAGCACATTTCATGCAATAGCATCAAAATATGCTACAACCAGCGGAGCAAGGGAATATGTGCTTAGTTACAGTTTAAGTGATGATCGGTTTTATGCCATAACCATGCGTGACGCCGGGGGTTCAACAGCTGGAACCTTGAATGCTGATAACTTTGGTTCGCCCTCAGTAGGCACATGGGATCACGTTGCTATGAAATTTAATGCATCCTCCAATCAGTTGGATATAGGTATTAACAACGGGACTCGTAATACTCTAGATGCTATCGGAGATATCTATAACGGCACGGCTCGCTTCGAGGTAGGCGCTGAGAATACCGAAGGAACCATTCTTGATCGTATGGATGGAGATATCGATGAATTGCGTGTCATTAAACAGAGCGTTTCCGATGCATGGTGGAAAGCAGAGTATGAAAATCTCAACGATCCTGCCTCTTTCGCCCTTGAGCAAACACCAGAGAATAGCGCGCCCATGGAATCAGCTATCCGCAAGAGTGCAGATCAAAACATGACAAGCACTACGACATTGGGAAACGATAATGACTTCTTTTTCACGCTAGAGGCAAACAAATCTTATGTACTCACGAGCGGTATCTTTGCATCCTCCGCAAGCGCGACGCCGGATCTCGTAATCGGTTTCGGTCTTCCTACAGGAGCGACAATGGATATAGGTTACATCGCGCAGGGGGGTAATAATCGCGTGGCAGATCTTCTGGAGACAAGTAATGTCGCAAGCTCTCTCATCCCCATTCCTGCTAGTGGACTTACCATAATCCAGGCTTTCGGTACCATTGCTACAGGAGGCTCCGGAGGCACGTTGCGTTTCAAGTGGGCGCAAAATACTTCAAATGCAACAGCGACGACGATCAAAGCAGGGTCATTCATTTCTGTCTCAGAAATTACCGAGTAGTGCAGGCGAAACGGATCGGGGTGTCTTCATTGAGGGCACCCCTTTTCATGCTCTGTTCTTCATTGGCATTTTCGTGATCAGCCCGTTGCTGTGGTAGGCGTCCAGGTACCGCAGGAGGTACTCGAATTCGAGGTCCAGCTCGTCCGCGATATCGAACACACTGCGGTCGCCTTCCAGACGCAGCATCACCTGTTCCATCTTCCGGTTTAGCTCGCGATTCTCCTCCAGTTTGATCCACAGCCCGTAGCCAGAGAGGAATACCGGTCCGGTGAACGTCCGCTTGGGAATGTAGTCGCGGTCAAGGACGCGCAGCATCGTCGCAATCAGTTCTTTGGATTCCTGCAGTCGTTCGAGGGAGATGATGGAGGGCGTGTCGTCACTTGTGTGGTACTCGGGGTACGGGAACCGGCTGACGGAAATGGTGGGGATGTCCACTCCCGGCCCGTTCCAGACCATTTCATCATTTCCCACTACCATGCGGAACGGTCCCTCGCGGAATTCCTTGCCGCTGCGCCGCAGTACGTACCGTGCGATGCGGTCCCACCGTGTGTTGCCCTGCCGGGACAGTTGCAGCGCGTGGATGTTGTCGTTTCCCAACATCTCGAGAAAGATGCCGCATGCCATGTGCCGGATAGCATTCTTGTGCGTGCTGAGGTAGGCAATGGAGCCGATGGTTTCCGGGAGGAAGAACACCTGGTAGGTGTACCGGTTTTTCTGATGAGCCAGTTCCTGCGCGAGTTTAGCTGCCACGGCTACGCCGCACAGATCGTCGTTCACCATCGCTGGATGGCAGAGGTGCGCGATGAGCGCCACCGTCTCCTTTGCTTCCCCGGGGATGGTGCAGCAGCCCACCTTGAGCGTTCCCTTCTCAAAGGAAGACCGGATCACTACCCGGTACTTGTCCTTGGTAAACTCTCCCAGGCGGTCATGCTGCATGCAGAATCCCCAATCCCGATCATAGTATTTGTAACCGAACGGGATGGCGTGGGGACGTGCGGGATTGGTGATGATGTGACGGAGCAACTCCTCTCTTGTCACCTCCGCATCGACGGGCAGGGAATAGGAAATCACATGGAGAGGATGATCCTTTGCATCCAGCATCCGCCGTCCGCTTTCCGCTTCCTCAATATACGCCTCGTCCACGCTCCATTTTTCGGGAATGGTCCATGTCCAACACCTGGTTCCGGACGGGATTTCGTGGATTTCCAGGGGGATGAAACGCTTGAGGTAAGCGAGCGCAGCGTCATAGCCGCCCGAGACGAGGTCCCGTCGCAGGAACCACACGTCTTCGATACACTGCATCATGTCGAACTCAGGGTTTGCGGGCAAAGCACTCAAGGGAATTGCGGTAAAAAGCAAAGTGGACGCCTTTGCCACCGAGTCCTATCAGCTTGAGGAGGAAGGACAACATATCGTGTGCCGGGCGGGCGTAGGGCGTCCCCAGATACGGGTAGAAAAAGCCGAGTACTTCGAAGCCGAAGTTCTCCAGAATCTGCCGGAGGATGACATCGGATGGGAGCAGGAAGTTGAGGTCGCTGCGGATCATGGGGAGCGATCCAAAGAGCCGGTAGCAGACGCTATTGATGTTGGGCGTGGCGAGGAAGGTAATGACGCCGCCTGGTTTGAGCCAGTAGAAACACTCTCCGATTCGCGCGACGGGATCGGGAATGTGCTGGATGGTCCCACGGAAGATAATGAGATCGAAGAGATTGTCCTGGAGCTCGAAGTCAGTCACCACGCCTCTCTTCGCCGCCACTTCCCGCGCCACATCCGATACCTCGATACCGTACTTGTTCCAGTTCGGTCCCAGGCGCTCCAGGAATCCGCCCGTGCCACATCCCATGTCCAGCGCATTGCCACCGCGAGCGAGATCGACGTACTGTCCCAATCTATTCAGTTCCTGCTCCTGCATGGTGTCGCGCTTCCTCCCGCTCTCATCTTTCCTTTCCTCAAAGTACGATGCGCCGTAGAGGTTCTTCAGCCGTTCGATCGTTGCTTTCCTCGCGCCAAAATATTTCTTGAAGTACGCGTCGTCCCAAGTATGTGGCATGTCTGTACTGTATCCTAGAGGCTTCTTGTGGGGCAATATGCTTGGGACTTCACCACGCCGTAAACCCTCCGTCCGCGACCAGGCAGGAGCCCGTGATGTAGGAGGCATCGTCGGAAGCGAGGAAGGCGACGGCTGCGGCGATCTCTTCGGGTGACGCCATGCGCCCGAGCATCGTGCGGGCGTTGAATCGTTGGACGAACGCGTCGGACTGACGCGCGGCAGACCGTACGCCGCCCGCAACTACTGCATTGACGCGAACGTTGCGGTTTCCCCACTCCGCCGCCAGGCATCTCACCAGGGCTTGCACGGCAGCTTTGGTGGCGGCGTAGTGCGGGGGTGATGGGCGGATACCTTCGGGATAGAGCGACAGGTCTACGCCCGCATTGGCGTAGATAGAGGAGAGGAAGACCAGGCTGGCCGTCTGCGTCTTTTTGAGGTTCTGGACGATGAGACGCGCGAGCATCGCGTGACCCGTCACATCGGCATCGATGAGCTGGTGCAAGTCTTCAAATGTGAATCCGTCCGGGCCTATCGCTAATCCCTCACGCGAGCGCGCACATCCAATGACGATCGTCGGAAGGTTATTCCCCAGGCTTTTTACAAATGCGGTGATGGATTCTTTGGATACGAGATCCAGTTCGTGGAGTTGGAGGTTCCCTTTCATCTTCTCGCGAGCTGCCCATTCCTCCGCATCCGTGAGGGAGCGCGACGTGGCGATGACGGTGGCGCCTTCCTGCAGGAGGCGGCGCACCACGGCGGTGCCGATGAGTCCGGTTGAGCCGGTGACAATGGCGGTGCGGTCACGGAGTCCGTTCATGAGATGTGGTGGAAAGAAGATATGCACAGATGTCCCAGTCAAACGGGGTACCTACATGTATCGAGCGCTCCTCCGGCGTTTCCACGGTTCCGAGCCGGTCACCGAAGAAGTTACCGATCTTCTGTAGCGCGTCGAGGCGTGCGATCTTGATGGATCCGTTGGGACGGAATGCTGGCGGAAGGAGCGGCCGCTCGATGAGCCATTCCTTGCCGAAGTGCATCTTCCACTCTCCGTCGGGCTGGGCCCGCTCCTTGGGGACGAGTGCCCAGTGGAAGTAGTGGGGGTCGATGGGTGTCACGCTCAGGAGAAAATCAATGTCACCGCGATTGAACCGTTCCACGCCACGCTGGATATCATCCGCGGACCGCAGCGGGGACGTGGGTTGGAGGCAAAGGAGGGATTCCGCGGACTTGCCCTGCGTTGCGAGTAGTGCCGCCATGTGCTGGCAGGGCGCATGCGAGGGGGAGAGATCGCCGCACAGTTCCGGCGGTACGAGCACGGGAACGATCGCCCCACACGATCGTGCGACGTCAGCGATCTGGGCATCCTCCGTGCAGACGTAGACATCATTAAACAGCTTCGATGCTAATGCCGCTTCGATGGTATAGGCGATGAGCGGCTTGCCTGCGAGCAGCTTGAGGTTCTTCCCGGGGATTCGCTTGCTCCCGGCACGAGCAGGGATCATGCACAGCATCATCTTAAGAGGGGTAACAATATCCAATAGGTTTGTTCATCGAGGGCTTCATCACGGAGCTTCACTGTTTCCTCTGTCCTCTCTCCCGCCGAAAAACGGGAGAGGAGGGAGAGGGATGCCATGGGAATCCTGAACATAGAATGGAAATTCACATCAGGCATTGTCGAAGGGGAAGGGGGCGCGGTCCACGGGTTCCAATGGCGAACAGTTATTACGCGCAGCGAGGCCGTGTACGAGCGTTTCCGCCAGCTCCAGGTCTTCGGGCGTATCAATGTCCATGCCACGATTGGCGTCCATGGGAGCCAGATGGAATGGCTCACCGTAGAATTTCTTCTGTGTGCGGAACGCATCCACGCGCACCCACCACACTGCGCCCGTGGGACAGCAGGCCGATTGCAGCTCCTGGCTCGGTGTCATCTTCCCCTCCGAAAAGAGCCACGTTCCCTTTCCCTCTGCATCGCAACCCATGGCCCAGTGCGGATACACGCCGCGATAGGGCACCGAGGAAATTTGGAAGTCCCTCTTCTTCTCGGTGAACAGGCGGTACTGGCTGCGGATGTCCCCGCTTAAGCGGAGGGGGCAGTTGGGCATCAACTGGCAGAGAAGGTCGGGCAGTTTTCCCTGTGCTTCGAGGGTATCCAGAACGTGCAGTGCCACATCCTGCGTGGGGACGGAGCCTCCGGCGAGAGCTTCGGGTCGGGCTAGCACGGATGCGCCGTACCACTCCGCAACACGCCCGATGAGCGGGTCGTCCGTGGAGACGATGATGTCCGAAAAGATGCCGGTGCTCTTCGCTGCTGCGATGGTATAGGCGATGAGCGGATGCCCGAAGAACGGATGGATGTTCTTGCGGGGGATCCGCTTGGAATTGCCGCGTGCGGGGATGAGGGCGATGCTCTTCATGCGCGGGGCGGGGCAAGGCGTGCAGCGAGCGCGAGCGCGAGCGTTTCGGCTGCCTCAGAGAGAGGATTGTACACGTTTTCGTTCCGTTCAATGCCCCGCAGAAAGTGCTGCAGTTCATCCAGATACATCTGGTTCATGTCGTACCCCTCGGGTGCGGGATAAGAGGCAGTGACGTTTCCTTCGGTGTCCCTCACCTCCACGCACGCCTGGTTGATGTTCCAGTCTATCGATCCCCGTGTTCCATCAATGGCGCAGAAGCGCCGGTACTCCGGTTCCATAAAACTGAGGTGCACTTTGCTCCGTGCGCCGTTCTCGTGCTCCAGGAAGAGGTCAGCCGTGCCATCCACCGTCAGGCCGATGGGTGTTGCGAGCCGAACGTCGGCGCGTTCCAGCTTTGCCGAGCCAAAGTACCACAGCGCCAGGTCGATCTCGTGGATGCAGTCCAAAATAGCGCCGCCTTGCACCGGGTCCGCACTGTAACTCTTCCTGTAGTCCTGCTGCGGGCGCCACTTCGGCAGGAAGGATCCGGTGTACACCACAGCTTCGCGCGGCGTTCCGATGGTGCCTTCGTCGAGAAGTTTGTGGACGGTTGCTGGGCCGTGGTGGAAGCGCATGTTGCATCCGACCATGGAGACCAGGTTCCGGTCATGGATTTCCTTTTGGAGAGTGTCGATTCCTTCCAGGGATTGCGAGAGCGGCTTTTCGATGAACAGGTGCGCTCCTGCTTGCGATGCCAGCAGGGCCTGCGTCACGTGATCCCTGGTAGGACTGCAGACGAGTACGACTGCCGGCTTGAACGTTTTGAGGGCTTCGGAGAGATCGGCGAATGATGTGCATGGGATTTCTGATGCGGCAACCTGTCGCCGATTTTCATTCGGTTCGCTTACGGCGATGTTTGTGACGCCAAGCGTCTTGAGGTTGCGGAGATGGCGCATGCCGATGGATCCCGCACCGCAGACGAGCACGGAGAGCGTGGTTCCGGCAGCGGCAGCATCATCGTGCATAGAAGCTGGTGACTTTTTGGACGGCAGTGATCACATCCTTAGCATCAGCGTCCGTCATGCCGGAGAAGAGCGGCAGCGTGATCATCCGGCTAAAGGCATCCTCTGCGACCGGGAACATTCCTTCATGCGTCCCGAATCGCTTGCGGTAGGAGGGGTGCAAGTGGACGGGAATGTAGTGGACGTTGACGCCGATGTTCTCCGCACGGAGCGCCTTAAAGATCTCATCACGCGATGCATTGAGAGCGTCGGGGTTGAGGAGGATGACGTAGAGGTGGTACGCGTGGCCCACACCCTTGCGGACCGTGAGCGGCCGCAGCGCCTTCATGGAAGCGAATGCCGTATTGTAGAGTTGAGCAATGTGCTGTCGCCGTTCCGTCCACGCAGGAACTTTCTTGAGTTGGCTCAGGCCGAGCGCACACTGGAAGTCCGTCAGTCTGTAGTTGTAGCCGAGGTCCTGCACCTCATAGGCGTACGAGCCCTTTTCCTGCCGCTCCCGATGGTCGGTCGTGAGGCAATGATTACGGAAGCGGCGCATACGCAGTGCGAGCGCTTCGTCATCCGTCGTGATCATCCCCCCCTCCCCCGTTGTCATCGGCTTTACCGGATGGAAGCTGAAGGTGTTCAGATCCGCGAGGGAGCCCACGGGTCGTCCATCAAGCGTTCCGCCGATCGCGTGACACGCATCTGCGATGAGCGGAATGTTCCGTTTGCCCGTCACGGTGCGGAGCGCGGGGTAGTCGCAGGCCTGACCGCCGTAGTCCACGGCGATCACCGCTTTGGTCTTGGGGGTAATGGCGCGTTCTACCTGCTTGGGATCGATGCAGAGCGTGTCCGGGCTGCAGTCGACAAAGACGGGCGTCCCGCCTTGAAACCGCACGGCATTCGCTGTAGCCGCAAAGGTCATTGTGGGGACAATCACCTCCTCCCCTTCCTGGATATTCAGGGCGTAGACGGCGGCATGGAGTGCGGCGGTACCGTTGGAAACCGCAACCGCATGTCGTGTTCCCGTGCACACGGCAAAGGCTTTTTCAAACTCTTCCACTTTGGGTCCCGTGGTCAGCCAGTCCGAGCGCAGAACATCACTCACCGCCGTCACATCATCTTCCTCCACGCACTGGCGCCCGTACGGAAGGAGCGTCCGTCGGACAGGTGACCCTCCATCAATCGCAAGGGGGGTGGGCATCGGTTCCACACTACACCATTTGCCGCAGCTGCTCGAGCGTAAGCCATTCCGTGTTGGTGTCGCTGGCGTACCGGAAATCCGCCGGTACATTGGACGGTGGCCGCGGTTTATCCGTCCAGGTGACGGTTTCCGGGTAGATGACATAGGAATCCTTGTGCTCCACGGCGTGGCGCGCCTCATCCTCGGAGAGGAGCACTTCGTGTAGCTTTTCGCCGGGGCGGATACCCACCGTCTTCCGCTTGCATTCGGGGGCGATGGCCTGCGCCAGGTCGGTGAGCTTCATGCTCGGGATCTTGGGGACGAACACCTCTCCCCCTTCCATCTTCTCCAGGCAGTCGAGGACAAACCGCACACCCTGGTCCAGCGTGATCCAGAAGCGCGTCATGCGCTCGTCCGTGAGGGTGAGGGTGCCCGAGGCGCGTTGCTTGAGGAAGAGGGGGATCACGCTGCCACGGCTGCCCACTACGTTGCCGTAGCGGACACAGGCAAAGCGTGTTGCCGATCCGCCGCTGTAGGCATTCCCCTGCGTGAAAATCTTCTCCGCCACGAGCTTGGTGGCGCCGTAGAGATTGACGGGATTCACGGCCTTGTCGGTACTGAGTGCGATCACTTTCTTCACACCCGCGTCGAGCGCTGCCTCGATGATGTTCCCTGCTCCTCCGATGTTCGTCTGCACCGCCTCGAGCGGGTTGTACTCGCAGGCGGGAACGTGCTTGAGCGCCGCCGCGTGCACCACATAGTCCACGCCCTCCATGGCGCGGCGCAGGCGCTTGGCGTCCCGCACGTCGCCGATGAAGTAGCGCATACTGGGTGTGTCGAAGCCGTCCGTCTTCATATCATGCTGTTTCAGCTCATCGCGGCTGAAGACGATGAGGCGCTTGGGAGCGTGCTCGCGCAGGAGGGTCTCGCAGAATTTCCGCCCGAACGAACCCGTGCCGCCGGTAATGAGGATGGAAACATCCTTCAATGGCGTCATAGTGGAAGCTTACCATAGCTTCCCTGCGGCTGCTTGTCATCACACTCAAATACCAGATATATCTGATGACTTTCGCTCTGCGCACGCCCCCTCGCCCTACCCTCTCCCCCCTTCGGGTGGAGAGGATATAAGGAAACGCATTGCTTTCCTTGTGCGTGTTGTTGTCTTGACCGAAACGAATCGGGTTATTTTCGTATGATGTGTTTGTACACGTCTTCCACGGCCTGTACCTGTGCCTGCAGATTGTGCTCCTTTGCCCAGGCGATGCAGGCGGAGGGGTCGATAGCATGCTCATCGAGTATGCGGTGCATGCGTTCTGCAATATCCCGCGGGTTCTCCGGATCCACGCGGAAGCCGCTCCTCCCCTCGGCGATCGCCTCCGCTGCGCCGCTCGTCACGGGACCGATGCAGGGAATGCCGCGGGCGTTGGCTTCGAGAAAGACGATGCCGAATCCCTCGAAGGTACTGGGCGTGGTCTTGGCTGGCATCAGGTAGAGGTCCGCTTCGGCGTAAGCACGGTCCAGCTCTTCCTGCGGGACGGCGCCTCTCAAGATCACCTGGTCCCGCAGTCCATGTTGGGCAATGCACTCCTGCACTATGCGGACGTAGTCATGATCCTGTGCTTTTCCGATAATGATGAAGCGGAACGGTGTGTCGTATGTCTGCTTGTAGAGTGCGCATGCCTCCACGGCTTCCAGAATGCCCTTGCGCGGTTTGACGCCGCCGACGCAGAGGATGGTCTTTAGTGTCACCGGCTTCTTGGTCATCAGCTGTTCCGGAAGGGCGACCGCGTTGTGGATAACGGTTGTTTTTCGGTTGAAGGTCTCCACGTCCTCTTTGATTCCACGCGCCTGCAATTCCGCTGCTACCACGTCCTTCGTGTATTGGCTGACGGTGATACACGCCGCGATGTTGCGGTACGTGCGCAGCGCGAGGGGGCGAGTCCATCTTTCCTGCAGCGGTCGCACACCGTAGCTGCCATGCGCTGTGAGGACCATGCGCTCCTGCCATTTTCTGGGGAGGAAAGGTGTGACCAGTGCGTACGGTTCCACGGTCACATGGATGATGTCCGGTTTCCACGAGTTGCACAGAGACGTCACCGTGCGGGCGAGGAAGAACGCTTTCCAGGGGCGTGTGAGCATCTGCAAGGGCGGGGGCAGCTGCAGTCCTTCCGCGAGCGACTGTGCGTCACAAACCTTCACTTCATGCCCACGTTCCCGCATTCCGTCGGCGAGGTGCTTTGTGTACGTTGCCCAGCCATCCATCCCATCTACACTCTGGCAGAGGTACAAAATGCGCATGGGCCCAGTATAGGTGTTCATTGTATGAGTGCACTATTCGTCACGGGCGCCACGTCCTGCTCCCGGACAAATGTGAGGAACGCCTCCAGCGGTTTCCACATGTTGTACCGTTCGATCTCACGGCTGTGTCCGTAGAGGTGAAAGAACGGCTTGTCCTGTTCCTTCGCGGATTCAAAGAGCGCCTTAGCGAGGGTAAACCAGGACGTCATGGCAGTGAGCGGGATGCCGGCTTTCCGGAGCCTTGCGAACCGGAAGCGGAGCGGTCCGAGCGGATCGAGAATCTTCCATGCCGGAGAGAAACGTCGCCTGTAGGGGAAGGGCGTCACCTGCAGCGTGACGGGAAGTGCGAAGGGGTCAGAGGCGTCAAAGCGCAGGTCTTCCGTTGTCCGGGCGCCTGCAAAGCCGGCATTCCGGACCAGGGTTTGCACTTCATCATTCCTGTCACCGTATGGATAGCAGAACAGTGTGCAGGGTTTGCCCGTCACGCGCTCCGCCCATTCCTTGCTCTCCCGGATTTCGCGGTCCGCCTCGTGTGTAGCCAGTTTGGTGAGATGCGGGTGAGTGAGAGTGTGGGCGCCGATCTCGTGCCGCACAGCGAGCGCGCGAATGTCCTTTTCGGCCAACATGCCCTCTCCGTGCTGAGGGGTGGGACACGCGTAGAACGTGCCGGCGAGCCCATGGCGTTCCAGGAGCTCCGCGATACGGAGGTCGAGCGCATAGCCGTCGTCCCACGACGTGGTGAAGAGCATGGCCTCAGAGTGTGAGGTACTTCTTGTCTCCCTTGAATGCCGCAGGCGAGACGACGGATTTGAGATCAAAGAATGCGCCGCCCTTCTTGAGTGCCTTCACAAACGCCGATCCCGACAGTTTGCGGTACTGCTTGTGGATGACGAGAAGGAGGATGGCGTCGTAGCCGCCGTCCTTCAGGTTGCCCTGTTTAAACTTGAGGCGTTCCAAGGTTTCCTTTCCGAGGAAGGGGTCGTGGACGTACACGTCCATTCCCCTCTTGAGGAGGCAGCGGACCACGTCCTGCGCCTTGCTGTTGCGCGTGTCGGGAATGTCTTCCTTAAAGGTGAGGCCGAGGACGAGCACCTTCTTCCCCTTGGGATTTCCCAGTGCCGCGGCAACGCGGTCCGCCACGTACCCGCTCATGCCGTCGTTGATGGCGCGGCCCGCCGTGATCACGTGCGTCTTCATGCCCAGTTGCTTCGCTTTCTCCACAAGGTAGTACGGATCCACACCAATGCAGTGGCCGCCCACCAGGCCGGGCGTGAACTTCATAAAGTTCCACTTGGTGCCTGCCGCTTCCAGTACGTCCCCGGTGGCAATGCCGATCTTGCCGCACAGCATGGCGATCTCGTTCACGAAGGCGATGTTGATGTCGCGCTGCGCGTTCTCAATCGCTTTGGCCATCTCCGCTACCTTGATGGACGGCGCCACGTGGATGCCGGCCACGATCACGTCTTGATAGAGCTTAGCGAGCGTCTTTGTAGTCTTTGCGTCCTGCCCCGCTACGATCTTCTTGATCTTGGTGACGGTGTGCTCCTTGTCCCCGGGGTTGATGCGCTCCGGCGAGTAGCCGAGCGTAAAGTCCTTTCCGCACTTCATCCCGGAGTTCTCCGCGAGAACTGCTCCGCATAACTCTTCCGTCACACCCGGGTAGACCGTCGACTCGTAGACGACGATCGCGCCCTTCTTGAGGTTCTGTCCCACGGTCTTGGATGCCTCCATGAGGATGGTCATGTCCGGATTGTTCCGGTCATCGATGGGCGTAGGGAGCGCCATCACGATCACATCCGCATGCTTGATGACGGCGGGGTTGGTGCTGTAGGTGATGTCCACGTCCTTCAGCTGCTCACTGGAGAGTTCCAGCGTGGAATCCTTGCCGGAGGCTAGTTCGTCTACACGGCGCTTGGAGACGTCGTACCCGTAGACGGTGTATCCTTTTTTCGCGAACGCGTGGGCGAGCGGCAGGCCGACGTAGCCTAATCCCACCACGCAAATTTTTGGCTGTTGCATGTCATGAGTGTAGCAGGGGGGAATGACCAATGACCAACTGTCAATGACCAAAAACCTCCTTAGTATCCTTCGTTATTGGCTATTGGGGTTTTGGATAATTGGTCATTCGTACTTTATGATGTCCCCATGAAGAAATCTCCAGTCCAACTGGGAGTGGGAACCTTTACGGCCACGCCGCATGCTGAGAAATACGTCCTCCAGGCGCTCCGCAGCACCCGCCTCTCCTACGGGCCGTTCAGCCGCAAGTTCGAGCGGGCGTTCGCCGCGCTGCATGACTCACAGTTCGCAGTGTTCGTGAATAGCGGCACCAGCGCCCTTTCCATCGCGGTGGCGTGTCTTAAGGAGTGCGGGGGATGGAAGGACGGTGATGAGGTGATTGTCCCGGCACTCACGTTCGTTGCCACGGCGAACGTGGTTCTCGAGCACAACCTCACCCCGGTGTTTGTGGATTGCGATCCCGTGACGTACAACCTTGATTCCAAGAAACTCGAAGCCAGGATCACACCGCGCACGCGCGCCATCATTCCGGTTCATCTCTTTGGACTTGTGGCGGATATGGATCCCATCCTCAAGATTGCAAAGAAGCACAAGTTGAAGATTATCGAGGACAGCTGCGAGACGGTGGGTGTGACGTATAAAGGACGTAAGGCGGGGGCATTTGGTGATATCAGCTGCTTCTCCACATACGTCGCGCACCTCGTTGTGACGGGCGTTGGCGGTCTCGCAGTAACCAGTAATCCCGAGTACGCAGAAATGCTGCGCAGCCTTGCCAACCACGGGCGCGACAGCATCTATATGAACATCGATGACGACAAGGACATCGATGGTTCCGGGTTCCAGGAAGTCATCCGCCGCCGCTTCCGCTTTGTCCGCCGCGGGTACAGCTTCCGTGCTACTGAGCTCGAGGCAGCCTTGGGCATTGCGCAGCTTGAGGTCCTCTCCAAGACGCTCAAGGCCCGTCAGAAGAATGCAGCATTCCTCACGCAGAATCTGCAAAAATATCAACAGTGGCTGCAGCTCCCCTTCTTCAATCCCAAGATGCAGGAGCACGCATTCATGATGTATCCGATTGTCATCAAGAAGGATGCACCGTTCACGAAGGAGGATCTCATCTTCCATCTTGAGAAATGGAACGTGGAGACCCGCGATATGCTTCCGCTCATCAACCAACCGGTCTACAAGTCCTTACAGATCAGGCACACGGATTATCCCGTTGCCGATTGGGTCAACACGCACGGGTTCTATGTCGGGTGCCATCAGGGGTTTTCGAAGGCCGAACTCGTGTACATGACGAAGGTATTTGAGGGCTTTTTCGAGCCATTCCTTCAATAGCGCCGCATTCGTCAAGCTGCCGCAGTATCGGTGAAATTTTGCGTCGCTACGCATCGTTTCTGCTATCATCCCTCCAATGAAACGCGCCCTTATTACAGGAATTACGGGCCAGGACGGTTCGTACCTTGCCGAGCTTCTTCTTGAGAAGGGGTACGAGGTCCATGGCGTCGTGCGGCGGGCGTCCACGTTTAACCGCGGGCGCATCGAACATCTCTTCACGGACCCGCACGAGGAAAAGGTGCCGCTCACGCTCCACTACGGCGACCTGGGCGATTCCAGTTCGCTTCTGCGCATCCTCACGGAGGTGCGGCCCGACGAGATCTACAATCTTGCGGCGCAGAGCCACGTTGGTGTGAGCTTTGAGATGCCGGAGTATACGGGCGACGTGACGGCCATGGGCACGGCACGGCTCCTGGAGGCGCTACGGATCAGCGGCCTGGCGTCTCGGTTCTACCAGGCGAGCTCGAGCGAGCTCTTCGGCATGGTCAAGCAGACGCCGCAGAACGAGGATACGCCGTTCCATCCCCGCAGCCCCTATGGCTGCGCCAAGGCGTACGCGTTCCACATGACACGCAACTACCGCGAGGCGTACGGGATGTTCGCGGTCAACGGGATTCTGTTTAACCACGAGTCGCCGCGGCGGGGCGAGAACTTCGTCACGCGCAAGATCACCATGACGCTCGCGCGCATCCTCGCCGGGAAGCAGGAGTGTTTGTATCTTGGAAACCTGGATGCCAAGCGCGACTGGGGCTATGCGCCGGAGTACGTGGAAGGAATGTGGCGCATGCTGCAGCAGGAGAAGGCAGATGATTACGTCCTCGCCACGGGTCGCACGGCTGCGGTGCGCGAGTTCCTGGAGCTCTGTCTCCAGCACCTCGGCATTCCCTTCGTCCGCGAGGGGAACGACACGTCGGAGCACTATGTCGACAAGCGCTCCGGCAAGGTGATTGTGGCTGTGGATACGCGCTACCGGCGCCCGGCGGAAGTGGATCTGCTCATCGGAGATCCGTCCAAGGCCAAGCGGATCCTCGATTGGGAAGCCAAGACATCGCTTTCCGAGTTGGCAGCGATCATGCTGGGGGCGGATTGTGCGCACGAAGGCGTCTCCTTCCGTTCCGATGTCTCCTCTTCCCTGCCGATGCGCAAGGGAAGCAAGCGGTTCGCTTCCGTCCCCTGATTCATGTTCACCGATGAACGTATCGTCGTGACGGGCGGATCGGGATTCATGGGAAGTTTTCTCGTGGAGGAACTTCTTCGGCGTGGTGCCGTAGTCCGTGTGCCGGTCTTCAAGGGTGACCAGGGGTTTCTGAAGAACGTCGCTGGCATCGAATTTCTGGATGGCGACCTGCGTGATCCAAATTTCTGCCAGAAGCTTCTCGATGGTGCGGATCGACTCTTCCATCTCGCCTCACGGCGGAAGAACGTGGCGGAGCATCGCCGGCTTGCCGGAGAGATTGCCGCGGACAATATCCGCATGTCCCTCGCATTGTCGGCATCTGTCACCCAGAAGCCGATTCCCGTCACCTTCGTGAGCAGCGCAACGGTGCCGGAGCCGCTATCACTTCTCTCCGTATCCGAAGCATCGGAGACCGATGGATATGCACTTGGCAAGGCGGCAAGCGAGATGATCTGGCTCACTGCGTCACGGCAGTACCACTTCCCTCTTCTTACTGTCCGGCCCGTTGGCATCTACGGCCCGCGGGATCTCTTCAGTCTGGAGGGGAACGTCATTCCGTCTCTCATGGTCAAGGCGAAGGAATCGGAGATTATTGATGTGTGGGGGAGCGGCAAGGCGAAGCGGTCGTTCCTGTACGTTGAAGACGTCGTACGCGCGCTGATCGTCCTTGCGGAAGCCGAAGCGTCCGGCATTCAGTATCTGGCTTCCCCGGAGACCGTGACGGTCAAAAAGCTCGCAGAGCAGATCCGTGATCTCGTTGCACAGGGCAAAGAGTTGCGCTTCGACGATTCCAAGCCGGAAGGAAAGCTGGCATTGGAATTCCCGTTACCTCATCCATCTCTGAACGGTATGGCATGGACACCGCTGGGGGAAGGCTTGAAGAGGACGCTCGACTGGTACAACGCACAACGGTAGGATTCTTTCCATGGACCTACCGCACACGCTGGTCATCATCCCCAGCTTCAACGAGCGCGAGAACATCGCGTCGTTGATTGAGGCCGACCTCTCACTCTCCCCTGCCCTGGACGTTCTCGTTGTGGATGACGGGTCACCGGATGGTACGGCGCAGATTGTGCGGGAACTGCAGGGAACATATCTCAACCGGTTGCATCTTATCGAGAGAGCGGGCAAGGGGGGGAGAGGCTCCGCAGTTCTGGCGGGACTGACGTTCGGTTTGGAACGGGATTATCAGGCGCTGATGGAGATGGACGCGGATTTCTCGCATCGTCCGGAAGAGATTCCGTCTCTCCTCGCGGCACTTGCGCAGTATGACTGGGTGGTGGGATCGCGGTACCTCAGGAAGAGTGAGATCCGCGGTTGGGGTTGGCGGCGCACGATATTCAGCGCGCTTGCCAACCGCTACGCCCGCGCCATTCTCCGCATTCCCATCTACGATTACACCAACGGCTTCCGCGCCTACCGCCGCTCCGCCGTGGAAGCGCTGGAGATGGATCGTATCGTTGCTAAAGGCTATGTGGTTCTTTCGGAAGTGGCGTACCAGTTGTATCGCAAGAGGCTCACGGTGGGCGAAGTGCCTACGCTCTTCATCAACCGGCGCCGCGGCCAATCAAACCTCTCCTTCAAGGAGATTTCCGAAGCGTTCCTCTCCGTGTTGCGCATCCGGTTCGGCCGTTCGTCCGCTTCCGTCCAGACAACTCATTCCGCCTGATCCCATGCAATTCATACGGCGTCTCTTGCGTGCACCGGCTTTCCACATTGTCCTTCTCACGCTGCTTCTCGGCATGGTGTTCCTGCGGACGCAAATCTCCCCGCAGGATGATCATTTCCATTATCAGAAGTTCATCGAGACATTGGCATCCGGGCGTTTGGACCTTTCCATTCCCGGGTTCCAGGGTGCCTCCTTCCTTGCCCTACCTCTCTACCTCCTCACGCATTCGCCACTCACGAACATCTATGTTCAACTTCTCTGCGCGTTGCTCCTGCCTCTGGCTGGATATGCTGCCGCTCAGGCTTTGCTGAAAGATCGGTTCCAGGCCGTGCTCTTCTCTTACGTCATTGCGCTCTCGCCTTATCTCACGTTCATCGCCTTTCGCGGTTTTACGTTCCCGTCCTTTACGCTCCTCATCCTTCTCACGCTGTGGTTGCGAGCGCGGGGTTCAGCGTGGGCGTTCCTCCCGTGGGCCTTCTCCGTGATCACCAAACCGTTCTCGATTGCGCTTTTCCCCCTATTCCTACTCTGGCATCCGTCCCGCACCAACGATGCCAATCGACACGCTCAGGGCTGGTGGGTGCGGTTCGCATTTTGGAAACGATCCAGCCGCGTATCGTGGTGGTCCAAGGGCTGGGTTCAGATTCTCTTTGCGCTTCCGATCCCCGTTCTGTACGTCGCGCTGCAATATGCACAGGTGGGCCATGTCATCGTGGGATCACATGCCAATCTGGACCAGTCGAACGTCTTCTTGTGGTGGCGCATGCCGCTCAACGCCGCGCATGGCTTGCAGATGATGTTCTCGGTGCACAACTACTACTTCCCCGATCCTGGTAAAACAGGACCCGGAAACATCATGCACACCTCGCCGCTGCTCGTGGCGTTTGGCGTCTTTGCGCTCCTCTACCCGCGGGAGAATTGGAAGGATATTTGCCTGGCTCGTGCCATTGCACTGACCGCGCTCATCGCGTTCAGTTTGGCGGCCGCCCTGGACCACATGGATCACTTTTATATGGAGACGTCCGTCCTCCTCCTCACGCTCGCCTCGCTCCCGTTCGTGGCGCGACATCGCCTGCTTCTCCCTCTTGTTCTCGCATTGTTCCATCTGTCATTTTTCTACATCTGGCTCTGGGGTCGGGGCACGTATTTTATGGACTATTCGATCTTCTTCGTTCCGTTCATGGTGGATATCCTTGCCCTCTTGTCGTGGATGCTCCTCGGAATGCCTCGTTCCATGGCTGAGTGGAAGCGGATCCTACGTGATCTGGGATGGCTTGGCGCCTCGGCGTGATGACGCAATATCCTGCGTCTCCATGTCCAATCCATTGGCATTCAACGGCATCCTCTCTTATAGTGCCACGGCATGAAACGCGTTGCGGTTATTGCCGGTGCCGGGCCCGCAGGACTGACTGCGGCTTACGAATTGCTGCAGCGGACGGATATCGTGCCCATTGTCTGCGAACAGACCGACATGATCGGCGGCATCGCGCAGACGTTTAACTACAAGGGTAACCGTATCGACATTGGCGGGCACCGCTTCTTTAGCAAGAGCGACCGTGTGATGCAGTGGTGGTTCTCCATTCTTCCGCTGCAGGGGTATCCCGCGGCGGACAATGTGGAGAAGAAGCATGAGATCGACTACGCGCCCGGCGGACCCGATCCCGAAAAGGAGGAGCGGGTGATGCTGCAGCGGCCACGGCTGAGCCGCATCTTTTTCCAGCGCAACTTCTTCCCGTATCCCCTCAGTATCACGCTCCGTGTGGCATGGCGGCTTGGAATCATCAATACGTTTCTCATCGGTCTCAGCTACATCAGGGCGCAGGTCTTCCCGCGGAAGGATGAATCCATGCTCGACGCGTTCTACATCAATCGTTTCGGGGAGCGGCTCTACAAAATGTTTTTCGAGGCTTACACGGAGAAAGTGTGGGGCATGCCTTGCTCGCAGATCCGCTCGGACTGGGGCGCGCAGCGCGTTAAAGGCCTTTCCCTCAGGCGTGCTGTGGTACACGCGATCAAGGACCTGCTTTCCAGCGATTTTAAGAAGCAACAGGAGGCGCGCGAGACGAGCCTCATCACCCGTTTCTACTATCCCAAGTACGGCCCCGGCCAGCTGTGGGAAACGGTGGCGGGCGACGTGAAAGCCCGCGGGGGAGAAGTCCGCATGAAGACGCGCGTGTCGGGCATCAAGATTGAGGACGGCAAAGTTACCGGCGTTACGCTTGAGCATGTCGATAGCGGCAAAACGGAAGACATGGCGTGCGACTTCTTCTTCTCCTCAGCGCCCATCAAGCAGCTCATCGGTATGGTCCATCCGCAGCCACCCTCCTCTGTCATCGAGGTGGCCGAAGGTCTGCAGTACCGCGATTTTCTTACCGTCGGTTTGCTTCTTCAAAAGCTCTCCGTCCGCGAGGGGAAGAGCGTAAAGGAGAACGTCCCTGATAACTGGATTTACGTGCAGGAGCGCGATGTGCGCGTGGGGCGCATACAGATTTTTAATAACTGGAGCCCTTACATGGTGGCGGACCGCAAGAACAGCGTATGGATCGGCCTGGAGTTTTTCGATTATGAGGGCGGTGACCTCTGGGTGAAGCCGGACAAGGACATGATTGAGCTCGGTGTGTCCGAAATGGAGAAGATCGGCTTTGCCCGTCGGCAAGATGTACTGGACGCGTGCGTTCTGCGTGTTCCCAAGGCGTATCCCGGTTATTTCGGCAGTTATCATCAATTGCCGGTCGTGCGGGAGTACGTGGATGGTATTTCCAATCTCTTTTTAATCGGACGGAACGGTATGCACCGTTACAACAATCAGGATCACTCCATGCTTACGGCCATGCTCGCGGTGGACAACATCGTGGCGGGGCGCACGGACAAATCCAACCTGTGGGAGGTGAATTTGGAGGAGGAATATCACGAGGAGAATAAGAAGAATTAAGAATTAGGAATTAAGAATAATGAATATCTTGATTCTTGATTCTGTATTCATGATTCTTTTCTGTATATACAAATGTCTATACACAATGGCCTTTCTCAGACCTTATGTTCCTCGTACCACGCCACCGCCTTCTCGATCCCCTCTTCAAACGGTACCCGGGGTTCGTAGCCGAAGGTTTCCTTGGCCTTGGTGATGTTTGCCACGTAACGGACCACTTCCCCTGTGCGCGGCACACCGACTTCGAGCGGGGAGGAGCTTCCGAGTAGTTTCTTGACGCGCTCTGCGAGGTGAACGATGGTCGTTCCTTCGCCGTATGCGACGTTGTACGTGCCGTTCTTGGCGTGCTCAAAGTTATCCAGGGCTTTGAGGATGCCGTCGATGGCATCGTCGATGTATGTGAAGTCGAGGCATTTCTCCTTGCCGTACACCATGAGCGGCTCATTCTTGCGTGCTTTGCGGATGAAGAGTGGCACCACGCGCACCGAGTCATCGTACATTCCGTAGACATTACTGAAGCGGAAGATCACGTGGTCGATTCCGTAGCAGCGCGTATAGGCCTCCACCAATGCTTCGCCGCCCACCTTGCTCGCGGTGTAGGGGCTTTCGCAGTTCTCCACGCGTACGAGGTCTTCCGTGTACTGCTTTGCCTGGATGTTCCCATATCCTTCGCGTGAGGAAGCGAAGAGGAAACGCGGGATCCCCGTGGTCCGCGCCATCTCCAGCGCGTTGAAGAGCGTCACGAAGTTGTCGCGGGCGCGGTCCGGGTGTTCCACGAGCTCGTACACACGGGCATTGGCGGCCAGGTGCACCACGGCATCAATATCCTTGGGGAGGTCGAGGTTTGCCACCTCTACTTCGTCCCGCAAATCAATGTGGCGCGTGACCGCTTCCACGTTCTCGTTCCACTTGTTGGCCACCCAGTCGATTCCGATTACCTCGTCCCCATGCTCAAGGAGCGTCTCGCAGAGGCGCGTGCCAATGGTTCCCGATGATCCTGTCACGAGGATTTTCATGCACGGACAGTGTGCCTGTGGAGGATGGATCTGGCAAAGGATGCAGGGGGATCAATAGATGCAGAAGATGCAGGAGAATCAGAGGAATGATGGTAAATCGCTTCGGAAGCAGGGTGATGACCATTCCTCTGCATCCTTTGCTACCCCTGCATCTTCTGCATCTTTCCAGCGGTCACTGACAACCTCCCTCCCCACCCGCTACACTATCAACAGTATGCTTTCGCTAGTCCTGCCCACGTACAACGAGGCTGAGAACCTGCCGCGCGTCCTTCCGGAATTGGCGGAGATTCTCAAGGACCTGCCGTACGAGATTATTGTGGTGGATGATGATTCGCCGGACCACACGTGGCGGGTGGCGGAAAGGCTCTCCGGTACCGACCTGCGCGTTCGGGTGATCCGACGCGTGGGACGGCGGGGGCTTTCGACGGCGGTGATGGAGGGCTTTGCTGTGGCGCGTGGTGATGTGCTCGCCGCAGCCGATGCCGATGGCCAGCATGACTTGCGTATCCTCCCCGAGATGTATCGGATCGTGAAAGAGAAGAGTGGCATCGCGGTCGGTTCGCGCTACGTTCCGGGTGGCAGCGTGGGTGAGTGGGACGAGCGCCGCCATGTGCTCAGTCGCGTGGCCACGCGCCTTTCCATTGCGCTGTGCCGCGTGAAGGTCAGAGATCCCATGAGTGGTTTCTTCGCGGTGGACCGAAAAGTCTTTGAAGCTATTGCTCCAACCCTGCATCCCAAAGGGTTCAAGATTCTTTTTGATATCCTCCTTCGCGTCCCGGCGCGTACGCCGGCTGCGGAAGTCCCGTATACGTTCCGCACGCGCACGGCGGGAGCGAGCAAGTTGTCGCTGCGCGTACAATGGCAGTTCCTGGCATCGCTCCTCGGCGCAGCCGTGCGGCGTATTTTCACCCGGTCAGTCTGATGCATCGTCCTTCCCGCGTTCCGGCCCTCCTCTTCCTTGTGCTGATCCTTGCTCTCGCGGGGCCGCAGGCGGTGCGTGCGTGGCGGATACGTCCGCTGTACTTGGATGCATCCGTACGGGACAAGGCGAATGTTGCCTTGCAGCAGGTCTCCACGTCTCAGGGATGGAATCTCTCGGATATGGAAATCCGGGAAGTGACCACCGATGGTCTGGCGTTCCTCCATCGTGAACACCGCCGCAATCCCGATCCTCCCGCCTGCTTCGCCTTTACGTTTGCCACTTCCGAACTGCACCCATGCGGAAGCTGATGTACGCCATTCTTTTCGAGTTGTATGCGCTGCTCCTTGCGTGGGTGCAGGCCATCGGCGGAGTCCGCACAGACGAGGCGAAGTACCTCCTCAATATTCCGTACCCGCATCCGCCGCTCGCGCGGTCCCTCATCGCGCTCACATCGCGCTTCCCGTACCAGGAACTCCTGTGGCGCGTCATCTTTGCCACGCTTGTGGTGCAGGCGGCGTGGATTGTGTGGTGGATGGCGCGTGAACTCTCCCGCGATCAGCGCGTTACCACGATGGCGGCTTGGCTCCTCTGTGCCGCGGTGGTGCTGCAAGCAGGCTCGGTGATGATGGCACCCCTTACGGCGCTGGAGGGTCTCCTTTTTCTCGCGCTGCTCTTTGAAGCGCGACGCAATCCCGAGAACTGGGGGCCGTGGCAAGCGTTTGGAGCGGGGCTTCTGTGGCTTGTCTCGCTCCTCACTGCGTACCAGGCCGTCCTCTACTTTCCCATCGTCGTCGCGCTCTTCCTCCCGCTCCGTTTCCCGTGGTGGCAGAAAGCGTTGTATGTTCTCGCACCGCTTCCGCTCGCACTTCTCTTCGGCATTGCGGAACCCGCGATTTTGGCCAGCTTTGTCAACGCAGGCGCGCTCAATACGTCCCTTACGCCCATGGACAAGGCTCTCTCCCTTTTTCAGGCGTGGTGCGTGGGCGGGAGCATCCTCATCGGAATTGTGGGCATTGTGGGCATGGCTCTGGATCGCCAGTGGGCGATGTTCCTGAGCTTGGCTCTCGTTGCGGCGTTCCTCTACGTCTCCTTCCGGATGTACTACGCCATCCTCTTCACGCCGCTCTTAGTTGCGGGGATGGTCCTCTTTCTTCGGCGCGCATGGAGTAGTCCTGTCTCCGTCCTCGGCCCCGTCGCGCTCATTACCGTCCTCTGCGTTGGGCTTTTTCCGCCGTCCCTTAAGCCTGGTGCGTCCCGCGCCGTGATGCAGTCGATTGCGCTCCAGGGTAAGACGGGCACCGTCCTTATCGCCGGATCATTCGGGCATGACTGGCAGTACGAGAGTTCCTTCCCTGTCCTGAGGTTCCATCCTTCCTTACTCACCAATGCGCAAGCCGTGGTCTGCCTGGATCAGTGTGACGACATGAAGAAGCGGGATGGCTGGGTCACGCTGCCCAATCTTCCGACGGAGGTGTGGGTGAGGGAAAATGACCAATGACCAATTGTTCAACAACCAAAACACTTCGTCCCCCGGACCGTTTTTGGTCATTGGGATTTTGGACAATTGGCTATTTTTAGAGTCCGTAGTATTTCCTATACCACTCGACGAACCGTGGCACGCCTTCCTTGATCTGCGTTTTGGGGTCAAAGCCGAGCATCTTCTTTGCCTTGGCAATGTCCGCTTCCGTGCGCACCACGTCACCCGGCTGCATGGGGAGGAACTCCTTCTTCCCTTCCCTGCCGCAAGCCTTCTCCACGGCGGCGACATAGTCCATCAACTCCTCTGTGCGGCCGCAGCCCAGATTGAAGACTTCCTCAGGAAAGTTCTTGTCGATAGACGCGACGATGCCGGAGACGATGTCGTCCACAAACGTGAAGTCGCGTTGCATCTTTCCCTGACCGTAGATCTGGAGTGTGCGGTTGTGGAGGATGGCGTCCGTAAAGAGGAAGAGTGCCATGTCCGGCCGCCCCCACGGGCCGTACACCGTAAAGAACCGGAGTCCGGTAACCGGAAGGCCGTAGAGCGAGTGGTACGCGTGCGCCATCAGCTCGTTGTCCTTCTTGTTCATGCCGTAGAGTGAGAGCTGGTTATCGGTGCGGTCCGTCTCGGCGAGCGGCATTTTAGTGTTGCCGCCGTACACTGAGCTCGAGGAGGCATAGGTCATCCCCGCAATCTCCTGCTTGCGCGCTTCATCCAATACATTAAAGAATCCCCGGATGTTGATGTCGATGTACTCGTCGGGATGGTCAAAGGCGTAGCGCACGCCGGCGAGCGCGGCGAGATGGCACACCCGGTCGCATCCCTTCATTGCCTTGCTTACTGCGTCCCGGTCCAGAATGTCCGCACGGATCATCTGGAATCCATTCTTTCCTTCCAGCTGCGCCGCCCGTGCCTCTTTCAATTTCGGATCGTAGTACGGGGAAAAGTTATCGAGGCCTATCACCTCGTCGCCGCGGGCGAGAAGCTGTTGCGCAGTGTGGAAGCCTATGAAGCCGGCCGCGCCAGTGAGGAGAATTTTCATACGTCTGAGATTGTGCCTGTTATGAGAGGAATGAGTAAATGGAAAATGAGACACGCAAAATGCAAAATGTCAGTTAAATCTTCGGCTTATTTCGTATTTCAAATTGTGCATTTAGCATTCGGATCCCCCGATTCCAATTCCATGATACGTCAGTCCTGCCTCTCTTACTTCTGATGGCTCGTACACATTCCGTCCATCAAACAAATTCTTTCCCTTCATGACCTTCTTCAGTTCCTTCAGGTCCTGCCCCCGGAACATGTCCCACTCCGTCAGGACCACGACAGTATCGGCTCCGGTCGCGGCTTCCATCGGAGATGACGCGTAGGTGATCTCGCGCGGGAAGAACTTTTTGGTATTCTCGATCGCTGCGGGGTCGAATGCGTTGACGGAGTGGCCGGCTTTTAAGAGAAGCGGAATGAAGTCGAGGCTCGGCGCTTCGCGCATGTCGTCCGTCCGTGGCTTAAAACTCAATCCCCACAGCGCGACAGTCGCCTTCTTGGGAAGCGCCTTGAGCACTTTGTCGAAGAAGCGGAAGCGCTGGCGCGTGTTGATGGCGTCAGTCGCCTCGATAATGTCGAACGCAACGCCGTACTCCTTGGCGGTCTGAAGAAGAGCTTTGACGTCCTTGGGGAAGCAGCTGCCGCCGTAGCCGATGCCCGCATGGAGGAATTTGGGTCCGATGCGGTTATCGAGCCCCAGGCCTGCGGCGATGTGGCGGATGTTGGCGCCCGTCATTTCTGCGAATTCCGTGAGCATGTTGATGAAGCTGATCTTGGTGGCGAGGAAGGAGTTACTGGCGTATTTCACAATTTCCGCGCTCTCGCGGCTCATAAAGAGGAGGGGGCGCCCTACACGGGTCAAGGGCCTGTAGAGTTCTTCCATCATTTCCCGTGCTTTCTCGTTCGCATTGATACCGACGACGATCCGGTCCGGCATGAGCGTGTCCGGAACGGCGAGTCCTTCCCGCAAAAATTCCGGGTTGCTGACGACGGGGATGGAGAATGGCGCGCCACGATCCTTGAGAATCTGCGTGATGGTTTCCTCACACTTCTGTCCGGTGCCCACGGGTACGGTGGACTTGTTCACGAAGAGAAGACCCCGCGTTGCGTTCTTTGCCACGGTCTCGGCCACGGTGAATACGGCGCGCAGGTCGGCCTTGTAGCCCTCGCCCGGTGGCGTCGCTACTGCGGAGAAGACGATTTCCACATTGGGCAATACGCTCTGCAGGTCCGTCGTAAAGGAGAGGTGTCCGCTCTGGAGCCCCCTTTGAATCAGCTCCTCCAGCTCCGGTTCATAGATCGTGCTCTTGCCCCCCTTGAGGATGGCGATTTTCTTTTCGTCGATATCCACGCCGGTGACTGTGTGGCCCAGTTCCGCAAAGCAAGCGGCGCTGACTAATCCTACGTAGCCGGTTCCGACGACGGCGATCTTCATGCTGTGAGTGTAGCGGGTGTGTGGGAGGTTGTCAGCGACCACAGGAAAGATACAGAAGATGCAGGGGTAGCAGAGGATGCAGAGGAATAGTCATCACCCTGCTTTCGAAGCGATGTATCATCATTCCTCTGCCTCTTCTGCATCTTCTGCAACCTTTGCATCCTTTGCCAGACGCACAAATAACAGGCACACTCTCCGTTGCATGAAGATCTTAGTATCTGGCTCCATCGCCTACGACCTCCTCCTCCAGTACGACGGCTCCTTTCCGGAAGCCATCGATCCCGCGCATCTCGATGAACTGAGCATGGCATTCGTCACGAGTCGGTTTGCCAGGCACCACGGCGGCACGGGGGCAAATATTGCGTGGAACCTCAAGCTGCTCAACCAAGACCCTCTGCTCGTAGGCACGGTAGGGAATGACGGTGGTGCGTACACGGCTTTGCTCGAGGAGAAGGGCATTGCCACGAACCGGGTGGAAGTGCAGAGGGCCCATGTGACAGCCACGGCCATTGTTGCCACCGACTCCGGTGAACACCAGATTACGTTCTTCCATCCCGGCGCGGATGCGGCGGGGAGTTTCCCTGACCTTTCCGAGGAACGCGACGATGTGGGCGTGGGTATCATCAGTCCGCGCGATGCGCGTGTGATGGTGCAGGCGGTGGCATGGTGCCAGCAGTACGCAGTCCCCTACCTTTTCGATCCTGGTCAGCAAGTGATGGCGCTTTCCGAAGAAGAGCTCGTGCGTGCCATCGACAAGTCTGCCGGCGTCATCGCCAATGCGTACGAGTGGAGTCTGATTTCCAAGCGAACATCGTTCAGTATCGAGCAACTCCTGGAGCATGCGCCGTTCCTCATCATCACGCAGGCGGAGGATGGTTTTACGATCTACAATTCCAAGGGGCAGATCGTGTTGCCTGCATGCAAGCCCGAGAAGGTCATGAACCCCACGGGGGCTGGTGATGCGTTCCGCGCAGGCTTCCTTACGGGGATGTCTGCCAAATGGGGTTTGAAGCAATGCGGTATGCTCGGCGCCTCGGTTGCGTCCTTTGTCGTGGAACAGGAAGGGACGCTTCTCGATAAGCTCGATTTGAATGATGTCCTCAGCCGTGCGGAGACGGCGTATGGGGAGGCGCTCCCTGCGTTGCCCTGATCAGTTGTCTGATTCTTTGTTGCGTTGACGCATGAACATTGAAAATGCAAAATGGAAAATTTGGAAGTTATGATTGTTTCTTGAGTTGTTTCTGTCATTTTCAATTTCCAATTTCTCATTTTCCATTACACTCGTTCCATGTCTTCCGTCAAAGATCCCTCTTTAGCGGCGCAAGGCCGCCTCAATCTCGAAATTGCCGAAAAGCGCATGGGTGCGCTGCTCAAGCTTGGTGAGCGTTTTGCCAGAGAGAAGCCCTTCCAAGGGCTCACCATCGGCATGGCGCTGCACGTGACCAAGGAGACAGGCATACTGGTCAAGACTCTTGTTGCAGGCGGGGCGAAGGTGGCCATCACCGGGTGCAATCCCCTCAGCACGCAGGATGATGTGGCTGCCGCTCTTGCGGAGGAGAAGGACGTGCAGGTGTGGGCGTACAAAGGCGAATCGAAGGAGGACTACTACACGTACCTTGAGGAAGTATTAAAGACCAAGCCACACATTACTATCGATGACGGGTGTGATCTTGTCACGCTCCTGCATACCAAGCATCCGGAACTGTTGTCCGGCCTGATCGGCGGGTGCGAGGAGACGACTACCGGCATTATCCGGTTGCGTGCGATGGAGCGGGATGGCGTGCTCAAGTGCCCAATGATCGCGGTGAACGACAACAAGACCAAGCACCTCTTCGATAACTACTACGGCACGGGCCAGTCCACGTTCGACGGCATCCTCCGCTCCACGAATATCCTCGTGGCGGGAAAAACAGTCGTCGTTGCCGGGTATGGGAGTTGCGGCAAGGGCGTATCGATGCGCGCGAAGGGGTTGGGGGCACGGGTGATAGTGACCGAAGTTGATCCCTTCAAGGCGATGCAGGCCGCCATGGACGGCCATTTGGTGATGAAGATGGAAGATGCCGCCTGCTGGGGCGATATTTTTGTCACCGTTACAGGCGATATCCACGTGCTCACTGTGAAACACATGGAGAAGATGAAGGATGGGGCCGTGCTCGCCAACTCCGGCCATTTCGACTGCGAAATTGATCTTGTGGATCTGGAAAAAACAGCCAAGTCCAAGCGTCGCGTGCGTCATTACCTTGACGAATACAAGATGCCGTCCGGCCGTGTTCTGTATGTTGCCGGCGAAGGGCGGCTGGTTAATCTCGCGTCGGCAGAAGGGCATCCCAGCGAAGTCATGAGCCTCAGTTTCTGCGGCCAGGTGCTCGCATGTGAGTATCTCGTGAAGAACAGGGGAAACATGAAGCCCACCGTCATCACGCTTCCGCGGGAGATCGATGACTTCATTTCCACGACGCAGCTGGAGGTGATGGGTATTGCGATCGACGAACTCACCGAGGAACAGAAGAAGTACCTCAGTAGCTGGCAGGAGGGCACCTGATCCCCTTTCTCCAACCACTTTGCCTTCCCTGCCCTTACCGGCAGGAGCAATGCAGCGGAAACGTGCGTAGGCAGAGAAAGTTTCGTGCCATTGATGATGGAAGGGGGTCTTTCGAAAGAATGAATGGACCTCTTCCCATGGCGTACCTGTGTATCGATACATCGCCACCATTGACAGATATAAAAGATTATCTTTAAAATCTACAAGCGAATGTACTTTCCGGTGGTGAGGTTTTTTTCCTACGGTAGATGTAGAGCCTTCTGCGGTCTTTGCCATCAATGTTCTCTGCGTATGAACCTGTTCTCCCCCCTTGTTGTAATACGAAAGGAGCTGTTGCGTGTCCGTCCACAAATCGTTAAACGGTTTTCAGCGGCGGCAGCGCCGCGACAGGAACAGGAATGGCGGTTCACCTGGTGCCGTGGTAGTTACCACGAAAGTGGTCATCAACTTTCCCGGTAATCGGTGCTCCAAATGCGGAGTGCCGGTAAATCCCGAGAATCACAAGAGCCATCGGAACATGCACCACAAAAGGGGCTACTAGCTCCTTCCGCCCCCCCTGCCCTCGGCGCGCCTCGTGTGCGTCGAGGGCTCTCCCTTGGAGATCAGATTCAGTCGCAGCCATTCTGTACCTCTCGGTATTCTTCGTTGCCCATAGGTATTGTGTGGGATGTTGATGCTAAGGGGGATATTTGCGCTTCCGTAAGCGTTTCTTGTTTAGCAGTACGTATCCATACTTGACATATTGACAATTATACATATAACATCATCAAGATATTTCGCGACCCCCGAAGCGGGTTTCTCGTAGTTGATCTTTCCTATCGTCGTAGCAATTGATGTGTCTCTTGGCTTTCTTGGATAGAAAGTCCTTGCATAAAAGGGAGGCACTATCGTTGGCAGCCTGTATAAGGAATGCGCAGCATGAGTATCGTGGATGCACGCGAGCGGGAGTCCTCGTCGGAACGGATGCACGGAAATGTGCAGCTCATCTGCCCTCATTGCCAGGGCAAGGTGAAACGGAAGCGCGCCAGTCGGCACCTCTGCGTGGATAAGGGTGATGTCATCTTTGATGGCGAGAGTCTCATTCGTGGCGAGAACCTCGTTCGCAAACAGTGACGCATGTACCTTTTCTGCCAACTTCGCCGGTCCCCTTCTCATCCCCTGAGATTCAGGGGACCGGCTTCTATTAGAGCCAGATCAATTGCTGCTTGTAGAAGATCACGCTTCTCAACTGCTATACTTTTCCCATGGCAAAGAATGAGCAGAAGGCGGAAAATAAGGGGATCGGGATGCTCCTCCGTCAGATCGGTGTTCTCTTGCAGGAGCAGGGTGTGCAGTTTAAACCGGCTGCGTACTTTAAGGCGGCTAAAGTGATCGAGGATCTGCCGCAGGATGTTTCGACCTTCAAGAGCGAGAAGGAATTGATGGAACTGCCCGGCATTGGCGAGGCGATTGCGGGGAAGATTCTGGAGTATCGCGAGACGGGGAGAATCAAGGCACTCGATGATCTCCTCGCGCAGCAGGGCGGCATCTCGCCGGATCTGTTGATGATTGATGACCTCGGCCCCCGGCGAGCGCGGGTCCTCCAGAAGGAACTGGGCATCCAGACGGTCGCCGACCTTATCAAGGCAGCCGAAGCGGGAAAGCTCCGCACGCTCCCCCGCTTCTCCGAGCTCATGGAGAAGAAGATTCTGGAGAACGCGCGCAACGTGCAGTCGCGCTCGCGCCGGTTTCCGCGCAAGGATGTTGAAGATGATGTCGCGAAGCTTTTGAAGACTCTCGAGAGCATCCCGGGCGTAGAACGTGTGGAGGCCGCGGGGTCGTTCCGGAGGCACAAAGAGACGGTGGGTGATGTGGATATTGTGGTAATCGGCAGGGATACGCAGAAGGTGGCGGACGCCGTTGCCGCTTTACCCATCGTTGTTCGGGTGGTTGCACACGGCGGCACCAAAGTCTCGTTCGATTTGAAGTCCGGCCTCCGCGTGGACGTCCGCTTTGTCCAGCCGGACCAGTGGGGCGCGGCGCTCCTCTACTTTACGGGAGACAAGGAACACAACATCACGCTCCGCAAGAAGGCGATCCAAAAAGGCTGGAAGTTGAATGAGTATGGGTTGTTTGAGGGAGACAGAGTGATCGCGAGCAAAGAAGAGGAGGATATCTATAAAGCATTGGATGTCCCGAAGATTGATCCCCCGAAGAGAACAGGGAATCTTTTGTGAATGGGAAATGAAAAATTGAAAATGATGGAAGTCATTCGGGATTTCAATAGCTTTCAGAATTTTCCATTTCTCATTTTCAATTTTCAATTCGTCAGTTGTTCATTCAGGGAGAACAGAACCCAACAAATTCATGGGCTTCTGCAGCACCATGACGATTTCTGACGTAAGAAGCTTGAGGAGCTGCTCCATATTGGAAGGCTGCGGTGGTACTTCGGGCTTGGATGGATCTTCACAGGCGGTGGTGGCTTCCTGTTGGAAGCCTTTCTCCCGGGGGACGACGATGATGGAGCATGTCCTGCTCCGTTCCGGCCACGAGAGGGAGAAGCGCAGCGACGGGGAGACGGTGAGCGTGATGGGGGTGGAGGCGGAGGGGAGCGGAGCCCCGAGGGGCCAGCTCTGGGTGCGAAGCACGCGGCCGCTTCCGTTTCCCTCTTCGCGCAGGAGCAGCAGAGCGACGCCCTTTTCGTTGAGCGCTACGAATTGCCGTACTCGCGCGGTGAGGAGAATGGCCGGATCGCGGGAGCGGCGGAAGGGCGGCTCGCCGCGCGTGTCGAGGAAGAGGTCGTCCTGCACGGCATCGCCGTTGAGGTCCACCCGCAGCGCGAGGATAGGCGATGGTGCCCGCAGGTACTCCTGTGCAATCGTGAGGAGCTCCCGTTCCTGCGCGCCTTCCGGTTGCAGTGCTTCCTCCCCTTCCGTCATGCGCCGCACCCAGTCGTTGTATTCGCTTGTGTACTGGGTGACCGCCGCGTCGTCCATTCCCATGTACACCTGGACGCTTCCGCTTCCGAGAACCGTCTTCTTGCTTCGGGGTTTGGACACCGTAACGCGCAGGAGGAGCGGGGTGGGCTTCCAGTCTTCCGGGTTCGACAGGATGAAGCGGGTGAGGAAGGCATTGGGGGTGAGGATCACGCTGGCGCTGCCTAGCATGGGCTGCCGTTCGTCGGGCATATACCACATGGCGCGCACGAGTCGCTCTGCCGGGGCGGGCGTGAGTTCCACAAAACCGAGGAGGTTGCGGTCCGTCACCTGGTAGCGGTCGAGAAACGCCAGGTCTTCCGGCGGCGTTTCCACCGTGCCAGCCGAGATGTGAACGGAACGGACGACGGGCTCCTGTGGGAGGTTCTTCTGCCGTGCTTCGGGCTGCTGCCCGCATGCCGCGAGGGTGAGGCAGAATCCGACGCATGGAATGAGGAAACGCAGGCGCATCGGCGGTCACTGTACACGGAAGCACTCCTTTTTGCGTGCGAGCCCGTGTTGACGTTCTGTCTCCCGCAATCTCGTGATACACTTTTTCCGGTGGGATGGCCGAGTGGTCGAAGGCGCGCGACTCGAAATCGCGTAACCCCCAAAAGGGGTTCGAGGGTTCGAATCCCTCTCCCACCGCCATCCGGCTTCGTTTGCGAACTACGCTGCGATTGGCTTGCGGTTTGTTCATGTTATAGCGCTCATGGCGCGGCGTAGCCGAAGGCGAAGCCGGCCTCTCCCACCGCCAGTACAATCGCTCGCAGCGAAGCAAGAAGCGATTTGACGAGCCACGTGGCGAGCGAAGCGAGCTTTACGTGGCTGCTCGCGATTACGTGGCGCTGCCATCTGCGTAGCAGGTCTTCATTCATTGACTAAATATTTAAAATAGTACTTAAAAATCTAAAATTCAGGCCTGGAAAATAGGACATTTTGGCTTTATATAGAGTAAAAGTAAGATATTCATAGTCGTATCCTCTCTTTGTGCAATTGGCGATTTGTTGAGGAAAATGCACTTGCAGAGGCCAAAGTCGCCCCTACAATCGCTCTGTTTTACCCTTTTACCCCATTCCTATGAGTTACGTCGTAGCATCTGCGATCAAGGACTACCTCAAGAAGCAGGGCATGATGACGGCCGGCGATTTCCCGGAGGCCGCATCCGCGTCCCTCGAGAAGGCATTGGCCCTGGCCGTCAAGCGCGCCAAGGACAACGGCCGCGTAACGGTCCGCCCGTACGATCTTTAATCGTCCGGTTTAACCTGACAACGAGAATGGTGCCTCCATGAGGTGCCATTTTTGTTATCCGTACTATTCCCGGGCTTCCCTCTTTAGCTCCGCATCCACGAACTGCTGGATGTCGCCATCGAGAACGCCTGTCGTGTCACTCGTCTCCGTGTCCGTTCGCAGGTCTTTGACCATCTGGTACGGATGGAGGACGTAGCTGCGGATCTGCTGACCGAAGTCTGCGGACTGCGTGGCGCCTTTGAGCTCCGCCTTCTGTTCCATTTCTTCCCTTCTCTGCTTCTCCAGGAGCTTGGCGCGCAGGAGGTTCATCGCCCGTTGGCGGTTCTGGAGTTGGCTGCGTTCCGTCTGGCAGGCGACCACTATCCCTGAGGGAAGATGTGTGATGCGCACAGCCGTCTCCACCTTGTTCACGTTCTGTCCGCCCGCTCCCCCGCTGCGGTAGGTATCGATGCGCAGATCGTTGGGGTTGATGTCGATCTCGTCCGTCTCCTCAATCTCCGGCAGCGCTTCCACGAGGGCAAAGCTTGTCTGGCGGAGGTTCTTGGCGTTGAAGGGGGAGAGCCGCACGAGCCGATGCGTCCCGCGCTCACACTTCAAGTTCCCGTACGCCATTTCACCGGCCACGTGGAACGTAGCGGTCTTGATGCCCGCCTCCTGGCCGTCCGTTTTTTCCATGAGGTTGGCGTTCCATCCTTTCCGTTCGCAGTAGCGCAGGTACATGCGCACAAGCATCGATGCCCAGTCCTGCGCTTCTGTTCCGCCGGCGCCGCTGCTGATCGTCAGATAGCAATTTCCCAGGTCGAACTCTCCACCGAGGTAGAGCTGCACTTCTGTTCCTTTCCACAACTCTTGGTACCGCCGGTATTCCTCTTCGAGGCTGGGGACATCGCCAGGCTCGGCATGCTGTGTAAGCTCCCAAAGTTCCTGGAGGCCCTGTGCCAGTTCCGAGACCGGATCCCACAGCTTCTTGAACCCCTTCAACTTGGCAAAAACGCCCTGTGCCGCCTTCTGGTCATTCCAAAAACTGGGCTCCAATGTCTGGCGCTCCAACTCCGCGATCTGTGTTGGCACGTTTCTCGCCTCAAAGTGAGTCCTTCCCCGTATTCACGGCGGACTGAAGCTCGGTGATTTTCTGGAGGAGTTCTTCCACAGGAACGGAGTAAGGACTGGGGTTATGGTACAGGTTCGGTGGTGATAGTGATAGGACTTGGGAGGATGCAGAGGAGGCAAAAGACGCAGAAGAAGCAAATGATGCAGAAGAAGCAGAGGAGAGGTCATTTATCGTATTCCTGAGGGATTTCTCTTCTGCATCCTCTGATTCCTTCGTTTCCTCTACATCTTCAGGCTGTCAAGATTCCCCACCTTCACCAAATCATCATTTTCCGCTATACTATCAAGAAAACACATGCCAGACACCGTTCCTCCTTCTGTGCCCGCGCTAGGGCCACCTGTCGGTGGCTCTGAACCGTCCGGCTCTGCCGAAACGTGTCCGTCTTCGCCTACGGCTATGCCGCGGCTACGCATGATTCTGCATAGTGTTTCCATACCGCTTTTCATATTTGCGGCGGTTCTCACAGCTCTTCTTCTGCTTTCCATTACGCTTTTCCTGCCGCTCTTTACGCAGGTGAAGGTGGCTGGCGTGGAGCGCGATGCGCGCTCGCTCCTCACATACAAAGCGCAACTCGCAGCGCAGGTAGCCACGTTGGAGCTGGAGCGCGATACATCCGTCTTGCCGCTCAATGATCCTGCGTACGACGCGCTCAAGGCGGAGCGCCGCACTCCCAGCTCGTTCATCGCCATGCGCGAGGAGGTCATCCATTCGGCAAAGTCACTCTCCCCTGTCGACGATGCCATCCACCTCAATGCCATCACCCTGGAGCAGGGGACGTTGGTGCTGGAAGGAGACGTGCGCAACGTGGGACCGCGCAGCCTCACGCTGCTCTCGGAGTTCACGGAGGGGTGCAAAAATTTTTCCTTCACCGCTTCCGTAACACCCCCGCTCTACACCCGCAAGGATGATCCCGTCGTAGGCGTCCACTCCCCCTTCCGTATCGTCCTGCGTCTCAACTGATGTCCGATATCTCCGTTTCCGACCGGCCCATTACCTACATGGCAGCTACGCTCCTGCTCACGGTGGGATGCCTGATGCTCTCCTACTCGGGCGTGCTGATCCAGGAGCACGGCAAGGCCCTGGCAGCAGTGCGCGATCAGGGGTTGCCGCTCGTGCAGGAAACCACGCAGCTGGAACAGCGGGAGGGCATCCTCCAGAAACAGGTGGAGACATCCAGAATGCGCGCGTCGCTGGATGGAGGTACCGAGGAAGAGCAGTTGCGCCTCTTCGTCCTTCCGCACGGCGATGACGTGGGGCGTGCTATCTCCATGCTCTCCGGGGCGTTTGAACTGTGGAGCAAGGAAGGGACCGCAAAGGATGTGTCCCCTATCGCCACGGGAGATTCCACCACTGTTACCGTCGCGAGTGCACCGCTTACCAAGCGCTCCCTCTCGTTCTCGCTTCAGCTCAAGGGCGAGGGGTACAAGGATTTTTTCCGCCTCCTCGACATTGCTGGGCTCCTTACGCTGGACGACGTCCTCTCCGCTGACGACCGTGACATCCTCCTTCATGCTTCCGAAGAGGGTGACCCGGAGCAGGTGGGGGCGCTCAAGGAGTTTCTCTCCACCGATCTTTTCTCCTATCTCCGCCAACCGGGAACCGCGGAGGAGAAGCTCCGTCAATCCTTTCCATCGGATACCATCGTATTGTTCCTGCGGCGCTTTGAGCAATCGGATCTTGTGTGGGAGGGATCTGCGCTTGCTCGTGGCAGCGTGGGGCACTATCTGCAGGACCAGAAGATGTGGCCGCTTCCCTACCTTTCCATCACGTCCCTTAAACAGGAGGACGGGGCTGACGGTTGGGCGAAGTTAACGGTTACGCTTGAAGCGTATGGCCGCGAGTGATGTGTGGGGGGTGCCTGGTCAGTGGTCAGCTGTCAGTTTTACAACCATCAATTCACTGAAGAAAAATTGTCGGATCGCTCATGACTGACGACGGATAGCTTTCCGGATAGGAGTGTCGGCTCCTTGACACTGATACAGCTTACTTTAGAGTATCCGATGCCTTTTCCCCTCTCCCCGTCTGAGACAACGATCGCGATATGTCCCCCATGCCAAGCAGGAGCGCCGACCGCGCATCAATGAGCAGATCCGTGTTTCCCCGGTGATGCTGGTCACGGAAGATGGCATCACGGAAGTCCTTCCCGTAGAAACCGCTCTTGCGCGTGCCAAGGAACAGGAGCTCGACCTCATCGAAGTATCACCCAAGGCACAGCCCCCCGTCGTGAAGATCGGGGAATTTGGACACTACCTCTACCAGCTCCAGAAGAAGGAGAAGAAGCAGCGCTCTCACAGTAAGCAGGTGGAAGTCAAAATGCTCCGCTTCGGGTTCCGCACCGACAAGCATGACATCGACCGTCTTGCGGAGCGCGCGCGCGAGTTCTTTACCGAGCGCCACCTGGTCAAGTTCTCCGTGCGTCTGCGCGGAAGGGAGCTGGCCAATAAGGACTTTGCGATTCAGAAGCTTAAGGGAATTCTTCGCAGCTTGGCCGATGTTTCCGAAGTTGAGCAGGACGTCAAACGGCAGGGCGATTCGTTCATTGCGATCCTGAGGCCAAAGCGATAGGGAGTTCAGGGTAACCCGAAGGGGAAACCGAGAAATCCGAAGAAACCAAGGAATCCGAGGAATTTTCAGAGTATCTTCATTTTCATCGGTTATTTGGGTACCCTCGGCTACTTTCCCAGACGCAAAAATTGTTTTGCTTTAGACCAGAAAATGGCTATACTACCGCGTCAATGCCTAAGCTTAAGTCCCACAGCGGCGCCAAGAAGCGGGTCTGGAAGACCGGCAGCGGCAAGTTTGCGTTCAAGCGCCACAGCCGCAACCACCTTCTCATGCAGAAGAACAAGCGCCAGAAGCGGATCAACCGCACTGTCGTTGCGCATTCCACCAACGAGCGGGCGCTGGTTGCACTCCTTCCTTCGCTTTAAATTCACACCTGAACCATGCGCGTTAAACGCGGTATCGTCCGTCATCGTCGGCACAAGAAGATCCGCAAGCTCGCCAAGGGCTACCGCGGGATGCGGAGCGCCACGTTCATCAAGGCCAACGAAGCCGTTATCCGCGCCGGTGTAAACTCCTACAAGGACCGCCGCCTTAAGAAGCGCGATTTCCGCGGCCTGTGGATCATCCGCCTCAACGCAGCTCTCCGCGCACAGGGTGTGAGTTACTCCGCCTTTATCAAAGGTCTCAAGACCAAGAACATTCTTCTCAATCGCAAGGTGCTGAGCGAGCTGGCGATCCACGATCCGGTTGCTTTTGCAAAGGTGTTGGCTGAGGTGAAGTGAAGGAAAACGATGGGGGTAGTTCTTTGGAGACGGGAACGAACGTTGCAAGTGTTCTTTGGCTTCGTGGATACCCTCGGATTCCTCCGGAATTTCGTGGAGTATCACGCACCCATCGCGTATCCTGAACAGACATCCCCCATCTTCCATGACTGACGACAGTGAGCAGGAAATCCAGCAGAAGTGCGAAGCGTTTCTCCGGGAACTCGGGCGCCCCGGGTTCATTGTCTTCGGATGGCCGAAGAGCGACGATGAGTTCGGCATCACCTACTCCGCGCACGACATGCCTCCCCAGGTTGTCATTAAGGGTTTGACTTCGGTGCTCAACGACTACACATCCAAGACGTTGTGAGGACGAATGACCAATGACCAATTATCAATGACCAAAACGAATGACAGCAGGGTCATTTTGGGAATTGGGATTTTGGACTATTGGTTCATTGTATCAAACCTCCACATGCTTCGGCGCATTCTCTTTGAGCCTCCCGTACAGTCCGGTCATGGCCAGGATGAACATCAGGAGCGCGGTGGATGAGAGGGCGGCATGGATGATATCCATAGCGTAGGGCAACAGCACAGGGCCAGCGGGCGTAAGAAGAGCAGTGACCCACGAAATGATTATGGCAGGAAGGAAGGTGAGGAGTGCGAGGGCAAGGATGGTGAGCACTACCGGGCCGAAACGCCCGCGTATGAGTGCGCTGCTCCGTTGGAGTGCCTCGCGGTATGCCTTCTCCTCGCAGCCGAATACGGCGGGGAAGAGGATGGTCCGCAGCCAGTACACGACCGCGGGAATGAGGAGGGGTGAGAGAATGAGAAGTGACAGAAAGGCTGCGCGCGCTGCGTCGGCAGGGCCCAGGAGGGCGCGGTGGATGACATAGAACGCCATTCCCACTGGGATGATGTAGAGCAGTGCGCGGTAGAACACGAGGCACTGCTGGAGGATGGAGGTGAGGAGGAGCGGGAAGACCATGGGTAGAGCGTCGAGGATAACGCGCCGGAAGGAAGAGCGGGTCCTTCCCGCGCGGCGTACTACCATGCGCTTGCCTACGAGCAGCACAGCGCTCACGCCCCACAGTGTGAGGAGGGCGAAGAAGATGGAGAGGGAGAGGTAGAACAGGTCCAGTGGCTCAAAGTGCAGTGCGTTGCCTGGGACAAATCCCCGCTGCGCCTTCCAGACGCGGTCCACCCACGACGACAGGACGGTGGGGAGAATGAGGAGCCACACGAGAACCCAGCTCAACACTGGCTGCTTGCGCAGGTATTCCCACGATTCCTGCAGGATCCGGACCGGCGCGTAGGTGTTCTGCTTTGCCATGGAGCGCAATTCTACTCAGAAAGGCAAGCGGGAGCCAGAGGATCGGGATTAACGGGAGCGCTTACTGCTCCGCTTTATGCGGATAAAACCAGCCGCCTCAATCACGCTCAGATTCTTTTCGGCTTTGGAGAGTTCATCGAGCAGCAGGTTGATGCCGATGGCATCCGAGGCCATATGGCTGCACTGGATCATATTCACGTTGTGCTTCTTGGCCTCGTCGAGCGTCTTCTCGGTGACGTGCATGGAGAGGATGGTCCCCACGCCGGCGCGTGACTGCTCGGCCAGAAACTCCTCCGGACCGTTGGTCCCGCCCGTGAACTCCGTGGCGACGACTTTGCCGGGGCGGTTGCTCCCGGAACCGTTCACGATGATAGGGGGATTCCCCTTCTTGGCGTAGTGTGCGTACTCTGGGATTTCGCGGAGTGCGTTGACGATGTCATCAAGGGAATCAAATTCCTTTTTGCAGATGTTCTTCTCGACGAAATTCCACACGAGGTTGTCTGCTACGGTATGGCAGCAGACCGCGGGAAATCCCAGTAGTTCCGCCGCGCGTTCCGTGCGGAAGAGGTTGTCGGCATGGATGGCGCGCCAGATGCGGTCCATACGTGGCCGCAGCTGTCCCTCCGCGTGGTTCACAGGCACGCCCACTGCCGTCATTACTTCCACTTGCAGGCCCATTGCCTTGTCCAGGTCTGCGAGTGCCCGTCCCTCCGGATGGTGGATCAAAATGCAGTCGATCTTTTTGCCGCGCTCTCGCAAGCGGTCCGCCAGGAGGATTTCTGGCGTCTCGATGTCGATGCCGACCATTACTGTCTCGATATCCTCATCCCCAGTTCCAGCAATAATGCGGGAGTCCGGGTACGGGTTCCACAGGCGTTCGGTATCGAAGTATTCCTTGTCCTTCCCCTCCATTTTGTCGAATTTGTCCTTGAGTTTCTTGAGTTGCTTTTCGATGGATTTCCGCCCGCGCGGGTCAACATCCATTGCGTTATCCACGGCGAGTTCGATGAGTTTGCGCAGTTTCATGTACGGTGGGGGTAGGAGCTCATTTGCAGTAATAGCATGTTGATGATGGTTTATCAAATGGAGGCCGAAGAATCAGGTATTAGGAATAAAGAATGTAGAAGTAAGAATGAAGAATCGGATCAAGCGACGTTCTTGATTCATGATTCACTATTCCTGATTCTTCTGCCCGGACATTACGAGTGATTGAAGAGTCAGAAGTGGATGATGCAAGAGGATCGGCAAGACCGATCGAGCGTTCCCCTTCCCCATGCTCTTCCCCTCTTCCCGACGCTTGCGCGCTTTGCGGAACATCATGGAGAGCTGGAAGGAGAAGGTTTGGCGCGCGATATCCTTGAGATCGCGTGGTGTCGTGGATGCTGACATCAACGACTCGATGCAGCGCAAACGGTCGGTGAGGCCGGCGCCGGTTTGGTCGTTTTGCATGCTTGCAGCGGAAGGATGGACGCGGAAGAAACCGGATTCCCGGGTGATGGTAAAGAGGTCGCTCGCCAGGAGAGCGCGCGTCCAGTATTCCAGATCCAATCCTTGCGGCATGTCTTCGCGGAAGAAGCCAACCTTGTCCACAACGGATTTCCGCAGCACCACAAAGCTCGGCTCACCGATGAGGTTGGGATGCAGGCCGCGCCCGGTCCACATCTTCAAAAATACCCTGCCGTCACATTGTCCCGGTTGCATGGCATGGCGCCGTGTTTCCTGCACAGCATCGAAGCCGGCGGTCTTGAGAAATGTTGCCGCCTCGGCGCTCCCGTCCGTTTGGTACGCATGAAAGGAGGCAACAAGTCCCACGCGCGGTTCCCGTTCCAATGCTGCCACTGCTTCCTTGAGATACTCCGGATGCCACACATCATCTTGGAAGAGGAAGGCGACGTAATCCCCCGAAGCCTGTTGAAGGCAGGCATTCCAGTTTCCGCCGATTCCCAGACGAATGATGTTCCGCTCCGCGCGAATCCGGGGATCCAATAGAAAAGGTGCGATGCCGTCCATGACATCCACATCCGACGCGTCATCGTGAATGAGGAGTTGCCAGTTCGTGTGCGTCTGTGCGAGCACCGATTGGACTGCTTCCCGAAGGAAGGCTGTGTTCGGCTGGTAGGTGGGAATGAGGATGCTGACTGATCCCGGCATGGAGAAAGCTTAGAACGTTACGTGAGAATGACCAAATGCCGACATATCGAATGATTAATTGTCAATCTTCAATGATCAATAACGGTCCGGGCGACGAAGCGTTTTGAGAATTGATAGTTGATCATTGGGATTTTCTGCCATTTCCTCTCTTTCGTTCCACTTCGTTTTCCGTCAAAATCCCCCCTGAATGACGCGCGTTGTCCTTAAGATCGTCGGCGCTTCCGGTCAGGGCATCAATTCCATCGGGGAAGTTCTGGCCAAGGGTCTCAAGCGCAGCGGTTATTGCGTGTTCGGATACCGCGAGTACCCGTCACTTATCAAAGGAGGACATGCGAGTTACCAGATTGATGTGAGTGATGAACGTGTGGGAAGCAGCGAACGGAAGGCGGAGGTCCTCGTATCACTCAATCATCACGGCCTGCAGCAGAATCTCCGTGATCTCAAAGATGGCGGTGTCCTCATCCACTCTACGGCGGGATGGAAGTTTACGCCGGAGGATGAGGTGCTCCTCAAAGAGCGGAAGATCCGCGTTGTACTGCTTCCCGTCGATGCCATTTTGCAGAAGCTCAAGGCCAAGCCGATCTTGGCGAACGTTCTCATTGCCGCATTCGTATGGAAAGTACTGGCGAAGGACCGGAATGAATTGAAGACATTCGTGGGGGAGCGCTTTGCGAAGAAGAAGGATCTCCTTGAGCTGAACATGCGGTGTATCGATGAAGGATTTGATTTTTCTGATCCGAACGTCGGGGATGTCAGCGTCGCGCTCCCACCTGCGCAGGAGCAGTGGAAGAAGCAGATGCTCCTCACGGGTAGCCAGGCGATGGGCTTGGGCGCCGTCCATGCCGGCGTGCGTTTTTACGCAGGTTATCCCATGACGCCGTCGAGTCCCCTTCTTTCGTATATTGCAGAGCTGCAGAACCAGACCGGTATGGCAATCAAGCAGGCGGAGGACGAGATCACGGCGGCTCAAATGGTCAGCGGCGGAATGCTTATGGGCGCCCGCTCACTTACGGCCACGTCCGGCGGCGGATTCGATCTGATGGGCGAGACGCTGTCCCTCAATGGAATTCTGGAAAATCCTACGGTATTCGTGCTGGCACAGCGGCCGGGCCCCGGAACAGGGCTTCCTACGTGGACGGCGCAGGCCGACCTGCTCATGGCCGTGCACATGGCGCACGGCGAGTTTCCGCGTTGTGTGATGGCGGCGGGAGACGGCGGGGATGCGTTCCACCTGATGGCGGAGGCGTTCAATATTGCGGAGGAGTTCCAGCTTTCCGTCATTTACCTTTCCGATAAGCACCTTGGCGAAGCGCTCTACACCCAGGCGCCGTACGACCAGTCCGGCACGGCGCTCAGGCGCGGCAAGCTCGTCACCGATCCCGCCGAACTTTCCAAACTGAAGTCATCGGATCGGTATGATCCCTCTGTTTCTGAGGGCGTTTCCAAGCGCTGGCTGCCGGGGACGAAGGCGCCGGTTTTCTGTGCGCAGGGTGACGAGCATAACGGCCAGGGTGATTCCATTGAGGGCGCGGAGAATGCGCTTCAACAAACAGAGAAGCGCCTGCGAAAGATGGAAGCGCTACAGAAGTCCCTACCGGAGCCGGAGCTTCTGGGTGCGCAGGATCCGGAAATCCTGCTGGTGAGTTGGGGGAGCAATAAGACCTTGATAGAGGATCTTCTGAGGGATCCAGCACTCGAAGGGAAGAAGGTTGGTTTCCTCCACTACGCGTACCTTTGGCCGCTCAAAACCGGGCGGTTGATGGCACTCGCAGAAAAGGCGAAGCGGACTGTTCTCATCGAGGTGAACCACCAGGGGCAACTGGGGCAGTTGATCAGGATGGAGTGCGGCCTGGCAATCACCGATAGGATCCTCAAATACGATGGCCGCCCGTTCTATTATGATGAATTGCGTGAGAGGATTGTCACGATCCTTACCTCTGACGTGCCCGGTACAAAGACTGTTGCATCCAAATCCCGTTCCACCCGTTCCCGCTGATCATGGCTATTCCTTTCGACAGCAACGGCATCGTGAGCATGAAGGACTACGCATCCGAAGTGCAGTGCACGTGGTGTGACGGGTGTGGTAACTACGGTATCTGGACGGCACTCCGAAGCGCGTTGGTGGAGATGAAGATTCAGCCGTGGGAGATCCTCCTCTGTTACGACGTCGGTTGCCACGGCAACATGGCGGACAAAATCGGCGGATACAGGGCGCATGGCCTGCACGGCCGGGTGATTCCCTTTGCCGCAGGCGCCAAGATCGCCAATCCCAAGGTTCCTGTGATTGCCGTGGGCGGGGACGGCGCAAGCTTTTCCGAAGGTGTGAGCCATCTCGTTCACGCCGTGCGCAGCAACTATCCCATCACGTTCATTCTGCACAACAATGCCAACTTCGGACTTACCACCGGCCAGGCAAGCGCCCTTACGCCGCGCGGGCAGAAGATGAACACAAGCCCCAACGGCATTCCCGAACGCACGCTTCCCTCCATGGACTTCATATTCTCCCTCGAGCCCACCTTTGTGGCCCGCGCGTTTTCCGGCAACATCCCTCAACTTACGGAAGTCCTCAAAAAGGCCGTGGCGCATCGCGGTTTTGCGTTTGTTGATGTCCTTCAGGCGTGTCCCAGCTACAACCACTTTGCCACGCATGAGTATCTTCTGGAGAAGTGCTACGACGTTGCAACGATCAACCATGACGCGAAGGATGTCGCTAAGGCCCGTGCCCTCGCCGTCGACACGTCGGGGAAGATTGCCACGGGCATTCTGTACCAGAATGAGGATGTGCCTTCTTTCTATGAGGAGCTCAAACCGCGGCAGGGCAGGGAGACGACGCCGGCGGAGGAGGTGCGGCTGTACGACGTGTCAGAGTATATGAAGGCGTTCATATAATGGTTTGAATAAACGCAGTCCAAAGCCATAATGGACGTTCTACGATGCCTCGGAACCCCCACCAAATTCCGCTACAATCCTCGCATGCGCGTCGATATCCTCACACTGTTTCCGGTGATGTTCCAGGGCCCTCTTACCGAGAGCATTCTCGCGCGTGCGCAGGGGGAAGGACTCCTGACGATCAAATTTCACGATCTGCGGGAATTCGGTTTGGGGAATTACCATCAGGTGGATGATTCGCCGTATGGCGGTGGGGCAGGAATGGTTATGCGCGCGGACGTGCTCGTTACGGCCATCGAGAAAGTCACGGAGCTTGGACGGAAGGATTTCCCCCGCCGCAAGCCGCATCGCATCTATTTTTCCCCGCGAGGAAGAAAGCTCAAGCAGGCCAAGGCCGAGCGTCTGGCGAAAAAGCCCTGGCTCCTCCTTCTCTGCGGCCGCTACGAAGGCATTGACCAGCGCGTGATCGACGGATGGATTGATGAAGAGATGAGTATCGGCGATTACGTCCTCACCGGCGGCGAATTGCCTGCCATGGTCCTTGTCGATGCGGTGGCGCGGCAAATTCCCGGCGTTCTCGGCAAGGAAGAATCCGCATCGCAGGAGAGCTTTTCGGAATCCCTGGGTCGTAAAAAGGAGTATCCGCACTACACGCGTCCAGAGGAATTCCGGGGCACAAAGGTTCCATCCGTCCTTCTCTCCGGAAACCATGCGGAGATTGAGAAATGGCGTCGGGAACAGCTGCAATGAGGCCTTGAAAGGCAGGAACCCACTGCTACTCTTCCTAAAACGGTTGTTCCTTCCTGAGAGCACTCGTCCAAAGGAGGTACCATGGGATCGCTCGCCTTATCACTGCTCTGCCCGCTCATTCTGTGGCCTGTCGCTGAGGCTATTGCACCTTCACGGCGACGGCTGCAACCGGAGTGGCAACCGGCGTGGCAAGCGGTGCTGCCAGGCTACAGGAAGCTCTCTCAAGACCGAATGATGCGCCGGAACAGTTATACTTCCCGACGCATACGCGCTTCCTGACGTTCAATCGTCGCCCCCGCCTCTGCGCGGGGGCACCTTTTGGCTGCTACACTGTTCCTGTGCTAGATACATTTGTCAGCCAGCTCCAGCGTGAGGGTTTTGTCACACTCTCCATCCGCGCCCGCCCCAATGCACCCAGGACGATGATCAAGAATGTGATGGACGACGGCAGTGTCAAAATCGATCTCGCCGCCCCTGCAGAAGAGGGTAAGGCGAATGAAGAGCTCGTCTGCTTTCTTGCCGAAGAATTCGATGTTCATTCTTCACAGATAGAACTCCTGAGCGGCGGGGGGAACCGGAGGAAGCTCGTCCGCATCACGCGATCTGTATAAACAATGTATATACATCACTTCATCTTACTTTCGATCCATCCGCGCAGGTCCGCGTAGCGCTGGAGACCGGGCTGCTTCTCGCCATTGAGAACCAGCGTTGGGACAAGGGTAACCTGCATGCTTTCCGCCAGATCCTTCTGCGCATTGGCAAATGTGAGGGCGGGCTGGGAGGAGAGGCACATGGCGAATTTCTGCGTGTCCATCTTCCATTGGGCCGCAGCTTCCATGATGGAGGCAAGGTTATGCTGCGGCAACGTGAAGAGCGCGCGATGCAATTCGGCGCCCTTCCCCTGTTCGCGCGCACAGAAGAGGGAGAGCGTTTCGGTGGTGGACATGGGGTATTTGCGGATGGGCAGGATCGCCGTACGGATCATCACATTCCCTTTGGTAACGAAGGCCTCCCGCAATTTTGGCATGATCTCATCTTCAAACTGGCGGCAGTAGGCGCAGGAGTGATTGGTGAAGACAAGGAGTTCGAGCGGCGCATCCTTCGATCCTTCATTGAGGGTGCTTTCGATGTCCTGGGATTGAGCGGGGGGGTTGGTGGATGAGGAAACCTGAACGGTCGCTGGCACCGGAGGCGTCCTGCTGGTCGCAATGGAGCGTGATGAGGCAGAAGAGACCGGGGTGAGCTCATTGGGATTGAGGAGCGCCAGAAAATCCGCCGTCCGGTCCGTGGAGCTCTGAGGCCGTGGCGCGCAGCCTGTAAGGGCTGTCAGGAGGAGAACGGCCGAGGCGAGACGGAAAAGCTTGTGCACGACGAAAGAGTAACAGAGTATCAGAATATTGGAATATTCGAATATGCGAGTAGTGGCGTATTGGGGGATGGGAATATGGGATGAAGGTGACATAGTGCTATGCTGTGAATGGTGGCCCATTCTTCCGATGATTCTGCGGGCAAAGTCACACTACTGGGGATTCCCATCGATTCCCTCACCATGGATGCTGCGGTGATGAGGGTTCTTCATTTTCTGGAGAGCCATCGCCAGCATCAGGTGGTTACCCCCAACAGCGAGATGCTGGTGGAGGCCGTTCGCAACCGCGAGTTCCGGCGCATTTTGCAGTCGTCGAGCCTCAATCTGCCGGACGGTGCGGGGCTGCTCTGGATGGCGCGACTCACCAGGCAGTCACTCCCCCACAGGGTGACGGGCGTGGATACCATGCAGGAGCTGTGCCGCGTCCTAACGCCGGACCATCCTGTTTTTCTCCTTGGTGCAAAACCGGGCGTGGCGGAAAAAGCAGCGCTGCGCCTTAAGGAGCGGAACGCGCGCCTCAAGATTGCCGGCACCTATGCCGGGTCACCGCGGGAAAGCGACGTGCGGGAAATCATTGCGCGCATCAATGCGTCCAATCCTTCCGTCCTCTTTGTAGCGTTCGGCTCGCCTGCGCAGGAGCTGTGGATCAGGCGCTACCTCCCGTCCCTCACGAGCGTCAAAGTGGCGATGGGCGTGGGCGGCGCGTTCGACTTTCTTACCGGTGTCCAGAAGCGTGCGCCGCAGATCGTCCAGAAACTCGGATGCGAGTGGGCGTGGCGTCTTGTGCGGGAGCCGTGGCGCGCGCGGCGCATTCTGAATGCTGTTCTCGTTTTTCCGTCGCTGGTAGTGCGGTATGGGAAATCGGAACCTCTCTCTTGAGAGAATGAACCAATTTTCCAAAATCCCAAAACGATCCTCAGCAGGGGCGTTTTGATCATTGTTTACTTGGTCATTGATCTCTCCAGTCGTACCTATATCCCTGATCCGCTCCCCGTTTCATCTTCATGGAGACTTTCCTCCATTTCGATATACCACTGGTTGGGTCCGCGCTTGAGGCGGACGAGCTTGGGGCCGTCTTTGGTCTCTGCAAGGTAATCGCGAATGGTTTTGTCGTCGCGCAGGAGCTCCGTACGCCCCACTTCTTGCTGTTCCATGAGCAGATAAATCGCGATGTCCGGCTTTTCCACGAGCGCCCCGCTCAGCGTGAGTGTTGCCCGCGCAAGGGTTGCTGAAATACTCACGATCAGTGTTGAGAGCAGAAGTGCCCAGAACATCGTGATGCGGTAGCCCTTTTTAGAGAGGAGACTGATGTGCATTTTTGTACTGACATTATACCATATTATTAGAGTTTATGCTATTCATTGCTTTTCTCATCTCCATACACAAATCTGCTTACAGAATGACCAATTATCAAAATTCCAATGATCCAAAACGATCCCGGGAACGAAGCGTTTTGATCATTGTTCATTGAACATTGGAATTTTTGACGGAGGAAAATTCGCACCCGCTCTGATATTCTCCCCACATGGGTACCCTCATTTTGATCCGTCACGGACAGTCACAGTGGAATCTGGAAAATCGCTTCACCGGTTGGGCCGACCAGCCTCTCACTGAGCGGGGGAGGAAGGATGCAGCCGCGGTTGGTGGCGTGCTGAAGAAGTATCAAATTGATCGCGCTTTCACCTCGCGCCTCGTCCGCGCTTCGGAGACGCTGGATATTATCCTTAAGACGCTGGGGCAGGAGAAGAACCCGGTCACGTTTGATTCCGCGCTCAACGAGCGCCACTACGGCGACCTGCAGGGGCTCAATAAAGCGGAGACAGCCCAGAAGTACGGCGAGGAGCAGGTGCAGTTGTGGCGCAGGAGCTGGTCCACGCGTCCGCCCAACGGCGAGAGCCATGAGGACTGCGAGCGGCGGGTGGCGCCGTTTTTCCACCAGTACATTCTGCCGTTCGTGGAGAAGGGCGAAACAGTGATCATCGCGGCGCACGGCAACAGCCTTCGCCCGATGATCAAGGAGTTCGACAAGCTGAGCGGCGAGGAGGCGGCTACACTGGAGATCGGTCTCTGTACGCCGTACGTGTATCAGGTCGAAGGGGGCAAGGTCATCCAGAAAGAAATCCTGGAAGTCCCCGGCATTGTCACGCAAGGCGCATCCCTCAAAGAGACGAAGGTCAGTGAAGGCCGTATCTGAATTCTTTCCATCTCATGTCCCACTCCCCTCATCAGGATGCCGATCTTGTCGCAGGATTCCTTGCGCAGAATGACATCGTAGGATTGGAACCGGATATTGCGCTCATTGAGCTCGCGCATGCGGTTGCCGCTATTCCATGGGGAGAGGCACGGCTTATCCCTGAGGTGTTGCAGAAAGGTATGGGGACGTGCCGCGGGAAACACCGTGTCTTTTTGGAAGGATGCCGGCAGCTCGGCATGGAAGCGCGACCGGTTGTGAGCACCTTCCATTGGCACGAGGAGGAGATTCAGTATCCAAAGGAGCTCAGGGAGTTTCTCGAAGATCATCATTGGCCGCAAAACCATACCTTTGCACAGGTTAAGAACAGCAAGGACGAATGGATCGACGTGGATCTCACATGGGATCCCCCGCTTCAACCGTACGGGTTCTGGACGTTCCCTGAGGACTGGGATGGTGAACATCCCTTCCGTTCCGCAAAGCTTTTGGAGCGGTGGGAGGGGGTTGATATCCAGTTAAAAGTAGATGAGATCGTGAACACGCTCACGCAGGAGCAGCGTCAGGCGCAGGATCATTTTATGGGCAAGTTCATTGAATGGGTGGCATCGCTGCGGCGGAAGTAATCGCTCTGCCGCTTTTTTGTGAGCATCCTGCATAGGGTTCCTTTCCTGGCTAGTCCCAGCTATTCTTTCTTTGATGAAAGAAGTCACCTTCCGTTCACCTACATTTTTCGATGACATGGGCTCCCGCAAGGAGCGGCGGGTGCATTTGATCATGATTGCAACCAAGCCCGATATCATCAAGCAGGTGCCGATGTACAAGGAGCTGCAGAAGCGCGGGCACCTGGTCCTACTGGGCCACACCGGGCAGCACTACTCGGACAACCTGAGCGGTGGGATGCTCAAGGAGTTCGGCGTGGAGCCGGATTTTAACCTTAACGTCCGTGGATCGATGTACGAGGTGGTGAGCCAGATCATCGGGCGACTCGGATGGATTTTGGGGGAACTGAAGGAGCGCGGAAAGACCGTGATCCCTTACGTCCACGGCGATACCACCACAGCCATGGCTGCATCCAACGCCGGGTTTTGCCACGGATTTGCATCTGTGCATGTGGAAGCCGGCATCCGGACGCTCACGCCGCGGTATGCGTCCGATTTCAGCCTGCAGACGTCGGCTGCGTGGGACATGGCAGGATGGCGGCAGTACCTCATGGACCGGAAGAACTGGGAGCGAGGCAGCCTGGAGCCCTATCCTGAGCAGTTCAATACGCGCTGCAGCGAGGCGGGCACAGGTATCCATTTGGCGCCTGTAGAACTGGACCGTGAATTCCTGCTCAGTGAAGGCTTCCCCGAGGATCGCATCGGTGTTGTGGGCAATTCGGTGGCGGATGCCACGATGGAGGCGGTGAGCCGTGCGGGAGACAGTGAGATTTTCAGCAGGTATCCGCGGCTCGCCGAGGGGAACTTTGTGCGGTTCTGCATTCACCGTCGCGAGAACTGCGCCTCAGATAAGCGTTTCCTTGCCATTTACGGCGCGATGAAGTCGCTCATCGAGGAGGGGCGCGGCGTACTTCTCATTTCGCTCTTTCAGACGGAGGCCGCATTCCTGCGGCTGGGGCTCAAGGCGGAAGTGGAGGACCTGGCCGAGAAGCACAAGAACTTTATCTATTCGCCTGTGTGGCCGCAGTACGTGGATGTGATTGCTGCCATGTGCAAGGCTTCCGTGTGCGCCACGGACTCCGGTTCCATGCAGGAGGAGATGAATATCCTCGACGTGCCGTGTGTGACGCTCCGGTTTGGGTCCGATCGCAGTGAGGCGGCGATGGCCGGCGGCAATCTTATTGCACCGCCGGTGGACGCTACCGGCATAAAGCGGATCGTTGAGTACGCGTGGGACAATGCGGAGATGCGCAAGGCCACCAATATCTATGGCAAGGACGTGAGTAAGAGGTCGATCGACTATGTCGATAAGGTGTTGAAGAAAGGGGAAGTGTTTAGGGATGAGGGGGCAAGACTTGGAATCTAGTATCTTGAATGTTGAATTTGGAATGAGTAATTATCAATCATGAAAAGCGTAGTAATGGCTCTCAAAATTCTACATTCCGGATTCCAAATTCTTCTCCAATGCTTCAAAAGCTTCGCGAATATCTGACGCTCCTCCTGCTGGGACTCCTCCCCTTTCATGCGCTTCTCGTTACGGCGGGGACGCGCATTATTCTGGGTCCCGGTCATGCGCCGCTGACTGTTTTAGCACTGTGGAAAGAAGCTCTTCTCGCACTGATCTTACTGATTGCCATCATTGAACTCTTGCCGACCCTTCAGGCGTTGTTTCGTCATATCGATCTATTGGATGGGTTGATCATCAGTCTTGTCGTTCTATCAGTTGTTGTTCAGTTCCTGATTGCGCCGCGGCCGCTGGGTGAGTTCATTCTTGGTGCGCGGTATGACTGTATTCCGCTGATCGCCTTTCTGATTCTCCGTCGTGTGCCGTGGTCGGAATGGTTCAAGTCTTTTCTCCCGAAAATTATTCTGATTGTCGGCGGAGTCATTGCGGCAATTGGGATCGTCAGTTTCTTATTGCCATTGAAGTTCTTTGTGTGGTTGGGCTACTCCGATCTTCATTCCCTCTATATACCCAACCAGCCTCTGGCACCGTACCAACAGATTGGAGAAAGCTGGGTGCGGCGCGTCCAATCGACAATGAGCGGACCTAATCAGCTGGGGGTGTGGCTGCTTCTGCCGTTGAGTGTCGTATTGTACGAAGGAATCCGAAGAATCCGAGGAAACCGGGGAATTCGAGGGGTGTTCGGTGGTTGGTGGATGTACCTGTTTCTTCTTTTGGGTGCAGCGCTGTTTCTCACTTTCTCCCGTGCGGCGTGGATTGCGGCGTTTGTGATGGTGATGGTCACACTCGCGCGGGTTCTCCCAAGGCGGATGTTTAAGCGTGCGATCATTGGCACTGTCGCATTGATGATCGTGGTGGGTATCGCCGCCACAGCACTCTTCCCGTCCGTCTTCTTCCGTCTTTCGAGCAGCCGCGGGCACCTCACGCGCCCGCTCCAGGCGATCGGCCAAATGGTCCGTCATCCGCTGGGGCAGGGTCTGGGCTCCGCGGGACCGGCGACCAACCGCGGACGCGAGCCGTGCGTGTTCCTCCGACCGCAGGACGATCCCTCCTGGGCAAAGAGCCAGCCGGAACTGTGCGTGTTCCTCGGCACCAACCAGGTCCAGCCGCTGGATCATCCGTGCAACTGTCCGTTCCTTCCGGAGAACTGGTATCTGCAGATCGGCGTGGAGCTCGGATGGATCGGGTTCGCCCTGTTCGTGGCATTGACGATGCTCGTACTGCGGCGGTTGGGGTTAGCCAGCGAGCAAGACGCGAGATCTCGCGTCTTTACAGCCCTCTTTTTCCTGGGCGTCAGCATTGCGGCATTGTTCCTGCACGCCTGGGAGGATGCGTCGGTGGCTTACTCCGGATGGCTGCTTATGGGCATTTGCCAGCCTGTATGTCCTTCCCGCAAGGGCGCGTAGGCATGCTATCCTACAGCCATGGTTCGAAAAGGTTCCATCGTCATCCTCGATTGCGGAGGGCAATACGCCCATTTAATCGGTAACCGCGTGCGCCGGCTGGGGGCATTCTCGGAGATCCGCGTTGCCGAAACATCGGCGAAGGAGCTTACGGGCGCGGCTGGCATCATCCTCTCCGGCGGACCGCAGAGTGTGTATGAGCAAGGCAGCCCGCAGATCGATCCGGTAATCTTCGATCTTGGAGTCCCCGTCCTTGGCATCTGCTACGGTCATCAGTTGATTGCGCACACGCTTGGCGGGGAAGTGAAGCCGGGGAAGATCAAAGAATACGGCCATGCGGACATCACCATTACGCAACCGCAGTCCCCCCTCTTCTCTGGCCTTCCGAAGATGTACGGCGTGTGGATGTCGCACGGTGACGAAGTGAAGGTCCTTCCTGCTGGATTCATCTGCACTGCAAGCTCGGATACCTGCAACATCGCTTCCATGTGGAACGAGGAGCGGCGCATCTTTGGTGTGCAGTTCCATTTGGAGGTCACGCACACGCAGCATGGCATGGAAATGCTCAAACGTTTTGTGGATTTGTGTAAGCCGGCGCCATGGTCTATCGAAAGTTATGCGAAGGAAATCGGCAGGCAGATCCGGGAAGAAGTGAAGGATCGGAAAGTGTTCATGCTCGTGTCCGGCGGCGTCGATTCCACCGTCGCCTTCACCTTACTGAATGAGGTGCTGGGGAGGGGCCGCGTGCAAGGCCTCCTTGTGGACACGGGGTTAATGAGGAAGAACGAAGTGGTTGGCATCCAGGAGGCGTTTGAGCCGCTCCAGATCACCAACCTCCGGATAGAAGATGCCTCGGATGAGTTCTTTGCGGCTCTGAAGGGTGTCTATGATCCTGAGGAGAAGCGGAAGCGTATCGGTGATCTGTTCCTCAAAGTCCAGAAGCGCGTCAGCGAAGAAATGCATTTGAAGGTGGAAGACGGATGGATGCTCGGCCAGGGGACGATTTATCCGGATACCATCGAGACAGGTGGCACCAAGCACGCGGACCACATCAAGACGCACCACAACCGCGTCCAGGCGGTGCAGGACATGATCGATGCGGGGCTCGTCATTGAACCGCTCAAGGATCTGTATAAGGACGAAGTGCGCAAGCTTGGCGAGGAGCTGGGCCTGCCGCACGACCTCGTGTGGCGGCACCCGTTCCCCGGGCCGGGGCTGGGCGTGCGGATTCTGTGCGCGGAGGAGCCTAATTTGCCCAAAGAGAAGGGCTCCGTTGCAATTCCGCATCTTGTGCTTCCTGTCCGTTCCGTGGGTGTGCAGGGAGACGGTCGCACGTACCGTCACGCAGTAGCGCTCTTCTCTGCATCTGAAGATACCTTTAACGTCCCACACGCGTTCCGCTCGATGGCCACCACCATCCCCAATACGGTTCCTGCGTTCAACCGCGTCGTGTTCTGTACCTCGCATGCCGAGCCGCCATCCATCGTCTTTACGCCCGGCGCCATAACACGTGAGCGTGCTGACTTGCTCCGCGAGGCGGACGCGGTAGTCCACGAAGAACTCCGCCGTACAGACCTTTACGAAACGGTGTGGCAGTTCCCGGTCGTTCTCCTTCCGTTCGGGACCAGGGATGGCGGGCCCGCCTCCGCTAAAGCTACGGTGGGCAGGCACTCGATCGTCCTCCGCCCCGTCGAATCTCAGGAGGCGATGACCGCCAACGCCGCGGCGCTTCCCGCAACGCTCATCCGGCGCATGACCGAACGTATCCTGAGCATTCCGGGGATCGATATGGTGTTCCTTGACCTTACTTCAAAGCCTCCGGGGACGATCGAGTGGGAGTGAAATTCGGATTCCGTGCCCCCTCAAATTGTTCGGTGGAGAGTCGTGCTCTTGCATTGGCTCCATTGCTCCTGAATCTTGGATGTGAACCTATGTACAAAATCATACTATATATTATAATTGTCAATATCGTAGGTTTGCGGATGGCTAGCAATACGGTCCAGAGAATCCACAGGATATCGCTGGGTCTGCTATACTCCGCACTCCTCGTCATAACTTTCTATGATGGAAGCGCCGCAACCGCTGGCGGAGGAGATGATCCGGTCCCTCGTGGCGAAGGCACAGGAGGGGAACACCGAAGCCTTTGGACAGGTGTATGACCACTTCTTCCTTCCCATCTACCGCTACACAGCGTTCCGTGCGCCTGAGGAGCTTGTGGAAGATCTTGTGAGTGAAGTGTTCGTAAAAGCGTGGGAGAAGTTGCACCACTATAAGACGAGGAAGGATGTGCCGTTTGGCGCGTGGCTCTTTCGCATTGCACGGCACACCATCGTAGACGCGTACCGCACACAGCGGTCGTTCGATGAGGTTCCGGAAGATCTGCCGGATACCGACGTGCTCAACCATGCCGATACGTCCACTAAACAGAAAGACATGCTCCGTGCGGTCCGCCGTGCACTCTGGCAACTGCCCCGCCGCTATCGCGAGGTCCTCCTCCTCTCCTTCATGGGAGGGTTGAGCCACAAGGAAACGGCGCGGGCACTGCGGCTGAGCGAGGGGGCGGTGCGCATCCTCAAATTCCGCGCGCTAAAGAAGTTTCAGGAAGCTTTACCAGCCGAATATCGCTCTTCCATTTCGTAACAGAATCTCCTTTTTTCCGTTTCTCGTAGCGCACAGTGACCTTCTTCTTCCCCCGAAAAACCGGCCAGACGGATCCTTTGGAACGTCTCCTCCTGGAGGCGAGGGAAGGCGTTAAGGTTAGTCACGATATTCAAAAAGAACTCAAACAACGCATTATCAATCGTATACATGCTCCCAAGGCAATTTGGGATGCTTTAGAGGAGGCCACTCCCGCCGATGCGGTTCGTGAGCGGCTCAAGGTGAACGTTCTGGGAAGAATTGTTCCCGAAGGGGTGGGAGTGTGGGATCGCCTGCGTGCGTCGCTCACGCCGCCGTCTCACATGCAATCCTGGCTCCGGGGGAAGCTCCTCGACCGGTTGGAGCCCCAGCCTGCCTACGCTTTTATGCCGCGCCTCCTCCGCTGGAGCGTTGCGGCCGCGCTTGTGCTTATGGCCGTGCGCGCCAGTCCCCTCCTCTTTGTCGCCGCACCGAGCCGTGCCGACTCTTCCGTCTTCCTCGTTCCCACGCAGGGTGATGTGTCCGTTCTCCTCGGCGGCCTCTGGCAGCCGGTTACGGAAGAGCTGACGCTCCATGGCTCCGTGCAGATCCGGACCGGGAAGGATGGATACGCCTCGCTCCTCGTTCATGACGACGGTGTGGTGCGCTTGGGCCCCGGCACCACGTTTGCCGTTCACGATATTGCCGACCGTCCCGTACCCCTTTCCGACAACGCCACGTTCTCCCTGCAGCAGGGAACCCTCTGGGCGCAGGGACTTATTCCGGGTGCCGTGGGGCAGGGTTGGAGGCTCGCATTTGGCGCCGGCAATCTGCTCCTCAATGAGGGGAGTGTTTCTGTCACCCGTACCGAGAAGAGGGTGGATATCCAAGTGTGGGACCGTCTTGCCCATGTGCAGGATATAGGCCGTGCGGAGGATGCGGTACTCATGGCGGGTGAAGGTGTGCGCGTAATCGGGTCACAGCTCTCCGGCGTGCGGAAGCTCACAGACAATGATGAGAGCGAGCAGTGGGTGGTCCAGAACCTGCAGCGCGATGCGGTGCACCGGCGCGAGATTGCGCTTCTCCAGCAGCAGCGCCGCGCCGAAGTGGCGGGCATCCTTCCCACGTCCCCCATCTATCCGGTCAAGCGCGTGGCGGAAGCGGTGGACATGCTCTTTACGTTCGGCGAGGAAGCGCGGACGCAGAAGCGCCTGGACCTGGCGAGCACGCGCCTCAATGAGGCTGCTGCTCTCCTCACTACGGGCACGGGGGCCGGAGCCGAGGCGGCAGCGCAGCGTTCCCTCGACGAATACAGGCAGACGCTTCTTGCGGTGGCGTCGGGGTCCGGCCAGGATGTGCAGTCCCTCGTGCAGCAGCAGGTGATGAGCGAGGTGGCGGACGTCTCCGCGGCCCTGCCCGACGACGAGTCCTACGCGCTCAAGAAGATGGTGCTGGAGACCAGCGCCGAAATCCCCGGCAGCGTTGTAAAGCCGGAGGACGTCCAGAAGACTATGGTGGTGGATACTCTGGCGTCCCTCACGCAGCGCGCGCAGGAGGGAGATATCCTTGGCGCTGTGGACGGATTTAAGGAGATCCTTCCATCCCTTCAGAACGCACAGCGGCCTACGAGCGATCGTACCGTGCGCAAGGAGACAGAAGTCGCGCTTGCACTTTTTGCCGATGCAGTGCGGGAGCAGGGCGGCAAGTCGGAAACCGGCGCTACGATTGCATTGGAACTCTCCCCGTACCTGCCCCAGGAAGTCGCTCCTGCACCGGTTGTCAAAACCCTTACGGATGAGGAAGTGCAGGCTATTGTTCGGCAGATGTATGATCGCATCTACAGTTACAAGATGGCCCGGTCGCGCTACAACCAGCTATTGGTGGAATTCCACAATATCGAGGGTAACCCGGACCGCGGCCGCATTCTTCGTGAGCTGTACCACTTCCTTCCGGAGAACGGTTTGGCCCAATATGTCCGGACGGAGTTTCAGAGGGTGAGGGAGAATGTGCAGGGGCAATGAAGAATCTGGAATCAAGAATTATGAATTAGGAATCCTTTCTATTCTTGATACAAAATTCCTTCTTCAAATTTCTCTACTTGGGCATCCTTGACTTCCCCCAGGTTCATACGCAAACTCTAAGGGCTATGTATACCATCACGGATTTAAAGCCCGGCCGGGCTATCACTCTCGACGGACAGCCGTACATCGTTGTTTCCTCGCAGTTCGGCAGGAAGAGCCAGAGCAAGGCCAACATGCAGTGCAAATTAAAGAACCTCAAGACGGGCGCCGTGGTGGCCAGAAACTTTCAGGGCTCGGAGAAGATTGAGGAGGCGGATGTGGGCTTTAAGAAAGTTCAGTTCCTCTACGGTACTGCGGATTCCGGCTACACGTTCATGAATTTGGATGACTACGATCAGTTCACGCTGCAGCCGGATACGGTTGAAGGCATCAAGGATTACCTCTCGGAAGGGTTGGAAGTGGACGCATTGGTCTACGACGGCAACCCCATCGGCATCCAGATGCCGTCCACGGTCGTCCTCACCATCAAGGAGACCATCCCCGGCGTCCGTGGTGATACGGCCACGGGCGGCGGCAAGCCGGCGACCACCGATACCGGCCTCCAGGTCACCGTTCCCCTCTTCATCAACGAAGGAGAGAAGATCAAAGTGAATACGGAGACAGGGGAATATATGGAGAGAGTTTCGGGATGAGCCGCTGTTGGTTTCTCGTTTCGTGGTTGCAGTGGGAGGGCTTGAATGTCCCTGCTGCATCACTACAATACCGCTCTTTCTATGGAGCAATTTCATCAAGACTCCCGGCTTCTCAGGATTTGGGACACGGAGACCGGGGAAGAAGCTTGGCTGAGGAGGTACGGATTACTTCTCCGTACTCGAAAAGATTTGCACTACATTCTTCGCGCGGAGCGACGCGGTTCCGATACGCCACTGACCAAGTGCGATATTGAAGAGCATTTCCTTGGCCCTGAGTTTACGCGACCTCCTCGCAGAGGCATTCTTCCCGGACGGTATTGTTCTTCCCGCCCGGGTGAAGAGAACGGGGAGGGCATCTGTTACCATCTGACTCAGGATCTCGCGTATACATTTTTCAAATGGGAAGCGGAGGCACCGGCTGTGGGTCATATCTTGTGGTCAACGACCATGAACGAACTCAGTATCCGGTCCATTGTGGCGGATGCGGAGTTCCGGTTCCGTGCATTGATGTACCACGTCCTACTCCATGAATTGAAAAAGTTTGTGACAGCATCGATCGGTTATGAGCATGCCGAAACCATAACGGCAACGATTCGTAATGCGACGGAGAAAGTGTTCTATGAGCGCAATGCGTTCAGAGTCGTGGAAATTCCGGGAGGTACCGCCACGGCTTACTGGCAGCCGGAATTTGAAGGGATGCGGAAAATGAACCGATGGCACGAGCAGGATAAGAGTTAGCCAATCTTCTTCATCAGGATTTCGTTTACCATTTTGGGGTTCGCCTGGCCCTTACTCTCCTTCATCACCCATCCCACGATGGCGCCGAGGGCGGCGGACTTGCCCGCCTTAAAGGACTCGATTGCCTTGGGGTTCGCTGCGATGGCCTCGTCCACAAGCTTTTCAATCGCGCCTGTATCCGAGATCTGCTTCATGCCGGCGGCTTCGATGATCTCCCTGGGGGATTTTCCCGTTTCCACCATCTTCTCCAGTACGTCCTTTCCCGCGTTGCCGGAGATGGTGCCGGCCCGGATGGCGGCGGCGAGGTCACGGAGGTGATCGGTGCCCGGTCCCTCTGCCGGTGACTTGTCAGCCGCTTTCAAAAATCCCACGAGCTGTGTAAGGACAAGGCTGGAGGCACGCTTGGCGTCGCCCGTGACGTCCTTTACTGCGTCAAAGTGTGCACGGAGGAGCGGCTGGTCCACGAGCATGGCCGCTTCGGCATCCATCAATCCCAGCGCCAAATAGTCAGCCTTCAATTCCGCGGGCATCCGGGGCAGTGACTTACGTATCTCTTCCACTTCATCCCCGGAGAACTGCAGCGGCGGGATGTCCGGTTCCGGGAAGTAGCGGTAATCCGTTGCCGTTTCCTTGTCGCGGAGCAGGCGTGTGCGGCCTTCATCATCCAGCCAGCCGACGGTAATATCGTGCTTGAGCGGGCCGCCGGTTTCTTCCCAGATGTCCTTGAGGCGGTTTCCTTCAAATATCAGCGCGCGCTCGAGTGCCTTAAAGGAGTTGAGGTTCTTGATTTCGCTGCGCGGGTTGAGCTTGGTCGTCCCCTTCTCCCGCAGGGAGATGGACGCGTCGAAGCGCATCATTCCCTTGAACATGTCCGCGTCGCTGGAGCCCACAGCGATGAGCATGCGGCGCAGTTCCTCCGCAAAAGCTACCGCTTCGTCGGCGCTGCGGAGATCCGGCTCCGTCACAATCTCCATCAGCGGCGTCCCCGCACGGTTGTAATCGCACAGCGTAAGGTCGCCGCGGTGCGTCAGCTTGCCGGCATCGTTCTCCACGTGTAACCGGGTGATCCGGCATGTATGTTTCTCCCCTTCCATTTCGTAATCCACTGTTCCTTTGGATGCGAGCGGGTAATCGTACTGGGAAATCTGGAAGCCCGCTGGCAGATCGGGATAGAAGTAGTGCTTGCGGTCGAAATGGCTCGCCGGGTTCACCGTGCAGTGGAGCGCAAGGCTGGTGCGTACAGCTTTTTCCATAGCCTCAGCATTGGGTACCGGCAGCGTTCCCGGATGGCCCATGCAGATGGGACACACGGTGGTGTTGGGTTCCTTTCCAAATGCGTCATTGTCGCACCCGCAGAACATTTTGGTCTTGGTATTCATCTGCGCGTGGACTTCCAATCCGATGATGGCTTCTAGTTCCTGCATGACCTCTTGAAGATACAAGATACGCGAAACAAGATACAGGCGGTCTTCTTGCGGTTGGGCTGCGTTCCGGCGAGGAAAGGGAGTATTAACAAATAATGTAAATTATGGTATAATCAAAATAGAACACATACTCTCTCACTAGATGCGCTCCCGCAAGCGTCCCATCGCGCTCTTCGCGGCCACTGGCCTGGTCTCGGTGCTGTCGATTGTCCTCGCACAGACTTTTTTGGATGGGTGGGCGGATGTGCTAATGGATGCGGGTCTTTTGCGCGGTATCAAGCAATGGGGGACGCAGACCTGTAGGCAAAACCGCGACTGTGACGAGCTTTCCACATGCGCAGACGGCATTTGTGTACCGTCTCTCTGCGGGGACGGACTCAGAGGCAATAATGAGCAGTGTGAGTATCCCAGCGTCCGCTACACATCCCATGCAACGTGTCCGGACCAGTCCTTGTGCACGTACTGTCGTTGTGTGTCGACCGAGACAGTTTCTTCTTCCAGGGCATCCGAACAGTCTGGGGAGCATCCGGCTGGATCGTCATCCGGAACAGTCATTTCTTCCGTTTCCGCGCATCAGTGGGAGGAAGCCCCCTCTCTCCCCCGGGAGACCGGTAATGCCGCTGTCCTCACATTTCACGATGCATTGTGGGTGGTAGGTGGCTCGGCGGGTGATGGCGATGCGGCAAGTGCCGTCTATGCGATGCATGACGGACGGAACTGGGAGCTGCAGAGCTCGATGCCTGTGCGTATCTCTCTGCTTGCTGCTGTCGTCTACGAGAACAAGATTTGGGTGATTGGTGGACGCGACCAGTGGGGCAAAGCTTCGGCGCTTGTCTACACCTCTTCGGACGGGATCACATGGGAACAGGAAACGTCTCTCCCGCGCAAGCTGTACGGCCATCGCGCTGTAGTGTTTGGTGGCAAGATTCTTGTGCTGGGGGGGCAGGATGAACAAGGCAAGGTATCCCGCAGCATCTATAGCTACGATACCATCACGGAGCGGTGGCAGGCAGAGATGGATTTACCGCGCGCGTTCGCATTGGGTATGGCGGAGATATTCCATGATCGTCTGTGGATCCTTGGTGGCATACCCGCCTCTCCCGATTTGTATACAACAGCGGATGGTGTTGAATGGCAAAAAGAAGGCACGCTTCCTGCTCCATCCCAGGACGCGGCGAGCACGATACATGACGGGCGGCTGTGGGTGCTGGGTGGGGAGGGCGGCGAAAGGTCCCTCCGACAAAGCTATTCAACACTCGACGGCCGGCTCTGGAGCGACGAGGGGCTGTTGCCGCAGAAACTCAAGAACCACAGTGCGGTTTCCTGGAATGGGCGGCTGTGGATCGTGGGCGGAGGTATGGAGCCCGACCGTCGCGTGTACGTGACACCGCCGCTCTCCGCGGAAACGCAGGGGAACGTGGGGTTCGACGAGTTACGCAATGCGCAGGAGCGTGTGGCTACTTGGGGTGACCGTGCCGTGCTTAGCTCTACACCCGACGGGCGCATTCTCATCTACGGTGCCACGGAGAACGGCGTGGTTACCACGCTCTATAGCCTGGATACGCTGCGGATGCGCCGCGATATCCTTCCTGCACCATCGTTGGAGTACGGCGCGTACGGCCAGCCGACAGTTTCTGCTGATGGGAGGTTTATTGCCGTGCGTGAGTATCAGTGGTTCTGCCGCTCCGATTGCCAGGGTATGTTGTGGCTCATCGATGCAGAGAAGGGTACCAAGACGTTCATTGCGGCGGTCGCTCCCGTAGGGAATACGGGCGCGGAGGACGCCATTTCACGCAACGGACTTAAGGTGGTGTTCCGCGCTCGTCCGGATGAAGTGCAGGGAGACCGGGTGCGACGCAGTGTGCGTTTCCCAAAGTCAGAACTCTTCATCTGGTATCGCACGGGGGACATCGTACAAATTCCCTTGGAGGACGGCACGGCATTGGAACCGCGTTTTGCCGATACGGAAGGACGTTTCGTCACCTACGCCCTCCCGGACGGAGGGGCGGATCTCTACGACATCGAGACAGGACGAGAAAAGGCGGTCCCCGTTCCCATCGGAGTTACGACGAGCATGGTGCAGTCGCTCGTTCAGCAGATGGTGGAGGAGATGACCAGGACTACGCCGCACTACGGTCCCCAACCCAATCCTGCCGCTTCCAGTTCCTCACGCTCAGCACAGCCGGGCAGCAATCTTACAACGCTTCCGCCGTCCTTCTTTAATCTGGGTGCGACGTCGAGTTCTGCCCGTTCGGAATAGGTTGTAGGTGGCAGGTGGTGTCAGACGAACCGCGACTGCCAGCTCTTCCTCATGGATGTACTTCAAACTACTGGCTGCAATCCATGGCTTTCTCAGACGCATCAATTCTTCTGCGCTCGATTTTGTACTACCAACAGATTCTTTACTTGGTAATCCACAATCAGCACCCCATCCAAGTGATCAAGTTCATGCTGCACCACGCGCGCATCAAAACCTTCCAGTGTCCGTTCCTTTACCTTTCCCTTTTCGTCCATGTATTGGATAGTGATTTCTACGGCGCGTGCAACGGGAAGCCAGAGTTTGGGCAGGCTAAGGCAGCCCTCTTCGTCCACTGTTGTCCGCGCGCTCCGTTTGATGATCTCGGGATTGATGAGGGGGAAAGTCTTTTCATCCAGCGTGACCAGGCAGACGCGGAGGTTGCTTCCCACCTGCGGGGCCGCGAGACCGAGGCCCTTTGCTTGTGCCAATGTGTCCCGCATATCCGCGATGAGGGTCTTTACCTCTTCTGTTATACCCCCCGCTTTTCGCGTCTTTGTACGGAGGATCGGGTTATTCTCGCCGGTGACGATGGGGAGGACGGCCATGGAATCCTGATTATAGCGCATTATGAGTCATTTTCTCAATCAGGGACCGATGAATCGTTGGCATCTTCTCTCAGCTTACTAACTGCCTCACTGCAGCCAGTTTCCTCAGCTTTTCCATCGACGATACCTTTCCTGCCTCCAGCATCTTAAGGAGCGCCTGTGCAGCAAGAAGAGTGTCGTCCAGGGCGCGATGGCGGTTCTCGGCGAGGGGCAGGTTGAACTTTTTCGCGAGCACGTCCAGGTTGTGCCGGAACTCTGTGGGGAAGAGTCCTTGGCTCAGGCGCATCGTGCAGAGCACCTCCGGCAGTTCCACGTAGCCCCAGCAGAACTCTTTCTCCGCTTCCAGGAAGCCCAGGTCAAAACTGGCATTATGCGCGAAGAGGATGGAGCCTTTGGCGAAGTCCAGAAATTGGGGGAGTACTACGTCGATTGTCGGGGCGTCCTTGACGTCCTCATCACTGATTTTGTTTACCTGGCGTGCTTCCCACGGAATTTCCCGCTCGGGGTTTACGAAAGAGGAGAAAGTGCCCTGAGAGAGTATAGAACCGTTCTCCACTCGTACTCCGGCAATCTCAATGATCCGGTGCCCCTTCCGCGGCTCGAGGCCGGTGGTTTCCACATCGAAGACGGTGAAAGGGGGGAGTGGCATGGGGGCGATAGAATAGCGGAGGAATTCGATGGATCGAGCGAGTTTACTTCACATTGTAGGGAATAATGGAATAAGGGAAGAGCAGAATAACAGGTTTCTGGGTTCGGAGAGGATCCCTGTTATTCTCTTACTCTGTTATTCTGTTACTCCTCTCATGATTACGATTCATAGAATCATTGCCGTACTCGAGAAGAGCTATACGCCCCCCAAAAGTTTTCTGACGCATCAGTCGCCGTTCCAGCTTCTCGTGGCGACGGTCCTGAGCGCACAGTGCACGGACGTGCGGGTGAATATCATCACGCAGTCATTATTCAAGAAGTACCGGATGCCTGAGGACTTTGCCCGTGCACCGCTCCGTCAGATTGCTGCAGACATCCGGACGTGCAGTTACTTCAATACCAAGGCGCGATATCTGCAGGAGCTTTCGCGGATGATCATCAGGAAGTTCCATGGGCGCGTTCCGGACACGATGGAGGAACTGATGCAGTTACCGGGTGTCGGCCGAAAAACGGCGTCTATCATCCTCTTCGTTGCGTACGGCAAGCGCGAAGGAATTGCCGTGGACACGCACGTGTTCCGCGTGGCGCGTCGGCTGGGACTTTCCAAAGGGACGTCACCGGAGAAGGTGGAACTGGACCTCATGAAAGCCGTGCCGCGGGAAAAGTGGGGCGAGCTCAATCCCCTCTTCATCAGCTTCGGGCGCGACATCTGCACAGCGAGGAACCGTACGTGCGAGGTATGTCCCTTTCGGAAAGAGTGTCCGTCATCAAATGCGTTGGGGAGGAAGGATCTCGGAAAGGCGGGGAAGTAATCGTTACTTTTGAAGCGGTTGCTTGGCACCAGCACCGTACAGGTGTCGCTTATTGCCAGGAGTGCATTTGGGACAATGTCGGCTAAGTGTTCAGTATCTTGTGTTGTCAAAAATAAGAACAGATTGGTACACTCCGGTAGCATGGCAAGAGATCTCCTCTCCATTCTCCGGTCCGTCGGTTTCGACGACAAGGAAGCCCCGCTCTATCTCCATGGTCTCGAAGTAGGATCCGCCCCTGCTTCCCAGTATGCCAAAGGCACGGGGCTCAACCGTATCACGGTGTACAACACGCTTGAGGATCTGGTGCGTCGGGGGCAATTTACCGTGGAAAAGAAAGTACGGGGCAAGTACTACGCGCCCGTGGCGCCCGATTTACTCGCGCTGGATGCGCGCAAGAATGTTGAGCAATTGGAGCGGTCGCTTCCCGAACTCAAGTCCTTGCGCGGCGGGGCATATCGCAAGCCGCAGGTCCGTTTCTTTGAGGGTTGGGAAGGCGTGCGGCGTGTGTACGAAGACACGCTTACAGCTGGAACGGAGCTCCTCAACTTTGCCAACTCTGCCGCTGTGCGTACCTTTTGGCCGAAGTACGATGAGGAGTACGTGACGCAGCGCGTCAAGCGCGGCATCCATCTTCGGGGTATCGCGCCGGACGACGCGGCGGGTCGCAAGGTCCACGGCGAGGACCGGGGGCGGATGCGCGAGATCCGTCTGGTACTTGCCAGAGACTTCGACTTTACCAATGAGATCAACATTTACGATCACAAAGTAGCTATCTGCTCGTTTGGCAGCGGTTTGAATGCGAGTTCCTTCGGCTCACTGGATGAAGTCTTTGCCGTGATCATCGAAAGTCCGGAGGTGGCGGAGACGCAACGGCAGATCTTTGAGATGGCGTGGAGGTATGCGGGCCGCAGGAAGTCGTGAGTGCATTTTGGAGTATGTGAGTATTGGAATATGAGGACGAAGTACACAATTTCAAGGTAATCTAGTATTCGAATATTCCAGTACTCCATACATCAAGGATGGCAACAGGAAATTTCTGTCCGAGATTCACAGCCTCAGGAATTCCTTTACAGTGAGCCCACCCGCATGGCCATGAAGCGTTCCTCATCCCGTCGCACCCGCACACCCGTGAAGATTTCCCGGGCGTCACGGCAGGGGGGCGTCCGTCTTCGCTCAGAGCTTCGCCAAGGCTCCGCGGTTTCCCGTGGTCTTTTTGTCATCGCATTCCTGATGTTCGGCGCGTTTGCTTTCATTCTCGCCTTTTCGCGGGGGACAACGGCAGAGGCTTTTTTCCGCTTTAAGAACGCTCCTGCGTCTCTCCTGCAATTCAGTTCTTCGTCAGTGATCTCGCGTACACAGAAGAGTCCTCCCCGTGCCCTCTTCCCTCTCCCCGCTTCCCATTCACGGTTCCGCTTTGCCGTTCCCTCGTCCGGCGGTGTGCTTTCTGCTTCCGGTGCCCTGCTCGATCCTGAGGCTGTCCGTCGTGCGGTGCGGGCGGGCAAGGGGAAGGGTGCCCTGCAGCTGGGGAAAATGCTTCCTCACCCGACGGTCAGTGCCGGCCCCATTCCCCGTGCGGACAACGTCACCGGCGTGTATCTCTCTCCGGGCAGTGTCAAACGGGAGAAGTTTTTCCTCGACACGCTGGACAGCATCAAGGCGTCGGGCGGCAGCGCAGTGGTCTTCGATGTGAAAGGGACGTACGTCTACTTTGCGACGGAAGCACCCATGGCCAACGAGATCGGCACGGCCATTCCTTCCTACGATCTTCCGATTGTCATTGCCGCAGCAAAGGAACGCAATCTCTACACTATTGGGAGGTTTATTGCGCTCAAGGATAAGCTCTTCGTGGATGCCGTGCCGGGAGCGCGGATCAAGAACGTAAAGACCGGGGCGGATTTGGGTCTTGCCTGGGCGGATCCGGGAAAGGAGGCGACGCTCACGTACAATCGGGAGATTCTGGAGAGCCTACTACGGGGTGGCATTGATGAGGTCCTGTTCGATTACATTCGCTTCTCCACAGCCGTGCGCCCGCAGGACACCGGTCTTACCGGGCAAGAGAAAGCCGACCGTCTCGTGACATTTTTGCAGATGGCGCGGGACACCCGTGACACCATTAATCCCGTCGCACGCATCGGCATTAGTACGTATGCCATTCTCGGCTGGGACTTTGATGTCAATGTGGAGCCCTTGGGGCAGGATTTTGTGAAGCTGGCGCCTTATGTGGACATCATTGCACCCATGGCGTATCCCGATACGTTTGCACAGAACTCGTACTACATTCCCGGCAAGAGTCCGCGCACCCGTCCTTACTTCCTTGTGTGGCGCACGCTCAAGGGCTATGTGGACCGCCTTGGTCCCGACCAGGCACAGAAGCTGCGTCCCTGGCTTCAGGCGTACAACCTGGATGCCAAAGGCATCGGCGACGAGATCGACGGTGTGTACGACAATGGTCTCTGCGGGTTCACGTTCTGGAATGCAAATAATAATTACGGGAATACCTATGCGGCAATGAAGGCGGCTCTGGCAAGGAGGCCGGAGAAGTGTAAGTGAGAAGGAAGCAGAAGAAGCAGAGGATGCAGAGGATGCAGAAGAGAATGTGCCAGAGAAAGTGTTGAATATTTGCTCCTCTGATTCTTCTGCATCTCTTGTATCTTCTGCATCCTCCCATGGCTTCCCTATGGCTCCCACCAAGCTCTGATGCTACTCTTGCCTTCCCATGAAACAGTACCTCGATCTCGTCCGGCACATTCAGGAGAACGGCGTGAAGAAGGAGGACCGGACCGGCGTGGGAACCATCAGCATTTTTGGCTACCAGATGCGGATTCCTTTACAAGAAGGGTTCCCGTTGCTCACCACGAAGAAGATGGCTACCAAAGCGATTTTCCATGAGCTTCTGTGGTTCCTCAAAGGAGATACGAACATCAAGTATCTGGCGGATAACGATGTCCATATCTGGGACGAGTGGCCGTTTGATGATTATCTTAAGGCGAACGGGCTGAGCGAAAAGTTTCCGACCTACTCGGAGGCGTGGAAGGAAGAGAAAAAAACGTACATCCAGAAGATCAAGGATGATCCGGAATTTGCGAAGAAGTGGGGAGATCTGGGTCCCGTCTACGGCAAGCAGTGGAGGAGATGGGAAGGGCCGGACGGAAAGACCTATGATCAGTTGGGGATGGCTATCGAACAGATCAAGAAAAACCCCAACTCCCGCCGCATCCTCGTGTCTGCCTGGAATGCGGCGGACGTCGCCTCGCACAAGAAGTCCGCTCCCCCGCTTTGCCATACGTTGTACCAATTCTATGTGCTCGACGGAAAGCTAAGCTGCCAGCTCTATCAGCGGAGCGCGGATGTGTTCCTCGGCGTACCCTTCAATATTGCTTCCTATTCGCTCCTCACGCACATGATCGCTCAGGTGGCGGGCTTGGAGGTGGGCGACTTTATCCATACGTTTGGCGATGCGCATCTCTATCTCAATCATCTGGATCAGGCGAAGGAGCAATGGTCACGGGAGCCGCGGCCTTTGCCTACATTAAAGCTGAATCCTGCCGTCAAAGACATCAACGCGTTCACATTTGAGGATATTGTGATTGAGGGATATGACCCGTATCCTCCCATCAAAGCCCCCATTGCCGTATGAGACTCTCCCTAATAGCAGCCGCAGCGGAAAACAATGCTATCGGTATCAAGAATGCGCTCCCGTGGGATCTTCCCAATGATCTCCAGCATTTTCGCAAAATCACGGAGGGCAAGCCGGTTATTATGGGATGGATGACGTACCAGTCCATTGGTCGTCCCCTTCCCAACCGCGAGAACATTGTCATCAGTGAGCAGCCGCACGTCAAAATTCCCGGCTGCACCGTGGTCGGGACCCTTGCCGACGCCATCGGCTACGCGGACGCGCAAACCGGCGCCAAGGAAGCGTTTGTCATCGGCGGGGCGCTCACGTACAAGCAGGCGCTTCCCTTAGCCGACCGCGTCTACCTTACCCGCGTCCATGCGGACATCGAGGGCGATGCGTTCTTCCCGGTTCTCGATCCCCATGAATGGGCAGAAGTGGAGCGGGACGAGCATGAGTCCGATCCCAAGCATCTCTACGCGTATACCTTCCTCCTCTACGAACGGAAGAGATAACCGCCGGAAGACGACTTTGAGACCGTCGTGTTTTTATTTTATGGAAGCCAATAAATAGGTATATCCTATCTTCGGATACTCTCGCGTTTGAGACGATCCGTGCATTGGCTGATAGTGCGTGCACTATGACACCTGAAACCACTACAGCATCGGCACGCGAGACGGAACTGGTAGACGCAGTCGCACAGGGCGCGGCTGAGAAAGCATCCACTGCGCAAGATTTTCAGCGCGAGTACGAGCAGCGCGTCCGCGACATCATGGGGTCGGACAGAGCGCAGACGCTCTCCCCCGAGCTAATGCGTCAATTAGAGGACCGGAAAGTCTTATTCCGCCGGGCCTTGAAGGATGCGGGCCATGCGAGGCTGGAGAATCATGCCCCGAATGTAGGCGGCACAAACACCCTCAGTGGAGGGACGGACAACATGACGCTCAATCGCAATATGGTGGCGGCCGTGAGGGATGAGAAGAGCGCGGAGGAGATGGGCATAGTGGTGGCCCATGAGAACGGCCACGGAGAAGCCAGGGAGCTCAGGGGAACCCTCGTGTTACCGCAGCTTCGTGAGAAAGTGCATGGAGATATTCAGGAACTTATGCAGGAAGGCTGGGCGGAGGCCTATGCAAACAGAAAGATGGGTAAGAGCCTGGATTTCCATCGCACGGGGCAGCCGGACAAAGTCTATCGACAGGGGCACGACCTCATGTTGGACCTTATGCGCAAGACATCGTGGCAGGACGTCGAAGAGCTAATGACGAGTGGTAATCTCCATGCATTCCAAAAGAAGATGCTTACGAAGAATCCGGATGCATTGGCGCTGGCTGCTTAACTCCTCCCGATCAGCGTCATCCTTCGACAAGCTCCCGTCTTCGCCAAGGCTACGCCGGGCAGGCAGGATGAGACCCGCTTGGATGGTATGTTCTGCTACTTGATCAATCTCAGAAATTCCTCGCGGGTGCGTGCGTCCCGCTTAAAACTTCCCTTCACGTGGCTTGTTACTGCCACACTATGCTGTTTCTCCACGCCACGCATCATCATGCAGAGATGGTTCATCTCCAGGACAATGCCTATTCCCTTTGGCTTGAGGACTGCTTCCAGCGCGTCGCAAATCTGCTGGCCCATACGTTCCTGTACCTGTAATCGCCGTGCGAACATGTCCACGATGCGTGGGATCTTACTAAGGCCAATCACTTTCTTGTCCGGAATATAGCCGATATGCGCTTTGCCGTAGAACGGGAGCAGGTGGTGCTCACAGAGCGAGTAGCATTCGATGTCCTTCACGATCACCATTCCTTCCGTGTCCACGGGGAAGAGCGCTCCGTTGACGATTTTCCTGAGGTCCTGGCTATATCCCGTCGTGAGGAACTTGAAGGATTCCTCCATGCGGCGCGGCGTGCCCTTGAGGCCGGGCCGCCGGGGGTCCTCGCCGATCTTGCTGAGGAGGGTGTGGAAGAGATCCTGCATGGGGAGGGAGCGTAGTATTTTTTACTCTGAATATCAATGAATTCGCTATTCTCTGAATAATTTGGCACTTCTCGAAGGAAAACATTTGTGCGAAAATCAGGAATGTATATCCATGCACCCCCTTGATCGTCGGGATCTCTCACCCGCGGAGCTCCGGCAGACGCTGGAAACAGATGTTCAGGATTCGGGATTGTTCAATCTTATACGGCAATACTTTGGTGTGAGGTTCTACCGGGCGGTCATGGGGAAGTTGGGAGTCATCACCCAGGCAATCAAGCTGGGGAAGAACAAGGATGGGAAAGAGGAGCCGCCGGAGATTCTTGATGTCGTGAACCAAGCACTCCAAGGCATGATTTCTCCTCAGCAATTGGCACAAGCGGACACTCCCGAAGCTGATGCGTTACTGGAGGAGCTAGAAGGTCTGAAAGCGTCGGACACCACGGCACTCCTCGCCGCTATGCAGCGCTTTAAAGCGAAACAGGCGACAATGCATGCGGCAGCAGGGAAAGCCCATCGAATCATTCCCAAAAAATATCCTAACCTTGGCCGCAACGATCCCTGTCCTTGCGGGTGCGGCAAAAAGACGAAACGTTGTGACAAGGGACAAAAATGGCTCAAAGAGTGATCGCTTATTCCACAAGCAGCTTATCAATGAGGCTGGTGAGTTTTTCCATATCTGGGGCCGCTACTCCCAGTTTGACCATGGAGCCTGTTTTCCGGCTGTAGATGAAGTTCGTTGGAGTTCCCCATATATCGGCAGCCTTTCCCTCTGCGAGTTGTCTATCCACAATGGTATCCGCCTCTCCCGCATTCCTGCATGCTTCCAGATCCTGTGGAGACAAAGCCATAGCATCTGCCATTTGAGCATATTTCGCCGTACCGTTTTCGTAGATCAGATAGATGTATTGCCAGTAAGCGGCGTTCCCCTTTTCTTTGGCAATGCATTCTCCCGCCACAGCAGCATCCCGGGCAAAGGAATGCATAGGGAGGGGAAAGTTTCGGTACACCACGTTCACTTTAGTACGGTATTTCCGGATTACTCTACGTAAAGTAGCATGGTGGAATTTGCACGCCGGACACTCAAAATCACTGTAGACGATTACCGTCACCGGCGCATTCCGGCGTCCCAAGATATGTTCCGTGCGGGACGGGGCAGGGACGAGGGAGACAGTCATCCCGTCTGCGAACGATGCGAGAGGGAATGCCAACGTGAGCAGGAAATGCAGGAGCACCAAGCGTCGTTTCATAGGACAGGGGGAAAAGGATGATTGTATCGGATTCAGAGAAGAATCGGCGTCAGATTACACTCCTGCTCAAGTGTTTCAGCCAGCAGGTTCTCCCACGTCTGTTTGAGGGTTGGATGCCTGGCGTGGGGGTCAATCAGTTCACACAATGGTTCCAGCACGAATCGTCTGCTTTGCATGCGGGGGTGAGGGATTATTATTTCGTCATTGAGGACAAGATTGTCATAGAGGAGAAGATCGAGGTCGATGGTGCGGGGGCCGAAGCGGAAGGGGGGCGCTTTGCCGAGTTGTTTTTCGATGGATTGAAGGATTGGTACCACTTCCTGAGGATTCTGCGTTGTTTGAATATGCGCAATGGCATTGAGGAAGTCCGGCTGGTCGGATACTTCCCTTGCGGCCGTCCGGTAGACGGAGGAGAAGTGGACTTCTAACCATTCTTTGCGCAAGAGCACGGCTGCGGTTCGGAGGTTCCGTTCCGCGTCGATGTTGGAGCCGAGACTGAGGAAGACGTGGGGCACCGTTTGTAGCGTAGCGGGAGGAGGTGTGAGGAGAACAGAGGGAAGCCGGGCATTCCGGTGCATCAGGCAATCAGCGTCCTCTCCCCTCTTGGCGGCTGGACAATGCGATAGCGTGAGATCGTTACCGCCGCTTCCCTTACGCCTTCTATCGGAGGGTGCTTGCGGACGGTCACGGTCACATCCGTCGTTCCCGTCATCTTCAGAATGTATGCGGCGATGTCTTCCGCGAGGCGCTCAATGGTTTTCCGTTCGGTCTTTTCCAGATCCCGGATCCCGTCAACGAGCCGCTGATAGTCCATGCCTGCCGACGGATCATCTTTGGCGGCAATGCCGGACGCGTCGTGACCGAGATTAACAGTTACGAGGATTGTCTGCGGCTGGGAGCGCTCCTCATCCGGAACGCCGATGTGCGTCTGTAGTTCAATATCGGTGAGCTGGAGGCGGTCCATAGGGTATGGGGAGGAACAGAGTAACAGAATAACGGAATAACAGGGGGCCTGTTACTCTGTTATTCCCTTATTTCAATACTCTTCCCAAATCAAACAGACGTTTCCACCATGCCGACATCTTCTGCGGTACTCAGCTTCTGTCCGCAGAAGAGCTCGGGACGATTGGCGAGCGGGGTGCGGGCGAGATGGCGCAGGAGCCAGCGGGTTACGATAACAGCCGTGAGCATGGAGAGGAGCACGCCCATACTGAGCGTGATGGCGAACCCGCGTATAATCGACGTTCCGATGATAAAGAGGATGCCGCAGGTGATGAGCGTGGAGACGTTGCTATCGCGGATAGCCGGCCAGGCATGCTTGAAGCTGGCTTCCACAGCAGTCCGCACAAGCTTGCCTTTGCGCAGTTCTTCTTTTACGCGCTCAAATACCAGCACGTTGGCGTCCACGGCCATACCGATGCTCAGGATGATTCCCGCCATGCCGGCGAGCGTGAGGACGATGTAGTTGGACGAGAAGAGGAGGAGCGGGAGCTTGAGGATGGCAGCGAGCATAATGGCGTACATGGCCAGCGCGATGTCTGCCATGAGGCCCAGCAGGCGGTACATGAAGAGCATGTAGACCATGAGGATGAGCGTGCCGATGAAGGCAGCTTGGAGCGACGTAAGGAGTGCGGCTGCTCCGAGGGTGGCTTCTACCGTGTATTGCCCCACGAGGTAGATGGGGGCCGGAATGGCGCCCGTATTGAGGTCCTGTGCCAGCTGGCGCGCCTCGTCAAAGCTGTTGCTCCCCGTAATCACGGCGGAGCCGCCGGAAATTTCCGTTTGTACGGTAGGTGCGGAGACGAGCTGGCCGCCCACGAAAATGGCGATGCGCTTCTGAATATTCCGCTTGGTGAGTTCCTGGAACAGCTTGCCTCCCTCGTCATCGAAGAGAATCTGCACCACGGGGATGTTGGTGGTGGGATCCATGGTGACCGCGGCAGAGCGGAAGTGCTTGCCGTCGAGCGGGGTGTCCTTCCAGCCCGAAGGCAGAAGGGAGAAGAACACCGTGCGAACCTCCATAGCCTGTTCCCGTGTGCGTACTTGGCCGCCCTTGAGCTGGCCGATGAGGAGGTTGGCGCGGGCTTCGGCGTTGGGGCCCGTGAGGGAAAGGTCATTGTATGTGGCGAGGTCGGGATTGGTCTTCTTGGGGCCGTTGCTGCGGATGATGTGATAGCCGTACTGCGTCTCCACCGGATCGCTCACCTTGCCGGAAGCAAGGGAGAAGGCGGCGGAGTCAAAAGCCGGCGGCCACTCTCCCCGTTGTACTGCTCCCAGATTTCCGCCCTTTTCTTTGGACGTGGCGCCGTCGGACTGTGTCTTGGCGAGGTCGGCGAAGGATGCTCCTCCATCGATCTTTGCTTTGATCTCCTTGGCGAGAGCAAGGGCCTGTTCCTTGGTGCGCGTGACCGAAGCGGACGCCTCTGTGGCGCCCTTGTAGGCGATGAGGATATGACTCAGATCCATCTCCTCCTTTCCCTTTGTGATGCCGCTCAAAAAGAGGACGTGCGCCGCGCCGGTGCCCGTCGAGACGGCTTTAAGATCGCCTGCCTTCATGGACGTGAGCGCGGAGGCAATAAGGGGGTTGATGCTGCTCATGGGGACGTTCTGCTGCGGGGTGTTGGTGGCGCCCGTTTCGGTTTGTCCCAGGACCTCAAAGGCGCGGGCTGCTTCCGTTACCGTCCGTCCGGTCATGGTGAGAGGCTGCGTCACTTCCGCAAGGAAGATGCCCGGTATGGTCTGCTGCTTCGGCTGGCCGTTCTCGTCCTGCTGCGTGGTATCGATACTGCCCTCCAGCTTGTACACTTTCCCCCGCTGCTTGCCCCACAGGCTTTCGAGACCTTTGGGGATGGTGTCCTTGTAGAGCAGAAGCCGGTCCTGATAACCCATCCCCAGTTGCGAACCCACGTCCTGTCCTTCCTTCTGGAGCGAGGAGCCGCTTTGGGTGATGCGTCGGAGCATGGCGTCCGCCTTGGCGCGGACGTCGGTCTTAAAAGACTCGGTCGGTTGGGTGAATTCCTCCTTGAATTCCAACTGGATGGTCTTGCCCACCACCTTGATGCATTCCTGCGTATCCACCACGCCGGGGCATTCCACGAGGAGGTGCTTCTCGTTGCCGATGTAGGACGGTGTGATGGTTGCCTCGCTCACGCCGAGCGCATTGATGCGGCGTTCCAGTACGGTGCGGATGGCTTCCACGATACTTTGCTGTTGGGTCTGGATGCTGAACTTTTGCGCCTGCAGCTTATTCATGTCGCCTGCGGGGGCATTCTTGGCCTTAAGGTCCTCCATATCCTTATCGAGCTGCCGCAACTGTTGCTGGATTTCCTCTTCGGAGATGCGGAAGTCGAGCTGGGTGCCCCCTACCAGGTCTAGTCCCAGGTGGAGCGCGGGTTGTTTGATGATGTCAGGCGCCCAAGTTTTCCATTCCTGCGGAAGGGCGATGATCACCATGAGAGTGCCGAGGATAACCGCGATAACTGGCCAGTAGAAAGGGCGGGAGCGTGACATGGGAGTGAGGGACTAAGGATGAGAGATTAGGGATTAGTGATAAGGGATGACGATGTTCCAGAGGATGGAAGGATGGCGCCGGAGGCAGAAGAGGCAGCAACGGAAGATGTCGTGGAACCTGTAGAGGAAACTGATGGTTCTGCAGATGATGGAGAGGCGCCTGTGCTGGATGTCTGGTTTCCTGCAGGAGTGAGTGGTGTGAACGTAGCATGCGCGCCAAGATTGACGTCATCGGCAAAGACGATGGCGAGCTCATAAGAAGGAACGGCGTCGATGGGGATGGCTTCCGGCTTATCGGTAGTGGCGATGCGCTTATACGTGACGAGCGCTCCGCGCACAAAGATGCCCATCCTCTTTCCTTCATTCTCCTGGATAGTCTTGGCAAGGAGCTTTTGCCCTTCCGTATCGAGCGCGATAGTCACGACGCCCCCCTTCTTATTCCCTGCCGCTGCGCCCACTGACGAGACCGGAGCCGGCGTAGCTGTTGCCCAAGTGACGTTCTTTTCCGTAATGCCCGTTGCGCGGAAGCCGATGGCATCCTGATCATTCCAAATGTCCGCCTTGTCCTGGGTGGTTTCCACCATCACGCGGAAATCAATGGACGCTGAGAGTTGCTGGTCTAGGAATGTACGCTTTGATGTGTCGGCGAGAGCAAACCGTATGACGGCACCATCCGCCGTCTGTTCCACTTTCTTTCCGCGCAGTTCCAGCTCCAGTTGTTGCAGGCGCCGCGAAATGACGCGTGTGGCTGTGTCGATGAGTTCCTGTTTATGAGACTGTCCCTGCTGGTCAAAGGTCAATGTGTATCCTGTGTTCGCCTGCACGCAGGCGGTCAGCAGAAGCAGGACTACAGGAAAAGCGTAGAGGCGTTTCATAGTGGAAGGAGTGTAGGGAATGTATGCATACCATGCAATGAAGAAGAAGGATAGAGAAGGATCGTAGGGACGTTCCGGCGGGACGTCCGTACAACGCATGCTCCAAAAGAGATTTTTTTAGTTACGATTGCTGGCGTTTCAGTATTGTTCCAGCGCGCAGCATTTTGTCGGTAAGGTCAATGCCGTCCAATGCACAGCGGTCATCGATGATGCAGTTTCTCAGGACGCAGTTCCGCAACACGCAGTTTTCGAACACGATGCAGTCTTCCAAGTCGCAGGATTCCACCCTGCTCCCCTTTCCCACGACGACGCTTCCTTCGCAAGAACCGTCCAGGATGGTCGCCTCAGGATGGAACAGCGACTGCTTTCCCACCAGGAGCCGGTGCGCGTCCAGGTACGAACCGAATGACCCTATGTCCAGCCAGGGCTCCGTAAAAGTAAAACAGTCCACTTCCAATCCTTTGTTCAGGAACTCCTCAAAGAGGCCGCCCACGTTGTCCGGCTTCCGCTGCGCAAGGTCGAGGAGGACGGGGAGCGTCTGTTTGGGAAGCAGGGAACAGCCGGTGCTGACCAATGTCGTCTTTGCTTCTCGGGGTTTCTCCTCGAATCCGACAATACGTGTCGGTTCCTTTTCATCCACGATGACTGTTCCGAAGAGCGATGCCTGTTCCTTGCTCTTGATGTCGAATGCGGCGAGGACTGCTACGCCCGGGCGTGCAGCTTCGAGGAAGCGCGAAAGCGGGAAGCCGAGGTAATTGTCACCAGTCAAAAGGAGAAGATCATCATCGATCCGTTCCCTTTTGATCCACTCCGCCGTTGCACCAAGTGCGCCGAGCTTGTGGTCATCTTTCTGGCTTCCCTCAATCACCAGCGAGATGTCCCGTCCTGGCAGGGATGTTTTCCACTCTTCAAACCCCTCCGCAAATGCAGCGTTGGTGCTCACGGTGACGGGGATGTTTGCAGGAATGCGCTCGACGAGATGCGTGAGGATCGGTTTGCCCGCCAGGGGCAGCAGCGGCTTGGCGCGCTTTTCCGTGAGCGGCCACAGTCTCGTAGCAAATCCGCCGGCTAATATGAAGGCTCGCATGGAGGAAGGGTAGCACATCCACGAGGGATGGCTGGAACCGCTTCACAGCAAACACCATCCAGCAGCCCTCTTTCGTTCCACATTCTTCCTATACGGTAAAAAGGCTACGGAGAGCGGGTATCCCCCGCTCCGGACGCACCATAGTGACCGCCAAGCCCTCTAGGGATTCCACGCGCTCATCCCGTTCAATGACGCCCAGCACGGAAGGAAGCAGGAGGTAGGTGATGTTATGCTGCCGGCATGCGGAGAGGAGATTGAGAGACTGTTCCAGGTCACTGCATTGGATGAGATGGGTGATGTTCCGGTTGTTCAACGTCCATTCCAGTTTATCCAACTTGCCAAGTACCGGGACGCCGGCGATGTCCTTTTCCGCCGTTCCCCTACCATCCAGAACGGCAACGGGGCGGAGCGGGTTCTTCCGTTTCTGCAGAAGTTCAATCAGTCTCTTGGATTCCCGCGTGACGCCCACGATGAGCGTGGGAAAGGCGGGAGGATCTTTCCAAAGCGCGGCGCGTGCGATGCGCTCATAGAGGAGGTGCCATACACGGAGGACGAGCGTGGAGGCGAGGAAGGCGGCGATGAGGAGGAGGCGGCTGAAGACGCGCTGGTGCAGGAAGAAGAAGCCGAGTACCACGAGAGCGGCGCCCACGGCGTTGGCGAAGGTGAGCGTGAAGAAGAGCCGCATGCTGCCTTGCGGGCGAGCGAGGCGGAACATTCCCGAAGCGCCGAGAACAATAAGCCACAGAGGAATAGCGAGTGTCACCACGGTCACAAAGTGACGCAGAGGGAGGTCCGACGAAAGGATCCACCCCACACGCCAGAAGTAAGCGAAGACGTAGCTTGCGAGGAAGAGGAGGGCGTCGGTGGCGAGCCAGAGGAGGATGACAGTCTTGGGGCGCACGGAGAAAGAATATCGGAATATAGGAATAATGGAATATTGGGGCAGTCTAGAATCCCGATATTCGCATGCTCGAATACTCTAATACTCATCACTTGCTCAATCCTGAACAGACGCCACCGCCGGTCCCAACCATACATACTGCAACATGGTTGTGTCCCATGGGATATCGGTTGAGTTCCACTGGTAGGTGCCAAGCGCGTAGTTCTGTGCCGATGGGTACGCGACCGTTTCGATCCACCGGAGCTTGGCAGCGAGGAGAGCGTTATGCTTGGCAATGCGACGGAATTCCTCACGTTGGAACATATAGAAGGTGACGGTCTCGGCCAGGTCTTCAAAGGCATCGGTGCGCGCGTAGCTGCTCACAAAGTCCCCGTCCTGCGACTCCGGGAGGCGCGTTTTGGACGTGGCCCAGGAGAGCCGGTAAAAGTTGATGCTCGGGTCGTCCCGGTACATCTGGTCTCCCCCGTCCTTGTACGGGGTGGGGCCGCTGCTCTGCGTACCGGTGAGGCATCCCAGATCCATCGCGTGTCCCAGTACCTCGTGAACGAGTACTGCGCGGAATTCAGTAAGAGGAAGGTTCCCACTGATGATGACGGTCGTTTTACCTCCCAACCCCCGTTGCTCCGGGTGGTCGTAACGGACGTAGAGGTTGCGGATGATGCCCTTGCACTGTGTCGGGAGGTACGTGGCGATCTCCTCTATAGCCTTTGCCTGCTCGGGCTGGAGGGCGGAGCCCGCCGTACGGGGTGCAATGCTCGAGGAGGAAGAGGAGCCCGTCACCACCGTTACGACGGTATTCATAGGCTTTTCCGAAGTGCCCGCTGCTGCCATTTGGAGGCCGTTTTCCCTTGCAGGGAGGGCCTTCTGTGCTACGCTCTGCGGCAGGAATGCTCCCGTTGCAAGCATCGTTATCAGCCAGAAACGGAGGAGGTACGAGGTTTTCATGACGGGGCAAAAAGGTGATATTATTACTACATTTTAGGTTAGATGTCAACACCCCCCCAGACGGTTACTCCAGGACAGTCGCACCAGGTGACCATAGAAAAGCTCACCTTTGGCGGCTCCGGAATGACCCACGTCGGCACCCTTCCTGTCTTTGTACCGGATTCCATACCGGGCCAGATGCTGGAAATTGTCATCACCAAGCTCAAGGATTCTTACGCCGAGGCCAAGGTGAAGAAGGTTGTCCGCAAGGCCAAGGAGGAGATTTCCGCGCGCTGCCCCCATTTTCACGACTGCGGTGGGTGCGTATGGCAGAACATTCCGTACGACAAGCAGATCGCTTATAAGGAGGAGATCGTGCGCGAGACGCTTCTTCATCTCACGCCTATCGGGGAAGAGGAGCGTAAGAACCTTCCGGGGCGCGTCCTCAAGATCATCCCCAGCCCGCAGGTGTTCCACTACCGCAACAAGATGGAGTTCTCGTTCGGTTATGAGTCCATGCGGACGGAGGAGAATAACGGGCGCCGGATCTTCTTCGACGAAAATCCTACTATCGGTCTGCACAAGCCGGGCCAGTGGTCCACTGTGTTCCCCGTCACCGAGTGCCATCTCTACGACGAGCAGCTCCCCATGCTCCTCTCCACCGTGCGGCGGTTTATGCAGGAGACGAACCTGCCGGTCTATAATCCCAAGACGCAGAAGGGCATGTTGCGGCAGATGCTGCTCAGGCGTGGCGTACACACGGGTGAGCAGATGATCTGTTTCCTCGTGCAGGCGAGGAAGAAGGAACTGGAGCCTCTCTTCCAGACGTTCATCCGCTCCTTTGCTGGGCGCCCGCAACTGGCATCCCTCCTGCTCGTGGAGCACATGGGTCTTCACGACAAGCCGGACTTCCCCAAGGTCCACACGCTCTACGGCAAGAACACCATCACCGAGCGCCTGTTTGATCTCACTTTTGAGATTTCTCCCTTTTCCTTTTTCCAGACCAATACCCTTGGTGCAGAAAAGCTCTACCGCGCCATCGCCGATGTTGCGGAACTCACGATGCGCGACACTGTCCTCGACGCGTACTGCGGTATGGGGACGATTGGCCAATACTTGGCTCGTTTCTGCCAGAAAGTAGTGGGCGTGGAAAGCCATCCCTCCGCCATTGAGGATGCGCTCACGAGCGCCGGCAAGAACCGCATCGGCAATATAAGCTTCTACAAGGGCAAGGCGGAGCAGGTCCTGCAGCATCAACTCAAGGCGGGCGGCAAATACAAGTTCTCTGTTGTTGTGGTCGATCCCCCGCGGCCCGGTCTCCATCCCGCGGCGCGCGAAGCGGTAGTGGCCCACAATCCCGATAAGATTGTGTACGTCTCGTGCAACACATCTACGTTCGCGCGCGATTTGGCGGAGTTTCTCAAGGCGGGATATGAGTTGCGGACGGTCCAGCCCGTCGACCTCTTCCCGCATACTGCGCATATTGAGACGGTGGCGCTTCTGCAGAAGAAGTAAAGGAAGCAGATGATGGAGAGGATGCAGAAGAGGCGGAGGAACTGCTGTTATTCCTGTTCTTTGCGGTATCCTTTCTTTTGCATCTTCAGTTTCTTCTGATTCTTCTGCATCCTCTATGCACAAAATTACCCTTCTCTGCGTCGGCAAAGTGAACGTCGATTGGATTGCAGAAGGTTGCCGCGACTATCTGGGCCGCTTGAAGCGTCAGGCACTCGTGGAGGTCCATGAGCTCTCCGCGAGTAAGGAAAAAGACCCTGAGCGCCAGAAAAAGGATGAGTCGCTCCGGCTGATTTCTGCAATGGCTAAGCACAAGGGTGATGCCGTTGTACTGGACGAAAAAGGCGAGCGGATGACATCGCGGGAGTTTGCCACGCTTCTGTCACAATGCTTCGACTCGGGAACGCCTATGGAGTTTGTCATCGGTGGGGCGTACGGGCTCACGGAGGATGTACGGAAAGCAGCCAGGGCAGTGGTCCGCCTCTCAGACATGACGTTCACGCACGAAATGTCCCGCCTCATTCTCCTCGAGCAAATCTACCGAGCGGCGGAAATCATCAAAGGGAGCGGTTATCACCATTGATTGTCCCTGCATATAGAAAACGCCCCGCCGAAGTAGGGCGCTTCCTTTCGGTCCATTACAAGTTGAAATTGATCGTGCACTTGGCCCGGAGCGGCGGATACGTGATGATGCAGCTGATGGTAACCGAGAGGTCCTGACCCATTGTGCCTGTTCCCGTGAGGTGCATCGCGCGGGAGCGTGCCCTATTTTGGGTCATTGGCCAGTTTCCCTCAGGCTTATTCCATTTGAACGGGATACCAGTCTTTGTATTGATCATCTGTTCCACCTGCGCCACGGATGGGGCGGAAGAGGATGACGACGATGGGCGGTACCGCATGGAATAGGAAGAGGAGGAGCGGGACTGTGCAAGGGAGGAAGAGGAAGAGGATGAAGATGCCCATGCCGTGGAGGCTGAAAGGATTGTTGCAACGCTTAGGAGAGCGAGCGCAGCGCGGCTGGCATGCGAAAGGCTTGTCTGTTTCATAAGAGGGTTGGGGGGGAAGGAATAGGCAGCTGCATTGACGAACGATGTGCGACATCCTTACGGGACGTGTCATGAAATCATCATGGCAGCCATCATCATCTTGCTTCTTGGAACAAATACCTATATCCTAGGTACCAGGTATATCCCATCACTCCTCCCCTTTCCTATGAACGACCAGAAAGCCAAGACTCTTATCGGCCTCAAGAAGGCGCACAGCCTGCTCGGCAAGCTACAGAAGATGGTGGAGAATGATGAATATTGCATTGATATCATGCAGCAGAACCTTGCGGCGATGGGTCTGCTTAAGGGCGTCCACCAGCTTCTCATGGAAGGACATCTTTCCAGTTGCTTCAGTACTGCCATGGAAACAGGTAGCAGCACTAAGAAACAGCAAATGGTTGCAGAGATTTTGCGTGTCTCGCGTCTTTCCAACAAATAACGGATTTCTTCCATACTCTAAGCGGACCTTCTCTTGAGGGGTGTTGGAATCAATCTTGTAAGACTCTTCTCCATTCCCCTCTGGGTGGCAGGATGCACGGTGGGGAGGAAGCTGGTGTGGCCATCTCTGAACACATCGGACTGCATAGAGAATACTGCCTTTAGTTCTTGACGCCTTGGCGTCATACCTATACCCTAGGTATAGGTACTATCCTTCCCTTCTTTCTCATGTCTCAGACCTTTTCTCTCACGATTCGCGGTATGCACTGTGATGCCTGCGCAAAGCTCATCCGGAGCGAATTGCATGACGTCAAAGGCGTCACGGGCGCTTCTATAGACGTCAAGACGGGAAAAGCAACGGTTGCCACAGATGGTGGCGTCACTTCCCGCGAGGTTATAGGCGCCGTTGAGCGCGCAGGTTATGCGGCGGATGTCGACGGGGAAGAGGGGGAGGGCAGTGATGATATCGATGGCCCTCTTGTGAAAGGAAAAGTTGCTCCACCCGGTAAACCGCTCAATATCAAGCTACAGACCACCGTAGAAGCTGAGGGCAGAATCATCCAAGACACGTTCGGCAAACCGCTCTTTGAAGGAAAAATCAAACGAAAGAACACTGCGGATTTCCACGTTCCCAAAGATGAGAAACATACCAAGTCCATGCTCGATCAACTCGTACAATCTCGCCACTTCTCCGCGCTCTTCGATATGCTGGGGGGCATGCATGAGTCCCACCATCAAGTTCCCGGCAGTTCCTCTTCCACAGGTTCATCCGGCTCTCCTCCCTCCTCCCCCGCTTCTCCCTCTCCAACTGCTCCTTCCTCCTCAGCTCAAACACAACGTGCGTCTCTCTCGCTTTCGGGTATGCACTGCGCGTCGTGTGCACAGATTATCGAACGTTCGCTCAAGAAGGTTCCCGGCGTTGCGCAGGCACACGTGAACTTTGCATCGGAGAAGGCATCTGTCTTCTACGAGACGGGCACCACATCCGTTCCAGATCTGGTTGCCGCAGTCAAAAAGGCAGGGTACGGAGCGCAGGTCGTGGACGAAAAAGACAAGGAGTTCGATCGTCGGAAGCGGGCGGCAGAAATTAAGAGCTACAGGAACAAGTTCGTCGTGAGCGCCATTCTCAGCGCACCAATGTTGTACTTCATGTTCCTGGATTTCTTCCCCTCGCTTCCGGGAGCCGGGTTCTTTCCACGCTACGTCGGCATTATCTCCCTCATTCTTACATTGCCCGTGCAGTTCATCATCGGGGCGGGGTTTTATAAGGGGATGTGGTCAAGTTTGAAGATGAAGACGTTCAACATGGACAGCCTTATCGCCATCGGCACGTCCACGGCGTTCTTGTACAGCTTGGTCAATCTTCTTCTTTATGCGGCGCAGCGCGGGACGGTGTTGGGCGTTGACGGCGCAAAGGTTCCCGATCTCTACTTCGAAACGGCCGCTTTTCTCATTACGTTCGTCACGTTGGGGAAGTGGCTGGAGGTAAAGGCCAAGGGGCAGGCAGGAGACGCTATCCGCAAGCTCATGGGATTACAGGCAAAGTCGGCGCGGGTGGTGCGCAATGGCCAGACAGTGGATATTCCCATAGATGACGTGGTGGCTGGTGACATTGTCCTCGTGCGGCCCGGCGAGACCATTCCGGTCGACGGGACGATCATCAAGGGGCATTCGTCCGTCGATGAATCCATGCTTACCGGTGAGAGTATTCCCGTAGAAAAATCCGTGGGGGATGCCGTTATCGGCGCCACGTTGAACAAGGTGGGAAGCTTTGAGTACACGGCTGAGAAAGTGGGCAGCGAGACGATGTTGGCGCAGATCATCCGTACGGTGGAGGAAGCGCAGGGGTCCAAGGCACCCATTCAGGGCTTTGCGGACCGCGTTTCTGCATGGTTTGTGCCTGCCGTCATTATCGTCGCGCTCCTCACGCTCGTGGCATGGTTGGTGCTGGGCACTACCCTCTCGTTTGCACTCATGGCCTTTACGGCAGTGATTGTCATTGCGTGTCCCTGCGCACTCGGTCTCGCGACGCCCACGGCGATCATGGTGGGCACGGGCAAGGGGGCGCAGAAGGGGATCCTCATCAAAGGCGGTGAGCCTTTGGAAGCCGCGAATGCGATACAGGCCATGGTCTTCGATAAGACCGGCACGCTTACGCACGGCAAGCCGGAGGTGACGGATGTGGTGAGCGTCAGTCTGGATCAGGACGGTGTTCTTCGCATTGCGGCGAGTTTGGAGCGTTCTTCCGAGCATCCTCTCGCCGAGGCAATTTATAACCATGCGCAGGAGGAAGGGCTTACGCTCCTTTCAGTTGAACATTTCCGCGCCATCCCGGGCCATGGCATTGAGGGTGTCGTGGAGGGTAAGAAGTATTTCTTCGGGAATCGGAAGCTCCTGGAGGACGTTGCAAGAATGGATGTGACGCGTGCAGATAGAAAGCTGATGAAGCTGGAAGAGCAGGGCAAGACTGCCATGATTCTCGCCGATGAGCAGCAGGTCCTTGGTATGATTGCCGTTGCGGACACGCTCAAGGAAACGACCAAGGAAGCTCTGGATCTCCTGCGGAAGATGAAGATCGAAACGTACATGATTACCGGGGACAACGAGCGGACGGCGCGGGCGATTGCGAAGCAAATCGGTATGACGAATGTCCTCGCGGAAGTCCTCCCCGAAGACAAGGCGAACGAAATAAAGAAACTGCAGGAATCAGGCAGGAAAGTCGCAATGGTTGGTGATGGCATCAACGATGCACCGGCTCTTGCCCAGGCAGACGTCGGTATCGCCATGGGGTCCGGCACGGATGTAGCCATGGAGACCGGCGGCATCGTGATCATCAGGAATGATCTGCGGGACGCAGTCACGGCTATCGAGCTGGCACGTGAAACGATGAGCAAGATCAAGCAGAACATGTTTTTCGCGCTCTTCTACAACGTTATCGGCATCCCCATTGCCGCACGTGCCCTCTATCCCCTGTTCGGAATCGTCCTCCAGCCGGAACTCGCCGGCCTTGCCATGGCCTTCAGCTCCATCTCTGTCGTGAGCAACTCCCTCCTCATTCGCCTCTTTCGGCCGCGTAAAACCAACTGGTTCTCGCTCCTGGCGCCGGCTGCGATGGTCATAGGATTCACGGCGCTCTTCCTCCAGTTCGCGGCGTTTAGTTCGTCCCTCATGGCTGAGGCGAAGCCATCCGTTTCCCCAGCCGTCCAGACATCCATTGTCAGCATGCTCGGTTCCCAGCCTGTGAAGATCGCATTCGCAGAGGGGAATCCCAAGCTCTTCCTCGCCGCAAACGCCCTGGACCCGTCTTATACCCTGGCAGAAGGCTCCGGGACGCCCACGGACGGTTCCATGGTCATCGGCTCCTCGGAAGCCATGATGATGCGCAAGGAGAAGCTCTTCTCCAAGCCTGGCGATACGCTCCGAGACTTCTTTGGCGTCCCCGTCATTACCGTCACGGGTGTCCTCAGGCCCACCGGCACCGCGCTCGATTCTTTCCACGTCGTGACGCCTGTCACATGGGCGGCGCTTCAGGGGCAGGGGAAGGTTACGCTCCTCAACGACAGCGGATCCCTGAAAATGTTCTACGCAGGGCCCACCGCATCGCTTCCCTCTTCCGTCACTGGCATCATGGGAAGTAAGCCGCTCACGCCTATCACGAAGGACAAGAAGACGTACCGGCCCGTTTTCATCGGCGCGGATGAGGCGGCGATGATGCGCACGAAGAAGCTCTTCGCGGAGGAGGGCGATACTATCGAGAACTTCTTCGGAAATTCCATATTCGTCGCAGGTATCCTCCCCCGCACGGACACGATTCTCGATTCCTTCCATTTTCTCCCCCAGGACATGGAGGTGAAACTGTAACGGTGTAGAATTGTCCCATGCCAGCCCTTGTTCTCTACAAGTCCAAGTACGGAAGCACCAAGCAGTACGCCGAATGGATTGGCGAGGCACTGCAGGCTCCTGTCCGTTCCATCGACAGTGTCCAGGAAGGAGAACTGAAAGAAGCCGGTACGGTGATCATCGGCGGGTATGTGTGGGTGGGGAAGATTACTGCTGCGCCCTTCTTGCAAAAGCATTGGAATATTCTCCAGGGCAAACGCGTTGCACTCTTCTCCGTTTCGGGTAGCAAGCCGGATGATCCGGAAGTCCAAAAGTATGTGGAAGCAAGCCTTCCTGCAGATATCCACGCAGCCATACGCTTCTTTCCGTTGTGGGGAAGGCATGGCAAGCTCGATCTGCGTGACCGGTTCATGATGTGGTTCCCCCGTACTGCCCTCCGCAGCAAGGTGCGTAGCGGCAAGACGGAAGCCGAGCGGGAGAAGGCGCGGCAGGATCTAGCGGCGATTACGGATATGTCTGACCATGTGAAGCGTTCCGCGGTGGAGCCGATTGTCACCTGGGCTCAATCGCTCTGAACTGAGCCGGGGGTGATGGCAATGGAATGTTTTTTTCACTGGCCATACGCTGGGGGCAACCGTTCCCCCCACGCTCCTATGGATACTGCAAATCTCACCCAGACAACGGAGAAGAAGATGGCCGGTCTCGAGCAGTGGATGGCGCCCTTCTTCGCAAAGCTTCCGCATCTTCCGCCCAACGCGCGGCAGACTATTGTCACAATCGCTCCCATGCTCGCCCTCATCTTCGGCATCCTGGGACTCTTTGTGATCCTCACAGGCGGCGTCATTGCTTCCCTGCTCTCCATCGTCTCCATTGTCATGCTGGCCGACGGACTCCGGCCGCTTCTCCTGCTCATTGCGCTCCTTGCCGGCGGTATCGCCGCGGCTCTGGATCTGCTGGCGTACAAGCCACTCGCAGCGCGCAAAAAGAAGGGCTGGAACTACCTCTTCTACGGCACGGTGCTTACCACCTGCTCCGCGATCCTCGAGGTGGTTTTCGGCGCCGGTACTCTTGGCAGCATTATCGGCGCACTTCTCGGTTTCTGGTTGCTCTTCGAGGTACGGGGGTTGTACCAGTAAATATTTCTGTGAGTTGTACAGGAGGCAGAAAAAACTGTCCTGTTTGGGATAGGAGAGAACCCGATAGCCGTCATCTATCAAAGACGGCTACTTCTTTCCCCTCATTTATATGTGGCAGCAGTGGGCTAATGGCATCCTCGGGCTGTGGGTCATTCTGGTCCCCTTCCTCGGGTTTACGGCAGAAGTCACCATGTGGGTTCTGGTGGTGACGGGAGTCGTGATCGCGGTCCTTGGTTTTTGGGGTGGCGGCGAACAGGTGACAGTGGAAAAGCACCAGCATGCATGACGGCTCCGTCGCATCTTTTGAAACAGGACATCGTTCCTGGCCTTCTCGCTTGTATCCAAGCAGCACACTATCCGTTCTCTGTACCCAGGCAGTGGTGCCCGCTCCTTACTTGATAACGAGCCCACTCAACGTGACGCCCAGGAAGTACGGCCAGAGGATAATGGCCAGCACGCCTTTCCAGAATGTGAGCTTAAGCAGGCCGATGGTAAAGAGCCAGCTGGCGAACCAGAATCCGCCTGCACAGGCGTGCTGCTCAACTTTGATCTTTTGCATGGAGAGAAGTATAGCGGATCTTCCCATACCAGATCCATTTGATGCCGTTCGCTTCGGGGGTGCCCCCTCATCCCGCCCTCTCCCCCCTTCGGGTGGAGAGGGGGACAAGGTAAAGCATTCGTTCTCTTGAGTGTGATGCTGTGAAAGCGTAACGAATCAAGTTGTTTTTCAGGTGATCCACCCCAACACGTTCAGTTGCCGGTACGCACCTAGGAATCCCGCGAGACTGCCGAGGAAATTCTTGGAGGGCGTATAGAACAGCATCCGTGCCGGTGCAGGTACATCCGTACGGAAGATCTCGCAGGCGCCTCCGGCGCTCTGAAACAACTGGGCGATCAAGATGAGATCGGCAAGTGCCGTGTTCCGGTATCGATCACGGACTGCTGCATCCGGGTGCTGTACGGCAATGCGGGCGCACAGGCGGATGTTCTGACAGGCCACCCACGGCCACGCGGAGGCGTTGTGGTAACCGGCGTTTCCGGTAAAACGATGGATGAAGAAGATCTTGCCGCGGGGATAGGGCGGGTCAAAATTCCGCAAACCCGTCTTGCACCGCACTCTTCGTTCCAGCGCTTCTTCCACACGTACCTGTTCCGTTGCTTCCAGGAAGTACGACGCGCCGAGGAGCGTGGCCACCGTATCCAGCCGGTCATCCTGCACTTCCGCGCGGAAGCAGCCGCCATCCTTGTCCCACAGTTTTTCCAGCACGCTCTTCTGCGCGCAGGCAGCCGTTGTGCGGAGGCGGGCTGCTTCATCCTTCATACCCATCGTCTCGTAGAGGGCCACTAACCGCTTCAATCCCTGTGTCCATAATACGTTTACGGTTCCCAGTTTCCCTCCCCTCTCAATGCTGTCTGCCCAGTCGGGGTTGAGCGACGGTACGGCAATGAGGCCGTCTTGCGGGTCTGTCTGTGCGAGGAAATAGTCCACCGCTTTCTTGATATGATCGGTGTGGCGTTCCACAAAAGCCTGTCCAAGCGGGGTAGCGTCACACAGCGCGCTCACGGCGAGGAGGATGAGGGGAATGGTGTCCTTCCCTCCCGAAAAATCCTGTCCCTCATATACTGGCCGTTCCTTGCCTCCGTGCATCAGCCGGAACAGCGGGTGTGCGAGGTATCTCCCGATGACGGGGGTGAGCTTTACCAATTCATATTCCCGTTCCACGCGTAGCGGCAGCATGCCGTTGGGACGTTGGTACCGGAAGAGCGTCTCCAGAGATTCCACCGCCGCTTCCGGATGGGCTGTGGCAAAGTAGTGGATGGTCGCATGGCAGCAGTCGCGTGCCCAGACCTGGTTGTAGTAGTTCCCCCCCACGCTTTGCGAAGGGCATATGCCAAAGCCGGGAACATAGTGGAGAGCGATTTCCCTCTCGGCATTGGCAGCCGTCTTCTTTAGAAGAAGGCGTTCCTGCTCATTGAGGAGCGTGGATCGTTTCATGTGGAGGGGTATAGCATGTTTTCGATGTCTTTTCATGTTTCGTGGGGTTGGATGTGGTGGATGTTCTGTGAAGTGATGTGGCAGGGCTACGGGGAATCGTAACAAACTCCGTGATTGAGAGCGCGATAGATTGGTACAAGGTCTTGAAGGAACTAATAGTCTTCCGAATTACAGAGGAACGTCAGCTCGTCGCCGCATGAGGCCATGCCATGACGATCGTTGCCGCTGCTCCCACGACAGTTGCGGCGGTGAGGATGACGTTGAGCCAGAACAGCTTCCTCTCGAGACTCTAAGAGGAATTTGAGGTTTCCCTGATCACGCTCGTCAGTTCAGTGATTCACTCTTGGTTCTTCGCTGATGCCTATCCTTCAGCACCTGTAACGCTTATTCTTCATCTTTCAGTTTCTTCCGCAATCTTCGAGCTGTCGACAAGCAGGTCTGTGGCGTGCGAACGTGCTTGCCGCGTTGCAATGCTTCAGAATGAAATCTCTGATTTAGTTGTTGCGCCACTATTTGCCAATTGGTCGTTCCGGGGCGCGGACCCCCGCGACCTCGCACATTCACCGTACCAATGGCATTGCGAAGACTATCTGCTAGCTCCAGTAAAGCACGATTCTCCTCGGTATCATTCCATGGAATCTCCTTTCTCTTCTCCCGGTTTCCAGAACCAGCATCTGCGCGAGCACGAGCATCGCGGATTTTCCAATGTTCCTGACGTGCAGCATTTCTGTTACGGACGTTTCCATTATCATGAAATTCATGATTGAGCATGGCAGCGATAGCATCGTAGTCCGGTTGTCCGGCGTAGTTCACACCCTGAGGACGCAGCATTGTTTCTGCCAGTTCTTCCAGTCGGGCTTGCTCGTCAGGCATCCACTCGGTTAAACCATTCGTATCCATTGCTTTTCGAAGAGAGCCTTCATTGCGATCGAAACCAGATTTTCCCCAGCCCCGTTCACTTCCTAATTCATGATTTGCAGCGGCAACTTTTGCATACTCTTGATCATCCAGTAGGAGTTTTGCGGCGAGGGAAATTGTTCGGATGGAGATACTGTGGCTTCGAGCGTGCTGTTCTGGGATAAAGTGCCTCGCAAGATCTTCAAATACATTACCTCCTCCCAGCAAAGCATCACGCAGGGCATCTCGTGATCGCTTTATAAGTTTCGTCGCTTCTCGCTTACAAATGCTTGAAATGACGTCTTCCGCATCGCTGGATCCGCCATGTTCAGGCCTTCGAACACTCATATTTATATTATATCACATTCACATAATTCTGGCTAATCACGATGGCTCACAGTATTGCAGGTCGCTTCCCCCAACGCTTTCCGAAGGACAGATGCCGAAGCCGGGAACATAGTGGAGAGCAATTTCCCTCTCGGCATTGGCAGCCGTCTTTTTTAGAAGAAGGCGTTCCTGCTCATTGAGGAGCGCAGATCGTTCCATGTGGAGGGTATGGCATGTTTTCGATGTTTTTTCATTGTTCGATGTGCACCGCATTTTCCCGGCATTATCTGCCCCGGCTATATCGGAGAATGCTGACGATTTCGCAGGAAATTACGGAGGGAAGTGCGGCTCTGGGGCACCATTGACACATTGTGGTGATGGCGTCGAAATCCATCTGTGGTAGTCTGTTTACCGTCATGAGTTTTTCGTTCCCTCATCAGATAATCTTCGTTCGGCATGCTCAGACAACCTACTCCAATGTCTTTCCCGATATCACGCCAGAGGGAGTGGAGCAGCTGCAGTGCACGGCGAAAACGCTTCAGTCATTCATCGTCAAGAAACCGCATGCTGATCTAACAATCATCACTTCTCCGGCCTTACGCGCCCAAGGTTCGGCCGGAGTGCTGGCGGAGGAATTGCATTACAAGGGAAATATTCGTACCGAGCCCCTGCTTCGTGACATGCATGTCCGCGATTGGCCCCGGGCGAAGGAATTGTTTCAGCGTTGTCTCATGAATGGGGGGAGGGTTGAGGATGTCTACGATGTTGATGACAGATTCGAGGATACGAATATTTTCGAGCCTCGTTCCTCGATTCAAAAGAGGTTTTTCCATTACATGCGTCAGTTGCACGAGAAACTTTCGCAATTCCCAGAGCCCCAGTGTGTTCTTGCGGTATCCCATTTTGAAGTACTCAACCACTTCCTGAGAAGCCTCTGGCCGGATGCCCCTTGGCTGCGATATTCCAGCTTTTTCAGGATCACGATGGATCATCCCATCTCCCATGGCAGACAGGCGATTGTTACGTACGGAGAGTGTTCGATAAACATTAATGCCTCCGTTTTGCTGCAGGAGAAACAGGCAACCAGTTAAGCAGAGTGCGTCGCCTTCCGCTCCTGTCCCCCTTCGTAATCCGTATCCCAGCTCCGCAACGCATACCGGACTTCGCATGAAGAATGAGGAACAGGAAATCCGGAACACGAAACTGACTGCTCTGGCGAAAGAAAACATCCTGAAACTGGGATATACGTTCTCCAAAAACCGCGACGGAGAGGAGATCTTTTTCATCGAAACGTATGTTGGCAAGACAATGCCAGTTGACATTCGCTGAACGAATCGTGATTCTCGATCCTGCCTCTTTCCATGTCACATCTCTTCATCTTCGATTACGACGGGCTCTTGGTAAATACCGAAAGGTTGGCGTTCCAGGCGGAAGCAGAACTACTCCGTTCTAATG
>CAIKAD010000002.1 GCA_903825315.1 uncultured Candidatus Peregrinibacteria bacterium | reverse complement strand
TGGCTAATAGGCCCGCCGTTGGTGCCGTCGCCCAGATAGCCCGTTCCGCCGAGACCCAGTACCTGCAGCGGGAGCGGATGGGCGCTGCTATCATTCGTATTCTGTCCGAGCTGGCCATAGTAGTTTTGCCCCCACGCGTACACCCGGGAGCTGTCGCTCTTGAGAGCGAGGGAATGGTATTGCCCTGTCGCGATCTTGCTAATGGGCCCGCCGTTGGTGCCGTCGCCCAGGTAGCCTGTTCCATTGAGGCCCAATACCTGTAGCGGGAGAGGATGACTGTTGGTATCGCTCGTATTCTGTCCGAGCTGGCCATAGTTGTTATACCCCCACGCGTACACCCGGGAACCGTCGCTCTTGAGGGCGAGAGTATGGGATGCCCCTCCCATGATCTCGCTAATGGGCCCGCCGTTCGTCCCGTCGCCCAGGTAACCTGTTCCATTGAGGCCTAGCACCTGCACGGGCACGTGACGCTCCGTCGTCGTATTGTCCCCGAGCTGGCCCTTGTCGTTATATCCCCACGCGTACACCCGGGAGCCATCGCTCTTGAGGGCGAGAGTATGGGATGCCCCTGCCGCGATCTTGCTGATGGGCCCGCCGTTCGTTCCATCGCCCAGGTAGCCCGTTCCATTGAGGCCCAACACCGGTTCGGGCGTGTACCGCTCCGTCGTCGTATTGTCTCCGAGCTGGCCTCTGTTGTTCAATCCCCACGCGTACACTTGGGAGCCGTCGCTCTTAAGCGCGAGAGAAAAGTGTTGGCCGGATACGATTTGCTTGATGTCCGAGAGGAACACTTGTCCTTTCGTGTCTCGGTTCGGGCTTCTTGTCTGTATCGGCACGTGGCGCTCCGCCGTCGTTTTGTCCCCGAGCTGGCCTTTGTTGTTATCCCCCCACGTGTACACCCTGGATCCGTCGCTCTTGATGGCGATGGTATGGTAGTGCCCTCCCGCAATCTGGCTAATAGGCCCGCCGTTTGTGCCGTCTCCCAGGTAGCCCGTTCCGCCGAGACCCAGCACAGGCAGCGGGAGCGGATGGGCGCTGGCATCGCTCGTATTCTGTCCGAGCTGGCCATTGCTGTTATTCCCCCAAGCGTATACCCGCGAGCCGTCGCTCTTGAGGGCGAGGGAATCATCTAGCCCAGCCGCGATCTGGCTAATGGGCCCGCCGTTCGTCCCGTCGCCCAGGTAGCCCGTTCCGCCGAGACCCAGTACCTGTAGCGGGAGCGGATGGGCGCTGGTATCGCTCGTATTCTGTCCGAGCTCGCCTTTGTTGTTATACCCCCACGCGTACACCCGGGAGCCGTCGCTCTTAAGGGCGAGGGTATGGTTTCCCCCTGCCGCGATCTGGCTAATGGGCCCGCCGTTCGTCCCGTCGCCCAGGTAGCCTGTTCCTCCTATGCCCTTTACCTGAACGGGCACGCCTCGATTCGTCGTCGAATTGTCCCCGAGCTGGCCACTCCAGTTATACCCCCATCCGTACACCCGGGAGCCGTCGCTCTTAAGGGCGAGGGAATGGATTGCCCCTACAACGATTTGGCTAATGGGCCCGCCATTCGTCCCGTCGCCCAGGTAGCCTGTTCCGCCGACTCCCAGCACCTGCACGGGCGCGTTGCGCTGCGTTCCCGTATTGTCCCCGATCTCGCTATAGTAGTTGTCTCCCCACGCGTACACCCGGGAACCGTCGCTCTTGAGAGCGAGGGAATGGTATTGCCCTGCCGCGATCTGGCTAATGGGCCCGCCGTTCGTCCCGTCGCCCAGGTAACCCGTTCCTCCCATGCCCTTTACTAGGAGCGGGAGCGGATGATTGCTGTAATCGCTCGTATTCTGTCCGAGCTGGCCATAGGCGTTACTTCCCCATGCGTACACCCGGGAGCCGTCGCTCTTGAGGGCGAGGGCATGGTAGTCACCTACCGCGAGCTTGCTGATGGGCCCTCCATTAACTCCGTCGCCCAAGTAGCCCGTGCCATTGAGACCCAGCACCGCCACGGGCGTGTTCCGCTGCTTCGTCGTATTGTCCCCGAGCTGGCCACCGGCATTTTGACCCCACGCGTACACCCGGGAACCGTCGCTCTTGAGAGCGAAGGTGCTGTTTCCCATGGTGTTTGAGACGATCTGCTTGATATCCGTGAGCTGGTTTGTGCCCCATGCCAGGTTCCATACTCCCGTTCCCATGGCGAGCGTATGGCTGGTGGCGATTTCCAGTTGGTTTGTGGCCGTAACCATATTGCTGCCGCTCTTGGAGGTGGTGCCGGAGGTGGTGCCGTTGCCAAAGGCGAGATGGGCAAAGGTCCAGTCCGTGGTTCCGCCAAAGTTCCCCGTTCCCAACACCTGGAACGTTCCGTTTGTCATGTAGATCGTGCCGTTGCCCGTCACGTCACCTCCCCGCACCGTCACATCAAATTCACCCGTGAGCGTCCCGGCCGTGACCGTAAGATCCCCGTTGAGGGAGAGGTTGTCTGCAATGGAGAATATGCCGCCATTCCCATTGAGGGTGAGGTGCGTGAACCGGTTCCCGTTGGAAGCGATGGTCTTGGTGCCGCTCGTTGCCGTAAAGGTGACCGTGTTGGATCCCGTCATTGTGCCCCCAAGCGCATCCCAGGATCCGTTTACCGTCACTGCATTGGCGCCCATGGAGAAGGCCCCGTCGATATCGTAGTTGTCCGCAGTCACTTGCCCGCCCGGAGCGAATGTCTCGCCTGTCCACACGAAGAGTTCCTTCCCCGAAGCAACCGTGAGATTCCCGCTCGTTACGGAGTAGATGGCGGAAATGTCACTGTCGCCGCTGTTGTCTGCCACGTTCAGCTTGGCATTGGTCATGGCCACCGTGGCACCGGAGTCTGTCCGCAGAATCAACCGGTTCTGGTAGAGAGCCATCCCTGTCATGCTTCCGCCCGAGCCCTGCGTTACCGTTACGGCCTTCTCCGTCTGGCCGTCCACGAAGAGCGTGATGATGGTGCCGCCGGTGAGGGAGGCGAGCGGGATGTTCTGGATCGTGAACATACCGCCGGCGTCCGTTGTTCCACTCATCGTCGCCGTACCGCCGTTGAGGCTCAGGCTTATCTTTTTGGAGGCAAGGCCCGTGGTACCCTCATCCGAGGAGAGCTTGCCTGTAATGAAGTTACCGGAGTCGTCGTTGGCAATTTGCCATGAGCGCAACTCCTGCATGTCCTGGGTTTGTACGGCCTTCTCTGTATTGTTCCTGGAGGGCAGGGGAGTGAGGGTGAGCGGACCGATGAGATAGAACTGCGGGCTGATCCTCGGGGCTTCGTACACGTACGTAAAAGTGGCGGTTTCGCCGGCCTTCCAGGAGCCTTCCCAGGCAATGGTGGTTCCGCTCCCGGCAGTGTCATCGGCGAGGGTAATGGCTCCCGTTTGGGCTTGGGGACTGGACGTGGTTATCCGGAAGCCGCTGGGAACGACATCGGTTACCGTTCCCGAGAAGTCCTCAAAGAACTGTACAGAAACGGTCATCGGCGATGGGCCCACTGGCCACAAGCGGGTGGCGGCGGTCCTCATAATAAGGAAGGGCCAGGGGGCGGTGCCCTGTTGATGGCTGGGGAGAGACGCGTTCTTCTGTCCGGCACCCTTCGCGTTCTGTACTTCCTTTTTGGGTGTTGCGTACCCTCCGCCGTTTGCAGCCATTATCGTCGTTTCCATGGTCCGCGGGCCGTTCCCCGTCGTGGCTTCCAGCGCAAGCTTGTACGTGCCCGCTTCGGCCAACGTGAGGCTGGTCCGGTAGTCCGGCGAAATGAGTCCTGTTATCTTTTGTCCGCATGTGCCGGTCACTTCAATCGTCTTGTCCTGGGTGGAAAGAGTAAAGGTAGCGCCACTCGGTGCCGTTACCGTGAGGGTCGCGTCGGCGTTGCAGACAATGGCGCCTTTGTCGTCCAGCACGCCGATGCTGATAGTTGCTTTCTCTCCTGTGAGGTAGCGGTCCTGGTCCGGATTCATGGCCAGCACGCCCCAGGCAAAATCCTGCGTGAGCGTCTGCTCCTCTCCCGTCAGGGGGTTCTTGACGGTCATTTCGAGCTTGTACAAACCCGGGGCAAAGTTGCGTCCGGGTTCCAGAACGAGCACCACAGAGCCGGTCTCGAAGTGGTAATGGGGCGTAAAGGTCTTTCCGGAACTGGAGACCAGCTTCAGCTTAATGAAGGAGGAAGAATTTTGAGCAGTCCCGCCTTCTTCGGGCGTGAGCTGGTTGGGCGAGGAGGCCGGTGCAACGGAGGAAGCGGAAGAACCAACGGCAGTGGAGCTGGATTCTTCACTTGCCACGGCTTCCGCCACGGCATTGGCTACCTCCTGCTTGAGTTTTCCACTGTTCTCCACTGCATCCATCACGGCCTGGGATGCGAGGTCCGTAAGGACGGGGCTCGTCTCCTGCACAAGATCGTTTATCACTTGCTGCGCGGTGAGCGCCGATCCGGAGAGCGCATTGGCCATGACGCTGCGTACCACGGCTTTCTGCATATCCGGCGTCACCACGCCGTTAAAGAGCTGCTGCAGTTCCTTCTGCTGCAGGAGCACGTCCGCCACTTGTGCCGTGGCATCCTGGTTCTCCTGGAGCGTCGTAGCGACCGCTGCCGTCGCGTGCATCACCGTAGTGCGGTTATCCTCCAGCTGAGCCGCCTGTATCACGGTGTTTACGGCTACGGAATCGGTCGTCACTGCAGCCGCGATTTCCCAGTTCCTCTGTGCGACGAGGGCAGCCGCAATACTCTTCCTTAAAGACTCTTCATCCACGATCGCCCCCACGATCTTCTCCAGGGCTTTGTCCTCCCTCAGATGTCCCTGTGTATTAAGGATGGTGCTGCCACTCCCTTCCACGGCGGAGCTGATGACTGTAAAGGAGGGAGGGTTGTTGGCGTCAAAGGCGCCGTTGCCTTTGGGCGTGAGAGTGAGGCCAAGCGGGGAGATGGTGCTCTCCGGAATGACCAAAGAAAGCATCTGCCAGGGGCGGCCTTCCTCTGCCTGGAACGTGTACTGTGCCTCACCCGTAATGGCGCCGATGAACGACTGCGGCGTAAAGAAGGAGAGGACGCGGATGATCTGCAGCACCACCGCGCGCATACCTTGGTAGAGCGATGCGAAGAATGTGGAGGAGGCCCCACCGGCTGCCGTCTGCGCCCACTCTGGCTCCAGAATGCTTGCCCCGAGCGTGGTTGTGAGAGGGTTTTGGGTAATGGGTTCTATGTCGGAGGCAACCGATGACACTGAAGAATCCGAGGAAACCGAGGAATCCGAAGAAGCCGAAGAGATCTCGCTTGTGACACTGGAAGAAGCTTCCTCCGCTCCAACGGGAGCTACGGAGGACAGGGATACCTCGGAAGAGACCGTGGCGCCGGATGTGCTGGACAGGGAAACCTCGGAAGAGAATGTGGCACCGGATGCCGTGCCCTCCGTGGCGCTCATTGCCGATCCGGAAGCGGATAGGGCAGAGGACTGTTCACTGGAGGCGGAGAGCGCGCCGCTCGCCGTGGAGCTCTCGCTCATGGCAGACGAAGAACTCTCTTCCAGCCCTGTTACTTCTTTCGTCCCCTTGGCCGTCACAGGCCCGAAGGAGGCGAAGAGAGGGGCCAACGAAGGAGCGTTGAACGTGTAGCGCAGTGTCATGGGGACGTTTGCCTCCCAGCGGCGGTTCCAGCCGATGAGGGTGGACCCGTCCTCCTGTGCGGCGGTCTCGGCGAGTGGCTCAACCGTTACCACGGTAAAGCCGGCCGGAACGGTTTCCGTCACCGTCCCTACGAACGTTGCGGTGGGTGTTACGACAATGGTCATGTCTTCCGTGGAGCCCGGGAATGTGCGGGTCACGGAAGCGCGCTTGATGTCCAGGAGCCTTCCTTCCTCCGCCACGGCGCGCACCGTGAGGTTCTGGGACATGCCCGTCGCGGGACCGATGCTCAGCGCGTAGGAACCCGCTGCGGAAACGGGTGTGGAAAGGGCATAGTCCGGAAGTACCGTGAACTTGCGCGCTGCGCAGGACTTTTGGACTTGCAGAGTTCCATCTGCCGCAGCGAATGTCCTGCTGTTGCCGGCGGGGTCCGTGAGGAGCACGGGGACCTCGACGCCGCAGAGCGGAACGGAGCCGTCGCTTACCGCGAACTGCGCCGTTATGGTCTCCCCCGGCCGTACCGCAGCATTTTCCACGTTCGCGGCGCTCAAGCCCATGGGGATCACCTGGTCGAACAGCACGGTCTGCGATTCCGCCGTGCCGTTGATGGTCCGGAACATGCGCTGCACCGCGCGCGTCTCGCCCGGCGTGGTGTCCATCATCACCTGCAGGTTGTAGTTTCCCGGGGTGAACGAACGCGGCATGGGGATCCGGAGCATATAGCCCCGCTCGTCTTCCTGCGCTTCCCAGGCCGAGGGGATGTCGTAACCCTCCGACGAACGCAACGCCACGGTGAGGCGGCTACTCAGCTCCGTCGCGTCACGGAGGCCCTTGCTCTTGCTGATGCGGACCCAGAGATCCGTGTTCGTGTTCTCCGCGAGCGAGGCGGTGGGCGTTTCGAGAATGACGGGTGCGGGCAGGGTGGAGGACGACTCTGAAGATGCCGAGGACCCTTCGCTGCTGCTCAGGGCAGGTTCCGACGAAGTCACTGCGCCCGTCTTCGTTGTCGGCGCAACTGCAGACGCGGAGGAACTCTCGCTGCTGGAGGCTGCCTCGGAAGATTCCACGGACGACGCACTTTCACCTTCCGAGCTGCTGGAGGTAGACGATACGTCCGATGCATTGCTGGAAGACGCGGAAGATGCCTCCGACGAGCTGGAGAGCTCAGCCGAACTGGAAGCGCTGGAAGCAGAAGCCTGGGCCTCTGCTCCAGTCTGGGTGACCGGTTCCACGATGGAGCCGGTTTCGGTGACCATCGACACCGTGCCCGTTCCGGTAAGTACCGATCCCGTCTGAGTCGGCGTCACTACTTGTGCGCGGAACACTCCGCGCTCACCTGCTACTACGAATGCAACAATCACTGCCGCGCCGAGCAACGCGGGGAGCGTCTCGGAGGGAAGTGAATCGCGCAACTTCTGGAAGATATTTCTGTTGGTGTTTCGATCTGAAGTTGCAGCGCTCTGGCCAGGGAGCAGACTGCTTTGTTTGTTCAAATCGTATTATTATATCAATTCCAATAGGCAAACGCAGGGGGCATGTAAACCATATGAATTCAAAGCGTCCTTGACGGCAAGTGCTTTCTGATGAAGGCAGGAGATGGGTTTAATGGCATCTATAAGGCGAAACAACCCATATCTCCAAAATTCCTGACAAGAATAGCATACATCACTGTTTGAGAGGTGATGATGGAAATATGTGCCGCAGTATTTTTTTGGGCGACATCGAGGGTAGTCGGGACGGGAAGCAGTGAGGCACGTGTAGACACGATTGCGCGAAAAAATTTTTGCACGATCTCATTCTCGCAACGCAGAAAAATTCGCGGGCAGTGTTGGAATCATGTGCGAAAAAGTCGAAGAGTTGATGGCGCTCGGCATCGATGCATTTGCGTCCGGCAACCACGCGTTTGACGTGCGCGACATGGAGCAACTCTACGACGTTCCGTCACTCCCGTTTATCCGTGACAACTCCTGTTCCGATGCAACGCCGTGACGGGGGAGCGGGGTCATCGAAATGAGCGGAAAATGTCTTCTGCTCATGCGTGTGTTCGGGCGTCTCTTCATGGGTGGAATCATTCCCTCCGACCCGTTTCGGGAGAAGAATAAAAAACCGCATCAGTATGCGGAAAACAACGACTACAGAGTTTTGGACATCCACGCAGAGACGACGTGGGAAATACGCGCGATCGCGTTAGTGTTAGACGGCAAAAATATCTCGTCACAGTATCGCACATGCACGTTCAGACTCACGACCTGCAGACGCTCTCTCGCGGCGCAGGTTTTTTCTCCAACGTCGACATGTGCGGACATATGTTTTCGGAGATCGCCGTCGAAGTGGAGTTATCCATATCCATGCAAGGGTGTCGGATGACGGGTCGCGTGATGGAGACCGAAGACGGACGGACCGAAGTGAGGCTGGTTAGGATGGAAATAAACAAATTGAAAATTGGAAATGGAAAATGACGGAAAGTATCAATTTTCCATTTTCAATTTACAATCTTCAATTTTTCAAATTTCATTCCCCCTTCTTTTTCTGGCTGAAGGTCCGGTAGAGCAATGCATTCTTTTTGGCTTCCGGCTGCGTCTTTATCCATTCAAAATATTCTTTCACTGCGGGGTTCTCGTGGGCAGTGCGGAGCGTCATGGAGCTGTCGATTTTGTAGAGGCCCGCGATGCGCTTCTTCACTGTGGCGAAGGTGTTGGGGATAGGCTGTCCGCCGCCGCCGATGCAGCCGCCGGGACAGGCCATTACCTCCACGTAGTCGAGCACGTTGGGATCTTTTTTGATCTCCCGGAGCAGCGGCCATATGTTCTTCGGCATCGCGACCACGCCGACGTTCACTGTCCTGTCACCGATCTTCACCGATGCCCGCTTACTGCCTTCAAACCCGCGCACGGGCTCAAATTCCAGACGGGGCATGTTCTGTCCTGTGAGCATAAAATAGGCTGTCCGTAGCGCCGATTCCATGACGCCGCCGGATGCGCCGTAAATCAGCCCTGCACCGGAGTACGTCCCTTCGCGATCCACCTCACTCGTGTCGAGATGCGGCAGATCGATATCGCGGGTCTTGAGAAGCGAGATGAGTTCGCGCGTTGTGAGGACGTAGTCCACGGGTTTCATGTTGTCGAACATGAGGTGCTCGAACGTCGATTCATATTTTTTCGACGTGCAGGGCATGATGGAAACGACGACGATCTTCTTGGGGTCCACGCCTGCTTTCTCCGCCCACCAGGACTTGTACGCGCAAGCGGAATGGATGTGCGGGGAGCGTGCCCGGGTCAAGTTTGAGAGCAGATCGGGCCGGTAGAACTCTGCAAACTTTACCCAGCCCGGGCAGCAGGAGGTGAACATGGGGCCGGAAACGAGGCCTCCATCCCACTTTTTCCGCAGCCGTTCCACCAGTTCCTGTGCCTCCACCATCGTGGTGATGTCCGCGCCCATGTTGACGTCAAACACTTTGTCGAATCCCAGCATCCGGTATGCCGTAAAGAGCTGTCCGGTGAGGTCTGTCCCTGCGGGTACGTCCCAACCTTCTCCGATGCTTGTGCGGATCGAGGGGGCCGACTGCACAATGACGATCTTGTCGGGATCGCGTAGCGCGGCTGCCACTTCCTCCAGATGGCTCTGTTCGCGAATGGCTTCCACGGGGCAGTGTGCCGTGCATTGTCCGCAGTAGATACAGTCGTTTGCGGGGTCCGGATTAAAGCCTACGCGTGTCTTGGAGCCGCGGCCTTCCAGACCCAGGTGGCAGATACCGATGTACTGGCAAATTTCCACACACTTGTTGCAGGCGATGCAGAGGGCGGGGTCAAACTCGGCAGCTGTTCCCATCTTGTGGATCTCTCTCTGCGGGTCGTCACGTTTGTAGCGCGTACCGGACACGCGGTAATGCCCGATTTCCTCCAGCGTCCGGCTCCAGTAGCCGTGCCGGATACGCGGCGAATTGGCGCGGTAATCCCCGAAGAGGAGCTCCATATTCTCCCGGCGCAGTTTGACCACTTGTGGCGTGTCCAGGAGCACTCTGAGGCCTTCCGATGCGCGGAGCGTGCAGGACGTTACCGTGTCCTCTTTTCCTTCAATTTCGACGAGGCAGGTGCGGCAGTTGGCATCGATGGGCAGATCCGGGTGCGTGCAGTAGTGGGGGATGTCGAAACCGTTCCGGAGGGCGACCGTGAGTATTGTTTCGCCTTCCTGTGCATCACAAGCTTGTCCGTTGAGGTAGACGGTCACTTTCTTCCCGGAGCCGGTATCGAGTGGAATTTTATTCATGGGGTAGGGATGCAATGAACCAATGTCCCAAAATACAATGACCAAAACGACTCTGTTTTCCCTCGTTTTTGGGAAATTGGGATGTTGGAACGTTGGCTTGTTTGGCCAATGAAGAAAGGGATGACAATCATGATTTCTTCAGAACATTGCGGTAATAGCTGAGGACCGGAATCGGGACGGACCTTCCGAGCGCACAAAAAGACGTCTTCTCCAGCACCTCCAATATCGGTTGCATCTTCTTCCACGGGATCCGCTTGTGATCTTCCAGCAGCCGGACCAACTGATATGTCCCTTCGCGGCACGGCGTGCACTTGCCACAGCTTTCCTTGTGGAAAAAATTGAGCCAGGCGAGGAGGAGCTCCCGCGGGTTTTCCTTGAGCAGGTGGACGACTACCGATCCCGCACCATGCACCGTTTCGTGCGCTAGCTGCTGCTGATCGAACACAGTTCCGCTTGCCCCGCCACCGAGCTGCGCGAAGAACTCCTGTTGCGGCACATTTTCCGTCTGCTCGAGTATTTGCAGTGCGGTCAGTGTGACCGGGAGGCGGTAGATGCCCGGATGGGGGATGGCGCCGGAGACGGTGTAGAAGCGTTTGTCGTCATAGGTGCCCTCGGCGACGAGCGCGATATCGTAGAGCGTCTCCACGTTGTGGATGAGTGTGGGGGCGCCGTGCAGTCCCTGCTGCGTGGGGAAGGGCGGCTTGAGACGCGGCTCGCAGCGCCGGCCTTCGATGGCATTGAGCAGGGCAGTCTCTTCGCCGCCAATATAGGACGTGGCTTCAACAATACGCATGCTGAAGCCATCTTTCTTCGCTGCAGCGATGCGGGCATCCAGGTCAGTTTTCATTGTTGCGTAGTATTTGGCGTTCAAGCTGAAGATGCCCTCGCGGGCTCCCGTCTCCTTGATGGCAAGTTTCATGCCTTCAAACAGTTTGTCAGCATGATGTTCCAGGATGAAGTGATCTTTGGAAACGGCTGGTTCATGCTCCGATGCATTACAGATCACATACCCTAAGCCGGGGCCCTTCGATGATTGGTTCAGGGCGTTGCGCACGGCTTCCCACTTCTTATGCGCAGGATATTCCGCGCCTCCCCGGCCGATGATATTGGCTTTCTGCAGCTTGAGAATCAGATCAGCCACGTTGCGGTTGGTAGGAGAGAAGGCCGATGGCAACAAAGCCTCCGAGTACTGCGGTAATCAGCTGCGGCCAACTCATCATCACGGCGAGGTTGGCCACGAGTGGGGCGGCGAGCATGCGCCCCATCACGAACTGGACGGTGAGAGTGAGGAAGGCGAACTTGAGGACGGAGCCGGCAAGAACACCAACAATATCCATCACGGAGCGGTTTCCGAACTTGAGCAACGTGGAAGGGTTCGATCCACAGATGTAATAAAACGCCAGCACGTAGAGTGCGTTGCCAATCATGATGAAGGGGATCATCGGCGCAAGCGGCAGCGGTAAAAGCCCGCTCATGAGTGCGACGGGGCTGGGGAAGAGGCTGAGGACCAAGGCCTCGACGGGACCCACGAGCGCGCACGTGAGGATGAGCATGGCATTCACGAGCGGTCCCGTAATGAATTGTGAGTGGACCAGCGTGAGAGGCGCGAGGGTTATGACGCTCAAGAACACGAAGAGAAAGATCTTCGTCTTCTGGGACGCGATGGGCATCGCGCGGGTGGCTTCTTGCATGGCTGTCAGCTTAGCAGACCACCTTCGCATCCAAAACTGACAACGCGTTTTCCGTAACGAGTACCGGGTTGAGGTCAATTTCCCGGATCTGCGGGCATTCGGTAACGAGAAGTGACACCTGGGAAATCAGCGTTGCGAGTGCGTCGACGTTGAGCGGCGCTTTGCCGCGCATGCCCATGAGCAATTTCCAGCTCTTGAGGCTGCTGAGCATCGGGTAGGTTTCTTCTATGGTAACGGGCGCGACGCGGAAGGACGTGTCTTTGAACAATTCCGTGTAGACGCCGCCGAGACCCACCATTACGAGATGGCCGGCGCCCGGATCCTTGAGCGCGCCCACAATAAACTCGCTGCCCGGCTGGAAGCATTGCTGGATGAAGACACCGGCGACGTCGGCTTTAGGCGCGTTCTTCTTGGCATTCTTGAGGATCTCATCAAACGCTTTGCCAACCGCTTCCGCTGTCATCAGGCTGATGCGCACGCCGCCCATATCCGTCTTGTGGAGGATGTCTTTAGAGCTGATTTTGGCGGTCACAGGGAAGCCGATCTCCTTGGCGATAGCCTTCGCTTGGTCCTTGGTGGTCGCCACGCGCCCTTGCGGCAAGGGCAAATCGTAGAGCGACAGGAGTTGTTCCGTCGTCTCTTCGTTGAGGAGGCCCGATGCGTTCTGGAGCACTGCTGCGGCTTTTTTGGCGCGGATCGTAGATGTGGGAATCTGCCGTTTCTTTGCCCCGTTTCCGTTCGGTTCGTCCGTGCGTAGTTCTGCGAGCATTTCGACGGCCGTCTCGGGGCTCTCGAAATTCGGTACGCCGTTCTTGTGCAGGAAATCTCTGGCTTCCCGCACGCCTTCGCCTCCCATGAAGGATGTGACAATGGGGAAGAGGGGATTGGATTTGCGGGTCTGGATGACCTTTGTGGCGATCTCTTTGGATGGCGTCATTACCTGCGGCGTCACGATCACCACGGCGCCGTCAATCGCTGCATCTTTCGCTACCGCGCTCAGTGCTGCCTCAAAGCGGTCTGCGAGCGCGTCACCGAGGACATCGATGGGGTTTTTGGTGCTTGCGGTAGGGGGAAGGACTTTTGCGAGCGCCGCTTCGTGGTCAGGTGAGAGCGCAGCGAGAACCAACCCTGCCTTCTCCGCCGCATCCGTGGCGAGCACGCCCGGCCCGCCCGCATTGGTGATAATGGCAATGTTCCGTGAGGGAAGCGCGGGTTGATGCGAGAGTGTCCGGAGGAGATCGAGAAAATGTTCAGCAGTCTTCGCCCGGCGCACGCCGCCCTGGATGCAGAGGGCATCCACCGCCGCGTTGGAGCCGGCCAGTGCGCCCGTGTGCGAGGATACGGCCCTCCTGCCTTTCTCCGTCGTTCCTGCCTTGAGAAGTACAATCGGTTTTCCAGGTGTTTTACTCCCTTGAGCGCCGCAGCCCGTTCCAATGTTCCGTGCCAGTTCCAGAAATCTCTGGCCGTCATTGATGCTTTCGAGATACAAGCCGATCACCTTCGTTTCCGGATCATCGGCGCAGATCTGGAGAAAATCACATTCATCCATGGAAGCCTTGTTCCCCATGCTCACGAAGAGTGACAGGCCGAGGCCGATGGACGCTGCGCTATCGATGAATGCCTCCCCGAGCGCGCCGGACTGGCTGAGGAGCGCCACATTGCCGGCAGGGGGCAGGATATTCCCGAATGACGCGTTCATCTTTCCGCTCGGCCGCATCACGCCCAGGCAGTTGGGCCCCACGAGCGTCATCTTGTATTTCTTCATGATGTCCTTGAGCTGCATCTCACGCTTCTTCCCTTCTTCCCCGCTCTCCGCAAATCCCGCGCTAATGACGATGAGGGAGGGTATGCCCTTTTTACCGCAGGCTTCCGCAAGTTCCAGCACGGTTTCCGCCGGTGTCACGATGATGCCGAGATCGACAAATCCGCTGATATCTCCGATCGACGTATAGGCTTTCTTGCCCAGAATATCACCGCCTTTCGGGTTTACGGGGAACACCTCCCCTGTGTAGCCCTGTGTCAGAAGGTTTTTCAAAACCAGATGCCCGACCTTGTGTTCATCCGTAGATGCTCCGATGACGGCGATCGATTGGGGATTGAGGAATGACATGCACAAAGTATGCAGTAAAGTTATAGCAGAGATGAGATGAAGGTCAGATGATCGCTTGCCATGAACCAAGGCGATACATGAAATATTACATAGCGCGGAGAGTGCCTTGTTCATGGCTTGCAAACTGTGGGGCAATGTAATGATGTACTAATCCTGCTCTTCACCATACGAGTTTCTTCGGTCATGATGCGCGCCTATGGCTTCCATTGTTTTCCTCGATGTCGACGACCTCGATAAAGCGCTCGTTCTTGAGCGGTTCCCCTTGGCACAAACATTCCCGCACCTTCCTCAGGATACGATTGCCGAGATGTGTAAGGACGCGGAAGCCGTGTCGTTCTTCATTCAGACGCCATTCAAGCGGCCGCTCATCGAAAAGCTTCCCAAGCTCAAGCTGCTCGCTACGCGGTCCGTAGGGTTTGACCATGTCGATCTCGAGGCGTGCCGGGAGCGGGGTATAACCGTGTGCAATGTACCGGACTACGGTTCCCATGTGATCGCGGAGCACGTCTTTGCGCTGCTCCTCAGCACGTTTCGGCACATTCCAGAAGGCGATGCGCGCGTGCAGAGCGGCACGTTCGACTATCACGGTCTTCGTGGGATGTCGCTGCGCGGCCGGACCATCGGCATCGTGGGAACGGGTAAAATCGGACGGCGGGTTGCGCAGATTGCGCATGGATTTGGCATGAAGATCGTCGCCTACGACGTATACAGGACAGTGGAGCTGGTCGATCTGCTGGGTGTTGAGTATGTTCCGCTGGACGAGCTTTTCCGCCGCAGCGACATCATCACACTGCACGCGCCGGCAACGAAGGAGTCGGAGCACATGATCAACGAGCACGCGTTCTCACTCATGAAGCAGGGCGTAGTCCTCGTCAACACGGCCCGCGGGTCCCTCATCGATTCCAATGCCCTCCTGGCCGCTCTGGACAACAAGACAGTACGGTACGCGCTTCTAGACGTTATGGAGCATGAGCAGAACTTTGAGGAGAACAAGAGGCTCGTGCGGCATCCCGGCGTAGTGACCACCCCGCACGTTGCGTTCTATGCCGACGAGAGCATCCACAACATGTATACGGAAACCTTTCAGTCCATTGAGCAGTGGCAGAAGGGGGAAGTTCCGGAACACGTGGTGCATCCGGTGCAGGTGGTGTGTGATGTTCCGAAGACATGAACTAATGTTCCAACATCCCAATGACCAAATACGAACTCAGCAGGGGCGTTTTGGTCATTGATAATTGATCATTGGTCATTTGCTGAGGTGCTCCTACAATAATCGTATGCCAGCTTTACACATCATCTACGCCTCCACCTCCGGTCACACGGAATTCGTCATCCAGACGCTTGCTGCTTTTCTCAAGGAGAAGGCACCGCAGGTAACGGTGGATATCCAGCGTGCCGAGCAGGCGACCAAGGAGGACTTGGCGAGGGGTGACGTGATTCTCCTCGCATCGGGGACGTGGAATACCGGCGGCGTGGAGGGGCAGCCGAATCTGCACATGGTCGAGTTCCTGGAGAAGTCTGCAGGAGTCGATTTGTCCGGCAAGAAGATGGCGCTCATCGGCCTTGGGGATACGCGGTACTACTACACGGCGCGGTGCCTCGAGGGCCTTCAGCAGTATCGTGCGGCTTCCAAAGCAGCCCAGCTCCTTCCCCCTCTCGTCATCGTCAATGAACCTTATGGTCAAGAGGACAAAGTTCGTGTGTGGGGAGATAAGCTTGTTCAAGCCATGATGGGCAAGTGAGACGTGGGAAATGGTTGCGCATACGGAGCATTAATCCGCTCTTAATCTGCGTATTGTACGATCGTGTCCTCATTGTTCTTTTGGCAGAATTGTTGACCGGCTCCCCTGTGTTTCTACAATTTGCCAGTGAGATTGTTCCGGTGCCGCTCCATAGAAAACCGCCATTTTCCCCATCCTTTTCTTCCTTTGCCATGAAGCCCACATTATCCCATGCCCTCTTTACCATCGGTCTCGTCTCCCTCATCACATCCTTCTTCATCGTGAGTATCGGGAGCGCCCAATGGACGCTCTGGCCGTTTGATGGGAAAGCATCCAGTTCTTCTTCCTCATCGTCATCATTATCCATTCCGTCGTCCACGGGCATGGATTCCGCCTCGTTCGGCTCTACCGAAGAGCAGACCGTCCGTGTCGTGCAGCAGGCTGAGCCCGCTGTGGTTAGCGTGATCATTTCCGAAGAGCTACCGGTCCTCCAGCAGGAGATGCAGACGATTCCATCGCCGTTCGGTGACCAGTTCAATTTCCAGGTTCCGCGCATGGTGCAAAAGGGGACACAGCTCCAGGAAGTGGGAGGCGGCACAGCTTTCTTCGTGAGCAGCGATGGGCTCCTCCTCACCAACAAGCACGTCGTGAGCGACACCAATGCGCAGTACACCGTCCTCCTCAATGATGGGCGTAAGGTGCCCGCGACTGTCGTTGCGCGTGATCCCAGCAGCGACATTGCCCTCATTAAGGTGGAGGGCAGCGGCTTTACGCCTCTCACTGTGGCGTCTACGGATAACCTTAAACTGGGCCAGACGGCTATTGCCATCGGCAACGCGCTCGGGGAGTTTCGGAATACGGTGAGCGTGGGTGTGATCTCCGGCCTCAGTCGGTCCATCACGGCCGGCGCGGGCAACGGGGGTGGCGTGGAACAGCTCGAACAAATCATCCAGACGGACGCAGCCATCAACCGCGGCAATTCCGGCGGACCGCTCCTCAACTCCCGCGGCGAGGTGATCGGGATGAACACGGCGGTGGCGTCGGACGCTCAGAACATCGGGTTTGCCATCCCTGCGCCGGAACTGCGCCGGGCGCTGGAGAGCTTTACCAAGAACGGCCACATCGTGCGGCCGTACCTCGGCGTCCGCTACGCGCCCATTACGCCGGCTCTCCAGTCTACAAACAAACTTGCCTTTGGTACCGGTGTCCTTGTGGTGCACGGCGACGCGGTATCGGATGTGGCAGTGCTTCCGGGCTCTCCCGCGGAGAAGGCTGGTCTCAAGGAGGGCGACATTATCCTGGAGGCGGATGGCATTACGCTCACGCCGGATACTTCGCTGGCGCACATCGTCCAAACAAAGCAACCGGGCGATACACTCCTCCTCAAGATCGCGCGCGACGGCAAAGTGATGGATGTGAAAGTGGTTGTGGAGGAGAAGAAGTAATAGGGAGGATGCAGAGGATGCAGGGGTATCAAAGGAAGCAGAAGAATGCAGATTCTTCCGTTTCCGGAATGAGACGAAAGCTATTCCTCTGAATCTTCTGCATCCTCTGCATCTTCTGATTCTTCTGCATCCTCAGAAAATACAAACTTCGTAAGTACCTCCACATTCCTCCGTCATAGTCAGTGTCCATGGCGGACGCATTACCCTTTCTTCGATGGACCGCTTTCCTTCCAGCATTCCCGACAACCCGTTTGATTCCCTCTCTGATGGTCAGAGTGGATTTTCGTTGATCGATATTCTCGAAATCTTTCTTATTCGTCAGGGGCGAGGATCCCTTGAGCCGCCTTCCTTGAAGTGGGAGAAACGGGACGATGAGTGGGTCGTTTCCGGTACGTGCATCATCGAACATAAGGCCTATCGAAACGATGAAGAGTATTGATCCCTCTTCAGAACATGTCAGGCGGGCTTCACGGAATGGTGCAGCATCATCGTTGGTGGTATGGGCAACATGTACTCCGTAAGGAGCATGCGTATTCCTGCGTCAACCCAATCACACTTCCCTTTCTCTGCATGCGCCGCACTGCACACTACGCTCCTCTGTCCACACGCGCTCCGGGCTTTCAGGCGATATTCTTCACGATTGGAGCCTGTGCTCTCCTGGGTTCCATATTCGTTATCTACGGGTACTCTGCCGTTGTTTGATGTGTTGGGCAGGTAGGAAAAAGTGTACACAAATGTGTACACATTTATGGATCAAAGCATAACAATTTCACGTTGATTCTTGAGTAACCGGGTAGCCTTGTCATTCTCGGTATCCTTGGATTCTTTTCCGCAATCCCATGTTCCTCCGGATGAATATTGCACATATACAGTACAGGCGGTCCCTTGCGAGGCCGCCCATACTCCCGGCTAGCCATGATGACGGAGGTGCGTGCTCATTCTTACAGGACCATACCTAACCTTTTTCTTTCCATGCGTGTCCGAAGTGAAAGCAATACAGATCAAGTTATTTTTGGAATCGTTCTGCTACGATGGGTGCCATGCTCCAGGAGTTCCTGGCTATTGCCGTGCTGGCACTCGTCCTCCTCATGGTGGTCGTGCTGCTCCTTACGATCTTGGCGCACCTGCGCACTGCTACTCCGTACGGCGGCACACCGCAGGCCGTGGGGATGGCAATGGTACATCTGGCAAGGCTCGAGGACGGTCAGCGCGTGTGCGATATAGGTGCAGGGGACGGCCGTCTCCTCATTGCGGCAAAGCGCGCCTGCAGCAAAATACAGGCTGTGGGATTTGAGAATGCTCTGGGTGTGTGGCTCGTGGGGAAACTGCGGATCTTGTGGTCCGGTCAAAAGGTCCGTCTTCTTCTCCGCGATGCACGCAAGTTCAACTTTTCGCGCGCGGATGCCGTATTCCTCTACGTCGGTCCCGAGATGATGCGGAGCCTCCTGCCCAAATTCGACCGGGAGCTCAAGAAAGGTGCGCGCGTGGTTTCCCACTCGTTCCGTTTTCCCGGCAGGAAGCCGGTGAAGGTGGAGGAAGTTTCAACGGGGAAAAAGGTGAAGAAGGTGTACTTGTACCGATGGTAACATCCATTCATGTCGCGAGCGCAGGTCTTCGACCCGCAGGTATGGATACCCTTTGAACGAATACAATCAGTAGGCCAATGCATACATACAACACGGCCGTCATGCTCCTTCCGATCTTCACTTCCACGGAGGCATAGGGCAGGTGTGCCAGGAAGTGGGCGATGAGGAGAATGAGGCTGAGAATGCCCCACGTGGCGTAGGAAAGCAGTATGCCGATGGGAAAGGAGAGAACGCTGATGCAGACGCTCACAAAGCCGAAGAGCATGGCGAGCGGGATGAGCGGGGCAATGAGGAGGTTGGCAACGGGCGCAATGAGCGAAAGGCGGCCGAAGAGCAGGATGATCCACGGTAATGTGAAGAGCTGAGCGGAGAGCGTGGCGCGCGTGGCGTCGCGGATGCCGAGCGTTTGGGGGAGGAAAGTGGTGAAGGGATTGATGAGTGCCGCGGCTTCCGAGAGCCCGACAACGGCGAGGAATGAGAGTTGGAAGCTGGCATCGTTCCAGAGGTATTGCGGCTTCCAGAGCAGCATGAAGAATGCTGTCCACAGAAGGGAGAGGCGAACGTTCTGCTGCCGCCCCAGCTGGAGCGCGAAGAGCCCCAGACTTCCCATTACGGCGGCTCGCACCACGGAGGCGCTGGCGCCGGTGAAGAGCGTAAAGGCCGCGACGAGCGCAACGGAAGGGATGAACCGCCACCGGAACGGCAGCCAGAACAGCATGCCTCCGATGAGTGTAAGGATGATGGTGATGTTGTAGCCGGAGATGGCGAGAATGTGGCTGGTGCTGGTGGCGTTGAAGTCATTGAGGATTTCTTTGGGGATGCTGCGCCGCGCGCCCGTGAGCAGTCCGGCGAGGAAGGAGGCATGTGGTTCCGGCAGGAGACGTTCGATCTGTGCTTCGAAGTGTTCTTTGAGTGCGTAGAGCGCTCCAAAGCCGATCCAAGGCCCTGAGCGCCCAAGCGCGAATGGGAAGAGGTTCGCGTCTCCTGTTCCTGCCTTCTCGATCGTCGCGGAGGTGAGGATGGCGGCAATGCCCTGGAGCGCCAGATATTTGCCGTAATCGAAGCCGTCGATGGACCAGGGCTCCTTAAGATTTCCGTGGAGGAGCAGCCGGTCCCCGTACGCGTACCGCGGCCACCCTTTGGAGTCGCGCACAAGGATCTTTCCGGTCACGTCCCGCTTGAATCCATCCGTGTCCTGCATCCGCTCCAGGCGCACCGTGTACTGCGTCATGCTGGGGCGGCGGTCCGGCTCAGATGCCACCGTTCCGATCAACGTCACGTCCATCCTGTTGAGGAAATGCGAGATATGCGATGCTGGCGGTTCCCATGTAGACCACGTGACGGTTGCGCAGGCGGCCGTCAGTCCAAGCAATCCTGCCATCACGAAGGCGGCGCTCCTTCGTGGGCGCGGTGGCAGCGCGTACAGTGAGATGCCATTGAAGACGATTGCGATTACCAGCGCGATCCAGAAGATGGGCGTCCGCGTCGCATCCGTCATCCACTGCAGGAAGAAGATGGTGGCGAGAAATGTGAGGAGAAAGGCGAAAGAGAGCGTGGAATGGCGCATATCGGAAGCATGGCAATCGATCCATTCCTCAAGAAGGTACTTTCATTTGTTTTGTCGGAGCGGTACGTAGTTTTTGTGTTCCTGAAGCGATGAGAGAAGTTCTGAAGAGTCACAGAACGTACCTCTCGAATGACCAATGATCAATTACCAAAGACCAATACGACCCTGTTGGTCATTGGGATTTTGGAGAATTGGTCATTGAAAGATCCTTGCAACGGTTATCCACTCCTGAACACTAAGTGTCTGCGGCCTTCTTTCCGGATCAATATCTGCTTTTTGCAGCAACGCCATTCCATCGGGGAGCTTCCCAAGCGTATTCCTCAGCATCTTCCGTTTTTGGCCGAAGCCGATTTTGGTGAGGGAGAAGATCTTCTCGATCACGTTCGGCTCGGCGAGGGGCCGTTCAAAACAATCGATATGCAGGACGGCGGAATCGACCTTGGGTGGTGGTAGGAACGCGTCACTATCGACGGTGAGAACATAACGCGGTGTACCAAAGAGGCCGACGAGGATCGTGAGTATTCCGGCATTCCGGATGTTGCAAATGTTCTCCGCAACTTCTTTCTGGATGAGGAGAGTCATGGACGTAGGGATCACCTTGGATTCCAAAAACACGTGTCGGAGGAGGGGAGAGGTGATGTGGTAGGGAATGTTGGCGACGACCTTGTAGGGCTCGTCGGGCAGCGGGACGTGCAGCGCATTACCCCGTGTGACAGTTACTTTAGTAAGAAGACTTTTGTCTTCACCCGAGAGAAAATCCTTGAGCAACGGAATGAGTCGATCATCCAATTCTACCGTCGACACTTTCTTCGCGCGCTTCGCGAGTTCCCGGGTGAGGATGCCAATCCCCGGTCCGATTTCCACGATACGGTCTTCTTCCGTGATGTTTGCCGCTTCCACAATGAAGCTCAGGGCTCTCTCGTCTACCAGAAAGTGCTGCCCTAGGTCCGTGTTCAATCGCAGCCCGTGGTGCTTGAGGAAGCGCGTGATTTCGTCGCGGAGGGTGTCTTGAACCTGCCGAGTCATGGGAAGAGAGTGGCACGGCTTTCTGAAGCGGTAAAGGGGTTCCTTCTTGTGTCAGGCTATTCGCTTCGGTTTCTTTTTCCCGTTCAGTACGGGGTAGCGGTACATCGCTTTTCCTGCTGAGTGTTCCTTTCGATTGACAGGTTCTTCTCATTGAATACAATGCTCTCACGTTCATGACTCATTCCGGTATTTTCTTCGGCGCTTATTGGTATCCGTTTAGCGCGGGGAAGGTGCTGTTGCGTCTGAGCTAACAATCGAAACGTCCTAGACGTCCCAAGCAGAGCCTTCTCCCCGCGGTGAAGGTGTTTTTGTATTTATGTTCATTTCCTTTTCTCATCATGGCTTACAGAATCATCCAAGAATTGCCCAGTGCCGAAGAAGTGCGAGAGCGGTTTCCCATCGGTGCGGATCACCGTGTGGAAGAGCATAGGCAAGAGATCCGCAACATCCTCACCGGGGAAGACCGCCGTCTCATAGCGGTTGTCGGCCCATGCTCCAGTTGGCCGTCTGAAGCCGTGTACAAGTACGCGGATCGTGCAGCGAGGTTGGCAGAAGAGATCCGGACGCGCGTGTTACCTGTCATGCGCCTCTACATTCAGAAGCCACGGACGACATTGGGCTGGCCCGGTCCGCTGACCCAGCCCGATCCCCTGGCGCCTGCGGATATCCAAAAGGGAATTTGGCAGTGCAGGGAGATGATGTGGAGAGTGGGACAGCAGCATCCTCTTGCCGATGAGATGCTCTTCACGAACAACGAAGGCTACTTTGTCGATGGTTTGAGCTACATCGCCATTGGCGCGCGCAGCACCGCCGACCAGGAGCACCGGTTCATTGCTTCGGGACTCTTTGAGACAGATGACGATTGTCCCGTGGGCATCAAGAATCCTGTTGATGGGGATATCGCAGTGGGTGTCGATGGAGTGGAATGCGCCCAGCATCCGCACACGTTCGCCTGGCGGAGGCACACGGTGGAAACGCAGGGAAACCCGTATGCACACCTCATTTTACGAGGGGGCAAGGGGGGCAGTAATTACGATCCTGCCTCCCTCGCGTTAGCTGCAAAACAGTTGAAGTCACCCAAGAGAGAGATACGGAATCCGGCAGTTCTCATCGATGCCAGTCATGACAATTGCCAGAACGGAAACGGGAAAGATCCCATTCTGCAGGCTCATGTGGTGCATACGGTACTGGGCGCTATGGAACGTGGACATGATGGCTACGAAGTAGTGAAGGGCTTCATGTTGGAAAGCTTCCTCAAGAACGGAAGGCAAAATATTGGACCGGATATGGATATGGATGGGCTTTCGATAACCGATCCGTGCTTGGGCTGGGAGGATACCGAACGGCTCCTGCGCGAAACGGCTGACGCTGTCGATCGCATCATGGGGAAGGCTTCTGGAGTTTGATGCTAGACTCCTTGTATCCATGCCCACCTTCTCCAATCTTCCCATTGCCGTGCCCGACCCCATCTTTGCCGTTGCAGCCAAGGCGCGCGCGGCAGGGCCGGAAGCAATTGATGGGACAGTGGGCGTGTATCTCAGTGAAGAGGGAAAGCCTGCGCTCTTCCCCAGCGTCCAGCGCGCACTCCAGGACGTGGGCGCCACGCTCGCTGTTCGGTCCTATTCCTACCCGCCGCTCACGGGCTTACCGGCGTACCGCGCGGCGGTCACGCGACTGCTCTTTGGAGAGGATGCCCCGCTCGTAGCGGGAATCGCGTCCACGGGCGGCACGGGGGCCGTTGCGCTCAACCTGCGCCTCGCGCTCCTTTTCGATTCCGCTATCACGCTCATTCTGCCCACGCCTGCGTGGGCCAATTATCCGCGTCTCATCGGCGGGGCGCAGATGAGGAGGGTTGATGTGCCGTATCTGGATGGCGGCAGGCCGACGATCGAAGGCATTACGCAGGCGCTGCGGCAGGCCAAAGGATCCTGTGTCGTGTTGCTGCAGGCCGGTTGCCATAATCCCGTGGGGCTGGACTTTGACCAAGGCCAATGGGAGGAACTGACGCAGGCGATGAAAGAGCGGCAGGCAATCACACTTCTCGACCTGGCGTATCAGGGATTTGCGGGAACACCGGAGGAAGATGCCAAGCCGGTCCGTCTTTTCGCCCGGCAAGGCGTTACAACTCTCGTCGCATGGTCGGCTTCCAAGAACCATGCCTTGTACGGCGAGAGGACGGGGTTTGCCTGCGCCGTTGTTCCGGACGAAGCGTTCCGCAAACAGGTGGAAGGCCACTACGCACTCCTCACACGCAGTATCCATTCTGCAGCAGCCACCTTTGGCCAGACCGTCGTGACGCGCGTGCAGGAGGCCTATAGCGATGCGTGGCGCCAAGATTTGGCTGCAGTCCGCTCCATGCTCCATCGCAAGCGCCAGGCGCTCTCTGCCGCCCTTCCGGAGCGGATGCGCGGAGCGGTCTCCGGGCAGGGCATGTTCGCCCTTCTGCCGCTTTCTCCGGCTGAGATCGATCGTCTCCAAACTGAGCAGAAGGTCTTTCTCACGGACGACGGACGCATCAATGTAGCCGGCATCCCCTTAGCGAGGATGGAAGAGCTGGGAGAGAAGATTCGGAAGGTGGCGGGATGAAGAATGTTTACAGACCACTTCGATACGATTGTGTTTGAGTCGGAGGGGTCCGCGCGTGCGGGGGGTGAAGGGGAAGGCCCCGCTTCGAAATAGCCGCCGACAAGTCGGCTCCGAATCCTTGTAGGAGCCGACGAGGAGGCACGGGGCCGGGTGGAGGGGCCATCACGCGCGGAGCGCTTTTCTTTCTCCACTTTCTTTTGTGGCCCTGACAAAAGAAAGTGGAAACCCTGAGCTCCCATTCAAAGCAGGTTCTTTGGTGTTGTTCCCCATCGCGGGCAAGAATGCCCGCTCCATGTTTATTGTTTTGTTTCTGCTGCTTCATCCGATCACCTGCAGAGGCGCGATGCTGAGGGCAAAATCCTTCCGCTTGCCATTGTCGAACTGGATGGTGACCACGTCGCCGCGTTTGGCGGTGATCGTTCCGTCGCCAAAGACCTTGTGGCGCACGCGCGTGCCTTTGTCGAGTGTGGGGCCGTCCTGATTCATCTCATCAAACGTGATGTCCTGGTTGAAATCGGCTTCCACTTCCCGCTGCCTGAAGGGCTCGATGTGCTTATCCGTAGCGCGTTTGACGCCGCTCTCCGTGGCCCAGGCAAAGGCGGAGAGGAGCTCATCACTGCGCTTCTCCGTCACGTCATCGGGCAGGTCGCTCAAAAAGCGGCTGGGGGCATTGGACGTGACGGTGCCGTAGAGCATGCGGCTGCGTGTCAGGAGGAGCCGCAGGTGCGTCTTGGCGCGGGTCATACCCACGTACATCAGGCGACGTTCCTCCTCCAGCTGCTCGCGGTCGTAGAGGCTGTTGGAGTGGGGGAAGATTCCTTCCTCGCACCCGCCGATCATCACATGCTCAAATTCCAGGCCTTTACAGAGGTGGAGCGTCATCAAGGTGAGTGCGTCGTCTTTTATGTCGCTCAGCTTGTCCACTTCGGAGACGAGCGTTACTTCTTCGAGGAAGCTCATGAGGGACGAATGCGGATCCAGCGCATCATATTTGTGCATCACGGAGATCAATTCCTGCACGTTACCCCAGCGCTCTTCGCCTTCTTCAGTGCCATCTTCTTTGAGCCACTTTTCCATGGCGATGTCGTCGAGGAGGCCGAGCGTCCATTGCGCCACGGGGACGGCTTCCGCAAGTTTCTGATACTTCCCGATCAGCGCCGTAAAGGACTGGATGCGGGCCGCAACGCCTTCGTTCAGTGCTTCGATTTCTTCCACGCGTTGGAGCGTTTGCCACAACGACAACCGGTTTTGGGATGCAAAGGCCTGCATGTGGCCGATGGTCGTCTGGCCGATCTTACGGGCAGGGACGTTGAGGATTCTCAGGAGAGACAGCGTGTCCGCCGTGTTGAGGATCACGCGGAGGTAGGCGAGCACGTCTTTCACTTCCCTGCGTGCGTAGAACTTCACACCGCCGATGATGCGGTAGGGGACGCCGCGGCGCATACAGGCTTCTTCAAACAGGCGTGACTGGGCGTTGGTGCGGTAGATGATGACCTGCTCGTTGTAGGGGATCCCTTCCTTCTTCAGGTTTTCGGCGGCAAGGACGGCTTCCTCAGCCTCCACTTTCTCATCCCGCACCTCGTGGACGATAATGCGCGGCCCGTCCTTGCGCGCGCTCCACATCTCCTTGTCCGGGCGGTTGGGATTGGCTTTGATGACGGCGTTGGCGGCATTGAGGACAATCTGCGTGGAGCGGTAGTTCTGTTCCAGCTTGATGCGCAGTGCGTCCGGATATTCTTCTTCAAATTCCAGGATGTTGCGGATGTCCGCGCCGCGGAACGCATAAATGCTCTGATCTGGGTCGCCTATCACGCACAGGTTCCGGTACTTCTGCGCGAGCATCGAGATAAAGAGATACTGCGCATGGTTGGTATCCTGGTACTCATCCACGTGGAGAAACCGCCATGTCTCCTGGTAGCGGTCGAGGATCTCCGGCACTTCGGTAAAGAGGCGCACCGCTTCCAGAATCAGGTCATCGAAGTCGAGGGCGTTGGCTTTCTTCAATGCCGTCTGATAGCTGGCGTACGCAAGAATGACGTTCTGCATGCGCGGCGTGGTGGCCTGGCTCATTGCGTCCTTGGGAGAAATTGCCTCGCATTTAAAGCGGCCGACGTATCCCAGCGCCGCCTTCGGTTTTAAATCCTTCTCATCGATACGCATCTCTTTGAGGACTTCCTTCATCAATTTATCCTGATCGTCCGCGTCGTAGATGACGAACGACCGGTCGCGTCCCAACTTGTCGATGTCCCGTCGTAAGATCCGCGCACAAATCGAGTGGAACGTTCCCATAACCGGTATGCGGCCGGCTCCGGCTTCACCCACCACGGCGTAGTCATCCTGCGTTATCGTGAGCAAGTTTTTGATTCGCTCTTTCATTTCACCTGCAGCCTTATTCGTAAAGGTCACGGCAAGAATCTGCCACGGCTGCACACCCTGGCTGATCATGTAGGCGATACGATGCGTGAGCGCTTTGGTCTTGCCGCTGCCGGCGCCTGCAAGTATCAGTGCAGGGCCTTTGACATTGGTGACGGCTTGCTTCTGCGGCTCGTTGAGGTTGTCGAGGATGGGAATGCGCTCGGACATGGGAGAACAGTCTACCTCTCATCGTCGTCCGCGTCTGTACTCTGAGGGTTCAGTTTTGTGAGGACAGAGCTCAGTAACTGTTGTGTCGCTTCCCGCACTGTCTCCGGATCCTGTGAGTCGACGAAGATGTACTGTTGCACGTTTGCAATGGGGGCCTTCATGAAGACGTACGTTCGATCTTGTGACTGTGGGGTTTGCGTGACCGTTACAAAATCGCGTATCCCGCGCTGTTGTGGATTGCACGACGTTGGATTGGGTCCAAAGAGCGTATAAAAAACCGTCCTCGATTGCCCGCAGGGGATTTCCTTGTCGGGCACGAATTGCCACTTGGGTGCGTCACATTCTCTCATTTCCTCCAAAGGAGGACGTGTGGATTTCAGGGATTCCGAGATACAGGAGGCCATGGAAGAGAAGGGGAGAAAAAACAAAAACCCCGCTTGCGCGAGGGTGAGAAATATCAGCAGTCCTCGCGCCTTTAGGGGGCGACGGTAAGGAGGACGCTGACGACAACGGAACGTCTCATGACGCACGCAGTGTAAATCTCTCGTTTTACCTGTCAATTATTCGGACTGCATCGCTCAAGGATTCGTCTTCTGTAAACGAGAAACTTGAGAAGTATTGGGTGCAGAAATTTCAAAAGTGTTCTCAATGGAATCGAGAGCGATACCTTTCTGAACGCGCAGTTCCTCGATCCTATCGAGGGGGCGTTCGAGCATGCGTTTCCGCGTTGTTGTCAGGGTGTCGTATTCGTCATACGCATCTTTGATTTTCTTTCCCATCTTATCCATAGATTCGTAGAACTTGCTCCATTGTTCCTTGAACGTTCCAAAGAGAGAAAGCATCTGTGCCGAGGTTTTCTCGAGATTGAAATTATCAATAGCCTGGCGGATAACTGCGAGTACTGCGTAGAGCGTAAGAGGGGAGCAGAGGATCACCTTATTTTTCATTGCTTCCTCCAAAATGGAACTGTCCTGTTCTTGAATGAATCCGTAGACCTGCTCGTTGGGAATAAAGACGATGACATAATCCACGGTATTTTCTGCCGGGTTGATGTAGTCCCTGGTCTGGACTTCCTTGATTCTCAGTTTTACGTCCCGCAGGAACTGGTCTCGGTGCGCCTTTTGATCAGTCTCTGTTTTTGCCTCGAGGTACTGCATGTATGCATTCAAGGGGAACTTCACATCCATGTTCACCTTGAGGTTCTGGGGAAGCAGGAACGTGAAATCCGGTTTCGATCCCACGGATTCCATCTTCTTCTGCTTGATGTAATTGATGCCTTCCACAAGACCGCAGAGACGCAGAATATCTTCTGCCATGCGTTCTCCCCACTGGCCGCGTGATTTTGTGCTCGCAAGCGCGCTGCGAAGGGCGTCGGCAGTGTTGCGCAGTCTCTCGGTTTCTTTGGCGGTTGTTTCAAGCTGCTGGCTTAATTCGCCGAACTTCTTTGCTCGATCTGTTTCCAAGCTCTGGACGAGTGTTTTTACCCCGTCGAGACCTTTTTCCATCTGGCCGAGTGTTTGGTCGATCAGTCTTTTCTTTCCTTCCAGCTCGGTACTTCCCAGTTTTGATGCATTGGAGAGTTCATTCTTTGCGAGTTGCAGGATGTTCTGAGCCTGTTGCGCAAAGAGCGTATTGGCAATTGTCTCCGCGTCCTTTGCTGATGTTTTCTTGAGGAACATGCAGCCGGCGAACCCGGCAATTCCTCCGATAATGAGACCGATGAAGAAAGTGGCAAATTCCATAGGGACGTGCATCCTAAACCGTGGTGCACGGATGTTCACTTACGCTTAAATAAGGATTATGTCGTTCTATCTCATCAGACTAAGAATTTCCTTATATGGCAGCCAAAACGGTTTTTACCTTGATTTTTCGGAATCCTTGAGTAGAATTGCATTCCGTCCACGCTTCCTCTGAGGTCTGCGCGACCCCTTGGAGGCGCGGCGGTCTATTCCCCCTGTACCTGCGTATGGCTATCAAGCGCTCCACGAAGAGGACTATCATTACCAAGAACCGTTTGCACGCGAAGGACACGGGTTCTCCCCAGGTGCAGATCGCCATTTTGACCAAAGAAATCGCCCTTCTTACGAAGCACTTGCAAGAGCATAAGAAGGACCATTCCGCCCGCCGCGGCCTCCTGGGCAAGGTGGCACAGCGCCGTAAGCTCCTTATGTACCTGCGCATGAACAAGCCGGAGGAGTATCAGGATGTTTTGGAGAAGCATGGCCTGAAGAAGTGAGCGCAGTGGTTTACCGAGGAGTATCCAGAAAATTGACAATTATTTAAAAATAGTATATAATAAGGCTTATGAATAACCTTTCTCATATGTATTGGATGGAGAAACAACAGCAAATACAGACGCCCTCCGTTAAACTCGAGGTGGAGCAGCGCAAGCTTCTTCTGGCTCTCCAGAAATTACAGGGTTTGGCGCCGCAAGAGCATAGAGGAGAGGACCTTTCTCAAACTAAAGAAGGTAAAGCACTGGAGGATGCGTACCGGTCGGCTGCTTTGGCGTATGTTGATTATTTGGCTGCAAGAGACAATGCAGGAAAAGACGTAAAAACACTTACCGAGGAGCCAGCTTTGAAAGTCTATGAAGAACTGTGTTTCGGCAAACTCTTCCAGCTCTATGTACTGGAAGAGGTTTTGCGCAGGACGAAAGAAGTAGAGCAGCGTTCTGCGCCTGTAGCTCTGTCTCATTCACCAGTGCATGAGACGCAGACGACATCGCATGAAGAGGTGATGAAACAGATAGGTGCGTAATTGATGCATCAAGGGCGAACAACTCGTTCTTCCTTCTTTTCAAAACGGCTTGTAAAAGCCTTTTAGAAACATCGTAGGGAAAAGAAGCACTTCCTTTTAACGCCAATCCGATGTACAATTTTCTTGCGTTCTTTCCTTCTTCGCTTTCTCCCGCTTTCCGATCATTGCGGTCGGTTGGGTTTACGTTCGAGGTCCGATGTGTCGAACCTCAGGTGTGAATCCAAATTGAAGGGGGAGATCTAACGTTTTCGGAAAGACGTATCCCTCTCGGGATGCTGTACCTTTCCCCCTCTTCTTATGTCCGACAAGACCTTTCTAGCCCCCCAGAAGGAATACTCTCTGGAACTGGGCAACAAGACGCTCACCGTGCGCATGGGTGCCATCGCCAACCAGGCGAACGCTACCGTGCTTTGCCAGGTGGGTGACACCGTGAGCATGGGCAACTGCACCGTGTCCCAAACGGAGCGCGTTGGTGTGGATTTCCTGCCTCTGCAGGTCGTGTACCAGGAGAAATATTATGCAGGAGGCTTCATTGCCGGAAGCCGCTTCCGCAAGCGCGAAGGCCGTCCCTCCGATGATTATGTGCTCCTTGCGCGCGTCATTGACCGTGGGCTTCGTCCGATGTTCCCCAAACACCTCCACCGGGATATCCAGGTGTTCTGTACGGTCCTCAGCTATGACTTTGAGAACGAGCACGACATCGTGTCGGCCAACGCCGCCAACCTTGCCGTGGCCCTTTCCGATTGTCCGTCCGACGGTCCTCTGGGATCGGTCAGAGTCGGACTCATTGGCGGGGAGCTGGTCCTCAACCCCACACGCGAGGCACTCACCAAGTCAGACCTGGACATGTTCGTCACGGCGTCACTTGAGCGCGTGGTGATGATCGAAGCGGGAGCCAACCAGGTTCCCGAGGCGGAAATTCTCCGTGCCATCGAATTCGGCAAAAAGTGGGCGCAGAAGATCGCCAAGTTCTTTGCGGATATCCAGAAGGAGATCGGCAAGAAGAAGTTTGTGGTGGAACCGCCCTTCATGCACGAGGAGTCCTACAACGAGCTGAAGGCATGGGCATTGCCCACCATCACCAAAGCCATCAAGGAGCCTATGGCCAAGAACGCCCGCCGCGCGATCTTTAACGATCTCATGAAGCAGGCGGAGGAGAAACTCAAGGCCAAGTATCCCACGCCGGCGGGGCAATTGCCCTCCGAAGAGCTTGCGAAGCTCTATGCCAACGGCAAGGTTTTTGTGGACAAGATTGTCAAAGCAGAAATGCGCCGCCTGGTGCTGGAAGAAGGCGTCCGCATGAGCGGGCGCAAAGTGGAAGAAATCCGGCCGCTCTCGGCCATGGTGGACATCCTTCCCCAGCGGGTCCATGGCTCGGCGCTGTTCGAGCGCGGCGAAACGCAGGGGCTCACCACCTGCACGCTGGGCGCGCCCGGCGACAAGCAGATTGTGGAGGGCATGGAAGGGGAGCATAAACTGCGCTACCTCCACCACTACAACTTCCCGCCGTTCTCCGTGGGCGAAACGAGCAATCGCCTCATGGTCGGGAACCGCGAAATCGGCCACGGGAATCTCGCTCAACGTGCGCTCATGCCCGTTCTCCCCCAGGAGGAGGGTTTCCCCTACACCATACGCACCGTTACGGAGATCTTGTCATCCAACGGATCTTCCTCCATGGCCGCCACATGCGGATCTACCCTGGCGCTCATGGCGGCAGGCGTGCCGATCAGTGCGCCCGTCTCTGCTATTGCGCTCGGGCTTATTTCTGACGAATCCAAGGGCAAGTACGTCATTTTGACCGACTTGCAGGATGAGGAGGACTTCGGCGGCGACATGGACTTTAAGGTCACTGGCACCGAGAAGGGCGTCACGGCGATCCAGATGGACATCAAGATCAAGGGTTTGCCGGATGCGGTCTTCGCAGAAGCCTTGGAGCGGTCCCAGAAGGGCCGTGCGCAGGTACTGGCAGTGATGCTCAAGGCGATCGCAGAGCCCCGTAAGGAGCTCTCGCCGTACGCGCCGCGCATCGAGACAATACAGGTGGATCCTGGCGACATTCGTCTGGTGATCGGCAAGGGGGGAGAGACGATTCAGAAGATCACGGGAGAGCTGGGTGTGGAGATCGATATTGAGGATTCCGGCCTCATCTTCGTCACATCTGCGAATGGCGAGGCTATGCAGAAGGCCAAGGACTGGATTGCGGGCATTGTCGCCAAGCCGGAGGTGGGCAAGGTCTACAAGGCCAAGGTCACGCGCATTATCCCCGGCGTGGGTGCCATCGTGGAGTTCCTCCCGGGTAAGGACGGCATGGTCCACATCAGCGAGCTCCAGTGGAAGCGCACGGAGCAGGTGGAAGATGTGCTCAAGCTCGGCCAGGAGACCGAGGTTAAAGTGATCGAATATGATGCCATGGAAGGCAAGACGCGCCTCTCCCTCAAGCAGATGACAGAGCCGCCTGTCGGTATGCCGCCTCCGCGACCGTTCAGCGGACCTCCGAGAGGGGGACGGCCGGGTGGGGGATTCAATAGGGGGCCGAGGAGATAGGAAAAGAACCACGTATTCAAAATCCCAATGACCAAAGACGATCCTGAGCAGGGTCGTTTTGGTCATGGATCGTTGGTAAATGGTCAATTATTGCGAAGATAAAGCCAATATCCAGAACTTAACAAAATATACAAATGATGGTATAATAATAAACATGCATAATACAAACATCCGTCTTCACATTCTTGCCGCCCTCTTTGCCACATCAGCTCTTGGGCTGTTAAGCATGAGCTACTTTCAAGCAGTGGAGCTTGGCGCCGCACTCCATAGGAATGTCGTCTCCCGTTGCGGGGACGGGATCATTCAGCGCGGGGAGCAGTGCGACGATGGTAACCGGAGGGGTGGGGATGGTTGTTCCAACATCTGCAAGCGTGAATACTGCGGCAATGGGGTGGTGGAACCTCCGGAGGAGTGCGATGACGAGAACGCAACGGCGGGCGACGGGTGTTCCGTCTACTGCACATTGGAGACCTGTGGGAATGGCGCAGTGGATGCTGGGGAGAAGTGCGATGACGGAAACAGGGCAAGCGGTGACGGATGTTCCGCTTCCTGTACGGTGGAAAGCTCCTGCGGGAATGGCATTCAAGAGGGAAAAGAAGAGTGTGATGACGGTAACCGCTATGGCGGTGACGGTTGCTCCGCCGGGTGCCGCACGGAACGTTGTGGCGATGGTGTCCGCCAGTCCGGTGAAGACTGTGATGACGGCAATACCGACGATGCAGATCTCTGCAGCGCCACCTGCCGCTTCCAGCGTTGCGGGGACTCTCGTGTTACCCTTGGCGAGGAGTGCGATGACGGCAACAACGTGAGCGGCGACGGCTGCTCCGCCAGCTGCATGAGTGAGGTGACCTGCGGCGACGGCGTACAGGGGCGTAGCGAGGAGTGCGACGACGGTAACCGCGCGGGTGGGGACGGTTGCTCCGCAATCTGCAAGCGGGAACCGGCGAGCCATCCGGCGGCGGGGAGGAGGATGAGGAAGTAATAATGAACAACTATCAAAATCCCAAATCACCAAACGATACAGAGCAGGGTCGGTTTAGGTTGTTGGATAATTGGTTCATTGGTCATTCGTTCCCCACTGGACACGATTTGCACTCACCGCCGCACACCGGCTCCGTCTTCGCTTCGACTTTCTTCTTTGGAGTCTTGGCCGTTTTGGCCGTCCCGGATCGGCTATCGGTCTTGTAGAACCCTTTTCCCTTAAACTGGATGGCGGGCGGAGTCATCAGCTTTTCCGTCCTCTTATTCTTGCAGGACGGGCATGCAGGAACCGTCTTACTCCCGAATGGGCGCAAGAATTCAAAGACATGTGAACACTTCGGGCAGCGAAAATCGAAGGTCGGCATAGGGTTGTCTTGAGTATTATACATGTTGTTGTGCTGTTGAAGGAGAGAGTAGGTTGTAGCTTGTAGGTTGTAGTACATCGAAAAGGAAATAGTGAAGCAATTGCCCATTTCATGTACCACCTACTACCTACTACCTACTACCTACTACCTACTACCTACAAGCTCGTCAAAGGCTGGAACATCTTTTCCGTACCGTTGATCGCTATGCCGGCGGCGCGTGCTGCAGGGAGGGTGGACATGGCGAGTGTGCTGAGGGAGGCTTGAGTGGCATTGATCGTTGTCCATTTCTCGGCTTCGTAGAGGTTCTGCGCTTCCGGGGAAAGGAGGGCGGTGTTGAGTGTAGGGGGTAGGGCTTCCTGTGCTGGTGCTTCCAGAGGAACATCGAACGGAGCGGCAGCAGGTGCGGGCGGTGGAAAGGGGTTTTGTGACATCGGGATAGTATAGCAAAAATCCCGTCTGCTGCCCATACCTTTGCGCAGTAGCATGCGAACGGAAAGCTTTCGAAATCCCCAGATGGAGCAGGGCGAGGGGAAGGAACAGGATTATGCCGCGGTACGAAGGACTTTCCCGTTTTCCCCGCTCAAGAGGTGAAGCGCATCACTAATGACACCGTCGGGGATTTCCATAATGGCTGTAGCGGCTTTTGCCACCACGTTCAGCGGATTTCCTTTGTTGAACCATCGGGCATGGAGAGCGGAGCGCACACGCTGGACCGTGGCGGTGATGGGACTCGTACGGTCAACTACTTCGTAGCTGTTCCGGTCGATGGGAGTGAGGAGGCTGGGAATGGCGTTGGCAAGTACGTCGTGTGTCTTTACCACCACATCTCCCAGATAATCCGCGACGGTATTGTTGCTTCCAGGCCGGGATATGCGGTCCTGCTTGAGGAGTTCCCATGAGGCCTCTGCCCTGTTCATAGTCCTATTGTGAGAAACGATTGCAGGAATTGCGAGCAAATGGAGAAGTTTCTGTGTAAATAATCTCTTGCATACGCTTCGGCACTTCTGTATAACTATCCGGCTTTTACGCCGCAAGGCGTGTGAAAGTTCTCGCTCTTTCATCCATTCGAAATGACCGCCCGAAACGGCGGTCGTTTTTTTTATCATGATGTAGGGGATTCATGGATTGCCTTGATGGATGTATTTGGAGGACTACGGCTGATTCCGTATCAAGATTGCTGTCGTGCCATGGCCAAAAAAATGAGCCGCTACCTTATTAGGGTGGCGGCTCGCTGAGGAAACGGATTGTCATCAGTCGTTGCAGACTCAAGGAGACGGAGAAGGGCGGCCGGAAGGCCGCCACAGCTAGTCAAAGTGCATCACCCAACGCGGGTGTGCACCCGTCGGCACACGAGACATGTCGGTTCCTCCAAGCTAAAGATCTGAGTGCACTGACCCTAGCGTACGCTTGGAATAAAGGGTCGCGAGTGCATGCGCACATTGTCTATACTCCTTTACACACCGTCAATCTCATCCGGGGGCAGTGAACAATTTTCGAGTTCGTGGATTTGGTAGTACACTACGTGCCAATGTCTTTGCCGAAGGCCTATGATCCAAAGGCTGTTGAAGACTCCATCTACACGATGTGGGAGGAGTCCGGGGCGTTTACAGCGGATGCCCACAGTACGAAGGAATCCTTCACCATCAGTATGCCGCCACCCAATGCCACGGGGCAGCTGCACTTGGGCCATGCGGTGATGCTGGCGCTGGAGGACATCTTCATTCGGTACCAGCGGATGCGCGGCAAGGAGGCATTGTGGGTGCCGGGGACCGACCATGCGGCCATCGCTACGGAGAGCGTGGTCATCAAGCAGTTGCAGAAGGAGGGGATGCGGGATCCGCGGAAAGAATTGGGGAGGGAGAAACTGGTGGCGAAGATCGCGGAATTCGTTGGTAAGAGCCAGAACTCTATCCGTTCGCAGATCCGCAAAATGGGCGCTTCCTGCGACTGGTCCCGCGAGCGCTACACGATGGATCCGATTTTAAACCGGTGCGTCAACGAGGTGTTCGTAAAGATGTACGCGGACGAGTTGATCTACCGCGGCCACCGCATCGTCAATTGGGATCCAAAAATGCAGACCACGGTGAGCGATGACGAGATAGAGTATGTGGAGCAGAAGGCACCGTACTACACGTTCCAGTACGGCCCGTTCCAGATCTCCACGGCGCGCCCGGAGACGAAATTCGGCGACAAGTACGTGGTGATGCATCCCGATGACGAGCGGTATAAGCAGTACAAGGACGGCGACACGTTTGTGGCGGAATGGATCAACGGTCCAGTCACAGCTACCGTCATCAAAGACAAGGATGCCATTGATCCCTCGTTCGGGACGGGCGTCATGACCATTACCCCGTGGCACGACCATGTGGACTTTGATCTGGCGGAACGCCATGGTCTCCAGAAGGAACAGATCATCGGGTTCGATGGGAAGCTGCTGCCCATCGCCGGAGAATTTGAGGGACTGTCGATTGAGAAGGCCCGGCCGCAGGTGGTCGAAAAACTCAAGCAGAAGGGCCTGCTCGTCAAAGTGGATGAGAACTACGTCCACCGCGTAGCCGTGAGTTACCGCGGAAAAGGCATTGTGGAACCCCAGATCAAGGAGCAGTGGTTCATAGACGTCAATAAGCCCGTGGTGCCCTGGAAGCGCAAGAAGTTGAGTCTCAAGCAGATTATGCAGGAGGTGATTCGGACGAAGCTGATCAGCATCATCCCGGAGCGGTTCGAGAAGGTGTACTTCCACTGGATCGACAACCTCCGAGACTGGTGTATCAGCCGCCAGATCTGGTGGGGGCACCGCATTCCCGTCTGGTACAAGAAGACGGATAGGGCTGCGGATATGCACGTAGGAGTCCTCCCTCCGAAAGGCGAAGGGTGGGAGCAGGACTCCGATACATTGGATACATGGTTTTCGTCAGGATTGTGGACCTGGAGCACGCTCGTGGATCCGTCCCTTGCAGAATCCTATGACCTTTCCCTGGATGATCTGTTCAAGAAGAGCCCCGATTTCCAGAAGTTCCATCCCACACAGGTGATGGAGACCGGGTACGATATTCTCTTCTTCTGGGTCGCCCGGATGATTTTAATGACCACGTACGCCACAGGAGACATTCCCTTCGAGACAGTCTATTTGCATGGTCTGATTCGTACACGGGATGGCAAGAAGATGAGCAAATCCGACCCCGAAACCATGATCGACCCGCTCGATATCATCCCAAAGTACGGCGCGGATGCCCTCAGGCTCTCGATGATCGTCGGGCAGAGTCCGGGAGCCGATTCGCGGCTCTACGAAGAGAAGATCGCGGGGTACCGGAACTTTATCAATAAACTCTGGAACGCGTCGCGTTTCGTGCTGATGCAGTGTGACCAGGCCAAGACGGATCCTCGGACTCTTACGGAGTTGCCAGATAGTGACACACTCTCCCTTGCCGATCGCGCCATCCTGCACGCTACAGAGGTGCTCATTGAGGATGTAACGAAGGCACTTGAGGATTATCAACTCAGCGATGCGGGAAGCAGGCTTTATAGCTTTGTGTGGGATTACTTCTGTGATTGGTACTTGGAGCTTTCTAAGGGAGGTGCGAATCTTTCCGTGCTTGTCCATGTCTTGCGTCGTATCCTTACTCTCCTTCATCCCTACTGTCCGTTTATGACGGAGGAGGTGTGGGCATCGGTACAACCGGAAGGTGCAGGTTTGCTCATTGCTGAGGACTGGCCGGAAGTGAAGGCAAAGCAGAAGGATCCAGGCGCGTTCCGCGAGTTCCAGATCCTTGTGGACGTCATCACCGCAATTCGCAAGATGCGCAGCGAACAGAATATCGAGCAGGGAAAGAATGTGCACACAATAGTGTACACAAAAGTGTACACAAAATTGATGGAGAAACAGGCTGAGCACATTAAGCGCCTTGCGCGCGTGGGTGAGCTGACCATCGAAAAGCAGCCGGAGAAGCTTCCCAACGTCGTTTCGGAATTTTTGCCGGATATTGAAGTTCATCTTTCACTCGAAGGATTAATTGATGTGGAGAAAGAGAGGGCGAGCCTTGCGAAGGAAAAGGAACATTTGGAGAAGATCATTCATTCTACCGAGCAGCGTTTGCAGAACCAGGATTTTGTCACGCGGGCGCCTGCTGCAGTGGTGGAAGCAGAGAAGGAGAAAGTGCGTACGATGAAGGAGAAAGTGGGGAAGATTGAGGAAAGGTTTAACTCATTGGGGGTATAGGAGATGTTGGTTGGCAAAAAGCCAATTCTCCAACATCCCCATGATCCTCCTTCGTCCCGTTGTTTTATTTGCACCTGATAAGGGCTTCGGAAGGGCAGGCCAAATACGATCCTGAACAGGGTCATTTTGGGGTTTGGGGTTTTGGGGCGTTGGTTCATTTCTTCTTCGATTCATAGATCGGCATACCCAATCCCTTCTTTGTCCCGCTCTTCACGTGGAGCGCCGATCCCTTGGTAATGGCATTGCGCCCGTAGCGTTTGTGCAGGGCGTCCAGGGAGTCTTGCAATGATTCTTCGCCGATCACCTTCCGAGGGTCTTCGAACAGGGATAACTGGCGCTTGCCACCGGGACAGAGCTTCCAGAGCGCCAGTCCCGTCTGCGTGTACGTCATGTTCCTCTCGTAAATCTCGTGGAAGCAACGGCGCAGGAAGGGCTGCAGGGCCTCTTCCGTGTCCAGGGGGCGGGGGAGAGGGCAGTGGGTGCTCTTGTACGCGTAGGAGGCATCTCTGAGCCATACAGAGAGGCCCTTGGCGGCTTGGTGCATCCGGCGCATCTTGAGGATGATGTACTCGAGGTGCCGGAGCATGTGCGCCCATAGAACGTCCGTTCTTCCTTCTGCCAGAAAGCTCCGTGCGCGGGAGATGGATTGTTGAGGGTTCGTATCTTCATGAACGGCAAAAACGCGCTCTCCGAGGAGTTCCCGCTGCATTTCCAGCCCCGGCCGCCCGAACAGCTTTTTGAGCTTGTCTGGGGGCGCCTGTGCAATGTCCCATGCCGTTGCCCAGCCTTCCACTTCGCAGTGGACCTGGCGCCGGGGGCCGATGCCCGGTATAGCGGCGGCGGGGCGGTCGGAGAGGAACGCCCTCACTCTTAGTTCTTCGTGGGTTTGTTTGTTGTGTGTTGTTCCGCCCTCATCCCTAACCCTTCCCCCAGAGGGGGAAGGGAATGTATGTGTTCTGTAGTTGTTTTTAGACATGGGAAACAAACAAAAACATTCCCCTCTCCCCTTGGGAGAGGGGTTGGGGGTGAGGGCGGGAGGAGGGGCGGGTGGAGGGGGTGGGTTCAGGACGACAACCGTAACCCCTCCGGGCTTCCGGTACTCACTCGCCATCTTTGCCAATAATTTGCTGGGGGCGATACCCACAGAGACCGAGAGGCCGACGCGCGTGAGGACGTCCTTCCTGATACGTTCCGCAAAGGTTGGGAGCGAGGCGGGGAGGCCACCTACGGCTGCCTGAAGATCCAGGAACCATTCATCAATGGACATCTGTTCGATTACGGGAGAGACATCGCGAAGGACGGATTCGATCTGTTGCGACGCCAGTCCCGTCTCGCGGTAATCCGAGGGGATCCGCAAGGCGTCAGGAGCCAGCAGAAGCGCATCTTTCACGCGCATCCCCGTCTTTACGCCCTTTGCCTTGGCTTCGTAGCTTGCGGCGATCACACAGCTGCCGCCCATGCCTAAAGCCAGAAGAGGTTTTCCTTTCAGTGCAGGATTCTGTCGGACAAGAACCGACGCAAAAAACGAGTCTGCGTCCACATGGGCAATCATAGGAACGTGTGAAAAAGCAATGATGTCCTTCCGTCTTATCTTCCGTATTTTCGGATCAATCCCCGTACGACGCCGGCGACCTGGAGTTCATCCAATGCGTAGAGATCGGGATACTTGGAATTCTCCGCTTGCAGGTAGAACTTCCCTTTGTCTTTCATCAGGCGCTTGAGGGTGAATTCGCCGTCCAGTACACCTACCACAATATCGCCCACGCGTGGCTCCGCACCGCGCTCCACAATCACCATATCCCCTTCATTGATGCCTGCCTCGATCATGCTGTCTCCTTTTACCCGGAGCAGGAAGGTGGATGCCTTGTCGTGCACGAGGTAATCGTCGAGCGTCACAGTTTCTTCTGCCTGCTCTTCCACAGGCGCCGCGAAGCCTGCGGCGATGGGACCGAAGAGGGGGAGCGTCAATGGCGCGTATTCCGTGTGTTCCTGTTCCAGGATCTTGATGCGGCCCTTGGGATCCTTCTCAATCTGTTTGGCCCGCGAGAGGGCGTTGACCACCTTAGCCACGGCATTCTTGCTGCGCACGCCGAAGGCAATGGCGAGATCCGCCAGTGAGGGCGTGTAGCCCCGCTTGGCCTGGAAATCGCGGATGAAATTGAGGACGGTGCGCTGGTGGGGGGTCAGATCATTGGTCATAGAGAAGGGGAACGGTCGTCCACCATGATAGGTGTACGGACGTCCACGGTCAATATCTTCCGGGAGATCGTCTTGTGAAATTTCTTATTTATGGGAGGAGTAGAGGGAGGAAACCGAAGAAACCGATGAATCCGAAGAATCCGAGGGATGAATAGAGAAAGATCCGTGCCCCTCATAATGACTGCCCATCGGTTTCCTTGGTTTCTTCGGTTTCCTCGGATTCCTTACGCCTCAATCACCAGCAGATCCTTCTGCTTTTTGAGTTCACAGTAGGTGATGGTCCATACCGCTTCCTTGAAGACGTGGAGGTAGGCGAAGAAGTAACTGGCAATGAGGATGAGGATGATGCCCACGCTTACGCCCAGGATCACTGCCAACTGGAAGGAGAGGAACGTGGCGAAGAGGAAGCCGATGCCCACGGCGATGATGGGGATGAGTAGTACCAGGATGGCGTTGAAGGCGATACGGATGGAGATGACGAAGAGAAGGAGCCAGAGGAACATCACGTGGCTCGTGTAGCTGATGATCAGCTTGAAGCTCGTCCCGAGCCCCGAGAAGATACTCACGCGTTTCACCACCACAGCCGGCTCGGCGAAGCTGGCCAGGAACTTGAGGATGCTGCTGAGAACCCAGAAGAAGATGACGATGCCGATCATGAAAAATTTGACGTCTCCGTCGATATAGCGGAGGAAGAGCGAGATAATGGTAATGGCGTTGGCGACGCCGGCGAGCACGAAGAGCTCATGGATGCCGAGCATGGGGAAAAAGTTGTAGATTCCCAGCACGAGGCCTCCCCGCACGTCTTCCTTATTGTGTGCCTTGGCCGTTAGGCCGATGATGGCGCCACGGGCGAAGTTGGGGAAGATCCACTCCACGGCGAGGAGAGCGAGGAAGACGGAGATGATGGAGATCAGCCAACCGGTGGAGACGTTGTGGCTGAGCCAGATGACATCGTCGAAAAACCCGATCGGATTGCCCTGAAGGTAGGAGACGAAGAACCAGGCTTGGTACAGGAGGAGCTTGGTGGCGAAGAGTGTTTCGAGGAAAGAGGAGACGAAGCCCCACTGCCGCAGGGATTTCTCCCGCATGGTAATGGCCCAGGCTTCGGCAATGATCTCCCGTGGGGTCATGGAAAGAAACGTGTGGGGGCGGTCAGTAGACTGAAGGATTAGGTGACAAGTATCAAGTATCAGGTATCAAACAGAACACAAGGATGAGGCACGGCAGAGGAAAGAGCAGGGAGAAATTCCTCAGTTCAAATATTTGACATATTGAAACCTGAACAATTGAACATCAGATCGTGTTCAGTGCGAGGAAGATGAGGAGGCATGCGAGCTCAGCAGCTTCAGAAAGGGCGAAAAATTGAAGGTCTTTCCCAGGAAGATCGTCACCTGTTCCTGCTGGTCCGGGGGGACAACCATGGGAGCGGGTTCTACGGGAAGGCGGAGGAGGGTGGCGAAGAAGGAGGCGAGGGGCTTGTCTTCCTCCGTGAGAGAGGCGACGAGGGAAGTATCCTGCTTGAGACGGCCTTCCTGCCCGTCGGAGGCATTCTCCACTTTCTGCACGTCAAAACCGTAGCGGAGGAGTTCTGTTGCCAAAAGGCTGGCGAGGCCATTCTTTCCTCCGGCATTGAGAACGGCAATGCGCGGGTGGGCGATGAAGAGGGTGCGGTTCTGCGTGAGGAGACGCACAAAGGCGCGGATCTCGTCCCACGAGCCGCCACCGGCCGGTTTGATGGGCAGAAGCACGGAGGCGCCCCCAAACTGTTCGCGGGGCGGCGTATAGAGAAAGCCGCCCGCCTCGGCGAAGCTGGTGTAGAGGCCGCTCTGGTCATTGAGTTGCACACTGACCACACGCGAGCGGTCCAGTTGCTCTCCCAGCTTGGCTGCGCCCAGGAGCTCCTTGCCGCTCAGGGTCGTTTCCACGTTTTGCGAGAGGATTTGGAGCAGGGAGAGGATCTTGCGCGGGCTTTTGGCAATGCCCAGCGTCTTCGCCTTTTCTCCAAGCGCCTGGACGATCTGCTGCTGGCGGGCACTGCGGCTGAAGTCGTTGGTGGAGTGGCGGCTGCGGGCGTACTTGAGGGCCGTCTCGCCGTCGAGGAGGTGCGGGCCCGCCGTGATTTCGAACGTCTCGTAGGTCCAGTTTGGCCCCGGGTACTCTCGGTCCACGAGGTCTTCCGGCACAACCACGTCGATGCCGCCCAGGGCATCCACGGCCTGTGTGAAGCCGGAGAAGTTCACCATGGCTGCGTAGTGCAACGGGAGGTCCAGTTTTTCTCCGACATCCTTCAGGAGTTCCTTTAATGACGCTTGCGACGCTTCTTCCTTGGTCATGCCGCTGTGTCGGAGCTTGGCCTTGTAATCCCGGTACAGTGCATTGATGCGCCCCGTTCCCATGATGTCCGATGTCACGTAGAGGTCGCGGGGAATGCTGATCATCACGGCACTTTTGGTCTTGGGATCCACGCTCACCACCATGATTGTGTCCGTTAGGTCAATTCCCTCATGGTTATCGTCTCCTTTGCCCAGCAGGAGGAAATTGGTAAAGCCGTTCTGGTCCGTGGGAAGGTCGGCGGCAACGAGTCCGAGTACGGAGCGGAGGTTGAGGACGTTGAGGGAAATGAGGGCCTTGGCGACGCCCGCCAGAAGCAGGAGAGACAGGAGAACCGAGAGCAGCACGGTGAGCGTGCGTTTGAGAAAGAGGATGCGCTTCTCATGTTGTTCCTGTTTTGCCCGCTTTTCCTTCCATTTGTGCACCATTGCCGTAAGCGGCGACACCGCTATCACGGCGAAGGAACCGATCATCCGCCAAGGAAAGGAACGGCGAGGGGCATTCTCCTCGCCAATCCGGCGCGTCTGGAAGGACATCGGATGTGAGTGTAGATGAAGTTTTCAGCGCACGGAAGCTGTTGAGGTTGTGCAAAACTAATGATCAATGACCAATTATCAATAACCAAAACGCTTCGTGCCCCGTACCGTTGTTGGTTATTGGTGCTTGGGATTTGGTCAATTCCTCAAGAGGATCCATAGCGCACTTAACAACACCGGTTGATGCGCGAGATAGATCATCAATGCGTACCTCCCCGGTTCCGTGATGATCCTCGTCAGACGATTATCCCTCAGATGCCACCGCAGCCACCCACGGTTATAGAGAGCGTTCCCCATCGCCACGCCCAGAAGAATCGTACCCAGCCAGGGGAATAGCGGGAAATAATCAGCGGAACGAAATCCTGCAGGCATCCAGCCCAGTGGTAGCAGGATGATTCCCAATCCATCAGGCGCGATGCCCGTGGCATATCCCATCAGGAAGACCAGCATGGCCAGGATCAGGTTCCCTTCCCGCAGGGGCATAACGAAGGGAAGAATAAGGATTCCCATGCCGATCAAATGGAGAACGCCAAACCGGACGTAGTCATCCGGAATTGCGATGCGCGTCACCAGTGTCACAAGCATGCCGCAGAGGAGGACGAGGACGCCGCGCTTTACGTATTTGCGGTACATATCTTGGCGCGATGCGCCCTTTGCTTCCATGCGCCCGTATGAGACGGCAAAACTGATGCCCACGAGGAGTAGGAAGAGGTTGGCCGTTACTCTCTGGAGAACCAGCCAGCCCCCGGAGAACGGATCGATCGAAACGTTATAGAACGCGGAGAGGTCAAACGCCGTATGGAAGATGATCATCATCGCTACGGCTGCAGTGCGGAGGAGGTCGAGTTCGAGAAAGCGTTCGCGGGTCTTCATCTCCGTGATTGTACGCTCGTGTGAGCAGTCAGTTTTGTCAGCAAAGAAAAACCCCGCCTTGCGACGGGGTTTTTGAAGGCGAATGAAGAGCGAATTATCCCTGCATCGCATCCTTCTCCTTGAAGAAACAGTCCTTGCAGAGGACAGGCTTACCGCCTTCCTCTACCGGGCGCGGCTTGAAGGGGACCTCGCACTGGTTGCCACACTTGGCACACACGGCGGGGTACATCTGCCGGCTGTTGAGGCGCTCGTTCTTGCGCTTCTGGCGGCAGTCCTTGCAGCGTTGCGGGGCGCTGAGTCCACGGGACGTATAGAACTCCTGCTCACCATCCGTGAAGGTGAACGAGGAACCGCAATCGCGGCACTGCAGCTGCTGATCAGCCATAGAAAGAAGAAAAAAGAATAAAGGTCGCAGTTTCCTTCTTTCCAGGTTTGTAGCCGGGGTGAAGGAATTGCTAGCAATACTGTAGGCATTGCTGGCCATTTTGTCAATGGATGCTTAGAAGGGCCTCCAATTGGGAAAACGGGCAACAATGACACAGAAAAAGACGCCCCAGTGGGGCGTCTTTGTGGTTCAACAGATAGGCTTTCCGTCTGCTTAGGATCACTTCAAAGCGACTTTTGCGCCTGCTGCTTCCAGCTTCTCTTTCATTTTCTTGGCCTCGTCGGTGGGTACGCCTTCCTTGAGAACCTGGGGCGGAGCGTCTACTTTGGCTTTGGCTTCGCCGAGCGGGAGACCGGTGATCTCGCGGACCACCTTGATGACGGCGATCTTCTGGGCGCCGGAGTCGGTCAATTCGACGTTCCAGGATGTCTTTTCTTCCTCGGCTGCACCACCGGCGGCACCGCCAGCGGCGGGGGCGGCGGCTACGGCCACCGGAGCGGCGGCGGAGATGCCGTACGTCTGTTCCATGTATTTCACGACGTTATTCACTTGGATCACATTGAGCTTCTCCAGTGCGGAGATCACTGCCTGCTCGTCGGCATTGAGGGTAATCGTGTCGGACATGATAGGGGGAGGGGAAAGGGGAGAGAGAATTGAAAACTGCAAAATGAACGATTATGCCGCGGGCATTTTCTTGGCCTTTTCAGACAAGGCGCGCGCAAAACCGGAAAGAGGAGATGAGCACATGCTGGCAAATTTCGTGATAGGCGAACGGATCATGCCCATGAACTGAGCGAGGAGCACCTGCTTGCTTGGGATCTGGGCCAGCGTCTTAGCGTCGGATTGGGAGAGGAGCTTTCCTTCGAACAAGCCTCCGACAAAGGACACCTGGGGATGGTCCTTGCCGTAGGCAAAGGCGACTTGGGCGCCTGTAATGGGATCGTTGAAGCTGAAGATGCAGGCGACCGGGCCGTCCATCATCTGGTCGGGCAGTTCCGGCATACCCTGTTCCTTGGCGGCGATGTTCATGAGGGTTTTCTTGGCTACCTTCATCTCTGCGCCGGCAACTTTTAATTTCTTCCGGAGATCGCTCACCTCAGCGACCGTGAGGCCGATGTAGTGGGTAAAGATTACCGACTGGGCGCGGGATATCTTATCCTTGAGCTCTGTGAGCTGTTCCGCCTTCTGATCACGTGTGAGTGCCATAGGGTTGGGATGAGGGATTGGGGGGGGCTGAAAGGCTATAAAAAAGGGTCTCCCCTTTTTTGTCCGGGAGACCAGCGAGGAACACGGCACGAAGCACCAAGCCGGGGCCGAGTGACCGATGCTGTATTCCTCGGAGGGGCTTATTTCGGCCTGCGGCCTTGTGCCCTCGGTCTTCGGACTGGGGCAGTGTATAGACAGTTGTAAGAATGTCAATACATTGTGGAAAATTTGGCTGTCTTTTGAGGAAATTCGGGCATGGTAGCCCCGTACTCTCCTAGGGAAATTGCGGGACGGTCGTAGCCGCCAGCCATTAATCGGGAAGTAGCGTAGACGCAGCACACAGAGGAAATATTTGATCCTTGGGGTTTGGGAAACGGTGTTCTACCATGCTATCCATGCGTCTCGTACTCCAGCGCGTTTCCCAGGCATCCGTTTCCGTCGATGGGAAGATCGTCGGTCAGATTGATAAGGGATACCTGATCCTCCTCTGTGTGATGAAGGGGGATACAGCGAAGGATGCGGGCTGGCTGGCGGAGAAGGTGTGCGGTCTCCGGCTCTTCGACGGTCCCGACGGAAAGATCAACGATCGGTCTTTGCTGGATGTGAAGGGGGAGGCATTGGTGGTGTCGCAGTTCACGCTGGCGGGGGACGTGCGGAAGGGGAGACGGCCGGATTACACGGCAGCTGCCGTACCGGCAGAAGCGGAGGCACTGTACGGTCAATTCCTGCAGACATTGCGGTCACTCGGTATTTCCAAGGTGGAAGGAGGGTCCTTTGGGGCACACATGTTCGTTTCCCTTACCAACGACGGTCCGGTGACCATCCTCCTGGATACTGCATCCTAAATTTCGGCTTCCGGGTCTGTTGAAAGCCTAAAACTCACTCTCTTCCTTGGAGGGAAACCGGGAACTGGATACACTGGAGGACAGTTTTGCGGGCGTTTACCCATTCCTAATGTCCCTCTGGACATCCACTGTCGCTCCCTTACTTAAAAAGCTGCGCCCATCGCATGTGATCTTCAATGAAACACGCCTCAAGGCGGCGTTCCAATTGGCGGAGCGGCTCTATGAGGGGCAGGAGCACTGGACGGAGGTGCCGCTCATTGTCCATGCGCTGGGCGTGGCGCAAATGCTGGCCTCCTTTGAGCCAGACGAGGACACGGTTATCGCCTGTCTTCTGCAGCATGCATTACAGACGCGTCGCATCACCCTGGCAGAAGTGGAGGAGCAGTTCGGTGAGGGCGCCCGCCGGCTCGTGGCCGGCATTCACCTCCTGTCGCACGTGACCATGCGGGGAAAGCGGACGTCGGTGGAGGATCTGCGCGTGATGCTCGTTTCGGTTTCGGATGACGTCCGCGTGATCCTTATCGTCTTGTGCGAACGGCAGTATGCGCTGGAGCATCTTTTTCTGCTTCCTCACGACGATAAGCGCCAGATTGCACAGGATGTGCTTAACCTCTTTGCGCCTGTCGCCGCCCGCCTGGGTATCCACAGTCTCAAGCAAAAGCTGGAGGATCTGGCGTTCCCCATAGTGTATCCTGCCGATGCGGACGCAATTTCCGGGCAACTCCAAATGGTGAAGGGGCGCCATGGGCAGTTCCTCCCCGATGCGGCGGAACAGCTCCGCAAGGAACTACTGGCGCAGGGGATTACTGCCGAAGTCAAAGGTCGTGAGAAGCATGCCTTTAGCATCTTCCACAAAATGCACCTGAAGGCCATCTCACAGATTGACGCGCTTCCCGACTTGTTCGGCCTGCGCGTGATCGTGGAGACGGAAGAGGAGTGCTACCGCGCGCTAGGATTGTTTCACCGCCTGGGCGTACCTATCACTAACCGCTTCAAGGACTACATCGCCTTTCCCAAGCCAAACGGGTACCGCAGCCTCCACACTACATTAGCCAAAATACCCAACATTCCGGATGGAGTGCTTGTGGAGGTGCAGATCCGCACCCGCGAGATGCACCGCGAAGCAGAGTTCGGTATTGCGGCGCACTGGAGCTACAAGGAGGCTGGCAGCACGGAGCGTGCCATGCAACGCGTGCAGCTTCACCAGGTACTCACGCAGCAGCAGGAGTTGGTGGAGGGGGGCGGAACGCCGTCGCTTGCGGACCATATCTTTGTCCTCACTCCCAAGGGGGACATTGTGGAACTCCCGGAAGGAGCAACGCCGCTAGATTTTGCCTTTCAGATTCATACGGATCTGGGGATAGGGTTTAAGGCGGCGCGCGTCAACGGAGCCATTGTCCCGCTTAGCTACGAGTTGGAGAACGGGGACGTGGTAGAGATCCAGACGCAGCGCATGCCGCAGCCTTCCACGGATTGGCTGCAGCTCCTCAAGATGGCTTCCTCCCGGTCGCGCCTCAAGCGCTACCTCTACGCGTTGCACCGTGCCGAGTACGTTGTTCGGGGGCGGGAGATCATCAACGATGAATTGCGGAGGTTGCGCCTTCCCGGCCTGGATAACGATTTGGGGCTCCTTAAGCTTTACGACGGCAGGGAACTGAGTTTTGCCGAGCGGGAGGACCTGCTCATGAAGATCGGCCAGGGTTCGGAAAAGGTGGGGGGGATGTTTGTCCACGTGGATGCGTTAGCTACCGTACGCAAGGCGCGCATGCAGAAGCGCGTCAGTCAGTTCCGTTCCCTGGGAATGCCGGTGGAGGTGGAAGGCGGTGTTCCTATGCCCCTGCGCTTTGCCAAGTGCTGCAAACCGGAGGAGGGGGCGCACGGGAAGATTGTGGGTTCCATCGCCCGCAAGGGCGAGGTGATCATCCACCGCAAGGAGTGCCGGATGCTTAAAAATGCCAATCCAGCACGGAAAATCGGGGTGTGGTGGAGGAAGGAGAAGGAGGAGGTTTCTGTTTCGAAGGGGAAGAAGAAATAGGCGCGAATCGCCATTCGCGCCTAGCGGCGATTCATGAATCGCCGCTACCATTTCCCCATGCGCCTTCCCCGCCGCACCGTCCTGCTCTTCCTCGGAATCGTCCTGGCCGCCGTAGTCGTCTACGCCCGCGCACTCCCCAACCAGTTCGTGGACTGGGATGATACGGCGCTCATTACGACGAACCCGCTTGTAGGAGAGTTCTCCGCCCGCACGATCTGGGGGGCTTTCACTTCCTATGATCCAGAACTCTACATACCGCTCACGATCGTGAGCTTTTCGGCGGAACATACGCTCTTCGGTTTCCAGCCGTTCTTCTTCCATCTCACCAACCTCGTCCTGCACATTGTTATCAGCTGGCTGGTGTTCCTGTTCCTGCGGAAGATGGGTAATGGTGAGGCGGTGGCGTACCTCTGCGCGCTGCTCTTTGCCGTCCATCCGCTCAATGTGGAGGCCGTTGCGTGGGCGAGTGCACGGAAAGATCTGCTCATGGCTGTGTTTGCCTTGGCGTCACTCCTCTCGTTCGTGCGTTGGAAAGAAGAAGGATCGAAAAAGTGGTACTGGTGGACGTTCACGTTCCTTCTCCTTTCCCTCCTGTCTAAACCGACGGCGATCGCGATCCCGTTCGCCTATCTCCTCCTTGAATGGTTGGGCATGCGCAAATTTCGCTGGAATCTCCTCAAGGAACACGCCCCCTTCCTCGGTCTCTCTGTTCTCTTTCTCATCATCGGTCTGCTTGGTAAGACGCGGAATATCGAGTCGCTGACGCTTTTGCAGACCATCCTCCTTTCTGCAAAGAGCACCGTTCTCACGTCGTTCCTTTTCTTCTATCCGCGCTTCTCGCTGCTTTTCCTTCAGGCGACGCCCATTACCATTCGGTCGCTGGAATTCCTTCTTCCTCTGTCCCTTCTCCTCGCGGCCGCGGTTGCAGTTCTGTGGACACTGCGCAAGACGCGCGTGGTGGCGTTTGGCGTTATCTTTGCCCTCCTCTTTCTCCTCCCGTCCTTCGCAAATTTTGCCAAGACAGGGAATGTTTATGTGACGTCCGACCGGTACTTTTATCTCTCGCAGATCGGGTTCCTCTTCCTCATGGGACTCTTTTTGGAACGCCAGTGGGCAAAGCGGGGAATGGTACGGAATGTGATGCTCGCGCTCTTCGTAGTCATTCTTGCCGGCGCGGCATGGTCCTCTTCTGTCCGGAGCCTGTACTGGAAGGACAGCGAGACACTCTTTACCAAAGCCCTGGCACGTAATCCCCAGAGTGCCGAGTGCCACAATAACCTGGGATACGTGTACGACACGCGCGGGGAGCCGGACAAGGCGATTGCCGAATATCAGCAGGCGCTCACGCTTAAACCCACGTTTGCCCAAGCGTACTACAATATGGGCGTGGTCCTGCAGAAGCAGGGGAAGATCGACGACGCACTCTTTCAGTACCGCAAGGCTCTGGAGATCAATCCGCTGTACGCGCAGCCGCACAATAACCTCGGTGCCGTTGCCATGGATCGCGGCGACCTCGATCTAGCCATCAGTGAGTTTAAGAAAGCCATTGAGCTCTCTCCGCGCCTGGCGCATGTGTACATCAATCTCGGCGCGGCGTACGGCAAGAAGGGGGCGTATGACTTAGGGATGCAGGCATACCGCAAGGCGATGGATATTGATCCCGTGTTCCGGAGGGAGATTGTAAAGAAGTTTCCGGAGTTGAAGAATTATCGGTGATGGAAATTCAGGCCTTCAACAGCTCTTCTACGAGCTTCTCCACCATCCTTCTCCAGCGGAGCTCTTCGAAACTATCCGACCCCTTCACGTACTGTTCCTTGGCCTTCTTTTGATCTTCTTCCTTCATGTTGGTGAGCGCCGACGAGATAATCTGGTCCATCTCTGCGTCGGTTACCTCAATCTTCTTCTCCTTCATCAACTCCTCTACTCCAAAGCGCAGCTTGAGGCGGTTTTCCGCCTGACTGTGCATGTCCTTCAGGAGTTCCTCCGGTTTTTTGTTCTGTTGCTTGAGCCAGTCCTCCACGCTCAATCCGCGCTGCTCGAGCTGGCCTTCCAGTTCTTCCAGGAGTGAGCGCTCGGTCTGTTCCACCAGTTCCGGCGCCAGCTCCACCTGCGTAGCTTTGGCGATGGCGTCGAAGAGCGCGGTCTCGCGGCGGCGGCGTTCCATGTCCTCTTCCTGCGCCAGCATGGAGTCCTCCATCTTCTTCTTGAGGTCCGCCACGGACTCGGCCATACCTTTGCTCTTCACATACGTATCCGTGAGTTCCGGTGCCTCCACTTCTTCCACTTTGGTCACGGCAGTATGGAAGGTCACAGGCTTTTTCTGCAGGTGCTCCGCGTGGTACTTCTCGGGGAACGTGAGCGTAAAACTTTTTTCTTGGCCTTTCTTGAGGCCTTTGATGGCATCTTCAAAGCCCGGGATGAGTGTTTGGCTTCCCAGGATCACGCTGTAGTTACGCGTGCGGATGCCTTCGATCTCCTTACTCTCTGCGTCCGTCCCATGGAAGTCTACGGTCACCTGGTCGCCTTCCCTTGCTTCGCGTTCCACTTCCCGGAACGTGCGCTCCTGCTCCCGCAGGTACTGCATCATACGGTCGAGGTCTTTGGCATCTACCTTCACGTCCTTCTTCTCCACGTTGAGTTTCCCCTTCACCTTCACTTCGGGGCGTTCCATAAAGACGATGCTCACCGTGAGCGGCTTGAGCGCGTCCACCTGAATCTTGGGCGGCGCGATGAGCTGCAGTTTTTGCTCCGTGGCAATCGTCCGTACAAAAGGGGAGGCGAGCGAGCGCACCGTCTCCTCCAGCACGCGCTCGGGGTTCACCTTGCCGCGTAGCACGTCCATAGGGGCGTTGCCGGGGCGGAAACCGGGGACAGAAACGCCAGAACCGAGCTTCTTGAGGACGATTTCCTCGGTCTGTGTCACCTCTTTTTCTTCAAAGATGAGAGTGGCTTGGGTGCGTCCGCCGGAGAGTTTCTTGATCGTAGGGGTTGCAGGCATGGGATGATTGGTTATCTAGATATTTGGTTACTTGGTGGGGTTATTGTGATTGAATCTTGGCTGGGTACAACATAACCAGATAATCAAATAACCTGTACAGTCGATCACTTCCAACGTATCAACAAAGCTGACGCAATGAAATACGAGGAATACGTTCCGATGACAATGCCGAAGATGAGTGCGAGGATGAACCAACGGATACTCTCGGCGCCCAGGAAGAAGAGGGCGGTAAGCATGATGAGCGTGGAGATGCCTGTTCCCATCGTCCGCATCAAGCTGTCCTTAAGGCCGCGGATGGCCGTTGTGGCAAAGTCCTCGGATCGGTTCTCAAAGCTGAGGTTGGCGCGGACACGGTCGAAGATGACGATGGTGTCGTTGGTGGAGTAGGCGAGAATGGTAAGAAGGGCCGTGACGAAGAGCGTGTCGAATTCAAAGCTCGTATACCATCCCAGAACCAGGAAGACGCCTGCTGTGATGATGACGTCGTGGATAAAGGCGATGACGGCGAGGAGGCCGAATTTCCAGGGGCTGAGTTTACGCGGCAGCTTGCGGAAAGCGAAAGCGAGATACATGATGATGCAGATCGAGGCGACCCCCAGTGCGACGAAGGTGCGCTGCTTGAGGTTGGCGCTCACGCTCGGCCCGATGGTGTTGAATTGCAATTCCTGCGTGCCCGGGAACGTTTTGGTGACGTTGGCGAGCAGGGCAACGTGTTCGTCGTTGTTGAGCGGCCGCATGCGAATCACAAAGGAACTCCCTCCCTCCAGGCCTCTTACTGAGGAAATGCTGAAGTTGCCCAATACTGCGCCGCTCGTTGTCTTAAAGCCCGAAACCACTTTGGAGAGGTCTTCCTTCGTCTTACCAGCCGGAAGCTGGACGGACATCAGTGTCCCGCCCGTAAACTCGATGCTGAACTTGGGACCGGGATAGATGAGCAGGGCCGTGCAAACGACGATGGCCAGCGCCGAGAGAGCGAGGAAAAAAGCGGAGATGCGGTGGAAGGTCATAACAAGGCGGAAATGGACTTCCTCTAAGAGGAAAGTCGGAGGAGAGAGTAGCGGGACTTGTGATGGTTTACCAGAGCTGATTGTGAGTATTTGGCTAGTTGTTGATGGGTAGAAATGACCAATTGTCCAAGGATCAAAGATGCTCCGTCGCCCGGATCGTTTGATCATTGGAAATTGACAATTGATCTTTCGTTTTGGTTATTGGGATTTTGGGATATGGTCACTCCGTTTCCTGGACGGAAAGCGTAAGGACTTCACCATCACGTGCGATGGACCACAGGATTTGGTCACTATTGATGTGAAAGGTAGACAGGATGATGTCCGGGAGCGAGAGAGGAAGGGCGTCCTCCATGAGATCCCGAAAGAAGGTGCGGCTGGCCATACCTGCTGCCGTCACGGTCCCGCGCTGGAGGGAAGGCAAGGGGGCTGGCGAGACAGGCGTTGAGGAAAGCAGTTGATCCATCCACTCCCGGTCATTGGTAAAGATAAAACGGTCGCCACGTAGAGCCGAAACGAGGCCTTCTCCCGTGTCTTTCCGCCGGCTCGTGCGCACCGTCCATCCGTTCACCACACGTTTCCCTTGCTCAATGATCGAGGGATCGTCCTCGATCGTCACGGACGCATAGCCTTCCTTGAGGTGGCGTTCGTTCACCACCTGCGTGGGGAGCGCTGTCAGGACACTCGTATGCAAGCGGTCGGTGAGTGAGCGGAGGTCCATTCCGTTTCCCCGGCCGAGGAGGAGCACATGCAGAAGGGTACCGGAGCGGGACATGGCTACGGTCGTCTCCTTTTGGAGCAGCGGCTGGAGATCATACAAAGCGCTCACATCCTTTCCGAGGAGTGCCTGCAGCGCCAGATCCAGTTTTCCCTGTACGGCAGTGTGTTTCGTTTTGGGGATGAACAGAGCGGCCATATCCGTCACGCTCTTTCCCTGTGAAAAGGTGGCGGACAAGCTGGGACGGGGCGAGAGAAGAGGCGGTGGATTGGAGAGGGCGGGGAGGAGGGACAGGCGAAGGACCGAGAGGGAAAGGGAAGCGTCGTGCCAGTTGAGGAGGAGGTGCGGTTCTGTCGAGAGGGACTGAAGAACGGTGCGGTCCGTTTCATCGAGTGTCGGTTTCATCAGCGTGGAATCAATGAAGCCCCACGGCTTCTGCGTGTTCTGCGTAAGTTCTTGAAAGGAGGAAAGGGCGGAAAGGGGAGTCATCTTCTCCTGCGCGAGAATCTTCGAAACCGCCTCGGATGATGGGCGCACGGCAAAGGTTTTCGTATCCAGCGGTAACCGCGAATCCATGGTCTTCAGCATCATGCCCCCGATGAACGTGACAGTGCCAAGTGTTCCATCCGGCAGGTGCACGATCGCTACATCCACATCCTGTCCCGTCTTAGGCAGGGAGAGAGGAGTGAGGAGAGGGAAGCGTTCCTTGAGGAGTGCGGCGTCTTTTGCGTTGATACCGGCGAAGTAGGCAGCCGTGGCATCGGCGGGGAGAAGATCTGCAGGGGAGGGGGGATTTTGTGGAACCAGCAGGAGGCCCATGCCTATGGCAAAAAGGACAATTCCTACCCCTCCAATAGCCAGGAGAAAGGGGGGTGGAGCAGGGAGATGGCGGAGGAGCTTCTTGAGGTCCATTTTGGGTCATTGTAGCGGAGAAAATGGTTCTGTCTTCCCGAGTCAAAAATGTATTCACATCACACTTCACAACATCCGGCTATTCCAAAACCTTGCAGAAGAATTTATAGGGAGTACGATGCCCTGATTTGTTCCTGCACCCCTTCCGGGGCACGAGCAAATCACCACACAAACACACACGCCCCGGGGCGAATACACACACTCACGCGCGCACACCCAGACACAGATCATTCACATCAACACAATAACCGAAAAATAGCGTCCCCCGCTGATAGGGAAACAGAACCTATTTTCCGGTTCCGACGGTCATGTATTGAGCGTTATGAGCCATTTCAGATCGTCCAGTAGAGAGAGCGGTGGTTGCATTATGCGGCCACCCCTGACCCGCTTCCATCGCTACGCAGGCGCAAATACTCTGCCCTCTAGGGTGTGTAATGCGGATCATTCAGGACCTTCCGCGCATCCGGGGATGCACGGACCGCCCGCGGCCACCGCCCTCTCTGCTCTGCAATGTCATGCTGCGGATGTGAGGGTGCTCCAGCAGCATGCATCCTGCTTCTCCCCAGTGCCCCCCAGGAGACTCCACGTCACCTTGCGGCGGGCCGGTACGGGGACTTCGGTGGGTTCCGAGGAGAAACAAGAAACCCCAGCAAGGCAGGGAATGAGGGCTCCTCCCCTCGCGTCCTCCTCCACAGCAACGGCTCAGCGCTCGACTCATGTGATTCGGCGTTGATAGTCAACAAGAGTGAGGAGAAGACAAACACAAAAAGATCGGTGAAAGCCGGTCTTTTTGTTACAGGTGAGCGTGTGGGAGGATGCAGGTATTCTCAACAATCAAAAAAACAAACTTGGAATGGCGGATACGTGTCGGGGATTGTGGAAAATAATGTGCACACAAATGTGTACACAATTTACAATTTCAACAATTTCGCTTTCACATCATCCAGTGACCCATCAAGTTCCAGCGCCTTTTGGAAGGCGGCGCGGGCTTCGTTCTTCTTGTCTGCTGCGGCTGCGGCGGTTCCATAGAGATCGTACGCACGGGCATCCTGCGGCCAGAGGGTGGTGGCTTTGAGTGCTACGTCATATGCGTCTTCCGGCCGCTGCGCCTTGAGGGCCAGATCCACAAAGCCCCGTATGGTGGCGAGGTCGGCTCCCGATGACGTGGCGAGGTACTTCTCCTGCGAGAAGGCGAGGAGCAAATCGCCAGATGCCTGCGCCTCTTTGGCGAGTTCCCTACGCACATCGCGCTCTGGCTGAAAGCCGTTCTGGAGGGCGTACTGGTAGTACGTGACGGCGTTGGTATGGTCATTCTTGGCGGCGTACGTGCGGCCGAGGAAATATTGAATCTCCGGTTTACGGGGGTCGATGGTGTAAGCCCGCTCGAGAGACGCGAGAGCTTCGTCTGTCTTCTCCGTCACGAGTTGGCAGTAGCCCTGCACGATCCATGCGTCGCGATAATCATCCTTTGCGGCGGTGACGCGCTGGAGGAGGGGAAGAGCTATAGGGCATTCCTGTACCTGGGCGAGGGCGCGGCCGAGGAGAGCGCTGAGGTGGATTTCGTTGCTCTGGGGATACAGAGCGTACTCGTCATACGCGTCCTGGAGGGTGCGTGCAGCAGCTCTGAGGGTTGGCTCCCATCCTTCTATTGTCGCTGTCAGTTCCGTCTGGGCGTTCTTTTGGTCACTCTGGGCAATGGCAAGGAGGGCGGCGGCGTACCGCTTGTGCGGCGAGTCGCCCGCGGCATCCAAAAGAGAGGTGGCCTGCGCAGTGTCGCTGTCGTGGAGGGCGAGCGTGACGGCGAGGAGTAATACCTCCTCCGCGCGGCCCTCTTCCTTGCGCAGGCGGTCAATGGTGGAGCGTGCTTTGTCTGTTTCCCCGCGCTGGAGCTGGGTGTGTGCAAGCTTTTTGAGAGCGGCGGCACCGCCATCCGTATCCACTGCCGCGGCATACTCGTCTTCCGCTTCCTTCCAGTCGCCGGCCAGAGCCGCCACGTCACCCTTGCGGATGTGTCCCATGGAGGTGTCCCCTTCGTTCCCGAGGTCTGTTCCCAAGTTCTGCAGACTTGCCACCCAGGTGCCTGGCTTGGCCTGGATGTGGAAGGCGCGAATGGCCGCGTTGCGGTTGGACCACAGGAGCGCCAGGAGCAGGGCGACGACGAGGATCGCGAGTGTTGCCGGAATGAGGAAGCGCGCGCCTTTCATCGGTGGCTGAGCGTAGCGCAGGACGGGGGGAAGCGCTACCTCCCCTTGAGGAATGGGGAATGGAATATCGAAAACGGATAATTATGGAAATACTCTGATACTGAATAACCGTCATCATTTTCCAGTATCTATTATCCATTGGTCCGGACTACCAGATACTCCATACACCTCCTACTTTTCTAGTGCGGGAGACAATTCCCCGTCTTCCCCCTGTTCCGTCTCACCGCTCACTTTGGCGCGGGCCGCGGCTTCGGCAATGTGCTTGGGGATCACCGCTTCAACAGCTCCCCATTTGGCGTCTCCGCCCTGGGGCAGGAGGATGGATACCTGGTCACCGACTTCTGCTCGATAGAACGTTACAGATGCGAGGAGAACACGGAACGCCTTGCCCTCGGCGAGCACTTTGTACTGGCCGTCTTCCTGGATGAGCACGCCCAAAACCGTGCGGCGCGGGACGGGGGCGATCTGCTTGTAGATGAATTTCCCTTCGTCCGTAATCGTCAACTTCATCCCGTCTTCCTCTACGAGTTTGCTCTTACTGGCGTAGTTGGCGGGCACCGGATAGGTCTGCCCGTTCTTGTCCACCATGTTCTGACCATCGAAGACGCCTTCCACGACCCGGCCGCTTACCGGCGCTCCGGATGCCATGGAACTGGCGCGGATCACGTGGCGCTCTCGCGTGGAATCCGACACTCCCGTCAATTCGCGAAGCATGGCATGGGCCGTTTTAAGGGAGGACATCGCGCTGTCGACCAATTCCTGGATGTGCACAAGAGAGTCGTCGGACATGGGGAGGGAAGGGGAGTGCGTGTTAGCGTAACGGTGTCATCTGCACATCGGGACGGGAGGACGAGAGCCGTTTCTGCATCTCGGTGTTCGTGAGGAGTCCTGCCTGTGCGCCGAAGAAACCCAATACGCTTGTAGAAGATATCGTACCCGCTCTGAGTGCCGTTGGCAAGTCTAAACCGTTCAGGATGGCCCATGTGACCCCTGTCCCAAAGGCATCTCCTGCTCCCGTAACGTCCACTACTGCGGCGTCCGCAATGGGCGCGCAGCGGTAGAGCGTCTTTCCATCCGTCGCCATGGCGCCGTTCTTTCCGTCCGTTACGCACACCACCGCCGCGCCGGCGTCTGAGAGAATGCGGAGGGCCTCTTCTGTTTCCTTTGTCTTGGTAAACGCCGCCGCCTCTTCCTTGTTCACGAGGAGAACACGGGTGCGGGCGAGGAGAGCACGGTTTTCGGGCGAACCCCATCCCTCTTTGATCTGCGTGGAGCCGGGATTCCAAGTCAATCCTACCGTTTTTGTGGGGTGGGAGAGGATGGTGATGATGTCATCGAAGATAATGGTGCTGCCCTGCTGCAGATGCGTGAGATAGAGCCAGTCGCACTTGGAAGCGGCCTCGCGGTCAAATGTTGCGTCCTGCAGGTGGATGTTGGTACCGGCGTTGTAGAGGATGACCCGCTCACCGCTCCCGAGGGAGAGAATGATGGAGGAGCTGGAGTTTTCGCCTTCCACCACGGTGGCAGACAGGATATCCACATGTTCGTCCTGCAAATTCTTGAGAAGCCGTTCTCCCCACTGATCACTTCCCACCACGCCGCAGAATGACGTGTCGCATTCCAGCCGCGCCAGTCCTACCGATGTGTTAGCGGCACCGCCGCCGCATGTCTCGATGATCTGTTCCACTTTAATCTTGGCCCCGGCGGGGAAGCACAGCGAAAGTCCGCCATCCGCTTCGGTCACGGCGCTCCTGTCCATGCGGACAAAGAGGTCGAACGTCGCGCCGCCGATGGACATCGTGCGGGGGCGGGCCATGGCTTATCGATGGTAGCGTGCTTCCATCGTGCGGAAAAATTTCCGTTCTGCCTGCCTGCGTCCCATCCGCTTGGCTTGCCACAGGATGAGGAGGACGGCGGCGGCGATAATGCCCCAGAGTGCCGGTGGGGGAATGCCCGAGCCGGGCTGCGTGGCGGTGGGCGCAACGGGGTGTATGGTGCTGAGGGGTGGCAGCTGATCCGGCGCGGCAAAGTGCCCGTCGGAGTTGAGGGGCGTGCCATTACCGGTGGCTACGAGGTCTTCCAGGGGTTCACCCGTCGTGGCGATGGGAGTGAGTTTGATGAAGTACTCCACGCCCGGCAGGAGGTCGCGCAGCATGAGGGAGCGCTTCTCGTTCGCTTTAATGTCGCCGCCGGGTATGGTGCGCTGTTCTGTGAGCTCCTCATGAGCGCCGTATTCCAGGAGGAAGGATTGGACCGATGTTGCCACGGGGAACGACCACTCCGCCGCGAGCGCTTCCGGCTGGGGATCGACGGTGAGGAGAAGTCCCAACGTACGCGCCAACACAGGCTCGCTCTTGTCACTTTCGCGTTCATCGGCAACGGCTGTTACGGCGAAGGCATAGGGCGCGCCGGTCTTGAGGCCCGTCACCACGGCGCCGGTGCGCGAGGCGTCGTCCGTCTCGAGAGAGTAGGCGTATGTGCCCATGTCCGGACCTTCCGCCACATAGATTTTGTAGTGGTCGACGGGCTCGTTCGTGACAGGATCCCATGAGAGCGACACGGCCGCCTTCTGGGGCGTAGCGCGGAGGTGCTGAACGGTCGGGAGTTTCTTCGCCAGGACCGTGAGGGTCATGCTGAGGTTGGTGATGTTGCCTGCAGGGTCGCGCGCCGTGAGAACAGGTTGGTACGAACCAGCGCGCGGCGCCGTGAAGAGCAGCTGGTAGGTGCCTGGCCTGGTCCCGTCTTCCTGCAACTGCATCCGCTCCGCGCCAATCTGCAAACCCAAGCTCGCCAATCCCGGCTCGCTGTGCGCTACGAGCAGGGTGCTTGCACCTTCTTCGGGAGTGTCGGGAGCAACAGACGGGTCCTCGATAATTGGCGGATCCGCATCGCGGACGAGATGGAGGGAGATGTCGCCGCCGGCATCATCCGTGATGTGAAACGTGTACTCGCCCTGGTTCTCATCGAGCTGGACGGGGATGGAAAAGCGCCCCGCTTCATCGCTTTCTCCCGCGCTCTTGTCCACGCCGCCGCTGACGAATATGTTCGTGAAGGGTTGCGTGCTTCCCTCGAGTAGGACGGTGGCACCTCCTACCGTGGAGTTCTGGGCGGGCGAGTCTATGCGGAGATTGAGAACATCCGGATTGCCAGTCTGTGTCACGGTCACCGTTACTTCGCCGTGGAGCACATGTGTGGGATCGGTCGTGTCATCCACGCTGAGCGTATGCCGCCCGATGCGCCGGAAGCTGACGGAGAGGGGAATTGTGCGAATACCGCGGTTTCTTCCCTCAAAGCGCACGGAACCGGCGCCATCCACGGCGCTGAGGCCCGGCAGCGTTGCGGTGGAGTCCGTGGGTGCCGTCACCTGGACCGTTCCCCCGTAGTCTTCGACAGTTCTGCCTTGAGCATCTACGGCGCGGATGGTGAGGTCGGTCATTTCGTCAATCTTGAGGGCCTGCTGTCCGAGCCGTACTTCAAAACCCTGGATGACATCATGGGTTTGCGGCGTGGGATATGCGGTGTCGGTCAGTTGTGCGCGGTAGGGTGAGACCGGCCCTCCAACGGCTTTCGTGCTACCTGCTTTGAGCGATGCTTCGGCTGTGAGGAGGTTGTTGCTCAGGAGGTCGAGGGCGCGTAGAGAGTACGTTCCGGGTGTCGAGGCAGACACGGAGAAGCGTGCCACTCCGTCCGCATCAGTTTCCTGCGTCTCCACGTCCAGCCGCACCTGAGCGCTGCTGGCAATGAGTTTAACTGGCCGCTTTGCCAGGGCGTTGCCATATTGGTCCTGTAGGGTGACGGTGACGCCTGCAGCGTCGCGCCCATCCGCCGCAATGCTGTTTCGGGATACCGCGAGGGTGGAACTGGCGGGATCCACACTGTCCGGAAGGACGTTGAAAGTCACGTCTTCGAGGAGACGCTTGCCCTGTAATCCCACGAAGGCGCTGTATGTACCCGCTTCATGGATGCTGCTCCCTGGCACGTGCATATGCGCGTTTCCATCGGAATCCAGCGCAAGCGGGAACACGACGAATTTCTGTGAGGGCGGCACCACCACCAGGTCCACCTGGCTTCCCGGGAAACCCTTGAGGTCGGCCTCCAGCCCCAGCCCGGCGATGGAATCCTGTACGGTGAGTACGCCAGTATGGCTGATGCCCGCAGCCGTCACGACCGCGCTGAATGCGGGCAGCGGCATGAGGAGGGCAGCCAGAAAGGCGAGGGTGCGGATGTGTGTTTTGACCAATCAGGTTATTCTACCAAAAATCGGGCTTTTCCTCAATGCACAGAGAATATCTCCGCATCTATTCTTCAATCTGTCCATCCCTTTTCCATCCGCAACCATCAGCAGTATTCCTGCTTTTGACGCTCCATCGGTATGATCTTTCACATGCTCAAAACCCGTTCGGTCACCACGCGCCATTATCTCTCCGTTGCAGCTCTTACCCTGGTCTTCCTGTCCGGTTGTGGAGGGGAGACGACGGCGACGCTCTGCACGCAGCAGTACTGGAACGGAACAGTGGGTGTTTGTCTCCCCAATGGCTGGAAAGTGGTGGAGCGGGAACAGATGGAGCAGCGCGGCATCCCCCCGGAGGTGGTGGCCGCGTTCCAGACCGAAAAGCCCCTATCGGGGCAGTATCCCACCGTTGTGGTCACGGAAGAAGTTCTCGCCCAGCCGATGGGTTCCACCGATTACAGTAAGGCGAACGTGCAGGCCATCAGCGCGCTGCCCGGTTATGAGAACATTGACCAGCGCACGGTGACCGTGGACGCCAAGGAAGTGACGCTCGATATCTACACGGCGCAGCCGGAAGCGAGCCAGCCCAAGCAGCGCTTCTACCAGTTGAGCGCCGTGTCGCAATCTGGCACGGGCTACACCGTAACGGCATCCACGCCCTTCGCTGCCACTACGGGGCTCGATAAGCAGGTGGTGGCCATCACCAGTTCCTTTACCACGGAAGAGCCGGAGAAGAAGTAGGTGGATTGGTAGTGGTTGTTGGAGTGTTGTGAAAGGATGCCGAGGAATCCGAAGAAGCCGAGGATCCTTCGCTTCGCTCAGAACAAGTGCCGAGGGGGAAGTGGTTCTTACTCTTTCATGTTCTTCTCCCAGGAAATATTCGTATAATGAAGGTCACATTGGTGCCGTAGCCAAGTAGTAAGGCAGGGGTCTGCAAAACCCCCATGCGTGGGTGCAATTCCCACCGGCACCTCCATCCGTCTTCGCGGGAAGAGGGCTGCAGGGGATTGTTTTCGGTTGTTCTCGAACCTTGCATGGCGATACCGCTACGACGCGATGGATCCGTTGTGGTGTTATAGTATTCAACTATGCATTACGTATACATTATCGAGTCAGAGAAAGACTCTAAGCATTGGTATGTTGGTGTCACAAGTGACCTTGAGAAAAGGCTCGCGGAACACAATGCAGGCGATAGTTTCCACACAAACAAATTCCGACCGTGGATCCTGAAGACTTGTATTGCATTTCATGACAGGCAACGTGCGGAAGATTTTGAGCGATATCTGAAAACCCAATCCGGCCGCGCTTTCACAAAGAAGCACCTCTGAACAAGAGTCGCGTCGAAGCGGTATCGCAGATCAACAATAAGAAGACTACCTCCGGGTTCGGTTTACTCATTCCGCGAAGACGGGAATTCCCACCGGCACCTCCATCCGTCTTCGCGGGAAGAGGGCTGCAGGGGATTGTTTTCGGTTGTTCTCGAACCGTGTTTCGATCAGACACGCATGCTGCGGAGACGGGTTACCCACCGACACCAATGTTTGGACTGTAGAAAGTTCAGCTCTCGCAGAAGAGTACGACAGGCAATGTTATGCCTTCCTCTCGGGAACTACTCGAAGTTCTTCTTTTCGATCAATGATTTTTTCATGAGTGTCAATTGGAGCACAGAAAGCATTTTCATAGCTCCAGCCTTCGCACACTCGGAAGCTCGGATCTGTGGCACTGCAGTGTGCGCAATCAGGGTAAATTGTATAAGGCTTTCCTTTGTGTGATAGTTCTGGAATATGTTCAATATGAAAAGGAACTCCCTGTTCCAGGTATTCCAATACAGTGGGTAGAAGATGCTCTCCGCGCCAGAAATAGAATTTTTGCTTCTCCGCGGACTCCATTACCATTTTGACAGCAGAGGAGACTAATTCCGCTCGTGAATCTTTCATTTTCACAATTTTATCAGCTCGAGGGAAGGATGGGAACATCATGAAAATTCGAAAGCGGAGTGCCTCCTGCATTTTGCCGAGGATGCTTTTCGCGCGCACTTCCTGTTGTTCCGGTTTCGATACATTTCTTGGGGCAGTTTCCATGGTGGTAGGGAAGAAAGATTACTAATCTCCTTCTTGCTTCTTCTTTTGTCAAAGAACGGGAGGCTGTGGATGACTATTCCTTGAACAAAAGCCAAAAATACAACATCAACTCCCAATATTTTGACTCAGGCTTCTGCATCCGTAGACTCATGCTCGTCATGCGACACAACGGTCTCCTCCTCGCACTTCAACTCCTCCTCCTTCGGGAGGAAGGGTTCCGTGCGTGAGAGATTCCTGTACCGCACGCGCCCCTTCCCCGAGGGGTGCGGCTTTTTTTCTTTTCCCCATTCATTCCATGGAAACATCAGTAGGACAACAGCAGGCGGATCCGTCTTCCATTCCCTCTTCCCAGGAAGTGAAGTGGCCGGACAAGAAGGATGCGGTGGATCTTTTCTTTGAAGGGGAATGTGTACCCGCGACGCGCGAGGAGGCACTGCGGCTTGTACAGCAGCGCTTTGGATGCGCGTACCGGATGCTTTCGGAGGCGTTTCGATCGGACCGGGAGATTATGATGGAGGCGGCCGTTGGATCGGCAGGGCATACGCTTGCCGATGTCCCGGAGCAGGCACGGCAAACGATGGATCCTGCTTTCGTTGCAGAGGCGATGGAACGCGGAGTGATGTTCTGGGCGATTGAGAAGTATGTTCCCCAGCCCCATCGTGACCATCCGGATGTGCTTGCCCGATGTGCTGAAGCAAGAGAACGTATTCAATCGAACGTCAAGAATATGCAGCAAGGCACAACCCGAAAGGAATCCATCGCTGCATGATGCCTTCCTGGAGAAGACATTGAAGAAAATGCCTCTCAAAGGTATAATGCTTTCAAATATCCACATCCCTCATCTCGTATGAACACACAAAAGCGTGACGCGGTTATTGCGCTTTGCGGCATCGTGGCGGGCATCATGGTGGGCGCGGCGACCTTCCTCACGCAGGATGATCTCCGGGCATCCATCATCGAAGGCGGCGTCTCCACACCTGCGGCCGGCATCGACGTGATGCCGCGCGGTGAAGCGCTACGGCGCGCACGACCGTCATGGGTATCATCCGCACCCTCAGCGTCCGCTTCTTCGTCCTCGCGGAGTTCCGCAGCCGTGGAAATGCCTACACCATTGCATGACTGTGTACTCGCTAAAGGAATTTCGGACAATTTCATCCGGGCTGTGAATCAGTTTGTAGAGGAAAATGCCTACAACACCGGCGTCCGCGCTGGTCTCACGAAGGTGGCGCAGAACGCCATTGATGCCTACTGCCCCGCCTCTCTCTTTCCATCGTCTTCCTCATCTGCCCGTCCCAAGGTCAATAATCTCTGCGAACAGTATGGCATCTACACCGCCCGCTACGCCTCGTGCAGGGCGATGGAGCAGCTGGGCATTCCCTACATCGATCCTGTGAGCCGCTAATCCGGCTCCTTCCCTGGCTGGGGGCGCACGAACAAACGGCGCCCCTTTTGTGTCACATTTCCTCATAAGGAATACGTTGTCCGTGGCTTCCTGTTCTGGTAAAGTTAACGGAAATACCATGCCACGCCCGAGCAAACGCCCGTCGGCTTCCCGCGATCCTCAAAATTTCGTTATTGCCACAATGGGAAGCCACTCGGCGCTGCAGATTCTCAAGGGCGCGCGGGACGAGGGGATGCGCAATCTCGTGATCTGCAAGAAGGGGATGGAGCGGGTCTATAAGACGTATCCCGTAGCGGATGAGATTATCACCGTGGACAGTTGGGACGAGTGGGAAGGGCTGGAGAAGGAACTCATGAAGCGGAAGGCGATCATTATTCCGCACGGTTCGTTCGTTTCGTATCTCGGGCCTGAGCGCGTGAAGAAGATGAAAGCCATGTACTACGGCACCAAGGAGATTCTGGAGTGGGAGAGCGACCGTGATATGGAGCGGCAGTGGCTCCTCAAAAGCGGCCTCCTTCTCCCCAAGGTCTTCGAACGCCCGGAGGACATCGACCGCCCGGTGATCATCAAATTCCACGGTGCGGGCGGGGGGTTCGGCTACTTCGTGGTCAAATCTGCGGAGCAGTTCTACGAGGTGAAGAATCGCAAGTATCCCGACGAGAACGACTTCGTCATCCAGGAGTACATCGTGGGGGCACCGCTCTACATCCACTACTTCTACTCGCCGATCACCAGGGAACTGGAGATTATGAGCATGGACAAGCGCTATGAGTCCAATGCCGACTCCATTGGCCGTATCCGCGCGGAAGACCAGCTGGCTGCCAATATTCACACGTCGTACACGATCGTGGGCAACATTCCGGTGGTGGTGCGCGAATCGCTTCTTCCGCAGCTCTTCACGATGGGGCAGCAGGTGGTCAAGGTAAGCAAGAGGCTTCCCCGTGCAGGGAAAGGACTCTTCGGCCCCTTCTGCCTCGAGGCTATCATTACCCGCAAGCTGGAGATCTACGTCTTCGAGATCTCGGCCAGGATTGTCGCCGGAACCAATCCGTTCATCGAAGGTTCACCGTACACGGCACTCAAGTATGACGTTCCGATGAGCACGGGTCGGAGAATCGCTCGCGACATCAAGCAGGCCATTGAGAAGGGGAGACTGAAGGAGATTCTGGGGTGATAGCTGATCAATCTCAACCAAGTAACCAAATAGCCAAGTAACATTCCCGTCCCTATCAATCCGTACTACACTCTTACCAATGGATACCAACGCCCTCCTTTCCGGTTACGATCTTACGAAACTGACGGTCGGCGTGCTTGGCGGCCATAGCGCGTTGGACGTCAGCCATGGAGCAAAGCAGTGGGACTTTTCGACGCTGTGTGTAGCACGAAAGGGGAGAGAGAAGACGTATACGAAATACTTTAAATCCCGTGAGGGTGATGGCGGGGTAGCCAAAGGCAGTATCGACGAGGTGATCACCGTGGATCAGTTTCCGGATATTTTGAAGGAAGAGGTCCAGGAGAAGCTGAGAAAACTGAATACGATATTTGTGCACAACCGGTATTTTTGGGTCTACTTCGATGATTTCAAGAAGGTTGAGAACGATTTCAATGTTCCCATCTTTGGGTCGCGGACGCTCCTCAAGCTGGAAGAGCGCGACCAGCCGTACAACCAATACCACCTCCTGCGGGATGCGGGGATCCGGACGCCCAAAATCTTCGCCAAGCCCGAGGAGATTGACCGGCCGGTGCTTGTGAAAGCCAGCGAGGCACACCGGGGCTATGAGCGGGCGTTTTTCCTCGCCAAAGACCGGCAAGAGTGGGAGAGCCTGGGGTCGCAGCTGGAGAATACGGGCAAGGTGACCGCAGGGTGGCGCACGGCGCCCATCGAGGAGCTCATCATCGGCGCGCCCGTCAACTTTAACTACTTCTACTCGGCGCTCACCGGCGAGCTGGAACTGATGGGTACGGACACCCGACGGCAGACAAACCTGGATGGCGTGCTTCGCTTGCCCTCCGCCCAGCAGGCACAGGTCCTAAGCCGCATTCCTCTCAAGATGATCGAGACCGGGCACATCGCCTGTACCGTTAAGGAATCCCTCCTCGAGAAGGCGTTTGAGATGGGCGAAAAGTTCGTTGCAGCCACGCAGAAGCTGCCCAAAGAGCTGGATCCTTCCGGCAAGGGGATCATCGGTCCGTTCGCGCTGCAGGGAGCCGTGGTGGCGGAGGAGGGGAAGGAGGACATTGTGATCTTTGATGTAAGCCTCCGCATCCCCGGGTCACCCGGCACGGCTGCAACGCCCTATTCGGGGTATCTGTATGGTCAGTCTTTGAGTGTCGGGGAACGGGTGGGGATGGAGCTGCGGAAGGCGGTTGAAGAGGGGGCGGTGGAAAAAATCATCACGTAAACTTCGCTGTGTGTTCCGTAAAGGCGCACAGGGCGTCATTGGCATCCATTCACACCGTTCTCATAGAGAAAGCACAGTGGATTTTCGGTGAGGGGACGCTACACTTTGCGACGTATTCGGGGCTGTAGCTCAGTGGTAGAGCACCTGCTTTGCAAGCAGGGGGTCAGGGGTTCGAATCCCCTCAGCTCCACCATTCGTCGCTTCGCTCCTCATGGCAAGCCTTGGGGTTCGAGCTTGCCCAGAGCGGATGCGAAGGGTCCCCTCCGCTCCACCATTTAGGAAATGGGGAAACATTGGTCTGCACGTTCGGGGTTACTAGCAAAATTTGCTACCAGGGGATCGATAATCCTCATAGAACTTTGACTACATACAAATTAAGATTAAAGTATTATTAAGGTGTTCTTTGAGAGCATCGTCAAGGTTTCGGTATGAGGCAAGCGCCCTGCGCATTCTGCGTGCATAGAGTGCTTGTCTCGTTCCGAGAAAGCACGAAGCCAGCGGCAAACTGGTTCTCCTCTAGCTCTCGAAAGGAGTGTGTCATGAGTATCTCTGAGCAGAAGAAGTTGCATGCAAGCTTCTATAGCTACGATGCAGTCGCCATTCTCGGCTTCGGCGAGAAGAGCCGCGATCCGCTGCCCGAGCCCGCCCCCGGCGAGGTGGTAATCCGCGTCGGCGCGTGGTCGCTCCAAGACCTGCGCACCTGCGAGACCGTCGTGATGTACAACTTCATGTGTGTTCAGGACTGGTACATGAAGTACCCTCTGAACACGGCGAAGTTGACTCCCGGCATCTACCGCGTGCGCATGCCGGTGCCATACAGCAACTGCAAGAACTTCGCCGAGCAGAAGAAGCTCCTGCTCCCCGGCGAGGAGGTCACGCCGGTCGCGCTTGCAGCCGCTGTGCTCCTCTGTCACCTAAAGCAGACATCAGGTAAGGACTTGCTCGAAAACGACTGGACTCGGTGCGCCGAAGTGCTCCCCGGCGAGCGCTGCGTTGCACTCGACGTCGACGAGGGTCGCGTTCGCGTCTACAGCCGCTTCTGGGACGTCTTCCCTTACGAGTTCGTGTGGGTGTCCGCCGCTCGGAAGTCCTGAACCTTGAAGTCTTGAGGGCTTACGCCTTCTAGACGCCTTGAACCTCCGCGTTTATTGCGCGGGGGTTCTTTTGTAATGCTGTCCTCGCAATGCGGGGTAGTGGAAGTACTACTCCAACAACTCTCCAGTGCTACATAGGCCTGGATTACGGCATTGTAATGAGCCTGGTGCCCGTCTCCGATCCATAGACAGATATTGTCATTTGTTATATTTTATGATTGTGTTCTTTGAGAGCATCGTCAAGGTTTAGGTATGAGGCAAGCGCCCTGCGCATTCTGCGTGCATAGAGTGCTTGTCTCGTTCCGAGAAAGCCGCCCCCGACGCATCGGGAAGAGTTCTTAGTGTCCCCTTGGGACAAAGGAGCTTCGATGTCTACCGCAACCCGTGGCCTCTGGAAGGCCACCTTCGGGCAGGTCTGCCAGACGCTAAAGGTTCTCGAGGATCTCGGCATTACGCCAGAGGATCTCAAGCGCCTGCGCAGTGACCAACCGTTCGCCAAGCGTCTCGTGGCGTTCTGGAAGGCTGGTGCCGTCACTGGCGACCCGATCCCCGACAGCGAGAGCCAAGCCAAAGCCCGTGCGATCATGGGCAAGAACTTCCTCGGCTTGGAAGAGGTGCGCAGGGGCTACGGTATCGCCCTCCCCGCACCGCAGCTCGCGGAGATCCCGTTTAGCGAAGAGACGCTCCAGGCGTACAAGGACACCCACGTCCTCGTCGCAGGTGGCGCTCTCTCTGTGAACGAAATTCGCGAGATTGTCGAAAGCGCCTTCTACGACACCGACTGGTACAACTGCGAGCCGTTTGCCAACGACAAAAAGGTGAGTGTCCGGTGGTATCTCCTCCGCAAGGAGCCGGTGCCCGAGTCCCGATGCAAGACCTACGACCTGCAGACCGCTCTCCTCAAGGACGAGGAGGTGCCGTTTGCCTGCGAGGTGATCTACATGGTCATCCTCTACTGGCTTATGCACCGCGAGCGTCTGCTGCCTTATGTCTACGTGCGCTGCCAAGACAAGGGCTCGGACGGCGACCGTGTCTACGTCGGCAACTTCGATTCCGACGGGTTTGATGTCGACGACCACTGGGATGACGGCTGCTACGGCGACCTCGGTCTGGCGTCGTCTGTACCTCCTCGGAAGTCCTGAACCTTGAAGTCTTGAGGGCTTGTCCCTCTCGACGCCTTGAACCTCCGCGACATTGTTTTGCGGGGGTTCTTTTTGGTTATCCTTTTATATAATGGGCATCAAACTCCAGCAGCCATGCAAGTCAATTTTCTTCTACAGTGCTGTTACGGGGTACAATTTGCATATTCTTCCTATTCTCTATGTCTCCCCAAAAGAAGAAAGTGAAGAAGGCAACGAAGGCCAAAAAGGTGAAGCCCGCTCAGAAGAAGCGGCCTGTGAAGGCAAAAAAGAAGAGTGCAACAAAGAAGCGACCGGTGAAAAAAGCAAAGCCCAAGAAAGCCAAGGCGCCCGCCGTGCTTGCCGTGGTTACCCACTACTACGACCGCATTGGCGTGGCGATCCTCAAGATCAAGGCGCCACTGCGCGTAGGAGAATTTGTGATCTTCCGCCGCGGGACGCAGGAGTTTACGCAGCCGGTTTCGTCGCTACAGATAGAGCATAAGGCGGTTTCTTTGGCCAAGAAGGGGGCTCTCGTCGGTCTTAAGGTTAAAGAGCCGGTCCGCGTGGGCGCAATCGTTGTCCCCGCCTGAAGACCGTCTAAAAATCCGGTGCGGGCGTCGCTGCATTCTGATGGAGCCCGGGTATGATGTTGATGATGGGCCCGAAGATAATGTCGATGGTTCCGGTTATTTCTGCCAGCGTCCAAAAGAAGACGAAGAATGCGAGGATGATGAGGAAGCTGTAGACGCCGCCCACCTTTTTCATCCACTCCGCCTCGCCAATCATATCTCCTACGCGCTCACGGTACTTGATGAGGAAGAACGGGCCGATGAGACCGATTGCGTAGAGGATGTAGGTCATAGGTGGATCATCCCGTATCACACTTTCGTGATCAATTGTGGGAATGTAATTTCGTTATTTCGTGAAACCGATCACGTCGATCAATTATTCCAGACGAAACAACCAAATGACGTACACCGTAGGGGGATTATTGAGCTATCGCTCCATCAATTTCCTTCTTCATATCTTCCTTCGGCCGGGCGCCGACAAAGGCTTTCTTGGGTTGGCCGCCCTGGAAAAGGATGAAGGTGGGAATGCTCATCACGTTAAACATGCCGGCGACGTCGGCATTCTCATCCACGTTGATCTTCACAAACTTCACCTGGGGTCCGTATTCCGTTGCGAGCTCATCAATCACCGGTCCCATGATTTTGCACGGGCCGCACCACGGCGCCCAAAAATCCACGAGGACGGGGACGGAGGACTTGAGCACTTCGGCTTCGAATTGGGAGTCAGTGATATCAGTTGCCATTAAGAAGTGGGAGAAGATTGGGCGGAAATTATAGGACAATTGAACCTTCGAAGAAACAGCAATGTTTGATTTCTGAATGAACCAACTGTCCACAATTCCAAATCCCAAAACGGTCAGGTGATCGAAGCGTCTTTGGTCATTGGATCATTGGAGCCTTGGTTCATTCCTCCTTCCCCCTCGACAATATTTCCTTCGTGATCTGCTTACCGCTTTCCACAGCCGGCTGGCCGTAGGGATCGATGCGGTAGAGCTTGCCGAGGAAGACGGCGTCCGCAAGGAGGAGGAAGAAGAGCTGCCCCAGGTGGTAGCTGTCGAGGCGCGTGAGCGTAATGGTTGCATAGGGGCGCTTGACCGCGGTGAGGGCGCGGCTCGTCCCTTCGTAGCAGGCATCCAGGAGTTGCCCCAGCGTTTTGCCCTCAATGAACCGCCATTGGGCGTCGAGCCGTTCGGGGACGTAGAGGCGCGGCTTCTCCAGGTCGCGGATGAAGAGGTGCCAGAACGTACGCGGGCCGGCGATCCACTGTTGCAGCAGCGAATGCTGGTCCTGTGTGCCCACGGCGGCAATGGGAATGGGGTTCGATGTTTCCTTCTTCCCCAGGCTCTCCGCGATGAGTTGCTGCTCCCAGCGCCCCAGCGAGGCCAGGCGCTGGCTGTAGGGCATTACCACGCGCACCTTGTAGCCACGCTTGGTGTCCAGCACGTACTGCGCGCTGGCGAGGAGGGCGGCCGGGTTCTCGTCCAAAAGCGGTTCCTGGCACAGTGTGTCCATCTCTTTGCCGCCGCGCGCAAAGCTGTCCACGTCGCCGCCGAGGAGCGCCAGCGGCAGGAGGCCGATGGGCGTAAAAATGGAGTAGCGCCCGCCAACGTTGGACGGAATGGGGAGCATGGGGATGCCGCGGTCCAGGCAGAAGGCGTGCAGGTAGCCTTTCTCCGGATCCGTGAGGGCTAGAACACGCTCCGCTGCGCGATCCCTCCGCGCTTTTTGCAGCTGCTCCCAGCACAGGAAGAAGATGCTCATAGGCTCCAGCGTGTCGCCGGATTTGCTCGCCACCACGAGCAGCGTCGTCTTCCAGTTGATGATGGAGAAGACCTTTTCGAGCACCGAGGGGTCCAGCGTATCGAGGATGAAGAACTCCGGCGTATCCGGTGCCTCAAATGCTTCCTGAATCACCCGCGGACCCAGAGCCGAACCGCCAATACCCACCCACACCACCGTATCCACACCTTCGCCTTTGGCGCGAATAGCCGCTTCTTTGATGCGTTCAATCGTCTGCTTGTTGTAGGGATCCATGGTCCAGGCGTGCTCCCCGCGTGCGCGCTCGTGCAGCCAGTCCTCCACGTACCGCTTCATGGTGGTACGGAGGCTGATGAGTTCCTGGTCCGGAATGCCCAGGGAGGGCGTGATGGTCTTCGCCAGAGATGGCGTGATATCCAGATGAAGCATGGGACGGAGTATACCTCACCGCTGTTGTTGTCACGTGTGTTCTTTTCCTGATTGTTCGAGGGGACAATTACAATGACCGCAACGCCGCCGCAACCCGTTCCTCGGTGGACTTGAGATCCGGTGGCAGTCTCTTGAGCGCATCGACGGCGGCGGGGGAGTCGTATCCGAGTGACGTGAGGGCGGCGATAGCGTCCTGGTCAAACTCATGCGGCAGCTCCGACACGTCCGGCGTGCCGAGGAGGCCAGGGCTCTTCTCCAAGAGTGATTTGAGTTCCACGAGCAGCTTTTCGGCTGTTTTCTTTCCCACGCCCTTCACGTTCTTGAGTAGTCCCGCATCCTGTTCCTGCACGGCGCGGAGGAGGAGGGCTTTGGGCACGGCGCATAATTCCAGTCCCAATTTGGGACCGATGCCCGACAGTCTGATCAGGGATTCGAACAGGACCTGTCCCGCCCGGTCCAGGAAGCCGTACAGGTCAAACCGGTCCTCACGGATGTAGGAAGAAATCCAGAGACTTGCAGGGGCGAATTCCGGCAACTTTTCCCACACGTCCAGCGGCACACAGACACGATATCCAACACCCTGGACATCCATAATCACCTCGCCGACGCCGAGTTTTTGAGCCGTTCCCCGCAGGTGAGCGATCATGGGGGGAGGATAGCACTGGGGTCGGAGCGGGTGGAAGTTTTTGGGGAATCGGAGGGGAAGCCGAAGAAACCGAGGGATCCGATGCATCCGAGGGGCAGTTGTTGTTGTACTAGTAGGACAGGGAAGAAGTATCCTTCGGATTCTTTGGTTTCCTCGGTTTCTGTGAGACCCATCGAACACTACCAGAATATATCAAAATACTGTATAATATACAGAAACATGCACCCCACATATCGGTTCATCGTCATTGCCGTACTGGGCGTGGCTATCGTGCCGCTAGCGGGAACTGCTGTGTTGCTCGGGGATGTAACGGGGGACCGTGCGGCGCTTCAGGCTAAGTTTGAGCAGACGCTGGACAAGGCCAAGGCTAGCTACGGGCGCCGAACAGTGGCAGCAAACTCGGAGAAGCAGACGCAGCTCACCGCGGATGAGGCATTCAAAAAGTTGCTGGCGGTTGGCAAGAAAAAGCACGACGTTCGCATGCAAATTGTGGCATTGCGTCCCCATGTGCGAGAACTGGAAGCCCGCCGTCTGGTTGCTACTGCACAGTACGAACGGCTTGTGCGTGCGTACGCGGCTGGGGAGGAGGAATTCAACAAGCTCGTGCAGGCGGGCCAGCTCACAGTCACGGCGCAGGAAAATAGCATTGGCTACGTCTTCCGACGCCTCCTTACTCTTTCCTTCGGCTCCGGCCTGGAGCGCGATTTCCAGGAGACGGAAGTGGCGCGGGCGCGGGAGGAGTACATGGTTTCCCTCCTGTCGTTGCGCGAATCTGCTGCGCTGCTCTCGGAGAACGCTCAAAAGGCCGCGGCGGATGCCGTACAGTCACTCGATAGGCTGTATCAGGATCGTGAGACGCTCCTGACGGAGTATCGCGACGCAGACAAGGCGTACGACCAGGCGGTGGGGGCTATGCAGGCGACAGCGGACCAGATAGCCGCTTACCGCGCGGAAATGGCTGCCGTCCAGGCCAACGTGCTCAGGCTCCAGTCGGATATGGCGCGCATCGATGCCCGAATCCGTGAGAAAGCCAAGCGCAAGCTTATCGACATGGGGCTCATGGATGCGCAGCAGGATGACGGCACAGTCCAGCTCCCTGGTGTAAAGTTCTCCTGGCCGGTGTACGGGCCCGTTACGGCCGGCTTCCGCGATGCCAACTACTTCAAGCGTTTCGGCGTGCAACACAACGCCGTCGATATCGGGCAGGGGCAGGGATCGCCCGTGAGCGTTTCGGCGGACGGCATCGTCTTTCTCGCCCGAGACGGGGGAGCACGGGGCTATTCCTATATCCTTATCGGCCACCGTGACGGTTATGCAACGCTCTACGGCCACTTATCTTCCTTTGCCGTAGGGGCAGGGGACGAGGTGCGCCAGGGCCAGGTGATCGGCATGAGTGGGGGAAAGCCCGGCACGTACGGGGCGGGACTGTTGACGACGGGTCCGCACCTGCACTTTGAAGTGATCAAGAACGGGGCGAATATCAATCCGTTGAATGTTCTGCCGTAACGTGATCGCTGCATTCCTCTGTTTGTATTTCAAGGGAGAGAGGAACGAATCACATCTACGAAAGGAGATGAACGCTAGAGGAATGTGCGCACAAATGTGTACACATATGTGTACACTTATGCGAGAGATCATCGCGCGCCGATGATGACGACGAACTCTCCTTTCTTCGTTAAGAATTGTACGATGGAGGGCAGGTCGTGCACGGTGGTGTTTATGACCTGCTCGTGCATCTTGGTCAGTTCCCGTGCGATTGCCATGGGGCGGTCCGGCTGGTCCTTGAGCGTGTCTGCAAGTTCGTTCAGCGTCTTTTCGATGCGGTGGACGGACTCGTAGAAAATCACCGTCCGTTTTTCATCCCTCAATGAATCGAGGAGCGTCTTCCGTCCTTTCTTGAGCGGAAGGAATCCCAGATACACAAAATTGTGAATGGGAAGTCCTGAAACAGAAAGTGCAGCAAGGAACGCGGATGGTCCGGGGATCGCTTCAATGGGGATGTTTGTATCCCTTGCCCGTTTGACGATGGCGTATCCCGGATCGCTGATGCCTGGCGTACCGGCGTCGGATACGAGCGCGAAATGTTTTCCTCCTTTCAGGAGATTGATCAGATGTTCCACTTTCCCCGGATCGGTGTGTCCGTGGAAGCTGATCAGTTCCTTCTTCCCGATGCCCAGTTGCTTGAGGAGATTCCCCGTCACGCGCGTATCCTCACACACCACGGCATCACATTTCTTGAGCGTCTCGATGGCGCGGAGGGTGATATCACCGAGGTTCCCGATGGGCGTTGCTACTATTGATAGCATGAATGTCAGGGTATGCGATGGAGGTGAAATCGGGAAGCCCACCCCGAGCGAAGCCGAGTGGTGGGCGTGGCGACAACGGAAAGCATGAGGACAGGCTACGCGTTCACTTCGCTCCCGGAAAACCCTGTTCCCTGGTGGTCATGTGTTACAAGTTCCGCCAGGATCACATCAATCTTTCCGAGCGTATCCGCACATGCCTCTGCTATCACTGCATACTCTTCGCGCCCCTGAAGATCCTTGATCATCGTGCAAATTCCGACGTACGTTTGTAGTACTTGCCTGCGGAATTCAAGAACCGTTTCGCAGGTGAGCGGCTCGCCATTCATCTTTTCCAGCAAGAGCATCCCGCTATCCAATGCGAGCTGGGTTGCTCCCTGTGCAGTCGATAGTTTGCTGTCATGCTCAGGGGCTGACGTCCATCCGACACGCTGCAAGAGTTCTGTTGAATCCATAGTGCAGGGAGTAGTAAGGAAGTATATAATATAAAAAAAAGAATAAAAGTCAAGTTTGAAAAACACTGCAAAGTCGCTCCATGTCTCTCACATTTTGTGGGCCACACCCCTTTCATCGCAAGAAAAAAACGCTATGATCGCGTAGAACACTTTTCCCCGCAGATTTTCGTATGGCTGACAAGAATACGAACCCCGGTAACCCCCAGCAGCAGTCGCTTTCGGGCGGTGGCGAGACTATTTCCAGCATCGGACGTTTGGCCCCGCGACCCATTGTGACGGAGATGGAGCAGAGTTACCTCGATTACGCGATGAGCGTGATCGTGTCGCGCGCCCTTCCCGATGCGCGGGACGGCTTGAAGCCGGTACACCGCCGTATTTTGTACGCCATGCATCAGCTGGGGCTGCGGAGCGGCGCAAAGTACCGCAAGTGTGCGCTCGTCGTTGGTGACGTTCTGGGTAAGTATCACCCGCACGGAGATTCCGCCGTATACGAAGCGCTGGTCCGCATGGCGCAGGATTTTTCCATGCGGTATCCGCTCATCGACGGGCAGGGGAACTTTGGCTCCATTGACGGGGACGGTGCAGCGGCCATGCGTTACACGGAGGCGCGCATGAAGAAGGTGACGGATGAGATGCTGCAGGATATCGAAAAGGACACGGTGGACTTTGTGGGCAACTACGATAATACGCGCAAGGAGCCATCGGTCCTTCCTGCCAAGCTCCCCAATCTTCTCCTCAATGGGACCGTGGGCATCGCCGTAGGCATGGCCACCAATATGCCGCCGCACAACTTAGGCGAGCTCGTGGATGCCATACTGCATCTCATCGAGAACCCGGATGCGACGGTGGAAGACCTGCTTCAGTTCGTCAAAGGGCCGGACTTCCCCACAGGAGGCATTGTGTACAACAAGGAATCGATCCGACAGGCATACCTTACGGGACGGGGCAGCGTAGTCATTCGCGGAAAAGCGGAAATTGAAGAGGACGGCAAAGGCCGCTATTACATCCATATCAGCGAGATCCCGTACCAGGTGAACAAGTCTGCCATGATCGAGAGGATGGCCGAGCTGGTCAACGATAAGGTCATTATGGGGATCTCGGACATTCGTGATGAGTCGGATCGGGATCAGAAGGTGCGCGTGATCATCGAGCTCAAGAAGGATGCCTATCCCCAAAAGGTCCTCAATCAGCTCTTCAAGCTTACCGACCTGCAAACGAGCTTTGGCTACAACATGATCGCGCTGGCGGACGGTATTCAGCCGCGCCTCCTCAACCTGCAGGAACTTCTGGAGATCTTTGTGGGTCACCGTCGCATTGTCATCACGCGGCGCGTTACCTACGACCGTGACCGGGCCAAGGAGCGTGCGCATATCCTGGAAGGCCTCAAGAAGGCGCTGGATCACATCGACCAGATTATCCAGACCATCAAGAAGAGCGAAACGAAGGAGATTGCCAGGGAGAATCTGGTGAAGAAGTTCAAGCTCACCGAGATCCAGGCGGATGCCATCCTCCAGATGCGACTTCAGACGCTGGCCGGTCTCGAGCGCAAGAAGATTGAGGATGAGTTGAAGGAAAAACTCAAGTTCATTGCTGAGTGCGAGGCGATTCTCAAGGACAAGAAGAAGGTGGATAAGATTCTCAGGGCAGAGCTGGAGACGCTCAAGACCACGTACGGCGACCCGCGCCAGACGACAATCGTCCCGACTGCCGTAGGGGAATTCTCCGCCAAGGACACCATTCCCAATGCCCCGATGATCGTCACGCTCACGATGGGTGGCTACGTCAAACGCCTCAGTCCCGTCCAGTTCCGGGCGCAGCATCGTGGAGGCAAGGGGATCAAGGGCATGACAACGAAGGACGACGACGAGGTGCTGTCGCTCCTCCACGCGATGAACCACGACGATATCCTCTACTTCACCAACACGGGGCGTGTGTTCAAACTACCGGTCTATGAATTGCCCCAGACAAGCCGCGCTGCCAAAGGCCAGGCTATTGTCAATTTATTGCAACTGCAGCCGGAGGAGCACATTACGGCAATGCTTAAGGCGGACATGAGCGGTAAGAAGTTCCTCTTTATGACCACGTCCAAGGGTACGGTTAAGCGAACGGCGGCGAGCGAATTCGAGAATATCCGCCGGTCTGGACTCATCGCGCAGAAGCTGCCCGCAGGCGACGAACTCAAGTGGGTGCTGGCCACGAGCGGCAAGGACGAGGTCTTCATCCTTACACGCAAGGGCAAGGCCATCCGCTTCAAGGAAGACGACGTGCGCGACATGGGCCGCGCCGCTGCCGGGGTGCGGGGCATTATGCTTGGCGCAGGAGATATCGTTGTGGAAGCGGCATTGATTCAGGCTCCTTCCACATCCCAGCTTCTTGTGGTGATGGAGAACGGGCTCGGCAAGATGACGCCGGTTACGGAATACCGCTTCCAGGGCCGTGGTGGCACGGGGGTAAAAGCGGCGCAACTGACGCCGAAGACGGGTGATATCGTGGGTGGGTTTGTACTGGAAAAGGGGACGGACGGCGATCTTCTCTGTATCAGCAAGCAGGGGCAGATGATCCGTATGCGCCTGAGCGACATACCCAGCCGCGGTCGCGCCACGCAAGGCGTTATTGTGATGCGGCTCAATGCGCGTGACAAAGTGGCAACGATGAGCGTGGTGATGGAAGACAAGGAGGCCGAGGAGGCCGTATTACAGGCCGCAGCCGAATTGCGCGAGGAGGAGGTAGAAGCGATAGAAAAGGAGGAACGGAAGGTGAAGCGCGCGGCAAGGGCTGCAGCCAAGGAAGCGGAGGCTGCGAAGAGATAGGATCGACCATTTGAATATTCGAGTATTGGAGTATTCGGGCCATAATTCGGTCCCGATATTCCAGTATTCCAGTTCGCCAATACTCCTCCCGTTCACCTTTTCTATTGCACCAATTCAATACTTCTGTAAACTACCCCCGCTATGAAACCCGGTATCCATCCAGAGCTGTTCAAAGACGCTAAGACGACCTGCCAGACGTGTGGGACGGTGTATCTGATCCCGGCAACGATCAAGGAGCAGAGCGTCGAAGTGTGCCGTAACTGCCACCCCGTCTACACGGGTAAGGCGCAGAAGGAGGCGCGCGGCGGCCGGGTGGAACGGTTCCGTAAGAGGATGGCGGCGGGGAAGCAATAGAGGAAAGGGATTGAGGGTGAGGGATGAGAGATGGGATATTTGGGTTGTGCTTCGTACATTCGTCCACAGCCTCCAATAGACCAATCCCCAATCCCTTCCCATGATGCAATATCTTTCGAGAAGAAGGGGTCGTACAATCGTACACAACTACCCCCTTTCCCATGGCCGAACGCCTTCCGCGCACCTCGATTGCGCTTCTCATCCTCACGCTGTTGATTGTGGCGGCGTTTGTGGGAGGGAAAGAGCTTCTTTCTGCGCAGCTTCTCACGCACAAGGCGGATATCCGCATCTCACAGAAAGGACCGGGTAGCGTAAAAGCCGGTGAAACCATTATCTACACCCTCACCGTGAGTAATGCTTCCTCAGAGCCTGCTATGGGTGTTCTGGTGGGGGATGTAATACCGCCGGGGCTCTCGTTTGTCGCGGGCGGGTCCGATGCAACCTGTAATGCGAAGGACGGCATTGTGTTCTGCGGTGCGCCTGCCGGGGTGGGGTTCACGATACCGGGAGGAGAGGTGCGGAAATTTACTGTTGCGCTTGCGCTCCCCGTATCGGCGGGTTGCAAGGTAGTGGTCAACAACCGTGTCTTTGTCGAGGCGCAGGCAACGACGGATCCGGAGGAGGGGGATAATGTTTCTACTTTCACCACGCCCGTTGTGTGTGCTCAGGAATGAGTGATGGGTTTTTGATACTTGGTTATTCGCTGCGCCCGCTCAGGGTGATCAATATATTCATTCCAAGAACGAAGTAATGAACTAATCTATCAAGAATTCAATAACTTGGCACTCCGTCAATAGGAGTGCTATACTTCCTCTTATGAACGACCGACAGAGCAGGCTTCTCGTCGCCATCATTGACCAATTTATCCAGACGGCGCTGCCCGTCGGAAGCAAGAAACTGCTGGAAAGCGGGGATTTTGCCGTTTCCTCCGCGACTATTCGCTCGGAAATGGGGGTATTGGAGGATCAAGGCTTTCTCGAGCAGCCGCACATCAGCGCCGGGCGCATTCCTACGGCCAAAGGCTACCGTGCGTTTGTGAAGGAGTTTATGCAGCCCACGGTGGCTGAGCGCAAGGCGCGGCAAAAGTTTGCCACCCTTCGCGAGCAGTACTTTCAGCGCAAGGATCAGGAGTTTGCGTATGAGGCGTTGTCACTGCTCTCGCAGATGGTTCCCAACGTGGCGTTTGTCACTGTCCCGCACAAACCAGGTGTGTACTACATGGGCTTGGCCAATGCGTTGCGGCAGCCGGAGTTCCAGATGAATCCACTCCTTGCCACAGGCGTGGTGGAGGTGCTCGAGAAGAAGCTCACGGAGCTCCTGAACAAGGTGGAGGTGGATGACCATGTCCGTTACTACATCGGTGAAGAGCATCTCCTCCCCCAGCTCCAGAGTTGCGGCCTGGTGATCACGCGGTATCAGCTCAGGGGGAATGGCGGAGCGATCGGCATCTTGGGGCCACTCCGGATGGATTACGCCTATAACACCGTTGCTCTTGAACTGGTTTCGGATTTGCTGCGGAGGGCGGCGTAAGGAAAATTTGAATATTCGAGTATTGGAGTATTCGGGAATGCGGTTTTTTGATGCCGGACAGTTGTCCTGCTATTCAAATATTCCCATACTCCAATACCCCATTTCTCCGCTATAATTACCAATGATGGTATCCGCCCAGAAAGAAGTTCTGTTGAGAATACGACCAACTCTTCCCGACCCGGAAGATACGCTGAGCGCCGCTCGCGGCCCGCTCATGATGGAAGCGGTGCTTTCGTCCGTCCATTCTCTCAAGGGGCGCGACGGGACGGTGTGTTTGGAAATGGGGGTGAGCGAGGGGAAAATTTCGCTTTACGTGCGGTCTTCGCGTCGTGCAGCGGCGGTGATAGAAAGCCAGCTTTACGCGCAGTATCCCGATGCGGAAATTGAGGAAGTTCCCTTCGGATTGCTGGATCCCCGGCAGGGGGAAGTGGCGGTGTCCACGGATCTCGTGCTCTCCGGGCCGGAGGTGCAGCCCATTAAGCGGTATCCCCAGTTCATCGATCTCGTGACGCGGCAGTATGTCGATACTGTGGCGGGCATGACGTCGTCCCTCGTCCGCTATCCTGTGCCCAGTATGCGGGGGCATATCCAGGTCGTTCTAGCGCCCCTGGGGCCGCGCTATCGCCGTAGGGCGCTGGCCTTTATCCCGCTGCTCGTCAAAGGCCTCTCTAAGCAATTTCCGTGGTTTGCCAAGCTCTTCTGCTCCGTGCACATGTCACGGGGCTGGCGACGGCTGCTCTTCTTTCCCGTCGATTTCATGATGGGCGGATTCCGGACCTGGTTCATCAACCCCATGAGCATGCCGATCCTTTCGGAAGGCGAGGCACGACAAGCGGAGCAAGACGAGGATCATAAAGTCAGTATGCGCAGCCACGAGAGGGAAGATGCGGAGACAGCTTCCGTGGACAAGGTGAACCGCCTCCTCTTCGTCAGCAATGTCCGTGTGAGCGTGGTGGCACCTGTTTCTGCGCAATCCCAAGCCGAAATCAAAGTAAGTGAAATCACGTCCAGCTTCCGCCCGTTCACGTTGCCGCAGTGCAACGGCTTTGAGGAGAAAAAGATACGGGTCACAGCCGGTCTTCTGCACGGTTTCCAGGTTCGGCCGTACATTCTCTCGGTAGAGGAAGTGGCAACGCTCTGGCACATTCCCAATATTCTCGTTAAAACCCCCAATTTTGATTGGGTGATGTATCGCAAGGTGGAGCCGCCAGTAGACCTTCCGCTGGTGGACGATGCCAATCCGGATGTCGATCTCACGACGCTCGGCGAAGCCGTGTTCCGCGGCGAGCGCAGGAAGTTCGGCATCCGCACCGACGACCGGCGCCGTCATATGTATGTCATTGGAAAGACCGGTATGGGCAAGTCCGTGCTGCTCGAAAACATGATCCGGTCGGACATTCTTGCGGGGAAGGGTGTAGCGGTCATCGATCCGCACGGGGACCTGGTGGACGCGGCATTGCGGTCCATCCCCGCCAACCGTACGAACGATGTCATCCTGTTCGATCCTGCGGATCGCGAGTTTCCGCTATCGTTCAATATGCTCAATTGCCCCAACCCCGAGCAGCACTCGCTCGTGGCATCGGGCCTCATGAGTATCTTCAAAAAACTGTGGCCAGACGCCTTTTCCGGCCGCATGGAATACATCCTTCGTAATGCCCTTCTGGCGCTCATCGAGGCAGGGAACAACTCCATGCTGGGGATTCTCCGCATGTTCGTGGACGATCCCTTCCGTGCCAAAATCCTCGAACGGACTACCAATCACCTCGTCAAAAGCTTCTGGGAGGATGAATACACAAGCTGGTCGGAGAAGTACCGCACGGAAGCCATTGCTGCCATCCAGAACAAGATCGGGCAGCTCGTTTCCACGCCGCTGGTCCGGAACATCATTGGCCAGGTGACTTCCACGGTGGATATCCGCCACGCGATGGATACCGGGAAGATCATCCTCATGAACCTGAGCAAAGGGAAGCTGGGAGAGGACAATTCGGCATTCCTCGGCTCCATGATGGTCACCAAGTTCCAGCTGGACGCCATGAGCCGCGCCGACATTCCGGAGGCGGAGCGCAAGGATTTTTACCTCTACGTCGACGAGTTCCAGAACTTTGCCACGGAGTCCTTTGCCACCATTCTTTCGGAGGCGCGGAAATACCGCTTAAATCTCACGATGGCCAACCAGTACGTCAATCAGCTCCTCATCGGGGAGGGGAATAACACTACGCTCAAGGATGCAATTTTCGGTAACGTCGGTTCACTCATGTGCTTTCAGATCGGGTCGGACGATGCGGAACCCTTAAGCGAACAGTTTGAGGAAATCGTCTCACCCAAGGACATCCTGAGCCTTCCCAAGTACCACGCGTATATCCGGCTCATGATCAAGGGTATTCCCAGCAAGCCGTTCTCCGTAAGCACGCTGCCGCCTCCCCAAGTGGATGACGATACGAAGCGTCTGGACGTGATTCGCAAGCTTTCGCGTGAGCGCTATACGGAGCGCGTATCCGTGGTGGAGGACAAAATTGCCAAGTGGCTTGCTTCCAGTAAGACAGCCAAGGCTACGGCGAAAGTAGCTGAGAAAGCCAAAGAGAAGGAGGAGGAAGAGCTGAAGAAGGCCCGGAAGAAGGGGATGAGCCTCCCGGACTATCGAAAGTGGCGGGATAGGGAGCTCTGGACCAATGAGTTTAATGCGTTGCGCAAGAAGCAGTTTGTAGGCGAGACGCTCACGGTCGAGGAGCAGAACAGTTTTAAGGACCTCGAAAAGAAGCTGACCGACAGTGGCGGCGTTCCGCCTCCGAGTAAGACGTTGTTAGCGGCAAAGGAAGGGAAGAAGTGAGGATGCAGAAGATGCAGAGGGATCAGAGGAAACAGAGCAATGGGAGCCTTGCGATCCTCGGAGTTTTACTGTTATTCCTCCATTTCTTCTGCATCTTCTGATTCCTCTGCATCCGTTTCATTCAAGAAAAGACCGAACGCACGGTCCGGTCTTTGTCTTTGTATGTCTCTGTGTTTGAGAGGGCTCGTTTGGCCCCGGAAACGACAGAAGGAGAGAGTGGGGAGGATCCCGATCGCTGCCCTGCAGGGGGTTCTCGTTTATCCTCATAACCCGGTGAGGTCCCCGTAATGGCTCACCGCAAGGTCTATAGACCAAAGGGGGCACTGGGGAGGGCGGGAGACGCTCCATCCCGGCATCCTCAGCCGGGACGGACGATTTCGCAGAGCAGAGAGGAGGCAAGCCACGGGGGCCAAGACGATCACTGGCTCAGGAAGCGCAAGTGAAGCGATTGGTGGCTGAGAGGAACGTTTAGCTTGTCCATGGCTTTCCTTCTCTCTGCATGAGTCGGTGATGGTAAGGATCAGGAGGTTTCCCGGGCCCGGGAGTGTTTGTATGGGTGTCTTGAAACCCGTTGTTGAGGTTTCATATCAGCATAACGGACAGGGGAAATACAGCAAGGATGTGATGTGGAAGATGTATATACATGTGACTCGGATATATAATGTGCACAGAAATACACGTATAGAAAACCTCAATGGTAAGCCGAAAAATGAAAGAATGTTCAAATAATTTCACCAACACAAAACTGATGATTGACGGTGCGGAAAACTCCGAACTTAGTCTTGGTAGACTATGCTTTTTACTTTGGCCTCGAAGAGTGTGTCGAAGTATTCCACTTTCTCCCCTTTACCGTTTACGAGGAGAAAAGAGTTGGCATGCTTTACGCCGAACTTCGTACGGAGATCCAGCCGGTCGTCGTACTCCACGCGGTAGAGCGGGGTTTTGAATGCCTTCTCATTGCTCCATCCCTTCATGATCTTGTCGTATCCCTGGCACTGGCGTGACCATGGTGCGTAGAAGTAAAGGAGCGCCTGCTGGCCGTTGCCCAGGAAATCATCCCGGAAGCCTTCGTAGTGGTACGCCCCTGCCGCAGCGGAAGAGGATGATGACTTGCTGGAACTCTTTCCTTCTGCACGATCCTTCCATTCCTGCTGCTTCTGCCGCAGGAGCGCGCGCTGGCGGGGAGCCTTAGTAGTAGAGCTGGTGCTGGAGCTGGAGCTGGACTTTTGCGATTGGAAGGATTGTTCCCGCAGGTAGCGTGCCGGACGTGCGGTGGCGGCGAACGCAGGGGCGGTCGCGGTGATGGTCAGGATGGTGGTGAGACAGAGAATGGAGGTGCGCATGTCTTTAGTGTAGCGCAAACTTGCGTGAGTTGAAGATTGGGGGAGATAGGAAAAGGTTGTAGGTGGTCACTTGTAGGTTGTAGTACACCCCTGGAGAGAGACGCGGGGTAACCGCTTCGTTTTTACAAGTGGTACGGACTGGTACCTACTACCGACTATCCGGAGTCATTCCCAGTGCATCGGATCAATGCCAGGGCAAGGGAAGCTCTTGCAGAGCTCGGCGATTTCGCCCTTGATGCGGGCAAGCACCTTCTCATCTTTGGCATTCGTGATGGCTTCATTCATCCAGTCGCCGATTTTCGCCATCTCGGCTTCCTTCATACCGCGGGACGTAATGCAGGGCGTGCCGAGGCGGATGCCGGAGGGATTCATGGGCGGCGACGGGTCGAAGGGGATGGTGTTCTTGTTCGCCTCCATGCCGGCCTTTTCCAGTGCGATTGATGCGTCGTTGCCGGAGACGCCCTTGGATTTGGTTGTTTCCATGAGGATGAGGTGGTTGTCCGTTCCTCCGCTGATGAGACGGAACCCGTGAACAGACAGTCGCTCCGCGAGTGCCTTGGCGTTCTTTACGATCTGCTCTGCATACGTTTTGTACTCAGGCTTTTCGGCTTCCTTGAAAGCAACAGCGATTGCAGCCGTTGTCTGATTATGCGGACCGCCCTGCAACCCCGGCATAATGGCCTTGTCTACGGCTTGTGCGTACTTTGCCTGGCATACGATCAATGCGCCGCGCGGTCCGCGCAGGGATTTGTGCGACGTGGTGATGCCCGTGTCCGCCGCCGGGAAGGGGCTGGGATGGACGCCGCCGAGGATCAATCCCGTGATGTGGGAGATGTCGGCATGGAAGATGGCGCCCACGTCGTCGCAGATCTCGCGGAACTTGGCGAAGTTAATAATGCGGGGGTAGGCCGTGAAACCCGCCACGATCAGTTTAGGCTTGGTTTCCTTGGCTAACTTCCAGAGGGTGTCGTAGTTGAGTGTTTCGGTCTGGGGATCCAGTTCGTACGGGACAGAGTGGTACGTTTTCCCCGAAAAGTTCACTTTCCATCCATGCGTCAGATGTCCCCCATGTGGCAATGCTAATCCCATGATGGTGTCCCCATGCTGCAACACCGCGTGGTACACCGCCATATTTGCCGGGCTGCCTGAGTAGGGCTGTACGTTGGCGTGATCCATCGTAAATGCCTTCTTTGCGCGCTCGATGGCGATGTTCTCGATCTTGTCCGTAAACTCCTGCCCGCCGTAGTACCGCTTGCCCGGATACCCTTCGGAATACTTGTTCGTCAGCACGCTCCCGGAGGCTTCCAGTATGGCGCTGGAAGCGTAGTTCTCGGACGGGATGAGGCGGATGGTGTCCCATTCGCGCTTCTCTTCGCCGATGATCAAGTCGCGGATCTCGGGATCCGTCTGTTGGAGGGCTGGCAAGTAAGCCATGGTGGTTGGGTGAGGGGACTGGGAAAGAAGAATACTCCGCATGCTTCACCAGGTGCAAAATTCTTGCATACAAGTGTTGTACGGGATGCTCTTTTTTCGTGTAGGCGTGAAGGAGTATTGGAATATTGGAGCATTCGAATATTGGGAAACGGAATAATCGCTTCTCTACTCCATACACGATGTCCTCAATATTCCATTATTCCAATACTCCAATATTCCCAGCGGGTGTAATCACCCTATCCATCCGTTCATCATGGCCATCGACGGGTACGGCATCCACAATCTGTTCCTCGAATGCTATACCCCAGAATTGTGTCTTTGGATGCACTTTCCGCTGCCTGCGGATCCAGACATCATAACCCGCTTTTCCACGTCCCAGACGGTTCATGTGATAATCGAACGCACGGCCTGGGACAAGGACATGGGAGATGGCCATCGGATCGGGTGCCGGATTCTCGCGTGGTGGCTCGGCAATTCCAAACGTTCCCGGCCGAAGCGCATCAAGAGAGGTGATGCGGTGGAATGTCACTTTCTGATCATCAAAGCGCGGAAGGAAGAGGGGAATGTCGCGCTGGAGAAGTGCGGCAAGAACCCTGCTGATGTCCGGCTCGTCGGAAAGGGGGGCGTAGGCACAGATGGCCGTGGGATGGTGAGGAAGACACTCAAGAAGACGGATGCAGATGGCGGTTTCCTGCTCTCGTTTCTCACGATCTGTCAGCTGGGACAGGCGATTGCGAATGTTATTCCGGACTGCTTCTTTGAGTGGCCTATTAGTCATTGGGATCTAGGACAAATGGTCATTCAAAAGATTTCATTTACCGCTTCGGCCAGATCCACCATCGTCTCATTTGCCACCGGTTGTACGTCCTTCTCCTCGCCCAGGACGCACTCCACGCGCAACGGCCGCTTGAAACTGTCGGAGACGAGCTTTTCAACGGTGTGGATGGCTTCCTTCTGTGCTACGCGCTCACGATGGAAGTTGCTCGTAAAGCTGACGGTGATCATCTTGTCTGATACCCCTGTCACGCGTCCGTTTTTAAGGGACATCTTGAGGGCAGGGGGCGTGGAGTTTTGCACGATGTCCGGCCATGCCGCGATAACAGCCTGGAGCGTCACTTCGGGCGCTTCCACGAGTGGATCTTTTGCGAGAGCTTTCTCTTTAGCGTGCTCCACGGCTTTCGTCTTCTGATCCGTTTCTGCGTGTTTTGGCGTGCTGATGCTGGTCGGCGCCGTACCGGTGTCGGCTTTGGGTTCTTCCTTGGCTTTTTTGAAGAAGCGGGACTCCTTTTTGGGAGGAGGAGGGGGGAGCGTGTCCGTCCCGCAGAGGGAGAGAAGCGCGGATTCCAGTACAAGTCCCGGCACGGGGGCGAAGCGCAGGTCGCGGATGGCGGCAAGGAGCGTATCGAGGATTGCGGCTGGGCGGGCGATAGACATGCCGGCTTCCACCGAGGCATGGAGGCGCATGCGCACATCGCCGAGCACCTGTCGTACGAAGACATCCAGTGCAATGCCGGCGTCCTCCAGTTCCCGCACGATGCGCAGTACTGCTGTACGGTCACCCTGGTCCAAGGCCTGGAGCAGCGGTTCCACGTGTTCCTGGCCCGTTTCGCCAAGCCGTTCCTGCACGTCTTGCGGCGTGATGTCTTTGAGCGAGCGTAACTGGTCCAGGAGCGAGATGGCGTCGCGCATGCCTCCCTGGGCGTGCCGGGCCATGACCCGCAGTGCCGTGCGATCCGCCGTAATCTTCTCCTGGTCGGCGATAAACTGGAGCCGTCGTACGATGTCTTCCTCTCGGATCTGATGGAAGGAGAAGCGCTGGCAGCGCGACTGGATGGTGGCAGGAATCTTGGGGAGTTCGGTGGTGGCCAGGATGAAGTAGGCGTACGGCGGTGGTTCTTCAAGGGTCTTGAGAAGGGCATTGAACGCGCCTTTGGAGAGCATGTGTACCTCGTCGATGATGTACACCTTGGCAGCCGCGGCAACAGGAGAAAACTGGACCTTTTCAATGAGGTCGCGGATGTTGTCTACGCCCGTGTTGCTGGCGGCATCGATCTCCACGAGGTCCACTACCGTCCCCTCCACTACGCCTGTTTCGATCTGCGTCCGGAGCGCCGCATCGCCGATGCCCTGTACGAGGATATTCTTGGCCATGATCCGCGCTAAGGACGTCTTGCCGGTGCCGCGCGACCCCGCAAAGAGGTACGCGTGCGCAATCTGCCCCTGCTTGACCGCCTGTTCCAGCGTGGTGACGATATGTTCCTGGCCCACAACGTCCGCAAAGGTTTGGGGCCGGTATTTCCTGTATAACGACATGGGAGGTCATTATAGCGTTTTGGATGGTTCGGGGAAGCGGTCAGCGGTCAGTGTCTCTGGACAGTCAAATTACTGACAACTGAAAGCTGGTGGCTGGAGGCTCTCCATTGATCTTTCTCGGAAAACCACTCATACTGTCCTCCTATGAAAAAGTACATCATCCTCACATCCGCAGCAGTTTTCCTTGCAGCCTGCGGGGTGGATACCACGGGCATCAAGACGGACTCCAGCAAGATCCCAAAGGGGAATCCTAACGCCTCGGTTATTGTTACAGAGTTCAGCGATTTCCAGTGTCCTGCTTGCCGCGTGGCATACGAGCTCGTCACCAAGCCTCTGGAGCAGAAGTACGGGGACAAAGTTCGGTTTGACTTGAAGCAGTTCCCGCTCCCGATGCATGAGTATGCTCTGCAACTTGCAGAGGCGTCCGAATGCGCTGCGGACCAGGGGAAGTTCTGGGAGTTTGTCGACAAGGTGTTTGAGGAGCAGCTCAAGATGGATCAGGAGAAACCCCCACGCGCAGTAAGCGCTGATGACATCGATAAGTGGGAGAAGGATCTCGGTTTGGATAATGACCTTTTTACCCGGTGCACCGCGTCCCACATCAAGCGTAAGGCCGTCATGGCGGAGTTTGACGAGGCGCGAGCCAAGAACATTGAGGGCACGCCGACCTATCTGGTCAATGACACGGTCGTCAAAACAGATCCGGCTGAGCTGGAGAAGGCGATCGATGCGGCATTACAGAAGCAGGGTGGACGAGCCTTATAGGAGTATTGGAATATTCGAGTATTGGATTATTGGGAATGGAAGCCAAAAGAGTCATTGGCCTCATCCCCGATATTCCCATATTCCAATACTCCGATATTCCCGTCACTGGAGCTGCGCGAATCCGTAGATCCTGTTCAGCCGGTTGTCGTAGAGCACGACGGTCCGCAGTTCCGCAGTGTCGGTATCGTCCGGCAGTGTGTATTGCTGGGAGCCGTATGGAGATACCAGGCGGTCGAGTTCGATGGCGGTGTCGTCGGGAAATGAGCCCTCACGCGGGTCAACCACTGTTGAGAGGTAGATCTTGAGAGATGGGCCGGGAGACGTCGAGAAATCCGTGGAGAGGTCGAGGAGGTTTGCATGGAGGAGGGCGTGGCCCTGTGCATTCTCCTGGCCTGGCACAAACGCGCCAATTTTTCCTTCACGCCTCTTCTTGCCTTCCGCCTTGGAGTTTTGGAGGGCCATTTTGCGTACTTCATCGATGAGGGTGCTCTTTACCGGGTCCTTTTCCCCTGCCATCTGCAGGTCTACCATGCGGTTGGTGAGGTCGTCCCAGTATTGCTCGGCATAGAGGGTGTTTTTCATGAGCTGCTCCCATCGGATATTCGTTTTCTGAAAGCCCTGTGACGTTTCTCCGCAGGAGGTGAGGAAGAGGGAGGCGAGGAGAAGGGGGAGGATTGTTTTCTTCATGGGATATAGGGAAAACGCGGGGAAAGTATAAGAAGGACGCAGTTTTCCTTCAAGCGGCAATTGCCGGGGAAGACTGCTTGAGCTCCGCCTCCGTGCGGAAGGGGAGATTGAGTTTTTTGAGCTCGCGCATGCCCCATTTGAGTACGGGATGGATGTTGTCGATGACATGGAGGGTCTGGTTGTACGTAAAGTTCTTGGTGACAAATCGGTTCCAATACCACACAGAGCGGTTATCGTTGTTCCGGTGGACGAATTTGATGAGTGCGTCGTTATCAGTGGAAGCATCGATATTCGTGACGGACGGAGAGCGCGTTCCGTGTTCGGAACGTGCGGCGGGCTGGCGGGAGGTATCCCCCGAGAAATCATTGTTCGCATACCCGCGCGGTTGCCCATGCTTGAGGTGCTGGTATGTTTCCGCCTTTGCGCGCCGGCGAAATCCTTCATCAACTTCATCAGTGCTGTAGCCGTGCAAGCGGCACCACTTCCAGTTGTAGACCTGCGTCATGTACGCCCAGGCAGTTTGGTAGTCGTAGCTGCAGGCCAGTTCATACCGTCGACGGACGGAAGCGCTCGAAATACCCCGCAGCGCCTGGTGCATCCGCCCGTAGATCGTTGCGGGATCAGGCTGTTCTTTGCTGTTGAAACGCCGCTTGCCGCCGCTGTGTTCGTGCAAGTACGCCTCCATGGAGCGGATATCTGCGCGGTCTTCTTCGGTGAGGTTCTTGACCAGTTTTGCTTCGCTAATGAGGGCTTCCGCCTCGTCCCAGTCCTCTGCCGAGAGCTCGTGGCGTATCTTGAGGACGATACCCTTCGTCTTGAGGACATCGATAAAGCTGCGCTCTCCCTCCTGGAGATACGTTTGCTGCTGTCCGTTGCTCCAATCGAAGAAGAAGACGGAAAACTGCACGAATTTGAAGTTGGGGCGTGTTCCCTCTTTCTTCCGTCGCTCCTCCAGCTGGGCAAACTGCTGGATACGCGGCCATTCCGAGAGAACCTCCCGCAAAAAAGATTGGTAATCGTCTGCCGTATTTGCCTTTTCCTTGTTCTTGAATGTCCGTTCCACATGGGAACGGATCGTCGACCGGATCTCCGGTACGGCGTCGACGGCTTTCATCTTCTCCTGTATGCGTTTCTGCAGCGATGTGATGGATTGCGCCAGCGGCTCTCCCGCCGCCTGTTTGGAGAGGCGGGCCCGCAAGTATTTGAGCGCAGCATCAACGATCGTGCGCCGGTCGGCATAGCTGAGGCTGCCATCCCGGAAGGACGGTGCATGAAGCGCACGTAGCGGCGGAATGGATTGGAGTTCCTCCGGCGTGAGGCGCAGTTTCATCTCCAATTCCTTCACGGCCTTGGCATCATGCGCTATGCGTTCCCAGTTTTTGCGGAATGCACGCAGTGTGTGCGCCTGCGGGGACACATCTTTGCCCGTGACGAATGCCCGTTTTTCCGTCCAGCTGCCCATTTTCATCTTCTTGCGCCATGCATCGGCGCTGCTCTTGAGGATCCAATGGTTCCGTTCCGCTTCATCGATGGTGGATCCTGCCGCTTTGGCATCGCCGATGAGCTCGGGAATGAACTTTTCCAGCCATTCCAGGAGCGCGTCGGTCTTCTTTTCCTCCGTGACGGCAAAAGCGAGCGCTTCTTCCGAAAACCCTGCACGCTCAATCTCGGCGACGTTGGAGAGGGAGAGGGCAGAATTGCTGTCTCGTGCGCATTCCTCCAGTTTCTGCCGGCAATCCTTGCGGATGTTGTCGCGGACTCCGCGTTGAAACTCCCCGGAGTCACTTTCTGGACCTTCCGACGCTAGTGAGCCGTTGTACGTATTTTCCTCAGTGGTCGTTCTGCCTCGGGAGGCTGTGCGGGGGAATCTGTCGGCAAAGGAAGCATGCGGCGCGGCCATGGGAGAACAGAGTATACCGAAGAATGTATTCGGGAGCGAAGAGATGCAGGAAAAATGGTATACTCGTCTCCCCTTCTTTCCTCCGTTATTCCATGATTCTCTCCGATAGGGATATCCGCAAGGCGCTTGAATCCGGTCGTGTGAAGATAACGCCGGCGCAGGCAGGACTCTTGCCGCACATACATGCATCCAGCATGGATCTGCACCTTGGTAATGTGTTTAAGCTCTACGAGCACAGCACATTCGCCATCCTCGATCCCAAGCAGCCGGAAACCTTTACGGACAATATGCGGATGATCACCGTGGCGGAAGGGGAGCCCTTTATTGTCCAACCGGGTGAATTTGTTCTCGGTGTCACCCAGGAGCAGATCACCGTACCGGATGATCTCGTTGTCCGGGTGGAAGGACGCAGTTCCCTCGGCCGTCTGGGGATTATCGTCCACTCCACAGCCGGTTTTGTGGATCCCGGTTTTACGGGGACGATCACCTTGGAGATCAGCAACTTGAACCGTCTTCCTGTCGCCCTCTATCCGGGGATGAGAGTGTGCCAGATCGCATTTGAACAGATGAGCAGTCCCGCGGAAATGCCGTATCACAAGAAGCCAGGGAGCAAGTACCAGGGGCAGAGCCTGCCCGAGGGAAGCAGGCTGATGATGGACAAGGAGTTCCAGGACTAGACGGCAGTTACCACGTTTTGCCAAACTCGATCATGTATTTCACCTTGGCGAGAGTGGCGTCCTGTCCGGGAATGGGGGCGACTGTGACGGCCTGCGAGCGGATGAGCCAGAACGCTTGTTCCCAGTTGTCCGCGCAGTACGCTTGCGTGTCCGCAGGTAGCTCATCGAAAGAGAGTCCGGCGGTGATCTCCGTTTTTCCCGTCCCTCCTTCCTCCACAAGGACCACGGCCTTGCGTTTGTTAAACAGGGCGTGCGCGGAGAGGGAAGCCAGGTCCCCAAAAGCATTCTGCTTGAGTGCGACGAAGAGGGGGATATTCGCCGGGACAATGGGCTGGCTGCCTGTTCCAAGGTTGTCCCACGGCCCGTTTTTGCGGATGATCCGTGCGTATGGCGTTCCTTTGGGGAGGAAGGCGCTCAGGATGGGACCCATGCCCGTCAGCGAGCCGTGCGGTGGGACACGCAGGTCGAGGAGTACGCCCCGGACCGTTGACCAATTCACCTTCTGCAGATCGTTTTGGAGCGATGTTGCTGTAGTGGCGTTCATGGCGCGCACGGCGACGATCAAGATGCCGTCCGTATTCCGCACGTCATACTCTGTCTTCTCTACAGGTTTCACGCGCAGGAGCTTAAGGGTTAGGATGCCGCCATCCTTCTGACGCGCTATCTCGAGCGTCACGCTCGTTCCTTCGGGGCCGTTGAGGGCATTCATAATGTCCGTATCCGAGTACCGGTTATAGGCATCAAGGCCGTTAATTTTGAAGATTTCATCCCCGAGTTGCAGCCCGGCTTGGTCGGCGGCGCTGCCGGGGGCAATGCTGCTGACGTAGAATGTTTGGCTGCCCTTGAGCACGATTAACCCCACATCAAGGGAATCTTGTGAGGAAGAGGTTGAGCCCTTCGATGTTTTGATGACCTTGGCGCCCCGCTTCTGCAGGCGCGAAGTCTTGCGAGACGCCGCCCCGGAGAGCTTCTTTGATGAAGTGGAGGAGGATGAGGAGGAAAAAAAGACGTGCTTTCCGGTCATGAGCTGGATTGCATCGATGTATCTGCATTGAGGAGATCCTCCCACGGCGAGAGCGGTTCCTGCAGGGGACGGAAGGGAAGCGAGGAGTAGTAATCCCATCAGGATCGTGGCGGTGGAGTGCGCAAGGCGCATAGGAGAGGGGGAAAACACCTTCAGTGTAGAGGACGGGAAACACACGGAAATACCTCCCTAGACACTTCATGGGTAGTGCAAGTAATAATCGGCATACACAAGCCAAAAAATAAGTTCTACGGTCGCGTAGAACCCCCCCCCCTTCCTGGAACGAGACAGTCCCTCGGCTCGCTACGCTCGCTCGGGACATTCGACTCGCAGGAGTGGTCGAAGCTCCGAGCTTCAGCGAGGAGCGAGTCGAATGGTGGACGATACTGGACCCTTCGCGAAACGCTCAGGGCAAGCGCGAACCAGGATGGCTTGCCATGAGGAGCACAAGCGACGAATGGTGGACGATACTGGACTCGAACCAGTGACCTTACGGATGTGAACCGTACGCTCTAACCAGCTGAGCTAATCGTCCGGGTTTTTTGCTGTTATCGATTCTGGAAGGATCGCGGACGCGCTTTTTCTATCACGCCTTCGCAAGCGAAGGCTAGGCCAGCTGAGCTAATCGTCCGGGTTGTCAGCCGGCGCACTATATCACAATTCAAGGCGCCCCAAGAGCTTTTTCGATCACTCTAGAGGAACACCGGCATCCGCTCATGTTTGGTCATTGCTGCATACTCGGGAGATGCTGCCTGGGTGAGCATGTATACGTGGGGCCGGTCCTGCTCATCCTTTACGAGCAGACCGCGCATCCCTTTCTCTATAGGGAACCAGACGCCCCGTTCCACGCCGTGCGACGCGGGAATCTCCACAGGTTCCGGATGGAGCCAGTTCCACTTCCCCTGATCCACGCTCTCGGCCTTCGCCCAACCGGTTTTGGGCAACCGGGATTGCTTGTTGTCCCTGTTTCCCCAGGGATAGATGTCCAATTGGTCATGGAAGAACGCTGGAAGGCGGGGGACAGGGTCACGGTAGAGGAACCGCAAGACGTGCTTCTGCGAACCCACGCTCACCGGAAGGAAGCCGTATTGTTGCGCTAGTTCCTGAGGAACCGTTTGCCAGTGGACTGTGATGCCGCCGCACATATGAATAAGATAGTCCTCAAGAGAGTGCCCAGCAGCAAAAAGTATGATATTCTATGCCCCTTCGTCCATTCCTTGAACGGTCATGTCGCCCCAACGTGTGTCTATGCGCCGTCGTCGTTCTCCGAAGGCAACTCGAAAGAGACGGTTTTCCCGCGTGAAGACAGGTCGTTCCCGCAGCTCACGCGATGCATTCCAGCCCCGGAAGGATGTCCGTGGTATCGCTCCGTTATTGGAAGGGTCGAAGGTTGCATTGGAGGCGTATGTGCACGCTCTCGTGGAAGCGTTGCCACAGATAGCTGCGACTGCCGACGCAGACGGTTACCAGGATCATTTTAACCATGCGTGGTTTTCGTACACGGGCCTTTCCGAACAAGAGACGTACGGCGGCAAGAGCGCTCTCCATCCCGAGGATTTTCCTCTGTATGTACAAAAGTGGTCGCGGGCGCTCCGCGTGGGAAGGCCGGACGAGGCGGAATTCCGGTTACGACGGGCGGATGGTGTCTATCGCTGGCACCGCATTCAAGCGCTCCCCTTGCGCGACGAAAAAGGGATTGTATTTAAGTGGTTTATCACTATTAGCGATGTGGAACGGCAGAAACTGGACGGAAAGCGTGGCAATGGGAGAAAGAGTACAAGACCATCTAAACCGTACAGCGCTGACGCTGCCAGGGCGTTCCATCGTCATTATGTCCATCGGGGACTATTCGGCTATCCGGAGCAACCCGAAAAGTGGATGCAGAGAACAGGCCTCGCAAAGAAGATGAAGAGGAACGCGCTGCCGGAACTATTTCGCGCTATCAATTTTACCGACCCGCGGTTTCGTATGCTTGCGGACTTTCTGCCCCAGATCATCTGGACGGCAGACCCCGGCGGTTATCAGGACTTTTTCAATCGTCAATGGTTCGATTTGACGGGGTTTACCGAGCGGGAAACGTATGCGGGCAAGACTGCGCTCCATCCGGACGACTTCCGTGAGTACGTCGAGCGGTGGTCACGCGCGTTGCGCGAGGGGAAGGCCTACGAAGCCGAGTACCGTTTTTTCCGGGCTTCGGACAAGACGTATCGATGGCATCTGGTGCGCGGTCTCCCCATCCACGATGACAAGGGGCGCATCGTCAAATGGTTTGGCACGTTTACAGACATTCATGACATGAAAACGGCACAGAAAGCGTTGGCGGAAAGCGAACAGAAGTATCGGGATCTGGTGGAGGCCTCGAACAGCATCATCTTGAAGATCAACAAGGACCACAACATCACCTTCATAAACGACTTTGGACTGAAATTCTTCGGGTACCGTGCGCAGGAACTGATAGGCAAAAATGTGATAGGGACAATCGTACCGCGGTACGACGATACGGGAAGGAATTTAGCCAGGATGGTACGGGATGTTGTGGAACAACCGGAAAGCTACAAGACCAATGTGCACAAGAACATGCGCAAGAATGGAGAGCTGGTGTGGGTTTCGTGGACGAACAAGCCAACGTATGACCGGGAAGGCAATTTGGTCTCCATCCTTGCCATCGGCAATGATATCTCTCCCCTCAAGCAGGTAGAGCAAGCATTGCGTGAGAGTGAGCTGCGTTTCAAGACCATCACATCCCATACGCCGGACCATCTCTTTGTCCAGGACAGGAAGCTCCGGTACATATTCGTCCTCAACCCACAGCTGGGGTTTACCGAGAAAGACATGCTCGGAAAGACAGATCTGGAACTGCTTCGAAACGAAGACGGAAAGCGGCTCATGACACTCAAGAAACGGGCGATAGAGAGCGGAAAGGTACATTCTTTTGAAATACCGATTACATCACCCAAGGGCGAGACGGAATTCTTCGAGGGATCCTACGTTCCCAAATTCGACGCAAAGGGTACCGTGGACGGCATAATCGGATATGTCCGGAACGTTACCGAACGCAAGAGGGTGGAAGACGCACTCAGGCTTTCGGAACAGAAATTTTCCATGGCTTTCGCAAACAATCCAGCTGCTATTGTGATGACACGCTTGAGCGATGGGAAGTTTCTCGATGTCAACGATACCTGGATGGAATGGCTGGGGTATAGCCGGAAGGAGGCCTTTGCCACGACCGCCAGCAAGATACATTTCTGGCCGCATCCCAAAGACCGAAAACGGTTTGTTCGCGAATTACAGCGGAAAGGATTTATTCGCAATTGGGAGCAGGAACTCCGGAAGAAATCCGGCGAATTGTTCACTGTCCAAATATCGGCACAGATTCTTAATGTCCGGGGGGAGAAGGTGATTCTTTCTACCATGATTGATATCACCGGGCGCAAGAAAGCGGAGGAAAAGATCCGGCTCCTCAATGAGGGGCTGGAGCAGCGCGTGCGGGAGCGTACCGCAGAATTGGAAAAGTTACGCGCACAGGATCGTGCCAACCTGCTGCGTCTGCAGGATATCATTGATAACGTGCAGTACGGTATCATCGCATTGGATGAGGAGGGACGAGTGATTCACGTCAATGACCAGTACTGCCAATTGTTTCACTTCGTTGGACCACAGGCCATTCTGGGGAAATCCGCCACGGCGCTCCGGGAAAAATTGAGGAAGAAATTATTATCGTCCGAAGACCTGCAGGTACTGCACGCCACTGACAAAGACAGGGTTCTCGTTTTTGGATCGGAAATACGTCTCAAGGACGGAAGGATCTTTTCGCGCGATTACATTCCGATCTTTGAAAAAGACGTGTTTCACGGCCACATTGCGGTATATCGTGATATTTCCAGGGAAAAGCGCGTGGATGCGGCAAAATCGGATTTTATGTCCCTTGCGTCCCACCAGCTGCGCACGCCACTCACCGCTGTCCGCTGGGCTTTGGGGAGACTGCGCAAGGAAATGGATCCTTCTTCGGAATCAGCCCGTCTCATGTCAGCGGCGCAAAAGGCGGTGCGCGGCATGGCGGAGACCATTAATACCATGCTTTCCATTTCCCGCTTTGAAGCCGGGACGATCCCCTTGAACACAACGGAGATACCGCTGGTTACGTTCCTCCAGGAACTGAGCGATACCCTTCAGGAGGAGCTTGCAGCGCGTCACCAACGCCTCATGGTGAACTGTCCATCTTCCTCGTACATCGTCACAGATCGGCGACTTCTCACGGAAGTTCTTCTTAACCTCATCATTAATGCCATCAATTATTCGCCGGAACATACCTGTATCACAGTGAATGTCCTGCAGGGGGAAGAGGAGGTGTATTTAGAAGTGAAGGATCAGGGGTATGGCATTCCCGCCCACGAGCAAAACCGCGTCTTTCAGAAGTTCTTCCGTGGTGAAAATGCAGTTCAAGCCCTTGCGGACGGAAGTGGGCTAGGACTGTATTTGGTATCGTTGCTGGTACGTAAGCTACAGGGAACAGTGAAATTCTCATCACAGGAGGGCAAGGGGACGACATTTACTGTCACCCTGCCGGCAAATATCGTTACGGATCCAGTATCGCATGAGAAGCGGGGCGCTTGAGGGCGCTCGGAGGGCTGTCTAATGCTCTGCATTGACGTTTTGAAAGGCGTTTTCGCGATGGGCCATGCAGGTCTTCCGGAGATCCGTATGCCTAGGTATTCTTCCTTCTGTCATGCCTATTCATCCTGCACGGATTCTCTTTTCGGATGATCACTTTCTCGCAGTGCTCAAGCTCCCGCGGGAACTGGTGGTAAAGGGGGCCGGGGAAGTGCAAAAGCTTCCTCTCCTGGATTTTCTCAAGAAAGATTATCCCGGCCTCCGGCCCGCGAACCGGCTGGATTTTGAAACGTCGGGCATCGTGCTCTTTGCGCGGACGAAACAAGCGCTGGAAGCCGCCATTCGACAGCAGAAAGGGGGAGAGTGGGTTAAAACTTACCGTACGTTGGTTACGGGGCAGCCCAAGGATGCGGGCGATATCCGCTTTCCGCTCCCGGCGCGGACCGGCAAAGAGGAGGCATCCGCACATACCAGGTATCATGTCCTCAAGCGGTTTGAGGGCGCATGCTACGTGGAAGCGGAGATGCTTACCGGGCGCCACCATCAGATCCGCCGCCACTTTGCCAGGATTGGTCATCCGCTTGTGCTGGATCACCTCTACGGGGATGAAAAGTTCAACCGCGCCTTCGCTCGTGCTTTCCATTACCACCACTTCTTTCTGCACGCGTTCCGGCTTACGTTTCCGCATCCTTTTGCAGGCGGAGCGGTGACCATCGAGGCTCCTCTTCCGCAGGCGTTTGAGGAAGTGTTGGGTAGACTCGCAAAGGTTTAAGGTTGGAAATTTGAAGGTTTGGCCAAGACGATCTTCCAGCCTTCAACCTGTAACCCTGTGATGAACATGCTACACTCCCTCCATGCGCGTCCTTTCGGGAATCCAGCCCTCCGGTCAGCTTCACATCGGCAATTACTTCGGCTCCATCCGGCCTAACCTGGAGTTTCAGGGTAAGGCAGACCAGAGCTTCTTCTTCATAGCGGACCTCCATGCTCTTACCACCGTCCAGGACGGTGCTCAGCTGCGGGAAGCGCGGGAAGATATCGTGCTGGACTACCTGGCGTGCGGTTTCGATCCGTCGAAATCGATCATCTATTTCCAGTCACAGGTTCCCGAGCATACTGAGCTGATGTGGATCCTCTCCACGCTCACCCCGATGGGGCTCTTGGAGCGGGCGGTGAGCTACAAAGAAAAGGTGGAGAAGGGGATTCCCGCGTCCGCCGGGCTCTTCACATATCCGGTGCTGATGGCTGCGGATATTCTCCTGTACCAGGCCGATCGCGTTCCCGTGGGAAAGGACCAGAAGCAGCATCTGGAAATGACGCGGGACATCGCCATCAAGTTCAACAATGCCTATGGGGAAACCTTTGCGCTCCCCGAGCCGGTGATCCGCGAGGAAGTTGCCGTGGTGCCCGGTGTGGACGGTCAGAAGATGAGCAAGAGCTACGGGAATACCATTCCGCTTTTCGGGGACGAGAAAGCTGCAAAGAAGGCCATTATGGGCATTGTGACGGATTCCAGAGGGATGAATGATCCCAAGGATCCCGATGCGTGTGTGATCTACCAGATTCACAGGTTGTTCCTTTCTCCGGCGGAACAGAAGTCCCTCGCGGATGAGTATCGGTCGGGTTTGCCGTATGGTGAGGGGAAGAAGAAATTGCTTCAAACCTACCTCGATTACTTCGCTCCCATGCGGGAGAGGAGGGAGGAATATGCCAAGAAGCCGGATGCCGTGCGGAAGATTCTGGATGCGGGTGCGGCAAAGGCAAAGGCATTGGCGGAGGAGACGATGGGCAAGGTGCGGAAGGCAGTCGGACTTTCGTAGAATTTGGAATCTGGTATGTAGAATTCCGTATGACTCCATCGAAATTACCACCGCAACATTCCAACCATCAGGTTCAAGAGATATTGATATTGGCTTCGGCCAGCCCCCAGCGGAAGACGCTCCTGGAAGGTCTTGGGCTGACGTTTGAAGTGTTTCCGAGCAGTGTTGATGAGCATGGCCACCCCGAGCGCCACAACCCGGCACAGCGCGCGAAGCTTCTGGCGGAACTCAAGGCACGTGACGTGGCAGCAAAGCATCCCGGCGCCTGGGTAATAGGCTGCGATACGCTTGTCGTATCCCCGGGCGGATTGATCTTCGAAAAACCGCGGACGGAGGAAGAGGCACGCAACATGATTCAGGCGCAGAGCGGGCGGACATCTGTCGTGCATTCGGGGCTGTCGGTCCTTACTCCGGAAGGACTGCACTTCGACGGCGTTTCATCTTCGGACGTACGGTTTAAGAAGATGACGGAGAAGGAGATTGACTGGTGGATAGCGACGGGACTGTGGAAGGGGCGATCCGGTTCCTTCCAGATCGATGGGCCCGGTCAGCTGATGATTGAGGAAATCTGCGGCGATTGGTCGGGCATAGTCGGGCTGCCGGTGTTTCTCCTGGGTCAGCTACTCGAGAAAGCCGGTTTTGAAAGGCCAGGAAAAGTGTAAATAAATGTGTACACAATTGTGTACACAAATAATCAAAAACAGTTATTTATGCGTGCGCCGATCCAAATACAAATTTTTCCAAATCCTCGTATATCGGCTTTGTGCATCCCACCGCGAAGACCCTGCCACGGTCGTTGTTGGCATCGCGGAAGGCCCAACGGACCTTGCCGCCCGCTTCTGCGATCATGAGTAAACCAGCGACACAATCCCAGAGGCGCACGCTGTCGAATGCCACGCCGTCGTTCTCACCCTTAAGGACATCGCCGATTTCCACGGCAGCGCATCCGTAATTCTGCAGGGAGGCGCAACGGAGCTTGGGTAGATTTAAAGCCAGTTCGTGCCGTCCCAGATTGGTACAGAGGATGGCATCATTGAGGGATTGCGTTGGTCGAAGTGAAGTGATGCGTTGTCCGTTGAAGAATGCGCCGTTTCCTTTGCTGCCCCAGAAACGCTCATTGCGCATCGGAATAGTCATTGCTCCCACCACCGTCTCGTTGTTCTCCTGCAGCGCTACTATGGTTCCAAAGGAGTCCTTTCCGTGAATGTACACCGTCGTCCCGTCCAACGGGTCAATGATCCAGCGATAGGGCGAGGAAGTATTACCCAGTGCATCCGCGCCTTCTTCTTCGGCGAGGATCCGATGGTCCGGATACGTTTCCTGGATGACTTGGATGATGGCTGCCTGTGCCGCTTTATCGACATCCGTTACAAAATCCGCCTGCGCCTTGGCCTGGATGATCAGTTCTTCTGCAGAATCCCGCTTGCGCATGGCTATAGCTGCGCCGGCTTCCGCGGCGTTCCGTGCCACATCCAACGCTTGCCGCAGATCCACCCGTTCACTCATTTCTGCTGCTCCGAAAGACCTTTCCCCTCGCCGAACACTTCGCCTTCTTCACCCAGGTCATACTGCCCTGCCATCGGTCCCGGACCTTCATCGCGATCATTCTGAGGATTCTTCTGGTCATCATTGTCCCCCGGCCCTTTCTTTGGATTGCCGTTTAAAGATACAGAGATACTCATAAGAAAAGTGTAGCGTCACAGAGCCCTTTTACAAAGATCTTAGCCGGATACTTCTTAGTTGCGTGCGAACATGTCTGTACGCCGGAAACGCCCGTTCCACTTCGCGCCAGTAGCGTTTGGTGTGGCCGCGGTGGAGACGGTGGGCGAGTTCGTGGATGCACACGTATTCCAGGAGTTCCTGTGGGAGGAAGAGGAGCGCGGGATTGAGGGAAATGCGCCCGATGGAGGAGCAGCTGCCCCACTGCGACACGGCGTAGCGTAAACGTACATCCTGGATCCTTACCTGGAGTGTACGGGTGTTGATCTCCCGGATAAGCTCCTCTATGGCCCCTTGCTGATGCTCGCAGAGCAGCTTCCAGAGGAAACGGTGAAGCGCCCGACGATCAATTTTTGGTCCGATGGAGATCTTCCATCCTTCCGGAATCCGCCGCGCCGAGGTTCGTCTTCCCGCTTCCAGAAGAAATCGGCAGCTCTGGCCGGTCGCAAGGGTAAGAAGAAGGTCATTTTCACCTGCCAAAAGCGGGCGGAAAGGGTCAACAGATGTTTTCTTCGCTTCCCGGATCAGATAGTTCTGCATGCGTCGCAACAGGATATTCACATGCTCCCGTTCTTCCATCGGTGATAGGTGACGGGCCAGTCGGATTACGATTGTTTCGCCATCCAGGACCGCGCGGGAGGTGCGGTTCTTCGTCCGTTCGATGCGGTGGGGTGGGATGATAGACACGGGGGAGAAGGATGCAGGTGTCAGGTATCAACTATCAGAGAGGTATCAAAATGCAAGTTAATCAAGGTTCAGGAATCCAGATACGTTAAACAATCTGAGGCTAGAAACGTGCCTTCTCTTCATTGCGAAACTGTCATACTCCCGCTTCCCATCGTTCTCTGGATGTCCTGCACGCATTTCAACAGTCCCGTAAGGACCTCCGGCAATGTGACCGTCGCTCCCGTTCCCGGTGTCACAATGGACCGTAGGGCAGTTTCCTGTGTCATGAGGCAACCATTCTGCTGTGGTGAGATGGTTGATCCGGTTCCCGTGAGGTCGTTTTGCGCATCATCCAGAAGGAGCGCATTCCACGAGAGGGTATGGTCGGCGCGGATGAGGGAGCGGAGGCTGTCGAGCTTGGCGCGGTAATTGACGTGGAGCTTGCGCTTGCCTTCGGCGAGGGCGGCTTGCGTCTGGTACACGCCGCTGTCGATGGCTCCCGTGATGGTGTTGATGGCGTCGCGGAGGAGGTCGATGCGGCGCATCGATTCGGCGCGGAGAGCATCACCAATGCCGAGGGTCAGCATTACGTAATCCCGCTCCTGGCGCAGCTGTTCGCGCTCCATCGTTAATTCCCCGCGGAAGCACCGGAGCAGTGTGGGCAGCATGGCATCGCGGTTCGCCTGGCGCAGCTCTGCGCGGCAGGTGAGGCGGTGATCCGCGCGTTTTTGGAGGTATTCCGTCTGCTGTGACTGCCACTGCCCCTCACGCTTGAGGAAGGCGGGGAGGTTCTTGCGCAGGAGATCGGCGCGCACGGCCCGCTGTGCCGGCCAGGCATCAACGGAAGAAATGCCTGATCCCGTGGCTGGTTGCGATCCGGAGCCTGTTGCAGGAGTTTCGGCGTAGGCGAGGCTGATGGTGAGGAAGAGTAGGGCGGGGAGGGCGAACCAGGGGCGCATACGGGCATCGTAAATGGATAGTGAACAATTGATAATTGCTAAATTTTCATTCTCCATTCTCCATTATCAATTATCCATTCTTCAGTGCCTTTTCTTTCTCCACATACCGCAGGACGGTCTCCACATACGTCGAATGACTCCATGTGAGCGGTGCGACGGAGAGGGGGGCGCCGGTCTGCGGGTTGTACTGTTCTGCGAGGAGACCGGAGGGAGAGGCGCGTTTGGCCGCCCACTCCAAAAGTTCTCTGGCGGCAGCCAGATCCTCAGGTTTCTTTGCGCAGGCAATGATCCACTGCGCGCTCCAGAGCGTGGTGATAATCCACGGGTTGCCAGGAAGATTGTCACCGACGGGTAGTACTTCCTGATAGTGGTCGTTGGGGTAGCGCGCGAGGCCGCCGATGCCTACCCGCACTTTGAGGCAACTTTGCAGTTGTTGCATGGTGGAGACCACGCGGGGGTCATTAGGCGGAAGGACGCCCAAGAGCCACACGGCGCTCAGGCTCGCGTCCGGCGTGAGGTCCACACTCAGGGTCTTGCCGTCCTTCCGTTGGATCTGTTTGACGAACCGTTTGTGCTGGTCGTCGTAGAGGTGGAACAGCAGCGCCTGGCGCATTTCGTCCGCCGCATTGTGGTACCGCTCCGAATGCTGGTGATGGCCGAGGACGTTGGCGATGTGGGCGGCAGCGTCCAATCCCGCAATGGTGCATGCGGTGGTGTAGGTAAAGACGCCGCGGTATTCCTCCCACGGGTCGTAGCTGGGGAGGGGGAGGCTGGTCGATTCCTCGCGGAAGTCGCAGAGGAATTGGGCGGCTTTCTTTACGAAATTCTCGAACATCTCTTGGAGAAACTCAAAATCATGCTGGCGCTCAAAATGCTTTCCGAGCGCGTACACCACGAGAGCGGTTTCGTCTTCCTGGATGGGAAGCTGCGGCTCGCCGTCCTTGAACCACGGGTGCCAGGTGGAGCCCAGGGAGCCATCGGGATTGTATTTGTGGAGGAGGTAGCCGTCGGGCATCTGGATACGCGCGCAGTACTCAAAGAACTTGCGCGTCACTTCACCGTATCCCGCACGGTCCAGCGCCAGTGATACAAAGGCGCCGTCCCGCGGCCACACGTAGGTGTAGGTATCGCGGTTGAAAGCCATAATGTCGGAATCCGCCGCAGCAACGATGCCGCCATGCTGGTCCACATGCGTACGGATGACGAGGAGGCTGCGCTTGTAGAGGTCGACGAGTTCCGGGCCCAGTGACCCAAAATTTGCCGGTGTCTTGTTGACCCAGCTTTTCCAATAGTTGTGGCAGTTGCGGTGGATGCGGTCCGGCGTCTCTACCAGGATGGTTTCCTGGATACGCAGGACTTCTTCCAGGGACTTGCCCACGCATACCCAGAGGACGGCTTCCGTTTCGCCCGATCCGGGGACGGAGCAGTGAAGCGCCACGGTGGAATCCACGGATCCCTGCTCCACGGGGTTGCGGACCAGTTCGCCGTCTTCCGCGTCTTTCCATGTCCCTTCCAGGTTGCGGAAGTGCGCTTTGCCTACCGTATACGAGGAGAGGCCGCCGCTCCTGAGCTGCTCACGGCTGCGGAGTACCGATCCGTATTTTCCGCTCCTCCACTGCTGGACCGGGCAGGAGCGCCGCACATCCGGCATACCGCCGATGAGGAAGTAACGGCTCTGGCGAAAGTGAATGACGCTGTTCGTGTAGGGCTCGTAGAACGCCGTATCCTTCTGTTTGTCGCCGTAGATGTAGAAGTCGTGATGGAAGAAGAGACGTACGTCCTTGGGCTGTCCGTCCAGGCTCCGCAGGAAGAAGTGGCGCATGAGCACGTTCTGTACCGGGTGGACGTAATCACGCACGGTAATACCCAGCCCGAGCTTTTTGTTCTCCAGAATGGAGTTTCCCACCAGCGTCTCCGGCGCGTAGCGCGGGCTTACATTCCAGCTGTCGTCATTCAACCAGGCGAACCCCCGTCCTTCCACAAATACACCCACGCGGTGCACGCGCCCGTACGTTGTCTGGTCTTCCATCCCTACGAAGGGATAGTAGAAATCCCGCATTTGGAGATCTTCATCGAATGTTGCGAGGAGGGTGCCGTTGCCGAGGACGAGGGAGCGAGGCATGAGAGTGATAGGGGGTTGTTTGGGCGTCCCGTCGGGAAGTCCGAAAAAAAGTTCAGCGTTGTTTTCTGCGTGTTGCCTTTTTGGGCGTACTTCCGGTTTCGGCAGCCACACGCTGTCGCAGGTCACACAGTGCGTGGCTATACCGCCTGTACGCTTCGTAGGGGGATTCGTACGGGCTGAAGTATTTGTGGACGTCACCGTCGCTCCAGTACTTGGTGCTCATGTAGTAGAAGTGGTCTGAGGTTTGCAGCCGTCGCCAGTACTCCAGGAGCAGGGGATTACCGGTTGCTTTCACTGCGTGTTCTAAAGCGTATACGGCATCGAGCGCCGCGCCCTGGATGCGGTTGCCCTGCCACGCCGAGAGGTCACGTTCCATGTCGGCCCAGGAGATGAAGTTGTGGGCGTCGTACCGCTGGGTGGACTTCGGTTCCCGCTGCCATGCAGCAAGAACTTCGGACGGTGTGGCAGTCCGGATTCCACGTTCTTGCCAGATGCGCGGAAGGGCGCGGAGAAAATCAAAAATACCGGTATCGGCCCACTGGTGCTCACCGAATGTTTCGTAATCCATGAAGAGGTTGACGCAGTGGCCGCCGCTTCCCGTGAGCCAGTCCGTAAAGGTTTCCGCGTGGAGCGGGAAGCCCACCCACGATTTGTCCGAGAAGCGGAAGGCGACGTCATCACTGAGGCGGTAGTTCTTGAGGAGTACGTGGATCTGCTCGGCAGGGCGGGGGAGTGGCCGCAGCTTGCGGATGATGCCTTCCCTGTCGCGCGACAGGCGGAAGGTGGGCGGGAGGAATGGTTCATTGGGGCTCCGGCCGCGGAGCAGATGGTCTGCACCTTCTGCGAGGATGCCGCGGAAGCCCATGAGCCGTGCGACGTGGGCGATTTCGTTACGGTAGATCAGCTCCGTGTTGCGGAAGACGGACGGGGTTTTTCCAAACAGAACCTGTATCGCCTCCGTGTGCTTGCGTACCTGCGTGACGAATTCCGCAAGCGACTTGAGGGAGCTGAGCGAGTGGTAGTAGGTCTCAGCCAGCAATTCCACTCTTCCTGTGGTAACCAGTTTGCGGAACGATTCCAGCACGTCCTCCCCATATTCCCGGCACTGGTCCAGAAACATGCCGGAAAGCGAGTAGGAGATGCGGAAATCCGGATAACTTTCCAAAAGCTCCAGCATGAGGCGGTTGGCAGGCAGATAGCATTTTTCGGCCACTTTCCGAAAGACCGCGCGGTTCTTGGATGCATCAAAGTACTGCGGCTCGCCGCATCCGATTTCGTCGATGCGAAGATCGCGCAAGCGGTAGGGCTGATGGACCTGGAAGTAGAAGGAGATGAGGGGAGTCATGTTTGTGGGGGTGTGAGAGGTTGGAGGTGATGGGTTTGTTACTGGTTATGAGAAAGGAATGAACCAATGTTCCAACATTCCAACTCCCAAAACGTCACGGTTCGAGACCGTTTTGGTCTTTGTGTTTTTGGATAATTGGCTTGTTCTATGATTCATATCAGGAAAGAAGATGGGTATAGATGGATCGAACTTTCCCAGCCTGATTTTCCCAGGTGAGTTTCTGGAGTATCCGCGGCGCTTCGGCTTTCAATTGTTCCGCAAGCGGTTCTTCGCGGAGGACTGTGAGGATGCAGTCGGCCATTTTGGCCGCGTCCCAGTAATCCACCTTAAATGCGTGGTCCAGCACTTCCGCCACCCCGCTTTGCTTGGAAACGATCACGGGTGTGCGGTGCGCAATCGCTTCCAGCGCCACGAGGCCGAAGGGTTCCGAGAGCGATGGCATCACAAAGACGTCTGCCGCCTGGTAGAGCGCCTGTACCTCCCGCTGTCCCAGTTTGCCTGTAAAGATCACGTTGTCCTGCAAGCCGCACTCACAGGCGCGATCGATAAGTTCCGGGAGCATAGGACCGTCGCCTGCCATCACAAACTCCACCTCCGGCCGGTGCGCATGCACGCGGCACGCTACCTCTAAAAACTGCCAGGGGTTCTTTTGCACTGTCAGCCGTCCCAGGAACAGCACGAGCGGGTGCTTCCGCGACCCATAACGGGAGAGGAGCGATGGCGGGGGAACATCCGCAGGCTGCTCGTGCCCGTTGTGGACCACGGCAATCTTGTCCCCGGGGATCCCATAATGCGTTATCAGAAGTCTCTTGGTGTAGTCACTCACTGCGATGATTCTATCTGCCTGCAGCAATCCTTTCCGCTCCCGTTCCGCGATCCAGGGGTTGGGATGGAAGTCCGTGCGGTCGAACTCCGTTGCGTGGATGTGTGCCACGAGGGGAATGTCGTGGTGGATCGCGGCCCGGTTTCCTGCCTCGTATGTCATCCAGTCGTGGCAGTGCACCACGTCTGCATCTACGTCCTTTGTCATCTCCACGCTCATTGCCGTAAATTGCTCCACGGCGGCGGCGAGGTTTGGACCGTACAAATGCGGGTTGTCCTTGGCGATGTGGTCCGTGTGCCAGCGTTCCCCGTACGAACGGAAGCCATCGTAGGGGTTGAGGATGCTGGGAACTTTGACGAGAGCCCTGAGTTCCTCGGTGGGATATCGCACGTCCACTCCCTCGTCTGCTTCACCGAGGTTGTGTGGCAGTACGAGCGTTACGCGCACGCTCTGCTTTTGCAGCCCGCGCACGAGGCCCTGACAGGCTACTCCCAGTCCCCCGGAATGGTGCGGGGGATACTCCCAGCCGAACATCAGCGTATGGAGTTGCATCCGTGTGTGTTTGTTTCAATAGGTTCGTTCTCTGGAGAGTTCTCCAGAGAAGCCCTCTATTGTATCAGAAAACTATTTTGAAGGCCACGCTAGACAGCCCTCCTTGCGCTTACGAGAGCCGAAAGAGATAGACGAATATCAAATGTATGAGAAAGTATACAAATCAGTTTCATCTGTATCCCATTTGAGGGTCCGAGCGCGTTTTACACGCATTACTTTCCAATGGTACCGATCGCTCTTTACGAGAGATTGCTTGTATATCGTCCTCTTCTCAGCTTGCGTGCAAGAAGGGGGAGAACAGATGTGTTGTCGCTGCTCTCAGGGTGCAGTGCGGAACATCTTTACGATTGCCAGAAGGATGACAGCACCAAAGAGCGAGGTAAGGAGGGAAGCCACAAATCCGTAGTTTGTGATGCCCTGAAGATCAAAGAACAATCCGCCAATGATAGCTCCCACAATGCCCACAATAATGTCGCCTGCAATGCCGAATCCATATCCTTTGAGGACCTGCCCGGCGGTCCATCCTGCAATGAGACCGATGATGATGAATGCGAGGAGATTCATGCGTTCTTCATGACGCATGAACGTAGGAGTGCTTACAGGGCGGAATGGCTAACAACTTGACTGCGAAAGTAATCGTGTTTGAAACATGCAGGATGTGTATTCCTGTCTGCCACTGAGGGTGTCCGTGCCTTTCTGGAGAGCAGCGAAACGTTGTGAGGAGATGCGAAAAATGCTATAATACGAAGATTTCTAGCAAGAAATCATGCCTGCCGCTGTACTCACTGCCTGGCACATCCTTACGACCACGCTGCCTGGGCAGTTGTTCCTCTTTAGTGCCATAGTCCTTCTCGTAGGCCTGACGGTGAAAATTTGGGACCAGGCAATCCAATGGTCTTTCCTCAATACCATGCTCCTTTCCGAGGTGGAGCGCAGTCATCCGCACCTGCCATCGTGCAAGGTCATCGCGATTATCTTTCTCTGCAACGTTCAGCTCCTTGTTCTTTCTATGTACGCGGCGAGCGGCGTGGCGTTTCTCAATGACGCAAACTACTACTGGCTCTATCTTGCCGTCGTCTTCATTTTGAGTGCGATGGCGTGGGTGCTTGCCGAACTCAAGGGCCAGAAGGCCGCGGAATACGGACTGGCGTTTAACGTGGGAACGACCGTTGCGTTCTTCTTTTTGCTCCTACAGATGAGCATTTCGCAGGGATCCATTATCCAGGTATCCCTGCTCTTATCGCTCTTCTTCACATGTATCCTGCTCATGTGGTTCGTGCTCGCGCGCATCCTCATGCGGGCACCACGCCTCGTGCTGATCTCCACCGTTGCGTTCTGGCTCCTTCTCTCGCAACTCAAGTGAATGGCCTCGCGAACGCCTCGCCACTGGCAGTTTTGGGTGGGGCCACAGTGTACTGTCGCCGATGTGCTCATTGGCCTGGGTGTTGCGGGTGTACTGCTTGCCGTGGTCTTTGCGTTGCGGAGTGAGCATGGGCAACCGCCGGGAGCGGTATCGGGAGGGTCGGGGACGCCACAGGATCCCTATCGCATTGCTACCTGTGTCGAGCTGCAGAACGTGGGGAACTTTCCGGAGGCGGCGTATGTTCTCTTGCGCGACATCGATTGCGCGGAGAGCGCAGAGTGGAACGAGGGGGCGGGATTCTTTCCACTTGGCTTCTACGATTTCGGGTTCTCCGGCTCCTTTGACGGGGCAGGGCATGAGATCAGCCATCTCCTCATCCGGAGGCCATCCACCGATTACCAGGGGCTCTTTGGCAAGCTCAACGTAGGGAGTGAGGTGCGTGATCTCACGCTGGACGGGGATATCCAAGGCAATGAAAGCGTGGGGGGTCTGGTAGGGTGGGCAGTGGGTGGCACGATCACCAATGTGACGGTGCACGGTTCCGTGCGAGGAAGAACGGGTGTGGGGGGTGTGGCAGGCGTCAATCAGGCCTTGATGTTCAATGCTCATTCCACTGCCCTTGTTGAAGGGACAAACAAGTGGACAGGCGGTCTCGTGGGCTGGAACTACAAGCGAGCGGTTATTGATGGGTCGTCCGCAACGGGGCCCGTGACCGGCGGGGAATTTGTGGGGGGGCTCGTTGGCGTCAGCCACGGTGCGGCCATTATCAAATCCTATGCGTCCGGCAACGTGCAGGGGGATGAGGGGGTGGGAGGGCTTGTAGGGTACGTTGTGGGGAGTGATGACGGGCGTTCAAGTACTGTTGCCACGTGCTACGCGTCGGGAGACGTACGGGGAAAGAAGGATGTGGGGGATCTTGTGGGTAAAGTAGATGCTGGCGGTACAGTGATGGGCAGCTTTACGCAGCAGGAAGGTGGCAAAGCAGTGCCCTTTGTTTCTTCTCTATCAACAGCGAACACCCAATGATCGTCCGCATATAGTCTCCGTTGTCCCTCATGGCGGCTAGGGAATGATTTGAGCCAAATAGAAATGCCCGGTGGTCACAGCGAGAGAGACGGCGGATACCATGAACATTGTGGCGAGCAGGCGGAGGCGTGTTTGTGTGTCCATGGAACCGTAGGTATGGATGGAACAAACTTGTGTAATCACTTCTGTGACGAAGTGGCAGTGTCTTCCAGGTTTGCCAGTTCATCCTGTATTTCTTCCAGGCGCATCGTCATTTCATCGATGCCGTCCTGTATATCAAGTTTCATTTCCTCATAGGTATCGATTTTCTCCTGGAGAGCCTCGATCTTATCCTCATCTGTTGTCTTTTCTAGTTTGGCTTCCTGTGTAGCAATCTTCTTATCAAGGCTGGCAATCTTTTTTTCCATGCGGCTGATCTGGGTCTTCATTTTCTTGATTTCCTTCTCCCATTGTTTCTTGGGGTTGCCAGGATTGTTCATGGGCGGCGCGTACATTTGGGGATTTCCCTGCTGCGGCCCCCACTGTTGATTCTGCCCACTTTGCATAGGCATCTGCTGACCGTTGATTGGGCCGCTGTTCCACTGTTGTCCCTGTGGGTTCATCGGTGGGACCCATTGCTGCTGCGGCCCCCACTGTTGATTCTGCCCGCTTTGCATAGGCATTTGCTGACCGTTCATGGAACCGTTCATCCATTGCTGTTGAGCGGGGCCTCTTTGCCATTCTTGTCCGCCCTGTGTCCCGTTTGTGGGACCATAGTTCCACTGTCCCTGTGGGCCACTACTGCTACTTGGACTGAATTGGTCTCCTCCCTGCGGGGCCGTTCCGGCTGCAGGAGCAGGAGAGATGCCAAAATCCTGCGGGTTATAGACTCGCCATCCGGAAGCCGCGCACTTTGAAGGGTTGCCCTCCCAGCGGACGGTTCCCGGTTCAAAGCAGACGCTGTTGCCGTTATTGGATTTGATCGCTTGGATGATACTGTCGGTGCTCACATCGCCCGCGCCTGCCGCCTGGGATGATGCGGTGTCGCTCCCGCCGCTTGTGGGAGAGTCTCCCGTCACCTGGCCGAGGAAATGTTGCCCGGCCGTGACGCTCAAAGTCATGGCGGACGCGGCGAGAACGGTCGTAAGGAGCTGCAGCCTGGTTTTAGCGTTCATAGAATGTATGTGGGTATAACGAGTATATTATAGAACAAATCACAGAAAAAGCAATATCTGAATATTCTTCTTATATAAGCCAATAAGTCTACTCAAAGTAGCTGATCCATTTTCTGGAACAGAGGAATGCATGTCCGATCCTCGCGCAGGATGTGGCTAATGAGCCATCCTTGGGAATACTCTTCTATGACTTCCAGGAGTGTTCGGGCCTCTTCGGTCGTTGCACGTTCTGCGAAAGTGGCGAGTTCTGACCGGAATACATCGTGCTGTTGCCTATGATGTTCCAGTCTCTCGTACCCGAACCGTTCCATGAAGTCTTCCTCGATGGCGAAGTGGTAGAACGCGTAGTCGGTGAGGCTCTTGAGGACGCGGAGAAGATCGTTAGGCGTGCACTTCTTTGCCTTACGCAGGCGCTCCATTGCATTGAGGATCGTGAAGAACTTCTTATGTTGCTCATCAATGACCCTGGATTGCACGCTATACGCGTCATCCCAAAGGAAACGCTTCGTCATATGTAGAGCATACCTTACTCCGTTGTCTTTCCGTCAAACTCATCCGTTTTGTCGTTCATCGCATCTGCTTTCGTTCGGTGGATGATTCCGTCGCGGTGCTCCGGTGGGGAGTAAATGGTGTAGAGCTTCATCTCCTCCGTTTTGGACGTATTGATGATGTTATGACGCGCTCCAGCAGGGATAACAATGCCGTCATCGTCCGCGATGGGCGTTTCCACGCCGTCGATGATTGCCTTGCCTTCGCCTGCCTCGATGCGGATGAACTGGTCGAGGGTGTGAACTTCTTCACCAATCTCTTCCCCCGGTCGCAGACTCATGAGAACAAGCTGGCTATGTTTGGCGGTGTAGAGAACGCGCCGAAAGTCCGTATTTTCCAGCGTGACCTTGTTGAGATGGGTGATGTAACCGTGCATGCCCACAGAGTGTACACATTTGTGGAGACGATGCCATGAAAAACTCCCTATGCTAACTAGTCCTGACGTGCGCGAGACGCGATCGCGTCTTCCATCCAATGTCCTGCATATGTTCCCAGAGAGACGGATTATCCCCATGGCTTGCTTCGTTTGTTGTTTCCGGTGTTGTAGCCTGTCCTGCTTCCTCTGATTGTGTAAGGGTTTCCTGCTGTGAGCGGAGGTGCTGAGGATGCCGGGATTGTTCCTGCACAGAATCATGAGTCGCTCCTGCAATGAACGCTTCTGCTTCGGTAGCCTTAGTGTGATGCAGGTGTTGGGATTGTTCTTTGGACGAGCGGTGGCGGCCGAGCAGGAGCGGCCAGAAGACGAGTGTCGAGATGTTTGCGTCCTCCGTATCTGTGCTGCCCTGTTCAGTATCCACTGCATTGCGTTCCTTGCGTGAGAAGAATCGCAGGCCGATGAGAGTGGAGAGGGGAATGAGGAAAAGGCGCATGACGTTGCGCAAAGCATTGAGAAGAATGTGGAACCACTCCCGCAAAGCGTTCCAGATTCCGGTCAGGATACGGCGGAGGGGGGATGGTAGGGCGTGGAAGACGACGGAAGCGATGCGGAAGCCTGCATTCATCATGCTGCGGAATGGCTTGAGTACTGTGCCAAGCCAACGTCGTGCTTGCCGTACTGCGGAGATGAGCGAGCGCAGAAACGGGAGGAGCAGCCGTGCGAGTCCGGAGAAGACCTTGCGGGCAAAATGCCATGCATTTCCGAGGAGGCGTAGAACGGAGAAGTTGAACGCAAGGGATAACAGGCGGCGCATCCCGCGTCCCAGAATGCGAAGGAGGGCAAGAAGCGATCGGAGAGGTGAGCGGAGGAATGCCCATAAGCCGCGTATACCGGTCTTCACGAGGCGGAACAGAGTGGAGAGGAGCGAGCGGCCGAGTGCGTGCAGCGATGCCAGTGCTCCCCGCAGGCCTCCGGCGAACAGGCGCCGGAGAACGGACAGGACGAGGCGCGCCACCGTGCGCAGGAATGTGGCGATGGGACGGATGAGCGCGTTGCGAATGAGGGCAAATGTAATGCGCAGGAGGGAACGGATGGATCGAAAAAGCATTCCGAGTATTCGGCTGAGGAATTGGAATGTCCTCCGCAGAAACGGGCGAATGATAAGGAGGGCAGTGCGGAGGAGCGACCAGAGAGTGTTTTTCGCCTCGTGCAGGAGTAACCCAAGCGCGGAGAGGAGAGGAAGCAAGAGGCGAAATCCCATGCCCGCTACGTGTGCGGCGCCCTGCAGGATCAGGAGCAGCAGGAGGAGTGGCAGCGCGAAGAGGCGGAAGATGCCGCCGCCCGATTTGTTACCAGATTTTTGGTTGGAGGAACGTGGCATAAAGTCATCCACAAGCACCCAGAAGATGAAGACGCCGGCAGTGATGAGGAGGATGAGCTGCCACATAAAGAGATACACAATACAACAAAATCAATATAAATCAATATCTCATAAATCATCAGTAATCCATCAATTATAGACCATTTGGGATGTTTTACGAAAGAATGCTACGATGACTCCGCTTTCCCCTCATCCTTATGCTTAAGGAATTCCGCGAATTTGCCATGAAGGGCAATGTTATCGACTTGGCTGTTGCCGTCATTATTGGTGCTGCGTTTGGCAAGATTGTTTCGTCCCTCGTGGGCGATGTGATTATGCCGTTTTTCGGCATATTGATTGGAAGGATCGACTTTACCAGTCTAACCCTTACCATCGGAGGCTCCAGCATCAAGTACGGGAGCTTCCTGCAGTCCGTTGTGGACTTTCTCATTGTCGCGTTCTGCATCTTTCTCATGGTCAAGCAGCTGGAGCGCTTTAAGAAGAAGCCGGAGCCCGCTGCGCCACCACCGCCCCCCGCCGACGTCCAGCTCCTTACGGAGATCCGGGATCTTCTAAAGGACAAGAGGCCTTCGTAATTATGTTCCCAGACTTCACACTGGAGAAGGACAAACGTATACTCCCAGCGCGTTCTTTGCGGGTATCGCACAATGGCTAGTGCGTCAGCCTTCCAAGCTGAAGATACGGGTTCGATTCCCGTTACCCGCTCCACACACCTTCGACTTTCTTAAATGTACGTGAATCTAGCTCTATGAGCGGTTTTTCTAGCACGGAGAGCGGTTGTATAGACGCAAGAACCTTCTCCATATCGAGTTTCCCACGGGCAAGGGTAGAAAATGTGTTCCTCATGCGAAAATCCAGCACTCCGTCCCTTAGTTGTATAGTCTGGCCAAGCCTGTGGAGGATTTCGAGGCGCTTTTCCCGGCCTTTCTCCCTGTCGAGTTTGGCTGCTGCGAAGCGCTGGCGAAGGTGAAGGGTGAAATTCAGTTCGTTCACGATGTCCTCCGTCCACTGCGAAGCCGATGCGTCGAAATCTTGGATAAGGCTATTGAGCCTTTGTTTTTCCGCGTTGAGGCTCGTAAGTTTCTGATTGAACAGTTCTTCGGGGATACGGGTTTCTTCAAGAAGCTGACGGTCTACGAGCTTGTCTATCTTCTCAATCGTCTTCTTATAGTTGCCCTGTTGCGCCATCAGGGTGTTCTTATGCCGCGCTATGCGGTCTTCTTGCGAGTATTTTAGCTTGCCCAACGCCCACTCGATGAATGACTGTGGAATGTCGGCTGCGTCGATTTTCTCTACAAATTCCTTTTCCAATGCATCTTCCGACATGGCCTTATTTTGATGGCAAGGAACATGCGGCCTGTTGTGAGGGCAGCGATAGTATCGATAGCGCTTGTACTCATTGGTGGATTTGATGAGCTTCTCTATCACATTCACCACAACCATTGAGCCGCATTCCCCGCAGCGCATGAGGCCGGGATAATCATTGAGATACTTGCGTCGGCGCGGCTTCCCCTTTGAACCGAGGATGGATTGTGCGAGCTCAAATTGTTCCCTGGTGATCATCGGCTCATGCGAACCTTGATACATTTCTCCATCCCACTCGAATTCCCCGTAGTAGAATGGGTTGGTAAACACCTCGTAAAGCGTCGAAAGGCCCATGGAGCGCGGTGTTTTCTTCCTCCCGACCCGCATCGTTAAGCCCATCTCGTCCGTGGCGATTTCCAAGATACGCGGCACGGAATACGCCTTAGTTAGCAGTAATTCCCAACAACGCTTCACGAGATCGAACCGCTCAGGATCTTTGAGAATTGTTTTTTCGCCCCTCACTCCGGCGTAGTCATTCATGTATCCCACTGTCGCTTTCCCCGGTCTCCATCCCATTTTGGCCTTTTGGAGCATGCCACGTTTCACATCTTTCGAGAGATCAATGGAGAACTGCGTAGCCATTCCAAATTCCACGGACATCTGGATAACATTGTCGTTCGGGAGATAGGTTTTTTCGCACGTGGTAATGGCTTTGATGATCCCTTGTTGCAGGAGCCACTGGATGCGACCTCCGTCAATCGGGTTGCGAGCAAGGCGGTTGAGCTTCCAGCACACGATGCCTTCCGCCTTGCCCTGTTCAATCAGCTTGAGCATGTCAGCAAACTTCGGGCGGCCTGGCTTCTTCGCGGACCATTCCTCATCGAACTCTCGAACGATGGTATGACCTTCGCGCTGGATGCGCTTATGGTTTTCATCTTTCTGACCTTGGATCGAGAGGACTTGTTGATCCTCTTTGTCCTTGGTGCTTTTGCGGTTGTAGATGATGACTTTCATAGTTCAGAGAGGAATGAATGCCCAAAGGGCGGCCCTGGGACTCACATCAGCTTGCGCCTTTGTGCAGGGCCGCCCCTTAGGCGGCATTGCAAAGCGACAGCGCAAGATCGGTGATGTGAGTCCGCAGGGATTATAGCACGAAGTCGTTGAGAATGAGCTTTTCAAACTTTGGATCGGGATAGTAGAAGGTGGTTTTTCCATCCACATCCTTTACGGATCGCAAGACTTTCAAGTGAAGCAGTTGATCGAGATGGCGTTTCATAGTCTTATAGTTCCTATCCAGAACATCGGATACTTCTTTTGCCGACATCTTGGATTCCGTGCGATATGCAGAGAGCACCTCCGCACGACTCACGGGCATGGAGGAAAGCGCAATACGCTTGGCGGTCTTTACCTCCTCAGCAGTGACCTCCGCCTTCTCTCGGAGGATCGCCAGGGAACAGCAAAGTGTTTTTAGCTGGTGCATGGCACGGAAGGGTTCTTCTACCTGCACATCCTCAATTTCCTGGTAGCTGATCTCCTCACCTTCCTCATTCACGAACTTTTGCGTGCGGGTTCGGACTTCCCCACGGGCACGGGCAACCAGCTCAGCCAATAGATTGATATCGTCCTGAATAGCCTTCGGTACGGGGGCAAGCTGCACCCCGTAGGCTCGTATACCGTCACAAATGGCCGTAACGAGGGCAGAAGCGGCCTCGGCTGCGTCCGAGACCCTTGTCTTGAAGTCAGGCGCCCATGCGATTTCAAAGCACTGTGCGCGTTGTTCTTCGCGTAGTTCCGGCACACGGATCGTCAGGAAACGCGCGCCAACCATGTTCATGTACTGCTGACGCATGGAAAGACCCATCGGGGTGATGCAACCGATATGAGAGAAGGTGGATTCGTATCGGATCGTACCGCGTGCCCCGCTATGTTTGCTGAACGTACCGTCATAGATGCTTACGAGGTCACTCAATAGTTGTTTGACAGTTTCTTCGCTTCTACCGAAAAATGATGTGAAGTCCTTCACGATGAAACACTTGTCGTTCAGCAACGGTAGCAAATCCTGGGGCTTTTCTTTTTTGCTCAAACCGGAGATGAACGGATTCGTCGTAAGGACATCGACCATGTAGGTATCGCGTGCCTTCGAGAGTAGTGACACGAGCTGCGTCTTATTTGAACTAGGATTGCCCACAAGCATCATCCAAAGCGGGTTGCTGCGATCTAGTTCCTTGCTGATATAGACCGACAGCACTATCTCCACGAGTGCATCATCGAGAAGCCCGATACGCTTCGTCCGTTCCAAAACATCAGCCAATGCTACGGGCGTAGAACCTCTGCTAGGAGTATGTGTCCGCACCGCTGAATCAGGGACAGTCTCTCCTACGGAGTCTTGCCTGTTATTTACCTGTTGTTCAGACATCGTTGGAGTTCGGAAAAGGTTATGGTTTTCCAGCACTTGCGCTGGGGTGGCGGTGGTCCACCCATCCATCGGCAGTACGCTTCTGCCCATGTGGGCGACTCGTCGAGGACGAGAAACTTTGTGGTATCGGAGAATTGAGGCATAATTGAAAGGGAAATGGGTAAATGGGCTGTCCGGCCTGTTGCTCTTTCCCTAGCTCAAGGGGGTTTCTCTTCATGGGGTCTTGTGAGTGGCTCCGCGACTATGGCCACTATTCCAAGAATGTCCTCTGCATACTCCCGTGCAGTTTCTGGGGGTATGTCCTGCCCCGTCTCCTGCTTCCAGAGCACGCGGAATTCGCCGATGTCGGCATCGGTTAATTGGTACATGGCTGAGCCCAAAGGAGAGATTTGAGATGTTTGTGCGAAGCGAGGAGACGAGAAGGAACCACGGATACAGGCCGACCGCTTGCGAAGTCCTTCAAGAGCCCTTCGATGATTTCTACTCCTTCAAATTGAAATTCGCACCTCTTCGCGTCGATTCTGGCAATCCCCATCAGCGGGATTCCCGACGCATAGAGGAACGATGCCTGAGGCAAGTCCGATGTGTTGTACGTCTCATTTATACTCATGCCGCCATGGTGGCAGCTTCATTTCTGTGCATCACTCCGCTGTAGTACCAGTCAACTCCCAGTCTTCTCCCACTACACTCCCACTTCAACTCTTGAGATCAGGGTCGATGAATACTAGACCATCCTTGAAATGTATGATTGGCTTTTTGAAATGCTTATTGATGAGATCCAGTTTCTTGTAAATATCGCTCTCCGCGATACTGAGACTTTCAAGGGATGCAACCCCTAAACCATCGGGCTCTTCTTCGGCGCAAATCCGCAGAATTCGCCATGGTGCTTTACCCGGCTTAAATCTTTGATTGCCCAACTTCGGATGACTGACTTTTTGAATCTTAAAGTGGATAGTCACACCCTTCACTGCAACTATTTTTTCGTCTTTCAGTGAGTTTCGGTAATCGGATAATTTTTTATAGTTTGGCTTCACGGGATAACCTCCCATTTTGTTTATCCAATACCAGTAGTCACAGCCTTCGATCTCTTCCAAATATGCGTTGTTTCTGAGGTAATCAAAGATTTTCAATAATTCATCCCGAGTAAGTTCACATCGAAGCATTGCTGTTTCGATATCAATCTCAATACGCATGGCATCCGCAGCGATGCTCTTTCCATCAAAGATATGGCCTACAACACGCAATACCCTTTGCTGCATTTTGATACTCATATTGTCCATACTGTAGCAGAAAACCTTGCTATTGGCTTTTTCCCCGTTGTGGAAGTATTATCCGTTTGATCCAAGTTACCTGCGGATTTCGTATCCGCCCAATCCCTAAGGAACGCAGAAAGGGGCAGTCCTGCCTCGGTCAAGCGTTCCAAGGGGAAACCCGAGGGTAGCTTGGATCAACCGAGCAGGCTGTCCCTTCTTGGTTATCTCATTCCCTCCACGTATATGCTTACCTTCCGTCGTGTAGCTGTCCTGCTTCTTGGCAGCATCCTCTTGGTCGGATCCATCCCCGCGCCTGTGACTTCCGTCATAGCCGCATCATCGGCGAGAGGCAGGGCGGAAGAGAGAAAAGCAGCGAGGCTTAGTGGATCGAACGCCGTCCTCGTGAGATCAAGAACTTCGGCGAGAGACAGGGCGAAGGCAAGAAGGGCATTGCGACAAGGTGTATTGTCTGCCCCTGCGACACAACCAACTGCCCCTTCTTCATCCTCATCGTCTCTATCGTCTTCAATTCCTGACGCTGCGAAGCCTCGTTGCAAGAGGGCAAGCGACGTCCAGTGGGTATGCAGTGCCTGCTCGACGTGCACTCACAACGGAAAGGAATGGACTCAGATCTGCAAGTGCTACCCGGACAGCAATACATGCTTTATGCCCGGGGGCGGCAATCAGGAACGGGTCTGTACACCCACTGTCGAACAACAGGCATCGTTCGACTTCCAGCAACAGCAGAAACTGGAAGAAGCCGATTTGCAATCCACGGCGACTAAGCAGAGAGAATATCTGGCATCCGTACAGAGTGATTACAATGCCATGGTCGCATTGCAGACCAAGATGGATTCGTTGCTCCCGAAGTATACGGGTTCCACAGCCATGCAACTCTTTCAGCTTTCAACTCAATACGCAGAACAAGTGTCCTTGATGAAAACCTATAGGGACAAGGCGAAAGGCGGCACACTGCGTCTTGCGGAAATGCCAGTCACTACGAGCATCTTAGATGCCGGTAATGACATTGCCGAACGCTTTCTCTCGATTGCGAAGGCAGCACAGTCATCAAACTCTACAACTACTAGTTCACAATCACGCCCCCCGACATATACCCCTTCAACTTCCAATCACGATCTCGCGTGCCAGCGCGAACGATTACGGGGGGGACAGCTTGGCCTAACTTCTGACTCAGCTTGGTTACATTACTATGAGCAGACTTTGGGTTGCCGATAAGTTACTTCGCACTTCCTTATGAAGAATCACATCTCGAGAAAGACTGCAGTTATTGTGTTTGTGGGCTTCATCTGTTTGGCTGTTGCATACCGCCCGCTGCGGGATCAGTTACGAGGGTACTTTGAAATTACGAGTTATCCAGTTATGAAAGATGATAATGGAGACTGGAATGTGCCGCTCAATCGTAGCGTTCACCGCATTTATCCCAAGGAGCATCGTGCAATCTATTGGAGCCCCTGGGTAAGGGAAAGTCCAAAGGAACTGGTGGATTGTATTATCCGTGATCCATGCAATTGGCAGTGTTCATTCCCCGATCATAATGGAGTCGTAACCATGGAAGGTTGCAGAGAGCCAGATGATGAGGAATACGGCTTCAAATTTGTCTCTGCCCTTTCTTGGTGGAAGTACCATTACGGATGGAGGTAATGCTTTTTTCGCTATTGCATATTTCCTGAGAATCGCAAACGATTTCGATATGTTGAGGCACCTTCATCCCTATCTCGATTCCCTCAGGAAAATCGATTTGGCCCACTTAAACAAGAAAAATCGCATCCACCAAGGGTGGTACAACGATAACCTCAGATGGTGCAGTCGGGGAGAATACGGTGGTGGTATCAACTACGAATTTGAAATCGATTGGCTCGGAGAAAACTTCTTATGGCTACGGTACTGGATAATTGATCACGCGACGAATAGCGAACAAATAATGGACTACCAGGTGCCGTTGATTTCGGTACCGTGCCGTTTCGGCGGGAAGAAGTGGTTTGTCCTCTGCCCTCGCTGCAAGAGACGATGCCGCATCTTATACGAGAATGAGGGATGGTTTGTCTGTCGCAAATGCACGGGCCTTTGGTATGAATCGCAGTCCTACACACCACCGTTTATCAAACACATGATGGCCGGACATACGGCAAGTGACATCTATGAATCGTTGAAGAGAAAAACGTATCGAGGGAAACCAACTCGGAAATATCGAAAGTACTTGAAATACAGCCACAGTTCACCGATCAATGTGGTTTAGCTCCCATGGAAGGCACAGATTGGATTGTAGAAGCCTCGTCCATGTTCCCCTTCGATCTGATCTCCGCTCATGGACACAAACTCCTAGCCGGACGCATCACAGTTGTAATAGATTCCAGTAACCCGCTCCACGTAAGAATCGCTCGCAGCGAAGCGAGAGGCGATTATTACGTGGGACGTGGCGGCGCAGCCGCTTTACGTCCCTGCTCGCGATCACGTGGCGCGGCCATCTGCAGTTCTCATCTCCAAGATGGTTACATAAGCGAGGTACGACGACTGCATAAAAAAAGAACCCCCGCGAAATAATCGCGGAGGTTCACAGATGCAAGAAGCCTCGTGGCTTCAGGCGGCCAAGGTTTGAGATTTATTGACGGCGGCGAGACCGACGGACACGTTGCAGCGGTCATCCCAGTAGATGCCGACACAAAATCCTTCGGCACGGAATTCGCCGACGTCTACGCGGCCCGAGACAGTGTCGGCCGTGCGCATGTAGTGTTCCGGCAGGAGTCGCTTGCCGGTCGAAAGCGCCATGATGGCGAGGAACGCGGCGACGATGCGGGACGAGGGCACTGCTTCACCCTTCGTGAGGAGCTTCTTCTGATTCCAGAAGGCCAGGTTGAAGGATCCGTCCACGGGGACGCGGAGGAGGCGCTCTTGCGGAACATCCGCATGCTGAGCCCAGTTGTAGCCTTGGTACCACTCCTGACGGCTCATGATTTTCTTTTCGCGGATCACCGGGATGTCTCGCAGAATGATGAGCGGGGTGCCGGGGTCAAAGAAACGGTAGACCCCGTTCTCAAATGTAACCCCCTTCGCGACTGCGTCCAGCAGAGCGTGCTGCGCTGCCTGTAAGGGGTCCTGTTCGACCATCGCGACGACGCGGCGGAAGAGCTCTTCACTGTGCGTGAGCGAGGCGTAGAACGCCCGCCCAGCGCCGACCTTGCGCCCCGTCACGATCATCTCGTGTATCAGTCCGTGATCCTTCCCGAACTCCTCAACTTCTTGACGCACCATGTCTTGTGACATGACACACCAGCCTTTCTCAAAAAATGGCAGTACCCGCCTTCGCCCTTCGGGCTACGGACGGGCAGGCCCGGAACGCCGGGTGCGGCTCGCTCGGAATGAGACAAGCAGCCTATGCCCAAAAGGGACGCAGGATGCTTGTCTCGCATTCAAAACCTTGACGATGTTCTGAAAGAACAACTAGATATAAATTATAACAAAATACTACTAGTGTCAAAATGACAGGCGACGGGCACGAAGGTTCGCCTAGACGGTCTCGACATTCGGGGAAATGCACTCTCTGTAACTTCCCCCTCTTCCTGTCGTAGAATGGGGTGTCTTTCCCCCTGTTTCATGAAGGTCCTTCCCGTTCGTCTGGCGTGCGTTGCATGCCTGTTCCTCCTCGTTGGATGTTCCGGTACGGGTTCATCAAACGGCAGCGGTGCTTCGTCATCTGTTCCTCTCCTGGGAGGGGACCGGGACGCGCATGGTTGCATCCCCTCGGCCGGGTACCAGTGGTGCGAGGCAAAGCAAAAGTGCCTGCGCATCTGGGAAGAACCGTGTGAGGGTACCGGTAACAGCGCAAGCAGTACCGTGGATACGTCCAATTGGAACACGTACCAGAATAAGACATTGGGGTTTTCGCTCAGCTTCCCGCCGTCATGGGACGGCTACAGGGCGACAGAGGGCAGTTATTCCACCTACGCATACGTCGGTTTCAGTTTCTCTGGTACACACCAGCCATTTGAGTTGTTCAAAGTGATGCAGTATTCCCGGGAGGAATGGGCGAAGGTGGAACAGAGCGGACGGTTCACCGTGCTCAGCCGCGCCGTGGATCCTCCTCTTCTCTGCGATGGTTGTTGCACCCAAGGCGGCGACACGACGGGGGGAGGACAATTTGACAGCTTCCAACGGGAGAGATGTGCGGAGGTGCCGCAAATTTTGCAGACATTCCAAAGATCGGGAATGTAAGTTCAGGACGGATTCTCCGGTGTCTCTTTTCTGCATGTATTGGCGCCGATCCAGATGTAGATCCCCAGCGCCGGAATCCAATAGGGGAACACGCCATAGAGCGTGTCGCTTACGGAGTGGACGCGCGAGTCCACAAAGACCGCCGTGTGGAGGCAGAACATGAACACGACGAGTACTACAATCCATCCGGCGTAGGAAACGGGGCGATAGAGCCAGCCCCAAGGTTGGAACCAACCTTCGCCCCTTTGCTGTGGAGTGCCTTTGGATTCTTCTGCGCTCTTGGTCATTTTGATGAGGGGCTACGGTTGGCAGGCCATTGTCTTTTCATAGGCGACCGGAAGCATGCGCGTCCAGCGCCTTTGCCGTCAATTCGCGGTATTTTGCGTCATCAATCTTCCTCCACGGATGGCACGTCAAAAGTCGCCGGAAGCTCAGGAGCGAACCGATGATCAGGCCGCATCTTGCGATCACCTCTGTTGCGTACATGGAGCAGGTAGGGGAGTGGCGGCAGTAGCCGTAGGTCCACAGGGACTTGAGCGGCCCATGGTCAGGAGAAAGTGTCTGTTGATACAGACGGATGATGCCAATTGCGGCCCTGCGTGGCGCCGTCCAAAGCCTTTGAAAGATGCTCAGTACCATGAATCCTTGTGGCGTGAATTGCTCCTATCGTACAACGGCGTACACTACCAGGTAATCTCTCTGCCGCATTTTATGACGCCGCTTACCTCCGCCGACGTCCTGATGTTCCTCTACATCCTGGTAGGCATCATGCTTGTTGTGGTGCTGTATCACGTTCTCATGCTGTTCGGCGATGCGCGGCGCATTATCAAACGCGTAGACCGCGTGACGGAGCAGGTGGAGCAGGTGGTGCTCAAGCCGCTCGCCATGGCGGATCAGGTACTGGAAAATGTGATGGCGCTCTTCGAGGGGCGTGGGAAGAAAGAGAAAGAGAAGGGTTTCAACCACAGGAAAGTCCGCTAAAAGTCTGCAGATACATAGCGTTGTTCACGCAGGATTATTTTGACGGTGGACTGAGAATATCCCTATTAGGAAAGTTGCTGTTCCTCAATATCCTCTGCTTCCTTTGCATCTTCTGATTCCTCTGCATCCTTTGCTTCATCTACATCCTCACAAAATAGGCTGCTTATCCACAAAGACGCGGATGTACAACCGTCGCAGGACTTCCACCGTTGTACCCCAAAGTTCCACAAGCAGGGCGTTGAGGCGACGGATGCGAGCGTAAATCTGGTTAAGGTGGAATGCGTCGCCGGGGCGGGATGCGCTGGCGGCGGAGCGTGCGAGCTTCTGTAAGTCATGCACTTCCTTCTCAATATGCTTGGCAAGCTGCGTCCGGAGCACCAATGGTTCCGCAGGCATGGCGGCTATTGCCTGGTCTCGCGGAGAGGTACCTGTGTTCCTGGTTCCTGTTACTGCAGCGCCGGAACTGCCGAGGTCGCTGGAGGTATCTTCACCGGTGCGTTCGCTGATGCGCTGGGGGAGCGCGTCAAAACTCTCGAGAAGCTTGGTGAGTTCCTTGAGTGGTTGGGGCTGCAGCACCGTCAATTTGGTTTTATCGACGGACGAAAGCGTGTTTGGGCCTTTCTCTTTGGGGACCAGATTTGCCATTCCATCGATATTTTCTCTTATTTTAGCGATAAAGTCAATCTGGCCCCGTGGGGCGAGGGCTTTCATGTGCACCCCGTACTCGAAATCTTATGGAGGTTGAAGGATGTTCCTGGGTCTATAGAAGATGAAACATCACACAAAAATACATCAACGCAACTTGTTATAGATGGCAACGTTCGTTTTGCCGAAAAGTGTCAAGAACAGTATTTGAAACATTTGTGCGTAGAGGAATTGTTGTAATTTCTGTGAACACAGAGGAAGGCGGACGAAACCGGCGGTTGCATAGTGTTCGGTTGATTCGTATAACAGGGCATCACTTCCTTCTTAAACCCTATGGTCAACACTGAAGCCTTGTCTTCTCGTCTGGTTGCCGATCTTCCTCCTCTGGAGGCACCGCAAACGCAGCGAGATATCACAACGTTTCTCAGTCTGCTTGTGAACGGCGATTACGGTCAATACCGGATCAGTTTGGCAGTTCAGAATGACGAGGAATTCGGACTATTGCTGGAGGCGGAGCGCAACCTCCTCTTTTCTGCGAACGGATCTCAACCGCACGATGCACCCTTGAATGCTGAGCAGCAGCAGGATGTCCAAACACTTCTCCGTTTGTATCACTGCAGCGGTTCGCATGAGAAATCTGTCTGGTCACGTATCGGGGGAGGCATCCGCAGTGCGGCAACCTCTCTGCGGAGCCTTCTCGCATGATTCGCTCCATGTTAGGATGTTTGCATGGCTGAAGAACGAACGATATTTCATAAGATCCGTGACAAGGAAATCCCTGCTGCCGTCGTCTACGAGGATGAGGATGTGCTGGTATTCAAGGACATCCACCCCAAGGCGCCCACGCATCTTCTGCTCATCCCCAAGCATTTCGTGGCGTCTATTGCGGACGTTACACCCGAAACGGCGCACATTCCCGGCATGCTCATTCTTAAGGCGCAGAAGTTTGCAAAGGAGAAGGGGATTGATGGTTACAAGCTGACGTTCCACGTGGGCAAAGGCGGAGGGCAGGAGGTGATGTATCTGCATCTCCATCTTCTGAGCGATATGAAGTTGGAGGGGTAGTTGGAGGAAGCAGAAGATGCAAAAGAATCAGAAGAAGCAGAGGAATGGTGTGTTCCTCTGCTTCAGGTGCTTCATCTGTCTCTTTCAGGCGCTAAAACCGGCAGCCTCAGCCTCTGCCGCACTCTTGAATTCCACACGGTTCTCGGCCTTAATCTTCTTCCCGGCCGTGGAATCTGCGGGGTAATACTTCTTGCCAGTTTTTGATGCTACGAAGCCGGACGCTGCCTCGGAGGGGGTGGATTCTTCATTGCCGGCGCCCTCGGCGTCGTCAGTAGCGGACGATGTCGTTTCTCCGGCAGCAGCCGCTTCCTTCGCCTTGAGCTCCTCCTCTTCGCGCTCGCGCTTGATGCGCTCCAGCGTCTCCTTATCGATGGGCTTGAGTGCCTTGATGGAGAGGCCGATGCGGCGCTCGTCCACGTCGATGTTGATCACTTGGGCTTCTATCTTCTGGCCGATCGTGAGGACTTCCACCGGATCTGTTACCTTGTGGTGGGCCAGTTCGGAAAGGTGCACGAGGCCGTTGATGTCCTTCTCCAGGCGGAGGAAGGCGCCATAATCGGCAAAGCGCACGACGGTTCCGGACACCTTTTTGCCCACCGGATAGCGCTCGGCAATCTCTTCCCACGGGTCCTTGGTCAATTGCTTGATGGAGAGCGAGAGCTTTTCACCGTCTACGCCGATCACCTTTACGGTCACCTTGTCTCCAACCTGTGCGAATTCCGCGGGGTTCTTTACATGGCCCCAGGCGATTTCGGAGATGTGCACGAGGCCTTCTAACCCGTCAAATGCCACGAAGAGCCCAAACTTCACAATGCCGCTCACCGCTCCGTCGCGCACGTCGCCGATCTTGAGCTGTTCCAGGGCCTTGGCGCGCTCTTCGGCCATTGCCTCACGCTCGGACACAACGATTTTACCAGCCTCCTCATCCATGGAGATGATCTTGACGGTGAAGGTAATGCCCACGTACCTCTGCAGGCGGTTGATGATTTCGGAAGCGTCCGCATTGTTGACGCGCGGATAGTGCGCCGGGGCTAGCTGGCTTACCGGGAGGAAGGTGCGGATGCCGTCAATGTTGGCGAGCAGGCCGCCCTTGTTAGCTTCCTGTGCCGTGAACTTCATGGTCGTTTCGCCCTCCACGAGCTTGTGGAACCGCTCCCAGGCTTTCATCTGGCTTGCCATGCGCAAGCTGAGAACCACCATTCCCTCGTCATTTTCCTCTTCCAGAACGAGCGCGGAGACCTCGTCTCCCACCTTGAGTTCCTTGAATGTGTTAAAGGAGTCGCGCAGTTCGCGTCCGCTCACAATGCCCGTTGCTACGCCCTGGATATCCAGGAGGAGCTTGTTCTTACCACGGAAAACTACAATGCCTCCCACCAATTCGCCGGGCTGCACACGCAGTACGGGCGGGGAATCCTTGAGGAGTTCGTCCATCATCGTCGGGGTCTTGGCTGCGGTTCGCGTTGCCATAGGGGAATAAGGGTGCGAGGGGAAGGATAAGAGGGGAACGGCGCTCTCGCACGAGCAGCGTCCGTTCAGGTTGTTATTGTATACAAAGGAGGATGTTTGTCAAAAGCGTTAAGTGGAAGAAACCGAGGAAACCGATGAATCCGAAGAATCCGAGGAATGATGTATGTCAAAACCTGAGATGAATACATGACGACCCCCTCGGTTTCCTGGGTTTCTTCGGTTTCTTCGGATTCCTCACAGTACCGTCTGATCCGTCTTCAACTTTCCCTCTTCCGGCGGCAGCTTCTGTTCCTGGCTCGTCTTGGGGTTGTAGATGTCGTAGAAGAGTTCAATGAGTTCCCGGGTGCCCAGGCGCTGTGAGAGGAGTCCGATGTTCTGCAGGCCGGCCTGCACCAGGTTCACGCGGTCCTTAAGGGTTACGTGGGCGGGGCCGAAATCGCGGTGCCGCTGCGCAATGTGGGCGCTGGTATCATCGGGAGAAAGCCAACCGAAGAACTGTTCTACGAGTGTCTTCTTGTGCGCGTTGAGGTCCACCGGGACGATTACGAAGAAGCGTTTCTGCATGATGTCCGCGATGTCCACAAGCTTCTCCACGAACTCGGCGTAGGCGATGGTCTGTTTCCGCAGAAGGTCGTTTTTCTGTGTGCCCGCGAGCTGGCGCAGCCGCGTGAGGTACGGGTCGATGTTCATGCGGGAGGAGCGGACGAGGATCTGAAGCGGGAAGGTGAGGGTGTTCATGAAGGACTGGTACCCGGCGATGATGCCCTGTTGCTCGGTCTCGCTCTTGAGGTTGAAGTTGAGTGTTTCCACCTGGAGGATGGCGCGCAGACCGCCGTTCTTGAGCACAACCGTGTCGTGGTGGATTTCGGCGATGGGCAAGAAGCGCTGCGTCGTCCCCAGCGAGCTCTGCTTGCGCTGGCGCACCGTGCTCTTTGCCTTGGAGTGATCCGGCGTGGCCATCAAGGTTGGGGGGAGATGTCGCGGAAGACGCCGCGGTACGCGGAAAGGTCGGGAGGCGTAGTGGGTGGATTATCCGTAAGGAATGACGGGGCAGCGGGAGCGTCCGGTTTCGCGGGGTCCGGCGTGGCGGCTTGGGTTTCCGTGGGAGCCAGGAGATCGTTAAGCGTGTCACCGGCAAGGGGAGTGGCTTGCACGCGGTTCTTATCTACGGGGAAGCGCGGGGCGGGAGCATCCGTATCCTGCGTTGCAGACGGTGCAGGAGCAGCGGCTTGGGGCTCAGTCATTGTGTTCGTTACGTTGTCCGGAAGGGGATCGATGGGGCGGTCCAGCACGGAGCTCAGTTCACGGATCCTGTGGCCGGTCTTTGCGGCTTCTTCCATGCGTTTTTGCTCTTCCTGCCTGGCTTTCTCCATCTTTTCCACCTCCTGCGCCCCACCTGTGCGGATGTGGATGCTCAGGCCCTGCCGCGGCCCCCACGTGCGGACGGGCGGCTTGTTGATTTTCTCCACTGCAAGGAAGACGATGCGGAAGAGAGAAAGGTCGTTGATTTTTACGAGGGCAAAGAGCACCGAAATAGCACAGGGAATCCACAGCAGTACCGTGGGGACAATGCCAAGATGTCCACCGTTTGCCTTGGCGATCGTTCCGTAGAGCATATAGCTAAACCCACCGCCCACGGCGATCATGAGGAGCTGGCGGAGCGTGAGGGGGCCGACGATGCGGTCCTCCACGTACACGTTCTGCGGGATTTTGACGGGGTCGATCGACATAATTTTTGGTATGACTGCAGGTTCAGGGAAATCTATGTATTTTATCAGAAAAGAGCGTCTAGGACAATTGTTGACGGATCAGGAAAAGGTTGTAGGTGATAGATTTTAGGTTCTAGTCTCTCCAAAAGGGAATAGGTATGCAGTTGCTCAATTCAAACAGCAATGAAAGGACTACTACCTACCACTTAACCTGCCGTCACCTCCTCATCCTCCGGCTGTTTGACGGGATCCGGTTCCTTGCTGCCGTTTCCGGGCAGGAAATCGAGTTTGTTCTTGTCCTTACAGATCACGCGAATGGTGTCGCCCTTGCGGAAAATGCCCTTGAGGATGTGTTCGGCGATTTCGCTCTCGATGCGTTCCTGCACCGTTCGGCGGACAGGTCTTGCTCCGTACTCCGGATCGAATCCTTCCTCTGCGAGAAGGTTCAAGGCCTTGGTGTCCACATCGAGCTTGTACCCCTGCTCCTTGAGGCGGTCACTGAGCTTCTGCAGGTGGATGCGGACGATTTTGCGGATGTGCTGCTGGTTCAAGGCATTGAAGACGATGATGTGGTCCACGCGGTTGAGGAATTCCGGCCGCAGGTTGTCCTTGAGTTCCTGAATCACTTCCTTGCACTTCTCTTCGTACTCCGCCTCCTCCCCGCGTGCCTCGTCGGCCAGATGGAAGCCGATTTTGGCTGCCTGCTTGGTCAGTTTGTCCGCACCGATGTTGGACGTCATTACGATGATGGTGTTAGTAAAGTCCACCTGCTTGCCCTGTCCGTCCGTAAGGACTCCATCCTCCAGGATCTGAAGGAGGACATTGAAGAACTCCGGATGCGCCTTTTCTATTTCGTCAAACAGCACCACGCTATACGGCTTGCGGCGCACCGCTTCCGTCAGCTGACCGCCCTCTTCGTAGCCCACGTAGCCTGCTGTGGCTCCGATTAAGCGGGAAACGTTGTGGCGTTCCATGAACTCGGACATGTCGATCTTGATGAGGGCATCCTCGCGGTTAAAGACCTCCGCAGCAATGGCCCGCACGAGTTCCGTCTTTCCCACGCCGGTGGGTCCCATGAAGAGGAAGGAGCCGATGGGCCGGCGCACGTCGCTGATGCCGACACGGCTGCGGCGTATGGCGCGCGCAACTTTGCGGATAGCATCGTCCTGTCCCACGATATGCTTTTTGAGGACTAGTTCGAGGTTCGTGAGCCGTTTAGCCTCGGACTTGAGAAGTTTGGTAACGGGAATGCCCGTCATGCGCCCCACCACCGATGCAATGTCGTCATCCGTGATCGTCATGGGGGAGCGGCGGTCACCGTCGGCGGCGCTTTGCATCTTTTCCAGCGTCTCCCGCAGGTCCTGCTGCTCTTGCTTGAGCTTGAGAGCCTGGTGGTACTTCTGTTCGCGGACGGCTTCCTGCTGTTTCTTGAGGAGCGTATCCAGCTTTTCCTGTACCTTGCGCATCTCGGGGTTGGCGAGAGTGGCCTGCAGGCTCTTGCCCGCAGCTGCCTCGTCCAGAACGTCAATCGCCTTATCCGGGAGGTAGCGTTCGGTGATGTAGCGCTTGCTCAGGTGTACGGCGGCTTCGATGGCTTCGTCGGTGATGGCCAGGTGGTGAAATTCCTCAAAACTCTTCTTGAGTCCGGTAAGGATCTGCACGGCGTCCGGCACGCGCGGTTCCTGCACGAGGATGCTCTGAAAGCGGCGTTCCAGCGCGCGGTCCTTCTCCACCGTGCGGTATTCATCAATCGTGGTGGCGCCGATAACCCGCAGCGAGCCGCGGCTGAGCGCGGGCTTGAGGATGTTGGCAGCGTCCAGCGACCCTTCGGCGGATCCTGCGCCCACAACAGTGTGGATTTCGTCGATGAAGAGAATGATTTCGTTCTCGTTCTTGGTGGCTTCCTTGATGATATCGTCGAAGCGCTGCTCAAACTCGCCGCGGTACTTGGTGCCGGCGACGAGCGATCCCATATTGAGGATCAACAGACGCTTGTCGCGCAGCAGATCCGGAACATTACCGGACGCAATCCGCTGAGCCAGCCCCTCTACGATCGCTGTTTTCCCCACGCCCGGTTCTCCGATGAGGACGGGGTTGTTCTTCGTCTTCCGGTTGAGAATGCGGATCATGCGCTCAATCTCTTCATCGCGTCCGATGATGGGGTCGGTTTTTCCTTCCCGCACGCGGGCGATGAGGTCGTCCGTAAAGTAGTCCAGGACCGGCGTTTTGCTCTTGGGGTCGCCTTTGCGACGTCGCAATGCTTCCGGTTCGGACATCGTCGGTTGCATGCCGGCTATGGCGCCCTGGAGTCCGTGGAAGAAGGCTTCGAGTGACTGCTCGAGGTTGCGGTTCTGTTGCTTGAACTGATTGATCTGTCCGAACATTTCCTCCACGCGCAGGCGGAGGTCCTCCGGGTCCACCTGCATGTTTTCCAGGATGAGCGTGGCGGCGTTCTTGCCCGTGGAGACCAGCGCATGGAGCAGGTGCTCCGTGCCTACGTTGGCATGGCGGAACTTGTGCGCGGTTACCACGCTTTGCTCAATGACGGTGTGGAGGAAGGTGGAGAGGCCGTGTTTGACGTGCTGTCCCTCGATATTCGTCTGCTTGAGCGCTTTGAGGAGGATGCGCACATTCTCCTGCGTTACTCCGGCACCCGTGAAGATCGAGAAGCCCAAGGATTTTGGGATGCTCAGGAGACCGAGAAGAAGGTGCTCCGTTCCGATATACGGACTCTTGAGCGCTTTGGCTTCCTGCTCAGCGATTTGCAGGGCGAGCTTTGCGTTTGGCGTGAAGCGATCGAAAGGATGCATAACGGAGAGTGAAGGATACGATTAGCAGTCTACATGAACGAGTGCTAATCGTCGAAATATTTCTGATCATTCTAACAGAGTTCGAGGGAAAAGCTGAATGACAGGAAAGGATAAAACCTGTTCTGAGAATTGTATGATGTTCAGGAAATGTATACAAGAAAAAGGGCTTGCAGATGATGTGAATAGGGACGGACTTTTGTGGAAGTACAAGAATGTATACAAGACCAAATGATCAAATCACACAATCCCAATGACCCAAACGAACCCCTTACTCACGTTTTGGGTATTATCTTTTCCGCATTCTCGTTTCCTTCCAATCCTCCATGAAGATTGCCAGGATTGTGGTAAGCGGGATACTAAGCATGATGCCGAGGACGGGGTGAATGAGGGAGGGGAAGCTGACGCCAACGAGCATGGCAAAGAGGACGACAATGGGGGAAAGGCCGATGTTCCGCTTCATGACAAGCGGCACGAGCACGTTGCTTTCGCACCACTGGATGACGTAGTAGATCGCTACCAGCATCACAGCCCAGAGCCAGCCTTGCTGCGTGAGACCGATGAGAACCGCGGGAATGGCGGCGATGAAGATGCCTACAACCGGAATAAGCTCCGTGAAGCCCGCGAGAATACCCAGCGTAAGGGCGTACCGCATGCGCAGGATCACAAGGGCCAGAAAGACCAGGAACGCCACTGAGAAGCACAGGAGAAGCTGCCCGCGCGTCCATTGTGCCAGCTTCCAGTGGATCATCTCGGATTTGTCATCCACGTAGAGGCGGACGTTCCAGGGAAGGAAGCTGCGTATCCAAGCAATAATCTTCTCCTTTTCAATCTGCATGAAGAAGGCAAAGACAAGTACCAGGATAAGATTGACGAAGAAGTCGAGGACAGAACCAGCTAGACGGGCAGCAAAGAGAAGAGAACCCTCTGCCGGTACGGCGAGATTGCGGCCCATCTGTTGCAAGGCGTCCGAGAATCGGTCAATACCCAGGGTGGCAAGCGAGCTCTTGAGGAGGTCTGTGAGGCGACGATTGACCTCGGGAGAGAGGAGGGGGAGGTCAATCGACGGGGCATGGAGAAAGCTGTTCATCCAGTCGTTGAGGAACTTGCCGAGTTGCTGAATCTGCTCTGCCAGCACCGGGATAAGGGAGACCGTGAGGAAAACGAAGAGAAAGAGTGCTATGGCGTACTGCAGGACGACAGCCACTCCGCGGGGGATGCGGGCACGGCCGAGGAGTTTGATGCCCGGATCCAGGATGACCGCGACGAATACAGCCAGCAGGAACAGGACGATTTTGTCCTGCAGGACATAGAGGAGGAAGACGCAGAAGCAGATTCCCAATATGGCCACCGCACTGCGAAGGACGCTGCTCACCGTAACAAAAACCGTCACGCGGGGGAGGGTTTGGGAGGCGCCGTGACTGGAAGGGGGAGCGGTGGGGGCGCCTTCTTTTCCAAGGCCTTTTGCCCGCTGCAGAAGCTTATGGGCCTTTTCCCCGATGATGCGGAGCGACTGGAACGCAGCCTGTGGTTTGCGGGGAGGGGACATGGTCAGGACGTAACGCCGATGATGATGAAATTGATGATGGCGTAGATGAGAAGGGTAACGACCAGGCCGATGACCGCCATGCGGATGCGGTTTATGCCTGCCTCACGTGTGCCCACGGCTCCGCCAATGGCGATCTGGTAGCCGCCGAAGATAATTTGAAGCAGGGTAAACGTTCCCACTCCCGCGAAGATGAAATTAACGAGATGTGCGATGAACCTGGGGATGCAATCGAACGTGATGTACCCCTGCGCAAAATCACAGACGCTGTTGTCCAGGATAGTTGTGGGAGCCGCAAACACCGCCACGGGCAGTGCCAGAACTGCGGCGATGAGGACCGTCCGGAAGAACCGCATCATGGAGGATATCTTGCGGCAGAACGAGGATCTTTGCAGTAGCAGGGTAGGGGAAAGTGTTGTGTATAATGAGGGCGAATGACCAATTATTCAAAATCCCAATGACCAAAAACGTCCTTTGCTGTCATTCGTATAGGTCATTGTTTCCTTGGTCATGAAGCCTTCATATGACTTTTTCCTGGAGTACACAACAGCGGCCGATGGTCTGTCTTGCCCCTATGGCGGGTGTGACGGACGCGTCGTACCGCCAGTTCATTAAGAGGCTGGCGCCGGAGGCAATCGTCTATTCGGAGTTCCTGAGCACGGACGCGCTGGCGCACGGGTCAAAGAAGACGCGCGAGATGATGCACTTCGATCCGCAGCTTGAACGTCCCTTTATCGTGCAGGTCTTCGGGCGCAAGCCGGAGCACTTCGTAGAGGCGGCGAAGGTGGTGGAGGATATGGGGGCGGATGGCGTGGATTTGAACATGGGCTGCCCCGCGGCCAAGGTCGTCAGCAGCAGCCACGGATCGGCATTGATGAAAGATCCGGACCTCGCCGCGGAACTCGTCGCAGCCACCGTCAAAGTCGTCCGTATTCCCGTGAGCGTCAAAACGCGGCTGGGCTGGGATGCATCCGATGATCTGGTGGCGTTCGGTCGGAAACTCGTGGGGGCGGGGGCAGCCGCATTGGCAGTCCATGGAAGAACTTATACGCAGAAGTTCACGGGCAAGGCGGATTGGGAACCGATCTATGAGCTCAAGCGTCACGTGAACGTTCCTGTCATCGGCAACGGGGATATTGCTTCGGCGGAGGATGCACGCGCGAAAATCGGGAATCTGGATGGTGTGATGGTGGGGAGGGGGACGTTCGGCAATCCCTGGCTGCTCCGACAGATTTGTGACGCCTTACATGGTTCTGATCATCCCTGTAAAGCTCCAGAGACGTTTGAAGAGCGCATTCCCTTTATCCTCGATCATTGCCGGTTGGCGGCGGCGATCAAAGGGGAGAAGTGGGGCATGATGGAAATGCGCCGTCATCTGGCAAGTTACGTCCGTGGCATCCCGGGGGCGGCGGAGATGCGGGCAAAACTCGTGCGCGTGGAGAGTGTGGCTGAAGTAGAGAAGATTCTTGGCATAGGGGACCAGAAGCATCAATGACCAATAACCAAAACGACCCTGTTTAGGATCGTTATTGGTCATGGGGAGTTCGGATTTGGGTCACTCACAATTGTACCTTCACGCTCGGTCCCATTGTGGGGGCGATCACGACCGATGCGATGTATTCGCCCTTGATACCGGAGGGGCGGGCTTCCTGGATGGCCTGAATGACGGCGTTGAGGTTCTCTTCCAGTTTCTTGGCGCCAAAGCTGATCTTACCGAACACGGAGTGGATGATGCCTTGCTTGTCCATGCGGCACTCGATGCGGCCTTTCTTGAGTTCCTCCACGGCCTTGGCGATGGCATCGGTGACAGTTCCGGCCTTGGGCGACGGCATCAGGCCTTTCTGCCCGAGGATCTTGGCCACCTTTCCCAGGTCCTTCATGAGGCGGGGCATGGCCACGGCAATGTCGAAGTTAATCTTGCCGTCCGTGATGTCCTTGATGAGGTCCTCGTTCCCGGCGATGTCGGCTCCGGCCTTTTTGGCTTCGTCAATTTTGTCGTCGGTCACGAAGGCGGCTACGCGCACGGTCTTGCCCGTTCCATGCGGAAGGGAGACGGTGGTGCGCACCAATTGGTCTGCCTGTGTGGTGTCCGCGAGGATGCGGATATGCAGCTCGGCTGCCGCATCGAACTTGGCGGTGGAAATTTGCGTCAAAAGCTCCACGGCTTCCGGGATGGGATAGATATTCTTGGATACGAGTGCCTTCTTTTCGGCGTACTTTTTGCCGCGCCTGCGCGCGAGGGGACTCCTTTTGGAGGTCATGGAAATGGGGGGAACGTGGTACGAACGTCGGGGGGACTCCCACGAGTGCGGTGATTATGAACGAAGTCAGGGTATAATGCAAATGTTCGTACGCCGTAGCAGAAATGGCCAATACACAAGGAACTAAATTCCCAAAACGACCCCGCAAGGGATCGTCTTTGGTCATTGGGATATTGAAACGTTGGTTCATTTCCTTCTGTTTCTTGAGGTGCCAAACACCCGCTCATTTCTTCTTTCGCTTCGCCCCAAACGGATCCATCAGCATTTCCTCTTCCACACGGCGCTGGCGCGTAACCCATACGAGGAAGCAGCCGTAGATGAGCATGACGAGAGGATTCACCCACCATCTGGGAGCGATGCCGATAGGGCGGAAGAACAGGAACGAGATGAGCGAGAAACCACCCAGGAGACCGGATGCGACGCCTACGAGCTTTACCGTATAACGGAAAAGTAAAGAGGGGATGATCTGTGCATTGGGATCGATGATGCGTTGCCGAGACTCATAGCGCAGGAATATGACGCCGCCTGCACCGAAAACCAGGAGGAGCAGCAGGTAGGAGAAGGCAGGAGCGGGGATGCCCGCGAGTACGCCGATAACTGCAGTGAGGCCGCTCACGGACATGATGGCCACGCCGATTCCTTCCATGAGGTAGCAGAAGAGTGACCGGCCGATATCCTCCGGCCGTGCCTTATTGGGGAGGAGGGAGGGGACGAGGATCATCAAGTACAGCAGCATCACGGCCAGGGCAAAAATACCTGCGTACGCAAGGATACTAAGCTTGGCAGGACTGTCTGCCGGGAGGGTGATGAGCATGGGCCAGGGGAAAGAGCGGAAGTCAGCGTACGTTTAATTCAGGGTGTTTGCACGTTTATCGCATTGCAGAAGTGATTGACCAATGACCAATTATCAATGATCAAATGCCCGTACTCCTGATTGTTTTGGTCATTGGGATTTTGATAATTGATCATTTGCGAACACACACAAACTACCACTCCCAAACGTTTCGAAGGATAATCATTCCACGACGATTCCCATACTCCTCGCCGAACCCGCAATAATCTTCTCGGCTGCTTCGATACTGCCTGCGTTAAGGTCTGCCATTTTGGTCTCGGCGATCTTGCGGAGCTGCGCCTTGGTGATCTTGCCCACTTTATTCTTGTTGGGCTCGCCGCTGCCCTTTTCCAGCTTGGCTGCCTCGAGAATGAGTGCCGTGGCAGGGGGCTGTTTAACGATGAAGGAGAAGGTGCGGTCCTCGTACACAGTGATAACCACCGGTAGGAGCTTGCCCATTTGAGCCTTGGTCTTCTCGTTAAATTTGGTGCAGAAGCCGCTGATATCCACGCCGGCCTGCCCCAGGGCAGGTCCCAACGGAGGGGCGGGATTAGCTTGCCCGCCTCTTGCTTGCACTTTGATGACTTTCTTAATTGCCTTGGCCATAGCCCGGGTACTTTAGTGATACTTTTGGGGTACGTCAACGGAGATTTCCGCTTTGGTGAATGACCAATGATCAATTATCAATGACCAAAACACTTCGTTCTTCTGACCGTTTTGGTCATTGGGTCTTTGGCGAATGGGTCATTCATTATCGCGACAACTCCGTCAGCAACGCCGCAATCTGAACATCCTTCCCGTCCGCTACGTGGAGCTCAAAGAGGCGTTCGCGGATGCGGAGGAAGACGAGGCGTTCCGGGGCAATGGTGGGGTCGCGGAAGGTGAGGAAATTGACTGTGGGCTTATCCGGTGCGGTGAGCGTCTCATCACGGAGGTCAGACACTTTGTCCGAGAACGAAGCATGGAGGGCATCCTTGAGTGAGTTGAAATACGTCTTTACCGAAGGGGATTCCATCCAGGACACGAGCGCCAGGCGGTCTCCGTTTTTGAGGAGTACCTGCGTGCGGACGATGGAAGGTTCCGGAACAATGCGTACGAGGAGGCTCTGTTCGGAGGTGGAGGAGAATTCCATGCTCTGAGCCTTGAGGATCTGTTCCACGGGCGTTCCTCCGGACTTTGCAGGTGCCACAATGCCCGTCACATCAGCCGTGAGGGTGGGGGAAGTGGAGGGGAAGGGAAGATCGAGCGTACTTTGTGTGAGCAGCGCATCGGAGACCGCCAGTGCCAGGAGGATGGCTGTAAAGCCGAGAGCGGTGAGGATGGGGGTTCTGCGTGTCATTGGACGGTAGTCTACTCCATTTTGGAGGATTTGTTACTTTGATATTCTGTTACGTGGACGCCCGTCCGAACGGCCATGGCCGGGCGGGCAAGCGGTTCTCTGCGTGGGAGCCAAATAACCCATGAACCAAATAACCCGTTCTCCTGTTTCTGCTATCATCTCCGTATGGCCCTCCAGCGATCCACACCGCCACGCATCGTCAGTCCGGACGTACAGCAAAAGGAGGCTACAGCGGTGGATGTGGCTTTGCGGCCCAAGACTCTCGCGGAGTACGTCGGACAGAGCAAGGTGAAAGGTCATCTGCTGATGCACATCCAAGCCGCAAAGGGGCGCAAGGAACCCCTGGGCCATTCGCTTCTCTACGGTCCTCCTGGGCTCGGAAAGACGACTTTGGCGCACATTCTTGCCCGCGAGATGGGAGCGCAGATTCGTCTCACCAGCGGTCCCGCACTGGAGAAGCCGGGTGATCTGGCATCGATTCTCACCAATCTTCAGCAGGGTGACGTTCTCTTTATTGATGAGGTGCACCGTCTGCGGCCGGTCGTGGAGGAGATGCTCTATGCAGCCATGGAGGACTATGCGCTGGATCTGGTGATCGGCAAGGGCCCCACGGCCCGGTCCATGCGTCTGCACCTCAAGCCGTTCACGCTCATCGGTGCCACCACCAAGATCGGCGCCATTAGCGCGCCGCTGCGCGACCGTTTCCTTCATCAGTTCAAGCTCGCTTTCTACGATCTGTCCGAGATGCAAATGATCGTGGAGCGTTCGGCATCGCTTCTCAAGGTGGAGATGGAGCCGCGAGCGGCCAACCGCATTGCGGGCAGCAGCCGTTCTACCCCCCGCATTGCCAATCGTCTCCTTCGGGCTGTCCGTGATTATGCGCAGGTGGGAGGGAAGGAAAGGGTGGATGCGGCATCCGTGGAGCAGACGCTGCAGGCGCTCGACATCGATGTTGAAGGGCTGGATGCCACGGATCGCGGGATTTTGCAGACGATCATCGATACCTTTGGGGGAGGACCGGTGGGCCTTTCCACCATTGCGGCTGTGCTTGCCGATGAGGAAGAAACAATTGAGGATGTGTACGAGCCGTTCCTGCTGCAGCAGGGGTATCTTCAGAGGACCCCCAAGGGGCGTATGGCGACGAAGAGGGCGTATGAAAAATTAGGGCGCGCGATTCCGGAGGGGGCGCAAAGCTCTTTGTTTGGTTGATGGAATCGGGTAGAAAATTATACGTCGATATTTGGTTACTTTCTCGCACGCGTGATGGGAAAGGTTTTGAATGTACCACGTAACCAACGAGCCGATCTTTCCAGAAACGCAGTCAACACATACGAACAAAAGTGCTAACAAATGTGTACACAAATGTGTGCACAATATATCAGAGACGGAATGCGATGGTGTCGAGCATCCCACGGAAGATCTGCGCGTAGCGGTCGGAGGAACCTTCCAGTGCAGCGAGCGTCCAGACGTGTGCGGCACCGTTGCGGATGAACCAAATCTGTTCAAACCACACGGGACCGCCATCACCGATGCGTCCGATGAATGCCAGGCGGTGGGCCGTCATGTCTCCCAACGGAATATCGTGCGAGGCGAGGACGGTGTACTGCCCGTCAAAGACCGCCTTTTCATTTTCCAGTGCGGCTTCCGTATACGCGTCGAGCGTCATGGTGGCAGAAGGCAGATTCTCAATGACAATATTGATATTCTCGCGCGACGCGTCCTTTTCTGTTTCCAGGGGCGAGAGGAAGAGGACGATGGTGGACAGTGAGGAACCTTTCAACTGCCGTGATTCCTGCATCGTCCAGGCCTGGGGATAGCGCACGGAAAAGCCATACTGGTTATTGCGGTAGATCTGCTGAAGCGCTGCGGGGTACGTATATCGTCCGTTCTGCACACTGTCCTTTCTCTGTTGAAGGACCTGCATCCGGATGGAACGGGGGCTGATATGCGCGGGGCGGATGAGCGTACTGCCAGGATTACCCGCAAGGAGCGCCAGGGCCGTTGTGAGGACGGGGAACACGCGCGGCATAGTATCCGTCCTTTGCCGACGTGTACACCGCTCAGTTCTTTCCCATCAACGCAGCGATTTCCTGCTGCATGCACGTCACAAAGCGGGAACGCGCAAAACGGGAAGCCGTTGTACGACAGGTTGCCGGATCGCGTTTTTTACGAGTGATCCGTTCCAGGGCGCTTGCAAGGGATAACGCATTGGGAGCGTCAAAGAACGCGGCAACATCATCCGTAAGGGTCTCTACGGCTCCACCGGACCGCAAGGCGACGACGGGCGTTCCGCATGCGAGGGACTCCAGGGGAACGAGGCCGAAGTCCTCATCACCGGGGAAGACGGTTGCGATGGCGTTTGCGTAGAGGTCGCGCAGTTGTTCCTGTGATTGGTAGCCGAGGAACTCCACGGTGGGTCCGGCGAGGGATCTCAATCTCTGTTCATCCTGGCCTTCACCGGCGATTTTGAGAGGCACCTTGAGCTGGTTGGCGGCAGCAATGGCGAGTTCGATGTTCTTGTAGCGGGCGAGGGTGGAGGCGAGGAAGAAGTAGGGATGAGGGATTGGGGATTGGGGATTGGGGGGAGATGATTCTTGGAGCCAATGGTCATCGAGAGGCGGATTGACCACTGTGCTGTCGCGGTGCCAGTAGAGCCGGATGCGGCGTTGGACGGTCTGTGATGCGGCGATGAGGCGGTCCGGACGGTCTGCAGCTTCTGCATCCCATGTACGGAGATTGTGGAACGTGCGGGAGAGGTGGGAGCGTTTGAGCGGTCCCAGGATGCCCTTCCCTGCTTGTTCCATAACGTCGTGCGTACGGTCCCAGAGGTAGCGGGCGGGAGAGTGGACGTAGCACAGGTGCTTGGGCTTTCCGTTCGTGATGATGCCGTGGGCAAATGCAGAGGAGGAAGAGAGGACCAGGTCATACGACGAAAAATCCCACGCCTCGACAGCGGCTGGGAATCTTTTCAAATACAGATGATGATCAAATGGATAATGGAAAAGGGAAAATGGAAAATGATTGAGGTGATTGGCGAAGGACTGGATGGTGCTTGTCTTCACCCGTTCCTTCGGGAACCAGTCGCCGAGTTTCCGTTCGTTATAGAGGAGCGTGTAGATGGGCGCATCGGGGAACAGTTCCGCAAGGATGCGCAGCACCTTTTCGGCGCCGCCGCGGATGGTTAGTAGTTCATGGACTAACGCTACTTTCATTGAAGACAGGATAGCAGTGAGACAGTGGTTCCCCATTTCTTTTCTCACGGCGAGAAAAAAATGAGCAATAGAGGGTGGCGGGTATCCCTCGCCTCGGTCCCCCATACCCGGAGTCTATTGGTTATTGCTTGCAATTGAGGAATTGTCAAATATATCAAAATATTGTATAATAAATAGGTAAAATACGTATTCACTCCATGACGGACGCCTCACGTTCCGCTGCGCCATCGGGGGCCTCGGTGCACCTCATCCCGCTCTTTCTGGGGTGGTATGCCGTGGATCATCCCGCAAAGATCCTACGGACGTTTACAAAGTACATTGCCGCGCTCCAGGAAACGCTGTCGTTGGTGTTTCTCCTCAAAACGCTTTTTGCGCCATGGAAGAGTATCGCCGATCCCTGGCCGCGCAATCTTTTTGATTTTAACAAAGTCTTTGAGACCGTTGTGTTCAACATCGTCACGCGGGCCATTGGCGCCGTGGTGCGTATTGTCACGTTTATTGTCGGGCTCGTTATCCTCATCGTGGTCGTCGTGGGTTTTGTGGCGTATCTGATTGTGTGGATCCTCTTTCCGTTTGCCTTCATTGCGGGGTTCATTGCCACGCTTAGCCTTGTCCTCTTTCCGTCATGATGGAAAAGTTGTCACTCTACGGCACACGGACATACGCAGGTATGCGGTTACGTCAGCGGGTCTTTTCGCCTTTTTTGGGGATGTCGTTCCTCATCGCGGTGTTTCTGGTGCCTGCAGGGTTCCTGTACCTGCGCGATGGCATGCTTCTGCCGCTTGTCTGCATGGTGGCGGGCACGGCGTTTTACTTCCATGTAGTACATCTCTTCCTCCACGACACGCTCCTCAACGATACGATTCCTCTTAAGGTGTCGGAGGAGGGGAATGCAGCCAGTCTCCTTTCTGCTGACATTATCCTGGAGATGGAAGGGAGAAAGATACATGGAGGCGATCTACTCCGTGCGGCGGCGAATGCGCCGCGTGGGCGATTCCTCCTCCGCGAGACGGGATTGGACCCTACGCGGTTTCTGGAGGATTGTCTTTCGCAAGTGGAGGCCACGGTGGACGTGGGTGCCTTTATCAAAGCGGCGTGGCAAGTGACGAAGAGCACAGGCGAGACACGCGTGGATGCGCCGGTCATCCTGTCCCTGTTCTTTCGCCATATCCCCGTCTGTCGCGATGCGCTGGAGCGGGCGGGACTGCCCGAGGACGAGTTGGACGGCTTGCTCGCCTGGGAAGCGTTTCACCATCGATTCCATCGCAAGCCATCACCATTTTCCGCCGAATCCCTGCGCAGCGTTTCCATCGGGCGCATGTGGGTGGCGGGTTATACGTTGGCACTGGATTCGCTCACACAGGAGATGCAGGTGGAATCGGCTGCAGGCGGGGAACGGAGCGTTGTCATCCATCATGACAAGATTGATGCGCTCCTTCACGTTCTCTGCCGTTCCCAGCGCAACAACGCACTCATCACGGGACCGATGGGCACGGGCAAGCGCCGTATGGTGGAGAACGCGCTGGGGATTCTCCATGGCCTCGAGCGGACGCAGAACATGCCCTTTAGCCGTGCCCTCCGACTGCGCACCGACCAACTCCTTGCAGGAACGGGCGACCCGGACGGCGCTTTCCTCTATGCACTTGCCAAGGCGCAGGACGCCGGGCGCATTGTCCTCGTCATCCGCGATCTGGCGCTGCTCCTCAAGGCCAGCAATGCGCGCCTGCAGACCGTCCTCCTCAAATGCCTCCAGATGCCAAACCTCTCCGTTCTTGCCATTGTGGACACGCAGGATTACCACGGCATCGTCAAAGCGATTCCGGGAATCGACAGTCTCTTTGAAAAGATTGACGTTCGGGATGCCGACGATACCGAAACGATGGAAGTTCTCATGGCCCACGCCTTTAGCCGCGCGCACGGGCCGCGCCTGAGCTACAAGGCCGCACGATCCATTCAGGATCTGTGTAAGCGCTTTCTTTCTTCCCAGGGCGGCTCGCCGGCTATTCCGCTCCAGGTTTACGATGATGCCTTTGAACTGGCGCTCTCCCGAAAGGATGCTGTCATTTTGGAAGAGGACGTGCGCGGGGCCGTGTCCATGAAAGCCAAGATGAATGTGCAGCAGATGTCAGAGGGCGAGCGGCAGCGGCTTCTCACCATTGAGGGGACTCTTACCAAGCGTATTGTGGGACAGGAGGATGCGGTACGTGCTGTAGCCAGTGCCCTCAAGCGGGCGCGCCTGGATCTGCACGAGCGCAAGAAACCGCTGGGGACGTTCCTCTTTCTCGGGCAGACCGGCGTGGGCAAAACGCATACGGCCAAGGTCCTTGCCGAGGAATACTTTGGGAGCGCGGACGCCATGATCCGCCTGGACATGAACGAGTTCAGTCATGCGGCGTCCGTCTTTGATATCGTCGGGTCGCCCACGTCCGGCAAAGAGGAGGGTTTTCTCGCCCAGCGGGTACAGGACAAACCGTTCTCGCTCATCCTTCTCGATGAAATTGAAAAGGCGCACCCCGCCGTTCTCAACCTGTTCCTGCAGGTGCTGGACGAAGGCACGCTCAACGATGCGCGCGGTGTTCGGACCGATTTCCGCAATACCATCATCATCGCTACGTCCAATGCAGGGGCGCTCTTTATCCGCGACGTCATCCGCAAGAACCCCACCCCGGACATACCCAAGCTTAAGCAGGACCTTATCGATGAGATCCTCCGGCAGGGGGCGTTTACCCCCGAGTTCCTCAATCGCTTCGACGAGGTCATTCTCTTTCGACCGCTCACTCCTTCCATCGTGAGTAGCATTGCCAGCCTCATGTTGGGAGATATCGTCCAGCAGATACGTCGCAAGAGGGGCATTGAGGTACAAGTGGCACCGGAGCTCTTTGCCATGCTCATTGCTCACGGCTATAGCGCGGAGTTCGGCGCACGCGAGATGTACCGCACCATTATGACCAAAATAGAGGACCGCCTCGCCAATTACCTCCTGGCTCATGACGTGAAGCGGGGGGAAAAATTGGTGCTAAAATAGTGAAAATACTCCAGATTAACCTACATTCTACCCACACACACCATGCGGCTCACCGATGCAGACCTGCAGGAAGTACGTGTTGCACTGGACCGCTTAACAGAGGAACAGAACAAGGGGCAACACCCGGAATATGTGGAGGCGCTCGCTGCAAAGATTCGCGAGGAGCTTGGATGGATACTCAATCAGGCGGATGACGGGACGCTTCCGTGGCAAGTCCCCGAACTCAAAGCGAAGCTCGATGAGGTGGAGCTAGGGGATCGCCCATGATATTTGGGATGCATTCCCTCATATCTGTATAAGGAATGGCGGATGCGCTTCCGTTTCGTCGCTTCTTGCTGCACAATGATGACGATGTTCTTTGGGTCAGTAGCTCAGTGGTAGAGCAGTGGCCTTTTAAGCCATTGGTCGTGGGTTCGATCCCCACCTGACCCACCATTCGTCGTCCGCTACGGCGGACTCCTGATGGCAAGCCATTTCAAGGTCTACATCCTCAAGCTTCGTAATGGATCATACTATGTTGGTCATACCAATGATCTTCAGCGGAGACTTCAAGAGCATCGTGAGGGCATAGCCTGCTCACATACGAAGAAATATTCGATAAGACGTTTACTGTGGTCTGAATCGCAACCGGATAGAGCGAACGCAGCGAAGCGCGAGCGCGAAATCAAAGGCTGGAGCAGAATGAAGAAGGAGGCGTTGTGGAAGAGGGAAGTGGGCTCGTCCTGAGGAGCCCCGCAGGGCGACGAAGGATTCGATCCTCACCTGACCCACCACGATATAACCAGACGACTTTATTTTGGAAGCAATAGGAAAGACCATTGTCTTCGGCATATTAAGCACAATAGGTTGAACCATAATTAAGAAGCAAATTCCGTTTGAGCAAAATGATCCTCGATAACTTTCTTTGCAAGAACTGTAAACCGATCAAGTCCTGCGGTAGCTTGCGGCGCGTTTCGTTCGATATGTCGTTCAGAAAATCCTATGTTTTTATCTTTTGCTTGTTTGTAGATATCTTGTGCATATTGCCAATCGTAAAGTGCCCTGGTTGGACTTGAACCTTTATAATACACAATTTTTGTCGGTCTCTTTACGGGATTCTTTGCAAAATGAGCCTCCCAAAATTCTTTTGAACTAATTGTATCCTTCGCTTCTGCATATAAAATTCCTTCGTCTTTCATCGCACTTTTAATAACCGAATCAACAGAATGGAATGTGTCTTCACGGCCTTCTTCTTGTTTTTTCTTCTGCACATCAAGATTAAATACATGATGATAATCGAGAATTGCCATTTGAAGTCGGCGGTCACTTATGCCAAATTCCTGTTCTAACCTCAGACGAAATGGCTCTAATCTTTCAAGTAACTCTCGATTCTTTGGTAGCAGATTCGGGCTATCCCAACTTTGGTTGAGTTTGCCGGTTATCTCCATAACTTGTTTGGCAAAATCATGAAAATCGGGCGCATCTGCTACTCTCCTAAAAGCATCTTGATATTCAGAATTAATAATAGCGTTACCATTTTCATCGAGTTCATAGCGTGATCCAGTTGCTTTATTAACTTTGGCTTCTTCGGGAATAAAAACAACTCCGGCATTAACATCCATTCCTTGTTCTTCATTCGCCCAAACCCATTGATCGTTCCAATATCCACCGCCACTTTCATGTAACTGACCATTAAAATAATATTGCGAGGCAATATGCGCAGAAGGATACACAATAAATATTTCATTTCCTTTTTCAGAACCATAATAACAATCTGCAACTTCTTCTGTGGCAAAATGAATTGCCATTCTATCTGCATAACTACCAGCATCTCCCTGTCTTTCGCTAACAAGAGTTCCTAAATATTTCAAAGCCTCTTCTCTCGTATGAAACTTATCCAAGTGAAGAAATCTCGCTATCGCTTGTTCTTTCTCGCCCTCGACAAGATAAACTCCGAGAGGTGAACGCAAACGACCATCCTCAACCATTTTCATAAAACCATCAGCGTAAGCGCCTTCACCGGCAGTGTGATACATATGTCCGATGTGGTCTCGGATTCCTTGTCGTGTAACATGTGTCACCATTCCTTCGGGGAACCTCTTGAGCAGCAGTGAGTAATCTTCAAGTGATAACGAGGACAAGTTCTCTTCGGAAAAATATTCTGTAATATCTTCTTTTGTATGCTCACTTCTTGCCCACTTTTTCGTTTGCCCTTTATAAAAATTGGTCAACATCGCTTTCGCTGTTAACATTGCTGGCGGCGTATCTTCAGAATCCAACTTTTCAGCAATAGCTTGTTTTTCGCGGACTTCAATATCTTGCTGTTGTTTCAATTCATCATAAGTTCTTTGTCCAACCGCAACATCGGCTCGAAGTTTTCTTATCTGAAAATAATTAACAATTGTTCCGAGCCTTGTTGTAGAGAGTTCAGTAATAATATTTTCTAAGTTGTGCACGGCTTCTAGTTGTTTCGATAAAGCTCGCGCCCGCTCGCTAGTAGATTGATCTAATTCTGTCTGTCTTTCTGCTTGAGTACGTTGTTCAGCAAAATGTTCTGTACGCTTAGCTCTAATCGCCTGAGAAGCTCGTTGCCGTTCTTCTGAAGATTTTTTTTTAGAAAACTCTTTTATAAATTGTGGTGGTTTTTCCATAGGACTAAGTTATTTGCGAGCACGAGCAGAGGGGCAAGCAAATACATTATCATTATATCAGTATTACAGAATTTAAGCCACCATCCGGCTACGTCTGCGGACTTCGCCGGGATGGTTACTTGGGAACCTCGGCGTGCTCGCCAGCGGAGCCGGGACCCGCTATTCAGCTTTGCAAGCTCTGCAGAATGGCTTTGCTTCGGGAGGGTCCCCGAAATGCGAAGACCGATCTCTCCCGATTCTTCATGCATCGCTTTCCTATCCGATGATTTGGCAGGCAGTGAACAGCCTTGATTTTTTGATGCAGATTCGTATAAGAGAAGCACTATTCTTTTCCCGCAATCTCCTATGGGCGAACCAGAGATCAAAGGTATTCCACCGGCTGAGCTGGAGGTGGCAGAAGAAGGGCAGGAACAGGGCGACAGCGTGTCCTCGGCACGTGTGGAAGGAAGGGGGTACTTTCGTTTTAATGCTGAGACGAAGATGATGGAATGGAGATCATATACCGCGCAGAAATGTAAAAGGGTACTAGAGTCTTGAACGGAGTCGGAACGCCGCACCATACTCGTGAGAAGGAATTGAGCTATCGTTCGGGGGCAGAATCCGTCATCATCATTCCCGATGATCGACACGCACTGCCATCTTGCGGATAAGAAGTTTTCGCCGGATCTGGAGCCCGTGCTGGAACGTGCGCAGAGGGCAGGAGTGGATCGTGTTGTCACGATCTCGGATTCTGTGGAGGAGTCGCGCCGGTGCGTGCAGATTGCGGAGAAGTATCCGGAGGTTTTTTGCGCCGTTGGTGTCCATCCACACGCGTCGAAGGAGTGGAAGTCGGAAGGTCTGGATGAGTTGAGATCGATGGTCCAGCAATCGAAGAAGGTGAAAGCGATCGGGGAGATCGGTCTCGATTACCACTACGACTTTTCTCCCCGCGAGATGCAGAAGCGGGCGTTCGAGGATCAGTTAAAACTGGCGAAAGAAATTAACATATCTGCTGTCGTCCATAATCGGGAGTCCATTGAGGATCTCTATGCGATCATTGACCGTGTCGCGCCCCCCAAGCTCGTCCTGCACTGTTGCACGGAAAAATGGGAAGACGTCCGGCCACTCGTGGAGAGGGGATATTTACTCTCGTTCACGGGCATCGCCACATACGATTTTGCGACAGTGATTCGGGATACCATACAACACTGTCCTCTGGAGCAGATGATGGTGGAAACCGATGCGCCGTACCTCGCGCCGGGGCTGCTCCGGGGGAAGAGGAATGAGCCTGCTTATGTTGTGGAAGTGGCGAAGCTGATCGCGACGATCAAAGGAGTGCCGCTGGAGGAAGTGGAGCGGGTGACAACGAAGAATGCGGTGGAGTTCTTTAGGTTTTGAAATGCACTTGCCGACTGTAGAATACGCAGGATCTTTGCGCTTGTAGCTCAACTGGATAGAGCGTCGGCCTCCGAAGCCGAAGGTTGTGGGTTCAAATCCCGCCAAGCGCACCATTCGTCGTCCGCAGCCGGACTCCTCATGGCAAGCCTGCAATGGGAACACCATCGGTCTATTTGAGCAGTTGACGTATCTTTGGCATCGCCTCGTCGGCTGCCTTTCTCCCGGCCTGCATGAACGCTGCAAACTTGTCGAAACGGAAGGACGGCGCTGCAGGCTTGGGCGTGATGATGAGGTCAGCGCCTTCCGCGCCCTCCTGGAGCATGCGTGCGTTAAAGTCCAGCCAGTCACGCAGGAACCTGGGCGAGATACGCTTAAGCTTGTCGTAGGCGGGCATGGTGTGCGTGGCGATGATGATGTCCGGATGGGCGTGCTCCCGTAACTCACGGACGGGGATGGCGCCAAAGTTGCAGATATCCACAAAGGAGTCCTTTCCGATCGTCACCGGAGAGAAGACCACGGGAATGGCGCTGCTGGCAAGGATGGCGGCGAGGAGCGGCGTCTCCGGCGGAAAGACGTATGGTTCGATGCAAGCGTTCACGTAATCGCCAAACTGTTCCTGAATGATCCGCTCCCAGCGGATGGGCTCTTTGACGCGCCCCGCGACACAGTAGAAGGGAATCACGCAGTCTCCTATGGTTGCGTTGCCAATATACGGCTCCAGATGCTCCTCAAGGCGTTGACGCAGCGCGCCGCCATGCAGGCCACCAAGGAAGGGGCGCTTGCTTGCACGGACGATATTTGTGAGGTTGATTTCCTTCGCCAGCGTCCGAAACACGGACGTGGGAAGTCCCAGCGCGTACAACGAGCCGATGATGGCACCCATGCTGCTTGCGGCGATGGCGTTTGGTCGCAGTCCTTCCTCCTCCAGGCGCTCGATGATACCGGCATTGGCCATGCCGAGGGCTGATCCCGCTGAGAGTGCAAGGCCCCAAGTCATCTTCATCATTGTAGATCGAGGAAATGACCAATGGCCAATTGTGCAATGACCAAAAACAATCTTGTTTTCATTCGTATTTGGTCATTGAGATATTGGATCTGGGTTCATTGTACTATTCTTCTCCGTGCGTCAGGCGAGGATTTCGAGTATTCTAACGGCAATGAAGATCTCACAAGCGATATTGCCTATAGCCGGACTGGGCACGCGCTTCCTGCCGTGGACCAAAGCCGTACCCAAGGAGATGCTGCCCATTGGAACGCAGCCCATCATTGCGCTGCTCGTGGATGAGTGCCTGGAGCAGGGGATTCGGGACATCTGCTTCGTGATTTCCCGGGGGAAAGAGGTGGTTCCGCAGTACTTCCAGCGGGATGCTCAGTTGGAGGAGGAACTGGCACTTCGGGGAAAGTCGCATCTCCTCGAGGAGCTCACCCGCTACGACGAGACCCGCTTCCATGTGGTGTACCAGGAGCAGTTGAAAGGCGATGGCCATGCAATCCTGCAAGCCGAAGGTTGGGTGGAGAGTGACGAGATTGCCGTGCTCTTTGGTGATGACCTCTTTATCGGCGCGGGGAGCGCCTTGCAGCAGCTCATGGCGGGATATGAGACCGCAGGCGGGGGCTCCGCCCCTACCGGTTCGGGCAGGGAAAAGGCGGTGATCGCCGTAGAGAATATCCCGCGGGAACTTTCTTCCAAGTACGGCATTATCGATGTGGCATCAGATCAGCCATCCCACGCACGTCTGAAGAAGGTCAAAGGCCTCGTGGAAAAGCCCAAGCCGGAGGCTGCACCATCCACATTCGGCATTGTCGGGCGTTATCTCATTCCCCGGTCCACATTTTCGGTCTTACCCAAGGTAAAATCGTCCACCAAGGATGGGGAAATCCGCCTCATAGATGCCTTGATCGCGCAGCTCAACAACATCGAGATCTACGGCTACGAGTGTGAGGGGAAGCGTCTCGATACCGGTACGCCGGAAGGATACCGCAACGCGCTTATCGCCTACGGGGAGCAGGCGTTCCGGGAACAGGAGTAGGGAGAAGGCCGAGGAGGAAAGTTCTTGGCCGTCTGTCCTTGCGTCTCTCCGAATTTCTTCGTAGGATTTGCAGGCTCTGCGGATGTAGCTCAGTTGGCTTAGAGCGTCGCCTTGCCAAGGCGAAGGTCGCGGGTTCGAGCCCCGTCATCCGCTCCATTCTGATCCTTTGCCCTGTTTCGAGCGGGATTAGTACAGTGGTAGTACGCGAGCTTCCCAAGCTTGAGAGACGGGTTCGATTCCCGTATCCCGCTCCATTTAACGCATACATACATCTTTCCCGGTACTCGCAAAAACGGCATAAATATGCTATAATTCTCTGATGTTCCTGAAACACTCACCTATTCTTAGGTTCATGACCTTCCTGGCGTCATTTGTAGTCCCCATACAGGTTTGGGCGGCAGGCGTAACGCTGCTGCAGCCGGTGAATGGCATTTCCGAGATTGATACCAGCAATCCCAATTTTATCTTCGTCTACATTAATGCCTTCTATCCCTGGATAATGGGGGTGGCAGGAGGTTTGTGCGTGCTGTGGGGAATCTGGGGCGGTTCGGGGATTATCCTTTCCGGAGGGGACCAGTCCAAAGTGACGGAGAACAAAAACCGGGTACTCGCGGCGGTAGCCGGGCTCCTCATCCTGCTTTTTGCAGCCACTATCCTGCATACCATCAACCCCGTTGCCTTTAGTTTCACATGAAACTCCCGCGTCTGCTTTCCATCGGCTCACTCTTGCTCCCGCTAGTAGCCAATGCGCAGCCCGCTTTGCCGTCCGGAGCCACGCAGCCTCCTCCTCCGGTTGCCTGTGGAAATCTGCCCGGGTGCGGTTTGGGGTGGGCAAGCCTCCTTCCGGTTGCTGAAGGCATTGCCTACATTACGGATAAATTCCTGCAAATTACCGCAGCATTGGCGGTGATATCCATCGTGTGGGCGGGGTACCAGCTCGTCTTCTCCAATGGGGAGGATGGAGCCTCCGAAAAGGCGAAGAACACCATACTCTACGGACTCGGAGGATTGGCGCTCGCCTTAAGCGCCAATGCCCTCGTCTCGTTCGTCGTGAGTACCAATTGGGGGCAGGCCTCGGGGTCGCCTTCCGTCATCAATCCCACATTCTTCATAGGTGTTGATGATTTCCTGTTTGGACAATTGGGTATTTTTGGCTCCATCGTCCGCATTGCTCTGGCGCTCTTTAACGTCATCCTTCTCTTTGTCATCCTGTATGCCGGCTACCTGATGGTGATGGGGCGCGGCAAATCCGACCAGACGCAGAAAGGGGTTAAAATCCTCAAATGGGCGATCATTGGCGCCATACTGGTCAACGTGTCCCGCGCACTCGTCAATATCTTCCTCCGCCTTCCCTGGCTTGGCTGATGATCCTCACATGTATCCGCCATTGGCTCACCCCACAAGCGCAAGCGCTCGATCTCAGCCAGATCGGTCAGGGCGCTCCGGGCGTGAGTGACATGTGGAACAATTTCCAAAGTATCTTCCCTTTTGCGTTGGCGGGTCCGAGCACCCCAGGCTATCTCTTTGGCCGTGTCGCCTACCTTGTCTTTTGGTTCACGGGGTTCGTGGCTGTCGCGCTGGTGGTCTACGCTGCCATGCGGCTCTCCGCTGCCGGGTTCAACGAGGAGGGGAAAGCCGAGGCCAAGCGCGTCCTCACAAACGTAGGCATCGGCCTCATCCTTGCCCTTGTGTCCGATCTTGTCATCTTTTCCATCGCATACGTCATCACGCTGGTTGCGAATAACTAAATACAGAAGAGCCGTTCTTATGCTATCCTGAGCGCCAGTCACTGTTTTTCCATGCCTTCGCGCCAGTACATCACCACTGCCATCGACTATCCCAATGCGGCTCCGCACATGGGCCACGTGCTGGAAAAGATATTGGCGGACGTGGTGGCGCGTTGGTTCCGGTTACGCGGCGATACGGTCCGTTTTCAGATCGGTACGGATGAGCATGGGGTCAAAATCCAGCAAACAGCCGCAAAGCAGAACCTGACGCCCAAAGAGCTAGTCGATCGCAACGTGCCGCAGTTTGAGGATCTGTATCGGAGGCTCCATGTATCCTTTGACGCTTTTGTCCGGACGACGAATCAACAGAAGCACTGGCCAACCGTCCAGGCGCTCTGGAAGAAGCTTGCGGAGGCGGGCGCGTTGGAAAAGCGGACCTATACCGGTCTCTACTGCCCGGGATGCGAGCGATTCTTGACCAGGAAGGATCTTGTGGACGGCAAGTGCCCCGATCACCAGATTCCACCGCAGGAAGTCGCGGAGGAGAATTACTTCTTCCTCCTGGGACGGAAGACTCAGGATCTCAAAAAGCTGCTCACGGTACGGAAAGGCGGCTACAGGATCATTCCGGATTTTCGTGCGCCGGAGACACTGCAGCTCATTGAGCAGGGTCTGGAAGACGTCTCGTTCTCGCGCCCCACCTCCAGCCTCTCCTGGGGCATTCCCGTACCGGATGATTCCAGCCAGACGATGTATGTGTGGTGTGATGCGCTCACGAACTACATTTCCGGCATTGGATTGCTCACGGATCACGCGGAAAAGGAATGGTGGGACGATGCCACGGTTACGCACGTCATCGGCAAAGACATCGCCCGTTTCCATGCCCTCATCTGGCCGGCGATGCTCCAATACGGCGGCATACGGACCCCGGATCAGCTCCTCATCCATGGTTTTCTCACCAGTGAGGGGCAGAAGATGAGCAAGTCCATCGGCAATGTCGTTGTGCCTGATGACGTTCTCAAGCTGGTCGGCGGCAACCCGGACCCGTTGCGGTTCTACCTGAGTCATCAAATACCCGTGGGGAATGACGGCGACTTTTCGTGGGACCGGTTCAAGGAGATCTACGAAGGCATTCTGGGGAACCAGCTGGGGAACCTGTTGAACCGCGTCCTCGTCCTCCTCAAGAAAGAGGGGAGCCAGCTCTCCGGTTTCGGGAAGGATCCGTTGGGTGTGGATTGGAAGAAGTACCAGGAAGCCATGGATGGTTTTGCATTGCAGGACGGCCTCGCCGTGCCCGTGGGGTTGATGGACCGCGCGAACAAGTACATTGCCGAAAAGAAGCCGTGGGAGCTCAAGGGTGTGGAGAAGATGGAGGTCCTTTCCCCGCTAGCAGAAGTCCTCCGTCACATCACGCTCATGCTCCTGCCCTTCATTCCCGGAAGCGCGCAGCGCATGGCGGCCCAGCTCAATCTTCCCTATGCGGATACCATGTTGGAGAAGGGTTTTGTGATCACGGCCACAATGAAGAAGTGGGGGGCGGAGGAGGGATGGAAGGGTGTGGGGGAGCCTTCCATATTGTTTCCGCGTCTGGAGAAGTAAGGGGGGCTTTGTAGGGGGATAATGGAATAACAGGTTCGGGAAGGTGCCCTGTTACTCTCCTATTCCGTTATTCTGTTGTTCCGTAATCCTTCTAGATCAACGATTGCTTCCATTGCATTCAACACTCCATTTGCTACCATGGAAATGCCTCCCGACCGACTTCAGGCGTTTGCTGCAGGAAGTGGCGATGGGAGCAGCGTTCCAATTCTTCTTCCCCCTTTTCTATGTTCGACCCCATGTCCGAACTGTCGGGTCCCCCTCCGCAACAGGGTGACGGATTCGGTTCTGGATTGCCACCCAGAGGCGGTAATGGCGGCGGCCGCTACGCTCAGGATTTGCATTCCGTCACTATCCATGCGCGCCAGCGCACCTTTTATATCGATCTTAAGGAGAGTACCAATGGTAAGTTCTTCAAGGTTTCCGAGAAGTCCCGCGGAGGCCAGAAGACGACGATTATGTTCGACGTGGAGGACCTTGATAAGTTCCTTGAAGCGTTCCAGGAAATGAAGGGGAAACTGCAAAAATAGAACCGTCAATAGCTGTTAATTGTGCTTACAAATGTGTACACAAATGTAGGCACAATTTTGTGAAAACAAGAAACGAAAAATAGCGTGGCAACGCATGGAAGACTCTTCACTGTCTTCCTCGTTTCCATTCGGCTCCTGACATCGGCTTCTTTCCGGCCGGAAGCACAGTCACAAGATGAAGTGTGGAGTTGCCGGCACAGGGAAGTGGAGTGGAACGCGGTTGAGGCTGCAGATCGGTCTCCAGAATCTTCACGGGTTCTCCGTAGAAGGTCATTGTCACGCCCGGCCATGGTGTCAGCGCGCGTACTTTGCGGTCGATCTCCTCAGCGGTCATGGAGCTCGGATCAACATCGCCGTCCTTACGGTCCAGCTTGCCGCATCGAACGATTCCTTCGGTAGGTTGCGGAACGGGAAGGAGGGGGGCAATAAGCGTATTCTGGAGAAGTTCAGCACCCATGGCCGCCAGGCGATCGTGGAGGAGGACAAAGGTATCACGTGGCTCTATCGTCACTTTACCCTGTGCAAGAATAGGGCCTGCGTCCAGTTCTTTGACCATATGCTGGATTGTGACGCCTGTTTCCTTGTCTCCTGCGAGCAGGGCGTGTTGGATGGGTGAGGCGCCGCGAAAGCGGGGCAGAAGGGAGCCGTGAACGTTTACCGGGGCGATACGGGGAAAATCCAGAATCTCCTGCGAAAGGATTTGTCCATAACTGACGACCACCAGAAAATCCGGTCTTTCCAGTCCTAAAGCGGAAAAGTCCTTCCTCAGATCTTCAGGCTGCAGTACAGGCAGGTTGAGGTTTTGGGCTGCAATCTTGGTTGGAGGCGGCGTGAGAATTTGCTTGCGCCCTATAGGACGATCCGGCTGGGTGATAACAGCATCCACATGGAAGCGGGGCTCCTTCGCAAGGGTGTTGAGCGAGGGGATAGCGAAGGATGACGTGCCGAGGAAGAGGATGTGCAGGGTAGGGTCAGACATTTGCGTCAGTGTACCTTGTTTTTGGAAGGAAGCAGAGGATGCAGGGGGTACAGAGGATGCAGATGAAACAAAGGATGCAGAAGATGCAGAAGAGTGGTAGCTTTTGTCCTCTGATTCATCTGTATCTTCTGATTCTTCTGCCTCCTTGCCCATGGATTCATCACCATCAAGAAAGCGTCCCGCCATGATCGCTTCCGTTGTCCGGGAATCCATAGCACCCATTTTGCGCGAGGCGCCGCAGGTATGCGGCATGGTTTCCATTACGGAGGTGGAGGTATCTCCGGATATTACGTATGCCACAATCTACATCAGCGCACTCAAAGAACCGCAGAGGGCTCTGGAATTCCTGGAGGGCAGGCAGGGGGAACTGCAGAAGGCGCTGGGACGGAAAATCACTGCTCACCGGACGCCCAAAATTCGGTTTCGGATTGATGACAGGAGTGAGCGTGGGGAGAGGATCGATACGTTGTTAGGTTTGTGATTGTCTTCACCATCAATGATCCAATATTCAAAATTCCAATGACTACTGTCGCTTCGATGTCTCGAACGTTTTGCGATTTGTGATGTTGGAACTTTGGTTCATTCCCTATGTCACACCGATTGTACGAAAGAAATTCAGGAGACACTTCAATGCTGCAGCAAGACGAAGTAGACGAGGCACGTTGATGAATCATCGTGCACAGCACTACACTCCCGTTCCATTTTCTTTGGCAGACAGTTCCGGGGATGCGGAATGAAAGATCCTCTGAGCCAAGCCAGGAATTCCATGCCGCTCACGAAAGCAGACGCAGTACGGGCAGAAGTAATCCTCCAGAGCGCCAGGCGTATCCACTGCATCTGCCACCGCAATCCGGACGGGGATGCGATGGGGGCGTTGATGGGCATGGGCTTGCTCCTGGAGCAGCAGTTTGCAGATAAAGAAGTGCAGTTCCATTGCGTGGATGCCGTCCCCGAAACATTTCATTTCCTTCCGGGGGCGTTGCGGGTCACAGCTCCTCCCGCTTCCGAAGCATTCCATCCTGCGGAGGACGTGTGCGTGTTTCTGGATAGCGCTGAGCCCAAGCTCACCGAGCTGCACGAGACGCACAAGCCGCTCTTCGACGGCACCATTCGATCGGTGATGCTGGACCACCACCCCGGCAATCCCCGCTACGGGACCGTGAACTTGCTCGTTCCAGAAGCGTGTTCCACCTGCGAAGTGGCGGTGGGGCTTGCAGACATGCTGGAGTGGCCTCTCACGGCGGACATTGCCACGTGCCTCCTCACGGGCGTTTACACCGATACAGGCGGCCTTCTGCATAGCAATACCACCGGACAGGTCTACCGCACCGTAGCGCGCCTTCTGCGGGCAGGGGCGCGGCGCCAGGAGGTGGTCCATGCCGTGTTCCGGACGGCCAAGATGAGTACGCTGCGATTGTGGGGGCGGGTTCTGGAGAAAGTGAGCCTGACGGAAGAGGGAGGCGCCATTTCCGCCGTTACGGAAGGCGATTTCCGTGCAACAGGCGCCGATTATTCCGAACTGACGGGTGCCATCGACTATGTGAATGCCATCCCTGGCATGAAGTTTTCACTCATCCTCTCTGAGCGTGCGGGAAAAGTCCGCGGTTCACTACGAACGCTGCGGGAGGATGTGGACGTGTCCAAAATGGCCGGTAAGTTCCACGGCGGCGGGCACAGGAAAGCGGCGGGCTTTGCGATGCCGGGGCATCTCAAGCCGGAAGTGCGATGGAAAGTCGTAGATGAAGGGCAAGGCAATGAGGAACAAGCTCAGCCTTCCGTGTGATGCACGTAGAGATGATCACGTATTCTCCCCCTGTTCTGCAGGTAAAGGCGTTTCTTCCGGCTGCGGAGGAGGGTCAGTTGTGGTCTGAAGCAAGTCTTCGGTGGAAGAGGCGGTTTGAGGTTCGGCAGTCGGTGTCTGTTCCGGTTCCATCGTCGGAGTTTCGGCTACAGCGGGAGGTGTGTTTTCCATGACGGTTGTTGTTGGCTCCAGTTCTTGCGTTGCGGCAGGCGGAGGTTCAAGGGGGGCAGTGTTGGCTTCCTCTGCAGGAGACGGAGGTTCATTCATCGCTTCCGCTTTAGACGGTTTTGGTTCCGGTTGTTTTGACGGAGGGGGTTCCGCAAGGAGAGGTTCCGGTGGAAGTTCTGCCGTGGCAGGTGCCGGTGGGGGAGGAGGGGGCGCGGATTTTTGGTCCGCAGCCTCCGGCACTGCCGCCTTGAGCACGCTATGGGCATTCACAGGCTCGCCCTGGGGCGTTTGTGGCTCGGCGGGAGCCATACCGTGTTTCCTTGCTTCAATCGCTTCCTCGCGCTCGCGTACGGCGGCCTGAGCACGCCGGGCGAGGAGTTCCTCTGGCTTGGTGGTGATCACAGCAGCCTCGTCCGGGCTAGAGACGATCTCAATGGCTACGTGCTTGTTTCCAGCGAAGAAGATGCCCTGCCCGACACCGGAGTTGAGCAGTACGTACTTTTCCCCGTCCGTGAGGTAGAACAGCTTCTGGAGGTTATCCACAGCCGTTGCGGACTGCTTGAGGAGGATTTGGAGGGACGAGTTGGTAATGATGGGGCGGCCGTAGGGCGAGTTGACGAAGTCCTCCACGTCCTGCGTGATAGTGGTTACGCCCAAGTAGTACTTGCGAGCGCGCTTGACGATGCCGTACAGGAAGCGCGCGGAATCCTCGAATTGCATGAGGTTCCAGGCCTCATCAATCACCAAAAACCGCCGCTTCAGTTCGCTGCGGACGCGGTTCCAGAGGAAGTTCAAGACAATGTACACTGCCATGGGGCGCAGCTGCTCCTCCAGGTCGCGGATTTGAAACACCACGAGCTGGTTCTCCAGCTGCACATTGGTCTGTTGGTCGAACAATCCTGCAAAGCTTCCCGCAGTGTATTTTTGGAGCACCTTAGCCATATTTTCGCCTCCATCGGTGGTCAGCAGCACATCCACGAGGTCGTGGAGCGTAGGCGGTTCCAATGTCCCGGGATTCTCCGTAGCCAGCGTGATGCCTTTGAGGGCGTACGTGTCCAAAATTGCCTTATCCAACACTCCGTCCTCCGCAGGCGTGAGCGTTCCCAGCATTAACTTGAAGAGTCCGTGCAGATTGATCACGGCGGCGCGCAGTGTTTCTCCTGTTTCCGCCTCTTCGCTGCGGATAGCTTGCGGCAGGTCAAACGGGTTCACGCGGAAGGAGCTTTGGAGTGAGAGGGGAATGTACGTGCCGCCTACCGTCTGGCAGAGCTCGCCGTACTCGTTTTCCGGGTCAATCACGAGCACGTCCGTTCCCAACATGAGGGAGCGGAGGATCTCCAGCTTGACCGCGAAGGATTTGCCGGCGCCGGAAATGGCAAATACGTTGGCGTTGGCATTGGGAAGATCGAACCGGTCGAAGATCACGAGGCTTTCATTGTGGCGGTTGACTCCGTACAGAATGCCCCGGTCACTGGTGAGATCACAGCTGGAGAAGGGGAAGCTTGTAGCCAGCGGCGACGTGTTCATGTTGCGGTTGATTTCGAGCTCATCCAGGCACAGAGGCAGCGTACTCGTAAAGCCATGCTCCATCTGAAACAGCGACGGCTTGGTGAGCACGAGTTTGCCTCCCAGGATGGATTCGATGTCCGTCTGCTGCTTTTTAAGCCGCTCCTCATCCTCTGCGTAGATTGAAAGATAGAGGCCGAATTGGAAGAGTTTCTCTTGGCCGCGGGCGAGGAGGTCGCGCAGTTCCTCGGCATCCTGCAGTGCAGCTTCCAGTGCCGGATCGCGCACGATGCCGCGCTGTTCCAGAATGCGGATGCTGGAGCGGAGTTCCGCTACTTTCTTACGCAGCATCTTCATGATGGCCTTGTTGGTCGAGGGGTAGATGAACTGGGAGATGTCCATCTGCGCGTCAGCATTGACGATTTGTGAGAGCCAGTTGGGGTAGATGAAGTTGGGCCAGTTGTACGCATAGAGCACGCGCACGTACTGGTCGTTGAGAATCAGTTCGTTGGATTTCACTTCCATAGCGGCCGGCGCGATGATGTCCAGAATCTTCTGGAGCCCTTCCTGGTAGTGTTTGAGCGCTTCCCGCTCCTCAGAACTCCAGGATTCCCCCTCCTCCGTTTCTCCCTTCACCAGCAATTCCTCTGCCTTCCTGTTCAGGCCAAGGAGCTCGTCGATGGCGAGCAGCAGAGGGGATGTCCGCAGGGGGGAAGCCGGAGGTGCGGTGGGTGTTTGGGCCACGTGAAGGTAGAATCTGTTAATTATAGCAGAAAACACACTTTCCTTCAATGCGCACTTATTTAAGATTTTGGCTTGGTATTGCTGTTTTTAGAGATTGTCCAACCCCTTGAGAAGCGGGGAGCCTTCCCCCTGCGAATGGTACCCTTTTTGTGTCTCGAGCACGCCAATATCTTCGATGCCTGGCAGCTGCACAACCGTCAGTCCGGCTATGAGCACTTCGCGGTTTTCCTCGATGGCGTTTAGGCGCTTCTGTGCCACGTCTATGAGACGTTTGTAGGTGTTCTCCACGTTCCGGACCTGCGTGTCTTCCGTCGTGAGCTGGGAAACCCGGGTTTGCGCGTCGGCAAGCTGTTGTTGCAAGCCTCCGGCAGTGGAGTAGTCCTGCGTTCGGTACGCTTGGTCTACGCTGCGCTGTAGAGCGCTAACTTGGCTATGTGCATCCCGCCCTTGCGTGCGCAGATCTGCGGCACGGTTTTCCAATTCCTTCACCATGTTCTCGGCGCGTTCGGTTATGTTCCTAAGACCATCCGTGTAGGCGGTGAGTGTGTGCGGGCGGTCTGTGGAACGGTTGAGAAGATCCGTCACATCCACCTGGAGCACGTTGCCGAATTCCTGAAGAAGGGTGAACGTGTCGTCGCTGGTGAGTGGATTATAGGCTTGCAGAAAACGAACTTGGGCTTCTATGCCTTTCATGGCAGAGCCCACCGAAGGGTAGGCTCCCTTCCCCAAAAAATAACTCACATACGTCCCGAGTGCCGCTGCAGGTCGTGGATTTTGGCGTTCCTGTGCTGGGGGAGCGGGAGGCAGCTCCTTCTTCCCGCAGCCCGTGAGGAGAAGTGGGAGGATAAGAGCCGGGAACATGATGCGCAGAAAACGCATGGGCATTCTTCATTGTAGCGACCGATGCCTAGGGATGGTAGTAGGGACGTCCTGCCGGGATGTCCGTACAAGGAAAAAATACCTCTAAGCGTTTCGTGACGTGTGATGGGAATGGGCCAACTCAATCCGACGGTACGTCTGCACCACACATGTTCAGAGGACGATGCGGGGATTGCGGTCTCAATACAAAGAGAAAAATCGTGCACAAATACTGTTCAGAATATGAGGACATTCTGTGTGCAAGAGCAAATTTTGTTCTCAGTTGGACTATGTATATACAGGTGCTACATTTCGCCTAATTTCCTGAGTAGGACTTTTGTTCAGGAGGGGTCCACGCTCTTGCGTATGTTTGAGACAATCACAGAAGCGGCTGCACAGTTTCTTGCCACCAAGACAGGAGAGAAAGGTACAGTGAACTGGCAGGCGCCGCGCGAGGAGGATCGGGGGGATCTGGCAACGAGTTTGCCTCTTTCTCTTGCGAAGAAGTTGAAGACAAATCCAATGGACATTGCACAGGAATTCGCCAAGGAATTGAAGGGCGTGAACGGCGTGGAACGTGTGGAAGCAATTGCGCCCGGTTATGTGAATGTCTGGCTCACCTCCGCCGAGCTCGTTGAACAACTCCAGGATTCTCTCGCATCAACGAAGCCCGCAAAGGTCCGCAAGAAAGATGCGCCCATCATCATTGACTTTTGTGGACCGAATATTGCCAAACCACTCGGCGTGCATCACCTGGGCTCGCACGTCATCGGACAGGCCATCATCAATCTCTATCGTCATACGGGGGTTCATGTCATTGGGTGGAGCTACCCCGGCGACTGGGGGACGCAGTTTGGAAAGTTGGCAGTGGCGTACAGAATGTGGGGGAACGGAAAGAGTCCCAAAGACTATTCCCTAGAGGAGCTGCTCGGTCTCTACGTACGCTTTCATGAGGAGGCGGAGAAGAATGCAGGATTGGAAGATGAGGCGCGTGCAGCATTCAAGAAAATGGAGGAAGGTGATACGGAACTCCGTGCGTTCTGGGCGGATGCGGTGGCCGTGAGCAAGGCGGCACTGGGGGGCTTGTACGAGCGATTGCACCTCCATGTTGATGTGGAGACGGGGGAGAGCTTTTACGAGGACAAAATGGCGCCAATCCTGGAAGAGGGGAAGAAGAAAGGTTTATTCCAGAAGGGCGAAGGGGGAGCATTGATTGTTCCGTTTCCGGAAGAAACGGGGCTTCCGCCGCTCCTCATGCAGAAGAGTGACGGCTCCACCCTCTATGCCACGCGCGACCTGGCGATGATCCGTTATCGCATCGACACCTACCACCCCTCCGCACTGTATTACGTGGTGGATGTGGCGCAGAGCATGCACTTCAAGCAGCTCTTCGAAACATGTCGGCTCTTGGGATGGGAACTTCCATCTCTTGAACATACGGTTTTCGGCCGCATGCGGTTTGCGGATGCCTCCATGAGTACGCGGAAAGGAACATCCCTTCGTATGGAAGAAGTTCTGGACGAGGCTGTGAAGCGCGCGGGTGACATCATCCGCGAACGCGGGGAGACCATACAAACAGATGATCCTCAGGCTCTTGCCGAGATGATGGGGATCAGTGCGGTTATCTATGGAGTGCTCAGCCAGAATCGCAAAATGGACATCATCTTCGACTGGAACAAAATGCTGAGCTTTGAGGGGAACAGCGCTCCGTACCTTCAATACACGCATGCCCGCGCCCGGTCTGTTCTCCGCAAGGCGGATGTAAAGAAGACGCCCGCCCCCAAAGGAAACGTGCCGCTGTCGTCTGCGGACCGGCTCCTCGTCCGCACGATCCTGCAGTTTCCCTCCGTACTCGCAGAGGCGCGCGATATGCGTCTGCCGCACAAGCTGACGAACTACCTGTACCAGCTCAGCCAGGATTTTAACGCATTCTATAACGCCGAGCCCATCCTCAAGGCGGAGGAACCCGTACGGTCGCTCCGTTTGCATATCACGGCGCTCACGGCCGACGTGCTCAAGGCTGGGGCCGAACTCCTCACACTCCGTGTCCCGGAACGCATGTAACCCATCTCTATGTCCATGATCAGCCCGCTCCTGGCCACTTTCTCCCTCCTCTCCCGCCTCCCGGCAGGAACAGTGATTAAGGAAACGATGAAGTACTGTGTGGATGAAATTGGTGAAACAACCTCCCGATTACTGTCGCGTTTTATCTGAAACCGCTCTTTTTATCCCCCCATTCTTTTCCGTTCCCATGAACAGCTACCGTCACACGCGCTTCCGATCTTCCACACGCGGGCAACCACGCCGCAATGCTTCGGGCATGCGCTGGAGCTCTCTCGTCGCGTTCCTTCTCGTCGCGTCTTTCGGAATCCTGTTTGCTGGGTGCGGCGGCAGCAATGTTGTCAAAGGTCCGGACCAAGCGCCGGTGGACGACATTACCTTTACGGAGAAGGACTTGGAGCGGTTCCAGCGTCTAGCAGGAGTGCAGGAGGGGACGGGGGCGGCACTGGACAACATGAGTTCGATATCTGCAGATGTGTTGGACACCGGAACGGCGTCATTAGTCAACACCTCGACGGCCCAGATGCCGTCTTTGGATCTCTCCATGGTCCCTACATACAACGCGATGCGCGCTTCGGGGGCGGCGGAGGGCGCCAATCTGTACCGGATTACCAACTCATTTCTTAACATCCGCAGCGAACCCAAGGTTTCGTCCTCGCTTGTCGTGCGGCTCAACGGCGGTGATGAGGTCACTGTCCTGGAGTTTATCAATGCGGGATGGGCTAAGGTACAGGTGGCCGGCTCCAAGACCGGCTACGCTTCCCTTCAGTATCTAGCACGTATGACGACGGAAGACCGGCTGGCGGAGGAACAGAAGGCGTTCAACGGCCTTTACTACGTCCACTTTGCTTTCGTAAATGTCCGAGCCAAACCGGACCAGAAGAGTGAAAAATTGGGGCAAATTGACGGTGACACTTTTGTACGTCCGCTCTCGATGGAGGGGGATTGGGCGCGCGTACCGTTTAACGGGAAGGAGGGATACGTCTCCAAGTCCTATCTGGCGCCGTTCCGTCCTGCCTTCATGGTACGGAAGGACAAATTCGCCCTCGCCATCCTCCGCTACCGCGCCAGCGATCCCGGTGTGCTGGAAGATTTGGCGGCGCATATTACGCCTCTGAAGAACGCTGGAGTGCATTTTGTTTCCCTGCGTGATGTTCAGGACATACTTCTCCAGCAGGAAGCGCAAAAAAATGTATCCCTACCGTCCAAGGCAGTGGTGCTTGCCATTACGGAACTCACACCCGACGCCGCGCGGAAAGCGTCGGATATCCTGTACGGTCAGGGCGTTACCGCAACGTTCTTTGTGTCGGGCAAGAATGTGGGATTGTCAGGTATCACACAGAAGATGCTCATGACGTTCATCGCTAATGGCTTTGATATCCAGACTGCAGGGTATTCGGGAGATGATTTACGCGCACTGACCAACGACCAGGCCAAATTGGATTTGGCTAAAGGGCGACAATTGATTGAGGATCTCACGAGCAGGCCAGTCTTTGCCGTCGATTATCCACAAGGCGGCGTCAATGACCGTATTGCAGGCATTGCTGCCGAACAGGGCTACCTCTTTGGCATCGGCAATGCGCCCGAGAAGAGTTTTTACCGCTCACAGCTTCTCCGTCTTCCCAGCTTTACGATCACCTCCGCCATGTCACCGGATGACGTGGTTGCAGTAGTGAAATGACGGAGCGTCTGGACGCAATGATGCGTCATCCCTAACCTGAATCTTCCTTTCATTCCTCTCTACCCGTCCCCTGGCCATGTATCGCTCGCCATAGCGCCAAACAATAACTTTAGCTCCTCCTGCACGTAACGTGCTGACGGGCAGGGGAGAGCAGCGACATCCGCGATAAACGGAGAACAAGGATGTCGAAAGAAAATTTTGGCCACGCAGGTGGACAGGAATTTTGAAGCCTAAGTCACGAAAGGGCAGGATTAACTGAACCTCATTTCGACTCGGACGCCGTCTCCCCATTTCATCATCAGGACGCTGAAAAGCGTCCTTTTGGTACGGGCCTATTTCTTCATCAGTGTCTTCAGGGAATCGAGTGACGTCCCTTCGGGCAGGTATTTGGAAGTGGCGGCTGCAGTCTGTTGGGCGGCTTCGGCGGCTATGGATTGCATAATCTCTCCCGCGTGCTGCGTAACGTACCAGCTGGCGTAGAGAAACACGATGACGGGGATGATGGTAATAATGCTCCGGAAGAACCCGCCCCAGGTGCGCAACCGGTCGCGCCGGTCGAGGTTTTTGATGTGCTGGAGAATGGCGTCGAGTTTCTCTTCTGTTGGCGTGGGGGGCATGATGCACATGGTAGCAGATAGTGAGAATGTTGTAGGTCGTGGTACATGTGCATGAGAAAACTGAGCAATTGCTCAGTACTGGTACGACTTACTGCCTACTGCCTACTACCTATCACCTAGAAGCCCCGCCTCCACTTCCTTGCCGTCTCAATACTTCTTGTAACGTAATACTTTGCAGACAATGGAAGATCTGTGCAGTGTGCGAGTTCCAGGATGCGGCCTCCAAATGCGGTCTTAAAGGTTCGAACGCCTGCAAATGGGTGGCGGCGTACACCTTCGGGTGACACACCCCAGAAGTTGTAAACGTGGTCCCCGCGTTCCAGTGCGTCCGTCACCGCCTTCCATTGCAGCAGGTAACTCGAAGGGATGTTTTTGAACTTCTGCGTACTGGCGCCGTGGTGGTAGCTCGTCTCGCCGCCAAAGTGCATATGGATAGAAGCCGAAATCACTTCGCCCTGATAGTGGGCGAGGTAGATACTCACTTCCTTCTTGGGGGAGAACTGGGAGACCTGTGCCCGAAAGAAGGCATTGGTGTACGGGACAAAGTGGTGGCGCCGCCGCGTTTCGTCATGCAGGCGGAGGAAGTGCGGCAGGTCATCGATGGGAGAAGCAGATCTCGTGATAGTGACGCCATCCCGTTCGGCACGGCGAATAAGATTGCGAGCTGTAGAGCGCATTTTGGCAAATATCTCGTCTTCCACACGACGCTCTGGCGGGGCATTAGAGGCAAAATCATCCCAACAGTCCGGATACTGGAGTGGCAGGTACCAGATATGCTCGGCAAGGAGATGAAGGGGTGAAGATTTTCCTTTGGACTCCTTCAGTATGGGAAGAAGAGGGGATGTTGCCGGAAGGAATGGGCTCAAGCGCACAAACGCACAGCCAAGCTCCCGTCCTATCCTCTTCAATTCCTCGATCATAAGACGGAGCGCTTCCGGATGATGCGTCACAGGGCCGTAGGGAATCGAGAGGTGCCTGCCACGCCGCGCGTTGACGACATGCGCAAGACATACGCCCACAATGTCCCCATTCTCGCGCACCTCAAGGCGAAACGGCTCCTGGCCCACGTCACGATAGACTTCGCCCATGGTCCAGCTCTGGAGGAACGGCCGGAAGCGCTGTGACGCGAGGAACGCGTCCCAGGCTCCGGGGTGTTCGGCGTGGAAGAGGGAGAGAGGCATGGACAGCGCGTACTCTACAGGAGAAGTCGCGGCTGTCATGTCCTCTTCCATTGTCTGTACAGAGTGCTGGGAAAGGGTGGCGCAGTATGATTAACTGTTCCTATGATGCTCATAGGAATCATTGTTCTCATTCTGATCGTGGTGAGTATTGTTATTGCCGCGACCGTATACGGAAACAATGCAGCGGGGAAACAGAAGGAGGGGTCGGGAGAACAGGCGGAAGAGTAAAACGCGCCACCCGTTTCAGGATTGCGATGCTGCAGGAAGAAATCGTGACAGTGCCGCGATGAGATGTTGCGCGTCTGCATCCGTCATTCCCGGGTGCGTCGGTAGCGTGAGGATCTCTTCGCAGACTTTTTCGGCTTCCGGATCGGATCCTTTGCGGTAACCGACTTCCTCTATGCGAACGTCTGCCGGGCACACCACGCAGCCAGTCCATCCATCGGCGAGGTGAATGTTCTGTTTCTTGAGTTTCTTGCGGATCTGGTCCGCGTTGTGGACGAAGAGAGGGAACTTTTGGAGCGGGAGGTCGGTCCGTATGCCGTGGAGAACGGGCCAGCCGTACTCCGCGCAGGCATGGAGGTAGAGGCGGGTGAGCTTTCTGCGGTGGTCGTTGATCTTCTGCAGCCGTTCCCACTGGCGAAGGGCAAGGGCTGCGCAGGCCTGGGGCATTTTATGGAGCGTGGAAGGCTGATGGCCGTACTTTTCCTCCTTGGTAACGATAGGGACGAGAAGGTGCAATTTGCGGCAGAGAGCCAGGAATGCTTTGCCGATCCCGCTTCCGTAGAGGGGGCGCGCCAATGCATAGAGGGTCGGATACAGAAGGAGACGGAACGTCGTGTAGCGGGAGAGGGGAATGGCGCGGTGTTCTTCGTAGCGCAGGGCGTCGGCAAGGGGCGGGAGTTGATAGTCGCTATTCATTTTCCCCTGGACGACCATGGCGCCGCCGGCAATACCCGAAATGGCTTTGTCCCGTCCAAAACTCAGGAGGAAGGCATCTCCAAATCTGCCGATATCCGCCGGTCCCGCATTATCGGGCAGGGCGTGCGCACAATCTTCTATCAGGAGGAGATGATGACGATCACAGAGTTCCCGCAGCGCTTCCATAGGTGCCGGAATGCCAAACGTGTGTTGGCAGATCACTGCTTTTGTCTTGGATGTCACGGCCTTTTCGACGGCTTCAGGATCCAAACTCAGTGTGCTCTTCTCAATGTCGCAGTAGACCGGAACGAGCCCCGCCGCCCGTATGGCATTGGGAACCACAACGCACGTGTACCCCTGGACAATCACCTCGTCACCCTTGGCAAACTGCGGCGCGCGCAGCAGGGCGAGGAGCGCTTCCCGCCCGGATGCAAAGAGAGAAGCCGTGCCGCCGAATTTGTCCTCAAGCGCGTTTTTGAGGCTGATGTCGCTACTATGCTGTCCGCCCAGAATCATGGAGAGCGCTGCCCAGGTATAGGAGGCATCTGCGAGGGGCGCGAACGTGTGATGGATGGGGCGGGACATGTTCCTGGTTAGATGGTTTTTGGAGCAGGTAGTGGAAGAAGGCGCTGGATGGTGGAGGGAGGCATACGTCCCACACAGACGAGCAGCGATCCGTCTGGGACGCGAGGGGTTTGCGATGTGAGGGGTAGAACTGCCTTGCCGAAGCCTTCCGCGAAGAGCGGTGCGCTCTGACGATTGAGGTAAATCGTTTCCCGGAACACGCCTGCCGCGAGTGCGCCCAGTTCTCGGTGGGTGCGCTGGTGTTCCTCGCCCAGCTCGATGAGTCCGCTCGTGAGGAGCGTCTTGTGCTCAAAAGGCTGCGTCTTTGCCCAGGCAATCGCCGCTTTAAAACTGGCAGCTGAGGAATTGTGCGTATCGTCCAGGATGGTGATGCCCTGCTCCTGACGCACTTCAAACGTACGGTGCGGCGGCTGGAACGTGCGGATGCGCTCGGCAATCGCTGGTTTTGTCATTCCCAGGTGCTCGGCAACAGCAATCGTCAGGAGGACGTTGACGACGTTATGCGTTCCGTGGAGCGGAACGGAAAAGGGAGTTCCCGAAACGGTGAAACGAATTCCTGTCGGTGTTTCCTCCACGTCATATGCTTCCAAATCGTCCGAGCCGCCCGTTCCTACAATGGTCACGGGGCATGAGCAGAACCGCTGCATATCGCGGCAGAGCCCACAGTCCCCATTTAGGAAAGCATGGCCAGTAGGAGGTAAAGCTTGCAGGAGTTCCCCTTTGGCTTTCACCAATGCATCCTGTGAGCCGAATAACGCCATGTGCTGGTTGCCGATAAATGTGACCATGCCAATCTGCGGCTGCACAAAGGAGCAGAGTGTCACAATCTCACCCGTGCGGTATGCACCCATTTCCACAATAAGAGGCGTGCCCTGCGGAAAAGGTTCCGGAAGGAGGTGCTTGAGGATCCACTGTGCCACGCCCATCTCTGTGTTTACGTGCGCGGGAGTGAATAAAGGCCTACGGTCGTTGAAAATGTGAGCAAGTAATTCCTTTGTCGTCGTTTTTCCCACGCTTCCTGTAATGCCGATCACCATCAGTTCCGGGTGTGCCTCGCGCCGCGCTTTCGCCCGTGCCATAACCTTCTGTTTCAGGTGACGGTCCATTGGGAGGAAGACGGCCCATGCTGCCCCCAAGGAGAGAGACTGGAAGAGAGGCAGGAAGATGACGGAAAGAGCGAAGGGAGTGGAGGACGAGAGGACGAAAGCAAGAGCTACATCCAGAAGAAGGGCAGTACCGACGAGTGTCTTTGCTTTGGTAGTCCACACCGGTAAACGTTGCTTGCGGAGGACGATTTGGACGATGTTTAGGAGTGTCAGTACTCCCAGTGCCGCCAGGAGCAGACTTCCCGTAGGGAGAATGGGAAACAGTGCAAGGAAGAGAAGGGTGATGAGGGGGCGAATATGCCCTCCCACAAGAGGAAGGAACTTTCTCTCGCGTATCACTTCTTCCCGCAAGCGGTCCCACCGCCACTCTTTGACCTGCCAAAACGTGGCAAAGGTCAGCAAGGGCGAAAGGCACGCGAGGAGCGTAAAGCCGGTGAGGATGGGGGCATCCATCAATCCTATTCTACCCGATTTGTTCCTTCACGATTGCAGCAATCTCCTTGGCTTTATCTCTATGAATACGATGCCGTACGCCCGGAAAGACGTGGAGCGTGCTCTTCTTGATCCTTTGTTCCATCACTTTTCCGTCGGAAAGGGGAGTCATGGTGTCATTCGTGCCCCAAAACAGGTCCGTTGGCACTTTAATTAAGGGCAGGATTTCGCGAAGGTCCTCCCGGGTCACGTTGACCATTGTCTGGCGCATGACGGGGCTGGCCTGCTCGTAATCATGGACGCGGAAGACTTTGTAGAGTGTCTTTTTGCCGAGAGTATCCAGCTGGCGGAGGCCAGGGAGCGAGAGAAGGAGTTTACCCGGCTTGGCCAGCGCGATACCGAGTGTCCGTTTAAGAGTCTGCTTGTGGCGGATTCCTGCTGCAGCGCAAAGATAGAGGTGTTTGATCTTCACCTTGCCGCGATACGCCACTTTGAGGGCGATTCGTCCGCCATGGGAATGGCCAAGAAGATACAGTGGTGACGTCACCTTCTTCTGGGTTACGAACTTCTCCACCCATCCGGCGTAGTCATTTACGGTCCAGGGACGCCGTGGCTCCTTTTCTGTTCCGAATCCCGGGAGGTCCGGCGTAAGAATCGTCACGTTTGCTCCTTTGAGTGCGGCGCGGAGCTCGGTAAAAGATTCGCTCGAACCTCCCCACCCATGTAGGCAAAGAAGAGTTGGTTTCTTTTTCGTGGGAGATGAGGGCACGTGGCCAGTCTAACGGATCATTCTTTGTGTTGCTACTCATGATCATCTTGCAGCGCGGCCAGCGATAGTGGGGGTTGTCATCACAAAAGCAAAACAGATTACTTGAAGAATGTGCACACAAATGTGTACACTTTATATTGCACAAGTTACCCCCCTGCACATGCCCAGTCCCAAACTAGTCAGCATCCGCGAATTCCGATCCGACATGACACAGCTCCTTAAAGACGCGCAGGAGCGTGACATCACCTACATCATCATGCGGCACTCCGAGCCAGTGGCGCGCATTGTTCCCTTTGACGTGGGAACCACGCTTGCGGAAGTAATGCCCAAGGGGGCAGTGGAGGCAAAGCAGGTGGCAAAGAAGCAGCCCAAGAAGGCTAAGGCGACTGCACACAAGTCTCCCAAGAAGAAGTCGATATTCGGCGGTTGGTTGTGATGCTGAGAAGACTCGAAAAATCCCTTCAACGTATTCCATTCCTGATGCATAATCTTCGGGCCCTCGCCGTGCCACGGTAGCTCAGTTGGCCGCGTCGCAGCTTGTCGAGACGCGCCATGGATAAAGAGGCTCGGTTGGCATCCGTTTATTCCCACCATAGTTCATTCGTGCCACGGTAGCTCAGTTGGTAGAGCACAGGACTCATAAGCCTGGGGTCGCCAGTTCAATCCTGGCCCGTGGCACCACATAAGGTTTACAGGTTTAATATGGAGGTATGGTCAAAAAAGCGCGAAAGGACGGCAAATTATTGGAAGCAGTTGTTGCCGATATTTGTCGGGGTATCGAGAGGGCAAAAGTCAGTCATAACGTGAAGCTGAAAGGAAGAAGTGGTCGGATGCGTCAGGTTGATGTCTTAATAGAAGGGAAAATTGGACCATTTGATGTACGAATAAATGCAGAGGAGAAGGATTATAAAGGCAAGGTACCAATGGCAGATGTTGATGAGTTTATTGGAAGAGTCCAAGACACAGGTGTCGATATTGGCGTTATCGTATCTCCAACTGGATTCGATGATGGAGCGAAGGCACGTGCAAAAGATGCAAACATCCAGTTGGTAGAGGCAATTTCTCCAAGTCTATCAATTCCTACATTATTTATTCCGGTCAGATGTGTGATTGCCAAGCCAAAGCACTACAGCTTTAGCTTCAAGCACGACACCCTAGGTCCGTGTATGGTTCCAGGTTTGGATGAATTAGTTGTAAGCACTCGAGGAAAACTTGTAAATCTGCATCAAATTCCATTCCACGAATGGAATATTGGAAATTGTCCACATGAGAAAGGAACCCACCATGTAGAACTCGGCACGGTTACTCTTTTCTCAAAAAAAGATCCGAAGTACAAACAATATTTAGAAATGACAGCAAAGATCACAGTTGAGGAAGAGTACTACTTGGGAATTTTGCCTGCGATCGGTCTCAGGAATATTTCAGAGGGAAAAACAGGCACTCATTATCAGCTAGACATCCACGCAGATAAGATCGAGTCCGAATGGAAGAAACTTTCCTCATTAGAGGAATTGAATAGCGCAGCCGAAGAAGTTGTGAACCAAGTTAAAGAGGTGCAAAGCCTTATGATGAAGCCACATTTCTTCTATAGGGTGGATGACGTAAATTTAGATAAACAGTAACCCCCGCATCACCACCTTCTAAGTCTAATAATATAGACAACTACATTTTGGCAACCGTTCAAATATCCTTCCAAACTATAACGGAAAAACCATTCGTCAAACTTGCAAACCTTGAATGTTGCGATGAAGTGAACATCTTGTATCATTACAAAGTCTTTACCTTCTTCCCACACATTTTCATGGCACGTTTTCGTATTGTTCTTCCCGCCCTTGCGGCAGGGCTTCTTCTTTTAAGCGCTTGCGGATCCAGCGACACCGGTAATGTCACACCTCCCACGGGTGAGGAGTCTTCCTCTATTGAGGCGGTGATCCCTTCGGCTGAAGGTACGCCGGAAGTGATCGCTCCGGAGGGAACGGGCGAGGCAGTGTCTGCAGGTGCAGAGGCGTCATCCGAGGAAGCTACGGCAACCTCAAGCGTCGCACCGGAGGCCGCCGGCACGTCGTCGGCAGCAGCGTTACAGTGATCGCTTGCTTCCTTACGGCAATCTGATGAAACAAGATGTACCTCCTCCGCAAGGGGAGGTACATTTTCGTAGATCCGTTTCGTACGTTTCATATGTTGCACAATAAGGGGGCCGGGAGCATCTTCATCATCATCGGCGCACTGCTTCTTATTGGCATGGGGCTAGCAATGCGACCGCCAGCTACGGCTCCCAACCCCGATCCTGCACACGTTCACGCGGATATTGCGGTATGGGTGTCGGGGAGGCAGCTTGATTTCAATCAGCCCAAGTATCTGCTCACGGAGGAGGAAGAAGAGGATATGTCCGATGATAGTCCGGCAAAATACATTCACTTTCACGAAGGAAACAGTCATGTAATCCATATCCATAAGCCTGGGCAGTCGCTTCGGGATTTCTTTAGCGCTCTCGATATGAACATTGATGAAACGTGCCTGGAGACGGATACGGGGGAGAAAATCTGCGATGAAGGTGACTCGGCATGGCGGATGTTCGTCAATAGCGTCGAAATACCCCTGCGGCCGGGGTATGTTTTGCGTGATCTGGACGGAATACTCCTTTCCTATGGCGCGGATGACGATATGGCGCAGCAGGAACTCTCACTCCTCACGCGGGATGCCTGTCTCTACTCGCAGGCATGTCCCAGAAGAGGTGGGCCGCCCGAGTGTGATGCGACAGCGGACTGCCGATTGTAGGATTGGAAAGGCAGTGAACCGACGATCAGTTTGGAACAACGTGAACATCCGCCCTCAGCATGCCCATCGAGCAGGTTAGGATGAAGTCAGACTGCGGGTTTTCGATGGGGCCCAGCCAGTTTTCGCCTTGCAGGATGGGTGTACGAAGATTGTAGGCAGGCACGAGGAGGAACGTAGCGCAGCCGCCCAGATTTTGCGGAGCAATGGCGTGAACCATAGTGGATAATCCCGCTTTGATCGTGAAGACATTGGGAATGTACCCCTGGTCCGTTACGGTAACCGTGATGATTTGCAGGCCGTTCTGGTCGATACTGACGTTGGGATCCTGTTCCTGTGAGAGGGTGGCAGGGAGGAAGGCCGTGACATCCACGTTGAGGAGCAAGAGGCCGCCTTTGAGATTGAGGAGGCCCAGGACAACCACAAGGACCCCGGAGAAACGGAGGAACCAGCGGAGAAAATCCCCTCCGGCTAGCGAACTGATTACGCTGATGCCCAGGAGAGAGGGGAGCGTACCCAGGGCAAAGACCGTCATAATGAGCGCTCCGCTACGAAATGTGCCCGAGGATAGCGCAAGAAGCTGTGTGGATTGCGTAAAGCCGCAGGGGACGAAGAACGTGAGGGCGCCAAGAAGGAGGGCAAGGGGGGCGCTTGCCGAACGCGTCATACGGACCAGGCGGTTTGCCAGGCGGCCGGAGAACGGATTTTTGAACGGCAACGGGGGGAGAATTTGTAGCAGGTGGAGGCCGATGAGCACCATCACGCCGGCGATAAAGACGGTGAGATATGCCGTTACACGGGGGGACGGATGGAGGGCAGAGCCGAGGATGCCGATGAGGCCGCCGAGGAGAAAGAATCCCAATAAGCGGCCGCCGTTGAAGAGAAGGAGCGGTTGCAGCCGGCGCCAGGCAGTCTGTTTCTCCGAATACTCGCGCCAGGTGGCTGAGAGGGAGAGGAGAAGCCCGCCGACGAGACTCAGGCAACTGCTGGAGGATGCGACAAGACCCAGAAAAAAGACGGCGCCCAGCCCCGCAGCTCCGTCCGTTGGGTTGGACGCAGTGAGTTGCAGTGCGGAGAGAATATGACCCAGGATAATGACCAGTGCCAGCATGCCGGCCGTCTCTACCCAGTACTGGAAGGAACGGGGTTCCTCTTGGACGCAGCAGGAAGGCAGGTGTGCAGTTTTTGGCGTGGGCATCGGAAGAGATTGTATCAGAGCGCAGGTTGTAGGTGGTAGCTCGTAGGTTGCTGTTCATGGTTGAGTACGCGAACGAAGAAAGTTCCAATATTTGTTGCATGTATGGACTACGGCCTGACGCCAAGTGCCACTGCCTTTCCAGCGCATCCAGAGTTGAGAGAAAAGCCATATATGTCCTATGATGAAGCTATGGAATCCAAGAAGAAGCAGAATCAACAGGCGGGCGTACCGTCTCAGGGGACGCAACAAGATGTGACCATTCAAGATCTAGAAGCGCAGGTGAAGAAGCTGACGGACATTGCCGGTCGGGCTCAGGCGGATCTCCAGAATGCCAAGATGCGTCTGCAGAAAGATGCAGAGGAGTTGCAGAAGTATGCGGCAGAGACGCTCCTTAAGCGGCTGCTCCCAACCGTCGACAACTTTCAGCGGGCCTTTCAGCATTTGCCCGAGGATCTCAAGACGAACGAATGGGTGAAGGGAGTTTCTGCCATTGAACAGGATTACATCCGTCAGTTGACGGACATGGGCCTCCGCAAGATTGAGGCGCTCGGAACACCGTTGGATCCTTCCAGGCACGAGGTGCTCATGCAGGGGCCAGGAGAAACAGGCAAAGTGCTGGAGGTCTTTGAGGACGGCTACGAGCTGCACGGTCGCATACTCCGTCCCGCTAAGGTTAAGGTGGGGGATGGATCGTCAGAGAACGGCCACAAGGATAAAGGTCATACATCCTGACTACGGTGTTCCGTTCAGGAGAACAAATCCTCCAAAGACTTTTCGCCTTCTTCTTCATCCCTCAGGATCTCTTCCGCAAGGTCCGCGGCGGAGACTTTTTTACCATGCCCCTTATCCAGCATCTGATTAGGGCGGGAGTTTTTCTGGAGAAAGGAAATCTCCCGTTCCTTTCTGTGCCATCGGGCAGAGGTTTTGAGTGCCATATCAAGTATGATTGTATGCAGACAAATATGAGGCTCAAGTAGGTTCGCAAGTCTTTTAGTATCCGCTTCCAGATCAAAAAACTACCATTATCCTTGCTTCTGCAGGAACGGGATTTTCACAAAGGCATTTCGATGGCTTCCCGAAGGGGATAATTCGTTGTACCCAAGTGTTACAATCCGATGCATCGGCGAAACTGATCGCCTTTATCTTCAAAGTTCTTAAACATGCCATAACTGGGCGAAGCGGTTGAGAGGAGGCAGATCGTTCCCTGAGGCGTCACTTCTTTGGCAATGCGGACGGCGGCTTCCATGGAATCTGCATCGAAAAATGTGACCGCTGCTTGAGTTTCTTCCATTGCTTTTCGGATACGCGCACCGCTCCCCGGAAAGAGAATGATGTTCTTTATGGGCGACGCTGTGATGGTCTCTGCCAGTGTACGGAAGTCATTTCCACGGTCTTGTCCGCCCAGAATGATGGTTACGACGCGTCCTTTGAGTGCCTCGAGCGCGGCAATGGCGGATTCGGGGGTAGTGGAGATGGCGTCATCCACCCATTCAATACTCTGGAATGTTCCCAGTTTTTGAAGACGGTGGGGGAGCCCCGGAAAATCCTTGAGGACGGCGATGCGGATATCCTTTGGAACGCCGAGATACTCCGTAACCTTTGACGCTGCAGCAATGTTCCCCAGGTTGTGCGTTCCGATAAGACGGGTCTCTTCCAACGTCACGGGGGCGTCGTTGGGCGTGAAGGGTATCTTGTTGCCATCACTCGCATGGGCAATCTCTTTTGCCCCTTCCGACTGTCCATTGAAGAAGACGACATCGTCCGTGTTCTGGAATTTGGTGATGTGCTTCTTTGCTTCCATGTATGCATCCACGCTTCCATGATAGTCGAGATGTTCCGGGAAGAAGCTGGTGATGACGGCAATGTGCGGGCTGCGCACGATGTCCATCAGTTGGTAGCTACTCATTTCCATTACGAAGACAGTGTTCCGGGAGGATTCCTCCACATAATCCAGTGACGGCTTGCCGATGTTCCCGATGAGAAACGCGTCATGTCCCGCGGCGTCGAGCATCAGGTGAATCAGGGTCGACGTTGTACTTTTTCCCTTGCTCCCGGTAACGCCGATCACCGTCGCGCCGTCTTCCGCTACGGTATCCAGGAAGATCTGCGTGGCATTTGTCAGTTTTGTTCCCAGTGCGGCGAGTTCCGGACACGGCGGTATGCCCGGTGATTTGATGACCACGTCGAAGCGGTCCAGATCCTTCAGCCAGTCCGAACCCGCCTGCAGACAGACGTCCGTAACACCTTCGGGCAATGTCACGTTCTGCTGATCTGCCACCGTTACCTGCGCGTCCGGTGCGTAGAGGCGCAGGGCGCGGAACGTAGCCTGACCTTCCCTCCCAAAGCCAAGGATGCAGATCTTCTTGCCGTTGAGCTGTTTGAGGTGCATCGGAGGGGGATATTGGAGAAATGGAATATCGGAATATTAGGACGGGAGGATGGAGAAGTAGTGGGGAGGAATGTCATGTTCCCCTGAAGGAGTCAGAGCGTCCTTGAGGAGTGCGTCACAATCGGTAATGGTCGGCAGGACCTCGCGCTCAAAGAAGTCCATAATAGGAGTCCCGTTCCATTCTTTGCGGTCGTGCGCGAGGCAGAAGGCGGCTTTGGTCTCTTCCGGCGTCCCCACGCATTCGAACGGTTTAAAGCCTTCCGTACCGAGGAGCTGCTTAAAGAGCGGGAGAAGATCCGGATCGGCGAACAGGTCTTTGCCGAATATGTCGTTGAGTTTCTGTTGTGGCAGGAAGGCTGCGTAGAGTGCATAGACAAAAGCACACTTGGGACAGTGACCGCACCAGAGCTTCTCCGATTGCTTCTGTACGATCTTCCAGTTCGCATTACAGCTCGTCGTAAACGGCAGGTATTGAGGATAGTTCACGAACTCCTGCGCAATCCGCAGCTCGCTCCAGGGGCGCAGGAGGCTGAATGAGGGCGGGATGCCTTGCGTGTAGGCACCATGCGCACGTTCAAATGTCAGGCTCTTGCTCCATTGGTGATTGATTTCCATACCGTGGTAGAGAGTGTTGCCCACGTTTGCGCTCCGCTCCGCACTCCACACCACAGCATCAAAACTGTAGAGCTGTGCCATGACATCGGCGAGGAAGGTCAGATACGCGGTGATGGGAATATGGCCGTTGAGGGCGCCTTCCTCATTGAGCTTAAAGAGGTTGGGGGAGAGTTTGCGGCTCACTTCCAGGAGTGGCAAATTCATTTCCTTCGCCAGGGACGTGATGAGCGGGTGGCTTCCCACGCGCAGAAGCGTGACGTCATGACCGGCTTTTCGTAAGAGCTCGGCAGTGACAACAGAATCTTTTCCGCCCCCGATGGGAACGAGGATGCGTTTGGTCGCTTGTGGGTCTGTCTGCGCCGTCTTTTTGGTGGAGGACTGTCCGGCAGCGGCGGATGGGAAGTGAATCCGGTCATTTGGGTCAAGGTTGTTGCGAAAGAAAAACTCGCCGAGGCCGTTCTCGTAGACTGTGTTCCAGAAGTCCGCCTGCTCCGGGGTGAGCGGTTTAGTCCGGATCTCGATTGTGGGAGGAAGACACGTTTTGAAGTAGCTGATTCCTCCTATCAGATGGAGGGCATGCAGGGCATCATCAGTAATCTCTTCCTGGGGATGAGGGCTCGGCAGCGTGAGGGTCTCCGTAAATGTCACCTCATTGTCTACACTATAGTTCAGCGAGATCTTCCCCGAAGCTGGATCGAAGGCATGCGAGCCGAAAATGAAGGTCTGGTATGGTTTCACGAGAGCATCAGCATACCGGAAAGGGGAACGGCACGCGTCACTTCCTGGCGCTCCGGACAAGAGGTACAATCTCGTCGTGCCGGAGTGGCGGAATTGGTAGACACGTCCGCCCGAACGTACCGTAGATCCTTGCCATGGTGGCGGAATTGGTAGACGCGCACGACTCAAAATCGTGTTCCGCAAGGAATGTGGGTTCGATTCCCACCCATGGCACCATTATGAATACGTTCGGTACGGGCGGGCACGACTCAAAATCGTGTGCCGCAAGGCGCTGAGGGTTCGATACCCTCCTTCGGCACAAAATTGCTAATAATACTAAATTATGTTATAATATTCATGTATGTCCCTTTCCATACCCAAATACCTTCTGCGCTCAACAGTCACATTGGCAACGGTGGCATTTGTCACGTCCGGCGTGGCGATGGGAGTGGCGATCAAATTAAGCATGGATCTCTCTCGGTCTCTTATGGCGGAAGAGCTTGCATGGACTTCACACGGAGTGTCTGCCCCGCGGGAAGCAGCGTCCGGTATGGGAAGCGGAAGCGTGCGGGGGATGCCGTTCGTAGGGGAGCTGAAAGGCGTCAGATAACTGCAGTGTGAGCGTACTTTCCTTAAGCCCAGAAGTATTTGGACGTTTTCATCACGAAAAGGAAACCGAAGAGAATGAGAGAAGGGCGGTGCTTAAGAATACCGTACGAAATTCGTCATCAACTCGACTCAGTCCTTCCCCCGGAGTACGTTTCTTCCATGGCACCCTCATTACCCACCGCTCATACTCCGTACCAACGTTTTCAGAAGAATCTCGCCGAAGTTATGGACTATCTGGAGCTTTCTGCAGCGGAACGAAAGTTGCTCGACAGGCCGCAGTTGATTCACAAGAAGGAGATTTCCATCGTGCGCGATAACGGCAAAAAGCAGACGTTCCCCGCGTTCCGCATCCAGTTCAATAATGCCCGCGGCCCGTACAAGGGTGGCATCCGCTTCCATCCGCTCGCGGACGAAGACGAGGTAAAGGCGCTCGCTGCGCTCATGGCCATTAAAACCGCTGTGGTCGGCATTCCCATGGGCGGCGCCAAAGGCGGTGTGCAATGCAATCCCAAAGAACTCAGTAGGAAGGAGCTGGAGGCAGTTTCCCGCGCATACGTGCGTGCCTTTGCGGACCATATCGGGACGGATATCGACGTACCTGCGCCGGATGTGAACACCACACCGGAGATTATGGCGTGGATGCGCGACGAATTTGAGAAGGTCAAGGAGCCCTACGCGCCGGGCATGATTACGGGCAAGCCCCTTGCGTACGGCGGATCGCTCGGGCGGGACACCGCCACGGCTCGCGGAGGGTTCTTTATCCTCAACGAGCTCGTGAAGATGGAGAAGTTGCATAAGAAAAAGCTGAAGGTTGCCGTGCAGGGCTTTGGCAACGCCGGTGCCACGATGGCACGGTTTCTGCATGAAGCGGGATTCACCGTGGTTGCCGTCTCCGATTCCAAAGGCGGCATCTACAATCCCAAGGGGGTTGATCCCGTCCGCGTGGGAAAGACCAAAGAAGAGACCGGATCAGTCTTCGGCAAGACCAGCGGAGGGAAAGTCATTACGAACGAGGAGTTATTGGAACTGCCTTGTGACATTCTCATTCCCGCCGCGCTTGATAATGTGATCAACGTGGGGAATGCAAAGAATATCAAAGCGAAGTATATCCTGGAGCTGGCGAACGGTCCCACAACGCCGGAAGCGGATGCCATTCTCGAAAAGAAGGGAATTGTCGTGATTCCGGATGTTCTCGCCAATGCAGGCGGCGTTACCGTGAGTTACTTTGAGTGGAGCCAGGGGAGGTCTGGGGAGCAATGGACTGCAGATGATGTAGATGAGCGTCTTCACCGCATTATGCATGCGTCTTACAAGGCGGTTCGTGACGAGGCGAAGAAAGGGAAGATCAGCCATCGCATGGCGGCGTTTGCCGTGGGTGTTGGACGGATCGTAGAAACAATGCGCGTGAGAGGGTGGGTTCGTTGACGGGTTGCTTTGTTATTTGGTTACGTGGTGGAACGCAACGGGCCATGTGTGGTTCCGTACCAATTACCCCGGTAACCGATTAGCATATTTTTGACTCTTCGCTTCGCATTGCTTACGCTTCAGTCCTATGTTTGATGTTCTCATTGTTGGATTAGGTGCAGCCGGATACTCCGCTGCCATTTACACTGCACGCTACAAGCTCAAGACGTGTCTGGTAGGTATGGAAGAGGGTGGCTTGGGCATTACTGCCGCCGAGGTGGGGAACTGGCCCGGTGACATTGAGATAAAAGGCCCCGAGCTGATGGAGAAGTTCAAGAAGCATGCGTTAAGTTTTCCGGATCTCACGCACAAGGTGGCACGAGTGGAGAAAATAGAAAAGACTGACGGAGGTTTTAGGGCAACGCTGGGAGACGGTCAGAGCGTGGAAGCGAAAGCGGTGATCCTGGCAACCGGATCCAGCAAGCGTCATCTCAAAGTTCCAGGTGAGAAGGAATTTGCGGGCAAGGGTGTTTCGTACTGTGCCACATGCGATGCATTCTTCTTCCGCGGAAAGACCGTTGCGGTGATTGGGGGAGGGGATGCGGCGGTAGAGGGGGCGGCCATCGTGGCGCAGGTAGCGAAGAAGGTCTACCTGATCCACCGTAGGAATGAGTTCCGTGCGGAGCCGTACTGGGTTGAGCGCGTCAAGGCGCGGGACAATGTGACGCTTGTTCTGGAGCGGAGCGTGAAGGAGATCCACGGTGACGTAAAAGTTACCGGCATTACGCTCGACAAGCCGTTTGAGGGGCAGGAGAAGCTGGCGCTCGATGGCGTGTTCGTGGAGATCGGTTCATTGCCGTCGTCGGAACTTGCGAAGGGGATGGGTGCGGAGCTTGATGCGGCGGGATTCATTACGGTCCGGGAGAATATGGGGACAACCGTTCCCGGCGTATTTGCGGCCGGAGACGTGACCAACGGCAGCAATAACTTTGCACAGTTTGTCACGGGAGCAGGGGAAGGTGCAGTAGCCGCCAACTCCGTATTCGCCTTTTTGCAGGGGGATGGAGAGGGGATGGGGGCGATGGAGGGTGGTGACTGAGGATGCAGAGGAAGTTGAAGATGCAGAAGAATAAGAAGAGTAGTTGCTCAATGATTCCTTGAGCAAATTCTCTTTTGCGTCCTCTGAAACCTCTGCTTCCTCTGCATCTTCCCTTTAGGCCTTGCAGAAGTAAGAAAACCGTGTAGGATTGCCCTGTTATGCCTCGTGGTAAGCGTACCGTCTTCGGCATGTTCTGTTCGGTCTCCGGCAACCGTGTGGGTTCCGTCCGATTGCATAAGCAGAATTCCAAGGGTGTGGGCTGGAAGGAATTTGCAGCTGAAAAGTACTGTCCCGTGTGCAGGAAGCGCGTGAAGATGAAATTGAAGGAGGAGCGCCATTCGAAGTAAGGGTGCAAGATTTTGTGTCTGTACGTTAGAGTTCTATAGTAATAAGGTGAATGACGTTTATCGTGCCGCAGCATCGGTGATGCTCCTCCGGAAGGGCCCGGAAGGGGGTTTTCAGTTTCTTCTCTTGCACAAGCCGCGCAAGAACGACGCGTGGCAATTACCGCAGGGGGGGGTAGAGCCGGGGGAGACGGTCCCGCAAGCTGCGTTGCGCGAGCTTGAGGAGGAAGCAGGCATAACAAACTGCACGTACCTGGGGGAGAGTAAGCGGGTGTACCAGTATGATTTTCCGGCGAGTTTTCGGCGTTTTCGTCCCGATAACGTCTGCGGGCAGCGTATTGCGTACGTATTCGCATTGGCGGATGAAGATGTGGAGGTGAGGGTGGATGGCAAGGAGGTGGACGGTTTTCTCTGGGTGGGCTCTCCGCAGATTACGGCATCCGTGCGCCGGAAAGAGTATGCGGAGATCGTTTCCGGGCTATATGAGGAAGCGCTCTCCCTCGTATCCGGCGCGCCATCGCTGTAAAGTTTCTCCGTGCAGCTGAGCACTCTTTACCTGACGGACTTTCGGAATTACCAGTCGCTCTCCCTCGACGTAGGGGGAAGATTGCTGCATCTGTTTGTAGGGAAGAATGCGAGCGGCAAGACGAACCTCCTCGACAGTATTTCTATCCTCTCCACACACCGATCTTTTTTGGGATTGGATGAGGAGGATCTCGTCCGGCACGGGCAGGAGTATTATCGCATTCGCGGAACGATCCGGAATGACAGCGGAGAGGACGAGATACTCGAAATCACGAGCCAGCTTTTGCCACGCAAAAAGAAAGCCTGTTTTAGTAACGACGTAAAGATTGCATCGGCCGACATGGTCGGCAGGCTGCCGACCGTCGTGTTCCTTCCACAGGATCTGGAACTCTTTACGGGCGCACCGGCCGAACGGCGTCGTTTTTTGGATGACATCCTTTCGCAGGTTTCCCCAATGTATTTCCGCACACTGAGCGAGTACCAGAAGCTCCTCAAGCAACGGAATATGCTCCTGCGGCAACTTGCGGATGGAAAGGGGAGGCGTGCGGACCTGGAACCGTGGGACCGTAATCTTGCGGAGAAGGGGAGTAAAGTGACTGTTGCGCGTCTGGAGCTTATCGAGGCCTTCTCGCTCTCCCTGCAGGAGGAATTGCGGGCATTGGGGGAGAAATGGAGTGAGGTGAAGATTCGTTACCAGCGCAAAGGATCCGAACGTCAACAGGGGGCGCTGGAAGCAGAGATGGTAAGCCTTTTACGTGATGCGGCAGAGAAAGACATCATCATACAATCCACGACCGTCGGGCCCCATCGGGATGATTGGGAAATCCACGCCGACGGTTACCCGCTTTCCACGCATGCTTCACGTGGCCAGCAGCGTGCAGCCGTTCTCGCCCTGCTTTTCCTTGAGAGTTCGTACCTGGAATTGAAGCGCGGCGAAAAGCCGGTCATTCTTTTGGATGATGTGTATTCCGAATTGGATGATTTACATCAGGAAAGGGTTACTGCGGCGTTTCCGGAGCATCAGGTTTTGCTTACCGCAACGCATCTGCCACCTCGATTGGAGAAGGCGACGGTCTGGAACGTTTCCGACGGGACCATCAGGCAATCCCCATGAGTGACGGGCGGGACTGCACTGCTCCATACACAGCCAACCCCAACGCATCCGCCGCGTCGTCCGGCTTGGGGACTTCGGTTAATGAGAGCATGCGCATGATCATGTCCTGTACTTGTCTCTTATCTGCCTTCCCATCGCCTGCAATGGCGGATTTAAGCTGAAGAGGTGTGGGTTCCAGTATGGGGATTTGCGCCTCTGCCAATGCGAGCAGAATGCAGCCACGCGCCTGCGCAACGTCTATGGCTGTCTTTTCGTTGGTAGCAAAGAACAGCCTCTCTACAACGGCAAGGTCCGGACGCGTCTGCTTGAGGTAGTCCGTGAGGTCTGTATGGATTTCTTTCAGCCGGTCCGTGAGTGCGAGGCCGGGCTTGGTCGTAATCGTGAGCCACTCCTTTACATGTACGGTATGGGGGGATGGGGCGTCGACGAGTCCCAATCCGACGGTGGCGAGGCCGGGGTCGATGCCAAGGACGATCATAAGGAGGAATCCGAGGAAACCGAAGAATCCGAAGAGAGATATCTGTGTCTCAGCATACTCTTTCCTGTTCTACTGTGCTCTTGGGGGAGAGGAAAACAACTCTGGAGGAAAATGGAGATTTCTGCTATAATTAGAGGAAAAATGGACTTCAATGCTCTCGCGTTGGCACGTTCCAGACACCGGCACTTTGTTGCCGTTCCGCTGGCATTCTTCCTGCTCCTTATTTCTGTTATAGGGGTGCGATCGGCGCTCTTTTCCGGAGCACTCAATACTATTTCGCAGGAGGACATCGTGTCGCAAGCCACAGGGGAACAGGTGAGGCTTTCTGCTGGATTCTCGGCCCGTCTCAATGGGGACGATGCAGCCCTGGTTCCGGGGGAACTTCCGGAATTGCAAAATGGGAGTGCACTCTTCAAAGCCGATGGTGTGATGCGGCTTAAGGCCGGCCCCTTCCTCCTCACCGGCATTGCCGGCGGATGGTACGTCTCTTGGGCGCATGACAAACTTACTGTGGTTTCTCTCACGAGTCCTCTCCTTGTCTCTTCCGGAAGCGGGAAGGTGGTGGTTCCCGTCGGTTCGCAGTGGGAGGCTCCGGAAGGCAGCATTCCCGCGATCGAAGCGGATCCGGATAGGTGGATGGAGGCGCAGGAAGTACGGCAACTTCCCGCATCATTTCTGCAGAAACAACTGCCGTTGCTCTCCGGTCTCCATGCATCCTTCCTGCCGCCTGAACGCGCCGATGAGCCTTCGCTTTATCCGCCTGTTTGGCTCCTGCCCCATACGCGGGACCGCATGGAACGCATGCGTATTGTCGGCTTTCTCCGTTCTCTTGTGGCGCGCAAAGATTGGGATGGTCTGGATCGTTTTATGAGGAAAGATGGCGTGCTGCAGGCAGTGCAGGATTCGCCCGGTGACATTGTGGAGCTCCTTACACTGGCTGGTAGTGAACGCATTGCGGTCCTCTCTCTCTTTCCGGCTTTCCGACAGGATCCGGATATCCGGCTGCTCACATCTATTCATCCGAAGTTTCGTGAGATTTCCTGGACTGCCCAAGATGCCGAAAGCGGTACGACGGTATTGCAGCTTCTTTCGGTTCCCGCGTCCGATACGCTTTACGAGGCAACGTCCGACGGTCTTACCGAACGATGGCAGAATGCGGCGGCGGGCCTGCTCGCTGCGCAGGAAGATCCCGTGGCAACTCTCGAGGTATTGCTCAAGGGCATAAAGCCGTCTCTCAGCCGTTTCCAGAAAAGCGGGCATCTCGAACGACTTTCACGTTATGCGTCTGCCTTCAAAACGCTTGCAGAACCCTTTATCGACATGCTTTCGGATGACCAGACGGTGCTCCTGCGCAGCATAACGAATCGTGCGGACGTGGAACCGCCTACAGTAAAAGATCAGGTTGTTTCCTCGGAAGAGGCGGCATCTTCTTCCATTGCACGTCTTTCCGCGGACGAAATCACCGCACGTACCTATGCCGCTTTCCGTGACGCGCATGCGTTGTTTACGGTCCAAACAACTATCAGGGCATCCGAGGACGGAACCGCAGATGTCCGCAATATTGTCTTTAGCGGGCCCAAGCGGGATGCAACATTCGATTGTACCTACGATCCCCAGAATGGCGAAGTACGTGACATCAGTAAAGACGGCAAGCGGTTGCCGTTCTCCCTTCCGTTTGACCGGTTTGTGGAGTGGGCGAGGGGAAAGTAATCAAGAGAGGGTCTTCAATTCGCAGATTGTTCACGATGAATTGACTATATGTAAAAAACCCCCACGAAATAATCGCGGAGGTTCAAGGCGTCGAGAGGGACAAACCCTCAAGATCACCCGCCTTCACTCCGCATGCGCAGAGCTATGGACGGGCAGGCAAGGTTCAGCATTTCCGAGCGGCGGACATCCTCACGAACTCACGAGGGAGGCCATCATGGAGCCTACCGACGCTTACGCGACCCTCGTAGATGTCGAGTGCAACTCGGAGCCCGTCGGGGAGTACTTCGGCGCAGCGCGTCCAGTTTGACTCCAGCAAGTCCTTACCTGCTGCCTGCTTCAGGTGGCAGAGGAGCACGGTGGCTGCGAGCGCGACCGGCGTGACTTCCTCTCCGGGGAGCAGGAGATTCTTCTGCCCGGCGAAGTTCTTGCAGTTGCTCTCCGGCACCGGCAAGCGTACACGGTAGACTCCGGGAACGAGCTTTGCACGACTCCAGGGGTACTTGTAGTACCAGTCCTGAACACGCATGAAGTTGTACATCACGACGGTCTCGCACGCGCGCAGGTCGGCAAGCGACCACGCGCCAACGCGTATCACCACCTCGCCGGGGGAGGGAGCTGGCAGCGGATCGGGGCTCACCTCGCCGAAGAAGAGAATGGCGACGGCGTCGTAGCTGTAGAAACTTGCCTGCGACTTCTTCTGGTCCAGCCGCCTGAGGCTGATACTCATGGCACACTCCTTTCGGGAACTAGAGGATAACCAGTTTGCCGCTGGCTTCGGGTTGTCTCGGACGAGACAAGCGTCCTGAGCACATACATGCGCAAAACGCTTGTCTCATACCTAAACCTTGACGATGCTCTCAAAGAACACATTCATAAAAATATAACAAATGACAATATCAGTCAACGGAGCGGAAACGGGTACCAGGCTCATTACAATTACCCCGCGTAGCGATGACAGCATATAAAAAAACCCCCACGAAATAATCGCGGAGGTTCAAGTGCTCAAGAAGCACAAAGGCCTCTCGATCACCCGCCTTCGCTTCGCATGCGCGGAGCAACGGACGGGCAGGCAAGGTTCAGCATTTCCGAGCGGCGGACATCCAGACGTAATCATTCCCGCTGTTGTTACCGTCCTCGAGGCTGAGTACGAACACGGGACCGTCGTGGAGGTCGAGTGCAACGCGGTATCCGTCGGGGAGTGCTTCGGCACAGTGCGTCCAGTCGTTCTCCAGCAAGTCCTTCCCTGTCTGCTTTAGGTGGCAGAGAAGCACGGTGGCCGCGAGCGCGACCGGTGTGACTTCCTCGCCGGGGAGCAGGAGTTTCTTCTGCCCGGCGAAGTTCTTGCAGTTGCTTTCCGGCACCGGCATGCGTACACGGTAGACGCCGGGGACGAGCTTTGCACGACTCCAGGGGTACTTGTAGTACCAGTCCTGAACACACATGAGGTTGCTGTCCCTAACGGTCTCGCACGCGCACAGGTCTTGCAATGACCATGCGCCGACGCGAATCACCACCTCTCCAGGGGCGGGCTCAGGCAGCGGATCGCGGCTCTCCTCGCTGAGGCCGAGAATGGTAGCGGCGATGTAGCTGAACGACGGACGGAAGACGGGCCAAACCTTTGCAAGACGCGCCATCTCTGACGCTCCCGCATCGCACATGGCGAGCCACCGCTCCACGTCAATGCCGGCACCTGCGAGCTTGCTGATGCCCACTTGCAACTTCTTCTGTTCCAGCCGCTTGAGGCTGATACCCATGACACTCTCCTTTCGAGAGCTAGAGGAAAACCAGTTTGCCGCTGGCTTCGGGTTGTCTCGGACGAGACAAGCGCCTTACGCACACGCATGCGCAAAACGCTTGTCTCATACCTAAACCTTGACGATGCTCTCAAAGAACACTTAATACTATATAACCTTTACAGTGAACATTAGTCAAATATACCTAACTCACGATATTGCTGGAGAGCTCGAAGATTTGGAAGTTGTATATGAGAGTAACTATTTTGCATTCAACCGCGATATTGAGAATGTATGCATCCCGAAGAACAAGAATGGTGGGCGATGATGGATTTGAACCATCGACCTCGACATTATCAGTGTCGCGCTCTAACCCCTGAGCTAATCGCCCGAAGTGAATTTCGGAATCTGCGTCCAGCAGCGGATTTAAGATACTTTTCTCTCGCTCTCGCGGCAACTCTATCCAAACAGTTTTCAAAGTAGATATGCACCCAAGGTCGCTTTTTCCGGGTGGAATGAACATTCCCCTTGTTATGTGCCGCGAGTCTTTCTTCTGGTTTCTCTGACATCCCAACGTACTCAGATCCATCTGCAAGACTCTTGATGATGTAAACGAACATAGTCATAGAAGTGTCGCGCTCCCCGCCCGATCCGAACGATTTCGGATCGTTCGGGCGGGTAACCCCTGAGCTAATCGCCCGCGTAGTGGAAAGACCGTCGGGAGTATAAATCCCAGAACCGAAAAAGCCTACGGGGAGCCGCGAAATGAGTCAATAGCGGCTGCAAAACTAAAAAAGCGGGGCTTTTGCCCCGCTTTGGCTTTCGATGGATGGGTGCTCAGCTCTGTGAACTGGCGGAACTCACGGACGAGCTGCTCGATGCTTCGGAGGATGAGGAAGAGCTCGTGACCGGGCTGGAACTGCTGGAAGAGGATGTGCTGCTCATGGAAGAACTCACAGAGCTGTTCGATGAACCGGAACTCCCCGTGGAAGAGACGCTGCTCGATGAGCGCGAGGATTTGCTGCTCTGGAGCCTCTCCCATTTCTCTTCCATTTGCTCCTTCCTCTTATGCTCCTGCTCTTCAAGATTGCGCTTCTTTGCTTCGAATTTCTGCTCCATATTTTCTTTCTTTTCCTCAAGTTTCTTCTTCGCCGCCGCATTCGTCCGTTCCAACTTTTTGGCCTGCTCTTCGCGCTGCTCCAGGGCTTTTTCCTTGCGCAGCTCCAAAGTGCGCAGTGTTTGCGATTTCCGCCATTGTAGGAGGAGGATCTTCTGCTTTAGGAGGCAGGCTTTTTTGGATTGCGGGTTGCGAACCTTGGCGCATACGGAGAGCATAGGGCGCTCTGTGACTCCTCCGGACGAGGATGCTACTGAGGAGAAGCTCAACGAGGATGAAGACGACGAGATGTTGGAAACCGAGGAGGAGACACTGCTGGAAGAAGATGAGCTGCCCGACGATTCCTCGGCAAGTGCTGCGACTGCCGTTGTTCCCGCGACGGCGACAACAGCAAACACGTACAGAAACTTGTGCATACGTGATGGGGGGGAAAGAGACCGATAATACTGATTCGTGAAGAAAAGCCAATTGTGCACAACAAGAAGTTCAATTCTGGTATCTCACTCCACTATTTCTTGTAGATATCCGTCACACTCTCTCCCTTTTCCACATGCATCACGACCTTGGCGAGCAGCGGAGCGACAGGGAGGATACGCAGGCCATTGAATGCCTTGGGGTCCAGCGGCATGCTGTCCGTGACAACGACCTCCGTAAAGGCTGCTTCCGTTAGACGCTGGATAGCCGGACCGGAGAAGACGGCATGTGTGGCAGCGGCGTACATTTCCTCATTGGCGCCTTTTTCGAGTAAGGCTTTCTTGGCGGAGAGGAGTGTGCCTGCTGTGTCGATCATGTCGTCGAAGAGGATGCAGGTTTTACCCTCGATGTTGCCCACTATTTCCTGGATCTCTGCGGTTTGGTGTGCAGGACGGGTCTTATGGAGAATGGCGAGATCAGCCTCCAGCTTGTCTGCAAATTTCTTGGCACGCTTGGCGCCTCCCACGTCCGGTGCCACAACAACAGGGTTCTTGAGCTTCTTTCCCTTGAAGTATGCAGTAAAGATGGGCCGGGCGGTAAGAGAGTCTGCCGGAATGGAGAAGAAGCCCTGGATCTGGTCGCTATGGAGGTCCAGTGTCATCACGTGGTCAGCGCCCGATTCTTCCAGCAGGTGCGCCATGAGCTTGGCGGAGATGGGCTCGCGGGGGTCGGTCACGCGGTCCTGGCGCGCGTATGGGAAGTGCGGGAGGATTACGTGGACGCTCCGGGCAAAGCTGAGTTTGGCCGCCTGGCACATCAGGAAGAGTTGTATGACATCCTCGTTGGGATGGAGGGTGGCAGTCTGTAGCAGGAAAACGTCTTTTCCGCGTACGGATTCCTCGTATTTGACGTAGTGCTCCCCGGAGCTGAAGGATTTGAGTGTGACGTTTCCCAAAGGGATGCCCAGCTCCTCCGCGAGGGAGGCGGCGAGGGCGGGGTGGGAGGATCCGCTGAAGAGATGCATGGGGGTTTCCGGGAAGGCAGAGTGCACTATAATGATACCAGATGCATGTTCGATTCTCTACAGCCATTGGGCTGCCCGTTGTAGATGAGGACGGGGTGGAAGAACTGGGGCGCATTGCCCACATTCTCATCCATCCCGATACCGGCAAGGTGGAAGGATTCTTTGTGAAGGTCAAACGATGGTATGTCCGTTCCGAAATGCTTTTCCTGGCTGCGGAGGATATTCAGCGTTGGGGCATGCGCGTCACGGTGCGTAACCACGAAGCACTCTCACCTCTCGACGAACGCATACGCCTCCAGGCCCTCCTGGAGGAACGGCGCCCGGTTCTTTCACAGCGTATTGTTACGGAACGTGGACAGAAGCTCGGCCGATGTGCGGATGTGCAGTTTGAGACGGAGTTCTTTATGTTGGAGTGGCTCTGGCCTAAAAAGTTTGGACGGTGGCAGCGGCCTCTCCCTCTCGCTCTCGTCGTGGAGATCCGCAAGGACTCCATTATCGTTCGAGATCCCACGGCTTCCGCACCGGAAAAGGTTGCCACCGAAAAGGCGCCAATGCTCAATGTCCCCGAAGTAGCCTAGGAAGATCCTTGCAGCCTCAGCTGACGGTATTGAGTATGGTTCCCGCTGTCAAACCAACGATCATGCGGGCGAGGATGATGACGATGAGGCCAATGATAACGTAGATGATCGTCTTCTTCGCCTTTTCCTTCTGCTCCTCTTCGCCCTGCGACACGATGAGGCGGATGCCCGCAATGATAATAAAAATCACGGCGAGGATAGCGATGAAATTGAGGACGAGTTCCACAATGCTCACAATCAAGCTCATGAGGGTCTCGGAATTGGCCGAAGTGCCTCCGGGAAGATTGCCAATGTCGGGCACGGTATTGATGCCGTTCTGTGCGAAGGAATGGGGGACGATGGCAAGGGTAGTAGAGATGGCAGTTCCCAGGAGAAAACGGAAGCGCTGGAGCACAGGAGGAGGGGGAGAGGAAACATCCGACATTGTCATCCTCCTGTATCCCGAGTGCAAGACTGGTCGAGCTCCTTGAGTAAGAGCCAAAAAAAAGCGCGCCTTGCGGCGCGCTTGAAGACCAGGTGAGCAGGAAATCAGAGGGCATTGTTTGCCGTGTTGACCACAGTGCCGGCAATGATGCCGACGATCATGCGTGCGAGGATGACCACGACGAGACCGATAATGACGTAGATGATGGACTTCTTCGCCTTTTCTTTCTGCTCCTCCTCGCCCTGGGAAACGATGAGGCGAATCCCTGCCACAACAATGAAAATCACGGCGACAATGGCCAGGAAATCCAGCACCAACTTCACAACCTGGGTGATGAGACTCATGAGGGATTCCGATCCGCCTTCTCCCCCGCCGGGAAGCTGGTCGAGATCATTCGTATTGCCAATCGGGCCGTCTTGCGCGAGGGATGCCGTGGGAGAAAGAATCGCGCTGGCGCCGGCGAGGGCAAGCCAGAGCCGGTACGTGCAGCGATCGTAGAGTTGCATGGAAAAGGTGGGGGAGATGGCACATTCTTATCCCGTCCTTCCCCCTACGGCAAGCCAAGACGTATAGACGTAGGCATGTTGATCTTGACGTTATTCATTCACTCTTCTCCCTTACTAGTAAAGGAGAGCTGGCCATCTCCCTTATGAATTCGCGAACCCTGCTCCAATAAGGACAAAGGCAGGAAGGGAGAACCACAGGTCCTGGTTAAAGATCATCAGTTGCATGAGCCAGCTTTGTTGGATGATAGGGGAGAGGCTCGCGAGGTTGGGGAGGGACATATCGAGAAGCGGCAGGTTGCTGACATACGTAAGCAGCGTGGAGAGGAGGAGGCCGGCAGTGGCGATGCCGCAGAGGGAAGTGATGATGATATTCACCAGCGTGGTTTCCTTGAGGTAGCTAACCGTAAACCCGGCTTTAATTGTGAGCAGGATCATGATGACGATGAAAGCAACGAGCTTGAAAATGGCGAGGGCTGGTATGGCTGGCGTGTAGCCGAAGAGCGTTTGTAAGGAAATGCCAGCTTCTGCGGAGACGCGCTGGAGTACGTTTCCGAGCCCCTGTACGGCGACGATGGCGATGTACGTGGCAAGAATCACTTTAACCGATTCCTTTTTTCCGATGATGAACGTGTACGTCACGACGATCGCGAAGAACACGATAATGAAGAGGTCCCAGCTTAAGGTCAGATTCGTCATAAACGTATCATACCGTTCGATCATTCATCTTCCTCTTGGAGGTATTGTTGCATTGTTGAATTGTTACATTGTTCGCAGGCGATTATCAGGGTTGAACTCATGAGAAAGATATGTACAGTATAGTTATCATGAAGAAGTTTCTGACATTGAATGACATTGATGCGTATCGGGATTCGTTCCACCTTTCAACGTATGTGTGGAATGTCATCGACGCTTGGGATTATTTTGCAAAGGACACCGTGGGTAAGCAGTTCGTAAAGTCTGTAGATTCCATTTCTGCAAATATCGCTGAAGGGTTTGGTCGGTACACGAAAAAGGACAAGGTAATGTTCTACAGGTACAGCTATGGTTCCATTATAGAATCTCTTGATTGGAATGAGAAAGCAGAGAGAAGAATGCTCATTACAAAAGTTCAATATGATCACATATTCAAGACGCTGAAATCACTTCCAAGAGCAGTGCACCAGCTCATAAAGTTCACCAACGAGAAATTAACAATGTAGCAATGAAACCATGTAACAATCGTATCCGATTCCACTATGATTGACATATGAGACATGGCTTCCTGTTGATAGACAAACCGGCCGGTAAGACCAGTCACGACATCGTCGCGATGGTCCGGCGTGCGCTGTCTGAACAGCACGTGGGTCACCTGGGAACACTGGATCCGGCGGCGACGGGCCTGCTTGCAGTGGCGGTGGGCCGGAAGGCGCTGAAGGTGATCGAGCTCTTTAGTGGTCTCACCAAGGAGTATGACGCACAGGTACGGTTTGGCGCCGTGAGCTCCACGTATGATCGTGAAGGGGTCATTGAAGAGATGAAGATCCCTATGGGTTGGGTGATTCCCGAACACGTCCAGATCCAGCGCCTCATTGCCGACCGATTTGTGGGCACCATTAGTCAAATTCCTCCGCCGTTCTCCGCCGTTCACGTAGGAGGGGAACGCGCGTACAAAATGGCGCGCCAAGGCAAGTCATTCAGCATTCCTCCCCGCGAGGTAGAAGTGTCGGAGTGCCGCATTCTGGATTACGACTATCCGCATCTCGCTCTGCATGTTGTGTGTGGTTCCGGAACGTACATCCGTTCTCTCGCCCACGACCTTGGACAACTTCTCCGGTGCGGGGGATACCTGGAAGGATTGCGGCGCACGGCAGTGGGGTCCTGGTCACTTGCCCATGCCGTCTCTCCCGATGCGATGTCGTGGAGTCGTGTGCTTCCTCTTAAGGACGTGCTTGCCCCTCTTCCACGCAGGGACATGACGGAAGAGGAGTGTAAGGCGATCCGCTTTGGCCAGAATATCCCCGGCACGGTCCAGCCTCGTACCATTGGCTGGCACGCGGAGCTTCCCGTCGCCATTCTTGAGCCGACAGCAACCGGCGAGACGCATGCGCGGAAAGTGCTGTGATCTCGGGGTCGGTAGCAGTTGCGGTCTTGCGTGGGTCTGTATGTTCAGTGCGACAATCAAGGAATGATCTTTGAGGTACGTACCACTTTAAACACTGCCATCTCCCGATTCACCATCACCTGCTGTGTTGTAGGAGATTGCTGCAGGAGGTAGATGAGTTGCGGGTGGCGGGTGCGTCGCAGGGCAATGTAGTCGGAGGGGGAGTGCGAGAGCGTTTGTGTTAACCAGTCGTTGACGTCGAAGGATGGGTCGAGGTTCATGAGTCCCTTGGATGATTTGGTGTATCCGAGGAGTTCGGCAAGGGCGGGATTGGCAAGGTACGTGAACGATGCGTCGATGCCCGTTGCGTAGACGAGGTCCGGACGGGAGGAAACGCATGGGGCGAAAAGGTCCCAATCTACAGTGAGAATGTGCGATTCTGCGGGGACCGTTGAGGGGATGGTGAATGAGGAGAGGTGTGATGTTTTCCGAAAGCCGGAAAGCGCAATCCACATTTCCGTGGCGCAGAGGAACACGATCAGCGCGGCGCCGATGTTCGACGCGAATCGTTTGGGGAACATGTACCGGACAATGGAAGCCGCTATATCCGGTTGGAGAGAGAGCATGCGTCCGATGGAGAGGATGATGATAGGCCAGAGGAAGTCGATGCCTCGCCCCCAGAAGAGGTATGCCGGGAAGAGGAGGAGAGTAAGTGCCCACAGGTAGCTAAGGCCTGAGAGGTGCACTTTCCGCCATTGCGACGGCACATGGTGCGCGAGGAAAACGGAACCGAGGATAACTGTGCCGGTAGCAGTAATGACGGGGTACAGGGAGGACGGGTCGGCGTTATTCATTTCCATCCCCAAGCGCAGGCGGTGGCTGAGGAGCGGGATGCGTGTAAAGACAGTCAGGATGTAGCGGAGGTAGTCTGCGGAAGCAGGATGAAGCAGGAAACCCGCGCTTACTCCCGCAAGGCTGGCGGTACAAAGGAGGAAGGCGGCTCGACGTTCCCCCAGCGTCTGCAGCCATGCTGCGCCCACAAGGGCGACACAGAGAGGGAAGAGGAAGAGCTGTGAGAGGAGCGTACTCACACACAGGAGTACTGCGAGCACCGCCCCACGTCGTTCCATTACCGCCCAGACGACGAGGATGGTGATGGCGACGGCGACTGGGTAGGGTCTTCCTAAAGCGGATCGCAGGAAGAAAAGGTAATTACCGAGGAACAGGAGCAGAAGGAGGACGGCGGATGCCATGGAAGAGACAGTCCATCTTCGCAAGACGAAGAGGAAAGAGAGACCCAGGAAAAGAATTTCCGTCAGTGTGAAGATCTTGATGCCGATGACTGTGGGGAAGCGGAGGAAGGGGATGAGGATGACATCGGCAAGAAACCAGGGATCGGTGGGCAGCGTATGAAGCATGCCTCCGGAGAAGAACGTGCTCCAGCCGGGAACGCTGAGGATTCCTCGGGCAGCCAGAAGCTTTGCCATGGCCATGTGGCGCAATGCATCGTCAAAGGACACCGGCTCGGACGTGCGGAAGATGAGCAAGGTAAAGAGCCCGATCACCACGGCGAGCGCAAGGAGAGGCAGGAGGGGATTGCTGCCGTGTCGCCGGATAGGCATGAAGGGACTATAGCGTTGAGGTAGTGCAAAATGTAGAGCGATCCGTATGAGCGTTTCTCCGTGTTCGTCGTCCATCATGCGGGGGAGTGTATCTACTGACTATCTTTTGGACTTGCCGCGCTTCGTAGACTTATACGCCCGGCGATTGCTATAACTTTGTTGTCGATAGTACTTCATTGTTCCGGTGCTTTCCTCGCGATATCTCTCTGAAGAAGTGGGGAAAGGTATTGTTTCCGATGCCTGGTTTATTCCCGCTTGGACTTTTGCTTGCATCATTCTGACAAATGAATCCTCAAGCTGGCTTCTGTGCGTCTCGGCAAAATCGACCCGTCTTCCATGCATCTTTTCCTGCAAATGTATGTGAAATAGTTTATCCAATTCACGATCGAGGTTTTTGTCCGGGGTGATTCCAACAATGCACAAAAGTTCCTTCCCAAATTTTGCTACTGCATCGAAAAGTATTTCTCTGCACTGAGCGCGTATGGGTTCACGGAGAGTTGCCGGACTTTCGTTTAGCTCCATCTTTGTAAATCTAACATCATTACTTGAATAGTACTCAACAATCTCTTTGATTTTCTCAAGCCGTTGGTGGGTCAGCAGGGATTTGAACCCTGGACCAACCCCGCATGCGTTAGCGCTGCGGGGCTGCTCTACCTGAGAGCCAGCGAGAGACATCTTTCGACAGTTTGATCTTCCGCTCAAGTGCACGTGCTTCTTTGAGGGAAGTGCACGGGAAAAACATTCTAAGTGTCCACTTCCCGATGCGCTTTGTGGTTTGTGTATGTCCACGTTCATGTTCTCGAAGCCTCCGATCCAAATCATTTGTACTTCCGACGTAGTACCGAGAACCCTCCAAAATGTAGACTCCTATTTTATCCATGATACTGGTGGGTCAGCAGGGATTTGAACCCTGGACCAATTGCTTAAGAGGCAACTGCTCTACCGGACTGAGCTACTGACCCTGATAACACAACAATAGCAAAACGCCACGTTCGCTTCAATCCTCAAATACCTTCAGAAGCAAGGGCTTGGCATCTTCCATTCTATTCGTTGGGCGGAAGGGCGGCATATTCTTGGTATTCAAGAGTGCCCGGCAGCTTCCTTTTCCTGCAGTACCATCCGGATCGAACGGTGACGCTGGATATCGGTTTCCTTTGCCTTCAGCGCCTCCTGTAATTTGGCGGCCGTATCCGCGGCGTCTGCTTCGGCTTTTTTTGCATGTATCCTGGCCTGGAGTACATCGAGTTGCTCCTGGAAGTCGTCGCGTTGTTTGCACAGGTCGTAAATTCTTGCCGTTTCTGCATGGATGGCATCTGCGAGGCTCATGGATGATAAGAGCTCTTCGGCTGCCTGGGCCGGTTCACGGGTATCTGCAGGGGGGATGAGAATGGCGGCAGCGCCAGGTTCCTCCTGCGTGTGTGGAGAGGGGTCGGAGGGAGCCTGAGCAGTGTTCGGGGAATCCGGGGCATCGGTGCTCGCCGCAGGGGTAGAGGAGGTGGTGGCTACAGGTCCCAGCCAGGCTGCAACGGGGAAGGTGCCGCCCTTTGCGAGGAGCGCATCGAAGATCTCTTGTACCGCAGACACATCTGTTCCTTTTCCCAGTGTGTTCAAGCGACGCACCACAAAAAGGTCGATGAAATACGTAGCCGCTTCGGCGCGGCTTTTGACGCCTTCCGTGAAGTGCCCGGGCAGGAGCAGCCGGCGCTTTTCGCGTTTTCGAGTCATGCGGAGAGGTCGGCAGGAGGAAGAATGTGTTCGACGGAGGAAGGATCTTCGCGGGCGGGGGGTGGGATGTTGTCGCGGCTCAGTTCATTCTGCTTGCACGTTTCTACTGCCTGGTGCAGCTGTGCCGTGAGCGCCGCGAATGCCTTGTCGAAGTTGATGAAAGCTTCGAGATACCGTTCGTACCGTTGCTGTCGCTGGTCGGGTGTTTCGTCCGCATGCGCGGCATCGATATCCTGCGCGTTTCCGGCAAGGAGTTCCTTCTCAATGTCGACCATCAGCGCGTCGTAGACCTGCTGTCCTGTGGGGAGCCGAAGTTCTGCCGGTGATGCCGAATCGGAAAGCATGGTGTGGTCACGATGTGAGGAGTGAGGAGTTGCAGATTCTTACCTTAGGAAACCTAAGGAGTATCGACATTCCAGAATTTCTTCAGTAGTGGATCGAGCGTAGCAAAATCCTTACGGCTGCGGATATTTGTTTGCAGATTTGTATTTGAGCCAGTACCAGGCACAGAGAGCACATCCTGTGCGAGATCGTACGTTGCTGTTTTTGATAGCTCAGGAATATCTTTTACAACGGCTACCATTTGATCGACAAATGAAGACGTGTATTGAGGATATTTTTCCCTCAAGCAGCTACCGAATGCCACTTTTCCAAGGGGGGTAGTGATATCTTTCATGGCGTCATTGAGATGTGTCACGAGCGTTGTTTGAAGTTGTGCATCCAATGTCTGACCTTCCTTTACGATCGCTCTCGATAACCTGACGAGAAGCGCACCTTTGTCTGTACCTTCTTCTTCTACAATCTTCCATCCTCCATCCTTGAAGTCGAGTGGTATTTCGTAGTTCTGCTTTAGTAAATTCGCCTGCTTTGCCGCTTCGGGGCTTGCACCCTTGTCCGTAATTTCCTTGTTCTTGTCCGTAACGGCTTTGCCAGTTTCCTTGAGTTTTTCAACAACCCCCGTGAGGGACTGGATAAAGGCATCGGGGTTCTTGAGTTCATTCCCGGTCATGTCCCATGCCGTTGCATCCATATCCAGTTTTGTCAGGGTGCTTCGGGCTGCGTTAATTTTGTCCGCATTGGAGTTATCCAACATGTAGGTGAAGCGGTCTGCGGCATCGAGCGGAACGATGGACAGAGCACCGTCCAGCGCATTGCGAATCACCTGCGCATCGGAGAGCTCGTTGAGGGGGGCCTGACCTAACGCCTCATAGGTATCTTTCATCGTGTTGCCGATCGCCGTGCGTTTGTCGTCGACGCTTTTCTTCATGTCCATAAGGTCCTTCTGCTGTTTTTGCACTTCTGTTTCCTGATTCTTTGCGGCGGCGATCTGCTCATCGAGTCCTTTGATTGACGCCTCCGTACGGCTCACATCCTCCTTTTTCTGGTCCAGTTGACTCTTCACGGTTAAGTAATCCGTATCGTCCGGTTTCATCTGGGAGAAGGAATGCTGGAGCGTTTCTACCTCGCGTTTTGTGTTGTTCGCGGTTTCCTCCAGTGCGTTCCTCTCCTTCACCAAGCCAAGTTGTGCGAAGTTGCCGCTGAGGCGTTCATTCTCATGAGTCAGCTGGTCTGCAAGCTGCTGTTTGACCGCACCGTATCCGTTGTCCTTCACGCGCTTGAGGAGAGCTGGGTTGCCCGTTTCTCCCGGTCCGTTCTTGTCTTCTTCGGGTTTCTTGGTACCCGCTTCCGCACCAGTCTTGGGCGCCTCCTCCGGCTTTTTTGTCACGCCGTGGATTCTCTCCTTGATGTCCCGGAAGATCGCGCCGACGTAACTGATAAGACCCGCGAGGCGGTTGAGGGAGCGCTCCCATCCCGGGCTGTTCTCCCCATAGGCCTTGATGTTTGGGTACTCTTTCTTCCCGTCAGTCCCAACTTTCGCTTCCAGAATTTTCTCTCCCGCACTCACGTCGGCGCCTGCAGCCTGCAGGCGAGAGAGAAGTTTCTCCTTTTCCACAGGAGTCGCTTTCGTCACATCAAAATCATTCGGGATGATGTTCTTGGCGTTTTTCACGATCTCTTGGCCCTCATTGTTCGGAAGGGGATCGGGCTTTGTGATGCGGTCGCCGAGAGTCGACAGTGATTCCGTCAACGAGACGCTCTTGAGACGGTTGCCCTGACGCGTGACATAATTCTGTGCATTGTTAGTGCGCTCTTGAGTTTTCTTTTGAAGATTATCTAGTGTTTCCGTATCCGGTGTCGGGATCGATTCTTTCGCATCTTTCTTCTCCGCATTATTTTCAACGACAGGTAGATTCTTTGGCGAATCGGGAGTTCCACTCTCGAAGAGGAGGCGGTGTTCGCGGAGGCTGATGGGGTCACAATTGAGGTCCATAATCAGGCGGAAAGCATGTTGGATTCCAGTTCGCTAAGAGTGTTGGCCTCCTGCGCGGCGGATTTCTTTTCTGCGGTCTTGAGTGCCTCCTTGCAAGTATGCGTGACGGCGTCGTTGAGTTCCGCAGACCAGGCCTTGTACGCCTCGTCGTACTTCTTGTATGCGAGACGGTAGCGTACGTACCGTTCGTGGCGATGCTCCGCGCTTTCACCACTGTACTTCTGGTCGAGCGTCGGGATCACGTCCGTGAGGAGGTCGGGTTCAATGGAGGACATGAGGGCGTCGTACACTTCGCGTCCTGTGGGGAGGGGGAAGGGAAGGCCGTTAGTGGTGTTGGAATCGGGCATTGCTCAGTCGGGTTTGCGGGAACCGCGGATTGTGCTCTCCATCGCATGACGCTGGATGGTGCGCCAATCGAACGGGAATTTGTATGTTTCCATTGCACGCACGAGTGACCCGAATACGTTCCAAACGAGGGGGGCCTCAAAGAGGAATGCATTTCCCGTTTCCTGCACTGGGTCGTAATCGTCCACGCCCTGCGTTCCTGCCGGGGCGAGCGGGACCACGCCGTACTGCAGACAGTGCGTAAGCTCCTCTGTCCGTGATGCATCTGCAAGGAAGAGTGCGGCGTCCGCGGCGGCAAGCATTGTATGTATCTCCTTCTCATTCTCCGCCACAATGTGCACGCGGTGCGGATGGTCCTTGGCAAGCTTGGTAAAAACCGCGCCAAATTTTTCCGATCCCTTGCCGAGTACGAGGATCTCGAGTGGAAGACTGAGGATACCGGGGAGCGTTTCCAACAGGAGCGGTCCGCCGAGCTTGTCCGTCATGCCGAGCGGGAGGCAAAGCATGAGGCGTCTCGGCTCAGCCGGCCATCCCAAGTCACGCTGCAACGCCGTCTTGTTCTGCACCTTTTGGTCCAGTGTTCCCATCGCGTACTTTCGCGCGATATGGGGATCGGTAGAGGGCAGAAATTGGGGCATGACTGATGTGTGTTTAGCCTTATATTATAGCGGAAATAACGATATTTGGGGAGTCAGTGAAACTTGACGTAGGAATCAGAAGATGCAGAAGATGCAGATGAAGCAGAGGAATAGAACTAAGCGCTTTTCGAGGGTTTTGAACGGTTTTCTCCTTTGCATCTTCTGATACCTCCCATTCGGGCCTGAGGGCTCTCAGGGCCTTCGAACGGCTGCATCCTCTGCATCCATTTACGTGGTACCCTGTGCTCACATGAAACAATTGGTCCTCATCGATGGCCACCCGACTTCGCTTCAAAGCTTCGCCGGGCAAGTCACCTTCGCTCTTCTCTATGAAGCATCTCGTACTGATTGATGGTCATCATTTAATGTACAGGGCCTACTACGCGATTCCGCGGACCCTCCAGACTTCCAAGGGGGAGCAGACGAATGCCATATATGGTGTGGCCTCGATGATCCTTGCCATTCTCAAGGCCGAAGAGCCGGACGGTCTCCTCTTTTGTTTTGATGCCGGTGAGGAGACGTTCCGGCACCAGGAGAATGCGACGTACAAGGATGGGCGCGCGGAGACGCCGGACGATTTTTACGTGCAGATTCCGCGCATCATCCAGATGATCCAGGCATTCGGATTCGAATCGGTTTCGGACCTCAAATACGAGGCGGATGACTTTCTCTGCGCGTATGCAGTTATGGCGGAGAAGGCTGGCTGGCGCGTGACCATTGTCACAGGTGACCGGGATGCGTTTCAGCTTGCAACGAAGAACATCCGCATCGCCATACCGCACAAGGGATACCAGCAGGCCGAATATCTCGGTCCTGCCGAAATAGAAGCAAAATACGGTATCCGTCCCGACCAGGTTCCCTCCTATAAAGGGCTTGTGGGTGATACGTCGGATAATCTTCCAGGCGTGTTAGGCATTGGTCCCAAGGGGGCAGCTGCACTCCTGCAGCAATATGAGACGCTCAAGGGCATCTATGACCATCTGGAGGAGATCAAGCCGACGATCCGTGCCAAGCTGGAGAAGGACCGTGAGCAAGCGTTTTTCTGTGAGCACATGGCAACACTTGTGTCTGATATGCCGCTGCCACATTCCCTGGAGCAGATCACATTCCATAACCTCCCCACCGACCCCGTAGTTACGTTTTTCCGGGATGTGGAATTTGCGGCGCTCATCAAGAGATTTGATGCACTGGTAAAGTCACCCTATGGCAGTGGCCGCTGGCAGCAGACGCCAGTTGTTGATGTTGCAGTGAAGGAGAAGAGCCAGATGTCCCTTTTTTAAAAGGAATCAGAAGAAACAGATGATGCAAAGGATACAGAGGAATGGAAGTACAACAGCGTGCGAAGAGTGATAGGTACAACTCTTCTGACTCTTTTGCTTCTTCTGCATCTTCTGCATCCTCCAAAAATTGTTCACAAAAGATACTCATGTAAATACACCCCCATAAATCGTTGAACAAATTCTTTGCTTCAACACTGTCTATACACAAAAAGTCCGGGTAGATATTGTGCTCACGTTGTGGCTTTCTGAACACGAAACATAGTCATAACCCCCTTGCGTGGCTTATCAAAGCCCCGTTAGACTTCCTGCCGTTTTCTCCTGCGCAAGAGACGCCCTTCCATCGCGGGTTTCCCTCACCCTGTTTATGCCTAAGGAACGTGTTCTCGCTAGTCTCGATATAGGGAGCGCGAAGATTCGGACTGTTATTGCCGTCGTGGACGGTGCCGATAACGACCACCGCATCCCCAATGTGATCGGGGTGGGTCTTTCCCCGTCGCTTGGTATGCGCAAGGGGCATGTGATTGACGTGGAGGAACTCATCCACAACATTATCTCCTCCTTAGAAGACGCTGAGCGCATGGCGGGAGTACCCGTCAATCACGTCTTTGTCGGCGTGAGCGGCTCGCACATCGAGTCCTTCGACAGCCGCGGCGTGATCGCCATCTCCGGTGCGGAGATTACGGTGGAGGACATCGCCCGCGTCCTTGACGCGGCGCAGGCCATCTCCATCCCGCAGAACCGCCGCATCCTTCACATCGAGCCCAAGGCGTACGCGGTGGACGAGCAGCGGGGGATCAAGAACCCCCTCGGCATGACGGGCATCCGGCTGGAGGTGGAGGCGCACATCGTCACGGGGCATGTGCAGCACGTGAAGAACATTGAGAAGTGCATCGACCAGGCGGGTGTGGACATCGATGCCCTCGTACCGTCCACCATTGCATCTGCGGAGGCTACCCTCACCAAGCGCCAGAAGGAGCTGGGCGTCCTCGTTATCGATATAGGTGCGGGTTGCACGAGTATTGCCGTCTTTGAAGAGGGGACCATTCTCCACTCCGGCGCTCTCCCCGTGGGAGGCGAAAGCGTTACCAGCGATATCGCCATCGGGCTGCGCACCTCCATCGATACGGCGGAGAAGATCAAGATCGAGTTCGGTTCTGTGCTCCCGGGCGAGATGAGCGAGCGGGAAATGATCGATCTCTCCACCGTTTCCAAGGTGGACACGCAGACGGTGAGCAAGAAGTACATGGCGGAGATCATGCAGGCGCGCTACTACGAAATCTTCACGCTCGTAAAGAATGAGCTGCAGCGCATCGGCAGGAGCGGCATGCTCCCGGCCGGAGCCCTCCTTACGGGCGGCGCGGTAAAGGCGCCCGGCGTGTTGGATTTGGCGCGCGACGTCCTCGGCCTGCCCGTGCAGATGGGCTTTCCCGTGGAGATCGGCGGCGTCATTGAGAAAGTGGACGACCCTGCCTATGCCACCGCCCTCGGCACCCTCGTCTGGGGCATGCGTGAGGAGGACCATATGGGCGGGCGCAGTCCGTTCCAGGTGAAGCGCGCAGTAAAGCAAGTCGGTTCCTGGCTGAAGTCTCTTTTCCCCTGATTCCAGATCGAGGAGACGCCCCAGCGGGGCCTCTCTACACTCCAACATTCTTTTTCTTTCCCTCGCCCTCTAACCCTTCCCCATCATGTCCGACGCGTTTCGCTCCATCTTCGGCCCCAAGCCTGTTACTCCGGTTGCCGGTACCGGTAGCATGGGATCTTCCGGCAAGCAGCAGGATGACGATGCCGGCACCCGCGAGGTGCGGCCCGAAGCCATCCCTGGTGCCGTGATCCGCGCTATGGGCGCGGGCGGCGGCGGCTGTAATGCGGTGACCCGCATGATTACCGGTAAGGTGCAGGGCGTGGATTTCATCGCGCTCAATACCGATATTCAGGCCTTGTTCCACAGTCCCGCTGGCAAGAAGATCACCATCGGGCGCGGCACCACCAAGGGGCTCGGCGCGGGCGCCAACCCCGACATTGGCAAGAAGGCGGCCGAGGAGAGCCTGGAGGAGATCAAGGATACGCTGGAAGGGACGGATATGCTGTTCCTCACGGCGGGGCTCGGCGGCGGCACGGGCAGCGGATCACTCCCTATCGTCGCAGAAGCCGCGCGCAGCATGGGCATTCTTACCGTGGCCGTGGTGACAAAGCCGTTCAGCTTTGAGGGCTTTAAGCGCCGCAAGCAAGCCGACGAGGCGTTGGAATCGCTCAAGGGCAAGGTGGACACGCTCATCACGATCCCTAATGACAAGATCCTCGCGCTCATCGACAAGACCACACCCCTTACGGAGGCCTTCCAGGTGGTGGATGAGGTGCTCAAGCACGCCATCGAGGGCATTTCCAGCATTATTACGGTGCACGGGCTCGTGAACGTGGACTTTGCCGACGTCAAAGCCATCATGCAGGACGCCGGTACGGCGCTCATGGGCATCGGGTACGGCACGGGAGACAGCCGCGCAGCCGAGGCGGCGCGCGCTGCCATCGACAGCCCGCTTCTGGAGACGAGCATCCACGGTGCGCAGGGCATCCTCTTCAACATCACCGGCGGCAACGATCTCTCCATGTTCGAGGTGGACGAGGCCGCGCGTATTATCACGGAGGCGTCGGCCCCCGAGGCCAACGTGATCTTTGGCGCCTGCATCGACGAGGCGTACACCGGCCAGATCAAGGTGACGGTGGTGGCCACGGGCTTCTCCGACAAGGAGAATATCCCGGTACCCGCTGCGGCGAATCCCGTCCAGCGGCAGATGAAGAACGCCTTCTCGCGTCCCGCATCGCAGGAGAGGGACACGCGCCAGCCGCAGCAGTCATTCCTGGATCCCAATGTAAAGTCCACCTCGCCGCAACTCAACGAGGAGGAACTGGAGGTCCCGGCATTTATGCGCAAGCCGCTGAGTAAGTGAGGAATCCGAAGAAGCCGAAGAAACCGAAGGGAGAAACGTCCCTCGGATTCTTCGGAATCCTCGGTTTCATTGGTTTCTTAAACATGCGTCCCCGTGCTTCCAAACCCGCCACGCGTCTCTGCCCCGTGACTGTCGACCTCGTCCCACTCCGCCTTCTCGATCTTTATGAATAATCCCTGCGCAATCCGTTCGCCGCGTTCCACGGTGACGGGCTTATCGGTGATGTTCTGCACCTGCACGAGGATCTCATCCTGCGGCCCGTGGTAATCGGCATCGATGATCCCGATGGAATGCGGGCACACGAGGCCCTTTTTGCGGGGGAGGGAGGAGCGGGGGGTGATGACGAGTGCGTAGCCCTCCGGAACCTTTACAATCACGTTTCCCGGCACCAGGGCGATTTTTCCCGGTTCAATGACCGTCGTTTGCCGTGTGATGAGGTCAAAGCCCACAGCCCCTTTCGTGTGGTATTCGGGAAGGGAGAGAGTGGGATCGATACGTTGAATAGAGACGCGCATGAGGGAAGCATGGCGTTATTCCTGTTTCTTCGCAATGGGTCCGTTTAAGCGGCAGTCGAAGGAGCACCCTGTGGACTCTCTGCGGACTTCGCTTGCGTGTTCGTATCGGATGCGGGTTCGGGCTTTTCGTCCAAGTAGGAAGCAGGGTCCGGCAAGCCCTTAATCTGCTTTTGGAGCCGTTGGCTGAAGGCGTGTTTAATTTCTACTTCGCTCTCAATGACGCTGATGGGAATCAGCCCTTCCTTATACATCTCGAGGAAGAGCGGTTTGCCAGTTTCGGAGTAGAAACGATGAGTGACGAGTGCTTCCGTGACTGGGCTGTTGTAGTTTGCGATGACGGCAGCCATTTTGGGGCGCGTTTCACGTAAAAAAGTATCTCGCTCCTCATGTAAGCCATTCTTGCGTAGGGTCTGTGAATGGAAAATGAGCTGCTCCAGGAAGTATTTCGCCTTGGCCGGGTGCTGCCAGTCACCCGGAGAGGTCTTATCCGTGATACGGACGTAGTTTTGCGCGCTCATGAGGACCACTTCAGACCCTTTGTTTCCCTTGTTGTAGAAGTCATCATCGGCTTTTCCTGCATCTATAGTAGTTGTGGTACCGGAAATTTGTGAACGGTAGAAATCGTATTTGTGATTAAAAATACTCATAGCAGTACTCCATCCATCTCGTTTGACGGTATGCGTTGCCATTACTTGTGCCACTACCCTGTCCAATTCTTCGCGAGTGATCTCTCCTCCATGTCCTGCCTTTCTGTCTCGTTCGAGAACCTCTTCTTCTATGAGTGCCATTGCGCGGGCCATCGTACCTGCCTGACCGAATTCCAGACGCCCCTGCTGGAAGTGTTCCAGGTTCTTGCGGTCGATCTTGAAGAACGTGGTGATCCATGCAGGGATCCCAATACCCAGGTTGCCCAACTTGTCTTCGAGACCCTTGGGGAAGTATTTCTTGGCGAGAGTATCGTCACGGATGTAACGCAGTAGCGTGGTGCTGCACCAGGCGGAAGTTTCACCCACCTTCCCTTTTTCCAGTGCACGCTGCGTGATACCGAAACAGGCCCAAAAGTTTTGGCGATTCATTTCGTCGTTCATGATTGCGATCATCGGGGGAATATCAGGAATGTTCTGTACGCGTCCGTACCCGCGCTTGATTTCCTTCTCCTGGCCTGCGCTGTTCTGGTCATCCAGGAAGCGAACGTACTGGTTGACGCGTTCCTCATTCCACGTGGCGGGGAGGTTTTTTCCCGGAACGAGTTTATGGCCGAGGACAGTCTTATTGACAGTATCCAAGTCATACAGCCAGGCATGGTCTGCTGCATACTCCAGTGCGGCGCGGAAGCGGTTTCCATCCTCTTCTTGTGTATCCAGGACGCCACCCGGTTGTATGAGGTGGTGGAAGGATGTGTAGTCGATCACCAAATGTTTCTTATAGGCTTCTTTCACCTCGTCGTCCTTGTGGTCCAGTTCCTGTGCCAGTGTGACGTAGGACTGTTCACCAAAGATGGGCCACCCTGCGAGGTACCGTAGTGGTAGGCCGATTTTTTGGGAGAGGGCGCCTACCTTGAGTTGTGACCACTGTCCCCAGGACTTCTTTACGGCGTCCGCCACATTCTTCACGCTCGCAATGAACTGGTTGATACTGTAGAACTCCACGGAGTTAAAGAGGCCCCCCTTCCCTTTTCCCGCAGTAAGCTGAGCCACTTTTAACTCTTTTATATACTTTTCAATAGTTTCCGACGCTGTGTCCTGTTTCTCAGCACGTTTGCTCATTTCCTTCATGAGCATCTGAAGTTCCTGCTTCGCAGTGTCCCGTGCTATCACTAACCGGTCAGATACATTTCCGGTTTCCCATTCGTGCTGCTTGTTACGGATCTCCTCAATAAAGGTCGGGAGTTGAATGTTGCCGTCTTCTCCCGGCGGAGGCTGGTGCATACCCCTAAATGCTCGTTCCAGCCTGTCTGCAAATTCTGAGGGACAGGTATTACCTGCCTGCCATTGTCTAATGCCCTCGAGCAAGAGCTGCCAATGTTCCATTGCCAGTGACAGAGCTTCAATGGCTTTGCGGTTCTTATACCACGATTCCTGGTACTCTTGCGGATCGCGGACGGTATTCTTGATCTGGGGTTCCAATTTGATCATTTCCTCCACGGCACTTTTCAGACGGGTGGCTGTCATCGAAACCTGGAACTCCACATCGTGGGGTTGTAATGGTTTGGTGACTTCCTCTACCCCAGCAGACGTTTCTTTTGAGATATCCCCAATGGTTTCCGCGGGACTCGCGCTTGTACGTGCTGCCTGCTCCGGGCGCTCCGCAGGGCTATTTTTCTCAGGGGTGGGAGTTTGCTGCGGGTTGGGGGACCCACCGGGTAAGGCAAAACCTAGCTCCCGCCTCTCCCGCTCGGGGGAGGTGTTCCGCATCCAGCCGAAGAGGGCAGGGATGAAGGCCATGGTCAAAGCTTGAGTTTGCGCGCAAGCGCATGGATGAAGCGCTCCTCACGGTCTTCATGTTCCGTGAGGTAGGGGGCAATGGTTTCCCGAATGCGTTCCACATCCACAATGCCCGTTTGGATCGTAACGGTGCGCATCCAACCGCGTTTGAGGGTGATGTGGAGTTCCGTGTATCCCGGAAACCTGTAGAACCAGAATGCCTTGCAGTCCTGCCACGACGTGTACGTCTGGTCGTAGAGGAAACCGTCTTCAAACAGCTGCATTTGGTGGAGAGCGGGAGGCACTCTGTGTACCCATCCGTACATTCCTCCGATGAGCAGGAGCGCGAGGGAGAAGGTCCAATTTCCCGTGAGAAGGCTGTACACGGCGACGGCGAGCACGAGGACGCCCCCGATGACATACCATCGGGCGGAACGCTCGTGGGGCGGCAGCGAAGGCGCTTCCCAGGCGAGGAGCGGTAGTGGTGCGGTTTGTGTGTTCAAATCCGTATATTCTAGCAGAAAAACGCACTTCTGGCTCGGTTCGAAAGTTGCACTATACAACAAAATGTTTCCGTATATTCGAATTGTATTAAACAGCACAGAGATCCGGGCTTTTTCACCCTTACCGTCACAGCCCCTGGAGATGCTCGTCCGGTACATGGAACGAGTGGGGAAGGAGGTTGGCTTCGTATCCTCATCCGCGCTGTAGGAAGCTGCGGAGGACAGGAAACGGAGTTTCGCGGATTTTGGTGATCGAAAAGTCTTTTGTCAATGATTAAGCAATACTTTTTTACGGTGTCTATTATCATGTCAGAGTTCGTTCGATTCCCCCGCCAAACGCTCAGGGCAAGCGCGAACCAGGATGGCTTGCCATGAGGAGCACAAGCGACGAATGGTGGGCAATACTGGACTCGAACCAGTGACCTCCACAATGTCAATGTGGCGCTCTAACCAGCTGAGCTAATTGCCCTGGAGCCGACATACGGTACCAATTCTTCCTAGGCTTGGGAAGGCGGAGAGGGGAAAGGTGGAGGAAGAGGTAGTAGTGGCGTTCTGCCCGTACGCAGAACGTCCGTGCTCTCTTCGTGTAGCGGAAAAATAACCATGAGCGGAAGAATCTGCGTGGCAGCGTCTCTCCCGGGAGTCAGTTATGTCTTATCGTGGATTCATGCATGCAGTGTTCCTCGATTTTCTTTTTCCACGGCGTTCCCTCACAGGAGCGGAGGGAGAATGGATTACAGAAGAGGAACGAATGAGGCTCAAGGCATTACCGATAGTCATCGAAACGGATGAGCTGCGGCGGCTGGGATTCCAGTCGCTCGACCGGCTGGTGGCCGCTTGTGAGTACCGCAGGTCGCCGCTTGTCCGTAAGGCGCTGCACGCACTCAAGTACAAGAGAAGCGTCGCGCTCATTCCGTACCTGGTCATGCTGATGGAAGAGGCGCGGTCTGTGTGTGTGTTTGATGGGCAGACGGCACTCACTGCAGTTCCCATGTATTGGATGCGGCGGTTTTCACGGGGATTTAATCAGGCGGAGAAATTAGGGAGGAGTGTCGGCGAGAGGTGCAACATTCCATTCGTGTCGCTCCTCCGAAAAGTGCGCTCGACAGGGTCGCAGGTGGGGAGGGGAAGAGGGGAACGGGTGAAGGCCGTCCATAATGCGTTCAAGGTCCGGAAGGGGGTCGAGGTGCCGCTACATGTAATCATCGTGGATGATATTTGCACCACGGGTGGGACGCTGGATGCGTGCGCAGCCGCTCTGAAAAAAGCGGGGGTGAGGCGGGTGGAAGGGCTCGTAGTGGCCAGGGATTAACAAGAAAGCCATTTCCGGGGGACAATCCGGATTGCGTTGACTTACGTTAAACAAGAAATAACATTTGCATATGTCAATTTCCATCCCTCTATCCGATAGCACGTCTGAGCAGGAATTGGTGTTAGAAAAAGGAAACAAGAGTTCCTCTGAGGAGCTGAACAGAATCCGAAAAGTGCGTCTCTCCCAGGGGATAACCATTGAAGACGCAGCGAGGATGATGAAGAAAAGTACTGCCGCTACTCGCGAATCCCAAAGGGAAACCGCGGATCTCAAATTAACGGAGTTATATCAGTGGGCGGCTGTGCTGGACATTGATATCACGGAGCTCATTGTGGATGAAAACTTTCCTCCCTCCGCAAGGATTTCCGCACACCGGTTGATGTTGTCCCAATGGATGAAGGCAGTGCTCACTATTGATGAAGAAGCGTCTCAAAAACAAATCAAAATATTTGCCCAGCGGTGCATGCAGCATCTCCTGCAATTGCGTCCGGATCTCAACAGTATCATCCAGAAGTTCGGCGGGCCACAATTGGAGCAGCCGGAAGTTGTTGAAAAAAAAGAGCACTTCTTTGATCCTCAAAACTTGCATCAAATCGGAGAAGTGAGAAAAAGGGAGGGCATTTCGAGGAGAACAATGGTGCGCTATTTCAAGGCGTATGGTTTGTCATCCGAGGAGATCATGCATCAAGAAGAACCGTCAACGGATTTACAAATTACCGATGTCCGGAGGTGGGCAAGCGCATTAGCTCTTCCTGTGAGAGAATTGTTCTACTCATTGGAAACGGGTATTGCCGATGAAACCAGGGATAAAGCTGCAATGGTCAAACTGGTGAAGTCGATGAAAAGCCTGCAAGAAGTTGCCGCCAAACTGAAGAAAAACAGTATTGTGAAAATTACGGGTAGAATTCTTGATGACGTCTACGCATTACTGCCCGAATTTGAGAACGTTTCACCCTGGCCAATTTTCGGCCAAACGCGTGGGACTGATGACCTGGGGAGGGTAGTTCGTGATCAATATTCGGCGAGAGAAGGCGGTCAATTCGGCTGGGATGCAGACTGATATCTGCTGCAACCGTACGCCATAAGAACGAGCCAAACGATCACATGACGAAAGAACATGCAACTTCGCAACACGAAGAGGGTGTGGAAAACTTTCAAGTTATCCACCGGAGGTTTACGATCCCACTCCATGTCCATATTCATCTCCGCTGTCGCATTTTTTATTCTCCTTTCCGTGCTCGTCATCATCCACGAGGCAGGGCACTTTTTTGCCGCGCGTGAGGCGGGAGTTGTGGTGGAAGAGTTCGGTTTTGGATTGCCTCCCAAGGCAACCAGGCTCTTCCGGTGGAAGAAGACGGAGTTTACGCTCAACTGGATACCGTTTGGGGGATTCGTACGTTTGCAGGGGGAAAATCCCGCTAATGAGCGCGAGAGGTTTGCCAAAGGGAGCTTTGGTTCCGCATCCATTTCTGCGCGTATTGTGATTCTTGCGGCGGGTGTGGCCATGAACTTCCTCTTCGCCATGATTCTGTTCACCATCGGCTTTTCCGTTGGCCGGTGGATTCCCACATACCTTTCGTACGAGGCGCTCCAGGAGGCTGCGACGAAGGGAGAAGTGCATTTGGTTCCTGCCGTGCTCATCGATCAGCTGCTTCCCGGAGGAACAGCATCACAGGCGCATCTTCCCATACCCAGCGTTCTCACCAAGGTGGATGGCGTGACGGTAACGTCACCCGAACAGGCGAGTGAACTCCAGCGCGGCAAGCAGGAGGTGACCTACTCCCTTCTTACGGGGGAGGGGTTTAAGAAGCCGGTGGACATTACACTGCCGCTTTCCAGGGAAGGGAAGACGGGCGTGGCGCTCAGTTCGTTCCCGCTGGAACTTTCTGCTCCGCGGCGCAACCTCGTCCAGGCGGTGTACCTCTCGTTGCGCGAGACGAACGTGGTCACTGTGCAGACGATCCTTGGCATGAAGCAGCTTGTAACGTCGCTCCTGTTCCAGGGGAGGGTGCCGGAGGGAGTGACGGGGATTGTGGGCATTGCGGAACTCACGCACCTCTCCGTGCAGCAGGGCTTTATGACGTACCTGCGGCTGGTTGCGCTCCTCAGCTTAAGCCTGGCGATCCTCAACATATTGCCGATCCCGGCGCTGGACGGAGGAAGGCTTCTCTTCGTCGTGGTCGAGTTCATACGGCGTAAGCCGGCTAACCGGCGCTTTGAAGTGACTACCAATCTCGTCGGTTTCCTTGTCCTTATTCTCCTCATACTCGTCATTACGTTCAACGACATCCTCCGTCTGTTTTAGTTGCCATCTTCCATGACCGTCGCTGCCCCTCCCGCACCGGCCGTTGCTTCCGATATCACTCTGCGCGATTTCTGGATCGACGTCATACGAAGGCTCGAGCCCAAGGTCCAGCGCGGGCTCTTTATCACGTGGTTCCGCAACACGACGGTACTCGGCAAGGAGGAGGGGAATCTGGTGGTAGGCTTGCCGCTTCCCATGTTCCTCAACTGGCACATGGAACATTACCGCGCCATCACGTTGCAGGAGGCGCAGGAGCTGGATCCCAGCATCCGGCAGATCGTCTACAAGGTGGATGTGGGCCTCAAGGACAATCCGGAGCGTTCCATCGATATCCTCCAGCTCTTTCCGGAGCACAAGCGGCGTAAGCTGCCCGGCAAGCAAGAAGTGAAACTGGCGGAAGGGATCGTGAGCAAAATTCTCAATCCCCGGTACCAACTGGATAACTTCATCGTGGGACCGTCGAACCGGCTCGCACATGCCGCGTGTCAGGCGGTAGCCTCGCAGCCCGGCGGAAAATACAATCCGCTTTTCCTCTACGGCGGAGTGGGTCTGGGCAAGACGCACCTCCTGCAGGCGACGGGCAATGCCATTCTCAAGCAGATACCCAAGGCGACGGTCGTCTACCTCACCACGGAGGAGTTCACCAACCACGTCATTGAGGCGATCCAGCACCAGAAGATGGAGGGGCTGCGGCGCAGGTACCGCCAGGTGGACGTGCTCATCATCGACGACGTCCAGTTCCTTGCGCGCACCGAGCGTACGCAGGAGGAGTTCTTCCACACATTCAACGCGCTGTACGAGGAGCACAAGCAGATTATTATCTCCGCCGACCGACCGCCGCAGGAGCTGCAGATCGAGGACCGCCTCACCTCCCGCTTCGCACGCGGCATGATCGCCGACGTGGCGTTGCCGGACTACGAGACGCGGCTGGCGATCCTCATCGAAAAGGCGGCGGAGTACGAAATATTTCTGGATATGACGGTGCTGCAGTTTATTGCCGAGCACACCACCAAGAATATCCGTGAGCTGGAAGGCATTCTGATGCAGGCGGTGGCGCTGTACGAGCTGGAGCAGCGGATGCCCACCGTGAAGAGTATTGCCGAGATCATGCGTAAGCTCAGCAAAGACCCGTACGCAGCGGATGTGCCTACGGGGTTCGAGACGCCGGAGAAGCGCAAGGCGACGTTCCAGGAAATTCTCGAAGCCGTGAGCCGCTACTACTCCGTCTCCGTGCAGGACATGCTGGGCCAGTCCCGCGTACGCGAGATTCTCTTCCCGCGGCAGATTGCGATGTACCTGGGCAAGAAACATCTCGTCATGAGCTACGTCCGGCTTGGCGAGGTGTTCTCCGGGCGCGACCACACCACCGTGATGAACGCCGTGGAGAAGATTGAAGAGCGCATGCAGAACGACCCCCAGCTCCTCCGCGAAATCCATGCCATGGAACAGGAGTGCGGGTTCGTGAAGAACGCATGACCGATGAGGGGGAGGTATACAAAAGTGTACTTATTGGAAGATAGGGCTGATGCAGGAAAGATCGAACGGGTCGCATTGATGTGCTATACTTGTTTCGTCATGCACCGCCCCCTCACCACGACCGCAACGACTACGACCTCTGTGTGAGGAGGGCACTGCAGAACACGATTGCGCCCTTCCTCACAGAGCGAAGGGTTGTTTTTTTATCACCCTCTCTTCTATCCTCTCTCCCATGTCCTCCCAAAACGCAGAACAGCAGGTCGATGACCTGTATAAGATCCGCCACTCCCTCGCGCACGTTCTTGCGCAGGCTGTACAGCGGCTGTATCCGGACACGCAGATATCCATCGGTCCTCCCATCGACACAGGCGCATACTACGATTTTCTTTTTTCCAAGCCGGTCTCGGAGGAGGCGCTTCCCAAGATTGAGTCGGAAATGAAGAAGATTCTCAAAGAGGCGCAGACCTTTCGGGTCGATACGCTTTCTCCGGATGAAGCTAAAAAATTCTGGAGCGCGCGCAAGCAGCCGTTTAAAGTGGAGTTGATCGAGGATCTGGAGAAGGAAGGTGCGACGGAAGTGACGCACTACGTCAACGTGAACAAGAAGGGGGAAGAGACGTTTACGGACCTGTGCCGCGGCGGCCACGTGAGCAACCTCAAGGACATTTCTCGGGATGCCTTTAAGCTCATGAGTCTCGCGGGAGCGTATTGGCGGGGCGACGAAAAGCGGCAGCAACTTACGCGCATCTACATGGCGGCGTTCACGTCCAAGGCGGAACTCGATGCGCACCTTCTCATGCTGGAAGAGGCGCGGAAGCGCGATCACCGCAAGCTGGGGAAGGAGCTGGATCTCTTCCTGTTCTCGGAGGATGTGGGACCCGGGCTCCCGCTGTGGACGCCCAAGGGGACGATCATTACGGATGAGATCGAGAGGCTGGCCAAGGAGACGGAGGCAGCGTACGGGTATCTGCGCGTGCGTACTCCGCACATTGCCAAAGGGCGGCTGTACGAAAAGACGGGGCACCTGGCGCACTACAAGCAGAGCATGTTCCCGCCGATGAAGCTGCCCAACGAGGAAGGGGAGTATTACCTCAAGCCGATGAACTGCCCGCACCATCACCAGATCTTCGCATCGGGATTGCGGAGCTACCGTGACCTGCCGATGCGCCTTGCGGAATACGGCCACAACTATCGTTACGAGGATTCCGGCGCGCTCTTTGGTCTCATGCGCGTACGGTCGCTCACGATGAACGATGCACACATCTACTGCTCAGAGGAGCAGTTTGAGCAGGAGTTCATCTCGGTGCTGCAACTGTATCTCAAGTACTTCAAATTATTCGATATCCAGAAGTACGTGATGCGGCTTTCTCTCCATGATCCCCGGGAACTCGGAAAGAAGTACGTGAACGAACCGGAACTGTGGAAGAAGACCGAAGACATGGTTCGCTCTGCGATGAAGAAGGCGAAGATCGATTTTGTTGAGGTACCTAACGAAGCGGCGTTCTACGGCCCCAAGATCGACGTCGAGGTGTGGAGCGCCATCGGACGCGAGTTCACGCTCGCAACCAACCAAGTGGATTTTGATGTTCCCGGCAAGCTCGGGCTCACGTATGTGGACAAAGATGGTACGCAGAAGACGCCTATCTGCATCCACCGCGCGCCGCTCAGCACCCATGAACGCTTGGTGGGCTTCCTCATCGAGCAATTTGCAGGTCTGTTTCCTCTCTGGCTTGCTCCCGTGCAAATCGCGCTGCTTCCCGTCGCGGAACCGCACGAAGCGTACGCGCAGAAGCTGGCGGAGCGTCTTAAGGGTGAGGGGCTGCGTGTCCAGTTGATGAGTCACGATAACTCTCTTGGCAAGCGCATACGGGAAGGGGAAGGGCAGAAGATCCCGTACCTGCTCGTCATCGGGGATAAGGAAGTGGAACAGAACGCGGTTGCCGTTCGGAACGTGGCCACCAAGAAGCAAGTGACGGTTCCCGTTGACGAATTCGTCTTTGCCACCGTCTCGGATGTGAAGGAGAGGAAGCTGAAAGCGTCGATTGGGTGATGGAATTTGGAATATGGTATGTGGAATTTGGCACCAAGCTCTACGAAATTCCAAATTCAAAATTCCAAATACCGTGCTACGCTACTACCCGATGTTCCAAGCATTTGAACTCGGACCATTTATCTTCTGGTCGCGCCTTGCATTCACGCTGCTCGGGGTGTGGATGGCCACGGAATTCCTCCTACGGTTGGCATCGAGTGAAAACCTCTCTCTCCAGCATTTTCGGGAGCATGGCTGGTGGTACCTTTTGGCTTTCGCGCTTGGTGCGCGCATCTTTGCTCTGGTGGACCAGTTCCGCGTGTACTTTAAATGGCTCGCGTTTTTGGCTCCCAACTATCAATTCGATATTCAGGATGTGCTGAGGATATTCGTGGTGTGGGATGGGGGATTCAGCTTTCTCGGCGGCGCTGCGGGCATTGCAGTGGTTCTTGCCGTACTCACGCGGGGGCATCGTTCCACGTACCTGCAGTGGCTGGATACCCTGGTGCCCGCCACGACATTCGGTCTGGTCTTCTCCTGGCTGGGGGCGTTTTTCTCCGGCCATGCCTATGGGCGCCCGTCGGACGCGTTCTGGGCCGTAACGTACGATGCCATGAACGTCCGCTACGCCGTGCCCATCCATCCCGTTCAGCTCTACTACGCGCTCTTCTTTTTTGTTCTCACGTTCCTCCTCCTCGTGGTGCGCAAAAAGGCGAAACGCGTGGGAACCGAGACACTCGTGGGAATTGTGCTGGGAGCCGTGGGGACATTCTTCATCGAGTACTACCGCGGGGACATTCCCGTCCTCGTCTTTGCCACGCTGATCGATTTTCTCCTCCTCGCCGGGGTATTCCTCAGCCTGGGTGCCGCGGCGGCGTTGGGAAGTAAGATCAGCAAACGCATGCTTTTCATCTACGAAGGGGTGCTCCTCACCGTCGGCGTCGGCTATGCCATTCTCCGCCCTTTTTTGGATCTGACTTCGTATGAACTGCGCTTCAGTCAGCTTCTGGCCATTGTAGTGTTGCTGGGAACGATCATCTACGTCGTTGATCACCGCCGCCGCTATCCTTACCTGTAAGTCCTATGATCAATATCCTCTCCTACATTTCGTCGGATCCCACTATTCGTCTTTCGCAGCTGGCGCTCATTATCCTCGGGATCGTTGCCATTTATCTCATCGCCATTACGACAAAGGACATCCTCCTGCGCACGAAGTCTTTCTGGTACCAGGCCTGCTGCATTCTCCTCGTCACGGTAGTGCCCATTGTGGGCTTTTTTCTCTACCTTCTCATCCGTCCGGCCCGAACCATTAAGCAGAGGGATATGTACGCCATGCTCCAGCGCATCACTCCTGCGCAGCCGTAAGGCTCAGGTTGATGATGACAGACGCACGCTGATCGCTTAGGCTACGCACATCACCCCTTCCCGTACCGTATGCGTTCCTTTCTCCGCACACTCAATTACCTCTTGAGCTACGTGTTCCATCCCAACCCGGGGCATGCTGCCTACGGGCAACCGGCCTTTATTGCGCTCATCGCCATCTGTCTTGCGTTGGTGGTGTTGTCGCTCACGATCCGTTCCTGGCGTGCAGGGCTACGGAATCCCGTCACCAAGCGTCTCAGCCGGTCCTGGAGCATGACCACATTCTGGTTCGGCATTGTGGGATTGGTGCTCACGGTGGCGCGTATAGAACAGATACAGTTTGTTGGCATGCGGTTCCTCCTCATGCTGTGGGGGTTGGGGATGCTCGTGTACGTGCTCTTCCAGCTTCGTCAGTTCCGCGCCCGGCACTACAAGGTATTGCCGTCGCATCAGTACGACGATCCGAGGAATAAGTACATACCAGGCAAGAGGAAGTGATAGTGTCAATTTTTTTGTGAATGACCAATGATCAATTCCCAATGACCAAATACGGGGAATATGGGGTCGTTTTGGTCATTGATCCTTGGGAATTGGTCATTTCCGATGCAATGACAAATTGACATACCGCAATGAGACGAAGACAATCCCGCTCCTATGCCCTTAAAGCACCTCACGGAAACCATTCTCGTGATCGCCCTTGCGGTGGTCATAGTGGTCACGGGCATTTTCATTCCCACATTGCCGCATCTCCCGCAGGGGACGTTGCCGTGGCTCATTCTGCTCGCACTCGCGCTGGCGTACCCTCTTTCTCTCTATGGGATGCTCAAGCGGAACCGCGCGGACTACGCGTTCCGTTTTCTCCATTTTGTTCCGGCCATTCTTGTTTGTATCTGGCTGGTCCTGGAGCTGCTCATATTCCGCGTCCCCGCCGTTCGGGCGGTACTTCGGCTCTACCTCTTCGGTTGGACGCTCGCGGGCGTGGGGCTGGCGTTTATCCTCCTCGCCGCCTTCATTCTCGACGTGATCCGGCGGCGCGAGACGCGCCTTACGGCGCTCGCCATCCTTTTCCTCGTATTCTTTTTCTTTGCCACCTTTAACGAACGGAAGCCCGGCGCACCTAACCAACTGGCCGCAGTGATTTGGCAGGGGAATTGGTGGGATATATCGGGATCGGAAATGGCGGAGGTCTCTTCGCCCAGTTCATCTGTCGGTGGGCAGGCGAACTCAACCTCGAGCAGGAAGATCGCGATGGTGACGTCGTCATCTGCGCCATTCGTCGCAGTTCCTTCCAGTTCTTCCTCTTCCAGGCAGCAATCTTCCTCCGTTCCGGCATCGTCTTCCCGCGCCAGTTCCGTTCCATTATCTTCCTCAAGTAGTCGGCTTTCGTCGCGTATGGCTGCGGTACCCTCCTCCTCCAAGGCGAGTTCCGTTCCCGCCTCTTCCAGTAAGAGCAGTACTCAACCCTTTTCCTCTTCCGCGCGATCCATTCCCGTGTCTTCCCGTTCCTCTACTGCTCGCTCATCGGTGAAGAGCAGTAATGCGTCTTCCACTCTCATTGCGTCGGCTGGGAGGAGTAGCAGTATTTCCCCGTTTGCGCAGGGATCATCGTCCTCCAGGCCATCCCGGCTGCCGTCCGCCGGATCGGAGCTCTCGTTGCTCGCCGTCACGCTCGTTGGTCTCTATTCGGGGACGTTGCATCGAAGGGCAAGCAAGAGACAGATATCATGAGGTGGAGCATGCTATGATACGGATACCTTATTTCCGCTCGTTTCCCATGCCCACAATCCAAACAGTGAAAGCCCGTCAGATCCTCGATTCCCGTGGCACGCCGACTGTGGAAGTCGACTGCACTCTTTCCGATGGCTCATTTGGCCGCGCTGCTGTCCCGTCCGGGGCCTCCACGGGGAGCTATGAAGCGTTGGAACTCCGGGATGGTGATAGGAAGGTGTACGGGGGAAAATCCGTGTATAAGGCGGTCACAAACGTCAACGCAGTGATCGCGGAAGCGGTGCAGGGAATGGACGTGTCGGACCACCGGAAGCTGGATGAGAAACTCATTGTTCTTGATGGAACGCCCAACAAGTCCAAGCTCGGTGCCAATGCCATTCTCGGTGTGTCCATGGCGGTATGCCGCGCACGGGCACTTGCTGAAAAGAAATCCCTCTGGCAGTCCTTGGCAGACCAGTACGGTGTGAAGATCGGCACGAAGGTCATGCTCCCTGTTCCCATGATGAACGTCATTAACGGTGGCAAACATGCGGATAGCGGTCTGTCTTTTCAGGAGTGCATGATTATCCCGGTAGGGCTTCCGTCATTTGCGGAAGCGCTCCGTGCAGGCGACGAGGTATTCATCGCGCTCAAGAAACTTCTTTCCGAAGGAGGATATTCCACGGCAGTGGGAGACGAAGGAGGGTTTGCGCCGCACCTCAAGGACAGCGCGGAAGCCTTTTCCTTCCTTCTCAAGGCTATCGATGCGGCCGGATACATAGGCAAGGTAAAGCTGGGCATTGATGCGGCTGCGTCCGAGTTCTTCAGTGATGGTCTCTATCACATCGACGGGAAGTCTCTGAACTCCGAGGCACTCGTTTCCTACTACGAAAACCTGGTTGCCGGCTATCCTCTTGTAAGCATCGAAGACAGCCACAGCGAGGATGATTGGGATGGGTTTGAAGCAATGGCGGGTGCACTTGGAAACAAGACGCAGCTTGTGGGTGATGATCTCTTTGTAACGAATGTCACGCGTATCAAAGAGGGGATAGAAAAGAAGGCTGCCAATGCAGTGCTCATTAAGCTGAACCAGATAGGGACGGTGAGCGAGACTGTGGATGCTATCCAGACGGCGCAGAAGAATGGATGGAACGCCGTGGTGAGCCACCGCAGCGGTGAGACGGAGGATACGTTCATCGCCCACCTTGCCGTTGGCCTTCAGTCGGGACAGATTAAGACAGGGTCGCTTTCGAGAACCGACCGCGTGTGCAAGTACAACGAGCTCCTGAGAATAGAAGAGGAACTCGGTGAACGTGCCGCATATGTGTCACCGTTCTGACGGATGAATAGCCAATGGTCAATTGAGCAATGATCAAAACGGTCATCTTCAGAATTGTTTTGGGAATTGGATTTTGGATCTTTGGCTATTTCACCTTCGACATCCACCACTTCTTCACCCACGGGATCGATAGTGTGGAGAGCAGGTACCCAAGTGTGGGAACGAGCGCTTGAATGTAGGGCAGCGAAATATGGATAGACCAGAGAAAGAGCACCGCGAAGGCGTAGGTCATGATCAGAATCGTCAAACGTCGCGTCCAGCTCACTTCCCAGGCTTTCTCCTGCTCCACGCGGGCGTTGCGGTCGAGGATACTCAGGATTGTTTCTTCATGATTCATATTGTGGGGGGAGGCGCTTGCCGAAGTCGCCGACGACGTCCGGATGCATGGGAACTTCCGTCATCGCGATAGCATCACCGAGAGAAACCGTATCGACAATGTGTACATGTGTAGCTGCGCGTTTTTCCCATTCAGCTTTATTCTCAACGGAAGCCCATTGAACGGGTCCCGTGAGCTGTTGAATGGAGATACCTGCTTCCAGACACAGGTTCAGTATTTCATTGCGTGTGAACGACGCGACGGTGTTTACAGGATCATTTCCATGAAGGCGCAATGCTGTTTGCATGGTCTGGACGCTGCCCAATTGTGAAACAATTCTTTGTGCTAAGGATTCCTTGTCGCCGAAGAGGGCACACGCATCTCCGTTGTGATGCTGTTCCATAGTAATTGAAGGGAAAATCTGGTCGGGACGACTGGACTTGAACCAGCGACCTCTTGCACCCCATGCAAGCGCTCTAGCCAACTGAGCTACGTCCCGACGATGGTGATAATAATCGAATCCTCGGGAAGCGCTTGCTGCAAGAGGTCTTTTGATTGCTCGGATCCGTAAACGGATCCTTGACCCAACTGAGCTACGTCCCGATGGATGACAATGATAGATTCGGGAGTTCCGAAGTTCGAAGCCAACTGTTTACCCACCGCAGCTCAAGAGAGCGGAGGTGGGAGCTACCTCCCGGTGCGAGGAGTATAGGGAGTCGCAGTGGGGAGCGGAAGGGGTTACGTAAACCGGGAATTTAAAAACGCCCGTCCCACTGGTGCATCTTTCTCTCCCTCTCAGGGGGATATCCGTATGAACATGGCGAAGCCTACTGCAATAGTGAGTGCAGAGGCGCCAAAGGCGATGAGGGCATTCTTGAAAAGGGTCACCATCAAAATCACAGTACCTGTTCCATACAGATGTGCCAATCTTTCCCCATACGGTTTCGTAGAGCCGGAACAGGAGGGCAGCTGCACATTGATCTGACGGATAGCGAGAGTAAGGCGGCGAGAAATGCCTTGGTTTGGGCATGGACTTGTGCTTCCATAGGTCCCTTTTAAAGGTGATGGGAATTTGGTCATTCATTCCTCGTTCAAGAGTTGCATAAATATGACAATTATGATATAATATACTGTTACACATGAGCTTATCCCCAAGCCACGTAGCGGCAGCCCTCCAAGCGGTAACGAGCCACCAGCGCATTCTGGTGGTTCCGCATGCCAACGTGGATCCGGATGGCCTTTCCAGCGCGCTCGCGTGCTACGAAATGTTCCGGGCGATCGGGAAGGATGTGACGGTAATTTGCCCAGATACCCCGCCCGACTCCCTCAAGTTTCTCCCGGGGTACGACCGCCTCGAGCGGGAGATCGCCGAGAGCCAGAATTTTATCATCACGGTGAACATGGACGAGGGGGTGGAGATCGACAAGCTCCGCTACACCGTGGAGGACAAGCGCGTGAATATCATCGTGGTGCCCAAGAAGGGGAAGGTGAAGAGCTCGGCCCTTTCTTTTGGGGAAGGGGACAAGCGCTATGACCTCATCGTGGTGGTGGATACGGCTGACGTGGCGCTGCTCGGTTCCCTCTACACCGATCACGTCGATCTCTTTTCCGAGACGCCCATTCTCAATATCGACCATCACATCAGCAATACGCGCTTCGGGCAGATCCATCTCATCGATCCTACGTCTGCAAGCGCCACCGAAGTGCTCTATCACTGGTTCGCGCAAGTGCCGGAGTGGCGCGAGAAGATGACGCCGGACATGGCCACTCTTCTCCTCACGGGGCTCATCACCGATACGCGCAGCTTTCAGAATCCCAATACTACGCCGCGATCGCTGGAAGTGGCTGCGGAACTTTTGGAGCGGGGCGCGCGACAGCAGGAGATCATCCAGCACATCTACAAAACAAAGCCGCTCTCCACGCTCAAAATCTGGGGCCGGGCGCTCAACCGCATCCAGATGGATCCGGCAGCGCGCATTGTGTGGTCCGCCGTGAGCCGCGAGGACCTGCAGGAAATGGGGGCGGCGGCTCCCGAAACACACGGCATTCTCGACGAGCTCATCTCCACCATCCCAGATGCCGACGCGTACGTTCTCTTTACACAGACGGATGAGGGTGCGCTTAAAGCGAGCATGCGGTCGTCACTCGCTATCGATGCCTCCCGGCTCGCGGCGGAGACGTTTGGCGGCGGCGGCCATGCGCGAGCGGCGGGATTCCGCGCACGCGGGTTCTCCAATTTTCAGTTGCAGGTTCTCGAATGTATCCGGCGCCTCAAGGAAGGTATGGAACGGCAGAAGGAAGAGAGTGATCAGCTTCCGCCCTTCTTGGCTCATGGTACGGAGGGCAGGCTGGCCGGTGGTACGTATGCCGCACCACCTCGATCGTCACTTGCTTCACCCAAGATCGATACGCAGCACGCGGAACAGAAGGCGAAGAAGGAGAAGGACATTGTGGAAGCCTTAACGGAGGGGAATGGTACGACCGGAGCGTGAGGCATTTACCGGAGTGTGAACGGACGCCAGAGTTGGCATCTTCTAGAATGTGGGAATCTGTCAGTTTCTCCTTTCGATAGAGATTACGCTCTGATACACTTCCCGCGGCATTTTCCCCTAATTCCATGCGCCTCGTGCAGGTGGCAAAAGCATTGGGCATGACCGGGCAGCAGCTCCGCAAAGAGCTGATGCAGGTCAACTTTGGCGTGAAGCCGACGGATCGCGAGGTGCCGGAGACAATGGCAAAGGGAATCATTCGGTTCCTGGCCAACAAATACAATCTCAAAGTGGATGCGGATTCCGTGGGATTCCAGGATGTGACGGAGGAAGAGGAGAAGGAGGAGGGTGCGGAACAGGCGACGGAGACTGTGCCACAAGCCACGTTACCCGTGACATCGCGCGACGAGTCGCCCACACATGCCGAGGCGCTCAATGTTTTGCGTAAGCTCACGCTGGAAGATGTTCCCAAGGAGGCGATCCAGCGGCAGGAACAGAAGATCGACAAGCTCACGAAGGAGGAAAAGGAGGAGCGGCTGCGCGAGCAGAAGGCGCAGGAGCGGAATGCCAAGACCAAGGCGCCGTCCACGGACGTGCAACAGCAAATAAAGAAGAAAGAAGGGATGGTTTCGCTGCCCGATTCCATCTCGGTCAAAGAACTCTCGGAGAAGCTTGGTGTGCAGGTGCCCAAAGTGATTCAGGCGCTCATGAAGAACGGAGTCCTCGCCACCATTACGCAGTCCATCGACTTCGAGACGGCTGCGATTGTGGCGGCGGAGTTGGGGCTCAATGTTCAGCGCGAACAACGAGCGGCGCGTGCTGAAGACCTCTTTAGCCGCAACCTGGAAGAACTCATCAAGGACGAACCGGAGAATCTCTATCCTCGTCCGCCTGTGGTGGTGGTGATGGGCCACGTGGACCACGGAAAGACTGCGCTTTTGGACGTTATCCGTCAGACGAACGTGGTGTCGCAGGAGGCGGGAGGCATAACGCAACATATCGGCGCCTACCAGGTGGAGCATGTGATGGCTGGATCGTCGGAACCCAAAAAGATCACCTTCCTCGACACGCCGGGCCACGAGGCGTTTACGGCCATGCGCGCGCGCGGGGCACAGGTGACGGATATCGTCATTCTCGTTGTTTCCGCGGAGGAAGGGGTTAAGGCTACGACCATCGAAGCCATCAACCACGCCAAGGATGCCGATGTCCCCATCATTGCAGTTCTCAGTAAGGTGGATAAAGAGCGGGCCGACCTGGAGCGCGTCAAAGGCGAACTAGCGGCACAAGGTCTGCAGCCCGAAGAATGGGGAGGAACCATTCCCGTCATCCCCACCTCTACCGTCACCAAGCAGGGCATCAACGATGTTTTGGACCACATCCTCCTCATTTCGGAATTGAAAGAATTCAAAGCCAACTCCAAGCGTTCTGCCGTTGCCACCATTATCGAAAGCCATCTCGATTCTTCCCTTGGGCCGCTCGCAACGGTGATCGTAAACGCCGGCACGCTGCGGGTTGGCGATGTCTTCGTCTGCGGCGGGACGATGGGGCGCATCCGCACGATGGTGGATGATGCCGGCCATCGGCTTCAGGAAGTGTTGCCTTCCGGTCCTGCCCGCGTTTCGGGATTCGATACGGTTCCCGCCGTGGGAGACATTTTGCAGGTCGTGGCTTCCGACCGCGAAGCCAAGGTTCTCCTCGAGGGGTTCCAGGAACAGGCGGGACGCTCGCGCAAGCGCAGCTTCGCCGATCTTGTGAGCCGCCTTACGGAAGGAAAGGTGACGCAGCTCAAAGTAGTCCTCAAAGCGGATGCACAGGGGTCCATGGAGGCGATTGCCGATGCCTTGGGAAAGATGCAGGGCGAGGGCGGTGTGGGCGTTAAAGTGATCCATGCGGGCGTGGGAGCGGTGACCGAGAGCGACGTGATGATGGCCGCTGCGAGCGATGGCGTCGTGATGGCGTTCCACGTGGCGATTCCTCCGGAAGTGCAGCGCACAGCCGAGCGCGAAGGCGTGCAGGTGCGTGAGCATCGCATCCTCTATGAACTGCTGGACGAAGTAGACGCGCTTCTCAAGGGTCTGGTGGAGCCGGTGGAGGAAGAGAAAATCCTGGGGCACCTGGAAGTGCGCGGCGTGTTCTTTAGCAAGAAGAGCGAGCAGATCATCGGCGGCAAGGTGACCGATGGTGTCCTCAAGCGCGTGCCATTCCGGCTCCAGCGTGACGGGAAGACGGTGGGTACGGGGCGCATACTGTCCCTCAAGCATGTCGACAAGGACATCAAGGAAGCCAAGGAAGGGAGCGAGTGCGGCATGCGCGTAGAAATGGCGCTTCCCGTGCAGGAAGGCGACGTATTGGAGGCGTACAGCAAGGAGTTCAAGAAGAAGGAATCACTCTGATTCTCACGTCTTTTTGAACATGGCCGGGGGCGGTGCGGCTAGCTTTTTGATGCAGGTGAGCGTCAGTTGCTTTGCATCCTCGTCGTTCCGCACTTCGAGCTGCGGCAAGATAAAGCTGGCGAAATCCCGGGGATTCTGGAGCATTGCCTCGGCGAGGCGGGGATCGCCGGACGCATCGGAAATGATCTCCGTAAGGCGCTCACGCGCCAGGTTGCGACGTTCCTCCGAGCGTGTGTCTCCTTTTTCGGCTATCAGGTCTTTGGCCAGTGTATTGGTGTCCTTCTCTTCCAGGAGCGCTTCCATGGGCTTGCCAAGCTGTCCAGGTTTAAACCGGGAGAGATAGTTCCTAAACCGGTCCTGGGAAAGAAATTCCGTATTCCGCAGGACCTGCTGGGCACGCGGTTCCGTGAGATTCTTCCAGTAGGAATTCCCCAGCGCAATGGCTCCCCAGAGCGCAGTGGCGGTGTAATCGCCGCCCTCCTTGTTCTGACGCCCCATCATCCAGGCGGTGAATGCCGTATAGAGTGCCATGCCCGCAGACACCATGGATACCAGTACGCGCCCGACCATTTTCACTTCGTTGTTCACCGACTGGCGTTTGTCGTCAGGCTTCGATTCCATAGAAAGCCCGAATCGTTTGAGAATCTGGTCGCTGGACGGGATGTTGTACCAGGAAAGCATGGTTTTGAGATACGTGCTTTCCCGGGCGATGGCCTGGGACTGCTCCAGAGAAAGGCCGGGACGGCTGCGGAGGTTTCCGAGCGTTACGAGCTCGTCGTTGATGAGTGAGACGAAGTCGATGAGGTTAAAGGAAGGGCGTTCCGGATCTGCAATCTCGCCTTTCTTCGTTATGTATTCAACGGCTCTTTTCCGCTCCTTCGCGAGTCCGGATTCCTTTTCGTATGTTTCCGAGGTCTTGTCCCACATGTTCAGAACATCATCCTTGGGGGCGCCCTGAAGGAATTCCTGGTGGTCCGGCCGCGTCATGACGGCAACGGCCTCGGGATAGTGCAGTTGGTAATGCTTGAGAATGGCTGCGCGCATGAGTCCGTCGCGCTGCGGGGAAGGAGGCATGCGGGATGCCTGCTCCATAAGCTCCAGGCCGACATTCTTCTGTGCTTCTCGCCTGATGGCATCACGGGATTCCGGGCGCCGTTTTTCCGTTTCCGGCATGCCGGGCGAAGGAAGGAATTCCGGCGATAGCGGGGGAAAAGTCATCTGAAGCTGACGGAATCAGGGTGTAGTTGGTCCTCCCGGGGGAGGAGGAGGTGGGGCTGGAGTACTCGGTGCGGCTGGTTTTTCCTCGATTGCCTTATCCAGTTTGTCCTTCAAGAGGGGGAAGGCTTTGCCGAGACCGCGAAGGACGGGCTCGTTGTTCATGTCTTGTACACGTTTGTCATCCTGAAAGTTGTTCTTCACTTCACGAACCAGTTCTTCTATGCGCGAGTTCCGGTCTGCGGGGTTTGCTGCGGCAACTGCATCGATCTTCGTATTGATCTTCATTTGGATGTTTCCTCTCTTCGTATCATCCAGTTTGTCTACAAGGGACTTGAGGTGGTCTGCCTGGTCTGCGGCGCCAGAATTATTATTTCCTGCCTGGAAGGCTTTGTTGAGGTTTCCTGTGTCGCTGAGAACCTGCTGCATACTCTTCATCTGACGATATCCGCCTAATGCAGTCTGCCCCTTAGGCATAAACGGCAGCGGAACGCTGAGCGGAACCTGAAGCGCCGTCTTGCCGAGACTCTGGCCAACACCCTTTATGCTTTCGGTGATGCTTGACGTGATCTGTTGTCGCTTGAGAATAGCGAAAACGCCCACCCACATGACACCAATGGAGAGAGCCATCCACAACATATCCCAGGGACTTCCGATATTTGCGAAGAGGGGAAGGGCGATGGCATTCATCTTGTCCGCAGGCAAATTGAACGCACCGGGATCGACATTCATGCCCTGCCGAATCATCACAAAGCCGATGGCAAACGGCACGGCTACCATCGCAGGAAGGAATACGGATGTGAGAAAAGACTTCATGATCTTGTCCACGGGGTCGAATTCACCCATTTTCCCTTGAAGGACATATCCGAGCGCCACAAACGGCATAAAGGCCACGGTGAGCCAGATGATGGGAATGCGCGCAGCAAACGCAAAGGCCATCGCCAGAAGCGGAAAAAACAGCGCGATGTGGACCAGGACGATGAGTATCATCTTCACCAGCAGCATGATGGCGCCTGCCAAGCCGGGTGGTGTGGCGGTCATCACGTTCGGATTGGCAAAATCCTTGAGATGGGCAAAATTCACAACAAGACCACCGAGAAGAAGGATGGATTTGGGAACATCGGCGTTTGTCTTTGCAGAGCTGTACGGTTCAGATTGAAAACAGACGATGTCCTTCAGGCAGTTCCAGCTTCCGTCGCCACTCGTCAAACCTCGCGTTTGTTCGAAAAATTTGAAGTCTACAGGAATTTTGCATTCTTCAGTCGTCCCATCTGCCAATTTTACCCTGCAGTCATCCGTGCCGAACATGCTCGGAATTTGATAGACCGTAAAGGTAAGGACGTTGGAGACATCAAAGATGACCTGGGGTATGAACCAGGAAAAGTTGACCAGCACCAATGCCAGTACGAAGGTGGGGGCCATTTTCTTCACGAGTTCCATGTTGGCTTTTACGACAGTGTAAATAGCCCCGCCAATGAGGATGAAGACAAACGCTAGGTTTACGATGTCTCGGCTGAACATCCACATGTCGTGGAGCAACGTCATAAATTCCCCCGACGTGCCATTCCTAAGGTCGAAGACTATTTCGGGGCGCATGAGGATGTCTAATATCCACACGATGACCCAGAGGCCGGCATACAGCATGACACAGGCAATATTAACGATGCCGAACATCATGCTCAGTACCTGAGACAGAGGGTTGTTTGGGATAGACTGCGCGTGCGCAACAGCGACGCCTATCAGGGGTTCCGGAGTACTACGGAGAGCCCAGAAAACCAGGAGTATTCCTGCGAGCCCAAGCATCCATTTGCGTTTGGACATTTCTAGATAGGATACCATACTTTACATTCCTTCACAATGCTGTAAGGGATGCTGAAAACTCGCAGATAATGGTTGGAGTATGGCAAGACCACAAAATCATATTACAAGCGATACAATTATTTGTTCAGCAAAGGGTATAAAAGAGCTCTTATATACAAAGTATTTGGCTTATCATAAACAAATAGTAGGAATACATATATAGTTCATAGCATTGTATACTTTTCTTGCACTAGGAGTCCCTTTCTGAGTAATGTTTGTGAACATGTCGTCCACGGTGCTCAAAGCGCTGTTTAGTTCCCAGACGAGAGTGAAGCTCCTCTCCACGTTTTTGCTGCACCCGGAGCAGGAATATTTTATCCGTGAGTTGACACGTTTACTTGGGGAACAGATCAATTCCATCCGACGGGAACTCGAGAACTTACGGCGCATTGGCCTGGTGCGTTCACGTCACAAGAATCGTAAGAAGTATTATCACGTGGATGCCACGTTTCCGTTCTACATTGAGCTTCGGAACATTTTCAGCAAGGAGATCCAGCCCGAGAGCCCCGCCATCGCAAGCCTCAAGAATATTTCTTCCGTACAGCTCGTTGTGCTTGCAGGAGCCCTTACGGGAACGGAGAGCAAGGTGGATCTGCTCGTAGTCGGCACGATTAAAAAAGAGGTTCTGGAAGCGCTCCTCTCACAGGAGCCAACGCTCAAAAACGTCAAATATTCCATCTTCTCGGAAGCGGACTTCCTGTATCGCCTGAGCCTGCGTGACCGGTTTATTCTGGAAATTCTCAATGATCCACGGCACCTGATTGTCCATAATGCTATCCAGGAGCAGATTGCGGAGGCGAAAGGCAAGTGAGGAAGCAGAGGGTGCAAAGGATGCAGAGGAAGCAGGGGATGCAGAGGAACGGTCGTTTTACTCACCGAATGCTGGATAGCAGAAAATCCTCGGTATTTTGACTTCTATGCCTCCCCTGTGACCTTTTGTTGGTCCAAAAGCCTTTACAGCTGCCAAAACTTCCATTAACCTACCGCGGCTCCCATGACATCCCTCGCTCTTCACGAACAGGCAGAGAAGTACAAGAAGGAACGGCCCGATCTGCGGCCGGGATACACCGTACGCGTGCATGAGCGCATTAGGGAAGGGGAGAAGGAGCGCGTGCAGATCTTCGAGGGGCTCATCATCGGAATCCATCGCGGGCATGTCTCCACGGATGCCAGCTTCACCGTTCGGCGCATTGCGTCCGGCGTTGGTGTAGAGCGCGTCTTTCCGCTGCACTCGCCAACCATAGAGAAGATTGAAGTGAAGAAAGTGGCCAAGGTCCGCCGCGCCAAGCTCAACTTCCTGCGCGGTCGCGCCGGAAAGGCTGCACGCCTCAGCGAGCGCTTTACGAGCGCCGATGAGTTCGCCGTCGCTGTTGCAAAGGAGGAACCGAAGCAGGAAGAAGTTCCGGCAGAGGAAGCGGCTGCGGAAGGTGAAACGAAGAAGGAGTAATAGAGTACGAGAAGTACGGAATAGGAGGATGATATTCTTGCGTTATACCAATATATTCGTCCCCGATATTCCCTTACTCTGTTATTCTGTTCGTCCATGAAACTCCTGCTCATCGGCAATTACGGCGTGGGCAACCTGGGTGACGAGCTGTTGCGGGAATATTTTCTTGGTTTGCGGTTTGAACCCTTCGACATTGCTCAGGGGGATATGGAATGGATCATCGTGAGTGCACATCCGCGGGGTGCTTCAGAAGTTCCAAGATTGCCCATTGGTGTACGGTCTTTCTTCGGGCCCTGGTGGCGGACGCTACGGGAATACTGGAGGTGTGATGGCATGGTGTTGGGTGGCGGGACGCTCTTTACGGACGTGGAATCCCCCAAGGCGTGCCTGCTCTGGGGAATGCACGTGCTCATGGCGCGCATTTTCCGCAAGCCGGTCTTCCTGGCCTTTCAGGGAATTGGGCCTTTTCGCACGCGGAGGGCGCAATGGTGGGCGCGTTTTGCTGTGAGGCATGCCGCATTTGTTTCGGTCCGTGATGCTGCGTCAGCGCAACGGGCGCGAACACTGGGGGCGCAGGACGTGGTACTGTCCTTTGATCCTGTTATTCTCATGTTCGATTTCGCGGAGGCGTCCGATCAGGTACGGAATGCGTTGATCATTATTCCACGCAAGAACAGCGCTCCCTCGTTTGCTACTCGTGCCGCCTCTATTACATCCGCAGCGTGGTATTCCACTGTGCGAATTCTTTCCTTTCAGCCGGATAATCCTTTTGAAACGAAGGCTTGTAGAGCTATGACGGATGCCTTGCCGGGAGCATCCGTTGTTCCCCTTACAACCCTGGAAGAACTTCGGGCTGCCCTAAAGGGGGCAGCGTTTGTGTTTACGGAACGGTACCACGGAGCCGTAGCGGCGTACGCAGCGGGCATACCGTTTGAGGTCGTATCCCAGGGGGAAGAAGATAAATTTGCGGCGTTTCCAACGTCCGTTCCTCTGCAGGAATTGCGGGGGAGGGTGCAGGCTGGAGAAGCGGCGCTTCGGAAGGCGATGGGCCTCATCATCAGACAAAAAAAGAGGGAACTTCGTTGAGGGGGGCTACGGGCGGTCGTATTATGATTGTCTATGTTGAAAATTGGAGATGAAGCACCGGGTTTTGAGGCAACGGATCAGTTTGGGCAGATTCACCTTCTTTCGGGTTACCGCGGCGGTTGGGTAGTGCTCTACTTCTATCCCAAGGACGAAACACCGGGATGCACCGTCGAAGCGAGTGCTTTTCGGGATGTGTACAGGGAGTTGCGTCGCAAGGCAGCGGTCCTGGGCGTGAGCGCGGATTCTTTGGAAAGCCACGAGAAGTTTGCAGAGAGGCATCTGATCCCGTACCCGCTTCTTTCGGACCCGGAACGTCACATCATCGGCGCATACGGCGCGGAGGAATCTATGCTGGGCAGCCGGATTACCTTCCTCATCGATCCGGAAGGCAAAATTGCGGAGATCTACGACAATGTCGTGCCGGAGTGGCATGCGGAGGAAATATTGCGTGATCTCGCAGTGGAGGCCGTGTAAGCATTAAGTTCAAGCACCAGGCACCAGGCTCCATGAAGAATGGCAGAAGAGGTGCTTGGATATTGGTGCTTGGTACTGTTCCTCTGTACCATGGTTTTCCATGAACAAGTCAGTTTCTCCCCCTATCAAGTTAGCCGAACCTCTCGCCTATCGCATGCGCCCCCGCACGATAGCGGAGTTTGTGGGACAGGAGGAAATCGTGGGGGAGGGGACGCCGCTCCGGGCGGCGATAGAGAGCGACCAGTTGCGTTCCGTGATCCTCGCCGGACCGCCCGGGACGGGCAAGACGACGCTTGCGCGGATTATTGCGGAAACGACGGATGCCACGTTCGTGCAGCTCAATGCCGTGACGAGCGGCGTTAAGGAACTCAAGGCGGTGTGCGAGGAGGCTACGCGCATGAAGGAGGCGTTTGGCACGCGCACTCTCCTCTTTGTAGACGAAATTCACCGCTTCAATACCTCACAGCAGGATGCATTGTTGCCGTATGCGGAGAGTGGAACGATAACGCTCATAGGTGCGACAACGCAGAACCCGTACTTTGACGTAAACCAGGCACTTGTCTCCCGGTCCCGCGTATGTCTGCTCAAGCCGTTGGAGGTGGATCAGGTTCTTGCGATCCTCCGGCGCGCACTGGAAGACGGACGTGGCTACGGGGGCAAGGTGAAGGTGAGTGACGACGCGCTTCGTCACCTGGCAACCGTGAGCAATGGCGATGCGCGCGTGGCGCTCAATGCTTTGGAATTAGCTGTTCTGACAGCCGGGAAGAAGGTCACGCTTGAACAGGCGCAGAAGCTGTTTGCGGAACGTCATCAGCGATACGACAAGACGGGTGAAGACCATTACAACATCATCTCGGCATTCATCAAAAGCATGCGCGGGAGCGATCCCGATGCTGCGCTTCTCTGGCTCTTCACCATGCTTGGCAGCGGTGAGGATCCGCGCTTCCTCTTTCGGCGCATGGCAATATTCGCTTCGGAGGATGTGGGCAACGCCGACCCGCGCGCGGTCCAGATTGTCGTGTCCGCCTGGCAAGCGTTTGAGCTTGTGGGGTTGCCGGAAGGGGAGTTCTTCCTCGCTCATGCCTGCGTGTATCTGGCACAGGCTCCCAAGAGCAATGCTGTCACGAGGGCGATGTGTGCAGTGAAGGCCGCGTTACGCGAAGCGCCTTCGGTGGAGGTTCCCAATCATCTCCGCAATGCGCCACTCAAGGGGATGGCGGAACAGGGGTACGGGAAAGGCTATCAGTATCCGCATGATCTCCCGGGTGCCGTGGCTAAGGAGACATATTTTCCTCTCGGTATGGTGCACCGGAACTTTTACGAACCGTCTGACCGGGGGTTTGAGGTGGAGGTTCGGGAGAGGATGGCACACATTCGTGAGCTCATTAGGCCATGAATATCAAGTCCAGTGGACAAATGAAATAAATTAGACATATACATGAAAATATTGTAAAATATGTATGTCTATGCGACGGCATACGCAGACACAGGATTTCTTGAAAGGACTTCTCCAGATGCCCGCTTTTCAGGCGGGGCTCTTTGTGATGGCGGCCGTGCTGGCAAGCATGTGTAACTTTGGTCTGTTTGCGCTTCTTCTCGTCGCGCGCATGACGCTTGATGCAGTGCTTTGGCGCGCGTCGACCAAAATGACGCGGGAGCAAGCTGTCGTAGGCACATTACGCGCGAACCTTCTGGACTTGATGCTGCTTGTCGTGGGACTCAATCTCGTGGTCTTTGCTGCCGCGGCTCCGTCCTTCATTGCGCATAGCGCCGTAGACTTGGCGCTGTGGACTATTCTCCTCGGTCTTGCGCTTCTCATTTCCAAACTGACGATCTTCATCGGGTTTGTGCGGTCACTTACGTCTCCCCATCTTTCCAAGACAAAGCGAGGAATCCTTACCGTTGCGGAGATGATCTTTGTCTTCGTGATCGTTGCCGGGCTCCTGCTCCTCACGGCGTCCCCCCGAATCGTTGAAGGAGGGGCCAGGACTGTGCTCACGATCCTGCGGAGGCAGATTATTCCGTGGCGGCTGTAACTTCGGTTCGCGTCTTTGTAGGGGCGAGTATTTCTGCATTCCTCCATTTCTGAATCACGAACTACGCAGGTACACCATTCGGAAACAGCTCTTTCTCCAGAGCCTTAGCTTCCTCGTACCACTCTTGGGACTGCGCGGATTTTTTGCCTTTGCCATAGCGCTTTTGGAAGTCCTTAAACCGTTCCTCCAAGGATACGACCATGTCCTGTTTGACGCGCTTATCCGCGTAGAATAGTAGTTTCTGCTCCGTTGTTGCACGGAGTGGCGAAGGCAGGGTGAGGCCGTGTACGGCAACGATTTCGGCTAATGCGGCATAACCACGTTCGCGGAGGAAAGCTGCTGCCGCTTCCTCGTGAGTGAGACCTGCGTAGAGAGAGCGCCATTTCTCCCAGCAGGACTCCTCCTCGGGAGTTGTCGTTATTCCCGCCGGACCCGTATCGGGTTGCATACCCACGATGCGGAGAAGGTCGTGGAGTTCCGCAGCAGCAACGAGTGCCTCGGCGCGTACGGGAATGCAGCGGTCACACAGGGAATCGGCGTATGTCCGGCACAGGGTGGAGACGGCGTGGCAGTGGGAAATGATGTGAGCCGGCAACATCACTTCGTTCCGCCAGGAGGCAATCTCCGCGGCGGAGGGAAGCGGCACATCGCGATAGGTCACATCCATGCTACGTCCGTTACCTTCTTCTTCAAGTTCAATGGAAATGGCGTGCGGGAATGACGTGGCTAGGTCCACTCCCAGGCGCTCCGCCCATTCGATGCAGCGGATGCCGGGATGGTCATCGGAGGTTGCCACGATTTCCCGTGATTGCTCGGGCGAGAGGCGATAGAGATCTACGTGTAACAATTCCCCCCACCGCTCCGTGGTGTAACGCTGCTCCAATGCAAACGTGGGACTAATGACATATGCACCCACGCCCAATCCCTGCGCAAAACCGCGGAAGAGCGTCGTCTTGCCGCTTCCCAGTTCTCCCTGGAGAAGGATAGTCAGTGGCATTGTGTAAATCGCATGCGCCAGAGAATGTCCGGCATCCACCGTACTTTGGTGATTGGGAAGTAATATGCGGCAGGGATCGATAATTGACATAAATATGCAAAAGTGATACTATATTAGCAAAGCCACACAAATCTTATGACCCCGCGTAAGCGCAACAAATTCCATTGCAGGCCGCTTCACAAAGCTAAAGAACCACCTCCCGATCACTACTATCTCACGCAGCGTGTCACGTTCTGGATCGCGGTGTTTTCTGTGCTGGCATTCGTTACGGGAAATATGATGGGGCAGCATGGCTGGAGGGTATTCTGGAAGTCCGTAATGGGCAGACAGGATGATAGTCTCATTGTGTACACAGGGACAGTCCCTCCCATCGCACGCATTCCCGATTTCCACAAATGGTCCCTCTACGGAGAAGGTGGAAGGACGTTTGCCGATGTACCGCAGCAGTATCTTATTTCCATGCCGCGTTACAACGGCACGCAGTCGGATCAGCTCTTCTACTCTATTGAGTACATGGGATCGTATGCCACGGGGTTACAGGATGAGGGAAGCCACCCGGGCGTAGACATCCGCACTCCTCCAGGCACACCCGTGCAGTCCGTCATGAATGGCGTGGTGCAGAGAGTGGATGTTGATTCGGGCGGGTTTGGCAAATACCTCGTCATCCGCCATCCCAATGTCCCCGATCCTTCCAGTCCGGACAGGCTGACCACTCTTTATACCGTGTACGCCCACCTCAGCGAACAGCTTGTAGCGGAGGGGCAAGTGGTGGAAAAGGGTCAGGAGATCGCGTTGAGCGGGCAGACGGGGCTGGCCTCGGGTCCGCACTTGCACTTCCAGATGGAACGGGACAAAGACGTACAGGGCAATCCCATACCGCATCCATTCTGGCCTTACTCGAGTGCAGAAGCGCGAGCGGCGAACCTGACGTTTAACCAGGCCATTGACCAAGGGCTTAACCAGGATCGCGGTCTGGCAGACACCGTCAATCCTTTTGTATACATCCAGGCACAGTACGCACCGGTGCAGGTGGTGGAGAATGATGAACGTACCGCGCAGTCTCCCGAGACGTCGGAACAGCGTCGCCAGGAACGCATACAGGCGCGCGTCGCAAAGCGGCAGGCGGAATTTGTAGCGGAGGAGCAGAAGAAGGCGCTGCTCGCGCAGAGTGACGAAACGGCAATGGTCGTTCCCATTGAAGAACAAGCATCGAGTTCATCTTCCAGTTCTCTCGAAGCGGTTCCAGCGGTAGTTGCCGCACCCGTACCGTCCAGGGATTACGTAGCCTTAGAAGTACGCCTTGCAGGATCCTTTACAGGACGTGAGTGGACAAAAGTGGAAGTAGTCCTTAAGGACGCGTCCGGCGATGTGGCGGCGCTCGCGCAGCCCACATCGGACATCTACATGCGTACCGCATTCGGCCGTGCGGAGTTTCGACCGTCCGTGCTCACTGCCAAGGATTTCGTCAACGGCAAGGCGACGGTAGAAATGCTCCCGCTTGGGCGCACTACGGTCGTTGTGGAACTGCAGCCCGGTGCCATCCTGAGTGCACCGATGCGGTATAGGGATTAGGGGGATGATGCACGAAGGGATTGTCAGTATGTACTCCTTTCGGTGTGTACCAACATCACAGGTCCAGCATTGGCAGGACGTGGATCGCCGGTTCCTCATACGGATGTGCTTCTCGGATTGTCTCCATGACGTTCCGCAAGTCATCTTCGGACGGCACATCCACCATCACTTCAATCTTCTCTTCCTCCAATTCTTCCAGTCTGCCCACAGTTCCAACCGTAGGATGCGCGCCCTTTAGCGGACGGTACCGTCCCATGCCGCGTGAGGAAAAGGAGCAACTGTCGTAGTTCCCCAGTTGTCCCGCACCGGCCTTGGATAGAGCTTCGCGGAGGCGGTCGGCATCGGCAACGGGAACGTAGACAATGAGGTGATAGCGCATACAGAATATTACGCAGTTTTCCGCAGATGTAGATCTGCATCTGCTGTGGGACGTGAATAGATTGAGAGGGCCAGCATCAACACGAACAGAAGAAGTGCGGCGAGGAACTTCTGTGACGTATTCAGGAACAGTGCCGTAATGCCGAACACCGTCCCAATACCCGCCGTGAGCGAAATAATGGAACTGCGCCTCCATCCCTTGAGGAGTAGGCGATGATGGAGGTGCTCATCGCGGGCGTCGCCTTTGAGCGGACTCTTTCCCTTGGCGATGCGCCGGACGATGACAATGGCAAGATCCAGAAGAGGGACGCCGAGGACAAGAAAAGCCGTGGCCACTTTTCCTCCGGAGTAAATTGTCAGTAATCCGAGCATGAGACCGAAGAACATGGCGCCCGTATCGCCGATGAGCATTTTGGCAGTTTGGAGATCAAAGAAGAGGCAGCCGGCGGATATTCCGGCGAGGGTCAGAGCGAGGAGCGCCAGGCCGGGCTGATTGACGCGGCTGCTGAGCGAGAGGAGGCCGATGGTCAAAAAACCGATAGTGGAGAGTGTGGAGACTTGGCCGGGAATGCCGTCGAACCAGTTGAGCGCGTTAATCGTCAGTCCTATCCAGAAGACGGTGAAGATGGCGCTCAGGAGCGGTAAGGTACCGAAGAGCGCCGTCTGGATCGCGGGAGCGTCGAGTTTGATAATCGGGCCGCCGAGGAACCCCTCCAGCGGGTTCGTGAAGGAAAAAATACGCGCGCCGCCGAGGAAAATGAGGAGAGCTATGATTATCTGGATCACGATGCGCAGGAGCGGCGGCAAGTTTTTTCGGTCATCAATAAAGGACGTGATTCCAAGGAACAGAATGGCGAGAGCCGTCATTCCCGATTGGATGTTCCACGGGGAAAGAACAATGTAGAACGCGAGGAAGAGAAGGACAGAAACTATGCCTACGGGGTAGGGGATACGTCCCCGTTTGTGGCCGTACCGTTCAGGAAAATCCAGAAGACCCAATCGTGGAAATACCTTAAGCGCAATCGCGTGTGCGAAAAAAGACAGGATCAGTGCCAGCAGGGGAATGGTCGAGAGGGGAGAGGGCACGGGGACATGATAGAGGATGCCGAGGATTCCGACGATCCTTCGTTCGCACTCAGGACAGGTGTCGAGGATATTCATGTGAACAATACTGAGGAGGACAATTGACAACTAACGATAGAAGAGTTGTAGGAATTATTGAAATGAAAGGATCAATCACGGGCTTCAAGAGGAGTTCGTGGTACAATTCGGGTACTTGTACTGAGTTCCCAACGAAGTATGCCAAACTACCCCGTTCTCGCTGACGCAGATATGAAAGGTAAGAGAGTTCTCCTCCGTGCCGGGTTCGATGTGCCCATGGAAGGAGGGAAGGTGATGGATACGGAACGGATAGCAGCCGTGCTTCCCACGATGAAGTACATTTTGGATGCAGGCGCGTCGCTCATCATCATGAGTCACCAGGGCCGTCCCAAGGGCAAGCCGCTGCCGGAATTCAGTCAGAAGCCCATCGTTTCTATCCTGGAGAAACTGCTCGGGAAGACTGTGGCTTTTGCAGAATCCTGCCGCGGAGCGGAAACGCTCAAAATGTCGAAGGCGCTTAAGCCCGGAGGAGTCCTTTTCCTGGAGAATCTCCGGTATGAAGCGGGCGAAGAGAAAAATGACCCGGAATTGGCGAAGGAACTTGCCGCGCTTGGTGACGTGTATGTCAACGATGCATTTACCAACTGTCATCGCAACCATGCGTCCATGACGGGCATACCCAAGATTCTTCCGTCATACATGGGCCTCCAGCTTCAAAAAGAAGTGGAGAACCTGTCGCGCGTAAACGAGGATCCCAAGCGGCCGCTCGTGCTCATCATCAGCGGGGCAAAGATGGAGACGAAGGTACCCGTGGTCGAGCGCTTCCTGGACAAAGGCGACGAGATCCTTTTGGGCGGCTGCATTGCCAATACGTTCATCGCCGCACGCGGGTTTGACGTAGGGACGTCAAAATACGATGAGGAAGGCATTGAGAAGGCGCGTGAGTTAATGCTGGAAGCGGAAAAAGAAGAGAAGGCAGACATACACGTACCGCGTGATGCCGTGGTTGCGACATCCCCGACGGAAGGGGCAGAGAAGATCGATTTACCGGTCGAAGATGTAGTGGGCGACATGGGGATCTTCGATATCGGCAAAGTGACGGTGGAACGGTACAAAAAGATCATAGAAAAGGCCGGTATGATCGTGTGGAACGGGCCGGTGGGCTTTTACGAGAACAATCGCTTTTCCCATGGCACAAAGCGCATCGCGGAGGCGGTGGCGGCTGCCACGAAGAACGGCGCCCTTTCCATCATCGGTGGCGGCGACACGATTGATTTCCATGCGCGCTACAACTATCCGCTCGACATCTACACATTCGTGAGCACGGGCGGAGGCGCAATGCTGGAATTCATAGGAGGGAAGAAGCTGCCGGCTATAGAAGCTCTGAAACGTTGAAAGGTGTTTACGTATTCGGAGATTATTCACTGCTCTTCGAGGAGCGAAATATCGAGATAACGAGTCACGTTCGTATCTGCTACTATCGGGACCATGTCTGACCCTGCCCATAAATCGCTGCAGGTCTTGTTCCGACGGGAGGAGGAATCATGGGCAAGGTTTAGTAAGCGTATTGCGGATACGGAGGGTACGGTGATCGTGGTACTCGGAGCGGCGGATATGTCACTATTTCTGCAGGAGGAGCAACGGACGAAGTTTATGGAGGAGTGTGCACGCCTCAGGCAGCGCGTGAGCATTGCCACACGGCAGCCGCTCGTTCTCGCATCCGCTCGCAAGATGGGAATCCGCGTCCTGGATTCCTCCAAACAACTGCGCCATGCGCTTGCACACCATCCACAGCGGGATGAGGCATTGCGGGTGTTTTCGCCAAATCTTTGGCGGCAGATGTGGCGGTCGCGTTTGCAGAGTGTCGGCCTGCTCACCCTGCCGCGTCTGCGTATTCTCATTTTGCTCATTCTCAGTGTGGGGCTCTTCCTCTTCGTCATCTTCCGACTGCTACCCTCCGTGGAAATCCGCGTGTGGCCGCGCGGTGATATGGCCACACAGTCGATGAATGTCCTGCTTGTGCAGTCCGGTGCTACCCAGCTTCCGTCACACATCCGTACGTTACCGATCAATCCTCTGGAACTGGTACTGCACAGCTCCGTCACATCCGACCAGATCAGCAAACGCTTTACAGGAACGAATGCCGAGGTACCCATGACGATCGTCAATGGCACATCAGACCCCCTTGCCCTCCAGAAAGGCACGCGACTGCGCAACCAGGCCGGCATGATCTTCCGGATACAGAAGTGGATTACCGTGCCTCCCAACGGCACCATGTCCGTGCGGGCCAAAGCAGATGATCTCGACGAGTACGGAGAAGTGATCGGGGAGCGGGGGAATATGCCGGCAGGGGTGAAGTGGGAACTCCCCGGGCTGCCGGAAGACGAAAGGAAACTTGTTTACGGCGAGAACAGGGTTCCCGCAACGGGAGGAAAGACATCGTATCGCACGGTCCTGCAGAAGGTGGACATCGACACGGCGCGCAAGCGTTTAGAGCAGGCACTCATGGCAGACGCAAAAACGAAGGTGGAGGACAAGGTCGCTTCCATGAACCTCCTCACGGGTGGGCAGCAGTATCGCGTTCTCATGCAGGACCAGCTCGTTACAGCGACATACACGGGCTTTGTTCTTCCCGTGGATCAACTTAACAAAGAGGTGAAGTCCATCACCGTTGAGGGGGCGCTCCACTACCGCGTCCTGGCCTATGATGCATCTGCCATCCTCGACATGATCCAGAAGGAACTGGTGAAGCGCATAGAGGAAGATAAAAAACTGCTCCCCCAGACCGTGGGCCTGCAGCATATGGATATCCGGGTCTTCGATTACGCGGATGACCTCTCTTGGATCAAGGCCACTGCGGAGCTCTCTGCGACGGAACAATTCATCCTGGATCCCCTCACGTCGCCCGGCGCGCGGTTTGCGCGTGATGTCCGGGCAAAAGTGACAGGGCTTCCCCGCGATGAAGCGTTGAGAATCGTCAAAAACCTGCCGGAGGTGGAGAAAGCGGAAATCAAGATATGGCCGCCCTGGAGCAGGTTGTTGCCCTCCATCCCGTCCAGTATTTCCATTGTGGCGATGTAGGAGTAGGAATGAATATGGAGTTGTTTTTTGAGCGTTGGTCATTGCATTAGTGGTCCTTCGATCAGTAGTCTGCCTTTGATGTCTTCCCGTATATTGCGGATCAGCGCTTGGACGCTGGTCATCATCTGTCTCGTCAGTGGAGGAGTTGTCGCATCAGGGCTTGCCTTTGTTCTGTCAGGGATGAAAGGGGACGCACGTTTTCCTGCCGACTGCGCCATTGTTTTTGGAGCTGCAGTCCATCCAGTATTTGACGATTATGGCAAACTAGTTTCAAGCACTCCTGGACCGGGAATAGCGAGAAGGGTGAAGACCGCTGTTGATTTGTACAAACATCAGCAGGTGAGTCGTCTCTATATGAGTGGTGGAAAAGGGGACGGGTCGAAATTCAGTGAAGCATTTGTTATGAAGCAACTGGCGTTGGAACTCGGTGTGGACGGCAAAGACATTGTAACGGAGACGGGATCGCGGTCTACGGAGGAAAATATCTGGCTCACGAGACCTCTCACAGGCTCCTGCAGCTCCGTGATCGGTGTGAGTGACGATTACCATCTGGCCCGTATCGAATGGATCGCGAAGACGCAGGGATGGAAGTTATCCACAGTACCTACACAGGGGAAGGCGAACGCGATATTTGAAGCCAAAAGCGTAATTCGAGAGATTGGCGCCCTTGTTATGTTTACCCTAAAGAATCTATTTACATAAAATGCATTATGTTAATAATAGAAGCCTATGCCCTCCCACTCCCCTCTAGATCAGGCCGTCGAGCGTTACCTCCTCTTCCTTCGAGCCGAGGAGAACAAATCTCCACTGACATTAAGCAACTATCGGCAATCATTGGATCTCTTTTTGACACTGTCCCCTCTTCGTGATGTGTCCGACATAAGTAAAGAATCCGTGAGGATGTACAAGGGCAAGTTGCAGGAGTTCAGGAGCAGGCAGGACAAAGACCTCTCGATCCGTACGAAGAATCATCATCTCACCGTTTTACGCGCCTTCCTCCGGTACCTTATTCAAGAGGAAGAGATGGATGTGTATCCCCCGGACCGTGTGCGGAGATTTAAGGAGGAGCAACGGAAGGTGAAAGTGCTGTTCAAAGAAGATCTGGATCGCCTCCTCATGGCTCCCGATACGTCCACCAAGGAAGGAAAACGCGATAAGGCTATTCTGGAACTCTTCTTTTCCACGGGTCTCCGTCTCGCAGAGTTACGGTCCCTCAACCGCAAGGACCTCAACTTTCAGACACGGGAGATAAGTGTACGGGGCAAACGCAGCAAGCTCCGTGTAGTCTTCCTTTCGGACCGTGCAGTCGAATCTCTCAGGGAATATCTGGAATGCCGCCTGGACCACCTGGAACCTCTGTTCATTCGGAACCACAACCAGGCGAGCACAGAAATGCCTCCCGGGGAGAACTTTCGGCTTTCACGCATTTCCATCTACAACCTCGTGAAGAAGTACGCGCGGGCGGCAGGTATTATGAGTAACCCCTCGCCGCATACGCTTCGCCATTCTTTTGCCACGGATCTTCTGAGGAACGGAGCTGACCTACGGTCCGTGCAGGAACTCCTCGGCCACAAGGACCTCTCCACAACGCAGATTTACACGCACGTCACCAATCCTCAGCTGAAGGAGATCCATCAGAAGTACCATGGGAAGTAAGGATACGGTCTCGCAATCCCGTCTTCTCAATAGCTTTGATTACCTGACCCTCGAACAACTCTCCGGTGGCTCCAGAACCACATAACTTCCGTACAGCCTCTTGATGCGGTCGGGAGGTGTATTCAGAATGTCTTCTTCGGCCATGCGTTGGACCACAGGCAGGCAGTGCTGCTCTTGGCGGATCGGAAGACTGGGGAAGACGTCGTAGGTCCTGCGGAAGAGCTCATTCGTTACGAAGTACCAATGCGGATTGTCCTGCGGGAGGAGCGCAAAGATTTCCCCTTCGGTGACCACGAGGTCTGTGTCCTTGTACGAGCGGACCACTTCGGCTGCGGCGGTGGCAACGGCATTCGCAAGGCGGGAGCCGCGGTGATCCCACTGCCAGTACCCTTGTGCGAGAATGAAGAATGCGAGCAGCGCAGCGGAGAGTCGTGCATGGAGAACCACCCGCGCTCCTGTGGGGACAAACGGAAGAAGCACGAGGTGTGCCGGAAGCAGGTAGCGGTACCATGGCGGCGTGGGAGGACCGACGAAGTGGAGAATGTTGAGTGCAATGAAAGTTACGATGAATGCAGTCATCGACCATCCCAGTGCGGGCTTGAGCTTCCAGATTCCGATGAGAGACAGGAGGAGGAGGACGTCAAAGTAGACATACTGGAAGCGTACAAGATCGCGAAGATACTGCCGCAGCGGGACGAAAAGTTCCGTGCCGCCGTTCCCCAGCAGGAACTGGTTCATTTCCCGGGCGAGATCGGCATGCAGGAAGAGGAACGCCGTCCACAGAAAGAGTGTGAGGGCAGCCGTGAGTCCCATCACGGTAACTGAAGACAATGCTTTCCATTGTCTGCGGACGAGTGCAATGAGCCATGGGGCGAGGAGTGCGGGCAGTGCGAGGCCGTAGGTGAGTTTGGTTACTGCGGCCAGGCCAAATGCGAGTCCGGCTAAAATGTCATTCCGCGGTCTCCGTTTTCCCTGGAGCGCGAGGAGCCCGAGAAGGAGGAAAAAGAACCCGGGGACCTCGCCGAGCACAGGCTTCCCCGTGTTCACGAAGGCGGAGAGTGTGATGAGGAGCCCCGTTGCCCACCGTGCCGCAGAATGACCCGCAGCTCTTTTGGTGAATATATAAAACAAAACACACGAGCCGAGGATATAGAGGGCCATAGGGAGGCGCGCCGCAGCCATCGAAAAGCCCAGGATGCGGATCGACAGGGCCACGGGGAGCAGGAGCGGCGGACCAACCATCAAAATGTTCGGGTACGGCCACTGGTACGTAAAAGTCGGAAGGACGTATCCTCGTCCATCCGCAAGGGAGCGTGCGACCACGAGGAAGAGGCCTTCATCGCCCCAGATTTCGGGAAAACTTCCCAGTTCGCGGAAGGCGAAGTAGAGGGCGAGGAGCGAGAGGAGGAGCTCCGGGCCGTAACACAGAAGCGTGCGACGAACGCGCAGGAGGTGCGTCTTCATGTATCCATGATGATAGGTTGGATGACGGATGCCGTCACGCATATAGTTACATACTTACTTGCACAAAGTAGCAAGAACGTGTACTAATTCTTCCTTTCATCCCTTGCGACGGAAGGAAATCACTATGGTGCATCACGAGTACAGTCTCCAACAGGCCATTCTCATCGCCACAATTCCCGTTCTGGTGGTGGCATCGATTGCGCTTCTCTTTGCAACCTCGCTCGAAGGAGAGAAGGCATTACTCCCCTCCTCCGGTTCCGGTTCGATGGAGCCCAACACAGTGGGTATGCAAATAACATCGGTGGAGAATTTGGCTCTTCGATAGTCCATGACCTCTGCCTGTTGGTGCAGATCTCTTCGTAGTGGGTTAGTAAGAATGGGCACTTGTGCCGAACGTTCACCGGGTTGTATACAAGAAAATGGCTTCTGATAAACGAAAACTAGCACGACGCGATAACTTTACATATTATAAAAAATGTAGTATTATGTAACCTTTCACCTGATGGTCAGGTGAAAGGTTGTTCAGGAGTCGTTCTTTGTCTGGGGGGACAAACGATGTCACGTTCACGGATGATGTTTGTGATGGTGTCGGTTGCTGCGTTGTTCATCGGTGGTGGCTGTCAGAATTGTTCTTCGCAGCTTTCGCTGGCTGTGAAGGCACAGGTACAGCCGTACGCATGGATGCCGCAGCAATACGTCGACAGCGTCGTGATGTGGAACGTCGAGACGCGAAACATCGAGACGCATGAGTGACTCCTGGCCCCGTCGTATTACGCGACGGGGCTCTTTTTATGAGACCGTTTGACTGTTAATGGAGGGTGACCTTGAGGAACTTCCTCTTTCCCACTTTCAGCACTCCTGCTTCAACCTTTGCGTCGATAGTCGTGATGACCTTGTCGTCTATCTTCACAGCGCCCTGCTGAATGAGGCGGCGCGCTTCCGTCTTGGATGGTGCAAGCTTCTCTTTGGCAATCAAGTCCACAAGAAGCGTTTCCTTCTGCACCGTCACTTCTGCCAGGTCATCAGGCACACCCTTATCCGCAAATACCTGTTGGAATTCCTGCTCTGCCGCCTGCGCAGCATCGGCGCCGTAGTAGAGCGTGACAACTTCACGCGCGAGCTTCATCTTCAAATCCTTCGGATTCGTCCCTTTCTGGAGTGCCTGTTCTGCTTCTTTGACCTCCGCCATCGGCATCTCGGTCACACACTCCATGTAGGTGATAATCAGATCATCCCGAATGGAGAGCAGCCTGCCATACATCTCGTTAGGCGGGTCCTCCAGGAAGATGCAGTTGTCGTAGGACTTGCTCATTTTACGGCCGTCCGTACCCTCGATGAGTTTGGTAGTGAGGGCGAATTTCTCGCGCTTGCCGTAGGCTTGCTGGAGCGTGCGACCGCAGAGGATATTGAAGAGCTGGTCGTTGCCGCCCACTTCGCAATCCACATCGAGCACGACGGAGTCGTAGCCTTGCATGAGCGGGTAGAGGAACTCATGTGAGCCGATAGGGCTGTCTTCCTTCAGGCGGCGCTGGAACATGTCGCGCTGGAGCATTTGTTGCACTGTGAACTGCGACATAATCCTGAGGATGTCCTCAAAGTTCAGCTTGCTCAACCACTCGCCGTTCTCGCGGATTTCCACCTTGGAAAAATCGAGGATTTTGGAAGCCTGTTCCTTGTAGGTCTCAAAGTTCTTCATTACCTGTTCCTTCGTAAGGACAGGCCGGCCGGTCTCGCGCCCCGAGGGATCGCCGATCATGGCGGTAAAACTGCCGATGAGGAAGATCACGTGGTGGCCCGCGTCCTGGAATGCCTTAAGCTTGCGCAGTGGCACGGAGTGCCCAAGGTGAAGCTTGCTGCCGGTAGGGTCGATGCCAAGATAGAGACGTAAAGGCTTGCCGGAAGCCAATTTCTTTTCCGCAAGGTCGCGCGGGACGACCGTCTCGACGGCGCGGGTAAGGAGTTCTGGGGTGTGATCCATACGTTAAGGATACCATTCGAGGGCATGGATGCGTAGGCATTCAATGTAACGTATTCTCCCTGTATCCATCATGAAAAAATGTCCCTGCCATCCTCAGTGATGAGAGAGGCGGCAGGGACGGGCGTCACCAGTGGGAGGTGACTAGGTCCTTCCTGTGTAGGGACGTCAGAAACAGGAAAGGAACTGTCTTGAGTATGAAGAAACGATGGTTTGCCACAAGAATATAGTCGTGTTTGTTCCACCGCGTAATTCTCGTAGAAATTGGGTACACTACATTCATGCCCAATTGGGTCGTTTCCCTTCCCGAACGGCTGGATGTGTTCCTTGCTTCCCAAGGACGCATGCTGAGCCGTGCCAAGGCTCAGGCTGCCATCGAGGCCGGACGCGTACTGGTGAACGACGTCGTCACCACAAAATCATCGCTCCGCTTGCAGGAGGGGGATGTGGTGAAGTTGGAGGAGGAAGCAGTTGTTGTAGACGATCATATCGAGCCCGTCGATTTGCAGCTGGAGAGTCTTTACGAAGACGACACCTGCATGGTCATCAACAAGCCGGCGGGCATTGCCGTCCATCCCGGCGCGGGCATGGCTCCCGGTGAGAAAACGATCCTCCATGGTATTGCGTTTGTCTTCCGCAAGAGGTCGCTTCCCTTTTCTTCCGAGGCGGTCCTTGTCCACCGCCTCGACAAGGACACAACGGGCTGTCTGCTCGTGGCAAAAAACCCCGCCGCACATATGTTCCTGCAAGGGCAATTTGAGACGCGGACGGTCCAAAAACAGTACCTCGCACTCATCGCGGGAGTGCCGGAAGTTCCTGCTGCCGTCATCGACGCGCCCATCGGGCGTTCCACGGCGAACCGGACAACCATGGCCGTCACCGGGTCTGCCGGGAGCCGCGAGGCACAGACGACGTACAGAGTCCTTGAAGCGAAGGGAAAAGTTGCGCTCGTCCTCTGTGATCTCCACACGGGGCGTACCCATCAAGTGCGCGTCCATCTTTCGTCCATCGGTCATCCTGTCCTGGGGGACGGGACCTACCGGAATGACTTGAGTGAAATGTTGGCGGAGGAATTCGACCTGCACTCCCTAAGTCTCCATGCCTGGAAGCTGACGTTTCTTTCGCCGAATGACCAGCGAGAGCATCAGGTGGAGGCGCCACTCCCCTACCCTTTCGTCCACGCACTGGAAACCATAGGGATGGTATGGAAACCGTGAATCGCATTCGGTAACGATTCGCGCTATACTGCGTGTCATGTTGTATCCCGAGAAACCTGCCATCACGGACCTTTCCATTCTCCCCGCCATTAAGAGACGTTGGAGTCCGCGGGCGTTTTCCGAGAAGCCGGTGGAAGATGCGACGATTACAATACTCTTCGAAGCCGCGCGTTGGGCGCCGAGCAGTTTTAACGAACAGCCGTGGCGCTACGTGTATTGCGCCAAGGAGGATGGGGCGGACCGGGCGAGGCTGGATTCTCTCCTTTTGGAGGGGAACAACTGGGCGGCCGATGCACCACTTCTCATCCTCAGCTTTGCCAAGAAGACGTTCTCCCACAACGGAAAGGAGAACTATCATGCCATGCACGACGTGGGATGCGCCTCGGGGTACCTCGTGTTGCAGGCGACGGAACTCGGGCTCATTGCGCACCAAATGGCGGGGTTTGACCGGACGAAAGCGAACATGCTCTTCAATGTGCCGGAGGATTTTATGCCCGGCTCCATGATCGCGGTCGGCTACCCCGGAGATCCGTCACAACTGCCGAAAGATCTTCTGGTTCGCGAACAGAAACCGCGCGAGCGGCGGCCAGCCGTCAATTTTGCATTCCGAAAAGCGTGGGGTGAGAAATGAGGAGTAGGTTCTCCGAAGGCAGTATCACTTCTGATACTCCACGTTCACTGCCAGCTGGTCCAGAATCGTCCCATCACGGTCCCTGGCGACGATGGTGAACGTATTCTTTCCTTCCTTGAGCGTCTTTAAATCGGGGCTGGCAAGATAGTTCCAGTAGGTCTTCCCCTGTTTATAGAGCTTGAGTTGGTAGTCGTTTACCCAGACCGAAGCGGTACGAGGCGACGTTATCCCTTCCAGAACGAAACCGGTACCGGTGGCGATAAATCCGAGTTGTGCTGCTGCACCTGTTACGGAAAGCGAACCCGGGGCGGTGGGGGCGTTCGTGGGAAGTGTTCCGGGATTGACCGGTGCGGATGCAGCCGAGGATGAACCGTCCGTTGCAATCACGCCATCTCTTCCGCCTTGTTCCTGGATGATCGTGATGCGCGCCGGGGCGCTCTTGTTGCCATTCTGGTCTTCTACCACGACATCGTAGGTATTGGTGCCGGGCTTCATGTTGCCGAGCGACAGGCTGGCGAGATAGCTCCATGTCCCTTTGGACGGTGTAAAGAGCTGGAGCTTGTAGTTATTGACGTAGATTGCCGCCGCGTTCAGCGGTGAGGTGCCGCGGATAACGAGCTCCGCGAGGCTGGTCCGGTAGGTTTCGCCGGTCTTGGCGGGGACAGTGAATTCGGGAGATGGCAGGCTACTCGTTGCCGTGCCGCGGCTGACGGTGCGCTGGGATTCGGCGAGAGGATTACCTTCCGCATCAAGAGCCGAGATACGGATGGCGAAAGCCGATTCCCCGGCGGGGAGCGAGATAACCTGGGCGAACGTGTGCGTGTCGGGATCAAGCGTTGCAGCGTACCCATTGATGCGGACGGATTTGACGCTGGGATCCACGGTACCGGAGACGGATACCGTCCCGTCCATTACCTTTTCGCCATCCTTGGGCGTACGAATCGTGAGGAGATCGCCCGTCGGCGTAGTCCGTATTTGTTGTGCGTTATTTCGATAGGAGGCGAACAACGTCTTGCTCTGTGTGATGAAAGCGGGTGGTGTGGCGCTGTTGAGGGGTGAGCGGTACGTGTAGAGATCACTGTGAATGTCGCGGACGGCCGTGCTTTCCGGTAGGGAGAGTTGTTGGCCTTCGCCAACCATGACGGGGTCATGTTTGGCGAGGGAGACGCGCACTCCTTCCCTGTCGGCATTGTAGACCTGGAGGAATGTGGGAGAGAGCAGGACTTCTGCATTCGGCGGGAGATCAAAGGTGAGGAACGGTGTTTTTACGGTCCGGAGGGATGAGCCCGATGCTCCGGGACAGGTGAGCCAGAGGGATCCGTGTTGGAGGGAAAGGGAGACGAAAGCGTCTTTCTTTTCCTGCGTGCTTTGGAGAACATCAACCTCTGTGCTGGCATCCAAACGTGCCAACGTCCCTTCAAAGAAGCGCAGTGTGGCGTGGCCGTTGCCGCCGGTGGATATTTTTTCTCCTTCAAAGATCTTCATCCCGTTTTCCGCACGTTTCGTATTGCCGCCGTCGAGCGTAACGTTGACGGTGCCGCCTTCCTCAACCGACACGGTTGCAGGAAGACGCTCAATGGGTCCGCCGAATCCGAAGAGATGCACGATCTTCCCGCCAAAGAAGTAGAGGAACACCACGATGAACGCTGCCGAGGCGATCAGGCGTCGTGAGATGGCCGGGCGTGGGGGCGCAACCGAGTACAATCCACGCCGGCGGCGGTAGTGGGTCAGCATTGTGGGCTGGGAGGCATATGCTAGTCACAAGCGGAGTGTGTGAGCAAGTGGTAGTTGAAGATCAGCCATGGAAAAGCCCCAAGCCACAATTACCAAATCCCAAAATAATCGCAGAACGAGGCGTAAGGTGCTTGGTTCTTGGAGATTGGTGCTTCACATACACACACGCTCTACCTCCTCCCGGCTCGTTATCTTCTGTCGTATCATCTCCTCTCCCCATTCCCGCATCGTCTTAAAACCCTCCTTTTTTGCAAGTTCGAGAAGGGAGGAGGCGCTCTCGAAGGAGAGGATCGCCTGCTGGATCGTTGCACTGTTCTGAAGAAGTTCCGATAGGCACATCTGGCCATCGTACGTCGCATTGTCCATGGGATCACAATGCGCATTGTCGTCGCGGCAGCGCGGGGCCATGGTTCGGACGAGGCGCTGGGCAAGTACGGCGCGCAACGCGGGCGCGAGCGTGTAGGGGCTGACGCCCATGGAGAGGAGGCGGTGGATGGATTCCACGGCGGAGTTTGTGTGGAGTGTGGAGAGCACGACGTGGCCCGTGAGCGAGGCGTTTATCGCCGTCTGCGCGGTCTCCAGGTCGCGGATTTCTCCCACAAGGATCACGTCCGGGTCGTGGCGGAGGATGGAGCGCAGGCCGCCCGCAAATGTGTAGTCGTGGTCGGCATCGATTTCGCTCTGGATGATGCCGGGCAATTCATATTCCACCGGGTCCTCCAGTGTAATGATATTACGTTCCTTGCCGATGATCGTGGAGAGGAGCGCGTACAGCGTGGTTGTCTTTCCTGAACCCGTTGGTCCTGTGACGAGGATCAATCCATTGGGGAGTTCCACGAGTTTCTGCAGCTGTTCCTTTATCTTCACGGGAAAGCCCAGCTTTTCCAGCGGGATGATGCCGTGGTGTGGATCGAGAAGGCGGAGCGTGAGCGCTTCGCCGAAACGAGACGGAATGGTTGCGACACGGACGTTGACAGTCCACTTCGCATTTCCTTCTCCGGTCTCAAATGTATATTGCCCGTCCTGCGGGATATTGGTGACATTGAGCTTGAGCTTGGACATGAATTTAACGCGTCGCATGAGCATGTCGAAATTTCCACGCGTGATGCGAGCGAGGGGCAGAAGTACGCCGTGCAGTCGCCACTCCAGCCGCACGTCGTTTTTTTCCGGGGAAATGTGGATGTCGGACACGCCCTTTTGCACGCACTCCTGCTGGAGGGACGTGAGGAGGGTTTCTCCATCGAGAGTGGCCCAGTTTGTGGACATCAGGGTATTATATCACGAATACGTTCATTTGTGGAGTGTTCATGAAATGATCAAGCACCAATGAGCCAATGACCAAAACGACCGACAACCGAAGCATTTTTGGTCATTGGGATTTTGAAAATTGGTCATTGGGACAGGAACTGTCCGTGCTATCCTTCACCTCCGTCCCAGCCTGTGCTGCCCGATTCATCATGGCCTTCCGTCCCACCCTTCATTCCTCGGAGACCCAGAAGAAGCGGTCGCTCCTGCGACGCATGGCTGTTGTGAACGGCATATTCCTCGTAGTCCTGCTTCTCATTGTCTCTCGCTTGCTGGAACTGCAGGTGCTCAAGGGCAATGCATACCGCGCAGTTGCGCAGGCACAGCACTACGGAGGGGTAAAATTGCCGGCAAAGCGTGGCGAGATTTACGCGATCAACAGCAAGACGGGAGAGAGAAATATCCTGGCGACTAACACGACGCTCGACATGCTTTACGTAGATCCCCTCATCACGTCCGATGCGACGCGCCTGGCGGAGAAACTTGCGGATATCCTGTTGACCGAAGACGTGCACCGCTTCTGTACGGCAGGAAGCCAGGATTGCCCGCGCGAGCTCCAAAAGTTTTACGAACAGGCGTTTGATCCCCTCCTCCAGTACAACCTCCTCCATTCCGGTTCCCTGCTCGAACCGTTGCCGGCCACCGGCGTTCTTCCCACAACCTTCCTCAAACTTCCCGATCTCGTGGAGGCGCGACGCCTTTTCGCGCGGGACATTGAGAGGCGCATTGCGGAGAAACGCGTGACATTTGCTCCCCTCAAATACGGGGCGACTAAGGTGCAGATGGCGGCGGTGGCATCCATGGGCATCGATGGCATTGTTGTCTCGTTGAAAGACAAGCTCATTTATGCCGATCCTGAGCAGGTACCGCAGATGAAAATTCCCTCCATTGCGCGGGCGCTTGCCGTGGCGCTCTCGGAAGATGCCCGGGACATCCAAAACTTGCTGCGTTCGCGGCCGCTGCGGTACGTGCCCATAATGCACAAACTCTCCCCGTCACTTTCCCTTCAGATAAAGGAGATGCAGCTGCAGGGGTATAAGGAAGCGGAGGAGGCGGCGCTCGCCCGGAAATCCGCCAAAGGAACAATGCAGGAAGTTGACTATTTATTCCGTAGCGTTGCGCTCCTTTCGGAGCACTGGAGATACTATCCCGACGGGACTGTTGCTTCGCATGTAGTGGGCTTCCTCAATACCAACCAGGAACCGCAGTACGGCGTCGAACGGTTGTACAACCCACAGTTGCGCGGGCAGGAGGGGCTTATTAGTACGGTAAGCGATTTTGCGGGTGGGCAGATCCTCACGGGCGAGCAGACGATCATCACACCAAAGGACGGCGATGCGCTGGTACTTACCATAGACCGTTCCATTCAGAAGGAGCTGGAAACGGTGTTGGAAGAAGGGGTGAAGAAATATAATGCGGAGAGCGGCGAAGCCATTGTCATGGACCCCTTCACCGGCCGTATCCTGGCCATGGCAAATGCCCCGCTGTTTGACTCCAACAACTATGCGATTGTGTACGGCAAGGAGCCGATCCAGGTGGATGCCAACCGCCGCAAGCAGATCGTGGTGGAGATCTTTGATCCCGAGACCAATGAGCGTGTGGTCAAGGCGTACATTGATGATGTTTTTACGTCTGAAGGCCGGCAGACACTGAGTGAAAAGACGCGTGCTGCTCTGGAGAAGATGGAGAAGCTGTATGAGCTCAGGGACTACACGCGATACTACCTCTATGTGGGACAGAATTTGCGCATGGAAGTATTCCCCACAGATAAGCCGGAAGTATGGCTTAAGTACAAGAACACCATAGGGGTGGGAGCGTATCTCAACCGCTCGACACAGGAGATCTATGAGCCGGGCAGCGTCATGAAGCCGATCATCATGGCTATTGCTCTCGACCAGGGTGAAGTGCTGGCGGAAGATACGTACAACGACAAGGGGCCGGTGGAGGTGGACGAATACAAGATCGACAATAATGATCATCGCCACTACGGCAAGGTGACGATGACGCAGTGCTTGGAGTTCTCCATCAACACCTGCATGTTGGAAGTATCCTCTAAGCTGGGGCAGAAGTTGCTCTACAGCATGCTGGACCGTTTCGGGTTCGGGAAGATTACGGGCATCGAGCTGGAGGACGAATTGCCCGGGGAAATACGGCCCTGGCGCGAGTGGAGCAGGACGCTTTTGGCTACCACCGGTTTCGGACAGGGGCTTTCGGCCACTCCGCTGCAGGTGATCACCGCGTGGGCGGCGCTCGCCAATGGCGGGAGGCTGGTGCGTCCCACTGTCATCGATTCCATTATCCATGCAGATGGGAGTGTGGAGAAGACGGAACCGCACCTTCTTGACCAGGTCATCACCAAGGAGACATCGGATATCATTACATCCATGCTCGTGTCCGTGGGTACTATCGGATTTGCCAAAGGGGGGCGACCGCAGGGTTACCGTATCGCCGCAAAGACGGGAACGAGTCAGATTGCGGGACCGGGCGGCAAGTACGAGACGGGCACCGGTTCCACGTTCGCCACGTTTGCGGGATTCGCGCCGGTGGATCATCCCAAGTTCCTCATCCTCGTCAAAATCGACCGTCCCAAGAACGCCGTCCAGGGAGCCACGGTGGCAGGACCGGTCTTTAAGGAGATCGCGTCATATCTCTTTAAGTACTACGGCATTCCGCCGGACGCAAAATAATACGCTGTTGCGGCGCGAACGTAGCGAAACTGCCTCAACGTGAGAGGAGCATTGGTTGCTACATTTTGCTCGTCACTTCATTGAGCGCCCACGTCATCGCCTTTACGTAGGACATGGGGTTCATTTCCTCGAGCGTTTGTACCACGTCCAGGCTGCCGTCATCCTTCTGCCATCCGATGATGATAAAAGCGGGGCGGCCGAGGGAATTGACGAATTGCTGGCTCTGCTCTTGTACTTGTTGCTTGCTGAGATCTGCCATGGGGGGTGGGGGTATGTCTGCATCATAGCGTGATTGTCGTCACTGGTGTATTGATGGATGCCAAGGATTTCAGGGAGTCCATGATTACGAGGATCGGTCAATGATGCAGTTTGGGGCATACATGGACCATCATTTCTCGGATACGTCGGCATTCTCGGTTTCATCGGATTCCTCTTCCCCATACAAGTACAGTTCACATAAAAATCCGATCAGGCTACAATCACCTCCATGCAACTCCCCGGCACTTCCCTGAGGATCGATATCTCCCTGGTGACGCTCGCGTACATTGCGGTATTCATTGGCGTCTTCGTGATGGTCACGGCGCTCACGCGCTGGCTGTTCTCACGGCACAAGTTGCCGCGCGCGTACATCCGCACGATGGCGGCACGCCTCAATATTTTCGGTGTTGTGCTCCTCATCTTCTCCACGCTTCCTGCCAAGGATGTTGCTATCGGTGGCCATCCCGTCGTGGTTACATTCCTGCCTGTCTACCTGGGATTGCTCCCGCTCCTCCTCGCCTACGAAATGGATAAGTACCTTCTCGACCAGGATGAACAATTGGGAGAACGCCCGGCGCGCACGCACCACAGGAGTGTGAAGAAGTAGGAGATCCTCACGTCGTTCACTTCACCGTCACGCTCTTCGCCAAATTCCGGGGCATGTCTGGATTCTTTCCGCGTGTAACCGCGAGGAAGTACGCGAGCACCTGCACCGGAATGATGTTTACCAGCGCCTGGGCATTGCCTGCGTTGGGCACCTTGATCCATTCGTCGAACACATCATGTTTTACCGGCGAGATGCCGATGATCTGCGCGCCGCGCGCCTTAAGCTCGATGGTGTTGCTGATGATGTCATCCATCACTTCATCTTTCCCCACGAGAGCAATGCAGGGCGTCCCCTCCTCTATCAGGGCGATGGGTCCGTGCTTCAGTTCCCCGCCGGCAAATCCCTCTGCGTGCACGTAGCTCACCTCCTGAATTTTGATGGCGCTCTCGAGGGCCATGGGATAATTCCAGCTCTTGCCGATGATGAACACGTCGCGCGCGGTCTTAATGTTCTCGGCGAGCGAGCGGATGCGCTCCACGTACCGTGGGTTAAGCATGTCGTTGATCTCCGCTGCGGTCTCGAGGAGGAGTGTCTTTCCGTCCTGCAGTTTGCCGGCAAGCGCGTAGGCAATGAGGAGGAACACGGCCAGTTGTCCCGTGAGTGCCTTAGTGGAAGCCACGGCACGCTCCGGTCCGGCGTTGATGCGCAGCGTGTAGTCCGCCTCGCGACTGATGGTTGATCCTTCCACGTTGACCACCGCGAGCACTTTGGCGCCCTTGGACTTGGCGATGTGCATGGCCTCCAGCACGTCTGCCGTTTCGCCGCTCTGGCTCACGACAATCAGGAGGCTCTCCGGCTTGAGGAAGTGGTGATGCAACTTGAATTCGCTCGCGGGAGCGAAGTTGACGTGATGCTGCGCGATGACGGAAAAGAAGTACTCCGCTGCCATGCAAGCCTTGCCTGCGGTGCCGCAGCCGACGATGAATGTTCCCTGTGCCTCGCGGATGGCCTTGGCGAGCGTCTTGATCTGCTCCTCGTCCTGGTTGACGGCGCGCGCAACGCTCTCCTTCTGGTCCATGATTTCCTTGAGCATAAAGTGTTCGTACTGGCCTTTGACCGCCTGCTCCATGGACCAGCTGATCTCCACCTCGCGCTTGGGGCGCTCGCGGCCGGAAACGATGTCCGAAAACAGGATGCTCTTGCCGTCGGTGACTACCATTTCGCCGTCATCCAGGTACTGGACGGTACGCGTGTGCTCGAGGAACGCGGGGATGTCCGATGCGATGTAATAGCCCTCGACCGGCGACGTCTTCGTCTTCCCCTTCTGTACTCCCACGATCAGCGGCGAGCCGGCGCGTGCGGCGACGAGCGTCTGCGAGGCGGCGTGCATGGCGAGGATGCCGAAGCGGCCCTTAAGGCGCTGGCAGGCGGAACGCACCGCGGCGGCGAAGTCCTTGGTGGACTTCATTTCCTCCTCTATGAGGTGCGGGATGATCTCGGTGTCGGTCTGGGAGAGAAAGCGGTGGCCCTTTGCCTTGAGCTCGTTGCGTAGCGCGTCGTAGTTCTCCACGATGCCGTTGTGGACCACAGCGATGTTTTCGTCGCACGACAGGTGTGGGTGGGCGTTTTGCTTGGTTACGCCGCCGTGTGTGGCCCACCGCGTGTGCGCGATGGCGATGGAAGTCTCATCGGTAAAGTCCGCACTCTTCACGCTGCTGATCTTTCCGATGTCTTTGCGAACGGAGATTCCCTTCTCCGTCTTCCACGCCGTTCCCCAGGAGTCGTACCCGCGGTATTCCAGGTTCTTCAATCCTTCAACGACCAAGCCCGCCGCGTCGCTGCGACGCCCTATGTATCCGAAGATGCCGCACATATGGGCTGATTGTAGGGGGGAAATGGGAATGGTCAATCGGGAAGGTACGGACGGTTGGGAGCAGGAATATGACAATAGTCGCTGGCAGGAGCCAAGAACAGGAGGTGTCTAATGACCCCTGAAACGCCCGGGGCAGTGTTCCTACCCACCCTCTTATTCATCCCGTCTGAAGATGCGAAAAGCTGCGGAAAGTGCTATAATTATAGGTAATTTCCCGGCCTTCGCAGAAGGCGTACAATTCTCTTCAACTCCCCCACTCCGCTCATGGCTGCGTCTCTCTGGCTCACCAAGGATGAACAGAAGATCTTCTCCGCCCTTTCCGATGCGTTGAGGGATGGATGGAAGGTTGTAGAGGAGACGCAAGTGTATGAGGACACTGCCCTCAATCAGCGTATTCGAGTGGATCTCACTGAATTGCAGAGTCCGGTATTGAAGGATTTGCAGGAGAGGCTCAAGAATGCGAAGTCCAAGGAAGATTTTGTGAAGATTACTATAGATACCGATATCTCCATGGTAACCGAGCACGATGTCTCCCAACTCTTCTTCATGCTTGGACCTGATGCGGTGACGGGGTTGATAAAGGGCGCGATCGAAAACGCGAAGACTGATGACGATCTTTCTTTAGCCTCCACGCTTTCTGAACTACGCCACGAGATGCTCGCATCCCTCATAGCTGCTAATAGCGATTAATCTTCTTCCTTTTTCATCATGCTAAAAGCATCAGCCCCCTCGGAAGCCCGGAATGCCCCTGAAAATCTTGTTCATCGGGTGAGCGAGGCGCTTCAGGAGCCGAGCAAGGAACGACTGGCGCGGAAGATTGATACTGTTCTTCAGAAGGAGAAAGTGATAGAGCAATTGGCGAATGACAAATGGAATGGCGATGTCGCGGGCCTCAAGGAATCGCTCAAATCAGTGAGAAAGATGGCGGTTGCGAAACAGGAGTTGGAACAGAAGGTGGAGAAGAAGGGTATCATTCGCCGCCTTCTTGGTTATGTAGGGAAGCATCCCATTAAGACAGCGCTTGTTGTAGCTGCGCTTGCGGTGGGAGGATATGTGGGGTGGCACTACCTCGGAGCAAATATCATGAGCTGGATGCACGGATTATCTACGTCGGCTCCAGCTCAAGTTCTACGTGATGCTTTCAACGCTCCCGGTATGATTCCGCCGGCTCCATCGGCGCCGACGGCGCCGCTCGACTACTGGAACGTACCTCTTGGCAAAGGTTGAATTTACTAGGCCAATTCATACACACATCATTCCATGGCTTCACCTCTCGAATCCGAGGCACAACGACTACAGAGTGTCGCGTCTAAGGATAAACCACCGTTCGCGGAGGCGGAACGCCTGAAGTTCATGGTGATGAGTGAGGGAAAGTTTAACGTACCAGCACTGGAGCACGAAGTGGATATCATCAAGAAGGCCATAGACGTGCTCGGCACAGGGTCGAATCCACTCTCCCAATCCGAGCGGAAGGAGAAGGAGGAGCAACAGAGTGACGCTCTGACATACACGGATTTGCTGCGCTTACGGACGCGCTACGAAATGCTTGAGCGGCAGCGACTCATATACAGCCTGCCTGAGGCTGAGTCGAACGGGACGATCACAAGATCGGATGGGACCAAGGTGAAGGTGAGCCGGACGGAGGCACTCAAGAGTATCGAAGAGTTGGATGATCGCATTCGCCTCGAGTTCTACCAGCAACATTGGGTCAGTCTTATCTTGGAGGAAGTACGTCTCTACGAAGAGCATCGTACGAAATTTCCTTCGGCGCGCATTGTGCCTCGTGACAAGAAGTTGGAAGCCGAGGTGAAGAAACAACTCATAGATCTCCAACGTCTCCTCGAGCAGGCGGTACTCCTCGGACGAATCCGGCAACTCAAGGCAGAGAAGAAGTCCGATGTCGAGCTCAGGCCCTTACTCGAACAGTTACCGCAAGGAACGGATGTCATGGTGTACGGCACAACATTGGCCACACAGATTAATGCCATTCTCGCACAGACTGTCGGTCTTCCTACCAAAAAGGAGGGTATTATGGATCTGTGGGCGGAGAAGGGGGAAATTCAGGCGCCTCTCGTTTTCCGATTGCGGACGGATCTCTTCGAGCGGCACTTCAATGCGTTACTCACACTCCCGCGAAGTCTTAAGGGAAAAACTGATGATATTTCTAATAAGGAGAAAGAGGCGTATTGGAAGGAACAGAAAAATTTGCTGGAGGAATACTTCAGGTATCACGCTCTTCATCTAGAGAAATACCGTGAGCTCTACCACCTTCTCATCGAACCTGGATCTATCTATGCTCAAGAGAGTAAGCCTGGGAAGCCTGATCTCGACTACGGACCGCTCTCTCCTGCGAACATCGACTATCTTAACAAGCAGCGTGAGCAGCAGATGGAGGGGCTCATTCCTTACCTCGATCACATGGAGCAAGGCGTGCTCGGGGATAAGATTCTGGACCTGAACAAGCTCTTCGAGGAATATTTCATGACCGTTGTGGCTCCTCGGTCATTCGAGAATCTCTTTGACAAGGCGAAGGACACGACGCAGCTGTGGGGCTGGTATGACAAAACACCGACGGGGTGGATCAAGCCACTACGTCCCTGGCGGACAAGGGCTGTAATGGAACCGATTTACAAGCAGTTCGGTCTTCCTGCGAATTACAACGAACTCCCGCGCGAGGAGCAAGAGCGTCTTCTGCAGGATTCCCGCGTTCAGGAAAAGATGGAGAGCGTCCGAAAGATTGTTCGCGAATTCCGAGGAACAATCATGCCCGAACTCGAGCAGATGCGCGGTGCGAACGCGTGTCTCAAGGATCTCCTCATGACGGGGAAGACAAAGCAGGAGCGCGATGGACGGGTAGTCGAAGGACCTCTTATGCGGCAGCAGCTCGAGGGGCGCGGGAAACTTCCCTGGCAACTTATGGCATCGGGCAATGAGCCTCTGGCCATGCCCCCGGAAGGATGGCCGGGGAAGAAGAACTCTCAGGATGTATTTAATGACATAATGAATGCCGACACTGCCGTTGCACGTGGCATGTACTACATACTTATCGAGGCTGCGCTTGATGGATCCGGGAATTTTCAGAAGGGGTACGAGAGTTATATCAAGAGAATGGCGGAGAACCTCCAGATGCACGTGGATTCGGAAGATCTCTACAAGCAGATCGCGGATGCGTGGCTTCGCGAATCCGCTTGGGCGATTTATGCAATGCTGGGTGAAGTGGCCATGTCCTATGTTCTCATCAAGAGTCATCGTTTAATCTGGAGGAGTGGGAAGGGGGCGGTACGTCTCGGGTCGGGGGGGCTGCGAGCGGCTGGTCGCGGTGCCTCTTCGCTCGGAAGAAAAGTTATGGGCTCAGGAAGTGCTGCCGCCGAAGGACTAAAGGAGGCTTCTGCTGCTAATCCTCGCCAGCCCCTAAATCCGCAAGAATTTGAGCAGCATTTGGATGAAGTGCTGAGGGGTATAGAGGAGCCAAGCGCCCCGCGCGCACCTGCAATACCAGAAAGCGCTCCCAAAATCCCCGAGGTCCCCAAGACCGCCGAAGCACTTGCGAAGGAGAAATACCTCGCACGAGAAGCAAAATTGGCGGAAACACTTGAGAAGTCTGCGGCAGGTAAGGGCGTGTCCGCGCTTCGTTCGGTTGGGAATGCCCGCATAGTTCGTGGAGGGCTAAAAGTGTTGAAGTACGGAACGACAGCACTCATACCTGCCATCACCGCAGTGGAGGCATATCAGACGCATGAACGCGTTGCGTCGGCAGAAGGAAGCGCAGGCCTGCAGAGTGTTTACCGCGAGGGTTATACGACGACAGCGCTCGAGTCGGCGGGACTCGCTGCAACTATTCCCCTCTCATTCGGTCCGCAGATCGTTCTGATGGCGCCTGTCATGTGGGCCGGTTCCTATCGAAGCGGTCGCGCGGAGGTGCGCGCTGGATGGGAACGCGAGCCGCAGGACTGGGCGCGGGAGTTCGATAGTACGGGGCTCATCACTCAGCTACGCGACACCACGCTTTCCTCTGCGGTCGATGCGGGTGGCGGAGGTGCGCTTAAATCGCGGATCATGTTACCCAGCAAGAAAGATCAACTGGAAGCAGCGGATACTCTTGAACAGTCGCAGCGAGCGGCTCGCGGAAAAATTCTCGAGGCGTATTTTGGACGGAATCTCCTGGTTCCTCAGGGGACGAGTGCAGATGTACAGCAGCGCTTGATCAGCTGGAAGAAGGATTACATGCGCATGGTTACAGGCGGATCGTACAATGACACTTACTCCTACCTGTTCCGCGGTGCCGACACCTATGCAGAGCTTATGGAGAGGAAAGAGAGGATGGAAAAGAACGGAGAGCCTCTTCTCCTTTCCTATTTCGATGAAAAAGACGAGAGGAAGTGGATCGATCTCTCCAAGCTTGGCAAAGGCTCCGCAAATCAGGAAACGATGCGCATCGTGAATGAGTATGAGAATTTCATCCGTCCTGCGGAGGAGGTCTTCTATTTCAATGCCCTGGGGATTGATCCGCAAAAGAAAGTTGATGCTGAACGAACAGTAAAGAGGATCATCATGTCCAAATTCATGCATCACATACACCGGGGTGACAGCGACATCGCGTCCCTGGGAGAGAAGGAGCCACAGAAGAACATTCTTCGATCATACGTGGCTGCCCGGATGCAGGAGAGGGTGGATGCACTCATTCCCCGTCTCCTCAATGGGGAGGTCAATCCCGAGGAATATCACAAAATCCTTCAGGAATGTGAGGGGTATTTCCAGAGGTTAGACTCCATAGACATCAGCACCGCTGGAAAGTTCTTCGAAGGGAAGGGTTTCTCCCAATCGCGTCTGAGTGAACCCGGGAGGAATCCACTCGATGGTCTTCTTGAGGATGCCTTGCAACCGGATGAAGCTATCCACAATAAGGGCAGTGCCCTTCTGCGTCGCATTGGAGGCAATTTCCATAAAGATTACATCACGAAGCAGTACGGCTGGATAGGGAACAAATTCCTCTATGTGCAATTCGATCAGGAAAAGGGTAAATGGCTTGCGGGTCTTAAGTCGCAGAATGACGCGATCAATGATCCTGCGGTGTATCAAGTGAACATGTGGGGTGGGAGTGACAAGTACAATCAACTCCTTGCCGATCTTGCTGCAGTTAACGAAGGAAAGGAGCCATCTCAATAAGAGGTATCGAAGCGCAGATACCGCCCGATCGTCTTGGATATTACGTAGGTTGTTGAGTATACTTTCCATACTTCCCCTTTTAGCAATGTCCAATTCCAACGCCGAATCAACGCCCTCCTTATCTTGTTCTCAAGATCCTATAAGTTCGGAATTGAATAACGAACCAGAAAGTGTATCCACCGCTTCTCGTGTCTTGATAGCTCTCACACTCCTTGGTGCCGGAGTAATTGGAGGAAGGAGTTGCCAATATGAATCTGCATCGAGCTCTGCTAATCAGGCAATCATGAAGGGGGATCTAGAAAAACTAACTAAAAAAGTCGAAGGAATCGATGGGCTGATGGATATGCGGTGGAAGAGATATATGGAGTTCGAAAAGGCCACTGAGGCTTATATTGCTGCCGAAAAGGCCAGTAAGGACCAAAAGGTTGAAGCTGAAGGAGAGACGAAAAGTGTAAACCCTGTATCAAAGCCTGTAGTTCCAGGAATTGCACCACTTGGATCAGATCCAGGACTTGCGCCTACATTTGGCGTTGATTGATACTGATTTACGGATGGAGAAATGGCTGAGGATCATGAGGTTTAACACCTTGACCCCAAACCCTTTCTCACGTACATTCTTCGGGCTCTATGCCAATTATCAAGTCTGCCATCAAGCGCGCAAAGCAGAACGAGGTCCGCAAGGCCCGCCTGCTCCCCTACCGTACGCACCTCAAAACCATGATGCGCGCGTACATGGATCTTATTAAGGAAGGAAAGAAGGACGAGGCGCGCAAGCTGCTCCCCAAGGTTTTTAAGACCATCGACATCAGCGCCAAGAAGAACCTCATCCACAGGAACAATGCAGACAGGAAGAAGTCGCGTTTGAGCAGGTTGATCGCGGCCTAATCGTTTCGTATTGTGAATTGTGTATTTGGTATTTTGTATAACCCAGGGGCGTGTTTTGCTTTGCATACGTCATACGAAATACGAGATACTCAATACACATGAGATACTTAGCCCTCGATGTCGGCATCAAGCGCACCGGTGTTGCTTTTTTGGATGACGCCACCAGCATTCCCCTGCCGCTCGATACGTTTGCGTCTGCGTCCGATGAAGAGTTTGCATCGCAGGTGATGCAGATTGTCACCGCGCGGGAGATTGATCAGGTGTACGTGGGACTTCCGCGTCTCCCGTCGGGCGAAGAAGGAGCGCAGGCAGCCTTTGTGCGGAGGAGGGCAAACCTCCTGGTAAACCACCACATTCCGGTCCAGTTTATCGACGAAAGATATACCACACCACGTAAGGCCAGAACACTAAAGGATCGTCAAATACCGGAGAGAAAGACAGATTCAGATTCCGCAGCTGCTTGCGAAATACTACGTATCGCCGGAAAGATTTGACATACACAGAAATCGTATTAATATCTCAATACTACTTGCTCCTTGCATCCCTCTCCCAGGACACCGGGGGTGAGGTCTCCAACCGGAGATTCTCACAGCGGTATCACGGAAAACAGGCGTCATGATTGGTAGACGTTCATCAGCTTTCACATTCGTTCGTCCAGCTACAGCTGATGCAAGCCGTCCACTCCAACATGCGCTGGAACTTTTGCAACTGTCAATTTTCTGGTAAAACGAGGGTTGTTCTTTACCCCGCCCTACATGACCACTACTGTCACCTCATCCGCCTCTTCGCAGCAGCAAGCGCAGGCCCCGCAGATTAACATCAATCTGCAGGAACTTCTGAATAACCTCTTCATGGTGCTGACGGAGAAGGAAGTGACCGTTGTAAAGAAGCGTTTTGCATTGTTTGGGCAGCCGAAGCAAACACTGGAGAAAATCGGAAAGCAGTTCAAAGTCACACGCGAGCGCATCCGCCAGATTGAGAGCATTGCGTTGAGCAAGCTTCGTCGCACGGTGCGCACCACGCGCCTCGATGAGGTCAATGATGTCGCCAAGATTACCCTTCGCGCCCATGGCGGGGTGATGACGGAGGACGATCTGGTTTCTGTGGTGCTCAAGCGCATTGCCGGAGCCACCGGTGCAGACGGCGCGGTGCTCCGCCTCTCCTTCTCCATTGACCAGGAAATGAGCTCCCAGGGCCGCAGTAACACCTTTGTGCCCTTCTGGCGCCTCTCATCCCTCCCCTTTGACGATATTTCCCTCATCGTGGAAAACATCGTCAAGATCCTCAGGAAGCGCAAGTCCTGCATGAAGGAAGAGGAAGTGATTTCTGCCATCCAGACACTCCATCTCTTTCCGGACCGCGTTCCGAGCGCCGAGCTCATCAAGAGCTGTCTCAAGATCGATGAACGGCTCCGCCACATTGAGGAAGGCTGGGGGCTTACGGAGTGGAGGTTCGTCCGCCCGCGCTCCATCCGCGACAAAGTGGAGATCATCCTTAAGAAGTCCGGTGAGCCGCTGCATTTTATGGAGATCGCCAACCGCATCCGCGAGGCAAAATTCGATCACAAGAACGTCACGGTCCAGGCCGTCCACAATGAGCTCATCCGCTATCCGCAGTTTGTCCTCGTCGGGCGCGGTCTCTATGCGCTCCGCGAGTGGGGCTACGAGCCGGGCACCGTGGCCGATGTTATCGAGCGCATCCTCAAGGAAAAGGGTCCTCTTTCCAAGAAGGAGATCATCGCCGAGGTCGCCAAGCAGCGTACCGTGAAAGTGGGCACGATCTCTCTCAACCTGCAGAAGATGCCGTACTTCAAGCGCGTGGGTCGCGCGGTGTACGCTTTTGATTCTGCCAGGAAGACGGCGGCGTAATCACATATCAGAAATCTTACGAGAAGTGCCCCGGAGACGGGGCATTTTTCGTAGGAATGAACCCACTGTCCAGCATCCCAATTCCCAAAACGATCCTACACAAGGCCGTTTTAGACATAGTTTCTTGGGATATTGGTTCATGTGAGTCCGGTAAAAAGGTAGACAACCCAAAAACATGTATACTTTGTCCATGACCACACGCACCAAATACATTGTTCTTGTTTGCAGTGTTTTCGTGATCAGCGTTCCTCTGGCGCTCTCGGGATGCTGGAAGTCCCCTCCTCCGCCGTTGCCGCAGGGCCAGCAGACGGTGTCGGGGCTCGTGAAACCTGCGTCGATATCCGTCACGCGGCGCGGGACCCACGTACTCATTCAGGGTGGCAAGGAGATAGCGTATCTGGAAAGTTTGACGGTTGATCTTGGTGATTCAGAAGGGCGCACGGTGGATGTGACCGGATCCTATGAACACAATACCGATCCCAGAGACCTTCCCGTCATCGTCGTTGTGGCGGTTAAAGGGGGTTCGGAGCAGACGAAAGCGTGGGACATTCCCACGCTCGGCGTTGCACTTGCCGTGCCTCCCGCCTGGAACGGTTCCATCCAGGGGAAGGAGGCGGCGTTCGTAGTCACCGGTGCCCCCCAGCCCATCCTCTCCGTCTTCCTCGAAAATGAATCCGACCTTCTCTCCTCAGATTCCTCTATTGGGGATGTCACGGTAATGCAAACATCCGTCGACGGCCGGCGCGCGATACGTTCCAAGAATGCCAAGACGGGCGTGGAGCGCGTGCAGGTGGTGCGGAACGTGGAAACTGATGATCCCACCGGAAACGTCCTCACGCTTCTCTTTACACCTTCGGGCGAACAGGAAATGGATCCCGTCGCGTGGGATGCGCTCGTGGACGATGTCATCCGATCCATCAAGTTCACCGGTGAAGGAATGGCGTCTTCCGCCGCTTCAACTGGCACCCTGTCGTCACAAGCTGCGTCTCCCGCTCCGTTCTCCGGTTCCGGCGCAGGTGCTCCCTGCGGCGGGTCAGCGGGCATCCTCTGTCCCACCGGCTTCTACTGTGAAATCACGGACATGGCGGCGAATGTGGGGAGGTGCAAAAGTCTATAACCGTGATTTGTCTGATGACAGGATTTTTAGTTCGTGGTGATCATTGACCTTGGATCTGCGGCTTGTAGATAAGCTTGTTATTATGAACGCGCTTGTATTGAAGACTTCTCGCGCCGAAATTAATCAGAAGACCGATCTCCATTCCATATGCCTCGAGATAGTTCATTGCCTGAGCAAGGTGGACGTCTTCCAGCTGAATGACTGCTTTGAGTTCCAGCATGATCTTGTCTTCCACAAAGAAATCGACTCGCCTGGTTCCAATGTGGTGACCGCGGTAGGAAATGTCCATTTCATGTTCCTGGGAATACGCCAGGCCGGCTTCATCCATTTCAATCGCCAAAGCTCTTTGGTAGATCCTTTCTTGAAATCCGTTTCCTAACGTCGAGTGGACATGCATTGCGCAGCCGATGAGACGATGGGTAAGGTCGGCGTACTTTATTTCTGTTGTGACAACCTGCGAGTGTTCGGGTTTATCCATGGAAACGGGTAATAATAATCACAAATAGCCCATCTTGGTAATCTCAAAATCCCCTGAATCAAGGTACAGACAAGGTGTACGATAAAACACCACCACACTCCATACACACTGCAACTCCAAAATATTGACCATTTAGAGTGACTTCAATACTGTAAGGTGTACGTTCATTCACCTAGGGTTCTGAGGGGCTGTGGAACCATCGTTTTCTTCTCTACTCCCAGCAAAACGTAGTGTCCTCCTTCCCTTCCATCCCACACTTTTCTTTCTCTCCTCTTTCCCCTCTTCTATCATGACAAAAGCATCCCTTCCTCCGTCAGGGCAAGCTTCCCCTTCCAAAGTTATGGACTCTGTTTCCAAGAAATCCGCCAAGCACGATCCTGCTACTCTCAAGTTCGATGCTATTAAGAATGCTCTTACCGAAATTAAGAAGAAGTACGGGGACGGCGCCATTATGCAGATGGGCGATGCCTCCATTACGGAGATTGCACGCGTTTCCTCCGGTTCGCTCTCGCTCGATATCGCGTTGGGTGGCGGCGTGCCGCTGGGCCGCATTATCGAAATCTTTGGTCCGGAATCTTCCGGTAAAACGACGCTCGCACTCCACTGCATCAGTGAAGTACAGAAGAAGGGGGGGCGCGCGGCGTTTATCGATGCTGAGCATGCGCTCGATGTTTCCTATGCAAAGAAGATCGGTGTAGACATCGATAATCTGCTTGTTTCGCAGCCTGATGACGGTGAGCAGGCGCTGGAGATTACGGAGACGCTTGTTCGCTCTGGCGGCATCGAAGTCATTGTCGTGGATTCCGTTGCGGCGCTCACGCCTCGGGCGGAGATCGAAGGTATGATGGGCGATTCCCATATGGGGCTTCAGGCGCGCTTGATGAGTCAGGCGCTCCGCAAGCTTACGGCCATCGTCGCCAAGACCAACTGCTCCGTCATATTCATCAACCAGCTGCGTATGAAGATCGGCGTGATGTTCGGCAACCCGGAAACGACCACGGGAGGCAACGCCCTCAAGTTCTACGCGTCGCTCCGTTTGGATGTCCGCCGCATCGACAAGGTGCTGGAGAAGAATGGAAAGGAGGGGGCAGAAGGCCAGGAGATCGTCGGCAACCGCACCCGCGTCAAGGTAGTGAAGAACAAGGTGGCGCCACCGTTCCGTCAGGCCGAGTTCGATATCCTCTATGCCGTTGGCATCAGCAAGGTGTCAGAAATTCTCGATCTGGGGGTCAAATACAATCTTATCGAGAAAAACGGTGCATTCTTCCGTCATGGAGAGGAAACGATCGGGCAGGGACGCGAACAGGCCAAACTCTTCCTTACGCAGAATCCTAAGGTCATGAAGGAGATCGAGAGCGGCATTCGCAAGGCTGCCGGCGTCTGATCGGAAAGGCGGAGACGGTACCGAAAAAGAACTCACGAAATGGGGGGATTTCGGGAAGGGCTCACATCACGGGAGGGACCATACTGAGGGACGCCTCGCGCCCCTCCCCTTCCGAAACATGAAGTGGATGAATGTAAAGATATCCACACATCATCCACATTTCACCAACGCATGAGAGAAGGAAACGATCGGCTGCGCCACAAGAGATCATTGCCGGATGCAAGGGCGACCCTACAATGAGCGTCCTATCCTCCCGTTTCTTTAGGATGGTGACTCTCGCACAACAGCCACAGGCCTCCTCCACCTCGCTTAAGGCAAGCCCTCTCATACAGCCTCAGCCGCATTCTCTCGATGCGGAGCGCACTGTGCTGGGAGCGCTGCTTCTCGATCCGGAGGCTATTGTTAAAGTTTCGGATCTTCTCGTGCCCGAGGACTTTTACGATCCCGTGCACAGGCTTATCTACAAGGCGGTCTCCGATCTCTTTACGGGGCACGAGCCTATCGATTTTATTACCGTTACGAGCAAATTAGCGGATGAACGGAAAATACAGGAGATCGGTGGTAGCGCTTTTTTGGCGGAACTGGCTTCGGCAGTGCCCACCTCCTCGCACATTTACCAGTACGCTCAGATCGTAAAAACGAAGGCGGTGCACCGGCGCATTATTGAGGCAGGACAGAAGATATCCGGTTTGGGATTTGATATTGAGCGCCCGGTTGCAGAGCTTCTCGATGAAGTGGAGAAGACGGTGTTTGCCATTTCCAATACGTTCCTCAAGGAGAAATTCCTGCATATTCGTGACGTTCTCAGCATGCGGTATGAGAAATTTGCGGAACTCCACGAAGCCAAGGACGACAACCTCGTCAAAGGCGTGCCCACGGGTTTCCATGCTCTCGATTTCAAGCTTTCCGGTCTCCAGCCTTCCGATCTGGTTATTCTCGCTGCGCGTCCCAGTATGGGAAAGACGAGCTTGGCGCTTAACGTTGCCATGAATGCTGCTATACGCGCCCACAAGACCGTGGGGATATTCTCGCTGGAAATGAGCAAGGAGCAGCTGGTGGACCGTCTGTTTGCCTCCATGCTTGGCGTGGATTCCTGGAAGCTCCAACGTGGCAAGCTGGACGATAGCGACTTCCAGAACATGGGACCTATTATGGACGAGCTGAACAAGGCCAATATCTTCATCGATGATTCCGTGGCGTCCTCACTGCCCGAACTCCGTGCCAAGACACGCCGCCTTCAGATGGAACATGGCCTCGATCTTCTCATTATCGATTACCTCCAACTTATGAGCACGGGAAACGCCAGTTATGCGGGCAATCGTGTGCAGGAGATTTCCGAAATATCACGCGCACTCAAGCAGATCGGGCGTGAGTTGCACGTGCCCGTCCTTGCGCTTTCACAGCTCTCACGCGCCGTAGAAACGCGTCCCGGAAACATTCCGCAGCTTTCCGACCTGCGCGATTCCGGTTCCATCGAGCAGGATGCCGACGTAGTGCTCATGATGTACCGTGAGGATTACTACGAGGAAGACAGCTCCCGCCCTGGCATGACGGACATTTACATCCGCAAGCACCGCAACGGGCCCACGGGCCGCGTGGAAATGATGTTCAAGAAGGAGCAAATGCGTTTCTACGATGTCGATAAGGCTCACAGCACGAGTCGTCCGGATGATGACGAGTAATAACTGTGGCCGTATACGATTCTTGAGTGTTTTTCAGGTAGCGAAATAGCAAAGTAACAAAGGAAGAACGGTCTGATTCCATCAGCACTTCCACCAACTCTGATTACGCCCTAAGCTACCGTCATGCCCATTATTCCCCCTGTCCGGCCGGAGCTTTCACTCGTGGCCATTCTGGGATACGCCGCATTCGCTTTCTTCGTCGGTCTTGCACTCACACCTTCCTTCGTGCAGTTTCTTAAGAAGAATAGGATGGGCAAGCAATTGCGTGTGGAGACAATGGATGGGCGCGATCCCACCATCTTCCGAACTTACCATGAGAAGAAGCAGGGCACGCCGACCATGGGGGGGATCCTCATCTGGGGAGCAATTGTCCTAACCGTGCTGTTTTCTCGCCTTCTCTCCTTCGGTGGATGGGTCCCAAACTCCCTTCTGCAGCGCGGACAAGTGTACCTTCCGCTCTTCGTTCTTATCTCCCTGGGGGTGCTCGGTGCGGTAGATGATTACTTGAACATTATCGGCGTGGGAAAAAAACGGGGGCTCAATGCACTGCCGAAGATTCTCTCTCTTATTCTCATTAGTGGCGCTGCGGCGCTCTGGTTCTACTTTAAGCTGGGATACAACGAAATACATATACCCTTCATGGGGGCTTGGATGGTAGGAGCGTGGTACATTCCCATCTTCATGTTCATCATTGTGGCCACGGCGAACGCGGTGAACTTTACCGATGGTCTCGACGGTCTTGCTGGAGGATTACTGGTGATTGCGTTTGGATCATTCGGCGTTCTTGCGTACATCAAAGGTCTCTTCATTCTTGCGGGATTCTGCGGTGTGGCGTCAGCAGCCGTTGCCGCGTTTCTCTGGCATAACGTCCCGCCGGCACTGTTCTTTATGGGGGATACGGGAGCGTTGGCGCTCGGCGGAGCGCTGGGCGTCATTGCCATGATGATTGACCAGGTACTCGTCCTTCCCCTCATCGGGTTTGTTTTTGTCATTGAGGCGCTGTCCGTGATCATCCAGCTAACGAGCAAAAAACTCCGTGGAGGCAAGAAAGTCTTTGTTGCCGCTCCGATCCATCATCATTTTGAGGCCAAGGGCTGGGGAGAGAGCAAAGTGACGATGCGCATGTGGATCATTGGGGCTTTCGTTGCGTTTTTAGGTATTGTATTGGGAATATTTGGGTGAAGAAGCCATGGTTCTTGTCATGCGGTAGGCGGGGGGTATCATCCGTCTATGTTACATGTTGCCATCAATGGCTACGGTCGCATTGGACGCGTTGTCCACCGTCAGCTTGTTGAACGATTCCATGATGACATCGCCGTTGTGGCGATCAATGCTTCCAGTACTGCCGCCATGCGCCAGTATCTGTTGAAGTACGATACGCTCCATGGACGCTTCGCGCACAGTGTCGACGTGGACGGCGAGAATCTCTGCGTGGAGGGAAGACCGGTTCGTGTGGTTAAGGAAAGAGATCCGGTCCAGTGTCCTTGGAAGGAGCTGAAGGTGGATTTAGTGATTGAGGCCACGGGCAAGTTTCGCACGAAGGAGAAAGCGCAGGGGCACCTTACTGCTGGCGCGAAAGCGGTGCTTATTACCGCGCCCGCAAAGGATGACACGATGATGGTCGTGCGCGGGGTGAATGACGATGTGCTCAACAGTGCACTTCCCATCGTCAGTGCGGCTTCCTGTACGACCAACTGCATAGCGCCCGTCATCAAGGTGCTCGATGACCGCATTGGCATCAAGCGCGGTCTCATGTGTACCACACATGCCTACACGGCATCACAGAACCTTCTCGACAATTCTTCCGACAGTTCCAAGCTGCGCATAGCGCGCGCAGCAGCTCTCAATATCATTCCTTCCACCACCGGAGCGGCTAAAGCAATCGGCAAGGTATTTCCGCATCTCGCTGGAAAGATGGATGGCATGGCACTCCGCGTTCCGGTGCCGGACATTTCCGCCGCGTATCTTGCGCTGGAAGTGAAAAAGGACACCAGCATCGCGCAGGTAAACGGGTACTTGAGCGAGGCGGCGAACGGAGAACTCCAGGGTATTTTGGGCGTGGAAGAAGGATTGCTCGTCTCCTCAGACTACGTCACGGACCCGCATTCTTCTACAGTGGATCTGGAATCCACGAATGTCGTGGAAGGAACGCTGGTACAGGTACTTTCCTGGTATGACAACGAATGGGGCTATGCCATGCGCGTTACCGAGTTGGCGATGGATATGGGAAAGTTCCTCTGACAGTGCTACCCTACTGCCATGCCTCCTGCCCCCTATTGTCCTGTACCGTCGCGGGTTTCCCTCAATGCGCATCTCTATCGCAGCGGCGCGCCGGATCAGCTCAGGCATTTGATTAATGACATCGGACGCGCGGCAAAGTATATCCAGTTTGCCATCCGCACTACGGAAGCCGGGCTCGCGGGGACCAAAAACCAGTTTGGGGAGGAGCAGATTAAGCTGGATGTGCTCAGCGACCAGATCATCCAGCAGAACCTTTGGGAGAGTCGGCTCGTTTCCTGCTTTTCTTCGGAAGAGATGGAGGATGTTGTGGAGATCGAATCCCGGAACCCTTACGCCGTTGTCTTCGATCCGCTCGACGGTTCGTCTCTTGTGGATGCCAACTTTGCAATAGGTTCCATTTTCGGCATTTACGAGGGTAACACGATCATTGGGAGGCGGCCGCGTGAACAGGTTGCAGCTCTCTACATCATCTATGGGCCGCGTACGCTTCTTGTCTACACCATAGGAAAGGGCGTGCATGAATTCATTCTCAATGAGGTGGGCGAGTTCATCCTTCTCCGCGAGAACCTGGGTGTGGCGGATGCCGCAAAGAATTACAGCCCGGGCAACCTGAGAGCCGTTGTCGACACGCCTCCCTACCGTAACATGATGAACATCTGGCTCGATGAAAAGCTCACGCTGCGGTATTCCGGCGCGATGGTGGCGGATATTCACCACATCATCAGTAAGGGGCAGGGGGTTTTTGCCAATGTCGGCGGTTCCAAGTATCCGCAGGGTAAACTGCGTCTTGTCTTTGAATGCGGTCCGTTCTCCTTCCTCATGGAGCAGGCTGGTGGGTCTTCGAGCAACGGAAAAGATGCCATCATGGACATCATGATTACTGCTACTGACCAGCGGACGCCGATTATCATCGGATCGAAGACGGAGGTGGATCGGGTGTGTAAGGTGTTGAGCAGTAAATAAGTGTTGAAGGATTGATAGGTAAAGGTTGAAGATTTCCCTTGAAGAAACTCAAGAGGAGGAAGATGTTCAATACCTGTAACCTTCGAAATTTCAGTTTTGCACTCTCAATCCCAATACGCTTCTTTTAGCGCATGCTGAATGGCATCTTCTAACGGCATGTTCCCTTCCACCTTCTTCGGCTTTCCTTCCAGCTGGTAAACCTTCTTCATAGACTTGTAGGTTCCCCAGGGATAGTAGCGTTTACGACGAGGGCCACGTCCTTTCTTTTCCTCTTCGCTGGGTGGAATCAGAAGAGGCTTGGGATTGCCGGAACGGCTCCACTCCACGGGGCCGACGACGGTCTTGGAATCCGGATCGACGTAGACGAGGTCGTCGTCTTTGTAAGTTACTGGAGGAGTAGGGTCCGTCATGATATTGAAATAGTACGAGGAAAAATGCCAATTACCAAGCATCAATTCCCAAAAACGCGGCATTACGACCGTTGTGGTCATTGGGAATTTGCATGATTGGTCATTTCAATCATGGATATACCTTAAACTCCTCTGGCTGGGACGGGGGCGGCGGTGGAGGGGGCGGTGGGGCGACGTACGTTTCTTTTTGCTCGTGCTTGGGGGTTCGGTCTTCCGGATGGCGGAATACCTCCTGAAGCTGCAATTTGCGGAATTCCTGGAAGCGCAGGAAGGAGTAGAGAAGAGTGACAAGTGAGCCGATAAGAGAGACGTAGATGCCGTAGCGCATTTCCATACGCGTAAATTCAAACGTCACTTTCATGAGGACTGAGAGAGATGCGAGGACGAGGAGGGCAGCCGCTGCAGATACAACGAGACGGGTGACTTCTCGGTGGCGCCTTCGCAGAAGAACAGGACCTCCCACGAGCGGTACGGCAGCTACCATGAGCAGGAACAAATGGAGAAAGAAGACAATGAAGCCCAAATAGGACGTATAAAAGCCGAAACCAGAAAATGTCACCCGGTCTCCCCCAAGCCATTCCCCGCTCATCCACGGCAAGAAAACGCCGATAAGTGCAATTAATGAGCCTCCAGCAAGTATTTGCTCTTCCGTATCGAGGGCGGCGAGTGAGCGCAGCATTCGCGGAGGCATACAGTGAGGATAGCACCGGGGAGCCTAAAGGGCTAGAGTATCCCAGCTCTTCATGCGTATTGCGATAGATGTTCGTGAGGCTTGCAAGCCCCGGAAGACGGGCAAGGGGCAGTGGGTCACCGGCCTACTGCGCGAGCTTGTACGAAGGAACGTGCCGCTCGTCACGTTATCCGACCGCTCCCTTCCGCCCCCATTCTCGCAGGCAAGAGTGATCGAGGAGCGTGTGATCGATGCGTCGGGCTGGCGTTGGCATTGGAAAGCGGCTCGTGATCTCCGCCGAAGTGATGCAACCGTCTATGTAAGCCCCACCAGTTTCATTGTGCCGTTCCTTGTGGGAAAGAAGTTCCCCGTGGTGCCCGTGGTCCATGACCTCATCGCCTTTCGGGATCCCACGCATGAACGCCGCGCGGCTACCATTGAGAAGATGACCATAGGGCGCGCACTGCGTCATGCGCGCCATGTATGCACCGTCAGCGAGTCGACAAAGAGGGATCTTAAAGAGATGTTCCCTCATGTGCCGTCGGAAAGCATGACGGTGATTTTCGCCGGGCCACTGCGAGAAAGCGTTGTTCCCAATTCGGCTGACCAGTGCACTATCTTATGTGCCGGCACGCTCTCCCCACGCAAGAACCAGTTACGGCTTATCGAGGCATACGCGGAATTGCCAGCTTCCCTTCGCTCGCAGTATCGTCTTCTCCTCGTGGGAGGGCGCGGCTGGAATGACCAGGAAACGCTCGCTCTAGCGGCAAAGACGCCTGGCGTGGAGTGGCGCGACTACGTTCCAGATGCTGAGTACGAGACGTTACTTTCCGCTTGTACGATTCTCGCGCTTCCGTCCCTCTACGAAGGATTCGGTTTGCAGGCGTTGGATGCGATGCAACGCGGCATTCCCGTTCTCACGTCCGGACGCGGCAGCTTACGGGAAGTGTGTGGAAACGCCGCCCATTACGTCGACCCCGAAAACGTCTCTTCCATTGCGGCAGGGCTCGAATTGCTTCTTACGAGCGAGCGGGTGCGGTTTGACATCAAGACACGCGCTTTGGAGCAGGCCAGGAAATTCAGTTGGGCAAGGACGGCGGATTTGCTGATGGATGTTCTCCAGAAGCTGTAACTGTCCTGTGTGCTATTATTGACATATGCTCAAGTACAAGCGCATCGGCGTTACCGCGAAGTCGGATTTGGACGACCGCGATGCTGCTGTGGCGAGTGTCCTTTCTATCCTCAGGAAGACGGGTGCGGAAATTTGTTTTGATGCAAAGCGTAAGCGGGATCTTCCGAGCGCGGACAAGCTTCCTACATTCACATGCGAGGAGGACATGGACTTACTCGTCGTCATTGGCGGGGACGGAACCATCCTTCGTGCCGTGCGGGAACTGCAAGATTTTTCCATTCCGATTCTGAGTGTCAATCGCGGCGCCATTGGTTTCCTCGCGGAACTCACAGTGGATGAAGCACCCAAGAAACTTCTATCTTTCCTGCAAGGGAAGGGGGTTATTGACGAACGGAGCATTCTCAATTTGACCGTGGAGAGGCGCGGGAAGACCATTGTGCAGAGTCATGTCCTCAACGAAGCGGTGATATCCCAGGGGAGCATTGCGCGGCTTGTGAACCTCCGGACTATGATAGACGGCGAAATCCTTGCCACGTTTCGCGCCGACGGGCTGATCATCGCGACGCCAACAGGATCAACGGCATACTCCCTCGCTGCTGGCGGGCCTATCGTCCATCCCCATCTCCGAGCCACTATTCTCACGCCCATAAATTCCCATGCCTTTACGCAGAAGCCCATCGTTATACCCGGTAAACAAACGGTGGATGTGGAAGTTCTGTCGCAGAAGAACAAATTCGGAGATACGAAGGTGAGTCTCACACTCGACGGGCAGACCTTTGTGACGCTCCAGCGCCATGACCGCATTCGCGTCAGCCTGGGGACAGAGACCGTCAAATTTCTTCGTAGGAAGAAGGAAACGTTCTATGGGACATTGAGGGAGAAGTTGAAGTGGGGGGAACTGCCCGACGAATGACCAATGACCAAATCAACAATGACCAAAACGACCCTTCTTTCCTTCGTTTTTGGTCATTGGGAAGTTGAAAAATTGATCATTTGATGATCATCTGTTCTCTCCCCGGCCCCGTTCCGATCAGTGACACGGGCACGCCGGTCTTCGTCTCGATGAACTGCAGGAAGTGCTGTGCGTTCTCCGGGAGTTTGTCGAAGGATGTGATGCCCACAGTCGACTTCTTCCAGCCCGGCAGCTCTTCGTATCGGACTTTTCCATTCTCCTCGCCCATACCAACGGGAATAATGTCTTCCTCATCGAGAACGTCGAGCTTGGTGATATTCCAGTTCGTGAATCCATTGAGGCGGGCACTAAAGACGAGATCCGGAATGTACAGCCAGCCGCAGCGGCGCGGGCGGCCCGTGGTGGCGCCGTACTCCCCTCCCCTCTCACGCAGGCGATTGTCAGCATCACCTTTTGCTTCCGTGAGAAATGTTCCCGATCCCACGCGGGTGCAGTATGCCTTTGCCACGCCGATGCAGGAGGAGAGCAATCGCGGAGCGAGGCCAAGTCCTTGAAGTGCGCCTGCTACTGTAGTCGCGCTGCTTGTCACGTAGGGATACGTGCCGTGGTCAATGTCGAGGAGCGAAGCCTGTGCTCCTTCGATGAGGATGCGTCTCCCTTCCATCACATCGAGGAGTGACGGAAGAGGGCGGATACAATCCTTCAAAATTTCATATGCATCTTCCAGGTTGCGTGCTTCCTGCTCCACATTGAGGGAGACGGAGAACAGAGCACCCACAAAACCGTTGCGCCACGCGAGTTCTGAGCGCAAGTCTCCGCCATCCCGGAAGAAACGGTGGAGGTCGCCGAGCCGCATGCCCGTGCGTGCCGCTTTTTCCATGTATGCGGGACCGATGCCACGCTTGGTCGTGCCGATCTTGCCCCCGGACTTCTGCGAGCGGCGCTCCTCCATAACAGCGTCCACTTCCTTCTGGTAGTCGAAGACGATGTGTGCTTCGTCCGAAAGAAGAAGGCGCGGGATAATGTCGATGTCATTCTTGCGCAGGAGTGCGATTTCCTCGAGAAGGGTCGGCAGATGGATCACCATTCCGGAACCAAGGATCACGGTCTTTCCCTCGTGCAGGCTTCCGGCCGGGAGAAGATGGAAGACGTGCTTCTTTCCGCCGACGACAATCGTGTGTCCGGCATTCGCTCCGCCGCAGGCGCGCGCAATCACATCGAAGTGCCCGCTCAGAATGTCGATTGCCTTACCCTTTCCTTCGTCGCCCCATTGTGCACCGATGACGGCGCTGACGTGTCCTAATTGTTGGAGGAGTGAATCCATGAGGAGAAGATAGCATGTAGATAAGAAATGACCAATAATCAATTATCCAATGACCAAAAACGACCAGGTTTGCGAAGCGTCACTGGTCATTGGTGCTTGGGATTTGGTCATTGCAAGAGTCGATCTATCTCCTTCACGTGCCCTTCCTCACATTCCATGACGATTCCGCAGCAGGCAGGATGCTCTATTGCCTGTTGTACGATAATACGGATCACGTCTAGACCTTCCGGACCGGCGAAGATGGCGTTGGACGGTTCATACTCGACGACGTCCCGCGGGAGCCGGCGGTCACTGCAAACGTAGGGCGGATTGCTGACGAGGAGGAAAGGGTTGCCGAGTTTGAGGATGGGATCCAGGCAGGAGCCGTGGAGGAAAGCGATACGGTCACGCACGTTGTGGCGCTCGGCGTTCCGTTGAGCGACGTCCAGTGCCCCCTCGCTGATATCCGTTGCGACGAATGTAAGATCCGGACGTTCCAGGGCAAGCGTAATGGCAATGGCGCCGCTTCCGGTCCCCACATCGACAACAGTCGTCACGGGAAGCTTCTTCAAAATGCGGCTTACGGCCACAATGCCCGCATCGGTCGGGACAATGGAATCGGATGGTGCCGCGAGAAAAGCAAGCGCTACACCTACAAGGCCTTCCGTTGCCGGGCGCGGGACGAGAACACGTGCGTCAACAGTGAACGGACGCCCATAGAATTCTTTTTCTCCCGTGATATAGACGATCGGTTCGTGAGCGAGTCGCCGCTGTTCCCATGTCCTCCACCGCTGAAGATGGGATTCACTCACCTCCTGTTCCGGATGCGCTAGGATCCACGTCCGATCCTTTCGTAGTAACGCTGCGAGCAGAATTTCCGCCTCATTTCTCTGGAGTTTTGATGCCGATAGCAGATCAGCGACCGTCATGCGCTATCATGGTACGGCTTCGCGGTGTGATCGGACAGAGTGATCGGTGATAACCGATGGAGTAGACCCGCGATATCGCTTTGCCGCTTTACGTATCCTTATGCCCACAATTGCCATTGATTGTCGCTTTGCCCATTTACCCGTTGGCATCGGGCGATATACGCGCGAACTCGTGACGGAGCTCCTCAAGCGCGAGGACAACATCCAGTACGTCCTCATTGTTTTGCCCGAAGGTGAAGCTTGGGCAGATGCGCTCCCACATTCGCCACGCATTGTAGTTGCCCACGCCAGCCATTATTCCCTGCGTGAACATTTTGAACTACGCAGGATCCTCAAGGATGTTCATCCCGATCTGTTCTTCTCGCCGCACTTTACCGTCCCCTACTTTTGTCCCGTTCCATCCGTCGTTACAATCCACGATCTCATCCTGCATCGCTTTCCTAACCGTGCACATCCCCTGCGACGTTTAGCGTACCGGGCACTTTTTTCCCGTTCGGTCCGGCGCGCACGCAGAGTGATTGCCGTCAGCGCGTTTACGGCAATGGAGCTTCAGAAGGTTTATGACGGTCCTGTGGCAGAAAAATTGACGGTCATACCCGAAGGGATCTCACCTGAATTTGTCCATCGCTCTTCTGAAGAACAGGAAGGGGCATTGCGAGCGTATGGAATCAGCAAGCCGTTTTTCCTCTACGTGGGGAACGCCAAGCAGCACAAGAACGTCAAGCTCCTTATAGATGCGTTTACACGGATCGATCGCAACGATGCACAACTCATTCTTGTGATGGGAGGAAAAGAGGCTGCTTCGGTCCGGTTGCGTGACGGTGTCCGCTATCTTCCGCACGTCAAAGATGAGCACCTTCCCGCGCTCTACTCCGCTGCCACGGCGTTTGTAACGGCGTCTCTCTATGAAGGGTTCGGTCTTACGATCGCGGAAGCAGCTGCTTGCGGATGTCCCATTATTGCCACCCGGTGCGGTGCTATTCCCGAAGTTGCCCCGCCGGATGCTGTCCTGCTTCCACCGGAAATCGGTGCCTTTGCGGAGGCGATGAAAAAGCCGCCGGTGACTTCTTCTCCGAGGCAGTTATTTTGGAAGGATGCCGCTGAAAAGACAGTTGAAGTTCTCAAAGACGCGGCGGTGAAATGACCAAATACGAAGAATATATTTGGACGTTTTGGTTATTGGTTCATTGAGATTTGGTCATTGATAGAATGAAAGGCATAATGAAATATCGATTATGGACTCCCTCAAATCCATCCTGCCCAAGGTTCTTCGTAAGCGCGGCCTCCATACGCAGGCGACGGCAAGCATGGTTACGTACCGTGCGGAGGAATGGCTGAAAAAATCCCTTCCGCGGCACCAGGAAGCAATTCGTGTCCTTGAACTCTCGGATGCGGTTCTTACAATCGAATGCGCAAATGGGATCGCTTTACAGGAGTCCCGTTTTCTCACCCCTGCTCTTGTGGCCTATCTGTCACAGGAATGTAAAGACGCACTCGTTCGCGAGATTCGGGTCATTCGGACGAGTCGGCGTACTTCACAATCTCGCTAAAATCAGCCTTGCGCTCCCCTTTCGGCTTCTTTACACTCTTCCAGCTTTGACGCATGTTAAAAATCCGTCTCCAGCGCACCGGCCGTGAGAATATCCCCACCTACCGCCTTGTGGTGGCCGAAAAGCGTGACCCCGTGAAAGGCAGATCTCTGGAAGTTGTGGGTCACTACCTACCGGCTCGTAATCCTGTTGTCTTTGAGCATAATGACGAAAGGATCCAGTACTGGATTGGCAAAGGAGCCATCCCCAGCACTACCGTAGCCCGGCTCCTCAAGAAGGCTGGTCTGAAGAATATGGAGAAGTTCATTGAGACGTACACCAAGAAAAAGCCCAAAAAGGAAGAGGCGGCGGCGCCTGCTGCCGCTCCGGCTCCGACAGGGGGTGACAAGCCTGCTGCTTGAGCGTATCTTGTAGGCCAATGGCTACGCCCGACGCAGAGAACATTCCTGGCTATTCATTCCTGAAGTACGTCCTCGAGGCGCTTGTTGAGGATCGCGACCAACTTCACATCGATCCCTCGATCGACCAGCTCGGCGTACTCCTCACGGTGCGCGTGAGCGATCGTGATATGGGCAAGCTCATCGGAAAGAACGGCCAGACGGTAAAAGCGTTGCGAACTCTCCTCCGCCTCATAGGAGGCGCAACATCGCAGCGCGTCAATCTCAAGATACTTGAACCACAGAAGCCCTGACGCTTTTCACCCCACCCTCCCCCACTTTCCCATGCTTAAAGACCTGCTCCAAAACGGCACGCCCATGGAAATATTTGCAACGTTCATCGCACTGGCGCTGGTCGCGGCATCCCTCCTCTGTCTCGTTTTCATCATTTGGGGGGGTATCACATTCATCCTTTCGGCTGGTAACGAGGAAAAGATCAAGCAGGCGGTGCATACCATCCGTTACGCCATTATCGGACTGTTCGTCTGTTTCATCGCCTTCTTTGCCGTCTCCTGGATCGCTCGTATATTGGATATTCCCTTCCGTCTCGATTTCTCCACCATCGTCAATCTCATGCAGGATGTGTTTACGTCGTTGAGCCAGTGATGTTGATGTGATGGGATGAATGGTGACGATTTTTACAGCGTGTTTCGCTATGCTACCTTCCGTGGGCGGTTAGCTCAGTGGTCAGAGCGGCTGGTTTACACCCAGTAGGTCACAGGTTCGACCCCTGTACCGCCCACCAACCTCACACTCCGAAAGGTGCTGGCCGTCTTCTCATTGCACCCATCGTCCTATCCCTCTACCACTCGACTCGGCCTCACTTTGTTCGGCCTCGCTCGTGGTTTGCGCCCTCCACTTCGCCTGGGGCTCCGACCATCTCATAGGCAGTCGAGGCGAGTGCCCCGAGCGAGCGAAGCGAGTCGAAGGGCTATAGTGCAAAATATTCGCATTGGAACTCTCATTTGCACTCTATCAGTCACATTGCTACTATCCTTCGGTATGATCAAGTCCATCCTCCTCGGCGTCCACATTGCCATCTCGTGCATCCTTGCGCTGTTCATTCTCCTGCAGCATCGTGCATCGGGGCTTTCGGCAACGTTTGGCGGATCGGGAGCGGTGGTAGTGCAGAGGCGCGGGGCGGAGAAAGTGATCTATAAGGCATCCATCTGGTTGAGCGTGCTCTTCTTCGGTCTCACGATCGTGGAATGGTACGTCAATTATTGATTCCTGAGGGCAATTTTGACAGGACGACTTTTTGGCGTGCCCGCGCCTTCCTTCATGAAGTCAGTCAGGTAGAATGGATGGGATGTCTCGGCTCATCAAGCTTCTCTTTACCATGACGCGGTGGGAGCGTTGGACGCTCCTCGGGTTGTCCATTCTCTTCGCGGGGAGCTTCCTCGGGCTTTTCCGTTTCTTCTATATCAGTAACACTGTCCTAATGCCTGCGCCGGGCGGGACGTATATCGAGGGGTCGGTGGGAGATTTGCAGCCGCTCAATCCCTGGTTTACGGTTCAAAACGACGTCAATCGCGACATCGTGTCGCTGGTATTTGCAGGCTTGCTCAAATATAACCCCCAAACGAAGAAGATCGAGGAAGATCTTGCGTCGGTGCAGGTATCATCCGATAGCACCAAATATACCCTTCGTCTTAAAGACAATCTGTTCTGGCATGACTCTACCGTCCAAAAGCCCCATCCTGTTACTGCGGATGATGTTCTTTTTACCTACAAGACGATCCAGGACCCGCAATTCCCTAATCCCCTGCTCCAACAGAATTTCCGTGGCGTAAGGATCGCGAAAATCGATGAACGCACGGTGCAGTTCACTCTCGATCAGCCGTACAGTTTCTTTCCCAGCAATCTTACTCTCGGCCTTCTTCCCAAGGCGTCCTTTGATGGCATCTCTGTCTCAAAGCTCGACCTGGCCACGGATTTTGGGTATGCCCCCGTGGGCGCGGGTCCTTACAAGCTCAGGCATATTGTGCAGACAGATGTTTCCACGGAAATCACGCTTGAGCGGTTTGACCGGAGTATTCCTCCCCCCTATCGGCTCGACCGCGTCGTCTTCCGTATTTTTCCGGATTACTCTTCTCTCCTCTCCGATCTTCGGAATCTCCAGGGGGTACGCCTTGTTCCGCGCAATGACCGTGCAGAGCCCATGATTCCCAAGAACTTTACGGCGCGTAACTATACGCTTCCGCAGTACGTAGCGGTGTTTTTTAACCTTGAGCGTCCTGCACTCCAGGACCGTAGCCTCCGTCTGGGTCTGCAGCTGGGGACTGATAAGCAGGCGCTCGCAACGTCGGTGCAGGAATCCGTGCTCGTTGATACGCCCTTACTTGAGCTCGATACGTCAAACTGGCGTTATCAGTACGATCCTGAGGCTGCGCAAGGTGCACTCTTTGAGAGTAATTGGAACCTGCCCGAAAAGATCCGACTCCAGCGTCTTCTCGAAGATGACGAAGCCGCAAATGCGGGGGCGCTCAAGGTGGATCCAGTGGTCTTTCTTCAGACGGGATCCGTCCTTACGTTTTCCGGTTCGTACGTGGACGTCCCTCCCGGTTCCCGGGTCAATGGCGTGCCCGTGGTGACCAGCCCAACGTCTACGGGGACATGGCTTGTAGCGCTCCCTGCGGTTCGCAGTGGAACGGGCGCGGTGCAGTACGGACGGAACGTTGTCAGGCTGACGGATCCCAAAGGGAAAATACTGGATACCGTGTACGTGTTCCGCGCAAAGGATGCGCAGGAGTACAGCCGAGCACTGGATGAGCAGGCACTTGTGCGGGATTTTATCCGGACGCGTGCAGGGAAGCCGGGACGCCAGGTTAACGCTCAACAAATGTACTTTGCGAATGGCATGTTGCGCCTCCGCAAGCCCGATGATCCCGTCAACGTTCGGAAGAACGACAAAGGAGACCAGCTCGTTTTGCGCCTCCTCACAAGCAATTCGCCGCCGGAGTACCGAAAAGTTGCGGCTTTCCTCCAGAAATCTTGGGCGACGATGGGTGTGAAGCTCATTATCGATATTCCTTCCACACGCGAAGAGTTCCAGAACAAACTTCTTACGAGGGAGTACGACGTCCTGCTTTTCGGACAGTCGCTGCTCGACAATCTCGACAGTTACTCTTACTGGCACAGCAGCGGAGCCCAACAACTGACGGGTAACCCCAAGGACCTTCGGCAGGATGCCTACAATCTCTCGCAGTACGTCTCACCAAAGGCGGATCAGATGTTGGAAACCATCCGTCGCACCCGGGATGAGAAGGAGCGCGCGGAGGCCTTAAGAGACCTGCGGGACATTCTTGCCAAAGATGTGCCGGCAATCTTCCTCTACTCCCCGCTCTATACGTTTGCGCATCACGCGTATATCCAGGGCGTGGAACTGGGTTCATTATCACTCCATAGTGATCGTTTTCTCACGCTCCAGAAATGGTACGTACGGCAGAACAGGGTGTTCAAGCCAGGAAAAGGATGGCTGTCTATCTTCACGTGGGTGCCGTCCCTTCTGGTAACGCAGAGGCCTTGAAAATGTTATAGAACAACACTAATATGAGAACGCAATAGCAGCTTGTATAATATCTTCATGGAATCGGGAATTTTGGCTTCGATGCACGATTCAGCGTTGACGCTCTATACACGCTTCTGTAGACTAGTTTGGCTCTTTAAGTACCGATTCCATTTCTCCCCTGATTTCCCGCGAAAGGTTCTCCCCCTGATTCCCTAACGATTGAAATTGAACGGTATGAGCACTACAGAAGTTCTCCCCTCAGGCAATATGGAAGTACTCCTTCTCGAGGATATCAACGGCATCGGCAAAAAGAACGACCTCCTGGTCGTAGGAGATGGTTACGCACTAAACTTTCTCCTTCCGCAGCGGAAAGCCCTTGTGGCAACGCCTACGGTTCGACGGAGGTATGCGGAGCAGATCAAGAGGCGCGCAGAAGAGAAAGAGAAAGAAAAGCAGCTCCAGGCAAACGCTGTGTCTGCTGTAGCCGGCAAGACGGTTAAGTTCATCCGTAAGGCCAGCAAGACCGGCAAGCTCTATGCGGCTATCACCGAAGAGCAAGTGGCGGAAGCGCTTAAAGAGCAGCACCAGCTGGATCTCTCTTCTGATGCAATCTCCCTCACCGAGCACATCAAGGCGATCGGCACGTTTACGGTGCAGGTCAAGATTGGTGCGGCTACGCAGCCAATTACGGTGGTGGTAGAGCAGCAAGCGGCGGAGGCGAAGAAGTGATCCCGGGGTTTTCCGCGCTTCCTCCTTCTCTCTGCATCATGATTTCCGCTCTTCTTCTCCCCCTTCTCATAACGAAGGCATTTGCGCTGACGTTTGAGAACAATGCTGCAGCGGTACGAGAGCCGTATGCTATGGCAACGCTGACCGGGAGCGGAGTGGCCGTCGATGATCCAGGAGATGATATCGTGGTATTCGATCGCGCAAGGATCAGCAGTCTCCCCCCGCTAACGGCCGATTTGACCAGCTTTTCCGTTCTTCCGACCGGGAGCGGCTACACGGCAGTTTTTCAGACGAAATCCCCTCTTCCTGCCGACCCGGGGATGCCGGTGAATTTCTTTGTGCACCTGGATGCGGACGGCGATCCCTCGAACAACGCTGCGGCAGACGGTAGCGGTCCGGGTTCCGATGCTACGGTTATGCTTCTCTTTGGTACAAAAACGAAATGGCATTCCGAGTGGTGGCAATACGATGCGTTACAGATGAGATGGAACAGGCAGGCTGAAGAACCCTCGTTCACGGCAACAGGATCAACCTTTACGCTTGCCTTGCCCTCACAACTCATACTGGTACCGGGCAAGACGACGGTACGCGGCTTTGCACTTACGGCAGTAGACCGGGGGCCGACGGCTGAAGATGTTGCACCGGGCGTGGGCCTTCCTCCTCTGGCTCCTGTTAGTCCGAAAGGTACGACTGCGTCTGAGTTCATGCCATGGCTCATTGGCACAGCAGCCTTTATGGTCATCTGTTTTATAGCCATTGGCGGAATACTACTCAAGAAGAGGCAGTCAAAGTTAAAAGGGTTCACGGAGTCTGTAGACGAACGCAGGCGTAGGGTTTTCCCGCAGGAGAAGGCGGGTACACTCCTATGGAATCATTCCATTGAAGAGGCTGTTGGAGAGAATAGCCGTACCCGGTGATACGCGACGTATCGTCAGAGGAAGTTCCACTGTGTTATAGTGCCTCTAAACCACGTTCGTTCGATCCAAAGGGCCAGTAGCTCAGTTGGTTAGAGCACCGGACTTATAAACCGGCGGTCGATGGTTCAACTCCATCCTGGCCCACCAGTATCGAGAGGACAAAATACGGATTGTGTGATAATGTGCCATCTATGGCACTATCTCAAACAGACGCTCTCCAATACCACGCTGCACTTCCCAAGGGAAAGATCTCCCTCCAACCGACGAAACCGATGAATACGCCAGCAGACCTTGCTCTTGCGTACACGCCAGGCGTTGCGGAACCCGTTCTTGCCATAGAAAAAGATCCGTCAGCATCCTACGAATACACGTCTCGGGGAAATGTCGTTGCCGTAGTGAGCAACGGTACGGCGATTCTCGGTTTGGGGGACAGGGGGGCGCTGGCCAGCAAGCCTGTGATGGAAGGCAAGGCGGTCCTCTTTAAAAAGTTTGCGAACATTGATGCCATTGATATTGAAGTGAACGAGAAAGATCCGGAGAAGCTCATTGAAATCGTCGCCGCTCTAGAGCCGTCGTTCGGTGGTATCAACCTGGAAGACATCAAGGCTCCAGATTGTTTTGTCGTTGAAGAAGGGCTCAAGAAGCGCCTTTCGATTCCCGTGTTCCATGACGACCAGCACGGTACGGCTGTTGTCGTTGCTGCCGCGCTGGAAAACGCGTTACTTCTGCAACAGAAACAGATCGAGGACATTCGTGTAGTGATGAATGGCGCCGGGGCGGCATCTCTTGCCATTGCCAGGTTCTTGATTTCTTTTGGTCTGCCGAAAGAACATCTCATTCTCTGTGATACGAAAGGGGTCGTGTACGAGGGGAGAACGGAGAATATGAATCCTTATAAGGAGCAGTTTGCTGCTCAGACGGACGCACGTTCGCTTGCCGATGCCTTACAAGGAGCGGATGTATTCATCGGCGTTTCCGCCCCCAATACAGTTACGCCGGAGATGCTTACGAGCATGGCGGTACGACCGGTAGTTTTTGCACTGGCAAACCCTGTGCCGGAAATACAGTTCGACGTGGCAGTGCGCACGCGTCCCGATTTGGTGATGGCCACCGGCCGCAGCGATTATCCGAACCAGGTTAACAATGTTCTCTGTTTTCCCTTTATCTTCAGGGGGGCACTTGACGTGCGTGCGAGGTCGATTAACGAAGCGATGAAAATTGCTGCTGCAAAGTCTATTGCGGCCATCGCAAGGGAGCCGGTAACTGAGGACATCCTCAAAGTCTATGGGCTTAAGGATCTTTCATTTGGACCTCAGTACATTCTTCCTAAGCCGTTCGATGCTCGTCTCTTGAAGGCTGTGGCTCCTGCCGTTGCAGAGGCGGCGAGAAGAAGCGGCGTAGCCACTCTCTGATAAGGGCACGCATCAGGTGGCGGAGAGGTGTTTGAGGATGAAAGTGCTTATCACATATGCGACGTCTGCACTGATGATGAGCACGAGTCGGCAGATTAATCCTTATGCATATGTCGCGACAGGAAATCCCGCGCTTCCTTTTTTGTCGTCACCTCGCCCCGCACCTGTGCGTCATGGAGGGCTTTTAGGAACTCCCCCACCCGTTCGCCCGACGGGATACCCGTGATGCTCATCACCTCGTCGCCGCTCAGAAATGGCTTCTTGGGACGCGGATGGCGGTCCAGGAATGCGTGGTAGTCCTTGAGAATCTTCTCCAGGAGCCCGTAGTCCGCGGGTGTCGTACCTGCAATGTCCAGCCGAAAGAGGTGCAGGAGCTCCGGGAACCAGGGATGGAAGTACCAGTGTCCCTTACGATCCTCGCCGACCTCCAAGAACGTGAGCATCATCATATGGTGTTTGATGAGCCAAGCGATCTTATCTTTCCTCTTACCCGAAACATTCAGTCTGGCGAGAATCTTCTCTGTGGTTTCCGCGGAAACAGTGGCGTGGTGGTCAAAGCGAATGCGATCCACAAGAGAGAATGTTTCCACTTTGCCGACGTCATGGAAGAGTGCAGCCAGACGTACATCCGGGGAATCCTCCGGTTCAAAGGCATCGACACATTGCTTCGTGTGCTTCCATACGTCGCCCTCATGATGAAAATCTTTGGGCTGCGGAATCCCCTTGCACGCATAGAGCTCGGGAAGGAATGCTTTAAGGATCCCGATTTCCCATGCATCTTCCAGCGCACGTGACGGTTGGTGCAATTGCAGAATTTTCTCCAGTTCTTCCATCAGGCGGTTGCCGGAAAGGATTTCTACAAGCGTGGCGTTCTCCTGTAGGGCGCGGTATGTCTCGGGATGGTACTGTCCATCGATCTTTGCGCGGAACCGCACGGCACGGAGCATGCGCAGTGCATCGTGTTTGATACGGACGCCCGGTTCCCCGATAAAGCGGATGAGCCGCTCTTTCATGTCATCCGCTCCCTGAAACGGGTCGTATATTTCGCGGGAAATGGGATGCCAGTAGATGGCGTTGACCGTAAAGTCTCGCCGCTTGGCGTCCTGCTCTCTATTGCCAAAGACGACAGACTCCGGATGGCGTCCGTCGGATGCTTCATCATCTTCGCGGAACGTGGTTACCTCGAACATATCATCACCCACAGGAACTTTGATACTTCCGAATCTTTCCCCATAACGGTCGCTGCGCTTGAAAAGTTCGCAGATCTGTTCTGGCCGAGCTTCCGTTGTCACGTCGATGTCTTCCGGAACCTGGCCGAGAAGCATGTCGCGGATACCGCCGCCAACCCACCACGTGTCGTATCCTGCATCGAAGAGCTTCTCTGCAACTTTGTAGGCTCGTTCGCCTTGGGGTGTTGCCAGTGTCTTCGCGATGATCTCTTTTGTAAGAGGCATAGACGAGCATATCGTAGCCGTATTCCGGTATACTGTCTCCATGCTTCACTTTGCGGTTGCAGGGGCTCCCACAAGTACACCGAATCGAGGAGGAACGGTGGAAGGTCTTCGAGAAGCGCATCGATTGGGAATCAGTGCCATGGAGATCGAATGGGTGCAGAGAGTTCCCGATCACGCGGAACGGATGCGGGAGATCCGGGAAGTTGCCGAGGAATTGAAGATCACGATGACTGTCCACGCGCCGTATTACGTGAATCTCAATTCACCGGACAAGGCTAAACTTACTGCGAGCAAGCAACGAATACTCAAGGCTCTTCAAATGGCGGAAGTGGCAGGGGCGCGGTCCGTCTGCGTCCATGCAGCGTTTTATCTCGGCCAGGAGCCGGACAATGTGTATAAAAATGTATACAGTGCACTGAAGGATATCATGAAGGAGAAAAAGAAGTTCCCGAACGTGAATCTCGCCATAGAAACAATGGGGAAACACTCACAATTCGGGACGCTGGACGAGGCGCTCCGGATGAGCAAAGAGTTCGGCAATTATCCCTGTGTGGATTTTGCACATCTGCACGCACGGAGCCACGGAAAGTTGAATACGGCAGAGGAATGGAATGCGATGCTGGATCAGTATCAGGAGATTCTGGGAAAAGACTCCATCAAAGAGATGCACATACACTATTCGGGCATCAATTATGGACCGAGCGGCGAACGGAACCATCTCCGTCTTGAGCATAGCGATGCGAACTGGAAGGAGTTTCTCAAGGTCTTAAAGAAACGGAAGGTGGGCGGCGTTCTCGTCTGTGAGTCTCCAAATGTGGAATTGGATACCATCCTTCTTGCTAAAACCTTCGTTCAAATGGAAAGTTGAAGTGCATAACGATCAACATTGATCGTCAATTTCGCATTGTACATTTTGCATTTTCCATTGGTCATGGTTTCCATACACTTCAAGTAACTCTTCCCACATTCATATATGACGAATATTGCCATCAACGGATTTGGACGCATTGGTCGGCAAGCGCTCCGCATTATCATCGAAAAGCATCCGGACCTGCATGTGGTCTCTGTAAATGACCTCACGGATGGCGCCACGCTCGCACATCTGTTTGAATTTGATTCCACGTACGGAAACTTTGATTCCGAAGCGGACTACAAAGATGGCAAGCTCGTAACAAAATTCGGCGAAATCGTCCTCACGGCGGAAAAGGATCCTACTAAGCTTCCGCACAAGAATCTCAAGGTAGACATTGTCCTGGAGTGCACGGGGAAGTTCACGAAAAAGGCCGACGCTGCGCTTCACCTGCAAGCCGGCGCAAGAAAAGTCATCATATCTGCTCCGGCAAAAGACGAAGTGGACGGCACGTTCGTGCTGGGTGTGAACGAGAAGACGTACGATCCCAAGACGATGCACATCGTGAGCAATGCGTCCTGCACCACCAACTGTCTTGCGCCCATGGCCAAGGTTCTCAGCGACACATTTGGCATTACGTACGGATTGATGACGACCATTCATAGCTACACGAACGACCAGAACATTCTCGACTTTCCCCACAAGGACCTGCGACGGGCGCGTGCGGCTGCCATCAATATGATCCCCACGAGCACAGGAGCTGCAAAGGCGATCGGCCTCGTAATTCCGGAACTTCAAGGCAAGATGAACGGCACTTCCATCCGTGTCCCAACGCCCACGGGCAGTATTACGGACCTGACCGTCGTCACGGCAAAACCGACGACCGTTGAGGAGGTGAATGCTGCTTTTGAGAAGGCGGCTACCGGTCCCATGAAAGACATTCTCGGCATTGAGAAACGCCCGCTTGTCCTGCAGGATTTTGTGATGGATCCGCGCAGTTCCATTGTTGACGCTGCCCTAACCCAAGTTATCGGTGGTACGCTCGTGAAGACGTTCTCCTGGTACGACAACGAGTGGGGCTACTCGAACAGGATCGTCGAACTGGCGAAGTATATGGGCGAACGCCTGTGAATGATGGATGATATTATGGCTTAAGGAAGCCGTAACCGTACGTTGACTCGCGGGAGTCTGGCGTTACACTTGTTGTATGAAGGTCAAGGGATCCCGACATGAGTTGCCGGGTTCATCGGTGAGTGATCCGTTACAGAATGCGGAAGGGGCAATAGTTGCATTGGGAAACTGGACCATACCGAGCAATACTCAGGAAGAGGAGAAAGGTGTAATTCAACGTGCTGTTGAATATGGCGTCTCATGCTTTCTTCAGAGGGTTGTGAGGGTTTTTCATTTGCCCGTGGAGGTTATCCCTGTCTCGCGATTGTTCGAAGCGGATAATGCATTGAGCAAAGCAGCTGAGCGTTGCCAGCAGATGACGGCGGCGGAACGCTTGAGACTTACGGGACTCTTCACCTTAGCCTCCACGGCTTGGAAAGAACGGCTTGGCGTGGCGGACATGTACACAGAGGATATTCTTCGAATCAGTCAGATGGATCAGTGTCATACGGAAGCTGCAACGATACCGGTGAATGGAGTTGTTTCCACATCATTATCTTCACGTCATCAGAGGCAGCAACGCATGCAACCGTCTTCTATCGTTCAGCCAACGAGGTAACCCTCTCCATACGATGCGCTGGAGCGCATTATTCGGCGCAGGAATGTCTATTGTTTGAACGCCTCAACATGCGCCGTTCACGCTGTTTTTCCAGTGCTCGTTCTCGATGGCGGGTGTAGAGATAGTGATCGGAACAATTCTTCTGCGTGAAATACGTACTCTGAAAATGAATACGCATCGCTTCGGCGATTTTTGCATGGTTAAGCCTTTCAGGTGTCCGACGCATGGATGGATCCTGCAGGAGGAACTCGAAGTAATGGTCTTCTTCAACGGACCAGACGTGCATACCATGCTCACGCATCCATTCATTTCGCCGCTCGTCTGCTCGACCGGATACGGACTGGAGATGGGAGGCGTAGCGCTGGTTCTGGATAGAGATTCTCAGTGCATTGTCCACAAGTTGATGTACGACACGTCGCAAAACACCGGCTTTCGTCAGTGGTTGGAGCGATGTCGGTAATACCATAATGCCCTCCTCTTCCAAAATCTCGACGATTTGACCGGGTGATTTATTCTCCTGAACAAAGAGTGTAACAATGCGTTCTTTAACAGAATCGGGGGCGGAGCACAGAAACTGTTCCGCATCACGATTGGAATACAGCATGGCACCGACAGTGTTTGGCTGTTTGCACGGTTGCGGTTGAGGAGAAAGGTGCATTGGCGCGATACAATAAGACTGATACCGAAAAAGTCAACGACCACAGGAAATATCCGCCCCCCGTAGCTCACCGCAGTGAGCGAGGAGGGGCGGACAGTGTCATTTCTTCTTCTTTCCCTTCTCGTTGTCATCCACAACCTCCGCATCGACGACATCGTCCTGTTTCTTCTCGCCACCTTCTTTCTTGTCTCCTTCCGCGGATGACTTTTGGGCAGCCTCATACACAACCTTCCCAATTTCCTGGGCAGCGGTTCCCAATTCCTCAGTCGCTTTCTTGATCTGGTCGAGTGAAGCATCTTCCTGCTTGAGGAGATCACGGAGCGTATTCATCTTCTCGTTGACGTTCTTCTTCACGTTGTCGGGAATCTTGGCGTCGTGCTCGCGCAACTGCTTCTCGAGCGTAAAGATGAGCGCGTCACCCTGGTTCTTGAGATCGATGAGCTCACGCTTCTTCTTATCCTCTTCCGCGTGCAGTTCGGCGTCTTTCTGCATTCTTTCCACTTCATCCTTGGAGAGTCCGGTAGATCCCTGAATGGTGATGTGTTGCTCCTTGCCCGTACCTTTATCTTTTGCCTTCACGCTCAGGATTCCATTCGTGTCGATGTCGAAGGTCACCTCCACTTGCGGCATTCCGCGCGGCGCGGCAAGGATGCCGTCCAAAATAAAACGGCCGAGGGACTTGTTGTCCCGCGCAAGCTCGCGTTCACCCTGGACCACGTGAATTTCGACGGAGGTTTGATTGTCCGCGGCGGTGGAGAAGATCTGCGCTTTGCTGGTGGGAATTTTGGAATTACGTTCGATCAGTTTCGTTGCCACGCCGCCCAACGTCTCGATGCCGAGGGACAAAGGCGTCACGTCGACCAGAACGATGTCCTTATGGATGTCGCCGCCGATCACGCCGCCCTGGATAGCGGCTCCCACGGCCACAACTTCATCCGGGTTTACGCCTTGGTGCGGATCCTTACCGAAGAGCTCCTTGGCTTTGGCGACAACGGCAGGCATACGGGTCATTCCGCCGACGAGAACGATTTCGTCTATGTCCTTCTTACTTAGACCTGCATCTTTCAGCGCGTTCTCGCACGGCTTTACTGTCCGTTGAATGAGGTCAGAAACAAGGGATTCCAGCCTGGAGCGCGTAAGCTTGATGTTCAGATGCTTGGGGCCGGACGCGTCCGCCGTAATGAACGGCAGGTTAATTTCCGTCTCAGTGGACGATGACAATTCGATTTTCGCTTTTTCCGCAGCCTCGCGGAGACGCTGGATGGCAATCTTGTCATTCTTCAGATCAATCCCCTGGTCCTTTTTAAACTCTTCGATAAGCCACTCCATCACCACCTGGTCAAAGTCGTCACCGCCCAGATGTGTGTCGCCGTTGGTGGCGATCACTTCAAATACGCCGTCGCCAAGTTCCAGGACAGATACGTCAAACGTCCCTCCACCCAGGTCGTAGACTATGATCTTCTGCGACTTGTTTTCCTTATCAAGGCCGTAGGCAAGCGCGGCTGCGGTCGGTTCGTTAATGATACGGACCACTTCCAGACCGGCAATTTGTCCCGCATCCTTGGTTGCCTGGCGCTGGGAGTCGTCAAAGTAAGCCGGAACGGTAATGACGGCCTTGGTAACCGTGGTGCCGAGGAAGGCCTCGGCGTCCCTCTTTAATTTCTGCAGAACCTTTGCCGAAACTTCCTGCGGGAGCATTTCCTGTCCATTGACGACGATCACGGCCCTTCCCTCCTTTCCTCCCTTCACTTCGAAGGGCACGTGGGATGACTCCGATTTCACTTCTTCATAGCGCCGGCCGATGAACCGCTTGGCGGAGAAGATCGTATTCTTTGAATTCGTAACGGCCTGTCGTTTTGCGGCGATGCCCACAAGGACTTCGCTGTCTTTGAATGCCACAACGGAAGGCGTCACGTTGCTGCCCTCCGCATTGTGGATTACCGTCGGTTGCCCGCCTTCTACAACGGCGACGCAGGAGTTAGTGGTTCCAAGGTCAATACCGATAATCTTGCTCATAGGAAAGGGAGAAGAAAATGCAATTGGCACTCTCTATTTTAGAGTGCCAACTTGTAGTCGTCAATCCTATAGCTGTGGTCCTTATTCGTCTTTCAGCAAAGATAACACAATACGAGCATTAATTATAAAACGGAAAGCGGGGATGTTTGGTGCAACGCCGTACTCCTTCTGAAGCGTCATCCAAATCGTTTCCGCAACAGAAAACGCATCTTTCTGACAGAGAAACTGATTACACCAATTCTTAATTTCACTGAGTTTACCTGAGAGGGATAGTTCCGGTTCGTACTCCGCGCAGGACACGCAATAATCAAGCATTTGGTAAATACCGAGATTCGAAAGGGAATTAGAAAGATCGTGGCGGGTGTTGTCCGTTTCCTTCTCCAGGCGCTGGCACACACGTTCATTCTCAGAGTGCTTGGCATCATGCAGGCGCTCGACGCATTCATGGTAGTGCTGTTCACGCAGGGGAATATTTTCCCTTTTCAGGAAGTCCGTACGGTGCAGGTACAGCTGCTTTATGGCACGCAGGGGCGTATTCATGAACGGATTCGGGTAGGAGAAGCGCGGATGTGGCACTATACTCCTCACATGTTTCTTGACGAGGCAATTATCATCATACGCGGAGGCAACGGTGGCAAAGGATGTGTGTCCTGGCGCCGGGAGAAGTATGTGCCCAAGGGTGGGCCTGACGGCGGCGACGGCGGTCAGGGCGGGGACGTGTACGTTGTGGCAGATGAGAATACGGATACGTTGAGCGACTTCGCTTCGCGTAAGAAGTTCGAGGCGCAGAAAGGTGAATTCGGCAAAGGACAGCACAGAGGAGGCAAGGACGGTGAGGATTTGGTTCTCCTCGTTCCGCCGGGGACAGTTGTCACGGAACTCGATGCGTCCGGAAAGGGCGAGGCACTGGGGGAACTCGTGGACAACGGGGATCGTTTGCTTGCCTGCCACGGAGGACGCGGTGGCTACGGCAATGCGCATTTTAAAAGTTCCACGCGCCAGAAACCGGATTTCGCAGAGTTGGGTGAGCCCGGCGAGGAGAAGAAGGTAAAGCTGGAACTCAAGCTTGTGGCGGACGTCGGCATTATCGGATATCCGAGTGTGGGCAAGTCTTCGTTGATTGCCGCGATGTCCGCTGCGCGGCCCAAAATTGCTCCCTATGCATTCACGACACTGATCCCCAATCTCGGTGTAGTGAGTGTGTCGGGCCGTTCGTATATTGCGTGTGATATTCCGGGACTCATTGAGGGGGCTTCTGAGGGAAAGGGGTTGGGCGATGCCTTCCTCCGGCATATCGAGCGATGCGGTGTTCTCCTGCACCTCCTGGATATCAGCCGCGCATTGCGGGAAGGTGAGGGTCCAGATCTCAAGATTCTGATCGACGACTACAGGGCGATCCGGAAAGAACTGGAGGCGTACTCCCCTACGCTTGCAAGGAAACGCGAAATCGTCATTCTCAATAAGATTGACCTCATCGGGAATGATCCAGCTGCGTTCCTCAAGGCGCTGAAGAAGGCAAAGATCAACGTGACTGCTTCCATTTCCGCAGCGACGCGTGACGGCGTTGATGAGCTGAAGAAGTCTCTCCTGCCGATTGTCATGGATGAGCGCATGAATCGAGAAGAGGAGAGGTTAAAGTCCGTAGAGGAAGAGAGGAAGAAGCTGCCGGTTCTCCGTCCGCACCTCAATACCACGCGGATGGGTGCGTATCGCATTGAAAAGCTCAAGGATGGGAGCCTGAAAATCAGTGGACAGCGCCTGGAGCAATTTACGGTGATGACCGACTTTGGCAACGAGGGCGCCGTACGCAGGTTTCAACATGTCATCGAGCGCGTGGGGATCAAGAAGGCCATTACGAAGATGTGGGACGGTGAATCCCCGATCTTCATCGGACAGAAGAGGGTGGAAGAATTTGTGTAAGTGGTGGCCCAGGCCAGAGTCGAACTGGCTACGCCTGCCTCTTCAGGGCAGCGCTCTACCGATGAGCTACCGGGCCACAACGGTAATGACAGTGTAATCAAGTCTTATCCCTATCTCAATGGACATTTACAGTCAGATTAGGGGTGGATTTTCCCCGTGGGATTTGTACAATTTCCTTGCTTCTTTCGGTTTGGGCTTGGCCCGTGCCGGAGCGAAATAACTGGTACGGTGCTGTAGCTCAGCTGCCTAGCCCCGCTTGTGGGGCGTGATAGAAAAGACGCTGCGCGATCGTTCCTTCTCCCATTACTTCCACCCCAGTGGGGCTGTAGCTCAGCTGATAGAGCGCTGCATTCGCATTGCAGAGGTCAGGGGTTTAAATCCCCTCAGCTCCACCAATCATTGTATGTTCGATGAATTGCAAAAACTCGGCGATGAACAGGAGGAATCTGAATGTACTAAAACACTCAGAGAAATGGCGATGGATTATGTCGTTGGGGGCTGCAGAACGGGTGCTCGGGATCGCGCACTCGATATTCTCGAAGATCGTGAGAAGGGAAGATTAGGATTTGAGTCCCTATTTGAGCCCATATCCGATTAACGATCCTCGTATCTCACGGATTGTTACTTCGAATGTTACTATTGGGAATTCTCTCTGGAGGGTAATGGAAGAACATTGGTACTAAACTGAGAATGTAAACTGTCAATTTGTGATTTCTATAAAATCCTAGGTTTCATGAAAGACATCAGCAAAAGCCCCGTCACCATTTCTTGCGCACGGTACGAACGACACCTTTGCGCGTGATCCTTTCCCGCCGGAATGAGAACCATGCGCATTGCGTCGTGGCGGAATTCCCTCCGCCTCCTGAACGCGCAGTGGCTCCCAATACAGACATCGCCCAAGCGCAAGTGCGGGAAAGGTGTACTTGCCTGTCATGAAAGGCGGCGAATGAGGGGGAGGAGACAGTCATCCTCCTCCCTTTTCGCGTGGTCACTACATTTTCTGCATACACTCCTCGAGAAAGGAGAGGAATTCCACGTACGTGGGAATCCGGTATCGTGCGATGGACGGCGCAGGTCCCACTTTGATGGTGATAGCGTTTGCCGGCATTACGCGGAACAGGTCCTCATCCGTCCAGTCATCCCCAACCGCCAGGATAAAATCCCATTCTCTGTTATCGAGCCATTCCTGCGCACCTTTCCCCTTGTCCGTTCCCGCTGTCTTCACTTCGATCACGCGTTTCCCTTCCCGAACGTCCACGCCGTAGTTTGCGGTGATGTCGCGCAAGACGCTGAGGAGATCCGGTGTGCGTGCCGCGATAAGTTCGGTGTCCACCTGCCGGCAGTGCCAGGCCAGAGAATTCTCCTTCTCTTCGATAAACGATCCCGGCGTGATGTCCACGTATTGTTCCAGTATGTCGCGGATGGCAGGTTTCCAGTCCGAAGTCTCGACGAGAAGCTGCCGCCACTTCCCTCCCCGCTTAAGAACCCAGTTGCCATGCTCGGCGATGTAGCCGATGGGAAGATGCCCGAACCATCGTTCCAGCACGGGGCGGGTTCGTCCCGTGGAAAGCACGACGGTGCTCAATTCTGAAAGGTTGCGGAGGAGCGTGAGGACGCGGGCCGTGGGTTTGGCTTGTTCGGGCTTGGGCCGGAATGCCGAGAGTGTCCCGTCGTAGTCGAGGAACAGTAAGCGTTTATTCGCTTCGCGGAACGAGCGGATCACGTCGGCCCTTGCAGGGCCGCGCAAGAACGTGGCGGAAAGTGTCGTTTGCATGCTCTTGGTTTTGCGCAGCTCCGCAAGAAAGCGCGTTCCCCACCACTGTAGTGTCCGCCGCTTGAGGGAGGATCGCATAATGCGGTTGCGTTTGCGCTGCTCGCGTACAGGCATGCGCAGTGCCTGGAGGAGCCCGCGGACCATGCTTTCCCGGTGCACAGGATTGACTAATATTGCTTCGCTCAGTTCCTTGGCGGCACCTGCCATTTCGCTGAGCACAAGCACGCCGCGATTGCCGAGTTTGCAGGCGAGGAACTCCTTGGAGATGAGGTTCATGCCGTCACGCAGGGGTGTGACGAGGGCGATATCTGCAAAGGAGTACAGGTTCACAAGCTGGCGGAAGTCGAGCGTTCGTGAAAGATAACGGACGGGCGTCCACTGAAGAGTGCCGAACATTCCGTTAATGCTTCCCACGAGGGTGTCGATCTCCTCCCGCATGCGGCGGTATTCCTGCACTTTGGTGCGGGACGGCGGTACGACTAGGAGAAGGGATACCTTGTTTCGGTACTGCGGGAAACGCTGGAGGAGGTCGCGGAAGGCATGGAGTCGCTGCGTAATTCCTTTCGTATAATCCAGCCGGTCGATGGAGAGAATGATGCGGCGCTCTCCAAACTGCCTCTGCAGCGTACGGACAGCTTGCTGCGAGGATTTGTCCCGTGCCTGGTTGACGAAATGCTCAAAGTCGATCCCCAGCGGAAACGCATCCACGCGCACGATCCGCTCGTCCAGTGCGATGCGTCCCACCTCATGCTCCAATCCAAGCGTTCGTTCCATACTCCGGAGAAAGTGCAGCACGTCGTCGTACGTATGAAAACCCACAAGGTCTGCGCCGGCGATACCCGTAAGAATCTGCTCACGCCAGGGAAACTGACGGAGGATTTCAAATGAGGGAAAAGGGATGTGAAGGAAGAAGCCGATGGAGAGTCGCGGGAGTGCTTTACGCAGCATCTGTGGCAGCAGGAACAGGTGGAAATCGTGGACCCAAACAGTGTCCTCTTCTGTTATGTGGCGGAGCACCTCCCGAGCAAATCGCTCGTTGACCTTACGGAACATCTCCCATTCCTGCTCATGGAAGCGCGCATGTTGTGGAAAGTAGTGGAAGAGCGGCCAGATGGTGCTATTGCAGAACCCGTTGTAGTACCCTTCGATTTCCTCGTGTCTGAGATAGACAGGAATACTTTGGTAGGAATCCCGTAGTTTTCGGGCAACCGCCAGGCGTTCGCGTGTCGAAAGGCGTTCACGGGCGATGCCCGGCCAGCCGATCCATTGGCTTTCCATACTTTCTTGAAATTGCTGGAGGCCTGTGGCGACACCGCCGATACTCTCAACCAGCTGTATCCCTCCACGTCGCCGTTCCACTGTCACGGGGAGACGGTTGCTGACCAGGAAGAGGCTGGGCGTCGCTCTCACTTTGCGTTCATTCATGCGGAAAGGAGAAGACTAGCAAAAGGGATGATTCAAGACGAGAATTCCGGTGTTTTTAGTGAAAGCAGACGCGGTGTGAGCGGAAGGAGGAATGGAAGAGCAAGACAAGCCATAATGAGAAATAGTAGACTTCTACTGGCACCTTTTCGTTCTGTCCATTATCATGGGCTGCATGCCAGAGAGTGATCCGACAGCGCAGTTCCAACAGCTCGTCGCGGATATCGAGAACCTTACAGACAGAGAGCGGCTCATTGGCGCCTACGTATCCATCAGGGAGATCCCATACGGAAGCCCCAATTCACCCAGTCCACTATTGGTGATAGAGCGGAACCGGGGTACGGCAAAGGGAAAGCATATGCTTCTCAAGCTCGTGCTCACGTCGCTGGGGTACGAAGTGCAGGAGCACTGGGCGCGTCATGACCTGGGGAAGTTACCAATCGATCCCTGGCCGGAGGCCCTCGAGGATTTTCGTGGGAAGCCTCTCACGGGTTTTCATGATTTTCTAAAAGTAAAGGTTGGCGATGTTTGGGTGACTGTTGATGCGACGTACGATAAGGCGCTCCTTGCGCTTGGGTTCCCTGTCCATGACTGGGACGGTGTGTCAGACATTCCCCTGCCCGTTTCCGTTCTAGAAACTTTTGAAGTCGAGCCTCCCATCGATGACCATAAGAAACGTCTCGTGACTTCTTTGCCGGAGGAAGAGCAGTTGCGACGCAAGAAGTTTCTCCAGACATTAAAGAAGTGGGTGGAAGAAGAACGGACAAAGTTGAAGGCGTAAAGGAATCCGCGGAGCTGAAATAGGTCCGTAAGACAGGAAATGCCTTCGGGTGCTTCATTTGAGGGAATGAAAAACGAACCGAAAGACGTTGGAACTGCATCGATGGAGTGTATAGTGTCAAGCTGCAAGATTCCCCCTTCATGCATGCCAAAATCCGTACTCCTTGTCGAAGATAATGCCTTTCTCCGCGAAACGATTCGCCTTTCACTTCAGGAGCATGGCGTGGAAGTGAGCGAAGCTTCCAATGGAGAGGAAGCTATTACAATTCTGGAAAAGGAACAGCCGCAGCTTCTTCTCTTGGATCTTCTCATGCCAAAGCGGGACGGGTATTCCGTTCTCAGCCACATCCGCGAGCGCGCCTACACGTTTCCCGTCGTTATTCTCTCCAACCTTAGTGATTATCTCGACAGTGAGAAATGCATGAAGTTGGGGGCTAAGGATTACATCATCAAGAGCGATATGGATGAGGAGGACTTGTGGGTGAAGCTCCAGAAATATTTTTGATATCCGTATGAAAAAGCCGCAAGTCGCCACACAGCCGGCACAGGAGCGCATGAAGGTTCTCTTCCTTGAGAGCCACGGGCTGCGCAGTCCTCTTACGACCATCCGATGGGCGTGCGGACGTCTCAAGAAGGAAGCGCCACAGTCGCTGTCACTGCGTCAGCAGTCTCTGGTGGAACGTATCCACGGAAACGTTATCATGCTCTCTACGGCGCTGGAGTCCATGCTTCTGATTGCAAAGGTGGAGGAGGGGCAGCACCTCAAGAGGCGGGAAGAACTTTGTATTGGCGATATCCTCTCGAGGCGGGAAGCATGGGGCATCCCTGCAGCACTCAAGGTTCACATTCACTGTCCGCATCTGCACTTTATGGGTGACCGGCAAATTGTGGAAACCATCTTCAAGGATATCTTTACGATCTTTGTCGATTATGACCAAGAAACGAGCCCCATGGTGCTCATCGAAATTTCCTCACAGGATGGTGTACTGAGCTGTGCGTTCCGATCATCCTTCCTCCTGCCAGTCCTCCATCATCATGAAGCATCGGAAACCGGGGAAGGAGGGGAAACAATGGTGGGAGGGATTCCCGGCCTCATGCTGTCTATGGCTCATGATCTCGCCAAAACGATCAATGGAACTGTAGAACTCGAAGAAGTAATTACAGGAGAATTCGTGACGGATGGGACCGTGGAATTGGCGCCGAATGACGCGGATGAGCATAGAATTGTCTTCCGGCTACCAGCTTCTACGGTTGTAAAAGAAGGGTTGTGCGGCTCCCGAACAGGAAAGTGAAAAGGCGGAGTAGGATGACTGCAATATTTGACGAATATACTAAATAGTAGTATAATACACAGTTGAACATACACATGAAAAAAAGAACTTACAAACGCCGAATTGGTCATAAAATTCGACTCCATCGAGGAACTATTGAAGTTGCTCTAGCCCTTTTCCTGTCTTGCGGGTGGATGGCCCTGGGGAACGGGCAAACTGTAATACAGGCTAGCGCAGGACTGACGGAGTATGAAACGACGAAGGTGCCAGACGGCACTCCGTTGCGGGTGGTGCGATTACAGAAGCGCCTGCGTACGGGGTACCACAAGAAAGTCTCCGTACAAGACTGTGAACGAGCGCTCCGTGAGCGCGACCGGTTGCTGCGCCAGTCGGTTTCCGTTTCCTGGACTGCCGATGACGGGATGACTTTTGAACCATGGAATGTTTCCCTCTCCGCGTATCCGTACTGGGTTCAGCCGCTATGGGACAAAGGGCCATTCAGCTTTGAGATACAGGAAGGATTGATTGCTTCGTATATCCAAACTGGTTTTCCTTCTGGCATTACTCCTCCGCATGATGCGGTTCTCCAGTCCACACGGGAGCAATATGGCGTCGTTCGAGTCACTGCGGACAGCGTGGCGGAGCCGGGACATGTTATAGATGCACAGCTTGCGTCCGGCCTCATCCGTACAGCGCTTCTCTCGTCGCAGAGCGGGCTGATTCTCCCCGTCACGGCAACACCGGGAAAAATCATCAACAACACAGGCATGGATCTGGGTCCGCTTACACTTCTGGCTACAGGACGTTCTAACTTTGCCGGATCCGGAAACGGCCGCATTTTCAATGTTCGCAAAGGCCTTCGCGATATGATCGATGGCATCCTCATCCCCCCGGGTGGGGAGTTTTCGTTCAACAAGGCCGTTCATGACATGAAGGAGCCCGGCTGGGAGCAGGCATTTGCCATCATGAACGGAAAAGATCTCGTTAACGTACCTGGGGGAGGTATCTGTCAGGTAGCGACAACGGTGTACCGTGCCGCGCTCAATACAGGCTTGCCAGTTATAGAACGTGCCAATCACAGTCTCTTCGTCACGTATTACACCAAATACGGCATCGGCATAGATGCAACCATTTATCCGAAGCATCAGGACCTTGTGTTTGTGAATGACACGCCGCAGTACATTCTCTTTCAAGCCTACTCCAAAGATTTTGAAGCTTTCGTGAATGTCTACGGGCAATCCGATGGGAGACAAGTGACGCTGGAGGGTCCGTACTTTCAGTCTACATCGGCGCAGGCTGGGGAAGGGATCTTCTCCCCTGCCATACACAGCAACGAAATCGGCTGGGTCCATCGTGTGCGCTATGCGGATGGCCGTGACCTTCTTAATACGATTCGTTCCCGATATAGCAGCATACCGTCATCGATTAAGAAACAGTACGCAACCATCGATAACGTCAAAATGGAGTCTCTTCCTGGCAGTCTCATGTCTATGTTGATGGACTGAAGAAAAGAAGAAAGCTACGGACAAAATCAGAGGGGATTTTGTCAAAGCTACTTGTGGAACGAAGATATAGGGATCTAGTATGATTCTGTTATCGCGTTCTACGCGGATTTTTATTCTTCCATCTTTCACATGTCCTCATCCGAGCAGAAATCTTCGCAGAACCTTTGGTTTGGTGTATCCCTTGGTCTTATCGGCATCATCATTGGTTATACTGCAGCTACCTTTAATGGTACTCCTAAAGGAGCAGGAGGCACCGTTCCCACGCCTACCCCTTCCAACGGTCAGCAAGCACCCGCCGCGGCTGTGCAAGTGCCGGCCGTCAATGCGTCAGCGGACCATCTTATCGGTAACGGTAATGCGCGTGTCACCCTCGTCACGTATTCGGATTTTGACTGCCCCTACTCCAAGAGGCACCACCCCACCATGACACAACTCCATGAAGCGTACGGAGACAAGGTGGACATTGTCTACCGGCACTTTCCCCTGAGCATGCACCCCACGGCGCAGAAGAAAGCCGAAGCGGCGGAATGCGTGACGGAACTGGGGGGAAAGGACAAGTTCTGGGAATATGCCGACGCGCTCTACGATCCTGCGAACCAGACGGGCATCACATTGGATGAACTGGCGCCGCTCGCCGTACAGATTGGCATCCCCGAACAGCAGTTCCGGAGTTGTCTCGACAGCGGGAAATACACGAAGAAAGTGCAGGACGAGGAGGCGGCTGGTGCTGCAGGCGGCATCAATGGGACACCCGGGAATGTAATCATCGATAACAAGACGAAGACGCAAGTGGCCCTCTCAGGCGCCCAACCGCTTGAGAATTTTAAGACTGCCATTGATGCCATACTCGCCAAATAATTTCTTTCCGCCCTTCTTATGAAACGCATCTACCCGATCCTCATTACCGCACTGACACTCGCCGTGAGTGCCTGCACGCCGTCCGGCACATTAAACGAAGGCGGTGCAGCGTCATCTCTTCCAACTGAGGATAGCGGCGTGACCGTTTCGGAAGAGGTTTCCTATAGCGGCATTGTGGAACCTCTCGGGCAAAGCACATCTTCGGAAGGGACGCATCGTCTCGATTTCGGCGGAGGGCAGTACCTACTCCTGCAAAGTAGTGTCGTGGATCTGGAGTCGTACGAAGGAGAACAGGTACGCGTGACAGGCACATTGCGTAGGACACTGGATGATTCGGATGACATCATGAGCGTCACACGCGTGGAGGCTATTCTCGTGGAATCGAGCAGTTCTTCCTCCGAAGAATCGAGCTCTTCCGCTGAGTCTTCCCTTTCCTCCGAGGCCGCCTCCTCTCTTGCGCCTCCTTCACCTTCGTCGAGTTCTTCATCTCAGGCGGCTGTAACGTCGTCTGCTGCAGCATCGTCCGTGCAGACGTCGCAGGGGGCATCACTGACACCGGAGGCGAAGGACATGTCTAATGCGAAGATGGATACGACGCTCTGGACACAGCAATACTGCACTGGGCATATTGGGTTCTGCGTTCCAATCCATAAGAATTGGTGGTTTAAGTCCTTTGGCACAACTGCTTCCTACCTGTGGCACGTGGAAGTGAGTACCAAAGATATTGAAAGTATGGGAGAGGGCCCCCTCCAGATTAACTTTGAGAACGGGCCGATTCCCGGCGGAGCCTCGGACGGCGCCGTGGTGACATCTGGAGACAGCGTTATCGGGTATCGCGCATGGACGGGTGGGCGACACTTTGCCATCGTTGCCCCCAGTGGGATGCGGGACGCCGTTGCCTACATGACCGCCAATTTGACGACCTACGACCAGACCGGCCAGTAATTCTTTACCGATGCAGCAGGCTTATGGACCTTCCGTCGGACTCATCATCAGTTTCTACAGACGGCACGCCTGCCTGGATCGTTACCGACGGATCGGGCAGTGAGGAGGTGGATGGGCAGTCGGGTTTGCGGGCGATTCTAGAAGATGATGGTGGCAAGCGCCTGTCGTATGCGCCACTTGTGAGCACGCTGCGTTTGTATGCCGGTTGGTTACTGGGCTGGTATTTACTCCTCTATGCACTGGGGAGTTATCAGGCTCTTCGCTCACTGCCACTGAGATTGAGTTTGTTGGATGATTTTCTGTCGTCATCGTTGCTTGCGGAAATATCGTTAGCCGTATTTCTCTTTCTTCTTTTGACATCGCTCCATAAAACAATAAAGGGTGGGGCAATTCTGGGTATCCTCTTCTGCGCTATCGGTGTGATCTTGTTGGGACTGTTCACGGTGAACATGGGATAGGATGAACTATCATGGATAACAATACGATAAGCCTACCAAAGCGCAGTCCTAGTCCGATGTACGCAGGTACTAAAAAGTTCGCAAGCAACAATCAGAGACCCAGCTGCTTCCGGATTTCGTCTGCTTGCGATGCTTCTTCTTCTTTCACACCTTTCTGGCGCATGACGGATTGCAGATCCTTCCAATCCTCGCTGTGCTTCTGCTCCAGTTTCATGAGTTGCAGAAGGTGCTTGGGGGAAAGCTCAGAAAACTTCTGTCTCTCCTCCTGGAGGATCTTCTGGAGCTCGTCAATCTGGAACTGGCTAAGCTTGGGGACGGCTTGGATGATGCGCCACTTCTCGTCTCGCGTGAGTGAAATGCTCCCGCGCAAAAGCGTTAAAAATCTTTCCTGGTCGAACGTGGTCTCCGGATGGGCGGGGACGACGATATCGCTGTTAGTAAGTGCGTTGGCAATGCTTCCAAACCGGTAATTGCCCACCTGCCCAAGAATCTTAATGTCCTCTTCGTCGTATCCCATCTCCTTCGTTGCTGCAACGCCGGGAGGAGGGGGAGGAGGACTTGTGTCTTTCATGGGTGTGGCGGCTGCGTCTCCCGTCTGTCCACCCTGGCCAGCTTGCTGTACTGCCGGCTGAGCGGCAGGAGGAGCAGGAGGAGCGGCAAAAACTTGAGATGGATCCAGGCCTCCTGTGGGAACGGAATCACCGGGACGAGGCGGCGGAGGGGGTTGCGGAGGATTGGTCTGGTCGGCCATGGGTAATGGGAGAAACGGCAAAAGAAGTCTACCAGTGTCAAAAGAGCGAAGAAAGGCAATTCTTTGCATCCAGAATCCCATCCGTCGGAACCTGTATCCTACATGTCCGCGTAGGAGTAGGGATTGTCACTGAGGATGGCAAAGGCTCTGTCTTTTGTAACGGAGAGGATCAGGAGCGGTTCCAGATGGTTCTGAAGTCGCGGGACACGGGAAAGTTCCTGGCGCTGCTTCTCGCGCATATCCAATGTTTGCGGAACATTTGGCTCTCGGTCATCGATCATCACTCCTGCAAACCAGAAAATGTGCCGGTCGTTTTCCTTTTCTTTTTGGTCCCAGGTAGTGGGCTCCAGCCACTGCTTGTCCGTCTCTATTGGTGAAGGAAATTGTTCTACTGTGAGAAGACCTTCCTCCGGTTCCGGTTCTCCGTGGCCCGAAGTGAGGTTATGAATTCGTTCGGATTCTTTGACCGTTTTGCGTTGTTGAAGTGCGTCGGGGGAAGTCCTGTAGAGAAGACACGCATATGCGTACTCGCCGTACTGCGGTGTATATGGAACAGCTGGCGGCCTTGAAGAATACACGAGTAGCTTTACAAGGCCTTTCCTGGTGTGAGCAGTCGTTTCTCCTATGGGATAGACCACACGGAGATCATCCGTGAACGCATCGACAACGTTCATCTCGCGATCGCCGGGGATCGATGTCGGCTTTTCGACATCGCAGAGGTGCTCGATTGCCTGGCGTTGCGCGCTGAGTAACATGAGAGAAGGGAGGAATAAATCTGAAAAACCCCGCTTTCCTGCGAGGCCTGGTTCCGTGAGTGAAGGATGATCATCTCTGTCTCACGACCGCCTCGCAAAGGGGCATGTGCATCATTGTCATCATCATGGCGGCGCCTGCGAGGAGCGAGAGGACGATCATTGCGTACTTAGGGTAGCTGTTGTAGAAGAAGAGTCAAATATCACACACAGAGAATGTGGTATTTTGAATCTGGTATAAGGAAAACAGGGCATTCTAAATTCGAATACCAGACTCCATATTCCTCAGAGTGCAGGCCTCACCTTCTCCTTCATTTCCGGATACAGCGCCTTCTCCACTGCCCGGCGCGCACGGGCGATGAGTTCGGGCTTAAGCATGCTTTGGAGGAAGGAATCCGGGACGCCGCTCTGGCGCGTGCCGAATATTTCACCGGGGCCGCGCAGACGCAAATCCATCTCGGCAAGCATAAAGCCGGAGTCATATTGCTCCATAGCTTTGAGGCGCGGAGACGAAGCCTGTGTCTGCTGTGTTGTAAAGAGAAAGCAATGGCTCTTGTGTTCCCCGCGTCCCACACGACCACGGAGCTGATGGAGCTGCGCGAGTCCGAAGCGCTCCGCACCCTCGATCAAAATCATGGTCGCGTTGGGGACGTCAATCCCCACTTCGATAACCGACGTGGAAACGAGTATGTCGGACTCTTTGGCTCGGAATGCGTGCATAATCGACTGCTTTTCCTGTGGTGAAAGCTTACCGTGGAGCATGGTGATGGTGCGGCGCGGAAAAGCTTCCCGGAGTCTTTTAGTTTCCTGCTCTACGTTCCGTACTTCCGCCAGTTCATCGCTTTCCGTAATGAGCGGACAGATGACAAAGACCTGGCGACCTTCATCAATCTGATGGTCAATGAATTTCTCGATGACGTGGCGATCTGAAGGCGCTACGACCTTGGTGTGGATCGGTTGGCGACGGCCGGGTTTTTCGAGCAGGACGGAAAGATCGTGGTCGCCATATGCCGTGAGAGCAAGGGTCCGCGGGATGGGAGTTGCCGTCATGGAAAGGAAGTGCGGACTCCCCTTCTCCCGTAATCGTTCGCGCTGCACCACGCCGAACCGATGTTGCTCATCCACAATGACAAGCCGTAAGTCCTTGAACCGGACGGTTTCCTCGATCAGCGCATGTGTCCCAACGACGATGTCGATGAGTCCCGAGGCGAGACTCCTCTTCATCGCGTCTGCTTCCGCACGTGGCGTGGACCCCGTAAGAAGCGCGACGGACGGAAGCCGGAAATTCACCGCATCGTACGTCTTCTGTGACTGCAGATAGGTATGAAAGTTGAAGAGGATTTTGGTAATGCCTTCCGTGTGTTGGCGTGCAAGTACTTCAGTCGGAACCATCAGCGCGCACTGGCCTCCATGCCGCAATGCATTGGCCATAATACTCACGGCAACGAGCGTCTTGCCGGAGCCAACGTCTCCCTCCAAAAGCCGGGACATCGGCACGTCTTTCTCCATGTCTCGGAGGATTTCGTAAATGGCGATCTTCTGACTGGCGGTAGGCGTAAAATGCAAAGATGCAAACAGCGCGCGGATCAGTTCCACGTCCATGGGTGTTTTCAGGCGATCCTGCGTTGTGCCCTGCCATTCCTTCTTCCGTTCCAGTGCTTCCTTTTGCATATCATACATCCGTTCGAATGCCAGGCGCTCAAACGCTTTCTCCACGTCTTCGGGTTTGTCAGGAAAATGAAGTGAACGAATCATCTCCTGCCGGCTGACAAGGTTCTCTTCCGTGATCACATCCGGCGGCAATGTTTCCGGTATGTCAGCGATGGCATCCTTGATGAGCATCATCTTTTCGCGTAGCCATCGGGTGTTGATCATTTCGTGCTGCGGGTAGACCGGGACGAGACGACCGCTGTGTACGAGCGGCTTGCTTCCCTCCTTCTCAAACTGCGGGCTTTGGAAGACTACTTTGGAACCCTTAATGGTCAGCTTGCCCGTGAGGACAACGTCGGATCCATCCTCCAGCATCCTTTTAATGTGCGGCTGGTTAAACCATACGACATCGGCAGTGGTCCCGTCTGAATCCAGGAACTTCGCTGTTACCATCTGCTTGCCACCGCGGATGCGTACGAGCTTGAGATGCTCCACCGTTCCGCGAATTGTTACTCTCTGATCGAGGGGCGCGGAAGCGATGGTTTCCATCTGGCTTAGGTCCTCGTGGGCGCGCGGCAGGTACAGGAGAAGGTCTTGGACTGTGCGTATCTCCATCCCTTCCAAGGCTTTGATGTGGTCCTGCGTTGTGCGGAGAGCTGCCGAGAGCGGTGTAGTGAGCTTCATTTCACCTATAGTATACGACAGGTGGACGTTTAGACACCATCTACAAATGACGAATGTCGAAACGCATCAGAGATGCAATGTATCCTCTCGGTATTCGTCATTTACAGTCATCCTCAGTATCGTGCATTGATACTTCTGCTATACTTTACAGTAATGGCAGACCTCACATCCCTCTACGACGAGCACAAAAACCTCCCGGAGGAGAAGCAGAAGATTGTCGGGCTGGCTAAGGCAGGTCCTATGGGCGACGAGCACACGAACTTCGTGAAGACGATCTCCGGGATGATCACCTCTGGTGAGATTAACGTCTATGAGATCAGTACGTTCTACAATCCCGGCGCCTTCGAGGCGTTGAAGCCGGAAGAGCAGGAGCAGGTAGGATTTGCCATGGTGAATATTGCTGGGCTCCTGCGCCAGATCGCCGATTTTTATCTCTCCAAACAGACGCCCGACTCCAGCCCCCAGCTGGAACAGATGATCGAGGAACTTTGGCAGATGAAGGACAGACTTGAATCGAAGTTTGGAGATATTTTGAAGTTTTAGTTTTTCGGAGAGGAATTACAGAGTAACGGAATACGGGAATATCAGGATTCGGGTGTAGAGTGATTCGTTCTGTTACTCTGTTATTCAGTTATTCCTTCTGAGATGAAATTGAGATCCAGCGAATACGCTGGTCCTTACCCCACCACGTCATCTGCCTTTTTGCGTACTGTCTTGTCTTCGCCGCAATATATTTTTCGAGGTCTTCTTTCTCCATATCCCCCCGTAGGAATGCCATGATCTCGCGGTAGCCTTCGCTCTTCATACCGGGATCTTTGGGGCTGTAACCGCGGTCCATCAATCCTTCCACTTCCTCAACCCAACCATTCTCAAGCATCTGATGTGTCCGGCTGTTGATCCTCCCGTTCAATTCTTCGCGTTTCCATTCCATGCCGTAGATAAGGAGATCGAACGGCGGCAGGCCCTTCTTTTTTACGGCAGAAGGTTTCTTTCCCGATGCGAGCAATTCCGCGGCGCGTATGACATACGGTTTGTTTTTTCGGTGGAATGACTGTGCGGTTTGTGGATCCCGTTCCTCAATTTGCCTGTAGAGCGATGCGCCTTCATCGCGATCGTATTCCTCCTCCAGCTTCTTTCGGAGTTTGGGATCTGCAGGTGAGGCAAAACGAAGATCATCAATGACGGCGCTAAGATAGAGCATCGATCCCCCAACGAGGAGAGGGACGTTCTTTCGCTCCTGGATCTCCTTGATCTTTGCAGTTGCCTGTTCTTTATACCACGCAGCGGTTACGTCACTATCGGGATCAACAATATCGATCAAATGGTGCGGAATGCCTTTCATTTCCGTCGGTGTCGTCTTCGCAGTTCCAATGTTGAGCTGACGATAGAGCTGCCGCGAATCCGCGTTGATGATTTCCGCTTCTTTCCAATCCCCTTTTTCAAAGGGCGAGGTTTGGTTGATCATCAGAGCAAGTTCGACGGAAAAGGCAGTTTTTCCGCTGGCCGTAGGACCAAGAATGACAATGAGCGGACGCTCTGCGAGGCTTATATGCCGCAGAACCTCGCCCCGAACGTGCGTGTTAACTAACTGTGACATACGGTCTATCTACAACAGAATAACATGTATGATAACTGTGCCCAGAAGCGCAAAAATAGTATCATATAGATGAATAAATGGGGTTCCGAATCCCCCAGTCTCTAATCCCTAATCCCTACAACATGCATCCGCAAGTCCAAGCTGTCGCTTCCAAGCTCGCAAAATCCGGGTACTCGCTCGGAAACTTTATTATTCCGACTGTGATTGAAAAGACGCAGTTCGGAGAGCGCGTGTACGACATATATTCCCGTCTTCTCGAAGACCGCGTGGTTTTCCTGGGAACGGCGATCAATGACGATGTCGCTAACTCGGTCATTGCACAGTTCCTCTTCCTGGAGAAGTCGGATCCCAAGAAGGACATTATTCTCTATGTGAATTCACCCGGCGGACAAGTTACATCCACGCTCGCCATGTATGACACGATGCAGTACGTTCAGCCGGATATTTCCACGGTCTGTCTCGGCATGGCTGCGTCCGGCGGTGCTGTGATTCTTATGGGCGGGGCTAAAGGTAAGCGCTTTGCACTCCCCCACTCCGAGATCATGATCCACCAGCCGCTCGGTGGTGCCGAAGGACAGGCGACCGACATCGCCATCCATGCGGAGCACATCATCAATACGAAGAACCTGCTCAATGAGCTTATTGCCAAGCACTCCGGCAAGAAGGTTGAACAGGTCAAGGTGGATACCGAGCGTGATAAGTTCATGTCTGCTAAAGAGGCACTCGATTACGGGCTGATTGACCGGATTATTGAGAAGATCAATCAGAAGTGATGCGCTATCATTACAGTATGTTCGATCTCCTCAAGGAGACTGCTCTTGGCAGACGTGGTCGTATACAGACGGCGCACGGCATTCTCGAAACGCCCTTCTTTATGCCGGTGGGGACGGCGGGGGCGATGAAGGGTTTGACGCATGAGGATCTGCTGAAACTGGGCGCGGAGATTCTGTTGTGTAACACGTACCACCTTCACCTGCGTCCCGGCGAAGAGGTTGTGGAAGCAGCCGGAGGACTTCATGAATTCATCAACTGGAATAAGCCTATACTTACAGATTCGGGAGGTTTTCAGGTATTTTCGCTTGAGGAACTGCGAAAGGTTTCTGACAAAGGCGTGGAATTCCAATCACACCTCGATGGCACCCCCCTCTTCCTCGGACCCGAAGAAGCGATGTCGATCCAGCATCAGCTTGGTTCGGATATCATCATGTGCTTCGACCATTGCCCTCCATCGAAAGCGCCTCGGGCAGATATTGAGGCTGCAGTGGATCGGACATTGAAGTGGGCAGCCGAGTGTAAGCGTTTCCATGATCAGGTAAAGATGCAGAGGAATCAGAACATGCAGAAGATTGGTGAAAATTCATCTGGGAAGCAGTGTGGCAATCATTCCTCCGGATCCTCTGCTTCCTTTGCATCTTCTGCATCTTATCCACTTCTATTCGGAATCATCCAGGGAGGTCTCCATCGCGATCTCCGTCAGAAATGCGCTGAAGAACTCATTGCGATCGGCTTTGATGGATATGCCATTGGCGGCCTGGCTGTTGGTGAATCCGAAGACGAAATGTACGGCGTCCTGGACGATGTGTGTCCGATTCTGCCCAAGGACAAGCCGAGATATCTGATGGGTGTCGGACGCATCAGCCAGATGATCACGTCTGTAGCGAAAGGCATCGACATGTTCGACTGCGTTCTTCCGATGCGGGAGGCGCGGCATGGGACGATCTACGTATCCAATGGATCGACTATTCGGATCCTCAACAGCAAGTTTGTAGATGATCACACGCCCATCGATGTGGATTCCCCGTCGGCGATGTCACACGTCTATAAGAAGAGCTACCTTAACCATTTGATGCGGTCAGGTGAACGGCTGGGAGAAACTATCGCGTGTGCACAGAATATCGGGATCACGTTAATGGAGATCCGGAGCTTAAGGGAGCGGATCGAGGCATCAGAAATTCTTTGATCTCAAGACTGGAGCGTGGTTTCGATCTTTCTTCTCTCGCCGTTTTGTCTTCGTACAATTTCAGCGTCAGACGCATCCAGTACACCCAAACAGCGACTATAGTATTCACTTCTTTGCGCTCTAACACTCTCATTCCCTTGGTCATCACGCGTGATGAACTCGGAGCCAGGGTGTTGCTGATTCCTAAGAAGTTGTTCGATTTTTGGGCCGATCATATCGTCACAGTTGAAATCCAGTATGAACTGAAGGTTCGAAAAGTTATCAGATGTGAATGGCTTAGTGCAGGATCCCGAAATGACACCAGTAAGCCCTTGTTCCAGTCCATCGACATTGTATCCCATTAAAGCCAGGACTTCGTCGATGGAAGAAATTGTCTCAAGGCTCTTACGTTTGGCTCTCTGGAGGACCTCACCGCGAAGCCAGTTCTGAAATTCCTCAAACCCTCCGACCGCCTCAAGATCTTGCATCTTCTGATTCATTTCCGATGAATGAGAAACTGTAGTAGACATGATTGAAATTTAATCTGCGTTACAAATAGCGTCAAGTAATTACAGAACAGTGCAATTGAATGCACAGGCCTATTATGCGCTGATTTTCACTACTTCAATCTCGGTAAAGTCCTGGCGATGGCCTTTTACGCGGCGGTAGCGCTTGCGGCGGTGAGCCTTTTGAATTCGGATCTTCTTGCCCTTTCCGCTGCTCAACACCTTGGCTTCAATACTCGCACCTTCCACGTACGGCTTTCCGACTGTCACCGCATCTTCATCTGCAAGGAGGAGAACTTTCTCAAACGTGAGGGAAGCGCCTGCAATGGCCTTCTGAAGAGGAACCTTGAGCTTCATCCCCTTCTCAACCTTTTCCTGGAACCCGGCGATGTCGACAATTGCGTACATGGTGAAACGGACAGAAATGCCGTGCTAGTCTAGGGATAAGTGATGGCACGGGCAAGGGGAAATACGGTTCCTTACAAGGAATAACAGGATATTCGAATATCTGCTATTACGTTGCTCCTGCGGTTAGATATTCATATAATGCGTTTATCGCATGAAGAAGGCACTTATTCTCCTCTTCGGAATCCAAGTTCTCCTCGGGAACATTTGCCTGATGGGAGTGTCTTATGCTGCTTCCGATGACATGCATGAACACACACAGTCGGAATGCATGGCATTGATGTGCATGTCGGATGAAACAGACGTGCGGGAAAACCATACGGTACCCGTATCCTGTACCGATGGTCACTGTGTCATGTCCCAAAGGACGGAATATTCCGCTCAAGAGAAGAAACAGATGGAACTGCCGGATATGCCGGTGCTTGTCTCCTCCATGATTACACAGGCGCTTCTCGTGAGCGGCCCTCCCCACCTGCAATATTCAGAACAGCAACGGCCGCGTCTTCTACCCGTGTTGACGGTCGTTCTAAGACAATAGGGGAACACCATACCTTTCTGCGTGGATCCACCAGCCGTTTTGTGGAGCCCCGCCGGTTGTTGTATTTGTGTTCCCCCTTCCCTATGTCCAAAAATCATCAAAAGAATGAAGTCACTGCACAGTTCCGCATTGACGGAATGCACTGTGCCAGCTGCGAGCTCCTGCTCGAACGAAAGCTCAAAGCGCTTCCGGGAATCCGGAAAGTCTCCGTTAATCACCGGACGGGACGAGCCGTGCTCCATGCCGACCCGTCGAATCCCCCACCCCCTGAACGCATCGAACAGGTTGTCCATGATGCGGGATACCGCATTGGGAACGCTCAACGATCGGATGCTATTCCCGTAGTAAATGATGGGATGAAATGGATGGAAATCGGCGCGTCACTCCTCATCATCTTCGCGCTCTGGAAGTTGGTCCAGGCATTCTATCTTACGTCTCTCGCTCCCAGCACGTCCGGTGTTGCGTCGCTAGGCGGCGTACTGCTCATCGGCCTCGTCGCAGGCATGTCCAGCTGTCTCGCTGTAACCGGCGGTCTTCTCCTTGCCGTCGCTGGCAAGTACAACGAGGTCCATCAGGCCGAAACGTCCTGGCAGAAGTTTCAGCCTCTCCTTCACTTCAATATAGGCCGCGTCGTGTCGTACGCTGTTCTTGGCGGCGTCGTTGGCCTCATCGGGCAATCTATACAATTGAGCGCCCGCATGACGGGGTATGCCAATCTTCTGGTGGCTTTCGTCATGCTGTGGCTTGCTCTATCCATGCTCGGCCTGCTTCCCAAGCAGTTTTTTATCAAACCGCCAAAAAAGTTATCTCACTGGATTGCGGGACTTGCGGATCATCCGCATCCCTTCGCACCCTTTGCGTTAGGAGCCCTCACGTTCTTCTTACCCTGTGGGTTCACACAGTCGCTGCAACTCGTCGCGCTCGCATCAGGGAACTTTGTTACGGGCGCTCTGACCATGGGGGTATTTGCACTCGGAACGCTGCCGTCCCTGCTTGGCATTAGTGCAATCTCCTCCACGGCAAAAGGATCAGTTCAACGATATTTTCTGCGCTTTGCGGGGACGCTTGTCCTCATCCTGGCGCTCTACAACGGCAATAACGCGCTGGCGATTTCTGGCATCAATCTCCAGAACATCCTGCCCTCTTCAGCTTCCCAAAATGTCGCCGTATCGGCACCCACAGTGAGCAACGGCGTTCAGGAAGTGCGCATGTCTGTCGACGGATACCGGTACAATCCCGATCAACTGACGATTAAGGCGGGAGTTCCCGTACGATGGGTCGTAGACGGGACAAATGCTTCTGGCTGCACGAGTGCTATCGTCATTCCTTCCCTTAACGTCTACAAAGCCCTTTCGGGAGGCGAGAATATCATTGAGTTTACGGCTCCCGCACAACCGGGAGATGTTGCTTTCAGCTGTTCCATGGGAATGGTCCGCGGTTCCTTCCGTGTCATCTGATTTTTCTACCTTCTTCCCAATTCCTTCTATGAGTGCCGTGCATTGGCAAAAAGGCAACACTGATGCCGTGGAACCGTCCTCTAACGTATGGTTCTCCGTCTCGCTCGGCCTTTTGGGTATCATCATCGGCTATTCCGTAGGCTCCTGGCGCCTGAGCGGCGGTCTTGTTCCCGTTGTTCCACCTTCGGCCCAGGGGGCAGCAGTATCTTCCGTCGTACGATCCCTTGCACCCTTGAAACCGGTTGATATTGCCACGGAACATATCAAAGGAAACAAGGAGGCTGATATTGCTCTTGTGGAGTATTCGGATTTCGAATGTCCGTACTGCAAGCGCGCGAATCCCACCTACAATCAGTTGGTGAATGATTACGATGGCACAGTGATGTGGGTATACCGCACGTACCCGCTCTCGAGCATTCATCCGCATGCGGACCAGGCCGCGCAAGCGTCGGAATGCGTAGCGGAGCTGGGCGGCAATGACGCGTTCTGGAAATTTGAAGATGCCATATTCACCAACGAAAGCCCGTGGGAAAGGTTAGGTGATCTCGCACAATCTGTGGGAGTGAACAAAGATGCATTTACGTCCTGTCTCAGCAGCGGAAAGTACGCTCAGAAGGTGAAGGATGTTCAGGATGCGGGGCTGGCAGCCGGTGCAGACGGTACGCCCACGACGTTCATCATCAATCTCAGGACAAAGAAGTCACAGACAGTGGTTGGCGCGCAACCGGTGGAAAACTTTAAGAAGGCAATCGACGGTTTACTCCAGTAATTCCCCTCCCATCCCTATGACGACGACAGTAGCTATACATGGTATGCATTGCAGAGCCTGTGAAACGCTCATACGTGATGTGACATTACAGTTTCCGGCCATCATGCAGCTCGACGTTGATATTCGTAGCAAGCGTGTGACCATTCATCACGATGCCAAATGGGACTACGGTTCCTGGAAAAAGGAAGTGGAGAACATCAGCCCACGGTATCGTGTTCAATCTGTAGGATAAATGAGATGTCACAGAGTAACCGGAAAGTAACTCTTTCCGGTTATTTTATGATAGGTCGGTCCCCGTTCAGTACGTGGAATTGAATCATCAAATCACGAGTATCTTCTCCTATGGGACCTAACGATTGATCAGACGTTACAGTCTCTCCGCACTGTTCAATGAGTATCCAGTTGAAATCACTTCAGCATCGTGTGATACAAAAGGATGGAACCAATTGAGAAAAGCAGGAGAACGGCCATTGTCATGAGCATGGATGCGATGATAACGATGGCATCGCGGTAACGCTGACGGAAAAGAAGAATGATGGGACGAGTAAGGGTGATAAACGCGCAGAGGAGTGCAGAGAAGCTGAAAGTGAGCAAGGCAATCACAGGCGCAAAGTATTCTGGAATATTGTTTGCAATCGTGCCGAATGTTTGAATGATGACCGTAAAGAGGACGATGTACAGGAAGACACCAAGTGCCTGGAGAATGCCAACGGTTACGGGCTTGAGATGGGGCTTGCGCATGCATGCAGTGTAGCAATGTGATCACTTTCTTCGGATATCGGATATGTGTAGATTCTGCTAAAATGATTGAAGCTACTGGGGAGTAGCCAAGTGGTAAGGCAGCGGCCTTTGGAGCCGCCATACGATGGTTCGAATCCATCCTCCCCAACCATCCGCACAATATACGTAATGACTTGTCATAAGTGCAAAAAGATCTATAGTATTGTTTGATAGTATTGATGCAAAAATTTGATGGGGAAGGAAGGGGGTTATGGGCTAAGTATAGGAAACCTGTAATACATGATGAGCCCTAACTGAAGCCAAATATATGAAGTTGTATTGGGAGTTGAATCGTGTGTGTTCAGTATGAACAGAAAGCATTTCTTGTACGGGTTTTAGCAAACTTAGGGGTGTAGGCTCACTTCACGGGCTGTCGGGAACAGTAAAGAGAGCTTGCGGGAGTATTTGTGCGGGGATACATTTCGTCCCTTTATTAACCCCCCTTTCATGCGATTCCTTCGCAATAGACGCTTGTGGGCGACCATTGGGACACTTGCCATTGTTCTCCCCATTTTGAAGGCTTATGTACCGAGTGGTATTGAGGTCTACGCATCGAATACCGTGACCTTTGGGGGTACAGGGGCGCCGTTTACATTGGAGCGTCTTGTCGGTTCCACGATACGCGACAAGCATTTGTCTTTTACTCCACCGGAAAGTAATTCGCCCATATTGCGTTCTACAGGAGGAACGGGAGGTGCATATCACTGGAAAGACAACGGAACAATGCAAACAGCAGCACTGAATACTGTTTGTAATATTTTGGGATACAAGACCTACGTTTCGAGTACGTGTTTGGATGAGGAGCGGAGCGGCATTTACCCGCACGGGAAATGTAACTTCCACACGCCGAACAACAACACCCTGACGAAGTTCAATGGAACGGACTTTGTCACCATTCCCTCTGCGCCGAAATACGACAATACGTGGCTTGCAAGCATAACATGTGCCGATCCCATCACGCAGTGCAGCGACGGCATCGACAATGACCAGGACGGCGCCACGGATTACCCGGCGGACTTCAGCTGCACCTCGGCAACGGACACGGATGAAACGCTCCCCAAGATGCAGTGTCAGGATGGCAAGGACAACGACGGAGACG
>CAIKAD010000001.1 GCA_903825315.1 uncultured Candidatus Peregrinibacteria bacterium | reverse complement strand
TCCCGGCTGTTCCAGCAACCAGGACAATGACGAGTCAGGTCATCCGCAGTGCAGCGACGGCATCGACAATGACCAGGACGGCGCCACGGATTACCCGGCGGACTTCAGCTGCACCTCGGCAACGGACACGGATGAAACGCTTCCTCTATCTAAATGTCAGGACGGATTGGACAATGATGGGGACACGGTGAAGGACTATCCTCAGGATCCCGGATGCTCCAGTAACCAAGATGACGACGAAAATAATTCCTGGCAATGCAGCGATACCATTGATAACGACGGAGATGGCGCAATCGATTATCCCAATGACTTCAGCTGCAGCAACGCCTTCGACAATGATGAATTGTCTCCCAAAGCGCAGTGCCAGGATGGTAAGGACAATGACGGGGACGGTTTCTTTGACTTCCCGCAGGATTCCGGCTGTACAAGTCTTCAGGATGATAACGAATCGGACCATCCGCAAAGTTCCAGTAGTTCCTCCAGCGTTGCTACAAAGGGATGTATCGTTATTACCAAAGTAGGGATTCTGGAAGGAAACTCCATCAAGCCGCTGCCTCCCTTTACGTTCCGTCTCAACGGGACGGAAGCCTCGACCCAGAGCAACACTGGAGGCATAGCGATTTTCAATTCCGTAACGCCAGGGCTGAATATTGTGACGGAAGACGATTTGTATGGCTGGACAAAATGGATTGTTACGCCGCAGGACGGGAAAGTGCATGTCGAAGCCAAGGACACATGCGCGGCGATAGAATTTAAAAACTTCAAGAACGTTCCGCAGTCTTCTTCATCGTCGTCCTCATGCAGCAGTACACCGGAGTCTTCGTCGAGTTCGTCCGAAGCATCCAGCGCTGCGAACGGATGCATCAAGATTAAGAAAACAACGTATGGTCTAGACGGAAACCCCACAGAGCACGTGTCGCAATTCACATTCCGACTCGATGGTTCCGATCAGGTTAAATGGAACGATAGCATCGGTGACGCGACGTTCCCGAGCATTCCCGCTGGACAGCATGTAGTGACGGAAGACGCCGATCCTGCATGGGAGCTTCAGGAGGTAACCCCCGCCGGAGGCGTTGTAACGGTTGTTCCGGGGTCGACGTGCGTGGAGGTGAGTTTCATCAACAAGCAGAAAGCACCTACCTCCTCTTCCACTTCCTCTTCGTCGTCCGAGGCATCTTCAGCATCATCGTCCAGCAGTGAACAGGAGAGTTCCAGTTCGTCCGACAGTTCGAGCTCGGAGTCCTCTTCCTCGTCCAGCGAAGCTTCTTCCGAATCGAGCTCTAGCTCAAGTTCTAGTTCATCATCGTCCGAGGATTCTTCGAGTTCATCGTCATCCAGCATTGACGATACCGCTGGATACAAATGTGTGCAGAACCAATGTACGCAGTGCTTGGTATCGGCTGGTAACGGTTGCCAGGATATTTCCCTCTCCGATTGTCAGTCATCCTGCACGGCTTCCAGCGCTTCCTCCTCCAGCCAGGCGTCATCCAGCTCCTCCACATCCAGCGTTTCTTCCCTTGGTTGCATAGACGTGTGGCTCACGGCGATGGACCTGCAGAACAACCCCTTCACGAGCATTCCGCCATTTACCTTCCGTCTCGAAGATGATACCAGTATGACGAGTGATGCGAGTGGAAGGCTCACCTTCAAAGATTTGCCTCTGGGTTCGCACACCGTCACACAGGGATTCGATCCCTTGTTGTGGCGCCAGGATTCCGTTGTTCCTGCAGGAGGAAGCGTCTCTGTAGCTGCAGGGCCCACATGCGCGCGCGTGGACTTCCGCATCACGCAAATTGGTACAAGTTCCTCCAGCTCTTCTTCCGTTAGCAGTTCCCTTGAATCATCCTCGTCTTCCTCGGTGTCTTCTTCCTCTACATCATCCTCGTCCTTTTCCTCGTCTTCTTCATCGTCCGCTGCACAGTCCTCTACCCCCGGCGGTTCGAGCAGCGGTGGAGGTGGCTGTACATCTTGCGAAAGACCGAGCGAATGGGGCCGTTACCGCCATGGAATTGACGTGTCGCAGATCATCCTTAACAGCCGCGTCGTTAAAAAAGATCCGCCACAACTGAACCTGGAGAAATTCGCGGATCGAGCGGAAGCGCAGGGTGGTGACATCTACACGTACACCATTATTGTGCGTAACGTATCCAAGCAGGATGCACACGATGTGAGCATTGATGACGAGATGGATTTTGACAAGCTGAGCGTTCTCGATACGGATGGAGGCGTACTAACCGATACGGGAATCCAGTGGAATGTTCCTCTCTTGGAAGCGGGTAAGGATTTGCGACTCCATTATCGTGTCCGCCTAACAGAAAATGTAACGCAGGGGGAAATAATTCCCAATAACTCTGTCGTTCGTGCCACGGATGTGGATGATCTCTATGCTTCGTACGATGTACGCGTCATTACCCTGATGCCGCAGACGGGAACGATGACTGCAATGCTCTCTGAATCGCGCTTTGTGCGCCCACTCGATACATCGGCCGGCGCTTCCCTGATGACAATTATGGCGACTCTTCTGGGTCTTGGCTTTGCGGCCGGCAATGTATTTGTGAAACGCTGGATTTGACCATTGAAGAACTGACGAAAACCCTCCGTTGCGTACGGGGGTTTTTGTGATCGCATATTTCCCATTCTTATGCGCGCTGAGGGTGTTTTTGGCACGACACCAAATCATCAAATCAGACCAGTTCCTAAACGGAGGGTGGTGGTTTTTCCATGACAAAGGACGTGAGAAGGCCGGGCAAAGCTTCTAATGACTGAGAGATCTTATGAGATTCTTCTTGCGAGGGGACACTCAGAACCCATGTGGCAAGGTCGGCGCCTTGCGGGTGTGTTCCCAGGCCAATACGAAGGCGTGGAAATCCTTCTCCAATAGCAGCGACGACTGACTTGAGCCCGTTATGAGTCCCCGGGCCGCCGGAGACCCTCAGGCGTGTTTCCCCTAGTGGGAGGTCAATATCATCACTGATAACAAGGACTTGTTCAGAAGGCTGTAACTTATAAAAATCCACCACTTTGCGAACGGCGTCGCCTGAGAGGTTCATAAAAGTTCGTGGTTTTACAAGGAGTACAGGGGCAGCGACAATGCGCGCCTCTTGAATATCGGATTGGAGTCGGTCCTTCTCTTTCCATGGTCCCTGCCCAAATGCCTTGGCAAGGACATCGATAGCCTGAAATCCTGCATTGTGACGCGTTCTTGCGTACCCTTCGCCTGGATTGCCGAGTCCGATGATGACGAGTGAGGGTTTCACAGGATGAACACGGTACTATGAATACGGATGGATGGAAACGTCTTCATGGTTCTAACTCAATAGCTTAACGATGGATCGATACATGATGAAGAAATACTTCATAACTATCTGCAAAAATGGTGGATAGTTTTCTCAAGCACCCGAATGGCTTCCTGCACTTCACGTTCACTTAGTTGTATCCCGGCCTCATGCGCAATGCGGTTGCGTATCTTGTGCGCACGCCAGACCTCGTTGAGATCCGGTACAAAGGAACCAGCGCGTTTGAGTTTTTCCCCTAGCGTCCCCTGGTATCCGAGACCAGCAAGCGCTACGTCGAGAACGGCATCTGCTCCCAAAAGCTTGCGGTGCGGCTCCCCTTCAGATTGGACGAGGGCCCATTGTTCCAGTACGCGCTTACGCGCCGAGCTGTTCAATCTCGTACGATTCCAGGATCGTTTAAGATGCCAACCCCAGAGCAGGAGAGCGAGAGCCGCAAGGACTGCCAAAACAATCCAATTCCACATACTCATACCTTACGGAATGTAATGGTGCGCGCCTTTCCCCCCTTCTTATAAGCGGATCCTTGTACATCTGTAAATTGAACCTGTCCAGCGACGATATCGGAGAGAAGCTCCTGCACGTGCTTGGCGTTCTTCAAATTCTTCGTGTGCAGATACGTCTCCATATTTTGAAGTATGAGCGTCTCCACCTTGCGCGGATGGCGGACATGGGAAAGTGAAATCGTACCGCCGGTGGATACCTTTTCTATGGCGATAGTTCCAACACGGTTGAGGGTTCCCACTATGCCGCTGATTTCGTAGCTCACGCCCTGAATATCTGAGTAAAGAATGCGGGAAGATGTGCGATGAAACCATCCTTCCCATTGCAAGGAGATGACACCACGATCCGTAATGATCCAAACATCGAGAAAGTAATCGAGGAAGTTACGCAGCCACCATTGAATGGTGAAAAGGCTCCAGACAACAAAAGCAATAAAGACGGTACGGACAGGGGCCATGACAAGGATAGCAATGCCTGCAAAGAACCAAATCGTCGGCCATGCCAATGCGCCTGATGCTACACCCCAATATTTGTGCACGTACTGTGAGACGACCTCGTCGTCTTCCAGATGCTTCTCGAACAGATACGCATCAAGCATTAGAAAGATTGTACCGTATACGATCCTACATAGCCAAAGTGCCATAATAAATTTCAAGAATTTAATGCTGATTTGATTTTCGAAGATACGTTTTAGACTCGATTTCGCTAGGCAGACAGTCGGTTTCTGATACAATGCATCGGATGACTGAACAAAAGCACGGATTCTGGTTTCACTTTCTCGATGTCCTCCTCAACATCGTCGTCATTGTGGCGATAGTGGCGGGCATTCGGACTTTTTTGGTGTCTCCATTCCAGGTGGAAGGGAACTCCATGGTGGATACGCTGGAAGATAAGGAATACATAATCATCAATAAACTTGCGTACATCCTTGGGCAACCAAAGCGCGGCGACGTGGTCGTGTTCCGTCCACCTAATGATCCCAGTAAGTTCTATGTGAAGCGCGTTATCGGCATGCCCGGGGATAAAGTACTCATTAAAGATGGATTTATTTCCATCGAACAACCAGGGCAGCAAGACTTTCAACAACTCGATGAGAAGTCGTATCTTGATCCCCAGAATCTTGGGAGAACGTACCGCCATCCGCCCAGCAGCGGCGATACCAGCCCCGTCGAGTATGACATCCCTGCGGACAAGTATTTCGTGATGGGTGATAATCGCGGCGGAAGCCTGGATTCACGAAGTTTTATGGTAAATGGTGAACCCGAACCCTTCGTTCCCCGATCTGATATTAAGGGGCGAGTTTGGATTGTTGCGCTGCCGATAACCAAAATTCACGCTCTGGAGGTCCCGAGCTATGCGAAATGAGACTTTCAATAATCCCTTGCAAAGATCCAAGGGGCAGGTACGATATGGATGCCCCGGAAGGGGTTTTTTCTAAGAGTTACCATGATCTCACCTCTTACGTACATCAACGAAGCACTTGAAGAATTGCACCACGTTCGTTGGCCAACGCGCCATCAGGCCGTGCGTTTTTCCGCCATCGTCCTGGGGTTCGTCCTCATATCAGCCGTTGGATTTGGTGTTTTGGACTTTATCCTCCAAAAGGCCATCACCGTCCTTCTTCCCAGCTAGAATCATGCCAAAGCAGGATCCACGTGCCGGGCGTAATTGGTACGTCTTGCATACGTACGCAGGCTACGAAGACAGCGTAAAGCAGGCGCTGGAACAGCGTATTGAGTCCCTGGGGATGCACGATTACATCTTCAATGTCCTCGTACCCAAGGAAAAGCAGCTTGTCTTTAAAAAAGGCGAGCCGGTGGAGGAGGAACGTAAGTTATTTCCAGGCTATGTACTTGTAGACATGGTCGTTACAGACGAGAGCTGGTACGTGGTTCGCAACACGCCGAACGTAACGGGATTTGTAGGATCGGGGAACATTCCGGTGCCGGTGACGCCCGAAGAATATGGTGTCATCGAACGTCGTGTTGGAGAGCAGGATGCCAAGTTTAAGAGTGACTTCCAGGTGGGTGATCTTGTCGTCATCGTCGATGGGCCCTTTAAGAACTACGAAGGCACGGTGGAAAGCGTGGATGTGAACAAGGGCAAGCTTAACGTTCTCGTCCTCATCTTCGATCGCGAGACACCTGTGGAACTGGACTTTACGCAAGTGAAGAAGAAATGACCGTTATTGTTACTGAGAGATATTATGATGCGTAGAGAGTCGTATACTCTGCATATTCTTGCTACTGTAGAGACTGTATGGAAGCAGTGCGACTTACGATAACAGGACGGGTTCAGGGGGTCTTTTTCCGTGCCAATGCAAAGCAGTTAGCCGATCAGCTGAGCATCAGGGGCTGGGCGCGTAATGTGCAGGATGGTTCCGTGGAAATACATGCCGAAGGACAGGGGGAGCCGCTCCGGAAGTTCGTTGCCTGGTGCAAAGAGGGTCCGCCTGCCGCACGCGTGGACCAGATGCTCATGACGGCAGAAAAGAGCAAAGGCTACGAGGAATTTGAGATCAAAAGCTAATTCAGAATTCCGCTCTGCGGATACGGGTTCCGCTGGGGAGGAGAAAGACCAGGCCGACCACTTCCAAAGCTTGTCCGACTGCGTACCCGAGAGGAATAGAGGCGACACCTATGCGCGAGGCAAGAAACCAGGCTAGCGCAATAGCGATGGCCCCATTAAAGACATTGAGTATGGCTGGGATGGTTGTGTGCTTAACGGCAAAGAATGCGCGCGTATAGAGGTGATTGAGGCCTTCAAATGGAATGCTGATGGCATACAGAATAATACAGGTCGAAAACACGTCGGCTGCGTGCTGCGCCTGCATTACCCAGATTTCCAGGGGGAGGAACACGATGATCGCTATGGCGCCGGGAATCGTGAGCCCAAGGACAAACAGTGTTCCTTTGCGCATATAGATACGGAACCTGTTCCATTCCTGTTTTGCCGCTGACTGGCTGAGGAGGGAAAATATCGCAAGCCCCAATGCCATCCCGGAGACGCCCATTACGAGAGACTGGAAATTCCGCGTGAACGCATTGACGGTCACGGATCCCTCCGGAAGGCCGGAAGCGACGGCATCGAATACGAGCAACTCAAGCTGGAGGATACCGAGCGCGGCCATACGCGGGAGCATTAACAGGCCCATTTCCTTGAGGTCCGGATGCCAGAATTTCCATCCCGGCCGGAAGCCGATGCGGTAAATGGCAATAAATCGGTAGATGACATAGATCGCCGCCCCGGCCAGCGTTCCCATAATCGGTCCGTAAGCACCGATGAAGGGCGTAAGAAATAACGTGCCGAGGATTGTTCCGCATGTGTAGAGAATGGGTGTGAGCCCGTAGACCCAGAATCTCTGTGCGGTGACGAGGTATTGACCAAAAGCGTTTCCGAACACAAACAGAAAGTTTGTGAGAAGGGCGATGCGTGCAAATTGGATGTAGAGTTGCAATTCCTCTCCTTTGAATTGAACCAGGAAAGTGGCTATCCAGGGAAAGATGGCGGCGAGGACCAGCGCCAGTGCGCCAAAGAAGAGAGCGGACACAAGAACGACGCCATTGAGGAGTCGGGACATTTCCGCAGAGTCTTTTTCTACGTGGTACTTGGCGAGCAGCGGGACAAGGGCAACGGAAAATCCCGCCATAATAAAGATCTGGAAGAGTAGGTCACTGGGCCGAAAGGAAGCGTAGTACACATCTACAACGCCCCACGCCGGGAACGAGCGCGAAAGGAGTGTATCGCGTAGGAAGCCTGCAATGGAGCTGCCGAGCTGCCCAAGCGCAACAACGACGGTACCGCCCAGGATGCGGTTCTGGTTCAAGAGGTCCTTCCATGAGACTCGCATGGGAGTAGCCTAAAGCACCAAACAGAAGGTACCAAGTCACAATTAGCGTACAGAAGAGGCATTTGCGCCATTCCCTGCGAATACGTAGAATCCAACTATGGGAGACGCTGCAACACCCGTTCCGTCGATTGATTTTCAGTCCCTGAGTGACGATGTTGTCAAACAGGAGCTTTCGCGATACCAGATCGGTCTAACGGTGGAAGAGGCGCGGAAGGTTCAGGAAATGCTTGGGCGTCCCCCGACAGTCGTTGAAGCCGTTATCTGGGGCATTCAGGGAAGTGAGCATTGCAGCTATAAATCCAGTCGTCGTTTCCTCAAGACGCTACCAACGGAGGGCAGGCACGTGATCCTTGGACCAAAAGAAGACAGCGGTATTGTGGCGCTTACAGATGGACCTATCGGTAAGCGCTGGGGCATTGTCATCAGCCATGAGTCGCACAACCACCCATCGCAAATCGTTCCATACGAAGGTGCTGCAACCGGCATTGGCGGAACTGTACGCGATGTCGCCTGCATGGGGGCAAGGGTACTGGGGGCACTCGATTCTCTCCGTTTGGGAGACCTCACAACACCTGAGTCCAGGACGATTGCAAAGGAAGTGGTGCGCGGTATCGCTGGGTATGGCAATCCGCTCGGCATCCCCAACCTGGGCGGTGATATCGTCTTCGACTCCTCCTACAATTCCAACTGCCTTGTGAACGCTATTGCCGTCGGTCTTGTACGAGAAGATGAAGTCATCCACAGTGAAGTTCCCGAGGAGGCTGCAAGGGAGAGATACGACATTATCATTGTGGGAAAACCGACGGACCGCAGTGGGTTTGGCGGGGCATCATTCGCCAGCGTATCAATGGAAGAACAGAAGAAAGACCAGAATACCGGTGCAGTACAGGAACCGAACCCTTTTCTCGAGCGACATCTTTTAGCTTCCACATACGCTCTATTTGACTGGCTTGCTGCAAGTGGCAACTTACATCGCATCAGCTTTAAGGATTTGGGTGCGGGAGGTGTAGTTTGCGCGTCGGTGGAGCAAGTCGCAGGGCGTGGCTACGGTGCAGAGATGGATTTGGACAAACTGCATGTTTCCATGGAAGGGTTACCATCTGAAGTCATTGCCTGTGCGGAAACACAGGAACGATTCTGTTGGGTCTGCCATCCAGAACTCACGGAACATATCCTTCGTCACTACAACCAGGATTGGGACCTGCCAAATATCGCGGAACATGCGCGAGCAAGCATTGTCGGCTATGTGACGGGTGACGGGATTTACCGGGTGCGTCACCGCGGGAATATCGTGGTGGAAGCGAGGTCCCAGGACATTACTTCTGGACTGCAATACACACGGCCGACTACACCACCGGACAAGGCAAGACAGGAGCCAAATATTACCTGCGACGGAGCGAGTGTGGCGGTCACGTGGGATAGCAAGACGCTACAGACGACGATCGGCGACATATTTAAACGTATGATTAGGCATCCGAACTACTGTAGCCGCCAACCGGCGATACTCCATTACGACAAGACCGTGATCGGCAACAGCGTTGTGGAAGCGGGTGAGGCGGATGCCGGTGTCATTACGCCCATTGCCGACCTTGAGCATTATGTTCAGGGGGGAACACATCCGGGATGGGACATATCTGAACAAGATCGCAAACGAGGGGCAGCATTTTCATCAGACGGTAATGGTCGCTACGGCCGCATTAGTGCGTACTGGCAGGGTGCTCTAGCTGCATTAGAGAGCATGTGTAATGTTGCGGCTGTAGGTGCCACGCCACGCGCGCTCACGGATTGCCTCAATTACGGGAATCCGGAAAAGCCGGCGGAACTCGGTGCGCTGGAAGAAGGAGTGCGCGGCATTGCACAGGCGGCAAATGGTGTGAAGATTGATGGTGAGGCAGTACCGATCATTTCGGGAAACGTAAGTCTTTACAATGACACGCCAGACGGAGGCCCTATTCCGCCTACAGCCATTGTATGTTGTATTGGTGTGATCGAAGATGCATCGAAGGCGGTGACTATGCAATTGCAGAAATCTGATTCTCTACTATATCTCATCGGATCGCCAAAGGATGAATGTGGCGGTTCGGCTTACTACCAGATTCTGGAGGAGATGGCAGGTGCACCGGCAGACGCGATGCTTGGCTCCTCTGTTCCCAAGCCGGACTTCTCTCAAATGGGAAAGATGATTGCTGCCGTTACAACACTTATCAAGAATGGATGTGTTTTGTCCTGCCATGATATAAGCGAGGGGGGTTTACTTCTCTCCCTCTTCGAGATGCTGGTGCCGCAACGAAAGATATCCCGTCATGTTGGTGTTGATATTAATACGGGAGTTCTTGCATCGTCACTTACAGAAGACAAGATCGTTTACACACAAACCCCTGGTTTTCTATTGGAAGTGCCGGTTTCTCGACAGGCAGAAGTAGATAGGATTGTTGCTTCTTTAACAGTATCGGCAACGGTTATTGGCCGAACGACCTCCGATGGTGTACTTCACGTACACCATTCGGGGAAGATTCTGATACATGAGAAGCTTGAAGAACTGCTACCGTTATGGCGAGAGGGCTTACGTGACGCGTGGAACGATTAATAACGCATTGTAAACCGAAATGGACTCTTTTGCATGTCCATTTCCCCGTGCGTTCTTTCCCCGACGTGCAGTACAAGGGAAAATACCCACATGCCTACCACCACGTTTCGCAGAGCTGCAACTTTTCTTACACTTTGCACGCTTCTTTCTTCTTCCGTTCCTTTCCCTGTCATTGCATCAAGTGGAGATACACTTCCACAGGGAAACATCATCATTGAGCAACAGCATCCCAAAGGGAAGCTTATGGGATGGACTTTGGTGAACACAGGAGATCTCATGATCAAAGACAATGTGAAATCGAGAACGGTTTCCGTGCCTGTGGGAAGCTACACCTTGTTCATTGACCAACCACAGGGATATTTGACGGACATTCGCATCTATAAGGGTTCTGAACTTCTCAAAACATCTGACAGTCCGCAAATTTCATTCTCCTACGCAGCCGGGGACGACCTGAAAGTATTCATTCATTTTCAGCTCGCTTTTTCAGGCCAAGTAAATGTCGTGAGCACACCAAAAGGTGTACCGTTTGAGCTGAGGGGACCGGAGGGGTTGATCATGAAGGATGTCACGCCTAAATCCTATGATGCCATGCCTATTGGCTTGTACAGCGTCCGCTACATACCGGAAGGCTGCACGGAAACGCCACCCAAGTCAGACGAGTTGAGGGACGAACAACGCATAGATTTTTCAGTAACACTCAAATGCGACGTTCTCCAGAAACAGGAGGAAGAGGACAAGGCTTCTGATTATCATATTACGACGGAAATGAACGGCACGAAAGTTGTGTATGAGGACGTGCCGACAACGGCATGGTTTGCGACATATGTCTCTTCCGTTTCCCGTCGTGGCATCATGTCCGGTTACCAGAATGGGGATGGGACGCCCAGCAACAGCTTTGGTCCCGATAACCCCGTAACGCTTGCCGAAGTAGCAAAGATTGTCCACGGGCTGGCAGGCTTGGACGAGCTTCATGGAGCGGCAGGCATTGCCCTCAACCAAAGCGCAGGCGGATGGTCTGCAGGGTACATTGCTTCAGCAGAAGCGCGAGACTGGCTTGTTTTTGTAACTACTGATGTTGACGTTAATCGTCCGGCTATGCGCGGAGAAGTTCTCGTAACGTTGTACCAAGCACTGGATATTCCTCTTCCTTGGCCTTCAGGTTCCCTGTTCGGAGATGTGACGAGACGCACGCCCTATGCGGGTGCGATAGAACTTGCAGCGCACGATGGCGTTGTTGCCGGAAAGATGGGAGGAAGTGGGAGTACAATTCCCGTTTTTGAGCCAGAATCCACGATAAACCGCGCAGAAATGGCAAAGATCGTCACACTGGCAATGGATAAATACAAGCTCAAGGCGTCGAGCAGCTCATCGTCCAGATGATGCCATTTTTGCTGCGAGGTTTGTTACCGTTCCTGCGCCCATACAGAGAAGTACGTCGCCTTTGCGCAAAATATTCGTTAGAAGGAGGTGTTCGGTATTGTCCATAGAAATACCGTCTATAACCTGTATGTTGCTACTACGCGCAATATCCTCTGCCAATGTTTTCACGCTTACTGTGTCGGTTTCTATGTCATTACGCGCAACGTAAATATCGGGAATGATGAGGAGATCCGTGTCCCGAAAGCAAGTCAGAAATTCCTGGTACAGTTTTTTCGTACGATCATGTGTGTGCGGCTGGAAGACTGTTACGATTCTCTGCCCTGGGTAAGCGGAGCGCATTGCCTGAAGCGTGGCACGAATCTCTGTTGGGTGATGAGCATAATCATCAATTATTGTGACATCGTTCACTACGCCTTTCTTCTCCATGCGCCTCCAGGAACCGGCATATCCCTGTACGGCTTCTCGCGTTTCTTGCTGTGGAATGTTCAGGACGTCTGCCAAACCTAACACCAGCTGCGCGTTCTGTTGCATGTGGTACCCGGGAGTCTGTAGCGAAATGAGCGGATACTGGTCGGCATCGACAATATTCCTTCCGCTTTTCTTTGCGATGCTTACGTCCTCCATACTCAATCCATGGCAGACTATTGTTCCATCCTTATCCATCCCACGGAAAAATTGGAGAAAAGCACTGTGATAATCTTCAATCGATTCGTAATAATCGAAGTGGTCTCCATCGCAATTTGTAAACAATACTATGGAAGGCGCATAATGGAGAAAAGATCTCCGGTACTCACATGCTTCCAAAACCAGATAATCACTCCTCCCCTTTCGCCAGTTGCGTCCTTCTAGCTCTTTCATTTTAGTCCCCACAACCACCGTCGGATCGTACCCGTTCAGCATCAGCATGCGCGCTGCCATAGCTGTTGTAGAGGACTTTCCGTGCGTGCCGCAGACCGCAATCACTTTGTAACCTTTCATGAATTCTCCCAGAGCTTCCGGATAAGATTTTTGCGGTATCCCTAGGCTTTGCGCCTTTATCCTTTCAGGGGCATCGGGGGGAATGGCCTCGGAATATACAAAGAGATCAATTCCTTCCCGTACGGAGGAACCATCTTGTATAAGAGAAGTGCGAATGCCTTGCGATTGCAGATCATCCAGGAGAGAACTAGATGAGCGGTCGGTTCCAAACACATCATGCCCCGCAAGCTTCTGAAGAGAGGCGTACGCGCTAATTCCAATTCCGCCGATTCCGGAACAGAAGATCTTCAACGAAAATAGCGTATCAGGAGACGAACCAGATGTCATGGCAAGAGGCGCGACAGTTTATTCCTAAGCTGGTATTCTGCTGGCCGTGACCTATAGGACTATAGAACCAATTTCTAAACAGCTCACGATAGTTGTGGGTCTGACTGTTGTTGGATTTATGGCTTTCGGACTTGCCTTATCTTTCTACAGAAACGTGCTTTTTGAGGTCACCCTCCAGAATATTAAGGGCGAAAACAATAAGCTCCGGCAGCAGAATGCCAATAGCCTAGCGGACTTGGAGTATTACCGTTCTGCTCAATACAAAGACAAATACGCAAAGGAAAGTCTGGGAAAGGTTAGAGCCGGAGAAAAGATGATTCTCCTCACAGAGGAAAAGCAGCAAACGGTCTACGATGATAAGGGAAATATCACACCATCAGAACAGCAGGAGATGGCATTTGAAGAACTCCTCCGGCAAATGCCCGTCATCGAACATTGGAAACTATTCCTCTTTGACCGAGACAAGATTGAGGAATTAAAGAAGAGTCTGTAATAGTTACGCGGCGACCGGTTCCACGTGAATGACGGTGCAGCGTTCACGGTTGCCATTGAATTTCGCGAAACGGCGCTCTGAAAAGCGTACGACTCCATTTACGGAAGCATGGATCGTCCAGTCCTTTCCCAGATGCGTATTGAGGCCGGGGCGGTACCAGTATCCCTTCTGGCGAATGAGAACTTCCCCGGCATTCACCTTCTGGCCACCGAAACGCTTAACGCCTCGGCGCTTTGCAACGCTATCTCTGCCGTTCTGCGTAGACCCGCCGGCTTTCTTATGTGCCATAGCCCATGAATTTTACAAGCTTTCATGGCCTATGCAAGTGCAAAAATCTGGGATATCATAGGGTCCTCGTCGCGGGGTGGAGCAGCCTGGTAGCTCGCGAGGCTCATAACCTCGAGGTCGTCGGTTCAAATCCGACCCCCGCAACCATATTTACCTACCATGTCCGATTTCGGTCCTGAATCGTTTGCGCCCGGAGAGGGCGGCGGCAGAGCTCCGGAAGAGCTGAGCGAAGAGGCTAAACAGCGATTTGCTGCTGCTGCCGCTGCTATGCAAGCTATTAGGCGTGAGGAAAAACGCAGCAGGAAGCGCGATGACCGCGTTGCAAAGGCTATCATCCAGTTCCTCAATGATGACCGACACACGCACCTGTTCGTACTCATTTCCCGCCTCGTGGCGCGTGATTGCCCATCTATTTTCATACTGGCGATTCTTTCGCTGATCAGTGAGGATAGTCGGGATGTCGTTCAGCAGTACCTGAAAGAACTTGGACAACAAACGGATCAGGAGACCATCAGCGAAACCATGAGCCTCACCAAGAGCGGCGATCTGGATTCACTGGCGCATTCCAGCCTCGTCGAATGGATTACACGCATGCAAATGGTCTTATCGCTCGAAACGGTTCCCATCCTCATGAAGCTTCTTGTAGATGAAAGGAATATTGATGGGTCCGTTTTGCAGCTGGCGACATTCGTCCTCCAGGATTACTTTCATTCACCTTCAGGGGGAAAAAAGAGTCTTCCTTTTGAAAAGTTGCATGCCCTCACAGGAAGCATCTTACAGACCGTCTTTGTTCCGTTTATGGACGCTGTAGAAAAGAAATCCCTCCAGAAACCAAGGGATGAGGAAGATGACAATCAATAATCAGTCGGACGCCCGACCTTTCAGTGGATAGTCCTGAAGTGGAGTTTGTTTGATGCCGTGTACTTCCGCATACAGACGGAGGAGATTTACATCAATGGAAAAAGCTGCATCCTCAACCTTCTTCAAAATCAGCTTTTTATGGACGTTGAACTTTTGTGGATGACGGATGCGGGCGAGCGTGAGGTGTGGTGAGAAGGGCTTGGACAAAGGCCAAGGACAAGCCTTGCGGAGCCTCGCCAACTCATCAGAGAATGGCACCTGAAGGAAAAGGACATGGTCTTCACCCCGCGCACGAAACGTTCCAGTGCCCTGGATCTTGAGTGCAAACGGCACGACTTTCTCAGCGAGAACTTGTGATTGTTTCAATATCTGATGGTATTCAATCTCCATCAGCAACGGCCAGAATTGGAGAGTAATATGCGGTGATTGAGGATTCTGGAATGCAAGTATGTCTTCCCAATCCTTCAATTCCTCCTGCAAGGCCTGGAAGAGCCATTTTGCCTTCCCTTCGAGAGGAACGGCGAGGAACGTTGAGCGAAGTGGGAACTGTAGATCGGACATCAGCGCTTAAGGACGGCGAGAAACGCTTCCTGCGTGAGCGTTACTTTGCCCATCTTCTTCATCCTTTTCTTGCCCTTTTTCTGCTTTTCGAGAAGTTTCTTCTTGCGGCTCACGTCTCCGCCGTAGAGGTAGCCCGTAACGTCCTTTCTGTAAGCAGAGATGGTCTCGCGTGCGACGATTTTTCCTCCTATGGCAGCCTGGACAGGAATCGGAAATTGCTGTTTTGGAACGACTTCTTTCAATTGCTTACAGATTATGGCGCCCACATTGTGCGCTTCTGAGCGGTGCACGATTGTAGAAAGTGCTTCCGCAGGTTCACCCAGTAGAAGAATCGACAGTTTGACGAGTTCGCCAGCGCGGTAACCAAGGTGTTCGTAGCTCATGGAAGCGTACCCAGCTGTGGCAGATTTCATTCTGTCGAAGAAATCGAGCACAATACTCTGGAGCGGCACTTCAAAATGCAAAACAGCACGGTCTTCGATGTATTCGGTATTGAGGTACACACCACGACGGTCACCTACGAGCGTCATGCACGGGCCGACATCTTCCTTGCGGCAGACGATTTCCATCCTAACCCAAGGCTCGCGGATTTCCTCTATAAGAGCGGGATCTGGGAAGTCCGCGGGGTTACTGATCGTGGCAACCTGAGGATCTTCAGTACTAAGCAGGCTGGCACGGACAAACTCCGCTGGATTCTTGGCATTCAGCTTAACCTCGTACAGTACGCTTGGTGCCGTAATCACCAGGTCGCAGTCATGCTCCCGCTCCAGCCGCTCCTGGATGATGTCCATGTGGAGGAGCCCGAGGAAGCCACAGCGGAAACCGTTGCCGAGCGCCGAATTACGTTCCGGTTCAATTGTAAGCGCCGCATCGTTCAGAGAGAGTTTCTCAAGCGCTTCGCGCAACTTGGGATAGTCATCCGCTTCCGTTGGATACAGGCCTGCGAAGACCATCGGCTGCACTTGTTTGTAGCCGGGGAGCGGTAGGGCCTCCGATGACGATGAGATCGTATCACCTACGTGCAGCTGGTTGACGTCCCTCAGCCCACTCACGATGTAGCCGATCTGGCCCGCAGAAAGCGTCTGATCGGACACGTAGCGCGGAGCGAAGTGCCCAACATCGAGGACTTCAAACGGCGTTTTGGTCTGCAAACAACTCACTTTCTGTCCTTTTTTGAATGACCCTTCCACAACGCGGACATACGCGACGGCTCCTCTGTACGTATCCATTATCGCATCAAAGATCAACGCGCGCGCCGTTCCTTCCGTAGACGTCTCAGCAGGTTCCGGAATTCTCTTGATGACATGCTCCAATACTTCCGTCACTCCCCTTCCCTCTTTTGCGGAGATCATAAGGATATCTTCTTTCTTGCAACTCAGAAGCTTTGTGACTTCTTCGGATACGCGCTCCGGATCGGCGGCGGGGAGATCTAGTTTGTTGAGGACGGGAATAATCACCAGATTGTGTTCCATGGCCATGTAGAGGACGGCCAGAGTCTGAGCCTGGATGCCCTGTGTAGCATCCACAAGAAGAATTGCCCCCTCGCATGCCGCAAGGGAACGGCTTACTTCATAGCGAAAGTCTGTATGCCCCGGTGTATCAATCAGATTCAACTCAAACCCTTTGAACTGCATGCGTACGGGTTGCAGCTTGATGGTTATGCCCCGCTCGCGCTCAAGGTCCATCATGTCCAGAAGCTGTTCCTTCATTTCGCGTTTCTGGACTGTTCCCGTCATCTCAATCATGCGGTCAGAAAGCGTAGATTTGCCATGATCGATATGCGCGATGATGCAGAAGTTTCTAATATTCATGTGATGGAATGATAGCTTGCTTGCTGGAATATTGGAATGTTGGAATAACAGAATACGGGAATAACGGAGTAACAGAGTAATAGAATAACAGGCTCCTTCGGCCGTAGCGTGTTCCTGTTACTCCGTTATTCCTCACTTCATTTTGAGAAACAGCCGATGGATCTCCGTCCCGCCACGTAATTCAGGATGAAATGTCCCTGCTAATATCTTTCCCTTTCGAACAAGAACCGGATAACCGTCATGAGACGCGAGTACTTCTACCCTCCAGCCGGTCTTCGTAATGCGCGGCGCACGAATAAAAGACACTACCATAGGATCTTGAAGTCCCTTAATGTTCAGATGAGCTTCAAAGCTCTGCAGTTGGGATCCAAAGGCATTTCGTTCAATCTTCATGTTCAGCAAACCCAGGGTTGGAGGCACATTTTTCCCGGATACTTTCCGCGCAAGAAGAATGGCGCCTGCACATGTACCGAAGATAGTTAGTGTGCCCTTTCGGGCGCGGGAGATAATAGCCTTCCGTAATCCAGTTGTTTCAAGAAGCGAAGCAATGGTAGTGCTTTCCCCTCCGGGGATAATGAGCTTTTGGACATGCTTGAGGTCTGCCGGCGTCCGCACCTCCGCTGCCTTCACCTTCAATGTATTGAGGATGCCTATGTGTTCCGAATAATCTCCCTGTAAGGCAAGTACTCCGACAGTCATGAAAAATACGATAGCGAAGAAGATAATGATCGCAAGTACTTCGTAGTACGGATCATATTCCCCTTCCCTGCATGCGTACGTCGAGTCGATCAATCTCTAGGCCTGCCATGGCTTCGCCGAGACCAGTGGAAATCTCTGCGAGCTTTCGGGGATCTCTATAGTGGACCGTCGCCTGAACAATCGCCTTTGCCATCTGAAGTGGATTCCTGGATTTGAAGATGCCGGAACCAACAAACACTCCTTCTGCTCCTAAATCCATGAGGAGTGCCGCATCCGCCGGCGTTGCCACGCCGCCCGCAACAAACGTCACAACAGGCAGACGCTGAGACTCTCGAACTCTTTTCACAAGGTCCAACGGTACACGCTGGGATTCTGCGTAGGACTTAAGCTGTCCAGGAGTCATCTTTTTGAGAGCGGAAAGCTCCTTCTTGATAAGTTTGATATGACGGACGGCTTCAATCACATTTCCCGTTCCCGCCTCCCCCTTGGTACGGATCATTGCCGCACCTTCGCTGATCCTGCGCAGCGCCTCGCCGAGATTGGTTGCACCACACACAAAGGGAATCTTGAACTGCGTTTTATCGACATGATCAAAGGGATCTGCTGGGGTGAGCACTTCACTCTCGTCTATGAAATCTATTTCCAACGCTTCCAGAATGCGTGCTTCCGTTGTATGGCCGATGCGTACTTTTGCCATGACGGGGATGGAAACGGCATTCTGAATTTCTCGTATGAGCTTGGGGTCACTCATGCGTGCTACTCCGCCCTGCGCACGAATATCGGCAGGAACGCGTTCGAGAGCCATCACCGCACAGGCTCCTGCATCTTCCGCTATCCTCGCCTGCTTTGCAGTGACGACATCCATGATCACGCCGCCTTTGAGCATTTTTGCCAGGTCTTCTCCCAGCACATTGCGTTTCTTCATTGCGAGATCAGTATACAACACCAATACATCAAGGAAAGCCACTCATGAAGAAGCAATCGTAATACTCACCCCCGAACTACGACAGAAAAGGGATTGAAGTCCGTCTCGCGGTCGTAGAAATCTTCCTGTTCCGTGCGCTTGAGGAATCCTACGGCACGGTAGGTGAATGGAGTGAAAAGAACTTCGATGCTTACCTTAAAAATGTAGTTGGCAACGACCAGGCTCCAAAAAAGCGACCAGGGAAATACGCCGAAGAGCGTTGCGATTGTGATAAATGCCGCAGTATCGATCCCCTCCCCGACCAACGTGGAGCCAATGGTGCGTGTCCAGAGCCATTTCCCTTCCGTCCATACCTTCATCTTCGCAAGGACGTAAGAATTACTGAACTCCCCGCAAAAATAGGCAACGAGGCTGGCAATAATAATGCCTCCACTGCTCACGCCACCCAGGATTGCGTTGAACTTGTCTTCTCCCGCATAGGACATCCAGTTTGCATCACCGGGCATGCTTGAAAGGAGGAAGAAAAAAAAGCTCATCACCGCAGAACAGGCGAAACCCATCCAGATCACGCGACGAGAATGCGCATAGCCGTATACCTCTGTGAGAATATCCCCGAATATGTAACTCAACGGAAACAGTAATGTTCCGCCATCAAAGGAGAGCCTGAGGCCGTAGATTGACACACCCCAATCCACAATCTTTGCCGAAGAGGCAATGTTGCTCACGAGGAGCACGGCCACGAAGGCCGCCATAACGAGATCGAAGTATCGATAGGACTTCATGCGGATCGGTATGGGAGGAATGGTCGTCAGTGGGCAGTACAACTTGCACTACCTCGATTTTATCACAGGGAATGTTAAAAATCGGCAATCGTACATCTGGTCATTCGTGAGCTCGTGCCATCCTTTAGTTCACTGATAGACCCACAGAAGGCACAGCACCGAGCATGCTTACCCACTCTGAAACCTAACTGCCCCCTTCGCACACCTCATCATTAACAGATATTGAAAATAATTCAAATATATTCTAGTATACTATAACTGGTTTTTGACAACTTTCGCCCAAAGGAGGATCTCATGAAATGCCTGAAATGTGGTAAGGACACTGTGTTGCATGCCAATGCACACGATGTCAACGACGGAGGCGGGTGTACCATCAATTGTACGGCATGTGGGCAGCCACATGACGGAAACCTGATGGTGAACACACAGACGGTCAGCCTTCCGCTGACTTTCTGTCAAAAAGCCTTCATCTACGTATGTATCGTAGCTGCCTTGGCAGTCATGTATGGCATCGCCACGCTCCTCCTCTAAGGCGCGTGGTTGCAAAACCGTTCACCGGCGCACCGTGGTGACTCTGTCACTACACCGCGCCGGTTATTTTTAGGGGAATAAGATTTTCTAGTATTGATGTGCTAAATATCAAGAACCAAGGCAACAAAGGGTTTCGGTAAGCCTCGCATAATCAATCTTAGCGTGGTCATTACGAGGGAGAGATCTTGATGGTCGGGGCGGCCAGACTCGAACTGGCGACCTCCTGCTCCCAAAGCAGGCACTCTAGCCAACTGAGCTACGCCCCGTTACGAGAAGGATACTGTAAACCTTAGCCTTAATGAATTGAGGAATTGCCAAAGTCACGCTGGACGAAACGTTGTAAAACAAAGGTGTACGACTGTACATCCTCTTGTGTAAGGGTAGAATCGATTTGAATGTATTGCAAAGTCATCACAGCCTCACGGTCTTCGGGAATCGGCAATGGGTTGACCTACGAGGCGCAGGGCGATGAAACAGTGGGCACGGCGGTACGCGTACCCTTACGAAAGACCCTCGTGGAAGGAATCGTCGTCGCTCTGCAGGAACAGCGTGAACAGGAAGAGTATGACCTGCGGAAGATCCAAGAGACGATGGATCAGAGCCCCCTCCTCTCTGAGGCACAAATTCGGACCGCGCAATGGATGTCTGAGTATTACCTCACAACGCTGCGTCAGTCGCTGGGCGTATGGTTGCCGCCCCCACCCTGGTCGCGTGTCCTTCCCAAAGACATCATCGGATACTCGCTCGTGGAACGTCATGCGGAGATGTTGCGTGGCAAGAAGCAGATTGAGATCGTGGAATACCTGATGGGAAAAGACTGGGTCTCTCAGGAAGAGCTGAGGATGGTGGCGGGGGCAACGCAGGACATGCTTCGAACGCTGAAGAAGAAAGGCGTCGTCAAAGAAGAGAAACGAAAAGAGGAGACTGCACGTCCATCAAAGGTTTCTCCTATTCTGGAACTCCCTAAACTTTCGCCTGCGCAGGAAGCGGCGCATGAATTCATAATCCGTGATCCCAAGCCGGCCCTCCTCTTTGGAGTGACGGCAAGCGGGAAGACGGAGATTTATGCGCAACTTATCGCGGATACAATCAATCAGGGAAAACAGGCAATACTTCTCGTACCGGAAATCCTGCTTACGGAGCATTCTATCTCCCGCTTTGAGCGTCTTCTCAAGCGTGAAGCCATTTCCATCGTGCACAGCAAACTGACGGAAAAGGAACGACGAGACGAATGGAAGCGGATCAGGAGTGGTGCGGTGTCTCTTGTTATCGGATCGCGCAGCGCGCTGTTTTCACCTCTGCAAAAGCTTGGTCTCATCCTTATCGACGAAGAGCACGAGTGGACATACAAGAATGAGCAAATGCCGCGGTACCATGCGCGGGAAACGGCAGAAGCACTCGCCAGGTTCAGCGGGGCACGTCTGTTGCTGGGAAGCGCGACGCCGTCACTGGAATCGTGGTCGCGTGCAAAGAGTGGGACGTATAACCTCGTCCGCCTTCCCACCCGCTTCGAAGACCGGCCGCTTCCTACAGTAAAGATCGTGGATCTGGTAGATACCAAATTCGGAAAGCTCTACCCGTTTTCGCCGCTTCTCATCGAATCCATCCACCAGTGTCTCGCGCGCAGGGAACAGGCGGTCCTCTTCCTCAATCGGCGCGGTATGGCCAGTTCGCTCCTTTGTTTAAAATGCCGAAGGCGCGTCATCTGCGCGGAATCGCAACTTCCCTTCACCGTTCACCATACGTCCCATGGGCGTCCGTACCTCTTGGACCATTCAACTGGCCTAATAGCGGAAGTCCCGCCTAAGTGCCCGCACTGCGAGAGTACGGAGCTTCGTCCCGTCGGAGCCGGCACGCAGAAGATTGAATTTCTCCTGCAATCCCTCTTTCCGAAAGCGCGTATCATCCGCGCGGACCGCGATACCATGCAGGATCCGGAAGAAATGCGCGGGATCCTCCGTCGCATGCGCGACCACCAGGCGGACATCCTGTTGGGGACCCAGGCCGTTGTCAAAGGGCTCGATCTTCCACAAGTGACGCTCGCTGCTGTCCTCATTGCCGATCTCGGCCTTTCCCTTCCGCATTTCCGCGCGGGAGAACGCGTATTCCAGCTCCTGACGCAGCTCACGGGACGGTCGGGGCGTTCCAAGCCGGGAGAAGTGATCATCCAGACCTTCCGTCCCGATGCGCCGGAAGTGATCGCTGCATCCAAACACGAGACGGAGAAGTTTCTCAATGATGAGCTCAAACTCCGCATCTACGGCGAATATCCTCCTGCAACGCACATGATCCGGTTTATTCTGCGCGGGAGTGATGCAGAAAAGCACGCACGGAGACTATTTATGGATGTCCAGAAAGCCATTGCAGTGGAGAAGTGCGAAGTGAAAGCGTACGTCGCCCCTACGTTCTTCGGCGGCAGTAAGGAATGGCATGTGCTGCTCCGCGGCACCTCTCCCCGTACCCTCCTTCGTCATCTGGATCTCTCCGATGTATTCATTGACATCGATCCTACGGAGACGCTGTGATTATCGGGATGTGAGTGCAACTGCTACCGCATCTCGAATTCTGGAAAGTAATGCCATTGCTTCTTGTGTGTTATGCGGCATATCTCTTCCGATCTTTTCTCGAAAGTCAGGAGAGGCAAACATGCATTCATCAGTGTTGACGCGACCGCCTCCAAGAAGTATTTCTTCTGCGCAGTCATGTTTGTTGGCTTCAAGAATATGCGCAATCAATTTGTTATGTCGTGTTATCTGGTCAGATAGAAGCACTGCTTCGTTAAGGCCGTCCATGTAGGCAGCAAACTTTAAGGTTTCACCCGAATCATATCGAGCTTGAAGTTCTTCTTTTGGCTTGTAATAACGTACTTCCATATAACATTAATAGTTATATATCGATCTTATACAGTTCGCAAACGATAGAGTGCAATGCCTGCCGCGACAGCCACATTGAGCGATTCTTTCTTTCCCAGCATCGGAATTTTCGTCACCTGGTCACAGAGTGAGAGGACTTCCGGTGGTACACCAGTCAGCTCATGACCGACAATAAGACAAACCTTGTCCGGCACATGCGCAACCCCCAAATCTACAGCATCCGTTGTGATCTCAAGCGCCAGGAGATGCCAGCCTTCCTTCTTCAATTGCTGAAGAACAGGCACAGGATCCTTTGATGATTCCCAGGATACAAACTCTTCGGCGCCTATTGCAGTCTTGGTAATCTCCTTCCGCGGCGGAGTTCCCGTGTAGCCCGTGAGGTAGATCTTCTCCACGTTGAACGCGTCGCACGTGCGGAAAAAAGAACCCACATTCCACAGGGAGCGGACGTTGAACGCCAGAAAGCGGATGGTGCGCGCCATACTACAGGAGAACCTTCAGCTCACTCGCATGCGGGTTGTAGAACACTTCCAGTAGCTTACGGGAGCAGAGAGATGATTCAGTTACCCCATCGACTCCATAACATACTCCGGTAATTGCGTTTTTCCCCAAGTGCTCTGCTGCCGTGTCGGGAAGATCACGTCGCAAGAGCAGTGTGCCGCTAAAGACTTGAGATGCTTGTGCCTGTGTCAGCTCTTCCTCAGTCTTCTTCGAGTTGTTCCATCGGAAGACTATTCCTTTCTTCTTGACGTATGCACGCTCCTTATTGGGATTGTAGATCGCTAGATCAGAGAGGAGCTTTTCCTGGTCATTCGAAGAAACTCTAAAGTATTTCCACTGCTTCAGTTTGAGTGTGGGTGCAAACTTCTTTGCGGTCTGCTCAACAGTCCGCTCTTCGTTGTTAACAATTATGGTATCGATGAAGATCTCGGTACCCTCAGATGCAAGTGTCGGTAACGTAACCGTTGCATTGTCCGAAAGTCCTGCAGATGCTTTGTTGTTTCTTCCGTTCCTTTCGATCCATAGTCGTATCGAATCAAAATACGGCTTTCCGTTGGGAGTCCTCTCCGGATGCGGCATAAGTGCAATAACGTTTCCGGCGGGATTGCAGATTCCGGCTGCGCCAAACTGGGCGCCGTTTGGAGTCACAGAAGCATCATCGGAAGTCCGCCCGTCCTTATCGCAGTACGAGAATGCAATCTGGTCATTCTTTTTGAGCTCTAAAATGACATCAGGATCCGTTGTGACGAAACGACCTTCACCATGCGCAATAGGAAGATGCATGGCGCCGTTCCAGTTGCTTGTTGCGCACTTCTCCCTTGCACAGGACGGCGTGATCCATACCCACTCACTCAGAAATCCCGGCGACACGTGACCTTTCTTTGTCGTGATCACATTACGTGCGAGAGACATCTTGAGCCCGTGGTCGAGAGGAATCAGCCCACTCTCCACAAGTACTTGTGCGCCGTTGCAGTTGCCGATTACTACCTTCCCGGCTGCCGCCTCCTGTCCGATAAAGTCTAGGAGCGAATCGCGTCCTGCCACCATGCCGGCTCGGCCGCGGTCCTCGTAGGCAAAGCCACCGACTAGGAAATAGCCGTCTACTTCCTTCAACTTCGAACGATCATCATTCCATCGGAAATAGAGCGGAGTCATCCCACTCTGTGCAATGGCGCGCAGTGATTCATATTCACAGTTATTTCCGGGAAATGAAACGACGGCAATCGTAGGCTTGTTCATGCAGCTGCATTATCCATGATCCATTGTCCTTTATCAATTCTCCTCAAATCTTCATGACTTCTTCCTCCTTCTTTTTGGAGAGCTCTGCAATCTTCGCATTTGCTTCATCTACGGACTTCTGGAGGTCCTTTTGCAGCGTCTCCTTCACATCCTCATCTTTTTCCTGTTTTATCTTGTCGTGGGCGTCCTGACGATGTTTACGGATAGAGATGCGGGATTCCTCTGCAAGAGTGGAGACAACTTTTTTAAGGTGGGTGCGCCGCTCCTCGGTCATCGGGGGAAGCGTGAGCCGAATAGCGACACCGTCATTGACCGGGGAGGCGCCAAGATCCGTCTGGCGCAGTGCCTTTTCTACGCTGGCAAGTACAGAACGATCCCACGGTTGAATCAAAATGGTTCGCGCATCCTGGACAGTAATGCCCGCAACGGCTTTGATTTGCTGTCGTACGCCGTAGGCTTCCACCTCAATATGTTCAACAAGTGAGGCATTCGCACGTCCTGTCTGGAGCTTTGCAAATTCTCCTTTGAGATGCTGGAGAACCTTCTCCACTTCGGCTTGGAACGACATGACGCGGGGATCTGCCATATAAATGGGGGGAATCAGGAATGCACGACGGTACCGATCTTGTCGCCCTTAGCGGCCTTGAGCAAGGAACCACGTTGGAGAAAGTTGAAAACTACAATGGGCAGCTTCTGCTCCTGACAAAGACTGAATGCAGCTTGATCCATAACGCCCAGATGCTTCTCAATGACTTCCTGATACGTGATTTCCGTAAACATGGTTGCCGAGGGATCCTTATTAGGATCCGCATTGAACACGCCGTCAACGTTCGTAGCTTTTAATAAAACGTCACAACCCAGTTCGAGAGCCCGCAGTGCGGCAGCGGAATCCGTTGTGAAGTAGGGGTTACCTGTCCCGCCGGCGCAGATGACCACGCGCCCCTTCTCCAGATGACGTATAGCTCTTCGTTTGATGAAGGGTTCTGCCATTTGCGGGACATCAATTGCGGACAGAGTTCGTGTTTCCGCGCCCTGTGCCTCGAGTGCTGATTGCAGTGCCACGCTGTTCATGATCGTCGCCAGCATGCCCATGGAATCACTGACCGTGCGTTCGATGTCGGTCTCCCTGGTATCCCGGAAGCGCCAGATGTTCCCGCCTCCCACAACAATGACAACCTGTACGCCCAACTTCTGTACTGCAATGACCTGCGAGGCAATGTCATCAAGCGTCGGTTTGTGGATGCCAAAGTCGCGGTCACCGGAGAACACTTCCCCGGAGAGCTTTAGCATGATTCTCTTGTAGGTTGCCATCGAGAAGTAGCATAGAGCGAGGGAGACCGCCCGCCAAGGGGAGAGTTGTGCATTTGTATTCATTCTTGTGTGCCTTCCTGCCGCTCCGGAGTGTGAGGATTGTGTTCGCGATGGTAATTGCCAGCCGCTTTCTTTGCTCTAACCCCTTCTGACGCTCCCTCTACGAAGCGGATGATCTCCTTCCATGCGTCGCGTACGCCCATTTCTCCACGGGAAAGTGGCCCGGCAATTGGAACATCTTTCCATTGCCCCTGTGCCGCATGCACAAAACCAACGGCCACTCCCAGAAGGACCACTAACTCAAGGAGAGGACCGATGAACGGAATGAACCAGGTTATGATGGCAATCAGAAAAAGTACCATGGCCTGTTTGCTGTGGAACCTGATGAAAGCAGATTCCTTTCCCCTGAGAAGGTAAATTACAACAGACATGATGTAGATGTAGCTCAATGCCGCGAGATCTTTATTCAGTTCGACATCATTCACGTCAGGAGTCTTGTATGTATTCTGCGTTCCTCCGGCATCCGGTGGATTGGACAAATATGGAGTTTCCATACAGTTCATAGTATCAAGAATCACAGGAGAAAACCATTACCCTCATTATTTGTGAAGAGGGAAGTAAGCAGGAAAGAGACGAATCCAATGGTACCCCGGACAGGAGTCGAACCTGTGACCCGCAGCTTAGAAGGCTGCTGCTCTATCCAACTGAGCTACCGGGGCTTGTGTGCTATTTTAGCACAGAACGGCGAATAACGCAGTTGCGTAGATACAAGATCATCGCACTACAAAAGGGCAGGGTAACCCTGCCCTTCCAATAATCCCCTTGAATAATCGTTATTTGGTGACGATCACCGCTCCAGTCATGGTCGGGTGAATGGCGCAGTGATAGATGTAGGATCCTGTTTGTGTGAATCGATAGTCGAAGTATTGGCCCGGTCGCAAAAGCTGATTGCTCGGTCCGGAGATTCCTGAAGTTCGTGACACAGTGTGTGGCACAAAATTAGACTCATTGTTCTTCCAGCGGATAGTTTCATTAAGTTTCATTGTGACTATGGAAGGATTGTATTTGTTGTCTTTCAAAGATACTTCATGCATCAACGATCCTGTGGAACTTTGAGAAGATGTACTCGAGCCGGAACTGACGGAAGAGGATCCCAAACTGGAACTGACGGTAGAGGACATGCTTGAACTCATGCTGCTTCCGACACTCGACATGCTGGAAGAGCTGAAGCGCGGATAGTTCTGGCTTTGCCAATCACGGATTTCTTGTTGATAGACAACCCAAAAGCAATTCCGTAGAAGCAAGAGCCTTCCAAGTCCCGCCCTTCCATAGTGATCCTGGTAGCGATAAGATGATTGATTTGATGCAATGCATGCATCAATGCGTGTCCCAAACGAGTCTGTCTGCGCTGCCATAACGCCACCAACCACGGCCACCCCCGCGATGAGCGAGAGGAAGATAATTGCCTTCTTGTGTAAGGTCATAGTAAGAATGAGGAAGAATCTTGTTCTATGACGCAGAAGCGGTTTCTTTCTTACGGAGGAAATAGCCATTGCTGAGACATTCATCTCACACCTTGATACGGTATCCGAGTTCTCACATGCCGCACTGGATTATCTGATCTGCACTCGTATACTCACGGGCGCTTCTCCCGATGTACCATGTTCCTTCCTCCTCATCTCCGGCGGACGGCATTGCCCATTGCGGCATTCCTATTTTGGCTCGCTCTTCCCCTTACGTGCGTAGCGCAGTCGTTTAAGGATGTACCAAAGAACGATCCTATTTATAGTGCCGTGGAGGACCTCAAGACGCGCGGCGTTTTGCAGGGATACGCTGACGGAACATTCCGCTCTTCTGCAATCGTTTCACGGGCAGAAGCAGTAAAGATTATTGTCACAGCGGCTAAGGTTCCCACTTCCTCTCTCTCCTCCATTACATCGAGTGTCTATGATGACATTCCGTCGGGCGTATGGTTCCTCCCCTATGTCGAATGGTCCCGGAAAGACTTAAAAATCATAGATGGACCTCCAAATACTTCCTCATTCCATCCATCCCGCTCCGTGAGTAAAGCAGAATTTATCAAGATGCTTCTCCTTTCGCTGGATGTGGATCCGAATTCGTACAGCGAGATCATTCTCCCATTGAGTGCAGACGTAACCGATACCAAGGCATGGTTTTATCCATACATACGACTTGCTGTTGCCACCTCTATGACTACTGCGGGCAAAGGTGGCCTCATTAGCCCCAACCGTGAACTGACGCGCGGTGATGTTGCCCTTCTTCTCGACAGGCTCCTCCTCTACCGCGAAGGAAAGAGAACACAGGAGCTTCTTTCGGAAATTGAACAGGAAGCTCTCACTATAGTCAGTGCTCTCAATGCAAAGGATTTGCACCGCGCGGAATATGCATCTGCACGTGCTTTGCTGGAAGCACGCGGAGCGAAGTCCATTGCCCCCGATGCAGCCATCGTCAACGGTGCAGTAAAAGTGACGGAGGGATACCGGGCGCTCGTGCGCGGTTACCGTGCTGCCACAGAAAAGAAGTACGAGGAAGCTATCAGGCTGTACCAAGATGCCTGGTTTATCGGAAATAGAGCTATTGAGATGAGCTCCTCAGTAAAGACCTACGCCGTAGGCATTCAAACAAGCGCACAGAAACTCGCAGCGGAGGCGCGTGCGCATAAGTAATCGTCTCATATTTTTGTGTATACCCTCTCCGTTATCGTAGCGGGTGACGTCCTACAATTATCATCATGACATTCAACTTTGCTCATTGATTTTCTTCATACTGATCAGTGAATACGTCAACATCATGCCGATTACACGGGCTACGAAGCATTGCAATATCTTTATAGAAATGTCATAATAGTAAGGTTCTATTCATTCATTTATAAACATGCGTTTTACAAAGATCGTCTGTACCCTCGGCCCCTCCACACTGGCACCGGATCGCGTCCGTGCGCTCGTTCAGGCCGGCATGAATGTTGCACGCATTAATCTTTCTCATGGTTCCATAGAACAGCATCTGACAACCATACGAATGCTTAAGGATATCAATAAAGAACTCAAGAAAGGTAACGAGCCTCCTACCAGCGTCGGTATCCTCCTCGATACAAAAGGAGCGGAAATTCGGACCGGCGATGTTTCGGAAAAACTGGTGATCTCTAAAAATGAAGAAGTAGTATTTTCCTTCCGCCCCCTGCCGGAGGAGAAGCGCAAGGTCATAACGGTTAACCACGACCAGTTCGACAAGGATGTCGTTGATGCCGAGAGCATCCTCATTGATAACGGGATATTGAAGTTTACTTATGTGAAAACGAATCCAGACGGCTCGGTTCTTGCGCGCGCCTGTGAAGACGGATCGGTCGGCTCACGTCGTCATGTCAACCTTCCCGGTGCAAACTTGAGCATGCCGTCCATCACCCCGAAAGATTGGGAGGATATTGCCATGGCTGCAAAGGAAGGTGTGGATTTCCTAGCACTATCCTTCGTGCGTGAGGCGAAAGAGGTGTACGAAGTACGGGAATTCCTGGAGTCCCATGACACGCACATCGGCCTCATCTCCAAAATAGAGACGCGTCAGGCAATCCGGAATATCAAGGAGATTATTGCAGCTTCCGACGGCATCATGATGGCGCGTGGTGATCTGGGAGTGGAAGTACCCTTCGAGACCGTCCCTGCGATTCAGGATGACATAGTGGAGGAAACGCGCCGAGCCGGGAAGCCGGTCATTGTGGCGACACACATGCTGGAGAGCATGATTGATGCCCCCATGCCAACGCGGGCAGAAGTGACGGATATCGCCCATGCCGCTTCTACACGTACAGATGCGACCATGTTATCCGGCGAAACGGCAAGCGGCGAATTCCCTCTGGAATCCGTCGATGCTATGGACCGTGTTCTCAAGGCAACGGAAGAACATTTGTTTCAGAACTTCACCCTGGCGGAAGCCCCTGAGCTCAACGAGCGGGAAGCACGGGCACATGCTGCCGCAACACTTGCCGTGTCCACACACGCATCCGCACTCTTCGTCATGACGAAGAGTGGGGCAACAGCTCGGGACATTTCACGGTTTCGTCCCAATGTTCCCATAATTGCCTTTACGGAACAGGAAACGACGCAACGGGCACTCCAGCTTTCCTACGGTGTTCTGCCGGTTCTCATTATGTTCAGCGAAGATCCGGAAGAGACTGTGCGCGTCGCCATGGATGAAGCGGAGAGGCTTGGGCTTCTCCAGCCGGGAGATCATGTGGTGCTCGTATCCGACACCAAGGCCGGAGACACTTCCGTCAATACCATCCAGATGCGTCAGATCAGTTGATAGCTTTCATGGTCTGGATCCAGAAGAAGACGTCGCGGATGACGTTTGTCGCGTGACCATGGGAAGAACAGTTTTCACGTACCTTGGCTTGGATACAACGCTCATTCTCTGAATTTGCTCCTCATGCTGGAGATGCTGCAGAGACTGCGCTTCGGCAATCTCCATATTGAGAACTTCCTGTTCCAGTAACAACATGGTTCGTTCCCGTTCAAGTCCGCGCAGTTCATACCCTTTGGTGGCTGTCGCATTCTGGTGGAAGAGAATAAACAATGCGAGGACAAAGATAAGCGTGCCGATGCACACCATAAGAAGTGCTGTACTTTGCGATACCAGACGTCCGAGTGAAGCCCGTTTTGGCACGTTTCCCGATGGCGAATTCGAAACGCTCACGGTGCAATTGTAAGTGAATGCAGCGTACAAAGGCAGTTGACGGTTATGCTGAGTGTTCCCTCACGATGGCTCTAAATTTGGCGCTGCGCGCACGGGGATTCTGTGCAATTTCCGAGAGAGACGGTGCAACAGGTTTTTTTGTAAGTATGGAAAAGCTTGCCTTTTCTGAGATTGCACCGGTGCGCTCATCCATTTTTGGAGCCGAGAGTCTTTTAAACTCTCTCTTTACCATGCGGTCTTCCAGCGAATGAAAGCTTATGACACCCATTCTTCCTCCTTCCTTGAGAAGTGCAGGTGCGTCTGTAATAAACTGCTGGAGTGCACCAAGCTCATCATTAACGGCAATGCGAAATGCCTGAAACACCTGTGGTAACACTATATTTGCTTTGTATCCGTACACGCGCTCCACGATGCGGCGCAGTGCGCCGGTCGTCGCAAGTCCTCCCCCCCGTCTCAACTCCTGATAGAGTGCAGAAGCTAAACGCCGATACCCCCGCACTTCGCCATAACGTACAAGCATGAATGCAATGTCTTCCTCGGAGGAAGAGGACAACATCTCCGCTGCGCTCTGCCCTTTCAATTTGTCAAAACGCATATCGAGCGGAGCGTCCTCGTGAAAAGTAAAACCTCGAGAAGCATCATCAAGATGTGGAGAACTTAATCCCAGATCCGCAAATATGATGTCCAATGGCGGTAGTTCGAGATGGAAAGTGTTACGAAAGTTTGTATGGAAATACGTGACGTTGCCTCCATATATAGACAACCTGGCTTTTGCCGTATCTAGATTGTCCTGGTCAGCATCTATGGCATAGAGGTGACCGGAGGGTCCGATCGTACGCAGGAAGCTCTCCGCATGCCCTCCCAAACCCAGCGTTGCATCCAGGACTTTGTTTCCCTTCTCAGGCAACAGCACATCAAACACACAAGGATGATGGCCTTCTCCGAGTACGGAGATATGGGGGAAGTCCTTCACTGACACACGAGGTATTGTAAGAACGAATGCAATTTTCGGATAGTTTTGTACGCTAATTCCCGTTTAGCTATATGTAATACTTTAACGATACATAAATGGTGTCCTTACGGACACCTCACTCCATTGACAAGTATAGATAACAATGTAGCATGGTACGCTTTGCGACGCAGATATTTCGTTATCGCCGGCGTTGTCGTTGCTGCCCTTTTCCCGGCAGTACACACATCTGCAGCAGGGTTTGTCCCCCTCTCGTCCTGGATGCCTTGGGCAGGAGACCGGTTTATCGTTAACGTTAAAACGAATTCCGGATACCTTGTTCACTTTGACGGTACGTATACGACATTCCCTGTTGCCACGGGACAACAGCGTACGGTCCACTACATCGGTAAAACATACTTTGCAGCTACACCCGAGCAGACATGGACCGTAGAATCGAAAGACATCAAAGGCGACCATGTGACCTTTGGACCAACGGGAAGATTTCTACGCATGTATCATGAAGGTGAACGGACAAGTTACGGTTTGCATGGCCACAGGGACGGAGCAATGATGCTTTCATCCAATCAGAGATATCGCAGTATGGGTTGTATTATCATTAGTGAAGAAGTATTGGATATGCTGGAAAAGACGTTCATAGAAGCCGGACCATTTCAAGTAATCACAGCTGGCGTAAAGAACACGTTCCCTGAGTTTGTAGATCCGCCAAAGGTCGCGAATAGTTGAGAGTAACTTGCGTTAATAATTTAAGAATTTACGGATTCTTTTAAAAGAAGATATACAATTTCTTCAAGCCTGTTTGGATACTTGTTTAGTAATTATCATTCATTTAGCATATCTGTAATCGCTCCATTAGCCTTTTACGATATAAAGATGTTTGCCTTGCTCAATATGAATATTGATGAATTATTAAAGAAGCATGCGAGGTCCCAAAGGATGTTCGTGGACGTCCTTTTACTCGTATGTTATTTTTCAATCTTATTATCAATGATATTTCTCCTCAAGCAGGTCTTTGATCAATCTGGTCCAGAAGTAATCTATGACAAACAAATGGTCGATGCGTGGGGGTTGGTTGCTATAATTCTTACCTGCTTCACGAGTGTAGCCTTCTTTATAATAGTAGTTGCACGTGATCAATGGATCTGGCTTGCAGGTACCACTTTCATCATGTTTGTGACGACGGGGAGAGCAGTAATCCTCTTTCCTTTAGTGTACTATCTCTTTTCCTACCGAAAGTTCTTACGATCGAACATAATTAGCACTGAAACTATAAAGAAGGGATCTCCAAAACCATCAAGTTTAATTTGCAAACAGGCTTCTCGTGCTACCCAGATCTCATTTGCCTTGCTAGGAAGTGTGATCTTATTTTGTTTTAGTTTTTCCTTTATTAGTTTTACCGGGAATTCAGTCCTCCCTCTAACCCAACTATTAGGTTTCACAAGTCCCATATACATTATGGGCTTTGGATATTTCATTACTGCATGCATTGTGTTCTTTTTATTCCGGGGAGAATTTAGAGTATTTGCATGGGCATTTTTGTTATGCGCGATAGTTTTAGGAACGTATGGAATCGTAACGTTATTGCCGCATATGCCAAACTTTGAAACTCAAATACCAGAGCTTTTAGAAACTGCCGAGACAGTTCGGAATCTCCAAGAATCGGATCAGAATCTCTTTCAAACACCTAACAATCTTCACTGAAAGATTTCCAGGACAACAGCTATGAAGTCCCTGAGCCATATAAATGCCTAAGTAAATAGTTTCAATGGTCCCAAATCATGGCGGAGAGGGAGGGATTCGAACCCTCGATACGGGTTTAAAACCGTATACCACATTAGCAGTGTGGCGCTTTCGACCACTCAGCCACCTCTCCGCGCATGGAGGAGTATACAGAGTCACTTTGCCTATTCCAGCAAATCTCAACCCTCCACTTCCTTCGCAACCCTCCGATAAGAACACCATTCGCAGTCCGGATGAGACGGGGGAAGCGTATCCCGTTCCAGGCAAAGGCGTGCCTCCTGCAAAGCCTCGGCCACCCAGGAGTCATCTCCGTCATGCGGAAGTATCTGCATACTAAATTCCAGTCGTCCGTCAAATCCTGCCTTCGACTTGTCCCCGTTCACATACACGAAGAAAGCTGTGGAGGAGACCGGGAAGCCGTTCTGACGGAAGAGCCACTGGTACATTTCCACCTGACGCTTGTAGGCCTCCTTCCATTCACCCTCGAGAGTCACTGTCCCACTGATGCTCGTTGATTTGTAGTCGACCACGTGCAATTCACCGTCTGCGTTGACCCAGATGTCATCAATAGCTCCAAAAAAGAGAAAGTGTGATGCTTTATCCTGGAACTGGATGCCTTTGCGGTTATCGCGCCAGTCTTCCAGAGAATGGTGCTGGAAAGGAACGGCTTCCACTCCAAACGTTTGCATGAGTGGATGCGGTTCCCCCCGTGAACGGTACATATCGAACTCCTTTTTTAGAAGATGATCGACGGCAGTGTTAAGCGTAAATGCCGGACCGGATACCTGACTAATTCCCAGACGACGATCGAGGTAAAAACACCGTGGGCATTTGAGAAACATTTCCATTTTGGATCTGCTGATCTTGAAGGGCTCGTCCGATGAGGGGTCGAACAGTCGTCGTGTGCGTGTTCCGTTTGCCATGCAGTCATTGTACGTATGCTTACCTGTACTGTCATCAGTGCACGGAACTGTAATCATACTCCAAGAACGGGAGAGGCCTCGCCTCCCCCGTTCGATGGAATACGCTCAGTGGACGAAGAGTCCCGTAGGGAACACGGGCGCCATCTGAACGATGCCGGTGGTATTGGACGAGCCGGCATTGATTTCTGAATTGACAGTTGTGTTGTTGCAGGAGTTGACCACCGCATTCTGGTTGGCCGTTCCGCTATCTACACCGCTGCCTACCTGGTTGACTTCTACGTTATTGGTCGAACCAGCGTTGATTGTTGAATCTACATTCGAGTTTGCAGACTGGTCTGCAGCTGCCGTTTGGTAGTCTGGTGTTACAAGAGAGCAGCCTCCCGACTGGCAGGAAGCCCCAAACGTAGTTACAGACGGTTGATCCTGGACGATACCGGTGTTGTTCACCGCATTAGAGTTATTCTCCGAATTGACGACCGTCATGGCCGGCGCGTTCACTTCCACGTATTGCGCCGACGCGCCATGGTCTACGTTGCCACCAACTTGGTTCACCATGATGTTGTTCTGGGAACCAGCGTTGATGGTGGAGTCGATGCCGGAGTTTGCGACATTTGTCGCATCGGCATTCTGTCCCCCTCCCACGCCGCCACCGAGTGCATCCTGGAAGATGCCGAGCTCATTGGAGGCATTAGAGTTATTCTCCGAATTGACGACCGTCATGGCCGGCGCATTCACTTCCACGTATTGCGCTTGTGCGCCGTGGTGTACATTGCCACCAACTTGGTTCACCGCAATGTTATTCTGGGAACCGGCGTTGATGGTGGAGTCGATACCGGAGTTTGCGACATTCATGGCATCGGCATCCTGTAGACTTCCCAAGCCGCATCCGCCTAGACAGGGATTACCGCCTCCCGTCTGGCCGATCATCGTGCCATTGCTTGCATTGGAGTTATTCTCCGAATTGACGACCGTCATTGACGGAGCGTCTACGGAAACATATTGCGAAGAGGCGCCGTTCAAAACGTTCCCTCCCAACTGGTTCACGCCGATGTTGTTCACCGATCCAGCGTTAATTGAGGAGTCCACTCCTGAATCCGCGACGTTCATTGCATCAGCATTTTGAAAACCTCCCCCAAGTGCTTCCTGGAAGATGCCGAGATCATTGGAGGCATTGGAATTATTCTCCGAATTTACGACTGTTGCAGATGGAGCAGTCACGTCCGCATACTGAGAGGACGCTCCATTAACTACCAAGCCGCCCAACTGATTCACGCCGATGTTATTCATCGATCCGGCATTGACATGGGAATCCACTCCGGATGCCGCAACATTCACTGCATCAGCTTCCTGGAACCCACCGATCCACGATGGAGAGCCAGAATCTTGAAGAATCAATGTCGAGTTGTCTGCGTTGGAGTTATTGAGTGAATTGACGATCGTTAACGCGGGAGCAACTACCGAAGCTAATTGCGAAAGCGTCCCATGATCGACGAGGCCGCCAACCTGATTGAGTCCTATATTGTTCATCGATCCAGCATTAATTGTGGATTCGATACCTGATGCCGCCATGTTCAAAGCGTCAGCATCCTGTAAACTGCCAACTCCACATCCCCATCCGCATCCACCAATACCACTCCCTTGTTGAGCAATCAATGAAGCGTTAGAAGCGTTCGAATTATTCATGGAGTTTACTATTGTATCTGCCGCAGCTGCTATGTCTGCGGACTGCTGACCAAAGCCTCCTAATACAATCGGTGCGGCCTGCGTAACGCCTATATTGTTCACCGAACCAGCATTTATTGTGGAGTTAATGCCCGAAAGCGCCATATTCCATACCTCCGCTTGTTGCTGAGCAGAACCAAGCGCGCTTTGGACTATTGCTGTCGTATTGCCAGCATTGGAGTTATTCAAGGAGTTCACTTCTGTGTCCGCCATTGCGAGGATGGTTGCCGTCTGTGGCGTAGACCATCCAGAGCCTAACTGGACGAGTCCGATATTGTTCAACGCGCCTGCGTTAATAAGTGAACCGATATTGGAGAGCGCCAAATTATTCACGTTCGCAGTCTGAAACCCCGGCAGGCAATCGAGCCAGTTGGCCAGAGTTTGGAAGACAGACGTTTCATTGTCGCTATTGGAATTATTGAATGAATGTACGTCCGTATCTGCGAAGGAGAGAACGTTGCCATTGCTCCACGTCCATCCGCCAGAGTTTCCGGAGTCAGGGAGAACGTCACCGCCGCAATTCCCCGTGCAACCAGGCGGGAGTTCCGAACCACCGCAGTTGCCGGTACAAGGAGGTGGTACTTCGGAATTGCCGCAATTCCCGGTACAGGGCACACCGGGCGTTTCCTCAAAGCCGTTCACGCTACCACCGGAAATGTAGGGAATATTCCCCATATAAATACCCACATTGTTTAACGAACCCGCGTTAATTGGGGCATCTACCAATGTACCTGCTACATTCGAAACATCTGCATTCTGTACACCAGCACCCATTTGCACGACCCCTGTCCTGTTCAGTGATCCTGCGTTAATAAATGTATGCACATCCGTTGCTGCATCCGCACCAACGGTAGTAGTACCAAAAGGGCTCCAGCCCTGGGAAAGATCAATTGCGTTTACCGCGCCGGCATTGATAGGGGAACCGACAAGTGTTGACTGTCCGTTCCCTACTTCCGCATTTTGGAAAGCAGGCCCAAAGAGGCCTAAGGTTCCGAGTTGACTGATATTTGTCTCTTGTGCCGATTCCGCATTCACCAGCGAATGAGCGTCGGTTGAGGCATGAGTTCCGATATTTCCTGTTTGGAAGAACGGAATCCACGCAAGTTGCAGCGGACTGCCCGCCGCCCACGAAGGAATCCCAGCCGCATACGACATGCCAGATACGACCGTTGCAAGCATCACGGCAACCGTACCAACGGAAGCCAGTGCCTTTACAGTCGGATGGGCAGTTTGCGTTCGCCCAACCGCCAGCCGCTTCGCTTTCTTTCTTCGAACTGCCATATAGAAGTATTGATGGAAGGAAGTAAAATGTTGGATGAGGGTTGTTTCCCGCCCCTCAGCACCCACGAATAGAATGAGAACTCGCGTACGTTGACGCGAAGTGATCCAACCTCTTACATCGCTTTTCCAGCCCTAGTGAGAGCGTCAATAGCTTCGCTCTGCATTTCGCATTACTTACGACATAACAAAACGTTCCGCAGGTTCTCACTCATGACAGTTATTCTTACACCATACTCGAGAGAAGCAATCTATGTTTAGGCATCAGTGTTTCCTTCCCAGCAAAGCATGAAGCTGTTTGATGCCTCGGTGAAGACGCACGGAAATGGCGTTAGGAGTCTCGCCGAGAATCTCCGCAATGTCCGCCGGCGTGAGACCGTCAATGTAACGCATAATGAGCACCTCCCTGTATTCCTTAGGGACATGATGCAGGAGATCGAAGATCTTGTTTTGCTCTACGCGTTTCTGCATTTCCGCCAAACCGTCGTAGCTGGGATCCCACCCACTCTTCTGCAATTCATCGAGTGATAACTCCTTCTTCTTTCTTACCTCATCCACGATAAGATTGTTGGCGATGCGATACAGAAATGCACGCATGTTTAGCACTTTCTTCTTCCGGTCGTCACCAATATATGTCCACGCGCGCATAAATGTTTCCTGCATGAGCTCCTTTCCGCGTTCCCGATCAAATACACGAAAGTAACAATGCCGGAATATGGCGTCCGCGTACTTATTATACGCTTCAGCGAGCTCTTCTTCTGGTGTAAGGGGAGGAGTGACCATACTCCAGGCGGAGGGAAGGTATCGCTCTCAGGGGTTTCGAAGGAAGATGTTTAGCATACGCTATGTTTTATGTTTTATCCAGTAGTTCTCTTTCGGCAACTTTTCTCTATCAATCTGTACACATGCTACAATTGTGTAATGTTGTCTGTTCCATGCGCCATCGGCATAGATATTGGTGGCACGAAGAGTGCTGTTGCATTGTATGAAACTGGATCATGGAAGCTTATCAAACGGGAGAAGTTCCCTACGCATGCCCAGCGCGGATTCCCTGCCGTGTTGGAAGATACGTTGCGTCTATCTGAAGAATGGATGACGGATGGTGTTGTTGCAATCGGCCTCGGCATACCCGGTCTTGTGAAGCAACCGGAAGGCGTTATCCAAACGCTGCCCAACATTCCCGGTGGAGAAGGCTATAAGCTACTCGACATGTGCTCTGAGCGTTTTGATTTGCCGGTTACCGTGGAGAACGACAGTAACTGCTTTGCACTTGCCGAAGCGCGCAAGGGGGCCGGAAAAGGCGACGATGTTGTTATAGGCATAACGATGGGGACCGGCGTGGGTGGAGGCATTGTCATCGACGGAAAGATATTCCGCGGCTCACAAGGATTTGCCGCAGAAATCGGCCACATGCTTCTTGTCCCCGGCTCACCTCCGTTTGAGACGAACAACAAGCGTGGCGAGGTAGAACAATTTCTCTCCGGTTCCGCGCTCCGCAAGCGCTGCCCAGAAGCAGCGGACCCCAACGAATTTCTAGAGGGTACATCCTGTGCGTCTATCCATCCGGCTATCATTCGGGAATGCGCCTGGCTCTGCACGAACCTTACACACCTTCTCAATCCTTCTTCCATCATATTTGGTGGAAGTATGGGAAAGGCACTGCAAGCATTCCTTCCTTCCATTGAAGAAGAAATGCGGCAATGGGTCCTTACAGGAACTCCATTGCCCCGTCTTGCTCTATCGCAAATTGCTGGCGCATCCACAATGGGCGCAGCCATGCTTGCCTGGGACGCTTCACAGAAGTGACCATTAGGTCACTGTTCTCTTAAGGCACTGGTTATCCGTCAGATTCAGGGTGAGGTATCCCTGTGCTTCGGACGTGAATTGGCCGTCACGTCTGAGGTCCTGCTGCTGCCAGAGTCGCGTTAATTCCGACACGTCCATGGCGCCGTCATAACCATTATCCTTATTCTGCACGAGGCCGTGTTGAAGAATTTTAAAAGTCCAATGCAAGTGCGCCCCATAGCAGTTTCCCGACGCGCCACTCCTGGCAACAGGATCTCCCTGTGATATGGACTGCCCGTCAGAGACAAGCATCTGCGAACAGTGCGCGAGTATGCTCCGTCGCGTCGGCGCGTCGATGACGAGATACAGTCCGTAACCGATCGCCCCATCATCTGTCACCTTGGCGACACCGTCATGCGGTGCGTAGATTAGAGTTCCTTCGGGAACACCGAAATCGAAACCATTATGACCGTCAAAGCCGTACTGCTTGTACATGTCTGGATTCTGGCCGAATCCTTGCGTGATTGTCGGCGAACCCGGGAGAGGACAAAATATCATACGGGTATGGTACGCCTGCCTGTTTTGGGATCAACCATGTAGGTTGCATCACCCCGCAACTTTCTTCCAGTCATCCTGAAACTTCTTGAGTCCAATATCCGTCAAGGGATGCTTGGGCAATTTCGCAAAGACGTCGTACGGAATGGTGCAGATATGCGCTCCGATTCTTGCGGCATCCACAATGTGCCGCGGGTGGCGCGTGGAAGCGACAAGTACTTCGGTCCTAAAATCGGAATGGCTCCACACTTCCATAATCTCCGCTATCAGCGCCATCCCCTCTTCTCCTGCGTCATCAAGCCTCCCGATAAAAGGGCTGATGATAGACGCTCCCGCTTTTGCGGCAAGGATGGCTTGTGGAACGGAAAAGACGAGTGTGACGTTGGTGCGGATCTTCTTCTGTGCGAAATGCTTCACAGCCTTCAGGCCCTCCGTAGTCATCGGTACCTTGACCACGATGTTCTTGTGCCAAGAGGAATACTCCTCGCCTTGCTTGATCATGCCTTCCGCATCTGTCGCCGTTACTTGTGCGCTTACATTCGGAGCAAGCTCACACATCGCCAGAACGGTTGCTCTAAAATCTTTCCCTTCCTTCATCACAAGGGACGGATTGGTAGTTACGCCATCCAGAACGCCCCAGGAGGCGACTTCGCGGACCTGATCGACGTTGGCGGTATCGAGGAAGAGCTTCATAGAAATAGCAGGGGTACGACAATAGTATGCCGTCTTTTCCGTTTATCATCCAGTGCTCTCAGCTGGTATGTAAATTTCACCAGAGAGGCAAATTGGTCATTCCTGATAGCGTTTGATCCCTTTGGGACATTGCGTCGATGAAAGCACTGATCTGCGGCCAGATAGCATCATCTGCCAATGCATACATTGTGTTTTTTGTGAGGAGTGCTGCAACGCGAGGATCATCGTATGAAGAAAGCAATTCTTCATAAAGACTCTGGTAGTACTGCTCGTCGGTCACGACAACATTGCCATCGCAGTGTTCGCTTGTCTCTTTACGCTGGACGTACTCTTCTCCTCCACAACCTGCTTTCCGTTCAGCTATGACATCCCCGAAGAGCAGCCGTTGTCGCGATCGCTCATCGAGTATGGTATTCCCAATACCCCATCCCACGGGTCGTAGTCTCGAACAATCGAGTCCGTTGACGGGATAGTCCTCTCCGCCAACACCTTCAAAAGAACGTTGCATATGCATTGATAAAATTTAAAGGAATGCATGCTACGGTCTTGCCCTCTTTTGGGCAAGAGCTGTCTGATATGAAAAGACTCAGTGCAATGGTATGTCCCGTTTCTATTCCACAATGACTACTCCCTTCTCCGATTGATGCACGTGGTTGTGGTATTCCCACGTCCCGTGCATATTGAAGGTAAAGTCATAACTCTCTCCTTTCGTGAGGGACTTGAGCGAATCGAATCCCGGATAATCCGTGTGGAGCGGATGTGGATCGGATGCTATCCACATAAGACCCGAACTGTCGTTTGTAAACTGGACCGATTCACCAGAATGGATAGTTACACTCTGTGGTATGAATCCCGTTTCCGTAAGCAGGACGGTCGCTGCAATGGAAGAATTGGAACTCTGTGCAGACGATGATGACGATTGAATCGAGGAGCTTGATGAGGAGAACTCAGGACGCGTCGTCCCGTACATTGCGCGCGCGATCATGACCATCTTGGTTACTTCAGCACGATTGATGTTGTCATCCGGACGGAAGCTTCCTATAGGCCTTCCATTATCATCAGTGTCTCCTGTGAGAATCCCGTCACGGCTTAGTGTTTCGATGGAAAGCGCATACGGTGTTGCAATCGTAACGTCCGTATAGCGGCTGCTGATGGATGTTGCAGGTGCAACGTCAAAGGCATCAGCAAAGAGGCTTGCTACTTCCGCTCGCGTAGCGGGGCGGTCAATGTTCTGTGTATTCTGAAATACCGCAAAACCTTCGCGTGTTGAAACCCTAAGATAGGGATCTGCCCAATGCCCGGACATTGTGAGCGGGACGTCACTGTACGATGAGACAGTGTATCCAGCACCCTGTACGGCAATTTTCAACGTTTCCGCGAGTGTAATGTTATTACCTGGTCCAAAGTATCCGATGGGATTACCATCTGTATCCCTATAGCCGCTTACAATTTTCGTTGCGACTGCATCGCGGATGTATGTCGTATACCACGCATCGGGCTGGATATCGTTCAGGGTCATCTGCTTTCCTTCCAGCGTAACTACTATCTGTGCAAATGAGACTGACGGAATGATGACCACGAGAAGAGCAGATGCAAAGGAGAGGATATTCAAGTACATAGAAATTGTTGGTATACCAACTATGCGTAGACGGTTTGCTGGCGTTTCTCGTACAGTTCTTCGGGTACATGCTCTATTACATGAAGAATTATACGAACCATATGTGTACACTGATGATGTGAAGAAATACGGTTCGTCTCTCATTCATTGGCATTTCTTCGCAGTAGTTTCACTACTGCTTACAGCGTGTGCATCAAATGCATATCGCGCAGACGTTCGGGGAATCGATATGGTTATTCCCCGTCCGCACTCCTCATCAAAACAAATAACCATAAACACGTCATCGTTTTCATCTCACGCCACCTCCGATGCTTCTTCAAAGTCTTCGGTGCTGCCATCAAGTCTCGTCATCACAGTCCCCTTCTCTCCACAGGCACCCCAGGCACATTGGGATCAGTTACACGAAGAATCATGTGAAGAAATGTCTCTTATTATGGTTGCTCACTATTGGAAACAGCAGCCTCTCTCCCGAGAGAACGCAGAAGTGGAACTACAGAAGCTCATTGCGTGGGAACTTGAACACGGATATGCAGAAGACCTCACTGCGGAACAACTTGGAACGATAGCAAAGGAGTATTATGGCTTTTCCTATACAACATCAGCACCCGTCTCAGTGGAATCCATTGAAGCGCAACTTCAGGATGGGATTCCTGTTATTGTTCCCGCTGCAGGACGAGAACTGGGCAATCCCTACTTTTCCGGCACAGGACCCTGGTACCACATGCTGGTGATCACGGGATATGACGATGGCAGGTTCATCACGAACGATCCTGGGACAAAGCGAGGGCAGAATTTTGTCTATGACAAGCATGTCCTCCTCAGCGCTATTCATGATTGGGCAGGTGTGAAGGAAGAGATTCGGACCGGGAAGAAAACGATGCTGGTGGTTACTCCGTGATCCTGTATCCGGCTCGAAGAATACTTGTTCAGGATCCTTTCATGCATTGGAAAGTTCAAACAGTTTTTTGCAGATGCGTAAACAGGCATCAATCAAGAATCTTTATGGAATCTTGATACAATGTATTACTAAACAGTCAAATATCAAATTACGACCTGTCTTTACGCATCTTTCTGCGCAGAATACACTTTCTTCACTCTCATCCTTCCTCGCACATGCCCCGCTCCCGACCCCGCTCTAAGGACCTGCTCGGTAAAGAACCTTCCGTCGTTCCCCTTTCCCTTCAGCGCATCCTTTCTTCGGAAAGTGAAGCACCGCGCGTTTGGGTTGGACCGGAAGAGGCAAAGCAACTACTTCCAGATGAGACGGAAGCCTATGCCGTTTCACATGACATCATGAAATGGCTGGCAATTGAAGCACCACGCAAACACAAGTCCGGCCATCCAGGCGGTCCGCTGTCTGCATTTACATTCTGCTATGGAATCGTGCGACGCCGCGATCCGCACCAGGATGCTGCTCTTCGCATGAGCGCAGGGCACCTTTCCATCCTTGCTTACGGCCTCCAGTACCTTGGCGGAAAAGGGACCAACGACGCTCGCCTCAAATCGCCACAATCCATCATCGATAACTTTCGCACGCCTAACGGTCTTCCTGGACATGTCGAAGCAGGTATCGGCGATATACCTTTTGGTTTCGGCCCTCTCGGAAAAGGTCTCTCCAGCGGCGTGGGACATGCACTGGGCTGGAAGATGCTCGGGAAGAGCGGTGTGACGGACGTCCTGATCGGTGACGGAGATGCGCAGGAAGGACAGATTTTGGAAGCTGCACGCATGGCTTCCAAGCTAAAGCTGGACCATCTCATGGTCCATGCAGATGTAAACGACGTGCAGCTTTCCGGCGTTCCTTCACACGTTGCTGCCGCAGACCTTGCCGCAATATTCCAATCCATGGGCTGGCGTGTGATTGAGGTGCAGAATGGAAATGATCCTGCACAAGTGGAGGCTGCTCTCGACATTGCCGACGCTCTCGTGGGGCGCGGTCGCCCCATCTTTCTCTGCTACTACACAACAATGGGATACGGCCTGGAAACGATGGAGAGAGCGGCGAATGCTGGATCAGCCGAGTTCCATGGTGCGCCCATGAAAGACAGCGCTGCGGAGGAGGAAATTAAGAAGCTCCGACCCCTCGACGAACTTGTGGCGACGTACGAACGCCACCTCGTGCGTCTCGCTGCGCGTGCAGCCAACGCACCACTTGCTTCCGAACCTCTTTCTCCGCCACCAGCCATTGAGAGAACTATAACGGATAAGAAAGGCGCCGCACGGAGGGATTTTGGCGCAGTTCATATTAAGGCCCTTATGAAAGCCGATCCCCGCATCATCGTCCTGCACGGAGACTTGGCAGGCTCAGGAGGATTTGATGCAGTAGAAAAGGAATTCCCCGAGCGCGTTATAAACTGCGGCGCTGCCGAGGCCAATATGTACATGGTCGCTTCCGGACTCCGCCAATCAGGTTTCCTACCCGTCACATACACTTTCGCTGCTTTCGGTACTAATGAAGCACGCGCCAATGCACGACTCATCGATATCAACTCCGCTCACCTTCCTTGTTCGATCCTTAATGACTGTACGCATACAGGATTGAGTGTCGGCGAGGACGGGGAGACGCACCAGGATCGCAACTACCTCAACATTCCCTTTGATAACACGCAGATATGGATGCCCGTGGACAGTAATCAGGCGGCAGCTGCAGCGGAAAAAGCTTTCCAGCTCGTCGCACAGGGCAAGGAGAGTGTCTACGCATTCTTTCCGCGTACCGGTCACGAACAGCTCAAAACGCCCAAAGGCGAAGTCATCTATGGAAAAGACTACGTATTCGACGGAAAAGCAGACATTGTCCGCGGCGCCGGTGACGAAACAGACCGTGCAACGATCATCGCGACGGGCATTGCCGTCCACGATGCCATTGCCGCCGCAGACCGCCTGCTGGCCGAAGAGAAGATCCAGGTGCGCGTCCTCAACGTCTCCACCATCCGGCCGCTTGATGCTGCTGCAATCCTTCAGGCTGCACTGGAAACTATCCACTTGATCGTCGTCGAAGACCATAACAGTGAAGGGGGCCTCGCATCGCAGGTTGCGGATGTCATAGCGGATTTCCAGCTCCTCACGTCGCTCCGCCGCTTGGGCGTCAACCACTACTTCCCGTCCGGAACGGCTGAAGATCTTAAGTTCCTCGCCGGACTGGACGTAGAGAGCATCATGAATGCCGTTCAAGACGAAGTGCGGTCCGAAGTGTGCGGGGGTGAGGATGTTCTTGTTACTGTTCTGTACGCGCTTGCGAACAATCAGAAGCAGAGCAGATTCAGAAACAGCGTCCAGCCGTTCATTGACCGTATCCTGGCTGACAAGGTCTACCTTAAGCAGCTTCGTGAGGTGTGGCGCAAACGTGCTATTTCTCTGGATAAACTGCCTGCGGACGAAAAGCTCAAGAAGATCCTGGAAGGATGAGCCTCATCGCATCTTGTAGACACTGAGCACCTTCAAGCCGTCCACGGTAACCGCATGCACTTCTTTATCCTTTTGGAAGGTATGTGTGTAATCGTGATCCCTGTAGTTATCGAGAACATAATCGGCTTGGTTGACATCGTTGACCAACTGGACACGCTGTCTCTGCTCCGGAGTCAGTACATTCATTGTGGACCAACCGGGACTGCTCGTAGGATAAATGGAAACCAGTGGACGCGAATCCGATGAAAGAACGTAGTCAAATCCTTTTCGAAACGTCAAACCCCAGTAATCCAGCTCAAAGTTCCCTTCTACCAGACGTGCGGGAATGGAGAAGTAGAGATGTTCTTCCGGATGATTGCGAACCATCCAAGCTGCGGTATTCAGGAAGGATAAAACCAGAACACCCCAAAGCGCCCTGGAACCGTACACGGCAACCTTTTCATTCTTCAAGGAGGTGACGGCAGCATATGCGGCCCGGCAACCCTCTACGGCAAAGAGCAGGAAAGCGGGATAGACAAAGAACACATGCCTGTATCCGCCATGAATCCCCTGCTGGAGTACGACGACTGCTGCAATGGGAAGAATTAGCCATGCGGCTACCAGCAGCCAAAGCCGCACTTGGACGTATGCACGTCGAATATTCTTCTTCATGAAAACAGTAACAATGCTCGCGCATCCGACAAAGAAAGCAAACGTATAGAGCGGTGGCGTGGTAATAGCGATCCAGACAGGAATGTAGTGCCATATCACACCCACCATTTTTGCCCCCATGTAGAAACCTCCTGGGGGTAGCTGCGTACTCCATCGATACGCCTCGAGAAAGTGACTGACGGGGTTCTCCCAGAGAAATGGCCACAGTGCAATGGTTCCGAGTGCTGCGAGTACCAGGTAAACGATTCCGAGGAATGATGTCTTCCAAATCGTACCTTCCGATCTCCATTCTAACAAAAGATCTAGAAACAGAAATAATCCGGTCATCCCCACGAGCATAAGACCCGTTATGCGCGTACTCAGGAGAAGTGCCGTCGCAGCCGCGTGGAGCAATACCCAAGTAAGTGAACGTTCTTCTAACAGCCGTATGAGCGTATACATACACAGCGTGAAGAAGACGAGATTGGGAACGTCACGGCTATTAAAGAATGCATGCCCGAATATCACGGGAGACAGAAACAGCATTAAAGATCCCACTACGCCAAGCGTCTCACTTTCAAACACATGCTTCACGAGGAAGAAGAACACCAAAACACCAAATACGAAAATGAGGTAGGTAAAGAAATGGCGCTGGGCAAAAATATCCGCAGGGTCGGTGAGTCCGGTCATTACCTGAATGGCATGGAGGGCAAGCTCTACCGTCGTCCCGTAGTAGCGTTGTCCCTGGTCCGTTGCCCAGGGTTGTCCGTTAAATACGGCGTTGTATGCATACTGTCCAACGTTGAACATGTTGGGCTCATCCCAGGAAATGCCGTAATCCCGGTAACTCACGATTCCCGCAAAAAGCATCACCGCTGTCAGACACAGGAGAACAATGCGGCTCTTTTTCATGAGATGCATCGTACCCTCCCCTATTCGCAAAGGAAACATGCTGTTTATGTGCAAACATTACTGGCGGAGGGAGTGGGATTCGAACCCACGAGACCCGTAAGGGTCTAACGGATTTCAAGTCCGTCGCCTTCAACCACTCGGCCATCCCTCCACATGCATTGTACATTCCAATCATCCTGAGTAACAGTTCGTAATGATCGGTTAATAGTACCTTACGCATTGAATATTCAATATATGTATACCAGGTTACAGAAATACATATGTCAATCATGACTAGTTTTTGTAAGGACTTCTTCTTCGTGACGTCTTCAAGTTCAGCTCACTGTTGCACACGTGTCCACCACGCTCTCGCTGGACGGATTGCCTCAACTACTTTCCCCCCAGAATAAAAAAGTCGGCAGTGGTTATTGTACCGTTTCCAGATTTCATGCTTCCCGTTGCACAATTCTTCGGCCTATCACTCATCATTCACCTGACGATTATTGCCGGCAGCACAGGAATTCAGAAATACCGGTCACTCGTGTACCGCTTGCGGTCGCGAAAGTACAAATGAGAGCGATTTCTTTTTCCATCATCTTCCTCGTCACGTGCAGTGTGTTTGCAACCGCCGCCGCTCTGCTACAGAAGAGCGTAACGGATGAATTATCCACGATAACATTACTGGAAAAACCTTGGGGAAAGCCTCCCAAAATCGTAATGAAGAATCCTATGCATCCTCTGATAATCGATTCCCTGCCCCATGAACTTCCTGTCGTTCCGACTACGGTCACAATCCCAGTGTGCACGTCCGTTCCCGTCATACCGCTTGATGCAACACTCAAGGATACCATGGTGAGTATTGGCTTATCCTCATCGTTTACCTCTCGACACTCCATAGCCGCGGATATGGGCATCATGAATTACCAGGGAACTCCGGATCAGAATGCCGCTCTTCTTGTCAGCATTCGCGGTTTGTATCTGGCCCAAACTGGCTGTGTAGCAGCTTTGAATGTCCCACGTACTCTCAATCCCTCAACATAACGGTAAGCGGTTAGGAGATGTATGTTTAGAAAATATATTGTACAGTGGTAGAGAATCTATGATGCCTTCCCGTATTTCATCTCTTGTATTCTCAGCGCAGGTTGTTAAAGGATCACATCGTGGACGGAGCATCGGCACACCCACCATTAATCTGCAATATAATGATGTTCCTCAAGAACTTCTCAATGGTGTGTACGCATGCTTTGCGCAGCTAGAAGATGAAGGTGAATCTATCCCAGCTGTAATGCATTACGGACCGCGACCGGTTTTTAAAGATTCCCCATCCTGTGAAGTGCATTTGATCGACAGAACGATTGCCCATAGCCCAATGAGGCTTACTGTTGCCGTTATACAATTCCTGCGCGACATAGCTGATTTTCCAAGCCGTGAAGCCCTGCTGCAGCAAATGGAGGCTGATATCCATGTGGCACGAGAGATTTTGGGGGTATCATCCCCGGGCGCATGATTCGTATTCTCATCCGCCACATCAAACGGCTCTTTCCGGAGCGGGGCCTTGTCCGTCTCTCCTGGCATCGCGCAAAGTCTTTCGTTGCCGCTCTGCGCTACGGCTTTCCTGCCCGTCGTCTTACGGTTATCGGCATAACGGGAACGGATGGAAAGACGACCACAGTTGGAATGGTCTCACACATCCTCCGCCAGTCAGGATTGAAGGCCGGTTCCCTCTCCACGGCTTTCTTTGAAGTGAACGGGAAGACGACATGGAATGCAACACAGAAGACTTCCCCGTCTCCATTTGCCATTCAGCGTTTTTTGCGCCTCCTGCAAAGCGAAGGATGCACACATGCCGTACTCGAATACTCATCCCATGGACTCGTTCAAGGGAGGTCGGCGTGGACATTCCCTGCTATAGCCGGCATTACCAATACTTCACCGGAACACCTCGATTACCACAAATCCATGGAACGTTATCGTAAAGACAAAGGAATTTTATTCCGCATGCTCCGACCCAATGGAACGAAAGTTCTTCATTTTGAAGATGAAACATATCCTCTTTTCAAAAAGTACAGTTCCTCCAGAACAGTGATCTATATGGAACAGGAACCCCCTGTCTCCTTCCGGCTCGATGCAAACGAAACCCTCCTCTGGCTGTCAGACATCAGTGCAAAGCCGGATTCAACATCAGCGGTAATCCATGTACGTGAAGCGGGATCAAATGCAGCCCATACCTGTTCACTTGTGCTGCCCGTTCCCGGTACGTTCAATCTGGAAAATGCCCTCAGTGCCATTGGATGTGCATTAGGAGCTGGGATATCCCCTGAGCAGTCATCTTCCCTCCTCCGGAGTTATACTGGTGTTCCTGGACGGATGGAGAGAATCGGCGGGCCGCAGAACTTTTCAGTTTATGTGGATTTTACGGTAACACCGGCATCGTATGAGAAGACTCTCACTGCCTTGCGCACTACACTCCAGCCAGGCAAACGCCTCCTCGTCCTTACGGGGAGTTGTGGGAACCGTATGCGCGAAAAACGACCGCTTGTAGGAAAGATCTGCAGTGATCTTGCGGACATCGTTATTGTAACCAACGAAGATCCCTACAACGAAGATCCGGAGAAAATCATAGACGATGTGTGGGCTGGAATTGATCAGAACAAGGTACAGGCAGAACGTATATCGAATAGAACGGATGCATTGAGGAAAATATTTACATTGGCCCGTGAAGGAGATGCAGTTCTTCTGAGCGGGAAAGGGAGCGATACAACCATGATGACGTCATCGGGACAGGTTCCCTGGAATGAACGTGAAATTGCCCACGCAATGCTGGAGAAAATGTTTCATCAATAGAGCTGACACTGCAGTGATTAATGCCTACTATTCGTATCATCGCTGGCATCGATGAAGCAGGAAGAGGCCCGCTTGCGGGTCCTGTTGTCGCTGCAGCTTGCGTTCTTCCTCACCCTCTCTATCGACGGGGAAGGGTGCATCCCCGATGGTCACCGTTTGAACAGGAACCGGAGAAAGATATTCTCATTGCGGACAGCAAACAGCTCACCCCGGAAGAGCGCACGACGGCATTTAACTGGATCATTTCCCACTGCGCGTTCGGCATCGGTATTTCCGCACATTCCGTTATTGATCAGAAAGGAATCCTTGCGGCTACGGAGCTGGCAATGCAGAAGGCCGTGCATCAGCTTCAGGCATGCACTAATCCAACCTATCTCCTCGTGGATGGAAGGGATCATTTCTGGTTTGATCTTCCGCACTCATCCATCATACGCGGCGACGAGCACGAGGCCTGCATCGCTGCTGCATCAATCATCGCAAAGGTTACGCGGGATCGCATCATGGTCCGTTCGGATCGCGTATTTCCGGGTTACGGGTTTTCCTCTCACAAGGGATATGGCTCCGTGGAACACATCGGCTGTATACGCACCCTCGGACCGTGCCCCATTCACCGTAGAACGTTCTGCAGACGCATCCACTACGCAGAAGCTTCCCTATCACCCGCATAAAGCGGCAGGAGGAACCAAAGCAATACTCCGAAGAAGAACAGAGGAAGTGTAAAGAGCTGTCCGCGCGTAAGGACAATAGGTCCTATGACGGTGAAGGGATAGTCCTGTGCACGTACATATTCGAGGCAGAAGCGGATGATGCCATAAAGCATCAGAAAGATGGCGAAGATACGACCACGCTGGGCTGGTATTCCTTTTCGGAGCATCAGGAGACAGATACCTGCAATGCAGCTCATCAGGAAGAAATCGTAGATCTGTATGGGATGCCGCGGTCCTATAGCATCAGGAAAGACCACTCCCCATGGTAGGGTAGTCACTGTGCCGTAGAGTTCCTGATTAATAAAATTTCCGATGCGCCCAAGCCCCAGCCCTATCGCTCCAGGTACCGTTGCAATATCCGCCAGCTGCCAGACATTCATACTGTTCTTCCAGCTGATATACAGGATGACAAGGCTGACACCAATAAACCCCCCGTGAGATGCCATCCCCCCTTCCCATACCGCAAAGACGTGGAGCGGATGCTCTAGAAAGTAACGCGGTTCATAGAGCAGGACAAACCCTAGTCTCCCCCCCACAAGGACGCCTGCTACGGACCAAGCCACAATATCCAGCCATGTATCCCGCGAAAGATCCAATCCACGCAAACGTTGCAGACGGGGAAGGAGGGTAAGGGCAATGACGAACGAAAGAACATATAGAAGCCCGTACCAATGAATACTGAAACCGAAGAGTTCCAGGACAACAGGTCTTGATGGCAGGAAGTGGATCATCGCCGCACAGTATACTATGCTCCGTCTATGATCGTTCTTGGCATCGAAACCTCCTGTGACGAAACGTCCGTTTCTCTCGTATCTGACGGGCGTGAAGTGCTGAGTAATGTTATTGCAAGTTCGCGCCTTGCGTTTGAGGATCTTGCCGGCGTCATTCCAGAGGAAGCTGCGCGCAAGCAGGTAGAATGCATGATTCCCGTTCTCCGCGAGGCACTCCACCAGGCGGATATGCCCGTTGAAGAAATTGACGCCATCGCCGTAACCCGCGGACCTGGCCTGCTTGGCTCCCTTCTTGTGGGCACAACGACTGCCCGTGCGCTTGCCTATTCCTGGCAATGCCCGCTTCTTGGCATCCATCACACACTCGGACATCTCAGTTCACCGTGGCTTATTCCCGCAGGTGCTGAGAGTGATACCATACACTTTCCCGTCCTGACACTTTCCGCATCTGGAGGTCACACAGACCTCTGGTACCGCACGTCACATACAAGCGGCAAACTGATTGGTCGCACACGTGACGATGCGGCAGGCGAAGCGTTCGATAAAGGAGCCAGTATTCTCGGACTTCCCTATCCCGGCGGTCCCAGCCTTTCCCGGGCGGCACACGGGGGGGATCCCCGGAGATATCCGTTCCCTCTCCCTCTCAGAGGAGAGCAAACCTTGGACTTCAGTTTTTCCGGTCTCAAGACCGCCTTTAAATATCTTCTGCGTGATAATCCGAAAGCCAAAGACGATCTGGCCAATGTCTCCGCTTCCTATCAGGAAGCAATATGTAACCACCTTCTTGATCGCGTGGAAAAGGCGCTGGATAGCCTCGATCATGTCCAGGAAGTACATGCCGTTGGTGGCGTATCCGCCAATACAAGACTCCGGGAACTTCTCGAGAATCTCTGCTCCCGTCACCATCTCACCCCCCGCACACCACTATCCATCGCATACTGCACGGACAATGCCGCAATGGTCGCATCTGCGGGATACTTCTACGCAACAGAAATTGGGGCGGATGCTTCCATTCCCTTCGAAACCCTCGCATCATTACCACTAGAAGAGACACTCATCCGGCCCATCTCCTGATCACTAGAACATGAGGGAAGGTAATATCGCTCCAAGAACGACCGCAATGAGACCGATCGTGGCAGTAATGCGGATAGTAGACTTTTTCATGGGGGAGGAGGGGGAGGGGGTGATGGTCTTTAAGGATTAACCGTGATGGAGAGGGTCTTGGAATCGGACGCGCCGTCGCCGTTCTCTACGGTAAGCGTCACCGAGTACGTGCCTGCCTGTTCAAATACGTGGACAAACTTGATATCACTGCTCTGTGCAATAATGGTATTGGGACGGTCTTCCCCGCGTACATCCCACAAATAGGTCGAGGGTTCGCCGGATGAACAGGATGCATCAAACTGAATTGCACCGCCCGCCAGTACACTGAGACGGCTTGCCGTGCCGCACGCGGTAATCCTCTGGCTGAGAACAATGATGGTCCGCTCAGCTACATACTGCTTATCATTCGTTGTAACTACCGTAAGCTTTACGTGATATTCACCCGGTTTTTGATATGTGTATTCCATCCGCGAGCTTCCCGATTGCTCCTTGCTCCCGCCTTCTTTGTCACCAAAATCCCAGAGGAATCCTGCCACCTTCTCATTCTCCGGTATAAACGTATTGGAAGCATCGAAGAACACATGGAGTGGAGCGGAACCCGTTTCCGGCCTAATATCAATTTTGGGCTGCGCGCTGGGAGGAGTCGCAATGATCTTGATGGGAATGCGTACCGAACTCCCCTCCGGTTCTTGTGCCAGCAGTTTGATCTCATAGGTGCCCTCGTGGCGAAATACGGACCGAAATTCAGCTCCTTTAACCTCTGCATTAAGATCTTCGGGATACTCCCAGTAAAACTGTACAAGAGGCTGATTGGTTTTAGGTGTAAGATCAACAGAGAGAGGCACTTCTCCCTTCAGCGTGTTATTATCCATCTCCGGCGTGCCATCGAACGTCAGATCCTGGATTGATAGAACAGGTGTTGCAATAATCGCCTGTGATATTTGAGCTATTTCTCCACTTGCAGATCTAACACGCAATACAACACCGTATGTCCCTGGGGTTTTGTAGACGTGACTGACGCGCGTAACGTTAGGTCCTTGCTCGTTCTGCCCATCACCAAACCCCCAGTAAATCTCGCGCAGTGGCTCCTCCGTCTTCGCATAAAAGTACACTCCCAACGGAACGGGGCCTACGAGTTTCTGTGGATCAGTTTCCAGTGTAAGAGAAAACGGCAAAGGCGGGGGTTCTCCGACATCAATTTCTTTTTCATACGTCCTGCGAGTCTGGTTGGTAAGATCAACGATAGCTGTCACTTTGACCTTTTCCACAATATAGAAAGTATGCATGATCTCGGGTGTTTTCGTTACTTCGTCCACAATGCCATCACTGTCAAAATCCCACTGTACCTGCGAAAGAAGCTTGGGGTCATTGAGCAGTGATGCGATCGTAAACTTTGCAGGTTGTTCCACAATCGGCTTCGGAGGCGATACGGTAAATTCTTCTTCGCCGATAATGAGACGTTTGGAAACGCGTTTCTTCGTCCCATTGGAGAGGGAGATGTTTGCGCTCACGGTATAGATCCCCGCCCTCTGAAACATGATGGTCGTCTTAGGAGTGACGGTTTTTTCGGTTGCCACTCCGTTGTTTGACCACGAGTATTCAAGCGGACGTAATTTCAATTGCTGAAGGATAGACACAGTCTGTTCCAAGGAGAACGTCACGGCTAGAGGTGCAACGAGCTGCGCAGGGTCATCGGGGGAATACAGCATGGGCAATACCGGTTCTCTAATAATCATCAGCGGCATTATTCCGCTTATGAGCAACCCGGGAATGACTGCAAGTGCAATCCGTACAATGCCGCGCACTTTCGTATCTGCCGAAAGAAGAGGCCGGGTACTACGCTGAAGCAGAAATGCTCCAACGATAAGGAATACAATCCCCCCCACCAATGCCGTAAATAACCCTACACTCTTGAGGTAGACTAAGTTTGGATTCGTGGTGGGAAGAAGAGTCATCAATGACAGACACCAGATGATGTATAACCCATAGAACACGCCAGCCACTGCCAATAGTATCTGCTTCATCCGCTGCACGGTTGCACCGGATACCTGCGTCGGTGCTGTTGATGCGACCTGTTTTGGAGATGTCGTCACACTATCCACAGACGGTGCTGCGGGCGGTGGCGCGGTAGGCGGTGGCGTTGGCATAGGGGTCGGAGGACAGGATACCTCAGAAAGCACTTCCGTTCCCAGCGGTATTAAAGAGATGGAGAAGTGGATCGATGTTTCCGTCCGACAAGGGCGGCGCGATACTGTCCGTGGGTAACGGAATATCCGGTGCAACATCAAAATCCCAGAAGCGAACAGAAAAATGAACTGCTGTTCCCTTCTGTCCCGCTTTTGGAGCAATGTTCCACGCCAATCGTTGCACTCTGTACAAAGATGTATTAATCCATACTTCTCCGTTCACCGTATTACCCTTCAGGATAGCTTGAACACGGTCATCCGCCGCACCTTCTCCGCCGGGCAGCGACTGTATGTATTCCTGCAGCTTCGTTTGATTGAGAGCGATGTCATAGTGGTACAGAGCCTGTCCTTCCTCTACTACTACGCCACGGTCCCGTACTACGGTGATTGCATCCATCTGCATTCCAAGAAATTGAGGATCAATAATAGCCTTCTGAGTGTCCGCTGTACTACAACTGCTCTTAATCCAACGGGAAATCATTTCCTGACCTTCACTATGCGGCCTCCTGTAGATATCGCATGGCGAACGCATAATAATGTCCATTGCAGAACCCGATGACAGAGATTGCTGGGTATCCAGAAGAGAAGCCGTCATGGAAATTTTCCTCCCCCCATCCTGGAGCACGCCGTTCAAAAGAGAGAATGCAATGGTATTACCATCGGCAAACTGTACCGTTCCATCGGCTGAAAAATGCGCAGACCGAAGCGTTTGGCCTGCCGTTGCCACCCTTTTTAGTACTTCTTCTGGCCTGGGACCCTGGGAAACGGTACACGCTGTCAACGTGAGCATCAGGGCAAAGCCACCGGAAATGCAACGGCGCATGGAGTGCGAAAGGATCGGGGAACAGTGTGCACCAGGCTCGCGGCTCTTGCCAGTTCTGCTTACCATTTTCCGCTTGCCCCGCCTCCGCCAAAGGAGCCGCCTCCAAATCCACCGAATCCACCCCTTCCTCCTCCTAAGCCACCACCACCCAATCCTCCCCAGAACCCGCCACCTCTCCCCCCCGGACTCTTCGGCATACGAGAAACGACATAGTCAAAGATGAGACCCAAAACAACAAGAATAGGAATAGATATCCACCATCCAAAGATGAGCGCAAGAATCAGTCCGAACACCCCCCCCAACACTCCTCCAAGCCACCAGGACTTTGACCGACCGAGGAATGCGGCTAGGACATCAATCACGATGAACAAAATGAATAGCAATCCTGGCCCAAAACCCAGCCAAGCAGGTTCTTCATAACGGGATGCCTTATATTCCCCTCCCACATGTTTTTCGAGTGATTCAATGCCTGCCTTAATGCCCTCAAAATACCTTCCATCACGAAAAGCAGGCGTAATGTCCGTATCGATGATTCCCTTAGCGACCACATCAGGTACTGCGCCCTCCATCCCGTACCCCGTGAGAATGCCCATCTCTCTGTCCTGTAGGGCTATGAGCATGAGAATCCCGTTATTATTCTCCTTGCTTCCCACACCCCATTTTCGTCCCACCTGCACACCAACCTCATTAAGTGTTGCACCGCTGAGCGTAGGCACAATAAGGACGGCAATCTCATTACTCGTTTGATCTTTATACTGCTTCAACGAATTTTCCAAGTCAGCATCCTGCTGAGCCGTGAGCGTTCCTGTCGTATCCGTCACATACCCGTCATTGACAGGTACGGTAAACGCTAACACAGCGGGGACGAAACCTAAGAGGAGCCCGACGAACGCGAAGGAACGCCAGATGCGGAGGGTAGTGGAAACCATCACTGTGCAGAGGAAACGGAAGCAGCGGAGGACGTGACGGTTGCGGCACTGGATAACGACAGAGCAGTTACCGAAGAAGCGGCAGCGGATACTGCTGCACCTTGTGACGACACAGTCGTACCCGTAGCAGGCTGACCAAAGTCTACATTCGGCGCATTCTCCGATCCGGAGTTTGCTTCAAACATGACGGCGGGATCAAAGCCGAACATCCCCGCAAGCAGGTTCGTGGGGAAACTCTTCACCTTTACGTTAAAGCCTCTCACCGTTTCGTTGTAATCTCGACGTGCCGTCGCTACGCGGTTCTCCGAGCCTTCGAGTTCCGTAATGAGGTCGCGGAACGCCTGTGTGGACTGGAGCTGCGGGTACGCTTCGACCGTAACGAGTAGGCGGGAGAGAGCGCTATCCATTCCCCTTGCAGCACTCACCTGTTCATTCAGAGATCCAGACTGCTGAGCCGCCGCCCAGGCACTGCGTGCATTCGTGACGGCGGTGAGCGTGGACTGTTCAAAGTTCGCGGAACCTTTGACGGAGTTCACGATATTGGGAATGAGGTCAGCACGGCGCTGATAGACGGTCTGCACTTGTGCCCAGGATGCACTGACGCCTTCTTTGGATTGGATGAGACCATTATAGCCAATCCAGAGCCACGCTCCGAAGAGGATAATGACGATGACCATGACATGCCATGCACGAATTTTCATAGGTAGGGTTTGGAAGAATATAAATATCCTAGCAAAATCTCCCTTGCTATAAAAGTCTTGAGTTTTGCGTTCAAGAATCCTCAGGGTTGCAAAATGTCATTCACTTTTCCATCCACACTGATAATCACGTCCTTTATTGCAGTAAACTGCTTAAGTGTCTTTGTAATTTGTGCGCGAATGGAAGCGACGCGACAGGAACCTGCGACGCCCTGTTCCAGTGCCGCATCAAACTCCGCACGAGCTACACCGTTCTGGACCGACAGTTTCTTCAGCGAGGCACCCTCTGGCAAAAATGAAGCAAACCCTCTCACTTTTTCTTCCTCTGTAGGACCTGATAATAATTGTTCAAGAGCTGCCTTTTGCGGATCAGATGAGCTGTCGATTGACCGTTGAACCGGATAAACGCGGCTACAGTCCGTCACATTCGGATTCTCCTTACTGTTTCCAAGGAAGATTAGGACGGTATTTCCCACCGAAGAGTCCTTCGATGAACTCGTAGCGGTGACTACTGTGACAGAATCTTCCAGAGCGATCGGCTCAATGGTGAGCGTCCCATCGGGCAACCTGCACTGCCGTGGGAATGATTCCAGTATAGGATTCCCCTTAGCTACACATTCAATAAACGTATGAGTGCCTGTCGTCCTGTAAAAGAGGAGAAAGGCCGCAAGGACTGTAACGAGCATGCCGCACAGAAAGCTGATTACGGCGAGTATGACGATGCGGAAGCGGGAAGGGGATAGCATGGATTACGGGAAGGAGCACTGAGTATACTCCGCCCCCTCTCGCACGATCTCTCCTGGCTCAAGGCGATTTTCATGGTACTATTCCTCTGACGGGGCGTAGCTCAGTTGGCTAGAGCGCACGGTTCGGGACCGTGAGGTCGAAGGTTCGAGTCCTTTCGCCCCGACCAATACAACACAACATTTACCGTATGTAACAAGTCTAGTGTACTGGACAGGCCTACGCACACTCGTAGACTGCTCCGCCTTTTTCACATATTCCTATTTATGAAGTACACGCAGCAAATCTCCCGCCGCAGCAATATTCCCCTGGTCATAACACACGCTGCGATTATCACTCTCCTCACGGTCACCATGGTCGTAAGCCTGCCAATCGTCCGGTAAGCATTGAGGCAAAGACGGAATAAACATCCAATACATCACCACAAATACCCCGGCTTCCGAGCCGAAAAATCATTCCGCGCCTGCTCTGCGTGCTTCATTGCGTCCTCGTCCATCGTGCGGTACTTCTGCGCTTCCGAAGGGTACACCTGCTCCGCCAACAGCATGAGTTGGTGAAATTCTTCCACATTTCCGGATAACGCGATGAAATGCGTATTTTTGCCTATTCCATTATCAAACTCCTTCGCCAGGAGATACACCGCAGACTCAGCATCCGAGAGCTCCTGCGTATCACCCCGGATACTGAGCGCCAAGAGATATCCGTGCACAATGCCAACATCGTTGTACATAGAAAGGCGGAATGCGCTCCTGTACGAGTCCAAAGCATCTCCTGCGCGTCCGTTTTCCACCTGGATGTCCCCCAGAATCTTCCAGGCGCGTGCATCCTGATTGTTGGACATGAGGTATTTCCGTGTAACTTGTTCCGCCTCCTGCAAGCGATGGATCTTGAGATACTGGAGCGCACGGCTCAGCAACATGTCTCGAGGAAAGAAATCACCATCCGCTTCCGCGTACCACTGTAACGCAATTTCCGTCTTCCCTGCCGCCTCCGCATGCCGCCCGAGAGATGAGAGCACAAGATACCGGAATTCCAGTGTTGCCACGACAAGCAGCACGACAGCAAGGATAATTTCCGTCGTATGCTGCCAGCGAATAATGCTGTTCTTCTTCACTGATGTTGTAAGGGGAACAAGCATTCCGAGAAAGAGCATCAGCGGCAAGGCGATGCCAACAAATTGAATATTGTAATCGATGAGATTGTGCGCGAGGACACCTGCGGCTGCGATAAGGAGAAGGAGAGTTACATCGTCTCCTGTTCCATGCGATGTCGTGCGGAATAGACGTAAGGCAGCTGACAGTAGAACTCCAACTATGACCGTTAACCACAGGAGCGCTGCTGCCCATCCCCTCTCTACAGCCAGCTTAAGGAACGCATTGTGAGGATGGTCCGACGTCTGCAACACGTCCTTCTGCAATCGCGGCTGTATGAAACGAAAACTATACGGCCCCCACCCGAAGAGCGGCCGCATCCTGGAAAGCTCTAACGCCTGGCTGAAGAACTGAGCACGTTCCGTAAACGAAGTCGCTCCCTCCTCCGAAGTAAACGTCACCTTTCGGCTAACGGATTCGACGGCATAGAAACGGCCACGTACGAGATTAATCATCATAAACGTCACCATCGCCACTACACCAACAATGACCAATGTGCGAAGAGCCTTCTTGCCATACACCCACTTTCCATCGTTCTTAGTCCAAAGAAATTGGAAGAACACAAGCAGAGTAAGCTGACCCGCAAACGCAATGACCGCGCCCCGGGAAAAGCTGAGCAGGAAACACCCGATGACCCATCCCAGGATCATCTTACGGACAAGCTTCTCACTCTTACTCTTCGCTTGCATGCTCCACCACAGCACCACCGGCCATGAAAGGAGCATAAACTCCGCCCAGGCATTGGGCCAGTAATCCGTGGAAAAGCGATAGTAGAAAAAAGAACCAACAAAACGGTTCACAGGTTGAAAGACGTAGACGAACGTGCCAATAACAGCGGCGATAATCGTAAGATAGGCCAGAGTACGTAAGAGTAGGTAGAGGAACGGACGGAACTCCCCTTTTGTATCCCGTACATTTCGTACAGCCCAGAAAAGAAGAAGAACTAATGTCCCGTCGCGCAATACTTCGTCGAGACCATAGTTGCGTGAGAGGGAGAACAAGAAACTGAGGATGGTCCAGACGACAAAGAGCATCAGACCCGCCCAGGGAAGAATGGGGACTGCCTGACCCTCCTGGGGCTTCTTGCGGCCGTGAGCATAGGAAAGCAGCACAACCGAACAACCTGCCGCAATGAGAAGCCATGTCCCTTCCACTCCTTTTCCGCCTCGCCAAAGAACCGAGATAATGAGAATAAGGAGAAGGAGAGCATGCGAGAACCGCTCGAGTGTCAGCCTCTTCATGATCCTATCATGACACATACAACCACTACGATGCACGTCACAACACGCGAGCCATAGAATTACCGAATCAGCGGATATATTTGCAAGAGTAGATCTTGGGACTCAATTTGTCCCAGTAGCGGCAATCGCCTTCCCTCCCATGCATTTCACAGTACAATATGTTCATAGCCGACGTGGCGGAATTGGTAGACGCGCACGCTTCAGGAGCGTGTATCCGCAAGGATGTGAGAGTTCGAGTCTCTCCGTCGGCACCACACCTCTGATACAATCATCCGGATGCGTACAATGTTCCTGTCTCTGGCAGCTATCGTAAGCCTGTTGGTATCTTCAGAGAGCCATGCGCAAACCCCCTGCGTACCGTCTGCTGCACCGATTCCACATGTGAACATGGAGAAAGTACGCACCGCGTGGCTGCAATGGAACAATCGCTTGCGTCGACGGTTACAACTGGAACCCTACCGTCTGGATGAAGCACTCAACGCCACTGCAATGGAATGGTCCAGCTTAGCCGCTTCACAGGGCAGCATCGACCACAAGCGGACGTTCGAAAGCTCTTACTATGACTACCCGGAGATTGAACAGTGGTTCCGTGACCAAGGCGTGGAATTTTCAAACGTGGAGCACACGACGTTCACAGAGAACATCGGATGGGGACGGTACGGTTGTACGTCGAATGACTGTACACGAGCCGTGATTGCCGCGACGCGCTCCACGCAGCGCTTCTTCCTGGCTGAACGCGGAAAGGCCTACCAGCCACACTACGCCAGCCTCATGAACCCGCATTTTACGAAGATCGGTGTGGGCGTTGCTCTGGATGAGACGAATCACAAGTACTACATCACCATTCACTACGCGACGGCGATCACATCATCGCCGCAACTATGTTCGGCGCACTGAGTACGCTACGATGCAAATCATGCGTCGCTTCACTCCCCTATTCGTTCTCGTCATTCTCACCGCTTGTACCTCATCAGGAACCAGCGGAATTGTTGTGAGTGATCGGTCGCTTCCTGCAGGTACGTTCCACCTGGACACCTCCGGCGGCGGAGCGCAGGGTACGGCGTACGTCCGAGGCTACGCACGTGTCCTGCCGGTTAAGGAACCTTTTTGCGACAGTAACTGCCAGAAGTTCGACTACATATATTTCCGCGTCCTCGCATCCGGATCGGGGACGCTCCAGCAGTTCATCACGCTGAACCAGGGCAATGCATCCGTCGGCACACAGAGTGTGGGGCTCGGCTGCATCACACGGAGCGGTTCAATCATGTATGTGAACGATGCGGATGCAACGGGCCGTAAGACCCGCGTCCTCACACAGGATATTGCCGATGCCATTTTGCATTCCACCGGTTCGGAACCCGTCACACTCGCGCTTACCAAGGAACCGCTCACACGCGGAACAGAAGCCCCTGCCTGTTACTCGCACTTTACGACCGTCGAGCTCGTCAAATAGCGGCGGCCAATCATCGTCCCGTCTTTTCCGCTGTCTCAATGTCGGACGGCTCTTCAATAGTCCATTGAATCGTGTGGGTGCGGCTTGCCCGCACATCGGCGCGCAATTGGAGCAGGAGGCTCTGGTTGCGGCGGAGTTCCATCGGCGTATGGAAGACGATGCGCACTGTCCGTCCATCCATGTGCTCCGAAACCGTTGAGATGGGTGAGCGATCCGCCGTCTCGAGAAAGATGTTCTGCAAATCGCTGTTTGCCGCAGACCCATCATTTGTAAAGGTAATAGCCGATATCTCCTGCGTCGCGCTTCCGGCTCCGGTCAATAGGATCCGAGCCACCGTCCGCCCCTCCCCATACGTCATCGTCGTATGAACGGTGAGGAATGAAACGGTGACCGATGGCGACGTCGAATGTGGCGTGACCTTCAACGGACTCGCCTGCGACGTCGACGTTCCATCAAGAGCGCCATCGGTTGTGGCGCCGATGAATCTGAACCGATGTTCCGCCATTGATATTGCGCTTGGTGACAAATCACCATAGAGGGATACATCGGTATAACCGCAACGCGGAATCTCTACACCTCGCATACGCAGACGGATGTCTTGTTTCCTCGGTACAGATTGTCCGTTCGATAGACGCCTTTCGCCGGTCATAACATACACGCGGAGAAAATCACTCGTTGCCCCTTTTCCTTCATGTTTGAACTGGAGGGATGTCACCTGAACAGCGGAAGAGCATCCTGCCTTAAGCCTCACTGTAAGGAGCGGGACGCGCAGCGCGCCCTGCGGAACTATGCCTTGCGAAAATACAACGGGCGCCTGCAGAACGAGGCTTACGAATACGACTGTCGACAGTGCAATGCGATGCATGCCCTCCATAGTACCATTACCAACCGTTCAAATAGTCATTTGAAGGGCTTCCGATCTGCCATCGGAACGATGTGAGGATACAGACCTGTACAGGCCGGCCGGGAAGAGTATCACCTAAAGCATCCGGGTTCCCGCATGTGGCTGCCGCCGTGTTCACCGTTGCCATCGTCACACGTGTTGCCAAAGATGCAAATTCGGATCCCGGTGACGACCTGAAGTTCACGTTATAGATATGCGAATCAAATGGATCACGTTCATGACTGATCGTAAATCCCGTGAGCAAGAGAAACACCGCAACGAGCGCGCCGAATATCACCATGTGCTTTGCTCTCATCTCATTCCTTGACGTACCAATCCAGTAATTCATTATTACAAATTCCTGATTTTCTGGAAGATTCACACTATGTATCCCACATTGTTGTATATAGCCACTTCACTGTACTTCACTTGACTCACAAAGTTAGCACTCTAAAATAGGGACTGCTAATTCGGTTGCAGCCCACGGGCTCGCCTTCCCTTTCTTTCTGTCTCTTACTTCCTTTCCCCGCCTTCCGTATGGCACCCAAGAAAGAAAAACTTAATCTTATGGTCACCATCGAACCGATCGGTGACCGCGTCATCGTTCTTCCGGTAGAAACGGAACAGACGACTGCCTCCGGCATCGTCATCCCAGACAATGTAAAAGGTGAAAAGCCCCAACGGGGCGTTATCCTCGCGCTCGGCAAGGGCGGCGTAGGCAAAGATTCCCCCGATCCCAGACAGTATCTCAAAGTCGGCGATGAAGTACTCTACGGCCGCTACGCCGGTGACGATGTGAAGCTCAAGGATACTGCCGGTAAGGAAGTGGAAGTGAAGATCCTCCATCTTGACGGCGTCTTGGGCATCATGAAGTCCTAACTATGTTTCCCTAGTCCCTAATCTCTAACCCCTCATCCCATGCCAGGCAAACAACTTCTCTTCAGTAACGAAGCCCGCGAAAAGCTCCTCAAGGGAGTGGGCAAGCTAGCAAGCGCGGTCTCCGCAACCCTCGGACCTCTCGGGCGCAATGCCGTCATTGAGAAAAAATACGGCGGACCCACGGTAACCAAGGACGGTGTCACCGTCGCCAAGGAAATCGAGCTTCCGGACCCGTACGAGAATATGGGTGCCCAGCTCGTCAAAGAGGCAGCAACCAAGACGAACGATGCAGCGGGAGACGGAACCACCACCGCTACTGTCCTCGCCTACGCCATCATGCAGGAAGGACTGAAACACCTGGGGAGCGGCAAGAACGCCATTTCCATCAAGAACGGCATTATGAAAGCCGTTGACACTGTTACGAAGGAACTCGAGAAGATGAAGAAGAACGTCTCCAAGAAGGAAGAGTTTGCTGCCGTCGCCACCATTTCCGCGCAGGATGCAGAGATCGGCGCTGCCATTGCAGAAGTAATCGACGAGGTGGGCAAGGACGGCGTTGTAACGGTAGAAGCCGGTCAGACGCTGGGCTTGGAGAAGGAGTTTGTTGAGGGCATGCAGTTTGACCAAGGCTACATTTCCGCATACTTCGTCACGGATCCCGCCACGATGAAGGCGACCTACGAAAAGCCGCACATTCTCATTACGGACAAGAAGATATCCTCCATCCAGGAGATTCTTCCGCTCCTTGAATCGCTCGCACGCTCCGGAAAGAAGGAGCTTGTGATCATTGCGGAGAACGTGGAGGGAGAGGCGCTCGCCACGCTCGCGCTCAATAAGTTGCGCGGCACTTTTAACACGTTGGCCGTTAAAGCCCCGGCCTTCGGAGACCGCCGCAAAGAGATGCTTAAGGACATCGCTATTCTCACCGGCGGCCGCGTAATTACGGACGAAATCGGCCTCAAGCTGGAGAACGCAACCATCGACGATCTCGGCACCGCCCGCCGCGTTGTATCCACCAAGGACGACACGACTGTCATTGACGGCGGTGGGAGCAAAAGCGCCATTAATGAGCGCGTGGCGGAGATCAAGTCCATGATCGAGACCACCAAGAGTGACTTTGACCGTGAGAAGCTCCAGGAGCGTCTTGCAAAGCTCTCCGGCGGCGTAGCCGTCATTAAAGTAGGAGCCGCGACGGAGGTGGAACAGAAAGAGAAGCAGCACCGCGTGGAGGACGCCCTCTCGGCTACACGCGCAGCTGCCGAGGAAGGCATAGTCCCGGGAGGAGGCACGGCATACATCCGCTGCATGGATGCACTCGACAAAGTGAAGACGAACAATGGGGACGAGGAAATCGGCCTGGAAATCATTAAGAACGCCCTCACTGCACCCGCGCAACATATTGCCAGCAACGCCGGCGTGGAAGGCAAAGTTGTGGTGGAGCGCGTAAAGTCCGAAAAGGGCGCCGTCGGTTACAACGCCCTCACGCAGAAGTACGAGGACCTTGTAAAAGCCATGGTCATCGACCCCAAGAAGGTGACGCGCTCCGCACTCGAGAACGCCGCCTCCGTCGCTTCCATGTTCCTCACGCTCGAAGTGGCTATTGTAGAGATTCCCGAAAAAAAGCCCGCAGCCCCCGCCATGCCGGGTGGAGACGAAATGGGCGGAATGGACTTCTAGGCACGAATGAATAATCGGAAAGCCGCTCTCATAAAGCGGCTTTTCTGTATGAAGACAAATGAATGAATATCATGTATACTATTCACTTATGCAACACTCCCATTCCTCCCAACAACCTTCAAACATTTCACCAGACGATATTGCGATTTATGCGCACGTGATGCTCACAAGAGAAGGGACACTGGATGAAATTGCAATCGCCAAACGAGTGCAGGATGCATATCCAAATGACCCCAATGTTCGGGCCATTTACGATCAAATCCGCCAACTGATGGACCCCGTGTTCTCTCCGCACGACTATCCGAGCATGAATTGATCAAGAAACAGCGCCTAAAAATCTCATTCATTTCCTATTCAGGAAGCCGATACTGTGGATAGATAAAGGTCCATTCCCTTTCGACATGCCCCCGCCTTATCTTTCTCTGCTGGTCTTCATCGCTGATGGGTTAGTGCTCGGCTACGCTTTCACCTGGGCAGTACAAATACGCCGCCAGCAACAAAATTCATAAATTTGAAGTAAAACGTCAACAGATGTGTAACAAACCTCTGACACTTTCGTATTCATAAGTGAACCTACCTTTTGTCCATGACGTCAATCCTCGCAATCTTCATCGGCATCATCGTCGCACCATTTGTGCTCACCGCTATGGTAACGGAATCACTCAAATTCCGGTCTGAACATACCTCGCACAAGCCGTATACAAGACTGGAATGAGCCAGCCATTCCGGTATATGAGAGACACACTTGGGTCACTATGACCAGTGTCTCGTTGTGTTTGGGGAATTGGCGGATCGAGGAAGAATCCCGTCAACCTCATCACTGTAACAAATGCGTACGATTGCCGTAGTATTGAGTGTAACGATCTTCGTACCCATTCCCCCTATCCGTATGCGCCGCAACATCATGGCCACACTTGTCCTTCTGTCCCTGATAGTAAGCCTTACGGCAGGACTCGTCCCCGCCTCCGCAGCAAACGGCCCCTTCAGTGATGTCGAACCCAATGCTACCTATGCGAAAGCTATCGGCGCGCTCAAGAGCGACAACATCCTCCAGGGATACGCGGACGGCACATTCAAACCCGATGCGACGATCAATCGCGCGGAACTTCTCAAGATCATACTGGAAGCGCGCGGTAACAACGCAGCGATCAGCGGTTCACGTTGTTTCCCCGATGTACAGAACCAGTGGTTTTCCCGGTATGTGTGCACGGCAAAAATGGAAGGCATAGTTTCCGGCTACGACGACGGCCTCTTCCGACCCGACAAGCCGGTAAACTTTACGGAAGCCAGTAAAATATTTTCCCTTACATTCAAACAGCCAATCCAGAACCAGGGTGGAGACTGGTACGTTCCCTACGTCGAAGCGCTCGACACCTCCAAAGCCATCCCCACGTCCATCAACGGACTCACGAAGGATCTTTCGCGCGGCGAGATGGCTGAGATGATGTGGCGCCTCACCAAAGGCATCACAGATCAACCGTCCAAAGGATACCTCAACGTGAAGTATCCCGATGTAACAGTGAACCTCTCTTCGGATACCGTTCAGTCTGCCAAGTCCTGTGCAGATCTGCAGGCTTTCGCCGTGGAAGCGCGCTCGGGCGGCAGGGGGTACGGCGGTGGCATCATGATGGAAGACAAAGTGATGATGCCCCAGGGAATGATGCGGAATGAAGCAGCACCTGAGGCAGCACCCACGTCTGGAGGAGCTGCAAACCTTGAGTATTCTCACACGAACGTCCAAGTGGAAGGAGTGGATGAGGCCGACGTCGTAAAGACGGACGGGACGTATCTCTACATCGTATCCAACGGCATGGTTCGCATCGTCAAAGCACGTCCTGCGAGCGATATGAAGGAGGTGAGCACGGTACTGGACTCGGATTCCACTTTCTCACCGCAGGAACTCTACATCAACGGCAACAAGCTGATCATTATTGGCAACGCGTGGAGGAAGGGTGACGGTCCTATCCACATCATGGGCAGAGCATCTCCCATGATAATGCCACCGTACTGGAATCCCGGCTTGGCGCAGGTACGCATCTTCGACGTAACGGACAAGACCAAGCCGACTCTCGAACGGAAAGTATCCTTCGAAGGTTCCAGTGTCTCCACGCGTCTCATCGGAAACAAGCTGTACTTCATCGTTAACCAGCCGATGCGTTGGATGGAACGCCCCGTTCCCAACCCAGACGCAGCTGACATTCTTCCTCTCTTCGAAGACTCCGCCAGGGGAACGGACAGCATTCCCGTTGCCAAGTGCGCCGATGTCTCCATCCTCCCGCACGTCCCGTCGCCGCAATACCTGACAGTCGCCGTCATTAATACCGCAAACGCTACGAGTGATGTAATGCGGGAGACAGTACTCGGGAACGCACAGAACGTTTACGCATCACTTACCAATCTGTACGTCAGCACATTCCAACAAATCTACTACTGGGGACCCATAAAGAATGAATCGGGAATCCGCGCTCCAGATGAGAATACGGAACGCACCAACGTGTACCGCTTCGCCTTTACCGATGACGGCATCGCGCTCAAGGCACAGGGCAGCGTACCCGGCCACCTCCTGAATCAATTCTCCATGGATGAGAACGGCACCACATTCCGCGTGGCAACCACTGTCAATCAGGCATGGGACAGCAGCAAACAATCCTCCAACAATCTCTACGTCCTCAATCAGGACCTGGAAACCGTAGGGAAGATTGAAGACATTGCACTCGGTGAGCAAATCTACTCTATACGTTTCATGGGCAACCGGGCGTACATGGTCACCTTTAAGACCGTCGATCCCCTCTTCGTCATCGACACCACCAACCCGCGCAATCCCGTGATTCTCGGTAAGCTCAAGATCCCCGGTTATAGCAACTATCTCCATCCTTTCGATGAAACGCACATTATCGGATTCGGGAAGGACGTGGATGAGTCCATCGACAAGGACAAGGTACATAGCAACGATGCTGTCTACTACACTGCTGTTCAGGGAATGAAGATGGCACTCTTCGACGTCTCGGATGTGAATAATCCCAAGGAAATGTACAAAGAAGTGATTGGTGACCGCGGAACGGACAGCCCCCTACTCAGTAACCACAAAGCGCTGCTATTTGAGAAAGAAACAGGCCTCCTCGCGTTCCCCATCACCGTGTACACACGTCCGCCCAACTCTTCGGCTAGCGCAGAGGGATTACCCACTTTCCAAGGCGCATATGTGTACAAACTTTCTCTCGATTCTGGCTTCCAGCTCAAAGGAAAGATTTCCCATTACAGTGAAGATGCGTATACGAAGGCTGGCAACTGGTGGTACGACTATGGCAAGGACGTCCAGCGTATCCTTCGCATTGCGCAATCTCTGCTCACGGTAAGCAACGGCGAGGTAAGGAGCACATCACTCGGTACGCTTCAGAAGGAAGGCTCTGTGGAATTCTCAGACATTTCCACGACTCCTCAACCTTGTGGTGATTTTGCACCATGTGCGGCACCACTGAGAACGGAATAGAGTAATGAATGGGTAAATTCCAACGTACCAAAGACGTTCCGCAAAAGGGACGTTTTTGGTCATTATTCATTGTGATTTGGCGCTTCCTCATCTCTACAACTGATCAAGAAGCTGCTATCCTGAACCACAAATGTCATCCAAGTTCATCGTCATTGACGGTCCGGATGCAGCCGGTACCACCCTCCACGCGAGGCTTCTCGCGGAGCATCTACAGAAGGAAGGCAGAAACGTCCTCCTCACTGCCGAACCCACCAATGGACCCGTGGGGACGTGGATCCGCGAATTACTTAAAGAGAAAAAGGTTCCGTCTTCCTCGCTCCAGCTTCTCTTTACTGCTGACCGCTCCTGGCATGTGGAGAATGTAATTCTCCCCGCACTGCAGGAAGGGAAGACCGTTATCACCGACCGGTACACGTATTCTACGATCGCCTACGGTATTGCCCTCGGGCTCGATGCACAATGGCTCAAAGACATGAACCGCACCTTCCTCAAACCCGACAGTACCGTCTTTACGCTTCCTCCTCTTTCGGTATGCCTGGAACGTCTCGAACGTCGTGAAAAGCATGACATCTTGGAGAATGGCGATCTTCAGGAGCATGTCCACAACGCCTATCGCAAACTCGCGGAAGAGGATCCTTCCATTATCGTCGTGGACACCAGCGGAGACAAAGAGGCAACGGCAGAAACCATAGCCCATTCTATCTAGCTAGTTAGTAAATGCATCCGGCTGTCAGTCAATCCAGTAAATATTTGGAAAGAGATTGGCAACTTCATGTACTTTTCTTTTCCTCCATTTCCAAATCCTTGTGCATCATATCGAACATATGAGTTGCAAGATTGGAGAGGGAATCGCTCGGAGCGCAGAGCAGCATCCTGTAGACATTCCGAAGTTGCTCTCGGGAGACGCCCATTTTCAAAAGTCTCCTGCCCTCGATGGCAATGCCACTCTGTTCCATGCACTGTCTTTCAGACAACCGAATAGGATGATCTTTATCACCGTCGTTCACATGTCCTACCCATACCTTATTCAATAAGGCCGCGCAGCGCACCCAACATTCCTGTAATGCGGAAATATCGATGCCCTCGGGAAGGAAGGACTGTGGCTCAGTGTCCTCAGGGGTATAAACCTGAGTTTCTGTGCCTGGTACAATCCTCAATTGCGTCATCTCTTCAGACTGAACACCGACTTTTTTTGCTTCCTGCATGGAGAATAGGGGGAAGAAGGGGCTTAGTTTCAAGGATTTACGTACGAAGTCAAGGATTCAACTCATGATGCAATTCTTTCCGCTTATCAGTACCATAAAGACATGTCCGCCCAGATCCTCTCCGGTAAAGAAGTAGCAAGCTCAGTTCTCGCGACGCTTAAGCCGAAGGTGAAGAAGCTTAATCCTAGACTCGTCGTTGTGCAGGTGGGAGATGACCCGGGTAGCACGAGTTACATCAAGCAGAAAATTAAGAGCAGCGAAGAAGTTGGCATACGTTCGGAGTGTCGCCATCTGCCCGAACAGATATCGGAAAAGGAACTTCTGGAAGTCGTCCACGCATTAAACCATGACCAGGACGTGACCGGTTTTATTGTCCAACTTCCGCTTCCTGCGCATCTCAAGAATTCCGTTTCCAAAGTAATCCGCGCCATTGATCCCGCGAAAGATGTCGATGGATTCCATCCCGTTAATCTCGGAAAGACTTTTGTGGGTCCAGAATTTGAAGATCTTCCTCCAGCCACTCCTGCCGGAATTATTTTGATGCTCGAGTACTACAACATTCCCGTTGAGGGTAAACATGTGGTAGTGGTAGGACACAGCAATATTGTTGGCAAACCCCTCGCGCTCATGTTTCTCAACCGCAATGCAACTGTGACAGTGTGCCACAAATACACCAAGGACCTTGCAAGCTTCACCAGGCAGGCAGACATACTGTGTACCGCTGTAGGGAAGGCAGGACTGATCACCAAAGAAATGGTAAAACCCGGAGCTGTAGTAATCGACATCGGCACTTCGCGCACGGAAAACGGACTGAAGGGCGATGTTGACTTTGCTTCTGTAAAAGAAATCGCCTCGGCCATTACGCCCGTACCCGGCGGAGTGGGACCGATGACGGTCGCTAGCTTGATACGAAATTGTGTCCGAGCTTCAGAAATGCAGAATCAAACGCCACGGTAAACAGGTCGAACCGTGACGGCAGCCTCACTGATCATTAACCGCGTGAAAGGGGCGGAATTGCACAGTTTAGAAAATGCGTAAAGATGACTTCCCATCTTGTACAAAACAAAATTTTCTGTAGAATACACACGTGGAGATTCCCTCTTCACCAATTTCGGCCTTCCCGTTGTCCGGGAGGGCTTGTGTTCGTGTTCATAATTACCTGCAGACAGAAGACCTGTACCGTCCTGCTACCCACCCTTCGGCTTCGCCCAAGGCGAGGCGCTTACTCCCTACAATTTAGTATATGTGTGGAATTATGGCCGTCTCCGGCTACCGCGACGCTATTTCCGACCTTTACGACGGCCTGACGGTTCTCCAGCACCGCGGACAGGATGCTGCCGGCATCGTAACGTTTGACCAGCAGTTCCACCTCAAGAAAGCCAATGGAATGGTGCGTGACGTGTTCCATTCACGCTCGCTCGAACGTCTTCGCGGACCAATGGGTATAGGGCATGTGCGGTATCCAACAGCGGGATGTTCGTCGGAGTTTGAAGCACAACCATTTTTCGTTAATTCGCCGTTTGGCATCGCGCTCGCGCACAACGGTAATCTCACGAACAGCAAGCAGCTCGCCTACGAACTTCTCCACACCGACTTCCGCCATCTCAACACCTCCTCGGATTCCGAAGTCCTGCTGAATGTCTTCGCTCTCGCACTCCAGCGACAGCGCTCCATCAAGCTCACGCCGGAGCTTATTTTCCGAGCGGTACGCACGGTTCACCGACGCTGCCAAGGGAGCTACTCGGCCGTCGCCCTTATCGGCGGTCAGGGCATTGTGGCATTCCGCGACCCACACGGTATCCGTCCTTTGCAGATCGGCAAACGCAAGTACGGCATGAAGGAAGAGTACGTAGTGTGCTCGGAGAACACGCTGATGAAACCGCTCGGTTACGAGTTTGTGCGAGACGTGCTACCGGGCGAAGCGGTTTTTATTGACCGCAAAAACCACCTACATACGCAGATTTGCGCACGAGGCAGGCTCAACCCCTGCGCGTTCGAGTGGGTCTATCTCGCAGCGCCGGATTCTATCCTCGATAACGTCTCCGTATATAAGGCACGATCGCGCATGGGAGAATTTTTGGCAAAACAGATAAAAGAGTCCGGCATCCACCTCGATTCCATCATCCCTATTCCCGATTCCTCGCGCGCTGCCGCAGCAGGCCTCGCTGACAAGCTAAAGGTGCGTTACCGCGAGGGTTTTGTAAAGAACCGCTACATCGGCCGCACATTCATAATGCCGGGGCAAGCAATCCGCCAGCGCAGTTTGCGGTTTAAGATCCACCCCATTGACCTGGAATTCAAAGGTAACAATGTCCTCCTCGTGGACGATTCCATCGTGCGCGGCAATACCAGCCGCAAGATCGTCGAAATGGCGCGAGAAGCTGGCGCCAAGAAGGTCTATTTCGCGTCCGCTGCACCGCCAATCATGAATCCCTGCCCCTACGGTGTCGATATCCCCACAACGCAGGAACTCGTTGCTGCCCAGAACAACACAGAAAAGATCTGCAACATGATCGGGGCGGACGGGCTCTTCTACGGTAAAGTGGAGGATCTGGTTAAATCCATCCGCGTAGGCAACCGCAAGCTCCAGCAGCTCTGTACTGGCTGCTTTAATGGACGTTACCCAACGCCCGAAGTGACAACCAAGCTTCTGTTAGAGCTGGGCGCCAACCGCAACCAAACACGCGAAGACCACATGGCAGAGGATGATGACGAAAGCAATAAGGCGTTATCTATCCTTTAGGGCGACCTGTGCGATTCTGAAGTATCCGAATTGGAATGATTTCCAATAGCTTTGCTGTGCTCCGAAGTTTTCGTTCCGCGGAATTATCTGATTCTTCAGCACCTGCCAGATCATGCTATGCTTCAGGCATGCGCATATTACTCATAGCATCATCTGCACGTGAACATGCCATAGCCGAAACTCTCTCGCGCAGCCGTTACAAACCGGAGATCGTCGCTTTTTGTACCACGAAGAATCCTGGCATTGCCGCCCTGGCATCGCGCCTAGAAGTAGGCAATATTCTCGACTTCAAGCGCATGACGGACATTGCGGAAGAGATAAAGCCGGACTTTGTTATTGTGGGTCCGGATGATCCCATTGGAAACGGCGCGGCTGATATTCTGTCGGAATTGGGAATTCCGAGCGTCGCACCCAAAAAGTCCCTCGCTCGCATCGAAAGTTCCAAAGGATTCACGCGCGATCTCATGAAGAAATACATGATCGGAGCATCGCCAAAATTCAAGGTATTCAGCCGGATCGCGCATTCTGTCGGAGCCCTGTCGGAAGAGAAAAAGTCTCTCTACTCCTACATTGCAGATGAACTCGGTGGAGAATTCGTCGTCAAATACGATGCCCTCAAAGGCGGCAAAGGCGTAAAAGTGAGCGGCGAACACCTCGCCTCTGTAGAAGAAGGCGTGGATTACGCCATAGAATGCCTCGACGAGTGTGGGCGCGTGGTGATTGAGGAGAAGCTTGTCGGCGTGGAATTTAGTCTTCTCTCCTTCGTCTCGGGGACACAAGTGTGCGACATGCCTGCCATTCAGGATCACAAGCGTGCCTTTGAAAGTGATACAGGTCCCAATACCGGCGGCATGGGGACATACTCGGATGCAGACCATTCGCTGCCGTTCCTTGCGAAGAACGACCTCGATCTTGCCAAAGCAATCAACTGCAGAGTTGCGGAAGCGTTACTGCAGGAATGTGACGAGCCTTACAAAGGTATCCTCTATGGAGGTTTTATGGCGGTGAAGGACGGCATCCGCGTCATTGAGTACAACGCTCGTTTTGGCGATCCTGAAGCGCTCAACATTTTGCCGCTCCTGGAAACAGACTTTGTGGATATTTGCCAGGCAATTATCGACGGCAAATTGACGGATGACCTTGTCCGCTTTGCGAAAAAGGCAACGGTCTGCAAGTACATCACACCGCGCAGCTATCCCACGGCGAAGGAAGAGAAGGGACAGCCAGTCACATTCCCGAACATTCCAACCACTGCCCGTGTCTACTACGGCGATATCAATCAGTCCGATGACGGGTCGCTCCATCTCGGCGGTTCACGCACGGCCGGTATCGTCGGCATCGGTGAGACACTTGAAGAGGCCGAACACACGGCACAGTCGCTGTGCGAAAAGGTACAAGGTCCTGTCCGATTCCGGAAGGACATTGGCACATCGCAGCTTATTCACCAGAGGGTCCTTACATTGAAACAACTTCGTTCTTGAAGATAATTTTGCACATTTCGTCCTGTACGTTAACAATTGGCATTTGACTAAATTATTGCTTAATACTATTATTTTCGTATGAGCTCCATCGAGCCCAATCTTCATGACCGCATTTCTCACATCGTACGTGATGAAATAGCTGCGTTTTCGAAATCTCATATTGAAGCAGCTCAAATCTCTCTCACAGACCGTCTTTCCGATTTATTGGAATCCTTGGATCTCATAGAGATCATGATGGAAATTGAACACGATTGTGATGAGCTTCCTGAGCTGCGCCACCATGAGAACAACTTTACCTTGCATGAAGAAGGACTCGACAGAAATACAACGGTCTACGATCTCATTGAGCACACGTACGATGCCGTACACGCCTGCATCACTCAACTCAATGGAAAACAGAATAGGAACAGATAAGGGGCATATTTGAAGCTTACAGAAACAACTACATACTGTGCGGAAGAGCAGAAATACTGTGTATCAAACATTCGCCCGTGCGAGACGTTCTTCCCGCTCCTTGGCTTTGAGCGCATCGATAATATTTTGGATATTCCCCTCCATCACGGAAGGCAGATTGCTGAAGTTTTGGCCGATGCGGTGGTCCGTGACACGGTCCTGAGGAAAGTTATACGTACGGATCTTCTCACTGCGGTCTCCTGAACCGATTTGGCCTGACCGTAATTCACCACGCTCTTTCGCCTGCTGTTCTTGCCGCTCCGCATAGAGTCGGCTTCGGAGGAGACTCATAGCCAATGCGCGGTTGCGCTGCTGACTTCGTTCGGTCTGGCATGCGACAACAACGCCTGAGGGAATATGCGTGATGCGTACCGCGCTCTCTGTCTTGTTTACATGTTGCCCACCCGCACCACTCGCACGATACGTATCTATTCGTAGGTCTTCCTGACGCACCTCAATATCCACATCTTCCACTTCGGGGAGAATGGCAACCGTAGCCGTGGACGTGTGCACGCGTCCCTTCGCTTCCGTCTCGGGAATACGCTGTACGCGGTGCACCCCCGATTCAAATTTGAGCGCGCCGTAGGCGCCAGTTCCTTCAATGCGGGCGGATGCTTCTTTTACACCGCCGCTTTCCGCATCGGATTTATCCATGATTTCCGTCTTCCATCCGCGTTCTTCCGCATAGCGCAAATACATCCGAAGCAACTCCCCCGCAAAGAGTGCGGCCTCTTCCCCACCGGCGCCCGCACGCACTTCCACAATCACACTACGATCGTCATCGGGATCTCTGGGAATGAGCACCTCACGCATGTGTTCCTGTAGCTTGACCATCTTATGACGTGCGTCCTCCGCCTCCTGTTCCGCGAGCATGAGCAATTCGGGATCATTTCGCACAGCGCCCACTTCTTCAATAGTTGCCTGATAGCGCTCGTAGTCACTCAGAATCTGGACGGCGGGTTCCAATTCCCGCATGCGCTTACCGATGCGTGCAAGCTCTTTGGGATGAGCGTGCACTGCGGGATCCTGAAGCTGTTTGCCCAGGTCCACGTACTCCTGCGCAAGGGTGCGGATCTTTTCGATCATGGAAACATCATAGAGGAAACCGAGGAATCCGAGGAGTCCGAAGAAACCGACGATCTCGTGATTATAGATTTTCCCTAGGATTCCTCGTCTGCGTCGGTTTCTTCGGTTTCTTTCCTCAAATACCCGAACTTTGACATATACTCCATCCTGATGAAGATCCTCGTTGCCATGTCCGGCGGAATCGATTCTTCCGTTGTCGCCCACCTTCTCAAAGAGCAGGGGCATGACATCGTAGGCGTACGATTTACGCTCTGGTCAGATCCCCTTGCCCCACCGCTCGCCCAGCTCCTTCCCAGTAAATGCTGCGATGCCCAATCGGCCATGCGCTCCAGGACCGTTGCAGAGTCACTCGACATCCCTTTTCATGTCGTTGATCTCAAGGAGGATTTTAAGCGTATTGTGGTGGATCATTTTCTGGATGAGTACAAGCATGGTAGGACACCCAACCCCTGCGTTGTCTGCAACCGTCAGATAAAGTTTGGAAAACTTTTGGAGCTTGCAGATCAGTATGGATGCGACATGCTTGCAACAGGCCACTACGCCCGTGTTGTACAGGAGAAGATTGCTGACGGAACCAGTCGCTTTCTTCTTCTTGAGGCAACGGACAAAGAAAAGGATCAAAGCTACTACCTCCATGGTCTCACGCAGAGGCAATTGCAACGCATCCAGTTTCCGCTCGGTGCCATGCAGAAAGATGCTGTGTATTCTCTCGCAAAACGCTTCGGCATTCCCTTTGATAACGAAACGTACCGTGAAAGCCAGGATCTCTGCTTTTTTCCAGAAAAGTCTCCGCATGCGTTTTTAAAACGTCATCTTAAGGAAACTCTGCAACCGGGTGACATCGTGCAGCGCGACGGAAACGTCATTGGCAGGCACGAAGGACTTCCGCTCTACACCATAGGACAAAGAAGAGGGCTTCACATAGGCGGCCTGAAGATTCCGCTGGAGGTTATTGCAAAAGACACGAAACACAACCGATTAATTGTCGAGGAGAAGGACCGTGCTCAATCAATGCATTGTAACGTTACAGACCTTACGTGGATCTCCTGGCAACCGGAGGAAGATTGCGAGAGAACCTTTGAATGCCGGACGCGATCACTTTCTCCTAAACGAAAAGGAATATTCGTTTTCAAAAACGGCAAAGGCACCTTTCGATACAGCGAACCTGCACCCCTACAATCACCCGGACAGTACTTGGTCCTCTATTCCCGTGAAGAGCTAATAGGCGGAGGCGTTATTGAATGATCAATTCAATCAGCGCATACCATGAACAATACACTTTGAATACCAGACTGAATTTGGTCTTCCTTTCTGCTGCCCTTTTAGGATCATATAAAACAGGTGACGAAGAAGAGTCGTGGGGATGTTGGAAATAGGCCATTTGGTATATAATTCTTAACCTTTCAATAATGCAATACGGTGATAATTATGCTATACTAGCATGATTTCTGAGCTCTTCCGTCGCCACAGCGCACATTACGACGTAAGCGGGAATATTGTCCTGGAACCGGACGGCATGCCCTTTCAGGACACGGAAGAGGTCAGCAATACATGGAACATTACCGAAGCGCCACCGACACCGGAGCAGATTCTGGCATTCAACCAGGACCTTCCGCATCTTTCCGGCGACGCAACACACCGTCCTATCCGTGACCGGCTTGCGACCGTACGACGCCACATCACGGAAGACGTACTTGAGGAAGGCATGCGCCAGTACCTCGCAAGTATTCAGGAAACACCGTCGCTCATCAGCAGTGTGGGTCGGGAGACGAGATCGATACTGGGGAAAACATTCAGTTTTCTCACGCAGCCTGTCTGGGTTCCCACGCGCCGCGGCACCAAGGAAATGGGACGTGGCAGATTGTTTCTCACGGACACCGTCCGCTTCGGAGGAACGTTTGCATTGATCTTTGTCGTGCTGTTCGTAGCACTCAATTACCAAAGCTTCTGGCAAATTGCTTCGGCGCACGTTCGCCCGTTCATCACTTCAGCAACCTTCGACGAGTCCGATACAGCTCTCGCAACAGCATTACAGGACAAGCTCAAGCTTGTACCGGGCTTGGCGCAGGCGGGATCCGTGGAAGAAGGAAACATCCTCAGTGTACTGCCCCTTGTGGGACCGCCCGACAACCGCGTCATCATCCCCAAGCTTGACCTTAATGTCCCCTTGGTCACGCCCCCATTCGAATCGCTGCTCGCAGGCAACTGGCCACAGGTTGAAAAAGACATCCAGTCAGCTCTCACCGACGGCGTCGTCCACTATCCTGGAACCGCGAATCCGGGCCAAGCCGGTAATTTTTTCGTCACCGGCCACAGCTCCTACTACCCGTGGGCACCAGGCAACTTTAAAACGGTGTTCGCTCGCCTCCACGAACTTTCGCCAGGCGACGAGTACTGGGTTTACTTCGGCGGGGACAAGCACCGGTACGTCGTGCGGTCAAAAAAGGAGGTGAGTCCATCGGACATCACAGTCCTCGACCAACCGACGGACAAGCGGTTAGCGACACTCATGACCTGCACACCGGTAGGCACCAGCCTCCGCCGCCTCATTATCGTCTCAAACGAAGTAGATCCCGAGACCGGCCTTCCACTGCAAATCGGAGAAATCGCAACACAACCAAAGCCAAAAATCAGCATCGAGTCGCTACCGATGTGAACGTCTTACTGTAGCAATGCCCCCCTTCCTGGCCTTCAATTGTCAACAACTTTTGAACTGTCTTACATAGTACTGCCGCTCTTCGTCTACACTCCCGCGGTCTGGTAGGAGATCCTCAGAATATTCGTAGACGGCAAATAGAGCATTTCCCGCAATACTTTTCCTTCCTCCGCTTCCGAACCAGTTCCTCTCCGTAGTTGTTGTAGGCAGAAACGCGTTATCTTTGGTCATTTGTCCCGTTACTCATTGTATGTCTGTGTATGATACACAGAGACTTTTCGTTCCTTGAGTCCTTATCGACATTCAAAAGAAGTTCTATACTGGTGCAGTACGTGGTTCTATTGATTTTTTAATGCCTTGCCGCTGTGGTGGAATGGTAGACACGAGGGACTTAAAATCCCTTGCCCTCTTACCGGGGCGTGCTGGTTCGAGTCCAGCCGGCGGCACCAGAATCAAAAGACTTACACTCGTGAACGTGAATTCTTCAACTCCCTCCGAGGCCCTGCGAAGCTCCGCAGTGCGAAGTACGGGCCGGCGGCACCATAAACCTTCTCCGATTCCTCTGCTTTCCTCTATACTGCTCCTATGGTGAAACTCTTTGCCAAGAGCGCCGCCAATGCCTGGAGAGGCATCGCATTCGTATGGAGGCGCGAGAGGAACTTTCGCATCCAGAGCAGTTTGGCAATTCTTCTTCTGATCTTTGCCGTCACGTTCCGTTTTTCCTTTGTAGAGCTCATTGCAGTCATCTTTACCTGCGCAGCCGTTCTTACGGCGGAACTTCTCAACACCATTGTGGAGGAAATACTGGACGTTATTGAACCACACTACTCCGTCCACGTCGGGAGATTAAAGGATGTGACTGCAGGTGTCGTACTCCTCCTAAGCCTGCTTGCGCTCATCATCGGTGCCCTCACTATTGCACATCACTTTCTGTCCGTATTGCATTAATACGGTTTCGACAAGCGCTGCAACATCTCTTCCGTAAGAAACGTGACGGAGGTTCGTCTTCGTGACTGAACCTTCCCCTATAAGCATGCGAGTGTCGAGCCTCACGCGTCCTGTGGCTTTTCTTCTCTTCTCCGCACTACTCCTTTCATCCTCATCTGCTAACGCAAGACGCATCGACTCTATACCGCTTTGGACAACCCTTTCGTTATCCTCATCCTCATCATCGGCCTCCACAGTTGTACTTCCGGTACGATCGTCATCCTCCTCGGCGATCTCTTCCGGGCAAACACCCTCTCAAGCAACTACGTTCACAACGTGCATGGCAAATCTTGCCAAAGAACGCGAGGACTTTATCCGCCTCTCCCTCAAGGGGTACTACCGCTATATGGATCGTGCTCTCGCCAGGCGTGAGGATTCGATCATTCAGGCATGGCAGGAGACGGGAAAGCCAGCGCGCCAAGCGCTGTTTAGCGGTGCCTGGCGAAATTTTGGACAATCGTGGCGCGAGGCGGATAACCAAATGAGAGATCTCATCTCCAAAGCCTGGAAGCGCTATCGAGAGAACATCGTGAACTGTAGTCCCAATGCCGAGGATGAGGAGCGTGGCGGCATTGGTCTGGACTCACAGTTTTAAGTATCTCAGCCTACTTCTGAAACGGCATTTTCAAATATGTGCTATTTCAGAAATAGCCTATTTATAGTTATTATGATATAATATACTCAAATGAACACACAGGAGTTCCCGCTGCCATGGCCAGCTATAAAAGCACGCTTGTCCTCGGAAACGATCGGTTGGATCGCTTTTTGCGTGATGGTACTTTCTTCCGGTACGTACTATTCCTTTGCGAAGGTTCTCTCCTCGACTCTTTCGCCTTTTACGGTTGTCCTGTTGAGCGAAAGTCTCACGGCTACGTTTGTCCTCCTCTCTTTTGGCCTCTTTCCTGCCATACGCTCGTTCCTTCGTCTCTCGAGCGAAAAGCGTCTTGCGTTATTGGGTGTCGGGCTTGCAAGCGGTATCTGCGCACCCGCCATGCTCTTCTCGGGACTTCGCATTACAAGTGCCGTCAATGCGACACTCTTCGGGGATACCGAGCCCCTGTTCCTGCTGATCCTCGCAGTACTCCTTCTGCACGAAAAGCTGCGATGGCATCACATTCTGGCAAAGCTTCTCATCATCATGGGCATCGCATGCATCGCGCTCCGGGGATTCTCCGAAGGTTTCGTATTCCATCCCGGAGACGCCTTTCTCATTCTGGCGGGCCTGTTCTATGGATTCGGTGATCTGCTTTTCCGGAAGTATCTTCACAATGTCCACACTTCGACTGTCATCCTTGGTCGCTCCACCATCGCCATCAGCGGCGCTCTCACGCTGTCACTTCTCCTCCCCTCCATCGGCACCTTTGCAGAAGCACGTGCGCTCCCCTTGCAATTACTCGGCGTCCTTATCGGCTTTGCGTTTATTTCGCGTTTCCTCAACCTCTTCAGCTTCTATCAATCCCTGGAACGCCTGCCCGTAGGCACACTCTCCGTATTTTCCAACCTCAACGTCATCTCTTCCATGATATTTGCACGTCTGTACTTGGGTGAAACAATTCAGGGATATCAGATCGTCGGCGGGATGTTCATTATCGGCGGCGCCGTCCTCTTAGAGCTTTTGGGCGGACATCACCGTTCCAGAACTCAGCACATTGCGCATCTCAAGCAAAGGCAGGCTTACAGGGTATAACAATTGAGAGATGCCACGCGGGTATCTCTACCTTGAACTTGATGAACTACTGCCTGCTGCCTTCTTCGCATACACCTGAATAGCCATACTGAGAATCTTGGCAACTTCGGCGCGATTGATCTTGTTCGCCGGCCCAAAAAGGCCCGTCAGGTTACCCTTGGCGTCCTTATACCCCGCGATGACACCGTCCTTTGCCGCACGGTTTATGGCAACGGCCACGGGCAGGAGTGATGGCACATCCGTAAAGAGCGACCCGCTCGCCGTCATCGACGTACCGGATCCCGTGAGGGATACCAACGATCCACTGTGCGATCCCAGAGGCTTGGAGACTCCGAATGCCTCAAGCAAAGTGAGCACAACCTCTCCACGATACGCCGACCGCGTCACATCCACCTTTCCGTCCGCAAAGAGCGTAAGTTTCTTCTGCTCCGCACAGGCTATGTACTGCTGTGACCACCGGCCTATTGCGCGCGCATTCCTGAGAGTGGTGGAACAGTCCGATGGGTCCGTCCCCGCTGCAGCCAAAATCATCTTAGCAATCTGTTCAATGGTAACAGGATCCGAAGCGCCAAATACGCCAATAGGACGACCGCCCTGCTCCGTGTATCCAGTTACTATGCCGCGGTTCACCATATCGCGGACAAAAGGAGCGAACCACGCTTGGCGCGGAACGTCCTTGAGCTCATAGGCAACGCCCCGCCACAGGACAGTCACAAAGTTGGCAAACTGTGAGGCATCACCCTTCGCCCCCGTCCCCGAGAGCGGAAAGAACTCGTCTCCTGTCTGTTCCTTTGCCTCCTGTATCTGCTGCTGTTCCTCCTGTAAAGCCTGCTGGAAAGAAGCGCCTGCAGAAGGAAGATTCTGCTGCAATGCAGACGTGACTGCATGCACCGCAGGTACGGCAAAAAGAACGAGGACAGAAGAGAGAATGGAGAGGAAAGGCATAGAGGAAACGTACAGACGGGCTGTTCTGGAAGCAATGAAAGCAACTTGCAGGAGTAATGACCAATTATCCTACATTCCAATGACCAAAACGGTGTCGTAAAGGGGCGTTTTGGTCATTGTTTCCTTGGTCATTGGGAATGCGTGCCATCGTGCTGTCAGAGCAGAGAAACAACTCATCATCTCTTGTCGCTTCCACTTGTCCCCTGTACTCTCCGCGGGACATGACAACAGAACTGGCCACCGGCTCCCCGGAGCCCATACAGGGCAAGGGGGTTAATTTTTCGCAAACGAGATACTTCAATACACTTCTTTTGCCTCTATGATGCCAGATTCACCATTACGAAAGCCTCACCCAGAGACGAGCTCTTCCGCAGAACAGAGAGAATCTGGTTCGCAGGCAGAAATACAAACGATTCTTCTTCTCGGCTCGGGTGCGCTGAAGATTGGAGAAGCGGGAGAATTTGACTATTCCGGCAGCCAGGCGATCAAAGCATTCAAGCAGGAAGGCAAACGGGTGATCCTCATCAACCCCAATATCGCCACGAATCAGACGAGCTGGGGCTTGGCGGATGCCGTCTACTTTGTCCCCGTCACCCCGCAATTCGTCCAACAAGTGATTGAACAGGAAAAGCCCGACGCCATCGCTCTCAGCTTTGGCGGACAGACGGCGCTCAACTGCGGGCTGCAACTGGAAGAACAGAAGGTTCTCGCGGATCACAATGTCTGTGTTCTCGGCACCTCCGTCGACAGTATTCGCAAGACGGAAGACCGAGCGCTTTTTAACAAGGAATTGCGCTCGATCGGCGTGGATGTCCCCCGCTCCTTTGCCTGCACCACAGTTGAAGAGGCGCTTCAGGCTGCAAACGATATCCATTACCCCGTGATCATCCGCGGAGCATTCGCTCTGGGCGGTAAGGGAAGCGGTCGCGCGAATAACGATCAAGAGCTCAAAGATATCGTCAAAGTGGCCTTCGTCGAATCGCCGCAGGTGCTCGTCGAGGAGGACCTGACTGGTTGGAAGGAAATTGAATATGAGGTGGTCCGCGACCAAGCGGACAACTGCATTACGGTTTGCAACATGGAGAATGTGGATCCGCTCGGTATCCACACGGGTGAATCCATTGTCATCGCGCCCAGCCAGACACTGGATAACACGGAGTACCAGATGCTGCGATCCATCGCCCTGCGGGTCATTCGCCACCTTAAGATTGTCGGAGAGTGCAACATCCAATACGCGCTCGACCCTCGCTCCCGCCGGTACCGCGTGATCGAGGTGAACGCTCGACTATCTCGCAGCTCCGCACTCGCATCCAAGGCGACCGGTTACCCACTCGCATTTATCGCTGCCAAGCTTGCTCTTGGCTACACACTCCCCCAACTGCGCAACGCCATTACCAGAGTCACCTGCGCGGATTTTGAACCATCCCTCGACTACGTTGCCGTCAAAATGCCGCGATGGGATTTACAGAAGTTCCGCTTCGTCTCGGACCACGTAACGAGCGAGATGAAATCCGTTGGCGAAGTGATGGCGCTCGGCCGCACTTTTGAGGAAGCGATGCAAAAAGCTGTGCGCATGCTCAACATAGGCGAGGAAGGATTATGCAACACCTCCATGACGTTCCAGGACCTCACCCGTGAAATCAAGCGTCCCACGCCGCGCCGCATATTTGCCGTTGCAGAAGCATTGCAAGGCGAATGGACTGTTGATGAGGCAAGCATCGCTACGGGTATCGACCGCTGGTTTTTAGAACGGATCCAGTATTGCGGAACAATTGCCAAAGAATTATTTACGAGCAAATTATCCCCACTTGATCCCGATCTTCTCCATCGCGCCAAGCGCGCGGGATTCTCCGACCGCGGCATTGCAACAATACGTGACGTAAAGCCAGAGGACGTCCGCTCGCAGCGAATCGCAGAAGGCATCGTGCCTGCCATCAAGCAGATCGATACGCTCGCCGGAGAGTTCCCCGCACAGACGAACTATTTGTATATGACATATCACGGGAGTGAGAATGACGTTCACTTCGATTCCTCACCCGCAACGATAGTAAACATGGAAGGGGGGTCAAAGTTCGAAACGCAAGAAACAAAACGCGCCATCGTCATCGGCAGCGGACCTTATTCCATAGGGTCATCGGTAGAATTTGACTGGTGCTGCGTGCAGTCCGTGCATGAGCTGCAGCGCCAGGGATTCTCCGTGGCGATGATTAACAGCAACCCGGAGACCGTGAGCACGGACTACGACGAGTGTGATGCCCTGTTCTTTGAGGAACTGAGTGAAGAGCGCGTGCGCGACATCGTCGACAGACTGCATCCCAAGGGCATCGTCGTCTCCATGGGCGGCCAGATTCCCAATTCCCTCGCGAGGAAGCTCGGCACCGCTAATATTCCAATCTTCGGCACGTCGGCTGCGGACATTGACCGCGCAGAGGACCGCCACAAATTTAGCGCCTTCCTCGATGCGCTGAACGTCGACCAGCCGCAATGGAAGGAATTTTCGGAGATTAATTCTGCGGAAACATTTTGCGAGAGCGTGGGATACCCCGTTATCGTCCGTCCCAGCTACGTGCTCTCGGGTGCCGCAATGGCCGTAGTGCATACGCGGGACGACCTTGAGGCGTTCCTTACGCAGGCATCGCTTGTCTCCAAAGAATGTCCCGTAGTCATCTCCAAGTTTGAAACGGGCGCCAAAGAAATTGATTTCGACGGCGTTGCGCAGAATGGCAAACTTCTTCTCTATGCATTGAGTGAGCACGTCGAAAACGCCGGCGTACACTCGGGCGACGCCACGATGCTGCTCCCCGGCCAGCGCATCAACCTTGCCACGCTCCGCCGTCTCAAGGTAATTGCAAAACAAATTGCGGGCGGTCTGAACATCTCCGGCCCGTTCAATATCCAATTCCTTGCCAAGAATAACCGATTGAAAGTGATTGAATGCAACGTGCGTGCCAGCCGCAGCTTTCCCTTCTGCAGTAAAGTGACCGGTCAGAACTTTGCCGTGCTCGCCACGCAGGCACTGCTCAATGTCGCACCTCCTGATAAGCGTTACCAGACGGTGGACCTTGACCATGTGGCCGTAAAAGCTGCGCAGTTTAGCTTTGGTCGACTCAAGGGCGCTGATCCCCGGCTTGGCGTGGAAATGGCAAGCACCGGAGAGGTGGCATGCTTTGGTACCAACGCCGAGCAGGCACTGCTTCTCTCTCTTCTTGCAGTTGGATTTAAGATGCCCAAAAAGAACATCTTCGTCACCATTGGAAAATTGGAAGATAAGATGGAGCTTCTTCCCACAATCCAATTGCTTCATGAAAAAGGATTTACCTTCTTCGCCACCGAGCGCACGCACGAGTTCCTTCAGTCACGCAATATCCCCAGCGCTCTCCTTCACAAAGTATCTGAACCGCGCAGTCCCAACATTCGGGAGTATCTGGAACAAAAACGCATTGACCTCGTAATCAACATCCCCACGCATTCCACAATTCAGGAACAGACCGACGGGTACTTCATCCGCCGCACTGCCATCGACCAGGGTATTCCGCTTTTCACCAACGTCCAACTGGTCAAGCGTTTTGTGGAAGCGGTAATGCAGGAGGATATTGCGAGATTGCCGCTCCTCAAGTGGCCGGATGTGCTTACAAGCTCTCAATGAACGAACTCTCAATTGGTGTTCTATTCGGAGTCCTACTTATTCGCTCGTCGATGTTCAAATCGCACGTTTTCCTCTGAACATGTCACAATCTCAGCATTTTCAATGAATGTGTCGTATGATTTCGACACGTTATTGTATTTTCGCCCCGAGAGCGCCATTGATGCGATTATTTTTCCTACAATGGAAGCTTGTTGAAATTTTCCTTCCTGTAAAAGCATCCTACTTTTCTCTCCACCATCACTCGCCTGGAATAGTGATCGAAAATGCATATCAGAAAGTACTGGCGGAGGAATAACTGAAAATGCATGTATGCCATTGTGAGAATTCGAACGTACAAATCTTTCAAGATAATTCGTAAATCTCTTTTTAGTTTCACTGTAATGCGGATTGCATTGTAAAGGATGTTCTGCCTGACGCGACGAAAGGAAGATCACTCTCCCTTGAGATAGTAATAAATTTTTAGCAGATTCACGTAGAAAGCAGACTGGCGCCCAGAGATTAACTGCGTAAGTAACATGTTTAGGATATCCAACCCCACCAACCGCAGCGTTGAGTATCAATATATCCAATCCGTCCATTCTCTTAATACTACGTCGCACGAATGAAGATATTGTTTTAGTACTCCTTACATCTAAGCACTCTGCTTCAACATACTCATACGTATTCTCCAGACGTCGAAGTGCACCCCGATCAGTTCCACACGTCACTATGTGGCATCCACGTTCTGCCAATTCCGCAACAATTGAACGTCCTATCTCGCCCGTTCCTCCAGTCACTAGAACCCTTTTCTGAAAATCAAATTCTCTTTGGATTTCCATGACACTATATTAGTACTATTAGTCAATCCACGCATAAATGAAATCCTCTTTTGCCTTTTCTCGTTGCCAAAACCTCATTTTCGCGTACAATTCATTGGCTTATCCTCCCCCCTATTCCAATGCCCGTAACGGATGATTTTCTCGCAGATGACGATCAGGCGACCGACGGTACCACTGGGTACTCCGGCGACGACAACGACGACCAAACATTGGTTACCAAGGAGGGTCTAAAGCAGCTCAAAGATGAGCTGGAGGAACTCAAAACTACCCGCCGCACAGAAGTAGCCCAGCGTCTCAAAGAAGCCATTTCCTACGGCGACCTTTCCGAAAACTCCGAGTACGAGGAAGCAAAGAATGAACAGGCCTTTGTGGAAGGCCGCATTCTGGAGCTGGAGCAGAAGATTAAACATGCCAAGATCATCACAGAGAAGAAGATGACGGGACGCGGCAAGCAAGTGGATATTGGATCTTCGGTAACAGTGGTCAACATTACGGACGGAGACGACCCTGAAAAGTACACCATCGTCGGGTCTACCGAAGCCAACCCGCTCGAACACAAGATCAGCAACGAGTCTCCCATGGGCAAGGCGCTTCTCTCCAAGCAAAAGGGCGACACGGTAGAATTTGCCTCCCCCTCCGGGGCGCTCAAATTCGAGATCTTGAACGTCGCCTAAGCAGCGGAAAGTCTCTATACTGTACGCATGGCAGACGCCCCCACGCCGCCGCCGGCTTCGTCCGGTACTGGTTCTACGGGACTACAGGTTCCGCCGGAGATTGAAGCAAAGTACGGGCCGCTTATCGCGCTCATCAAAAGTTCCGAAAGCATGAACGATGAGGAACGGCAGTACTGGGTGAACATCCTTCCTATTATGACGCCCGAGCAGGTGCAGAATTTGCAGGACATTTTGGACAACGAGAAAAAGCAGCTGGCGGCCATCGATGAAAAGTACGCCAAAGAAATGGGCAAGGTGGATCAAGCGGCATCCATCCAGAAGACCGAGGAGAATATACGCAAGAAGCGCCAGACGCGCACGGAATCTGAACAAGCTGCGCAGAAGGAGGAAGAGAAGAGCGAGGAGGAGATATTAAGGCAAATTGAAGGAGCGTCTTGAACGAATGACCAATGACCAATTGTACAATGACCAAATACTTCCCTGTTTTCATTCGTTTTAGTTATTGGGATGTTACATATTGGTCATTTCCTCTCCAGGCGTGAACACCTGAGAACAAATCCATCAATGAGAGCTACCAGTTCCTCCGGTGCTTCCTTCGACGCCTTATATCCCCCTGTCTTCAGTTCGCGGTCCGTTGCCGCAGCCCAATACACTAGGGAAGCAAGCGCGGAAAGATCGATGCGCTGTGCAAGAGGAAGCATATTGCGCGCGCTTGGAAACGGCACTTTATACTGCGATGCGATGGCCGCCGGTTGGCGGACGCCCGCCTGTACAGCTGCCGTTACCGTCACCAACGTCCGCAGCATCCAGAGAAGCAAATTCCAAAGAGAGAACGGATCTTCCCCGCCCTGGAGGAGCGTCTTTGCATAGATAAGAGCCTGGTCGCCTCTCCCTTCCGCAAGAAGTTGCGTAAGGCGCCACACTTCCTGTTCCCGCGTAAATGGAAAGAGAAGATGAATATCTTCTTTGCTAATGGATCGTCCTACTGCATGAAGGGATAGTTTTTCTACCTCGCGCGAAAGAACGTCCTGATCCTCGCCCGCAAGTTCTACAAGATGTTCTACTGCTCCTTGTGAGAATGTTGATTGGTACGAGGCTGCCATGCGCGTCATCCACTGGAGTAGCTGCTTACCTTTGAGTGGTTCATACTCTTTAACGGTTGCAAACTTCTTGAGGGCTTTGTAAGCACTCGTCCTCTTGTCGGGCGCAGAATCTGCAATTACAAGGACACAATCCGGATGGAGAAGTTTCGCAAGCTTCTCCACTTCCTCCGCGTCTAACGATGGTGTTCCGCGAAGGACGACTAGCCTCTTTTGTGCGATGAACGGCGCAACGCCCACTTCGTCCAACAGGGTACGCAAGGTGACATCGGAAGCATCCATTTGCAGAAAGTTCTCCGCTCCGTGCTTCCTAATAAATTGCTCCTTCCACACCCGCAATTCTTCGCGGAGCGCGTACGCATTCTCTCCGGTAAAGTAGTAATATTGCGCCTCCATGCATGAATACTACCAAAGGATATAGGCCTCCGGAATACAGAGGCGTAAAGCATAAGTAAAGCTTCCTACAAACGACAAATTTTAACTTTGTTATATATACTCATTCATAAGTCTGTCAATCTTCTAGAGCATTGAGAGAAAATGTAAAACAAGCTATACTATTAGGAATTATGCACACACACCCACTCTCTCTCCAAAACCTCCTGAGTAAGCGCAACATCACCTTTCTGGTATTTGGTGTTGCCTGCACATTCGGCTCCTTCCTCATCGGCATCCATTCCGCTGGGGAAGTACAAACATTCCAACGCAGTGAAGCGCAGCAACCAGTGTTCACAGCAACAGTGGATCACGTGGCTGCCATCGTCAATTCCCCCATTGTCTCCTCGTTTAGGGGAGATATGGACGGTAATGGAACCGTTAATGTGAACGACGCAATTACCGCGATCAAGATCATCCGGGGGGAGCATCCGGCAGATGAAAATGCTCTCCTGGCTGATACCGACGGCGATGGAAACACGACGACTGCGGACGTGCTGTGGATCCTCCGCCAACTCCAACCCTAACATTCATGACAGCCAATCCCCTCCCCCTCAGATACAGTATTGGCATTGGCTTAAGCCTGTTGGCTGCACTTCTCATTGCAAGCGGTCTCACGCTCTCACTGCGTGCACAAGTGGAAGGGGATGATATCATCCCGGAAAACGGATCAGGCACCGTGCTCACGGAAGGAGAGCTGCCTGCGGAACCAACATCTAACAATAGTGTGCGGCTGTTTCTGCGTCCACACTGTGAAGAAATTGATGTGTCCAATTGCACATCGTTTGAGGCAGAAGACCCCCAGACACTCGTGACACCAACGCTCCATCCCGAAGAAAACCTAGACCTTGACGTTGTAGTAAACAATGCCGATCAATTGAATATTGAGCGTGTCCGTGTGTGGCTTGGGTACGACCCGACTGTACTCGAAGGAACCCTGGTATCTGTAGGTGACGCCCTGCCTATAACGGCACCGGGGGAAGAAGACTTTGATGCGGAGAACGGCTATGTCATGGTGGATGCGGAATCAGAAGATATTGACGGTACAACAGAAACATACATCGTGGTGGCGCGTGTGCAGTTCCAGGTCAAAACCGTACCGGGAGGTGGCAGAAGCATTCTCGCCTTCTACGATCCAGACGGGATACCGCCCCACACCGCAATCTATTCTTCCAGTGAACCGGAAACGAGCATTCTGGAACAGCCACTCGGATCGCTAGCAGTCCTCGTGGAGGAAACGGCACAGGATCCCGGCACGCCCGAGGAGACTCCTCCATCGGAAGAGAGCTCTTCTGCGTTTGCTTCATCTGTTTCTTCCTCTGAGGCCTCTGTGTCCAGCAGCACTTCTTCGCAATACTCTTCTGTCTACGCTCCTCTGACACAAGTCAGCAGTGCAACTGCTTCCTCCAATTCTTCTGTATCTTCTCTGGAGGAAGATGGTTCTGACCATCCCGCCGCAACGCGCACGAGTTTTGTCCTTACGCAAGTGCAGAACGTGCGCGTCACAACGGACGACTCATCCCTCTACATTGGCTGGGATGCTCTGCCATCTCCCGAACTCAAAGGCTATCACGTCTACTACGGTACACAGATGGGCAAGTACATTCAGCGCCGTACAGTGCGGCCGGAGCAGACAACACTCGCCGTATATTCTCTTGTCCGCGGTACCACGTATTACGCCGCTGTACGCGGCTTTAATGCCATCAACGAGGAAACGGCATTCAGCCAGGAAGTAGCGGTAAAGATCGGCGACCCCTCCTCCGCCACCTCGCCTCTCGGGAATGTCGGATTTATGAACGGCAATCCTCTCGGGGGAAGTGTTACGGGAGTCTCCTATACGAATGTGCCAGGAGCATCTGGTCCCGCAGAAACAGCCGCACTCATCGTTGCTGTCGCCGCGGTAATGGGAACTCTCTTTGCTTTCCGTCGCCAGACGTTACTTCCGCATTCTCGCCCATGACGGATATGCATCCCCATTGGCATTCCACGGAAGACGATGTGGATATCCCACCTGTGCAAAACGATGATCGCGCAGTGATCGGCAAGCATATCCGCATCGGCATGGTCGCCGGCAACCGTCTCCCGGGTGCCGTCATCGGCATCGTCCTCGTGCTCGTCACCGGCATTCTTATTGTTGGGAATGCAGGTGAATTATGGGACATGGTTCTCTCTGCTGTGCCTTCCTCCCGTCCCGCCGCCAGCATCGCTTCGTCTACAGGAAGCATTCTCCGACCAAGCCTTGCCGCGGCGTTGACGGATTTGGGGAATCTTCCACCCACAACCGAAAAGGGATATTCCGCATCGTCTCTGTCGGAGCAGCCGCACATTGCCGGTTCCCGCTTACAGGGAGTGACGCGTCTGGCACAGGCACAGACTGAAGAGGCACTGTTGCCACAAAGCGACGAGGAAGTATGGACGGAAGACATGAGCGCAACTGATGCGCCGGTAGAAGCTGCATCAGAAGAAACTTCATCCATAGCTACTACCGACATACCCCGCAACCCGTACACTGTTACCGGCGGCGCAACACGGCAACTGGACGAGTATGGTCGCCCAAAGCAAACGGACAGCCAGGCACATGCAGCTGCTCCGCTCACTGGGGCCCTCTCTTCTCAGCGCCCTCCGTGGCAACCAACAACAGGTCCGGGGCTCTGGCTCGTGGAAATATTGAGCGCCCTCCTGATGGCAGGCATCGGCAAGAGGATGCTCCATCGCATGTAAAACGGCTTGTAACAGAATTAACGGGCAGTCGTGATCGTTTTGCCGTCCTCCGCACCTGTTGCCTGGAGCAAAATGCGACCATTGTCGTTTCGATAGATGTTGTACCGCGTGCCGGTGCCTGTTGTGAGTATCAGGGGATCGTGGGGCATGGTAGGCAGGTACGATCCGGAGAGCATACGTAAATGAATGCCATTGAGAGCATCGCAGTCGGCAACCGACATATCAAATTGACAAATTGGCTTTGCGTTTGCCATACCTTGCGTCAAACCCGTTGGTTGATAACCCGTATCGATTGTGTAATGACTGAGCGCTTCGATAATGGACTGCATGTCCGACTGCCGCTGGGCATTACGCGCCTGCCCTAGTTGTCGTCTGGGATTAATTGCGGAAAGCACCACAAATACAAGAATCGCAAGTATACCTATCACCAACAGGAGTTCGACGAGAGTGAAACCTGCTTTCTTTCCGGTTATAAGTGACATATACAGGAGGGGTCAAAGGTCTTATCCATCATTCTAGTGACTTCTGTCCAAAAGAAAAGCCCCTCCGTAGAGGGGCCTCTCGTATGCAAAGGAAGAACTTACCGCGTTACCGTGATTGCAGTTGCAGATTGCTCCGCACCCTTCGCTGTGACCGTGATACGATTGTTTGCATCTTTCTTGATAAAGTAACGTGTCCCGGTTCCCGTGAGGCTTGACGACAGTGAAGGATCCTGCGGGATATTGAGCAGGTACGCACCCGTAAGCACACCAAGGTAAACTAAACCTGCTGAATTACAGTCTGTATATGAAGTGTTTTTCATACAAATGCTCTTATCCGTTGTTGTAATGGAACCGCTACCGGGTATGTTTCCATTATTGTCTATGGCGTACTGGTACACAGCATTGAGAATGGTGTTCACGTCGGAACGCCGCTGTGCATCGCGCGCCTGCCCCAGCTGTCTGTTGGGGTTGATGGCGATGATTACAATGGACGCCAGGATGGCAATAATGCCGATAACGAGCAGGAGCTCGATGAGGGTGAATCCTCGTCGGCGGAGGAAGCTTTCCATAGATGAAAGGGAGGGGAAGTGGTAAGCGTCGCGGCGGTAAATCCCCGCAACGGGACTCTTGGCAACAGAGTCTACCGAAGTCATGGCTTCCGTAAACCTCGTAGACTTGATGGAATCACAAATAGTGATTGTGTATAGCGACGTACTGAACACCTCCCTGGTCATTCCATCCCCTCTCCTAATCATGCAGTAAACGTAAATGATGTCTTTTGCGTGACTGTACATCCCATCGCCTGGAGTGTGTTCTTGATCTTTCGCCCGACACGATCACCTACAAACGAACGCAAGTATACATGTATTGCGCTGCTGGAAGGTGCTTGCTGCACCCAATCGATAATAGTATCAATTTCCCCTCCACTCTCTTCTCCTACATGAAAAGTTGTGCAATCGAGAATGACTGAGGTCTGACGGGGCGTAAGAGAAGTAAGTGAGCGCATGTGATGAGTGTACGTTCGTACACCTTTCTCTGTAAAGACTCCATTTCGACTTTCTCTTGCGCCTTGTGCTAAATGGTGAGGAAGAAACCTATACTCGCGAGTGCAACGAGAGCAGTCGTAAGCCATCCGAAACACTGCAGCATCGGGGAAATCCTGAGTGACCCCATGACTGCGCGGTTCGAGCTCATCAGCATGAGAGCGATCATGAGCGGAACAGATACGATGCCATTCACTACGGCCGCGCCGATGAGCGCTTTAATGGGATCGATACCAAAGAAATTCATAATAAGACCGATAACAGTCGCTGCCACCAGGACGGCGTAGAACCCTTTAGCCTTCATCAAATCCCGTTCCAACCCCACGGGCCAGTGCATAGCCTCTCCTACACCGAACGCAGCGGACGCAGCGAGCACTGGAACAGCGAGGAGTCCTGTGCCGATTACGCCAACAGAAAAGAGCAGTGCAGCGAATTTCCCCGCAATGGGCTCAAGCGCCGCTGCCGCATCCGCAGCCGTTTTGATCTCCGTCAACCCGTTTGCATGAAGCGTTGCTGCCGTCGTAAGTATGATAAAAAAAGTAATGATATTACTGAATGCCATGCCCGCGAACGTGTCCACCCGCAACTTCCACAGTTCACGTTTAGCGCCAGCCGGAAAACGAATGAGCGCATGCAGGAATCGGTGCGCGCGGATCTCCTCCACTTCCTGCGACGATTGCCAAAAAAACAAATACGGACTAATCGTGGTACCGATTATGGCAATCAACATGGAAAAGGACTCTTTTGTGAGCGCGAGAGAGGGGACCACGGTGGAATAGAGCGCCTCCCCCCACGGTACTTTGACCACGAATGCGGTGATGACATACGCAAAGAGCGCAAGAACAAGCCACTGCAAAATGGGTACGTATTTCTTATACGGAATGAAGACCGCAAGATAGACACAAATGGCAGCAAAGGCGATAACGGGAAGATAGGGCGGAATGCCTGTGATCAGCGTGACCGCGTCACCCATCGCACCAAGGTCCGCCCCTATATTGAGCGTGTTCGCCGCAAGAAGGAGACCGACGCAAATATAGAGCATCCACCGGGGATAGTGCTGCCGGAGATTTGCGGCAATCCCCTTTCCCGTCACCCTCCCGATTCGTCCGGATATCTCCTGAATCACTCCCATGAGCGGGAACGTGAAGAGAGCCGTCCAAAGCATTCCAAAACCGAACTTGGCTCCTGCCTGGGCGTACGTCGCAATGCCGCTCGGATCGTCATCCGAGGCACCCGTGATAACGCCGGGGCCGATATGTTCACGAAAGAACATGCCCGTCTTCTGCAGCCATGATGATCTTTTCTTCATTGCCGGGAAGCGTAGAGGTTCAGCTCCCACAAGCGCAACAGCCGACTGCGCACCGGGATTGATGAATTCGCAGTCCATTGTCCCTTGTAAAAGGGGGGAACTGCGGAATAATGCGTCTGCTTGTACCGAGTTCCAACGACGTATGTCTTACCATATTGGCCTCACGGGTTACATGGGATGCGGAAAAGGAGAAGTAATGAAGATCCTGGAGAAGCGCGGCTACACGCCTATCTCGCTCTCCGATATGGTCCGGGCAGAAGCGACACGAAGAAAACTGACGCACACGCGTGAGCATCTCCAAAACGTAGGGAACGACTTACGTAAGTGTTTTGGACCCGGCGCGCTTGGCAAGATTGTTCGCGAGACGATGGAGAAGCAGCCGAAGAAGAAATGGGTAATCGACGGTATCCGGAACCCGGGTGAATACGCGGAACTCAAGAAGATCAGCGATTTCCAGATGATCGGCCTCACTGCACAGCCCGACGTAATCGTTCAGCGACTCATCAAGCGCGGGCGGGACGGAAAAAAAGTAACAAAGAAGCAGATTTTGGAACGCCTCGACCGCGAAAAAGGGATCGGCGAGCCGCCTGGCGGCCAGCAGGTGAAGAAGTGTCTGGATCTCGTCGACTACCTGATTATCAACGAAGGGACATTGAAAGATTTAGAATGCAAACTTGACCACTTCCTGGGACTTTTGGACGGTTCGGAGCGTCCCTCCTTCCATGAGATATTTATGGAGATTGCCTACACGTGGGCCAAACGCGCAACGTGCCTCCGGCGGAAAGTTGGTGCCGTGATTGCCAAGGACAAGCAACAGCTGACATCGGGATACAACGGCGCGCCACGCGGCGTCCCGCACTGTGCGGAACTGGGCGGGTGTCTCCGTGAGAAATTAGGGATCCCATCGGGACAGCGCCATGAAATCTGCCGCGGCACGCATGCGGAGCAGAACGCCATTACGCAGGCAGCCAAGTTCGGCATTAATATCGAGAGCGGCACGCTCTACTGCAACTGTTTTCCGTGCGTCATCTGCACCAAGATGATTTTGAATGCGGGCATCACGACGGTCGTCTATGACTCTGACTATGACGATGCACTCTCCAAAGAGATCCTGGGACAGCAGAAGCTCCTTACGCTCGTCCGGTATGAAGGGAAGAAATTCTTCGCCTGATACTGCGTTTCACCAGCGCTTCCTTCTCTCCTTTCTTCCACTTCTTTACCTCCGCCTCACGCTTGCGCGCCTCGCTGAGCGTCTGGAATGTTTCAAAGTAGATAATCTTTACCGGCCGGCGGCTCCGCGTGTATTTCGCCCCCTTCCCGTCATTGTGCTTCTGTTCACGATCCTCAATATCCACGCAGGTCCCTGCGTACAATGCATGATCGGCGCAACGGGCGAGGTAAAAGAAGTGAGGCACGGTCCAGAGTATAGCGATGCATAACCCTTCCACACTCCTTGTTTCTGTCAGAGTCCGTGCAAGGTTCGGCCTCGTGAATGACGAAACGATAAAGTTACGGAACAAACCTTTCTCCTCCGGGTCGGTCACGAATGGATCTTCCGTTTTCAGGATAAGCAAACATCACTTCTCTCAATAATACTACTTTGATGTATGAGCTCATTTTCATGGTGGGCCGGGAAGGATTCGAACCTTCGAAGGCGTATGCCAACGGATTTACAGTCCGTCGCGTTTGACCACTTCGCTACCGACCCACGCTTTGCCACAGATCAATTACCGTTCTAGAAACAGCGTTCCCAGACCGTCCTATTCTACGGGATTATTCGCTATGATTCAATGCACAGACGGCTTTCTCCTGCTCATGTTCTACCTCTACGCTATCGGCTCCATGGCGGGATACGCCATGCAAAACGTGTTTCTGGCACACCACGCCCGAAAGATGGATGGATTAAGTCTGGCGTTCTACCGGAACCTTTCCTTTGTCCTCACGCTCCTCCCGCTTCTCATCGGATCGTCGCAGACGGAAATACTCGCCGTCGTTTCGCAGTGGCAACTTCTCCTTGTTGGTGGACTCTCCGGCGGCATCTATCTGATGATCTTCTACGCCTCGTACCGCTATCTCCCGGTCGGCATTGCAGGTGCGCTTGCCCGCGCGGTGATGACCATCCTTCTCTCAGCCATCGGCTGGGTATTCCTGGGCGACGTCCTCCCACCTTCTGCCATCGCGCTCGTTGTGCTGATCATTGTGGGGAGCTTCTTTCTCGCTATGAAAGGGGTTGCGCACGAGCATTTGAGCAACCGCCTCGCGCTTGGCATCACCCTTGCCATCACCTCCGCCATTCCGCTCACTGCCACCAACTATGTACCGGCAGCACTCAGCCGCATCACCAACCCGCTCGTCTCCGGCTACTTCTGGGAAGTATCCATCGCGGCAGGCGCCGGCATCCTTCTCATCTTGCGCTGGGTACTTCTGCGGCAACCCATGCAATGCATCGACAGCCGAACATTCTTCGGCATAGCGCTGGCCGCCGCCCCCACACTTATCGGAACGGGCTTTTTTACTTTGGCAACGCACTCGGGCCCCGTCGCTATCGTCACAGCAATTGGAAGTGGATCGCTCGTCCTTACGTCACTCCTCGGCTGGTATTTCTATCGTGAGCGCTTGTATTGGATGCAATGGGTGGCAATCCTGCTGGTGCTCGTGGGAGTGACGGGATTGAAATTTGCGTCATAAAAAAACCCACGGCCGGCGAACCGTGGGCTTTGCCGTTCCCGGCAACACGCATCCCGCACTCACCAGACAACGCCACGAACGACCAGCATCACCGGAATCGAACCGATGACAAAGGCTCCGAGAAAGCAAACACTAAACGACATTGCCTTCCGCAGGTTGTTCGTAACCATGTCGATGAGCATCCTTGCGCACACAACTCCTCCAACAATTTTGGGCATCGTCCACGGGTCTTCCTGCATAAGCGCAATATTTTTCCCGGCGTCGAACCACCAGCAGAAAAACATTACTGAATACACGAGACCCAACATCAAGCCCGTGACCGCGTATCCTTTCCGAATGTCATTCGGCGGAGCGGCCATTCCCAACAGCTTCCTTCTCATCCCTCTAACCTCCAAAACAAGGAACGGATTTCTGCAGACGACATGCCTGCAGAAGTTAATACTTTACACTATTTTGATGTCCTGTCCATGTCTTGCTTTTGGCTAAGGATAGAGGTTTTATCATTTTTCCCTCGTTGTACCGCTCTTCACAAGACAGGACACTTCAAAACTATTCAGACGGGAAACGTAGCGAGGCTTGTTATTTGTAGCGGCGATACTTCAGTTTGGAATTGCGAGTCGACAACGGCATAACGATGGCATATTCTTGGCTTCATGCAGCGACAAATGTCACAATGCATTACGGTTTGACCATCCCCCAATATCAGTGAACCGCACTGTATCAAAAAGAAGCTTGACATTTATATGATAATGTAACATATTTACTTGCTCCGTCTAAACTAAATCCATTAATCAATTCTCAAAATTCTAGAGATAATGCACAACACCATACGCCCCACTGATGGCCTGGATGAGGAGCAAACGCTCCTCGAGAGTGCCATGCACAACCTGCGTTCACTGCACGCTCAAGCAACGCCGAATTCCGATGAAGAAGCGATTGCGCACCGTATGTTGGAACAATTAGGTGAGAACACACGAAATATGGTGATGTCCTGTCTCTCCACTCTACGGAACCTTATCGAGGGGCCCACACCGTTCCCCATCACGGAGGACGACTGGCCGACCACCAAACTCAAACTGGTTGAAGTGATCTACGCCGAGTATCTGCACGACCTCACTCTCACCACAGCCGGCACCAAGATTCACGTGAAAGAGTTCGGACGTTATCTTCTTAATAAGTATATCCGGTCACTGGTTTCCCAGGGGAAACCCGTCGAGCACTTCCGCAATTTCGGGATGCTCTTCTTTGACGTTAATGACCTCAAAGCACTTATCGATTGCACTTCTCATGAGAATGGAACAAATTTCCTGCGAACCATTGCCCAGTTGTTTGTGAGCGATACAAGCACCACACGACAGTGGCTTTCGGGACAGGGCATTTTGGCGACTCCACTCACCGCGGGCGGCGATGAATTCATAATTCTTCTCCGCAGCCAACAAGCATTATCACAAGACGTTCTGGACGAGGCTGTTATCCGTTTCCAATCAGAAGTGTCATCCTCTGAGGAGCTCAGCTCATTTGTGAACTTCAAAGATCCATCCGTTCGTGATAAGTGCGGAAATATCAAGCTTCCAGATACATTCACGCCTTCGATGGCAGGCGGTGGCGCGCTTCTTTCCGATGCCGTCTGTACCGCAGAGAGCTACGGAAAGCTTTCCCCTGCTGCTATTGGTAATACATTCTATGACGCGCGTCTTTCCATCTTCGATACACTAGAGAAGTCTGCCGAACTAGGGGAGCAATTTGATAAGCAGGCATTTAAGCTCAGGCGTTCCATAGAAAATCCCGACATGGATATCTGGGCAAAGCGCAACAGGGAAAACCAGGAACTAGCTGCATACAATCAAGAATTGAGACAGGAAATCAACGAGCTGAAACGCAACATGAGCATCGTTATTCGGATCAGTGAAGAAATGAGAGAGCAAGTACAGTCGCTCCTCACGACTCAGGACATGGATACTGAGAGAGCCAAAAATATTTTGCATGCAGTAGATGAATGCATGACTGAGCAAATCCAATTGCTGGCATCAATGTGAGAATCCTTCATTGTTTCACTCACTCCCGACTCTGCACGTAAGCCGCAGCCTTCCTCCGCTGTCCGTCGTTCCTTCCGCAAACAGCGTGCCCCCGTTTTCTCCGCACAAAGCCCCCATGGGAGTCCGCGCGAGATCTTCGAATGTACAGTCCGGACTGGATGTTTCGCATGCGTCGCCTGAACACGTGTACATCGACGCATCGCAAACTGATGGCAACACTCCACCCCTCTCCACCGAGCGCCCAGTCGAGGCTTTAGAAGATTCTGCACGAGACGATATCTCGCCACGTGACGCTTGCTGATTGATCCGCACATCCTCCCAGGCAGACTGCGGAAGGAACGGAACCTGCTGATTCTGCCCCTGAGACCGTACGATGGATGCCGATGAGGAAGATGAAGACCTATCGGGTTCCAGAACAACATTGCGGACCGGCGTTGACGCATTCGTTGCCGGCCCTCCATTCCGTGCACAGGAAACGATACTCAAAGACAGAAAGACCATTGTAAGAGCGGCATAATGGCGTTTCATACAGACATCATACTCTCCCCCATATCATTCGTAACGCATCGCTTCGATGGGATCGAGCACCGCTGCACGTCGTGCGGGGTAGATACCGAAGAGAAGTCCTACGCCCGCGGCCATACCCACAGAAAGAAAGATGGCGCTCATCGGCAAGGAATATGCGAACCCTTCCAGGAACTTCGAGGCGACAAGCGCCATGAACAAACCGATTCCAATGCCACCGATGAGTCCAATGAGACCCCCGGACACCGTGAGAAGGACCGACTCCACGAGGAACTGAAGCATGATATCGCGCTGACGCGCACCGAGCGCTTTACGCAGGCCGATTTCCGCTGTCCTCTCCGTGACGGTGACGAGCATGATATTCATAATGCCGATGCCGCCAACGAGGAGCGAAATGCCCGCCACGAGTGCCAGGAAAAGTGTAATGCTCATAGTGACGGTATTGAGGATGCTTGTTGCCTGCGCAAAAGAGCGAACGACAAAGTCATCCTTGTCGGGATCATTGGCGGGATTTTTGATCTTATGGCGCTGGCGCAAAAGCGTTTCCACATCCACCTGCGTCAGTTCGGGCGATTCCCTTGCCTGGAGGGAAATGTAATTGACCGTGGATGTGTTGCCGGAAATCATCTGGGCCGTCGTGAATGGCACGTACACGTACGTATCCATCTGCTGACCCAGTACCGACCCCAAACTTTTGAGCACGCCCACGACCGTGAGTGTAGTAGTCCCCACGCTTACACGCTTCCCAAGGGGATCCGCTTCGCCAAAGAGATCTTCCGCAGCCTTCGGCCCCAGGACCACCACGCTCTTCGCACCCTTCACATCGCTATCCGTGAGGAGACGACCCTCCCCAATCGACAGCGACAGGTTGGCAAAGATATCCTTGGTAGTTCCAAACACGAAAGGCGTAATGCTTTCCCGGCCATAGTCCACGTGGCTCCGTACAAAGATGGCAGGAGTGGCGTTCTGAACGGTGGAAAGCTTTGCAATGGCTTCAAAATCGTCCTTGGTGATCGTATCGATGTTCCCTCCAAACTTTTCCAAACCTTTGGGCTGCACTTCAAACGTATTTGCGCTGAACTGGCTCACCTGGCTCAGAATGAAGGACTGAAAACTGGAGCCTACAGAAACCATCAATACCACCGATCCTACGCCAATAATGATTCCCAGCGTGGTAAGGAGCGAACGCATAATGTTACGCGTGAGCCCTCGGGATGCCGATGTTAGGACGTCGCTGAATCTCATACAGGTGATAGACGGGCAGAAGCAGGCATCGAAAGGACGTCCCCGTGTGGCGTCCTGCTATTCATAACGCAGCGCGGTAATGGGATCGAGAATGGCAGCTTTCCGCGCAGGATAGAGGCCAAAACCCAAACCAACGCCGATCGCCATGAGAACAGAAATGGTGATGGCTATGGGATTAAGGCCGAAGTGATAGGTGGAAAGGAACCGGCTTGCTACGAATACGATAATGGCATCGAAGAGGATGCCAATTACCACGCCAATGAGCGCCCCGAGGACCGTGACCACCACGGCCTCAACTAAGAATTGCATCAGAATATTCCATTGCGTCGCTCCCAGCGCCTTACGTAAGCCTATCTCCCGGGTCCGCTCCGTCACAGAGACGAGCATGATATTCATGATGCCGATGCCACCCACGACGAGCGACACACTCGCAATCATCGTAATGAAGATGGTAAGTGCAAGCGATACCGTCCCTAGAATGTCCTGCGCCTGCTGCGCCGTGCGTACGAGGAAGTCGTCGTTCTTCGTCGGATCACTGATAGGAGAAACAACATTGTGCCGCTTGCGCAGAAGGTACTCAACATCGGCAACGCTAAAATCGATGTCTCCTGTGGCAAGCATGGTGGCCATGTCCACATAATCACGCTGCTTAACGGCCTTCGCAGTTGCGAAGGGTATGATGATGCGCGTATCCATATTCTGGAAGAACTGCGTCCCTACGGATTTGAGCACGCCGATCACCGTGTACCTGCGACCGCCGATATCGATGCGTTTGCCCAAAGGATCCTGCCCGTTAAAAAGATCGCGCTCGATGTCCGAGCCGATGACAGCCACCGGACGTACGCCCTGCTCATCAGACTGATCATGGAAGCGGCCACTCGTCACCTCGATGGATCCGTTATTGTAGTAGTCCGGCGTCGTCCCCGTAACGGAGGCATCTGCCTTCTCGCGCCCATAGGAAGCGGGCTCGCTGATAATTATGATGGGTGCGACACTCGTGACGCTCTGCAGTTGCTTCAATGCATCGATGTCGCGCATGGTAATCGACTTATAATCCGCATTAAACGCACCTCCACCCCCCTCGGGACCATTTGCACCCGGCCAGAGTGCGATGGTTGTAGGTCCGAGCGTGTTAATCTGGCCGAGAATCACACCTTCCATGCTCTTCCCCACACCGGTCATCAACACTACCGCTGCAACACCGATGATGATGCCGAGCACTGTGAGGAGCGAGCGGGACCCGTGGGACCGCACGTCCTGCACCGCCATTCGGAGAGTGTCACGGAAGATCATGAGATGTTCATCATATGAACGCCATGCGGCGTCCGTACAAACAGTACTACTTAAGTGTTGACTCCCTGCCGGCAATGCGGCGCCGGAAGTCGCGCCGATCCGCCGTTATGCGTCCATCGTGGATCTGAATGATCCGCTGCGCATGCTCCGCCGTCATAGCCTCATGTGTCACGAGAATAATAGTGTGTCCTTTGTGATGGAGTTTCTGCAGTGCTTCCATCACCTGGATGCCGGAATGGGAATCGAGATTCCCCGTAGGTTCGTCGGCAAAGATTACTTCCGGTTCCGTTACGAGTGACCGGGCTATCGCCACGCGCTGCTTCTGACCGCCAGAAAGTTGGTGGCTCATGTAGTTCATACGCTCCATCAAACCTACGGTCTCAATAGCGGTTACCGCACGGCGATGCCGTTGAGAAACGGGAATGGTGGGATGGTAGAGAAGCGGCAATGTCACATTCTCCAGGACCGAAGTTCGCGGAAGCAGATTGAAGGACTGGAACACAAAACTTACGCTCGAAGCTCGAATCTTTGCCAGTGTATCCTCGTCCATCGACTCCGTCGGCTCTCCCTGGAATAGAAATTTGCCGCCTGTCGGATGGTCGAGAAATCCCAGAATATGCATGAGGGTCGATTTTCCCGATCCCGACGGCCCCATAATGGCGACGAATTCCCCCTTGTTGATCGTGAGATTGATATCATGCAACACCGGCGTTTCCAACCCGTCATTAAAATACGACTTATCCATGTGGATAGTTTCGATCAATGGGGTGTCGTGGCGGGGAGGAGTCATGGGGGAGAATCAAGAATCAAGAATCATGATACCTACTGAGCGGGAGATTCGGAATTCAGAAATCCGTATTCTTACTTCTCCAAGACAACAATCGCCTCACCCCCACGCAACCCGGAAATGACCTCCACATCACCCGACTGCCCTTCCATACCGAGAACTACTTCCTGTTCATCAGGTTTAGCATCATCAGCGCCAAGGACACGCACGTACTTCTTGCTATCCTTCTCTACAACAGAACGCCCAGGAATAGAAACGACATTCTTCCTCTCGCCTGTGATCACCGTCGCGTCGCCTGTCATGCCGATCTTGAGCTCATCGTGCGGATACACAAAATCCAGCTTGATCTTGTACTTGGATACCCCGTCTACCAACGTGGGGGCAGCTTCCACCTCACTCACACGGATCTGGTAAGGCTTTTCCGGAAACGCATCGAGTGTGATGGTTCCGGATTGCGTCTCCTGCAGCTTGGGCACATCCACTTCGGAAACGTTCATCTCGATGCGAAAAGGCGAATTACCCAAGACAGTGACAGCCGGTTCGGTGGCAGGGGTGGCCTCCCCTACCTTGATATTTACATGGGACACTGTGCCTTCTACGGGAGACCGAAGGATGGAATCCGCGTAGTTCGCCTGCGCTTGCGCCAAAGCCGCCTGCGCCTGCCGCAACCGTGCACGTGAAGCGTCCAGATCTGCCTGGCGAGTTCCTGCCCTCTTGGATGCGAGATCCGCCTGCTGTGCCTGAAGCGCAGTCTGGTAGGTGAGTATGTCCACCTTGGCCTTCTGCCGGGCACCGTCACTTGCGGTGATAGTTGCCTGCGCTGTGGCAATGCGCGTATCAAACCCGGCGGCTGCAGACTGCAGGCCGGTGTAAGCCGTGGTGACCGCGCTAACCGCCGTTTGCACCAGGCCACGTTGCGTTGAGATACTGGTGCGGTACTGTTCGCGGAGCGTTGCCGTAAAGTAACTCGTCTCGGGGAGCGATCCGATGAGAGCAAAGAGCTGGTCCACCGTATTCTGCGAAACAGTTACTGCGTTCTGCCCCGCCTGCAGGATTCGCAAGGCATCGTGGTAATCCGTCGTGGCATTGACCTGACGCCGCACGTCTGCGATGGAAGCAAGTGAACTTTGCTTCATCGTACGGATATCCGCATCACTACCCGGTCGCGATTTGATAATGGCATCCTGCACGATGGTCTTACTGAGCACGTCGTCTACGGACGAAAGCGCGGTCTCCGCTGCCACCAACTGGGAAAGCAACGTGTTCTTGGACGTTTCCACCTGCCCCATCAATGTAGTACTCGCTTCCTGTTCCAGAATCGTCAATTGCTCCTGTGCCTGTGCATAGCTCTGCTCCGACGTCTGAAGTGACGTCTGGGCTACCTGGAGCGCCGCCTGCTTATTGGCAACTTGTGCTTCTGCAATCGCGATGTCCTCCGGCCGCGTCCCCTCCTCCATTTTACGCAGATCAGCCAAAGCCGACTGGACGTTAGCGGACTGGATGGCGACAGCCGCACCCAGATTGCCGGAACGGAGCTGTGCGAGCTGCTGCCCCGCGTGGACGCGGTCACCCTCCTTTACAGAAACGCTTTCCACAATTCCCCCCAGAGGGAACTTGAGCTCCAGGTCACGTTCGGACGTTACAGTGCCTACCGCTTCCACGGTCTGCTGAAGATCGCCTTTCTGCGCAACGGCGATGATATATTGCGGCTCCTTTGGCCTGAGAAGCAATACGACGGGAAGAACAACCAAGAGGACGATAACCGCCGTTACAATGGAGGCGACACGGTGTTTACGGATGAAAAGCCATATCCTATGCAATCGGCCAGATGGCGGAACATGTGCGCTTTCGGCGTGGTTGGACGTGTGAGAGTGGGTGGAGTGCGTCGTCATGAGAAAGGAAGGAAGAATAACATCAGGATGGGGAAGCACCAGAGGCGCGGTGGAGCTTTTCCAGTATCTGGACGAGTTGTCGCTGATCCTCCGGCGTAAGGAAGCCCAAGAACTTCTTAAGTGTTGCAGTACGGAGAGCGCGCTTCTCGCGCATGATGGACTTTCCGGCATTCGTGAGCATCAGGCGGACAAGGCGACGGTTCTGCGCGTCATGCTCCCGCATGATCCATCCCAGCTTTTCGAGACGGTTGACGAACGATGTCGCGGATGGCGACGCCACACGCAATGCATCAGCGAGTTCCTTCATGGTCATGCCCGGATGCTGCTCGATGAGTGCGAGTGCATGTATCTGGAGAAAGTTGACGTGCGCACCATGCTCCGACACGTTCACCATCATGTGCCGTATGACGCGTGAGAGATCGAACGTAAGTTCGATAATGCTATCGAGAGATGATTCCATGAGGTGTACGAATACTTAGATTGTCTAATTATTAACCCTCCCGCCCGTTCCGTCAAGAGCCAATCATCAGAAATCCCGATCAAATCGGCGTATTTGCTCCGTTGATCTGTAGAGCCCCCCGTAGAGACTGCAATGATTCCCGCACTGCCTCTTCCGCAGAACGGAGTACGATTCCCTCCTCCGCAAGTTTTTGATTGGAGAGAATGCAATTGCTGCGCGCGGCCTTCACGACATCAGAAAGATCTCTGAGCGTCAGTCGTTCAAACTGATGAGTGGGATCCACCACCTCCTTATACATTTGCATAATGCGGAACGGGGAAATCCCTCCCCCGTTGACCATGTTGAAGGTACCCGTCTTCCGCTTGGCAATGAGCTTTTGTGCTGCATCCAGCAACTCCGGAATACAAGTGATGGAATTCGGTACGTCGAGAACGCGCTTGTACCCCTTGAGTTTGCTGATGAGGTTACGCGGACTCGACGTTGCATCGAAAGGCATGCGCAACCGCAGGTTGAGAATTCCACCCTGACCGTTCCAGCCGGATGCAAACCGTTTGAGCGTCTGGTCGCTGATATTTTTAGTCCACGAGTAGAACGAACCCGTGAAATTCGGTACATCCTCTTCCGAATAACCTTTGCCGTTATTGTCTCCTTCGTAGATGCAACCGGATCCGAGATGTACCCAGTACAATCCCCTCTTCCCGCATTCCTGCAGCAACACGTTCGGACCAATCACATTGCTCGCAAAGGTTTCCTCACGATGTATCTCGCACCAATCCACGTTCGGCCGACCTGTCTTGCCGGCTGCATTGATGACGACATCCGGCTTGTGCTGATCCAGAACAGACGCAACAGCTGCCTGGTCCGCAATATCAACGGTTGAAGCGATGGCGTTCGGATAGATTCCGACAAATTGGGAACCGAGATAGCCTTTGGAACCGAAAATGAGTACTTTCATCAATAGTATGATACATGAGGATGCAGAAGATGCAGAGGTACAGAGGATGCAGAAGATACGTAACACCGGTACGAATATTTTCTTGCACATTCTTCTGATTCGTCTGCATCTTCTGATTCTTCTGCATCCTCCTGCCATAATCTCACCTTCCCACCCGCCCCGGAAACTGTCTATACTAACACCCGATGCCTCGAGCCCGCCGCAGAGTGAAACGGCAGGTGATGATTGAAGGGACGGAACTCAAGTCCACGACGCGCGCCGCCGTGGGCGGCCTCATCCAGATCAGCTTGGGCATCCTCCTCTTTCTCGCGCTCAAAGGAAACGCGGGCAGGGTGGGCGAAGTGGTGCAGCAGGTCCTCACGTTCCTCTTCGGATCATGGGGCATCATCTTCCCCGTATTCCTCGTGGTTTCCGGCCTCCTCCACTGGATTGCGCCCAGCAAACGCATAGAGTTCAAACGGTCCACGGGCCTCGTCCTTTGCCTCCTCGCTTTCCTGGGCCTCATGCACATCGGCGCGCCGCTGGAGGAAATCGGGGCACGGAGGGACCAACTTGCCGGCGCTATCGGCTTTATGGTCAGCCTCCCCTTCCTCACGTTCCTCAGCCGTCCTGCCGGGTACACCGTGCTGGGCGCCGCCTTCATGATCGGGCTCCTCATCACCTTCGAGCCGGATCTGGGGGCGCTCTTCACCTTGCTCAAGGAATGGATGTTCGGCCGCAAGGAGGAACTGCGTCGCAGCGCCCCCGTCAGCCTCGACGAATACTTGGATCAGGAACAGGAGGAAGAGAAAACCAAGCCGCGCCGCCGCAAGGAGGAAATGGACGATAAGGAAGAGGATTTAATAGAGGAGGACGGGCCCGTTCCGGAACTCAATATCGTACGCCCGGCTTTTGCGCGCGCGGCACTCTCCCATAAGGCAAATAAGATGATCAAGGAGAAGATGAAGAAGCATTCGCACGCCATCCAGATGAAAGACACGCGCTTTGAGGAATGGACGTTCCCCAGCTACGAGCTCCTCGACGACGCTACCAGCCAATTAACCGTGAAGGACGAGGATCTCAAAAAGCAAGCACAGCAGATCGAGGAGAAATTGCGGGAATTCGAAGTCGAAGTAACGATGCGCGATGCGCGACCGGGACCGACGGTGACACAATTCACGCTTCAACCTGCTGAAGGAGTGAAATTGAGCCGTATCGGTGCCCTCAAGGATGACCTCGCTCTCGCTCTCGCTGCGCCCAGCCTGCGTATCGAAGCGCCCATCCCCGGCAAATCCCTCGTAGGAATCGAAATGCCCAATATTACGCGCTCCACGGTGCACCTGCGCGAAATCCTGGAGAGCCCTGCCTTTGTGCAAAGTGAATCCGCCCTTACCCTGCCTCTCGGCCGTGACGTCTCGGGAGAGGCGCTGGTCTCCGGTTTAGAAACCATGCCCCACCTGCTTATTGCCGGCGCTACCGGCTCGGGGAAATCGGTGTGCATGAACACGTTCCTCACCGCCCTCCTCTACCAGAACGCCCCTCATGAACTCAAATTCATCCTCATCGACCCCAAACGCGTGGAGCTCTCGCCGTACGACGGAATCCCGCATCTGCTCACACCGGTCATCACGGAAGCAGAGCGTGCACTGCAGGCTCTGCGATGGGCTGTTGCGGAGGTCGGCCGCCGCCTCCATCGCTTCTCTGAGCAGGGTGCACGCAACATCGAAGAGTACAACGCCAAACAGAAGGATGAACAGGACATGCTGCCGCGCATCGTGGTGGTCATAGATGAACTTGCCGACCTCATGATGCGGCAGTTCAGGCGCGACACAGAAACTATGATCGCCCGCATCGCCCAGATGGCCCGCGCCGTAGGTATGCACTTGATAATCGCTACGCAGCGTCCATCCGTAGATGTCATCACGGGTCTCATAAAAGCCAACATTCCCACGCGCATCGCCTTCCGTACTGTGAGCTCCGTGGACTCGCGCACGATTTTGGACGGCATCGGCGCAGAGGATCTGCTCGGCCAGGGCGACCTGCTCTTCATGGACGCGCGCACGCCCAACCCCGTCCGCATCCAGGGCATCTACACCTCAACAAAGGAAATGGAAAAAGTCATCAATGCGGTCAAGATTGCAGGCGGCGGCAAAATTACGGAGCAGATCGGATTCAGTGATGACGGGGAAGAGGGCTCAACGGCGGCAAATAATGACGAGGGTGTCACGGCCACTACCGCGACTATTAATCTCGATGCTGACGATAACGGCGGCGACGATCTCTTCTTCGAAGCTGTCCGCGTGGTGCAGGACACAGGCAAAGCTTCTGCCTCTCTCCTGCAGCGCCAGCTGAAGGTCGGGTATGCCCGCGCTGCCCGCCTGCTCGACATTATGGAGGAGAAAGGATTGATCGGTCCGCCGGACGGCGCCAAGCCGCGGAAGGTCTTCATGGGATCGAGCGTGCAAATTTAACAGTTGTTTTTTTGTTGTCCCAAAGCGACGAATCAGCATCGCCAAGACATGTCAATTTTGCTATACTATCCCGATACCCACATTCTCACATGCATCATCCTCACAATAACGACGATTTGCTCTCGCATTCATCTGCCTTCTCCATTCCCGGCCTCCATGACGAACTAACACCCATTGAGGAAGAGGCGCTGATGAGACTCATGGACCTCTTGGGGGATGACCTCCATGACTTGGAATAAGAATATTCAGCACAAGAAGACTTGAGAAGTCGTAACAGGAACAAGAGTGGTCTGTTTTCTCATGTTTTCTGCATCAATTTCTCACGCAAAATCCCATCGTTCCTGATTCTTGTTTGAAACTTGTCTCTTGATCCTCGATACTTCACCCAATGAAATTACTCCTCGGCACGAACAACAAGGGCAAAGTGATCGAAATCGGCGAAGTCCTCCGAGGCCTCCCTGTGACCATCATGACACCGGACGCCCTGGGCATCCGTGGCGATATTGAGGAAACGGGGACGACGTTCGCGGAGAACGCCTCACAGAAAGCAATCTACTATTTCGAGAAGTCCAGAATGCCGACGCTTGCGGATGATTCCGGCATTGTAATTGACGCACTCAAAGGTGAATTAGGCCTCCACACGCGACGCTGGGGCGCGGGTCCCGCCGCATCGGATGAGGAATGGATCCGCACCTTCCTGGACCGGATGAAGGCGGAGGAGAACAAACGCGCGCGCTTCATCTGTTCGCTCGCGCACATCGATGACGAAGGAAAGCTTCACATCTTTGAGGGCACCTGTGAGGGGACGATTACAGACGAACTGGAGGCGGACTACCTACCGGGTCTCCCTATCTCAGCTTGCTTTCGTCCGGACGGACACAGCTTCGTCTTCTCCGCATTGACGGTCGACCAGAAAAACACTGTAAGCCACAGAGGACAGGCTTCGCAGAAGTTTGCGCGTTTCCTCAGAGGAAAGATGCATTTTGATACTATCTCCGCATAAGAGACAGATTGACGAACGACTCCTGCCTGCCTACCGTATTCTTCATGAAGCAGACTAGGGAAATGATCCAAAGCAATATTGACCCAACGGAAAACCGTTTGGCCGCTTTTATCGGAACGAAGTTTGTTAGGGGTGACGGTTGCCAGGAATGGCAAACGGGAATTATGAGAGACGGACACATGGAAATCATCCAATTCCCCGCACTACCCACATCGATAACGGAGCAGGAAGAACTGATCATCGCACGCCTGGGGCACAACGTCATCGTACGGGGCCTCTGGCATGGAGAGGAAATTCAGGCAATCCGAGAGCAGTTCGCAGCGGCAATGCCCGGTATTATCAGCAAGGTGGAACAGGGCGCTACTCCGTAACTCGACGCGGTCATCGCTGCCGCAGGAGGCCAGACTCATGTCACACTGCCTGTGAGTGGGGGTTCTCCGTTCATGAGCAATACCAGTCAGAAGGATTACACCGTAAGGACATTCTCCTTCGTCAGTGGCGTGAAATCCAACGACATAATCTTCCCCCAAACGCCGCGAATGAGCCGTTTCATCTCGTTCTTATCCTGATCTGTGATCTGGAAGATGCGACTCACGGGATGCTCCTCGCGCTCCCCGACAAATTCCAGGATGAAAGCACGTGGGTCAAGCGACGGATAGGCAAGCTCGAGCAGAACAGCATAGAACTGCAACTGACGGAAATATCCCCCTTCCCTGATCTGCGCTTCCGACTGCGGCCGCCCGGTCTTGTAATCGATAACAACACCAATGGCGCCCTCTGGATGGTCACGATCAATACGATCAATGAGACCTTTAAGCGGAATGTCTCCCAGCCTCCCTGTAAACGTCTTCTCCACCTGATCAATAACGGGTGCAGAACCCGCGAGCCGCTGCTCGTAGTAACGCGGCAACGAGCCCTCGCCAAGATGAAGAAGGAGCTGCAGCTCATTTTCCTTGAGGAATTCCCGTTCCTGAAGGTAGTTCCGGAAGTATCCGAGAAAATCTTCCCTGGATATTGGCTTGCCATTCTTGTGCCCCAGTCCCCATTGCCTGAGCGCCCAATGCACAGCGTTCCCGTATGCAAGCGCATAGTCGCTCAACTGTGGAACCTGGAGCAGATCGATGCGGAGAAATTCAATGGGATCATCTAGGAAGCGGTTGAGTGCACTTGCGGAGAGAGCGAATGTCTTTAACCGATCTGAGAGGAAGTCTCTCAATTCCGCATCCAGGTCCTGCTGCGGCGTGAGGAGAAGCGTCGCTGCGTGTTCGGGATCGCTTATTCCCCGTTGCTCTTCGAGAAGCGGTCCCGCTTCCACAAAGAATGCCGACGGTGCAACAGCCTTCGTCTTGTCGCCAGCGGTAAGCTCCATGGGGCAGCTGAGTATCAATTCGCGTTTAGCCCTTGTCATAGCCACAAATGCCACCCTTCGCTCGTCCTGATTCCGCTCATAGGCCTTCTGCTCCTTCTCCCAACCGAAGAGCAGATCCTCAGGAATGGAGATGGAGGCGGGGTTGCGGCGCTTGTCCCAGTGACCCTCACGGAAGTTCGTGAGAATCACCGTAGCGAACTCCAGCCCTTTGCTCTGATGCGCCGTCACGAGCTGCACACCTTCCGTCACCAGATGCGGAACCTCGAACATCATCCGGAGACCGTATTCAGGATTGAGGTACAGTTCCAGGTCACCCATAAACGTATCGAACGTGACTCCTGGCATCTCAATCATCCGCTGCCGCGCACGGTCAAAAAACTCCTGCAACGCCGCGAGATCGAGCGGATGTATTCTGCCGCCATCCGGTAAGAGGCCGGACTCATGGAAAACGCGCTCAACGGTTTCCACAACCGTCCTGGTCGCCAACGCATAGTGGAGATTCAGAATCAGGTTCCGTGCCGCAATGATCTTCTCCGGGCCAACAAAACGAATCTCCTTAGCCGGCGAGTTGTCCTGATCAAACATCGAAAGGACGTCGATAAGCGGTTTATCCATCTCGCGCTTGATACGGAATACGTGAGCAAGGTCCACCGGATGGCAGCCAAAGCATGCGGCACCAAGAGCTGCTCCCAACAGGGCAGTATCCGTCGGTTTCCTGACAGCCTTGAGAATAGCGATAGCCTGCAGGATAAGAGGATGATGAAGAAGATTTGATTTTCCCGTGATGCGCACGGGAATCCCCTTCCCTGTAAGAACGTCAAAAATGGGCCGCAGTTCATTGTTTGTCTGAACAATGACGGCAATATCCTTGGGCTTGAGGCCTACAGCCAATCGTGCCGAAACGAGATCGGCGATCATCCATGCCTCCGCCTTGTCGCTCGGCGGACGAAGCATTATGGGGGGGCTCCCCTGCTCTCCGGATGCCGCCGAAAGCTGCTTCTGGAGCCCGGGAATCTTGCCGACAAGTCGCTCGGTATTATGACTGATGAGCCGACCCGCGGCGTCCAGAATCGCCTGGGTGGCTCGGTAGCTCGTTGTGAGCGTAATCACCGCGGCGGAAGGGAACCTCTCGCGGAAAGAGAGGATATTACTGAGATTCGCACCCTGGAACCGGTAAATCGCCTGGTCATCGTCGCCGACGACAAACAGGTTGGGATTATCCTCGGGCGAAACCGGCCGCGTGAGGAGATCCACGAGCTTCCATTGCGCACCGTTCGTATCCTGAAACTCATCTACAAGGATGTACTGAAACCGTTCCTGAAGCCCAGCCAGAAGCCATTCTTCCTGCTCCAACGCCTGGATGACGTACAAGATCATGTCCTCATAGTCGTAGCGTCCGGTCGCCTGCAGCATCTGCTGGTAGCGGTCGAAGATTTCTACGAACTCCTTGAACTTCCGCGCAGACAGCAGATTCTTTTCGTGCACTTTTGTCCCCGGCTTGCTCTTGTCCGCCATCACCTGCTCAAACGCCGCCGCGACGTTCCGAAGTTCCTCAATAGACTTTCCCTCACGCTTCACCTCGCTGATCCTCCCGATAATCTCCTTCGTCCTCCCATACGGGTACTTGGGATTGAGGAGCGCCACATCGGGCAGTAGCTGGTCGATAATCTTGTTCATCTCACGGAACCGCTCGATATCACTGATCTGCTCCAACGCCGACCACTCATCGAAAAGCGATGGATGATCGGAAATGATGCTCTGGCAGAAGCCGTGAATTGTGGAAACGGTAACGCCGTACGCATCGGGACCGATCAGCAAGCGAAGCCGCTCCCGCATGGATACTGCGCCGCTCACCGAAAACGTCAGGCAAAGAACGTTGGCAGGTTTGGCATGCGTCTTCCGGAGAATATGCGCCACGCGCAATGCCAGCGTCTGCGTTTTGCCCGTCCCCGGGCCGGCAATCACCATCACCGGCCCCTCCACAGTCTCAACCGCCTGGCGCTGCTCCTTGTTGAGTTTATGAAATTCACTCTCAAATATTTTCAGAGCCGGCGCCACATCTTGCTTCTGCATCCTGGAAGGGATGCGCCCCGGAACTGTAGATGGCGTAGCCGGCATATGTACGAGCCTAGCGGAAGGCCGCTCAATGCCTCAAGCATCAAACTCATCTCTTCTTCCCCTGTACAAGCCGCTTCTGGGTCTTCTCCGTATCATCGGAAGGGTTCAATGTGGGAATATAGGGCAGAGGCATGGGCTTGGGCTTCCTGGGGTCACTGGCTGCCAGTGTGCTTTCTTCGGGGACTTGGGATGTGGAACCCGGCATAGGAATGTAAATTACACCGTTCACAGTACCGCAAGTTTCGAGAAACGGCGAACCGAACGTAGAAATACATAAATCTCGAAATTCTTTCGCGCATTATTCGCCCTTCGCATCATCCGCTGACCGATCACATTATTCCCTGAACTCCTTGGCACAATGGTCACACTTCTCGATCTGCACACCATCCTTAATGATGTCCACAAGAGACCCCTGCCCGCAGTGAGGGCATGGACGGCCCTGCGTGAAGGAATGGACCTGGTTAAAGCCAATGCGCTTGGGAATGCCCCCAAACTCCCGGATCGTGAGGGACCGGGGATGGTCGCGCATCTTCTGGAGCACCTTGGCCTCAATCTGGCGAATGCGCTCCCGAGTAACGCCGAATTCCTTGCCCACTTCTTCCAGTGTATGGCCAATGCCGTCCTTAAGACCGAAGCGCATCTCAATAATCTTGCGCTCGCGCGGCGTGAGGAACTCAAGCATGGCATGGACATTCTCCTTTCGAAGCTGACGGTTCGTCGCCTCAAACGGGTTGACCGCCTCTTCGTCCTCGATGAAGTCACCTAGCTTGGAATCTTCCTCGGACCCGACAGGCGACTCGAGTGAAATAATGTCCTGTGAAATCTTCTGAATGTGAGCGACCTTCTTGATATCCATCTCCATCTCCACCGCAAGCTCCTCCAGTGTCGGTTCACGGCCGAGCTCCTGCACGAGACGGCGCTGCGTGTGTGTAAGCTTGTTGATGGTCTCCACCATGTGCACAGGAATGCGAATGGTGCGCGCCTGATCGGCAATGGCGCGGGTAATGGCCTGGCGGATCCACCATGTCGCGTATGTGGAGAACTTAAAGCCGCGCTCCGGATCAAACTTTTCCACCGCCCGAAAGAGACCTATATTCCCCTCCTGAATCAGATCGAGAAAAGAGAGCCCACGCCCGATATACTTTTTGGCGATGGAAACGACAAGGCGCAGGTTAGCCTCTGCAAGCTGCTGCTTGGCGCCCGCATCACCCTTGCGAATGCGTCGCGCCAGCTCCACTTCCTTCTTAGCGTCAATGAGCGGCACCCGTCCAATCTCGCTCAAATACATGCGGACGGAGTCATTGGAAATCTCGAGCAAATCAATCTCCCGCTCACGTCGACGCTTTTTGCGCTCGTCATCGGAGAGATCCTTATCGCTGTCCACAGCAATGCCCGCCATGGCAATCATCTTCATGGCGTCATCCCCCACATCCTCATCCATTGTCTCCACCTTTTCTTCCTTTTCATCGCCTTCCTCGTCATCCGCACCTTCTACTGGTTCTTCTGAAGATTCAGTGATTTTCGTCAAATCCTCCGCGGTCTCAGGGGCCGTAACCTCCGCCGGCAGCTTGCCCTTCTTTTCCCAGATGAGCGCATCCTTCACGTCAATCACCTGTATCCCAAGCTCCACAAGGAGCGTGTAGATCTCATCGAGCATGTCCACGTTTTCCTCTGCGTTGGGAATGGCTGCAATAATCTCCTGATGTGTCACGTACCGCTGTTCGCGCCCCTTCTTAATGAGGTGCTTCACTTTGTCCGGGAACTTCTTAAGATCTTCGTCGGTTGGCTGTGCGATGAACTTTCGGGGATGGGAGGCCATAGAAAAATTCTTTAGGAAGGGTTCCCGCGGCGAGGAGCCCGTCTAGGGTAGAGAACAAATTGCTCTGAGGGAAGAGCAGAAAGATTTAACAACGTACTTTACAATTCTATGACGTAAATGTCGAGTATTTTGTCATCTTTTGGATAGCTATACCTGGTTTTTAGGACATTTTAGAAGAAATTTCAGCTCATCCGGCCATTTTCCTCAATTTAAGCACTTGCTGGTACTGCGTGGTGATGAGCGCTTCCTCCGTGGCATTATTTGCCGCACGGGCGGCTATGAGCTTTTTCGCTAACTCCTCCTGCTTGCGATGGAGCACGGCTCGGTTGGCGGCAACGCAGTTCTTGCGGATTTCGCGTACGGCAAGGGATTCCGACCAATCCGCCAGACCGTGCTCCTCGCAGTACAGCATGATGAGTCCGCCCCGTTCCTGATGTTCGGGCGGCAGCTGCAATGCTTCCACCGTGAAAGTGTTTACGTCAGGAGCCTGTGAGATTGCTGCGTGGAGAGCGGCTGCAAAGGGCTCGTCTGCCTCAGGAGGAATAAGTTCAGCGAGAAGTGGATTGCGAAGCTTTGGGTAGAGCACAAAAAGCGCCAATGCAATTTCGGTCTTGGTAAATGAAAGGCTGCCTTCTATTGTTTTTTCCTCTTGAGCATTAACGCGCACTGGAGCGGCAGCAGCACGAAAAAGGTCCTCCTCCATCGCTGAAACGGTGGTACCAAAGATAGAAGCAGCACGGCGCGTGTAGTCTTCCCGCTCCACGGCAAAAGGAACGGAACGCAGCAGTTCAATAATCCTCTTCAGGGCATCACGCCGGACAAAGGCATCCGACAGGTCCTGCAACCGCAACTGCTCCAGAACGCGATCGATATACGGAATGCCTCCGCTCTCCAGAATGGACTTGAGAAGCTCTGGCTCTTTTTGGAGGAGTTCACTGGCATCCTTCTGCGGCAGAAGGAGGGATCGCGCGGCAATGCCCTGGGCAGACAAGAGATGGTAAGCGCGCTCAGCAGCATCCTGCCCTGCGCGATCAGAATCGAGACAAATGCTCACACTGTCGACGTATCGCCGAAGGAGTTTGACATGTTGTTCCGTGAGCGCCGTACCGCTCGTAGCAACCACATTCATGACACCAACGCGATGGCACGCCAGCAAGTCAAAGTACCCCTCTACAAGAATGACTGCGCGCTTTTCCCGCATCGCTTCACGTGCATGATGGAGACCAAACAGGACGGAGGACTTGTGGTACAGAATGCCTTCGGAAGAATTGACATACTTTGCGTCGTCCTGACCCAGCGTCCGACCGCCGAACCCCACCACCTGCCCCTGGTGGTCATGGATGGGAAACATGAGTCGGTGTCGGAAGCGGTCGTAGATGCGCTCTTCTTTAAGTTCCTTTTGAATGCCAAGACCAGCCGCCAGTATCTCCCTGCGGGAAAACCCTCTCTTGAGCAAGTGCTCGTACGTTGCAGTAAAAGAATCGGGGGCATATCCGAGTTCGAACTGCGCAATCTGTTCCGCAGGAACAGAACGGTCGGCGAGGTACTTCTGGGCGCCCTCGGACCCTTTGAGCTGTTCGCTGTAAAACTGGAGAGCTGCTGTGAGCGTCTCGCGTATGCGGTCCTTTTCGTCCTTCTTCACCACCGGTTCCTTGCGGTCTTCCACACGCACACCTGTCCGCTCACCCAAGTCTTTCAGCGCCTGGCGAAAGTCCACACCCTCAATAGCCTGGTAGAAACTAAAGATGTCACCACCCGACTGGCACGCAAAGCAGTATGCGATGCCCTTGTCTGGCGAAACGAGTAGGCTGGGGTGCCCGTCTTTATGAAATGGACAGAGCGCCACAAAATTGCGCCCCTTTTTCTTGAGCTGGCAGTACTGCCCCACAAGCTCTTCGATGGGTAGGCGAGCCTTGATGTCCTGCGTGGCGTCCATGGGGAGGGCAGTGTACCATGCAGAATCATGAAGCGCCTGTCCCCCCTCCTGCCCCTCCTCGCCCTCGCGTTCACGGGCACGGTAACCGCCCAGGACGCATTGCCTGGCTTGTACGCATCTTCTGCACACGACTTCTCTTTTGCCTATTCCCCCACATACGAAAAAACGGTGACAGAGGAGAACGGGCGTGAGGAAATCAAATTCGCCGGACAGGACGGCAAAGTCGCTCTCATCGCTACATTTCTTCCCTTTTCAGGTAGCGGCGCCCCCAAAGCCTTCCCGGCACTGGGGCCAGAAAGCATTCCTTCCTGCAACGGTACGTGCTCGATATCCGAATCGCGCACAACGGAATTATGGGTTGCTCCCGGCCTTGCCATTGCCCGTTTTTACTACACCGATGCCACCCCAACATCGGAGCGCATCCTCTCCCGCGGCCCCGTCTACGCCGTGGATATCCACCCCGGTCAGGGCGACCTCCTCGTCTTTGCCCCAAAATCCACCTTGGCCGAGAGCCTCCTCCTCTCCGCCCTTTCAAGCATCCAACCTGCCTTGAGCCCGCGCGTTGCCGTGGCAGCCGGTACATCGTCGGACCCGGAAAGCTCGAGTACAGGCGCCACGGTTTCTGCCACTTCTTCCTCGGAGACAGGAACCGTAACCCCTCCTCCCACCTCACCTGCTACAGACATCCCTCCGGATACCGGCACCACTCCACCAATCCAGGAAGAAAAACTTCTCTTTGGCATTTTCAGCCTCACTCTTTCTTTCCCGCAAATGGCCGCCCTGGCGTTGGGGGTTTTCTTCACGACACTCCTCGTCGTCATTCACATCCGTCAGAAAAAAGCGATGCAGAAGGAAACGGCCCAACTGCAACAACAGCGTTAATGCGGTAGATTGCTGCTCAGCTTCCCGTAATCACGCTACCGAGGATGAGCGGAAAGCCCACGGCCAGCATCAGCTCCGCTACGCCGTGCGTCACCATGGACGCCACCAATCCGCGTTGCCAATACATCCACCCATACACTACTCCCGCCCCGAAATTGATGAGAAGCGCACGCGCTACTTCCAGCATGCTCATCCCCACCGTCACCTCCAGAAACAGCATGGGAATAATACTGGAAAGGGCGGCAGTGATGAGCACTGCCATGGTTGCACCAAACCCCGAAAGGCCCGGATCCTTGCGTCGTTCCGCAACCTTAAACAGCCATGCCACAGCAGAGAGAAGGAACAACCGCAGTAGTATCTCCTCATCAAAGGCGCTATAGAGCACTGCCAGCGCACGATCATTGAGCGAAGCAATCATGTCCCACCCCAATGCGAGCTTAAGAGAAGTACCAAATACGAGTATGTCCACGACGAGACAAAGAACAGCGCAACTGATCCCCAGAGAAGACGCGAGAGCAACAGTGGGAATAAACCGGAATCTGGGAAGTCCCTCCTGCGTGGGACCGGACATCTTGTACAAGGAAGACAGTTCACCATTGAATGCGCTCGCGAGGAACACTGAATCCAATCCGACGCGCCCGGCGAAGAACATCCCGAGCGTAATACAGAACATGAGGATGACCGCGGAAAAAGCGATCTGCACCATCATGAGCGTCTGCAACGAGTAGGGAAGATGCATACTCGCCACACCGATGGTAGTAAATGCGTAGGGAACCACCGCCACGGCACCTACCATTCCAAGGAGGAACAGCACGAACCCGAGCTTGAGGCGTGTCATCATCGGCTCCCAGTGTAGCACATTCTGTCTTATGATTTTTGGATGACCCACCGCGGCAGCCTGTTGCGGAGCTTACCCTCCTTCGCCAGCCCGAATCCGACGACCTTTCCGTCAAATATGAGCAGGATGTCACCCCGAAGCGACGGCTCGCAGGAAACATCGCGCCCATCAAGAAGTACGGACAGTATCTCCCCGGTAATGTGCATGACGTTCTGTGTTGCAAGGTGACCACGCAGTGTCGCAATCTCATGATCTATACGGACACGCCCATCGTCCAATCGCCTGCCGAACGGCATCCCGAGCGCATAGTCCTGCACTGGGAGCGCATAATCCAGTACTTCCTCCGTAGAGAGAATAAGTTGCGTCCCGCGCTGGAAGAGCGTCTCTCCCGGGAAAAGAAAGGACGTACCGTAATACTCCTCAAGTCGCGCCGCGAGCTCCTTTTGCCGCGCGCGGGGAACCGGATCCTCCTGGTAACGATAGGACGGGAGTCGTTCCGGCTGGCGCGTGGGTGCTTTCTTCCGGATAACAGCGCTAAAGAATCCCTCCGTGTCGTACGTCTGGGGCCACAGACGAACTGCGGGAAAGGGGCCGACCCCTACATGCGCCTGAACACGATGAGAATCTTCCACTGATTTCTGTAACCCTGAATTTGGAACGAGCTCTGGCTCTAGTACTTCTATCTGTTCACTAAATTTATTCAATACATGGGCTATCACCCCTTCATTCTCCTCGGGTGTGAGCGTACAGGTGGAGTAGACAATGCGACCGCCTACCTTTACGGCATGAATGGCCGCCTCGAGCATCTCCTTCTGCAAACGAGCCATCTTTCCCGCGTTCTCCGCGGAGCTGTAGAGCAGCGCATCACTGTCTTTGCGAGCCGTTCCCTGTGCGGTACAAGGCGCATCACAAAGAACGCGGTCGAACCGCTCTGTCATCTGCTTCATAAACCACTGTCCCACTTTTTTCGTGACGATCACGTTCGTATTGCCACAGCGATGCAGCGCAGCCTTGAGTGTCCAAAGTCTTTTCTCCTGCACATCATTTGCAATAAGAATACCGCGGGCAGCCGCGTCCTTCGATCCTAACTTAGCCGCAATCTGGGTCGATTTACTTCCCGGCGCCGCAGCCATGTCGAGAACAACGTGACCGGGTTGAACATCGAGAAGCTCTACCGGCAGCATGCTCGCAGATTCCTGCATGTACGTATGACCAAGAAGGTGCAGGAGATCCTTTCCAAGCGCCGATTCACGGTCCTCACGGTCAATAAAGAACCCTTCGGGGCACCAGGGAACCTGCTCTACCGTCCACGATTTATTCTTCGCCCATGCCATAAACTCCGTTACGGAACCTTTGAGCGTGTTAACACGCTTGGACTTACGAAGTGGTTTATCCGTAGCAGCTTTAAGGGCTGCCACGTCAGTAAAAGTGCCGTAGCGATCAAACGGATGTTGCATGAAATACCCGAGAGGAAGAAATTATATCACCTTCAGGCATCAAATACACTACTCTACGTACTATGAAATGCGCATCAGAAGGGAAGGACTTTGGCCCTCTCTTGCAACGAACGAACTGTCAGCACTGGCAGGTATTTCCATTGGAGGACGCTTCGTTGATTCCCCGGATCATTGAAGAAACTCAGAAGTTTGAACCATCTGAATTACAGCGACGATTTAATGCACCGGCACCTGAGGCATCGTATTTGTCATCGATCTATTCGAGAGCCGCATACATCAGCGCTATCTGGAGCGAGACACGACAGCGTCTCGTAGGCATTGGAGAACTGTATCCCGGCCCTGATGACCAGCACGAAGTTGCCTTTCTTGCGAGCGAATCCTACTCCCGTAGCAATGCCGGCCTCGCACATTTGCTCCGTCGCGGTCTGATCTGCAAAAACATGCGACATCTTGTCGAAATGGCACGTGACTATTTTCATGCACGAATCCTCACCGCCTACGTTGATAAAGATAATGATCGTGCTGTGAATTTAATGAATAGAGTCGGAAGAGATATCGGTTTTTTTGAAAGTGAGGAAACCAGAGGGCTCATTACGTACCAAGCCTATTTGGATTTTGAAGTTCTATCCCCGTTGCATGCGGCAATGCTCAATGCGTGTAATCTTTTAGATGAGGCTCCCCTCAATCGTGTTCCCCTTTCTGGAGTGCGTGTTCCTGCTTAAGAATACCTCAACGCTCATTCACTTCTAAGAACAGTGTTCTTTCCGGAAGTTGCCTCCAGTCCGTTCTTCAGCATCCTTCACACAACCAGGTTCACCAGCCTTCCCTTAACATACACCTCCTTCCTGATCGTACCTGTGAGGAACTTCTTCACGTTCTCCTCCTCCTTCGCCTTGGCAATAATCTCGGCCTCGTCCATATCCCTCGATACTTCAATATTGGCACGGAGCTTGCCGTTAACTTGAACCACAATCGTCATGGTGTCCGACACGAGTTGTGCGGGATCATACGTAGGCCACTCCTGGTCCATAACAAAGCCCTCGCCTCCAAGCGTCTCCCATAGCTCCTCCGCGAGGTGCGGCGCAAGCGGAGCAAGCAATCGGATACAGATCATCGCTGTTTCCCGGGAGAGTTGACCGGCTGTTTCTGCGGCATTGAGCAATTCCATCAACGCACTAATCGCCGTGTTGAAATGGAACGAGGAAATGGAGTCTGTGACGCGCTTGATCGTGCGATGCAGCAACGACTCAAATCCGGCACTTTCTGTAACATCATCACCGGACTTCTCCGTGAGAATGGCCCACGCACGCTGCACGAAACGGTCGACCCCTTTTATGCCCGTGTCGCTCCAATCGCCCCCATCGGTGAACGGCCCCATGAACATCAAAAACATGCGAAACACGTCAGAGCCATGGCGCTCTACGAATGCATCGGGGCTCACCACGTTCCCCTTGCTCTTGCTCATCTTTGCACCCTGGTTGGTGATCAAACCCTGATGAATCAGTCGCTTGAAGGGCTCCTCATGGGCTACAACGCCAAAATCATGCAGTGCCATCATCACGAAGCGTGCGTAAATCAAATGCATTGTGGCGTGCTCCGGCCCGCCAATGTACATATCAACCGGCATCCACTTGTCTTCCAGCTTCTTCTCCACAAATGTCTTCTGGTTGCCCTCCATCAAGTACCGCAGATAGTAGAAGCTGGAGCAGACGAACGTATCCATGGTGTCAAACTCCGGCGTCCAGCCCTTCCCAAACAGCTTCTCTGTTCTCTCGATAAACTCCTTGGAATCCGTAAGCGGTGACTTGCCTGTCGGCTTGAATTCCACATCGGTCGGAAGCAGCCACGGCAGGTGTTTTTCGGGAACCGGATGAGGATTGCCTTCCGGGTCGTACACGACAGGAATGGGCGCGCCCCAGTACCGTTGACGCGAAATGAGCCAGTCGCGGAGGCGGTACGTGACCACTCGCTCACCCCAACCCTGTCCGACAATGTAATCCATGACCTTCTCCTTTGCTTCCATGATCGGCATGCCATTGAGAAACTCTGAATTGACCATCGTTCCTTCATCTTCCTGTACCTGCTCTATACGCTCAATGGGAGAGAGATCACCATCACTCGCCTGAACGACACGGACGATGGGAATATTGAATTCCTTTGCAAACTCAAAATCGCGCTTATCGTGCCCTGGCACACCGACGACGGCACCAGTCCCAAATCCGCCCAGAACAAAGTCGGACACCCAGATAGGCATGGAACGGTTCGTCAATGGATTGATGGCATAGAAACCCGTAAAGACGCCTGTTTTCTTCCTCCCCTCTTCCTGACGCTCCAGCTCCGTCTTGGACATTGCATATTCAACATACTTCTTCACGTGTTCTGCCAATGAACCGTCTTTGGGAACAAGCTCCCCGTCCATGATCTTCCTCACAAAAGGATGTTCCGGCGCCACCACGAGGAACGTCGCACCAAAATTCGTATCCGGACGCGTCGTAAAACACACAATAGTCTCCTGCGTCTCCGCAACGTGATAGGTGAGGTTGATCCCCTTCTTCCTGCCGATCCAGTGGTTCTGCATCAACTTCGTTTTTTCCGGCCATTCCAGTTTCTCCAATCCATCCAAAAGTCGATCGGCGTAGTCCGTAATCTTCCAGAACCATTGGGCAAGAGGCTTTTGAATCACTTCCGACCCGCATCGCTCGCAATGACCATTTTGTACCTGCTCATTTGCCAACACAGTCTGGTCCTTCGGGCACCAGTTTACGAGCGCCTCCTTCTTATAGGCGAGCTTATGCGCGAACATTTGCAAAAACAGCCACTGTGTCCACCTGTAGTATTCGGGCTGCGAGGTATTGACCATCTTCTCCCAGTCATACATGCAACCCATGCGCTTGAGCTGCTCAATCATGGTAGCAGTGTTCTTCTTGGTCGATGCATCGGGATGGATTCCCGTCTTGATTGCATAGTTCTCCGCGGGGAGCCCAAACGCGTCAAAGCCCATGGGCGTAAAGGTGTCGTTGCCGAGCATGCGCTGGTAACGGAAGTAACTGTCCGCCGGCGCAAAGTTGTACCAGTGCCCCACGTGCAATTTATCTCCACTCGGATACGGGAACATCACGAGACCATAGTATGGATTCTTCCCCTTCTTGAGATCAGCGTTGTAGGCCTTCTTCTCTTCCCAGCGCTTGCGCCATTTGGCTTCGATTTCCGTGGGGTTGTAGGGCTTGAACATAGCCGAAATATACGATTTCCGCGTCGGAAACACAAATTCGGCATAGAGTAGCTTGATGATTACGCAGGTAAGCTGCTCCTGGGCAGACGATGTTTTTTCCTTTTCCAGACAACGTTTGCCCTGTTTCCGGCTCGGGGAAGTTGCACCCAAAAGAAAGAAGTGATTCGATGAGTCCTATGGCAACCGTACCCGCGGAACTCCCTTCCGCTACGTCTCGAATGGAAAACCCGTTCCCGGGGGCCAGACCAGATTCCGTCAGAACTGAATGGCTGCAAAAACGTCATGTAATCGCACAGGAATTGTGGGACAAAGTGGGAATACTCATACCCTCCTTTTCGTGTGTTGTTGCGACAACCGACAACAATGTCGTTAGGGGAATTGCAATTGTAGGCAATACGACACACACGAGTGTCATCGAAACGCTCCCCGGATGCGCTAACATCTGTGATCAGCTTCAAAAAGCCATCGATGGGATTCGTCCAACACGGAATACCGCCGCCCCAGACGATGACGAATATGAAGATATTGCCCAGGAGTTCAGCCGTGTAGACGGGGAAGGTATCTGCCACCTCAGGGACGAGTAATACAGGGAATTACCATTCGCTTTCCCGAGAGCAAGGAACACTGTGCCCAATAACAACAGTACTCTTCCTGCCAATGCAGTAATGCAGAGCTACGAATGCGTATACCTATCTGCTTTTTTAGGGGCTTGAGAGCGTCTTTTCCGCTATAATAAGGGCATAGTTCTTTCGGTTTGCCCTTTTTTTGGCTCGCCCTGGGCAGTCCGGCTCTCCTGCTTGCATACTCCTCATGGCAAAACTGCCTATTGTCGCGATCATTGGCCGCCCGAATACCGGAAAGTCCACGCTCTTCAATAGCCTCGTGCGTAAGCGCGTGGCGATTGTAAGCGACATTCCGGGTACGACGCGCGACCACATTGCAAGTAAGGTGGAAACGGAAGACATTGATTTTCTTTTGCTCGATACCGGCGGCATGGGAGGCGGCACGGCAGACAAAGAGTTTGAAGAGGACGTCCATGAACAGTCCCTCATCGCCCTGCGGCACGCAGACCTCATCCTCTTTACTGTCAACGGGCGCGAGGACATCACGAAGAACGACCGCGAGATCACACAGCTCCTAAGAAGGCAGGCCAAGCGGCATGTCCCCGTACTGCTCATCATCACCAAATGCGACAATGAGGACATGGCAGAAGAAGCGCTCGCCCAATTCCATGAGCTCGGCATGGGCGACGACATCCTTCCCGTAAGCGCCATCAGCAACGTCGGCACGCCGGAAATCCGCAGCGCTATTGCCCGCCACCTCCGTAAGCTTCACTTTGAGCATACCGAAGACAATACCGCTCCATCCGCCATTCCACGCATCGCCATTGTCGGCAAGCCAAACGTTGGAAAAAGCTCGCTCATAAACGCTCTGATGAGCGACGTACAGCGGGAAGAGTCTCCGCGCCTCGTTTCGGACATTCCCGGCACCACGCGGGACACAACAGACACCGTGATCCGCCATGAAGATAAGGAATACCTTTTCGTGGATACCGCCGGACTCAAACGTCACGCGAAATCCGAACGCGGACTGGAAGGCTTCGCGGTATTGCGAACGATCCAAGCCATTGAGGACGCAGAAATCGCCGTCATCGTGCTCGATGCGTCAGAGCCTATGTCACGCCAAGATAAGAATATTACCGGGCTTGCCATCGAAGAAGGGAAGGGCGTCATTCTCCTCCTCAATAAGATTGACCTACTCACAACCAGCCAACGGGAAGAGAAAGTGATGGAAATCAACCGCGCCTTCCCCTTCTGCCAGTATGCACCACTCTTCGGAACATCCGCCGAAACGCGCGAGAACCTTCCCAAACTATTCAGTGTCATCGACATGGCGCACCGCAATCTGTACCGTCGCCTGCCGACCCATGAGCTCCAGGAATGGCTCAAGGACCAGCTCTACGGCAAGCCGCTCGGCGCCGTGACCACGGCCAAGCACATCACGCAGACCAAGGACGTACCGCCTACGTTCGCCCTTTTCGTTAAGAATCCGAAAGAAGTAAAAGTAAGCCAATTACGGTATCTGGAAAACCGCATGCGCAAGACGTACGACTTCGCGGGGGTGCCAATCCGGTGGGTCACGAAAGGTCCGGGGGATCGGAGTGAGTGATTACTGATGGTGGTACTGATTGGTTATTTGGAATACTGCTCGGACTTGCTTTCGACCAAGTAACCAAATAACAAAGTAACAAACCGCACATACGAAGAAGAGTCTCCACCGAATTAGCCACGTCCTCTCTTCAACTTCCTCACTCTCATATCCTCCTGGACCGGCAGCGGGAACGCCTTGATGGCGATTTCCAGCTTGTCCAAAAGCCTCACGGGATCTTTGTCCATAATAAGGTTGGGCGGCATTTCGCGTGAACAAAGCTGCACAACTATATGTTCGATGGAATTACTAATTCCGCCCGTATCTGTGAGCACACCGATGGGTCGCCCCTCGTCGTAGGCGATGGTGAATTCGTTGAGCGTGCCTATGCCGCCTCCGATGATGACAATGGCATCTGCGGACCGGATGTTTATGACATCGCGCTCCATAAACCCCATCCCCGTGTAAATGATCATGTCATGTGTGTGCGGCGACTGGTACTCGCTGATGTGCTGGTGCTCCGAAAATGCCGGGGAAATACCTACGGCAAATCCGCCAGCCTCCTGTGCCCCCAGAAGGGCATCGTTAGGAAGCCCGGGGCATGCCCCATTGATGAAGATGTGACCGCGTTTACCAATCTCGTAGCCAAGCTTATGCGCCTTCTCACGCGCAAGAGGATCCTCCGTCTGCGGCCCGCTCGCGGAACCCATGACGCCGATCTTCAATTTGTGTTCGATGTGCTCGAGGGACATAAGAGTCTGGAAGAGCGGATAGTGCGGGCCTATGACCTACGGAAAGAAGTATACCGCGACTGTCACCATACCGTTCTCTACAGTATACCAGAACTCAATGATTTTCGCTACACCTTGCGCACGTTGAAAGATGCGCACCCGGCTGTCGGGAAGCCGAATGCGCGTGTCCTGACGACAAAGCTGTCAGGCGCAATCATTGGGAACGTGCAGTAGTTCAGTCTTACGGAACCGATCCCATGTCAGTCGTGCAAATCTCATCCACTTTGCAATCTGCATCGGCGACGCATGGGCTATTTTCCACGCTAGCCGATCGTCCAGACCCGCTACATGCAGCGCAAGAATGAATTGCAACAGTATGCCCTCTTTCATCTCCTTGTTATTGAGACTCGGAATGGGAGGCAGTGGACTGCCAGATCGCATCATGTGCTCCCCCCAAGACAGCCAAAAACCCAGAAGATCCCTGGGAACACGAACGATCAGGCGGCAAAGGTCATCATCCAGACCTTCCTTTACTAGTCTGTCGGAGAATGCAGCGTACGCCGCACTTACCTCCTGCCGCACGTATTCTTTTCGACACATCCTATCCCTCCTTTCGTTTTCCGGAGAATGAACCAGACGTATGTTCCCATGGTGTCAAAGAACACCAATTCTTCAGGATAGACCCTATTGCTACAGTTACAAATAATTTCATAGTTTTCTTCACCCACGTATCACCAAACCCCAACCTTTACGCAAACACTCTCTTTACTGCAGATATTTCGCCCTATTCAGATTATGCTCGTCGTTTGTTACCGCATAATGGATGCGTCCGTTGCGGTCGTGAAGGTAATACCAGTATTCCGTGCCTTTGGGATGGAGCGCGGCCTTAATGCTCTCCAGACCGGGATTACAGATGGCGCCGGGCGGCAGCCCCTTCACCTTTCGCAGGTTGTAGACGGATACACTCTCCAAATCATCCTTAGTGATGGTATCTGTGGGCTTACCAAGCCCATACCGCAGGGCGGCATCCACGCCTAAGTACATCCCCGCATCGAGCCTCTTCCAAAGAATCTCCGCGACAACAGGCCTCTCCTCGTCGGTCTTCGTTTCCTTCTCCACCAACGACGCCATTACGAGAACGTCGTGCAGCGAATGCCCGGAAGCTTGCATGTCCGCTCCCAGTGCATCGGGTACACGTCTACGGAAAGTGGTGAGAAGGCGCTCGAGGAATGCTTTGGGCTCAAACTCGCCCTGGAGAACGAAGTAGGTATCCGGGAACAAATATCCCTCCAACCGCCCGCCCCGGGAGGATGCGCCGCTGCCCTTGGGCAAAAAATCATACGCGGAGAAATCGCAGGTCTTTGCACAGGCAACAAGTTCGCCGCTCTGGATGAGCCCCTGCTCCGTGAGGAGCGCGTCAATATCTTCAACGGTGTAGCCCTCCGGAATCGTAACGGTAACCTCGTCGCCGTACCCGCGCGTGAGGACATCTGCAATCTGGGCTACGTCTTGGGACTTTTTAAACACAAAACCTCCTGCTTTCATTTTCTCGGCGATGCCATGGAAGCGCGCGTAGAGTCTAAACGCCAGCGGTGAGCGGATGACTTCTTTCTCTGCGAGAGCCTTCGCAATGGACGAAACGGTAGATCCCTTCGGGATCGTGACCATCTGCCGCGCATTGTCCGACGCATCGACCGCACTCAGCGCGTGGATGTACCAGAATGGAGTGATACCAAAGGCTGCAGCAGCGACAACGATGATAATCTTTGTGAGCTTCATGGAGACATGATAGAGGAAACCGAGGAAGCTGAGGAATGTTTTTACAGTATACCCTCGGTTTCCTCGGATTCTTCACGCGCAAAAAAATACCAACAAACCTTGACGCATTTACTGTCCCGTCGGCATTCCCATTTCTCCCATAATTCCCTGCATCTTCTCCGCAGACACAACTTGTGCCTTCTTCATGGCACGGTTGGTGGCATCAATAATACGCGGGCCGATTTGGTCGCGCGGAACGTCGTCTGCGATCTCTACAGTAACCATTTCCATCTCCGCTGTGATCACCACTTTGACGCCAGAAGACTCTGCTTCCACATGGATATTCCTAAGTTCCTTTTTAACCCGTTTCGCCTCCTTCTGGATGCGAAACATGTCGCGTGCTTGGGAGAATGAGACCATGGCTCAATAATAGAGCATCGGAGGGCCGATGCAAATATTGGAAATGCACCTCATGTCTCTCCGTACGCTGATGAATCTGTACTCCTACTGAGCCGTACCTGCGTTCATAGAAGGTGTGGGGGCGGATTCGGCAGGCGGTTCCGCATGCCCAATACCGATGCGATCCTCAATTTCCTGGTCCACGAAAATCTTTTTGCGCCCGTACTTCATCCGGCTGTACTCCTTGATGAGCGCCGCGAGTTTTTCGTTGCGGTCATGTTCGTCCCATATCGTCGCCATGGAAAACGGGCGCGAGGTGGTATTGTTGATGTTCAACTTCGTATAGCAATGGAAGTTGGGGATGCCGATCACGTCCTGCTCGGAGAGCACCGGTGCCATTTCCTTGGCCATGTACTCCGCGTCCTCCGCGCCGATCTTAAAGCTGAGGATGGTGCCCACGTTACCGAACACCGCGTCGCGCATTTTAGTGCTGGCCTGGCCGTACTCCTCCGTCTTGCCCACGAGCTGCCCAATGTACTGGTGCGCCATGATGAGGCCCAGCTCATACTTGCGCGCCTCGGAGAGGATGGTGGCAAACGCGTCCGTGATGAAGTTCTGGAACTCATCAACGTACAGGTAAAACCGGCGCCGGTCCCTTTGCGGTACATCGGCACGGGAAAGTGCCGCCATGTTCACCTTATTAACAAAGATGAGACCAAGAAGCTGCGCGTTGACATCGCCGATCTTCCCCTTGCTCAGGTTGACCAGGAGAACTTTGCCCGTGTCCATGATCTCGCGGATGTTAAACGCGCTCTTCGGCTGCCCGATGATGTTGCGCATCGTCGAATTGGTCACAAAGGGACCAAACTTGGCGGAAAAGTACGGGATCATTTCTTCCTTTTCGCGCGCACCGGTCTTGGCTATCTCATGCTCCCAGAACGATCGAACCACCACGTTCTTGCACTTGCTCACCTTGTAGCGCTGGAACTCGTCATCCACGAAAAGACGCGGCACATCGATGAGGGTTGCACCTTCTTCTTCATCGTCCATGAGCGTGAGACAGCCATTGCGGAAGTAGTGCTGGATGCGCGGGCCGAATATCTCGTTGCCGAAGAGTTTGATAAAAATCTCCATGGCATCAAGTGATGCGCGGTCTTTCTCCTCGTCCGTCTTCGCTTCGAGCAGATTGAGGCCCATGGGCCGCTCTGTATCCGCAGGATCGAAGACTATGACATCCTTTGCACGCTCCTTGGGTACATGCGCCAGCACGTCCTCAATGAGATCACCGTGCGGATCCACCACGCACAAGCCAGAGCCCGCCGCCACGTCCTGCCGCGCCTGATAATTGAGAAGCGCGGATTTGCCGCAGCCGGACTTTCCGATGATGTACTGATGACGTGTGCGATCCGAATCTAAAAACCTGACAGGCGTATCCACAGCGCGATAACGGTTGAGTCCGAGAAGGATGCCTTCTCTGGGCGCGTTAGGCGGAGGCGGAAGAACCTTGTACGTAATCCATTGAATGAGAGGAATCTTGTTATAGCGACTGTCCGGGAAGTGATAGAGGCCGGCGAGCTCCTTCTCCACAAGCAGGTCGCGCCTGTGCCAGTACCCGTTGATACGGTACTTCCAGAGCCAGTGGATAATGGGCGCGTTGAGGACGAGCGGAAAGAAATCCACCAGGATGCGCCGGTTCTGGAACCAGTTGCCGTACACATCTTTAAAAATGTTAAACGCCACCTGGATGTTATTAGTGATATCCAGTGCGCGTCGCCACGTTTTGGCCGATCCAAAGATGCGGATGGACGTGTGAAAACCGCTCATCCCCGCCTTCTGTCCCATGCGCTTGTAGAGGTCCTCCTCCGGCTGGATCATACGAACGAAGCTATCGCCCTTGTCCGCTCCGGGCGCGAAAGTCGTCCCCTGGGTGCCGGACGCCACGCCCCCCACCACGTTGATGAACGTGGACAGTAACGGAATGCGCGATACCCAGCGGTCTTCCTTCCCCTTGAACTTGAGGGAAGCGAAGTTCTTGGTGCGATTGGCCCAGGAATCGGAAAACACCGGCGTGATAATCACCTGCACGGCCGCCATTTCATCCGTCTCGAGCTTACTGAGGACATTCGACACATCATTGAGCGGGTCGTCCTGCATCTCGTCGTAGAAGCGGATGGGGAAGTAATAATTCTTCCTGGTTATCATGTTATATCCCACAAGCTTGTATCCCTTCCGTCTCAACTCCGGCGTCTTCTGCAGTGTCACTTCGGCATCGGAATAGAACGCCGTGATCTGTTTTTCTACGATGGAAGCGAGTGATGGCTGCGTGAGGACATAGAAGGTGAGTTCACCGTTCTCCACGAAAAGCTCAAAACTAATGGTGGCATACCGGAAAATCCAAAAGTGGACGAACTGCCAGAACGTAAGGCTCTTCACTTCCCAGAGCGCGCGGTAGAGCTGCTCCATTACAGCGACCTTCTCCTTGAAATCCTTCTCGGTCCGCTTTTCCTGATCGATCTTGCTGTCCGACCGGGGGAGGAGAACCTTCATGCTCACGAGCTTATGCCCCTGTGTCCACGCATACGTAAACCGCACCGTATACTTGAGGTAGCGCCAGACAAAGTACGCGGTGAGAATGATGAGGGTGTTCTCCAACGGATCCGCCCTCCACCAATCCCAAACAACCAACAGCAAATTAACATGCGCCCCCGCCTCCCCGATGAGCCAGATGAGGACCCACAGAATCGGCCAGAAGAAGATGCGTAGAAATGCAACCATCAGCCGGTATATAAGGATAGAGAATTTTCTGCTAATTATAGCACAAAATCGGTCTTTTAGGTAGTCCAAGATATGATAGGGGATTAGGAACAATCACACTGCATACGTGTCCTCCAATGGAGGCATACGAAGACGGCACATCTCAAAGAGATGCGCCGTCAGATCAAGGATCAAGAATCCAATAGATTCACAGTCCTCGACTTACAAGGTTTAGGAGTCCCGAGCAGAGGCAGAGATGAGGTTGCTGCCTGTGCTGTCGCCCCAAATGCTTAAGCGGAGCTTGCCACTGCACCAGTACACGTGGACCTTATTGCCCTCTGCCGACTGCACTGCAAAGCGGATCACATAGCCCTCACAAATCCTTTCTCCCGTCTCGAGAACATGCAACAGGGCACCGTAGACAAACTCGACGGGCAGGAGCAAACGCTCCTTGGGGAAGTGCTTCATGTGCTCCTCTTGCACCTTGCTCAACTTCTTCCCAGAGGCGGGAACTGGCCCCTTGCGAATGAGGAGCCACGGATGGGTGAGCGTAACGGACGACCAAAGCCGCCGCTGCTCCTCCCGGCCAAACCACGAGCCCCCGACGTCAGCTGTGAAGCGTTCGGGGAACGCACTCTGGACACCGAGGAGGTCGAGCGGATGGGTGGCGCAAAGGAAGAAATCCTTCGCACACTCCCGCAGCGTCTCCTCGGAGAATGGGATCGTTTGGCGGGCCATGAGCTCCTCCTCGGAGTAGGCGCCAAAGCGCGTCTGGGCAGCCACAACTCCGTGGAAGTTTCGTTCGCCGAGGATCTCCCGGGCCTTCGCATGGCTCTCGGGTTCCTCGAAGGAAGAACGAACTTGCACCGCGGTGCACATGTCCGGCACTCCGGCTTGTATGTAACGGACAAGCCGTTGCATACGCTCCGGACAGTCAATGTACGGACGCAGATCATTCGGCTCACCGTGTCCGCCGAGACGCAGCCCCTGCTTAATCGCCCTCTGCCCCCACGAAAGCACTTGCTGTGCGCGGGACAACTCTTCTCGTTCTTCCGTTACGACAGGATTAGCCGTCGTAGTCATAGGTACCTCACCTCTCTAGAGTTACATTGCACCTGGTACTCAGGCGTCTTGCGCTCGAAATGAGGCAAGCATTCAAAGCACCTACAATGCCCTAAAGGCTTGCCTCATAACTCCAAAAACCTTGCCGATGCTCACAAGGAACACCTCTGTTATAGTTTCATAATTTGATAGGATCGTCAATTTCCCTGTGCATCGCACTGCACCACCCGCATCTCCATTTCCCGGCTCCGTCCTGTCTTTGTTGCAACCTTGAAGACGTAATCCCCTACTACAGAAGGAACGAAGCGATATTCATCCCCTGCGAGAATCCAATCCTGAACATCGGACACATTGCCATCGGGATATGTGACATTCCGGACGACGAAGGATTGTGATCCATGGATGATTAGTGACTCTCCCAGCTTGAGAACCTGTGGAATGCCGGGAAGGAGCCGGACATTCTTGGTGATGCGCGTCTGATAGCGCGGCTCGGCTGCGCAGACACCGACAAGATTGGCATCGCCCATCCGCTGGAACGTGACGTGACGGAGCACGCCGGCGGAGCGCGGTGCGAGCTGCAGGAAGGCGGCGAGACTGAGGTCCATGTCTCTCCCTTTGACATAGGGACCTCGATCGTTGATGCGCACCGTGACGCTTTTTCCATTGTCGAGATTAGTGACTTTGACGAGCGTGTTGGCGGGATACGTGCGGTGCGCGGCTGTCATTGCCTCCATGTCAAAAGTCTCGCCGAACGCCGTGCCCTGCCCGTGAAAATTCTCTCCATAAAGGCTGATCTCATGCTGTTCGTCCCGCAGGTCCTGATCTAGGCTGCGCATCACATCGAGCAGCTTCTCCTCCGTGACCGTCGACGCCCCGTTGACGAGAGCGGCTCCCGTTCCCGATCCTTCCGTCTGCGCAATCGGGTAGCGAGCGAGCAACCCCGACAAGTCATCTTTGGACACCTCATTGAGCTTCTTCCCCCACACTTCCACACTGCGCGTGCGGAAGAGCCAGAGAAGGGCATCTTCGAGCGTGAGAGGGTCACCAGGCCGGAACGTCTCTTCCTCCGGAAGAAGGCCGCGGTCCACGCCGTACGTAATCTCTGTACCACCGCGGTCAGTGAGTTCCACATCGTCATACGTTTTACGCGTGACGGTTCCGAGCGGCCTACGAAGACTGTTCCACATCTCCAGGTACCCATCGCGTCGCGTCATCGGCGCTGCGGCAAACGCCGGCAGAGAAGACGAGGCGAGAATAGACAAGATCGTGATCGATGAAAGGAAGGTACGCATGCAGACGTTGTAGAAAGAGGATTCACGGAAGGCAAGGGTCTTTGGTTTTTTACACGGGAATGCCGACACGTCAAAGAGCCTGAGAATGTCCGTACAAAGGGAAACGGGAAGATAATTCCGTTGCTCTCATATTGCTCCCCATCCGCTTGCGCGCACTACTGAAAGCACGTGTGACCGTATCTCGGTGAGAAACGCATGCCGTGTTGCAGGGCCCGCAAATCCCGCCCCGGGATCCGTTGTTTTTTTGATGATCCCCGCGCTCAGTTGATAGGCCAGAAGTGCTTTGCGCGTCTCGTCTCCAAAAAATCCGGTCGCCCGGTTCGCCGGGAGGAATCCACGCTCCGCCAGAAGCCTCTGGAGAAGACGTACCTGGTCACTCGTCTCGCCCTTTGCCAAAAAGCGGCTGGGCACCGCGTCGCGGTCCCGGAGCAGGTCGTCGATCCGCGCCAGAAGAAGATACTCCTTCGCCCTCTGCGCTACACGCTTCTCACGGAGAACCGTATTGATCGCCATGCGCGTGCGCGGTCCCGCCGTCCCCGCTCCGCTCGCCCCGCGCGACGCGATAACATTCTGATTGAGCTGGAATTCAAGAACGGCGCGGCGGACGTCCACATCGAATATGCCATCCGTACGCCCCTTGTAGAAACCAAGGTAGCGGAGCAATCGTTGGAGGTTACGAACGTCTGCAGCGGCGCTGCCGATGTTTACATTGCGTGGCAGGAGATCCGGCTCCTTCACGTCCACTGCAGCGAGAAGTGTCGCAGCCGTTTCCCGCGTGAGTTCTGTTACGGCTCCGTTTATGTGGAATTCCTTCGCAAATCCCTTGAGTGCAATTTCCGTCTCCGGTCCGTAGAATCCCGTCGGCTCACGGCGGAGGAATCCCGCATCATGCAGATCCTGCTGAAGAAGCAAAGTAGACTGGCTCCGATCTCCTTTTTTGGGGCGGACTGAGAGCAGAATTTCCCGGCCTTCAAGGAACGTCGACAACTTGTTCCACGGGGCATCATGATTTGCAAGCGCGAAGGATTCCGGCGGCTGATTTGTCCCGGGCAGAAAAACGGTACCCGTCATGCGCTGCACACCAAACGCCAGAGCACGTGCCAACCCCTCCTCTCCTTCCCCCATCCACAGATCCAAGCGATGCGTCCCATCGCTCTGTGTATTAATGGCACCACCACGATCCTGTACGGTCACCGTCCCGATGCCGGGAAGAGTGATGCGCGTTCCGAAGGGATAGAGCTTGGGAGCAGCCGCCATGCCAGGATGAACCTCCTTTCCGCTCGCTCCGTTGGTCCCGTTTCCATTGAGAACAATATCTGCTTCGTATGAACCGCGCACATAGCAGCACTGCCCCTGTTTAGGCGAGTAGTACGCGGTGATGACAAACTCTTGCCGATAGGGTTGGTGCGCGTCCGCACTGTATGCCACAGACGGCATGAGTATGGACAGCAGAACTGCCGCTGCCAGGAAAGGTTTCTTGATGTGCATGTTTCCTCATATTGTAGCAGAATATTCGCTATCCTGCCAGGCTCAAATCCACGCCCAGGACGTCATCACCTGACTGCTGGCACCTACTCCCACTGACAGAAGACCGAACAACCGTCCCCGTTCCGGAGGTTACCGTCGTCACACTGTTCTTTACCTGTCTCAACCCCATCGCCACAGCGCGACTTGCAAGTGCTTGGCGAGCCACGGCATGTCCATCCTTCTTCCGTCACGCACCGCTCATTGCACCCATCGCCGTTCTTGCGGTTCCCGTCGTCGCACGATTCTCCAATGTCCAGCCTCTTGTTCCCACAAGTCTTGGCTGGCTTGCAATCCTTCTTGCAATTACAAACGTTCTCCCCGTCGCTGCAGATGCCGTCACCACACTGCGAGCAGACGAATGCATCCACCCAATGGTCTTCGACGACACAGGACTTCCACCTGCCGGTTGGAGTGGCGAGCGATAATTTTTGGAGACCCGCACAACAATAATCATCTTCCAACTGCACGTGATTCCATCCGATCCTCCCGTACTGGACGCACGACATTTCTGCCTGCACGGGATGACGTGCAATCGCCCACACCGTTACCGCACAGATGGGAAGGATGAGCCAGACAAAGACGCGAGAAAGTCCCTTGGTCATGTTTATAACCTATAAATATTTTGCATATTTGTCAAGTCTCGCTCTTGGCTTACCCTAGCCATCCATTATAGATTTTGGCGTCACCGAACAAACACCATATCCTCCACGCGCATTCCCCATTTTCCAGGGAAGTAGACTCCCGGCTCAATGGTGATTACTTCGTTCCTGAGAAGCTGTTCCTCCTTCCTCTTCTGCGAGAGCGTGACTCCCTCATGGATTTCCAAACCGACACCGTGACCCAAGGAATGACAGAAGGCTTCCTCAATCCCCTTCTCGCGCAACAGGTCACGAGCCAATCGGTCAAGCGCGTGTGTAGTGACACCCGCATGCGCGGCGTGCATCGCGCGTCTTTGCACGCTCTTGAGAACAGCCAGAACACGACGCTGTTCCGCCGTAAGCGTTCCCGTACAATACACCGCACTCATGTCCCCGCAGTAACCATCGACACGCGCTCCCACGTCAATCTGCACGAGATGGCCACGGCGCAGCGCACGTAACGTGGGAACGTGGTGCGGCGAACTCGTATTGGACCCGAACGCCACAATGGGATCAAAAGAAAGATCGTCCGCTCCCAGCTCCAGCGCCCACACTTTCATCGTGCGCGCCAGGTCCCGTTCGCGCACACCAGGATAAAGCGCTGACGGTACGCGCTGCAGGATAATCTTGGTGATACGCCGCGCACGCCGGAGTGCCGCGAGTTCATCCGCTTCCTTCTGCCGACGGAAAGACTCCACCACATCCATTCGAGGGACAAATGTCACAGATGGAAAACTACGCTCCCATGATTCCAGCCGCCCAACATCCACACGGTTCGCCTCAAACCCGCACCGTCTGACTTTTCTGAGAAATCTCGGCAACTCCGCTGCATCCCGCACAACTATTCCTTTACGCACTTGTCGCTCCACCCCACTGTGAAAGCGTGGATCCGCAAACAATAGTAACTTGCTTGGTGTCGCCAGAAGGACACCTGCATCCCGGTAAATTCCCGTCAAATAGCGTATGTTTAGGGGCTCCGTAACAAGGAATGCAGGGGTTTTAGACTGGCGAAGAAGTGCAGAGCAGGTAGGACGCATAGAATTGCTAAAAGTGCTAAATTATGATATCATAAAAGAGAATAAATACACCTCCCATGGGATACACGCTCGCCACCCTTTCCTTCAAGGCATCCGCTCGTATCGCAGCATATTTACACTCCCTTGCACCATCCGCTGGTGCAGCGGTGTTCGATGGTGGACCGAGTATTGATGAATCAGCGAATGAGGTAGCGAGCATCCCCGGCATCTCCCACCAAAGTAATCTGATGGACTTCGTGATTTCCATTATCACAAGAGTGCTGGACTTCGTCACGCTTGTTGCTGTGATTGTTGTGATTGTAGCCGGTATCCGCCTCATTGTGTCCATGGGGAACGATGAACAAAAGGACAAGGCAAAAAAATCTATCATCTATATGGTCATCGGACTCGCGGTCATTATCCTTTCTCGCATCATCGTGCTTTTCGTAGTCAATATTTTTAATGGCACGCCATGAATGGAACGCCCAGCCTCCGGCAGGTCTGGAGTCGTCCGCGGACGACTACGCATCGCCGGACCTTCTCTGTGTTCCTGCTGGCTTCCGCACTCTTCCTTGGAGCGCTTGTCGCAACACCCCGCCTGTACGCCCAGGATTCCACGAACTACGCACCAGTCGATGAAGCGTTTGCGCTTTCCACGGGAGATATCTTCGAAATCCTGGGCACGAACGATGATGCGAACGCACAATTTGCGTGGGTACTAGAACATGAAGGAACGTTCCTCCAAGCATCGCGATCCACTGTGTTCCGCGTGCGCCTTTCGGAACCCGGCCGGTACCGTCTCTCTGCAACTGCCAATGCCACGGACGGTGCACCGCTGGGAGAGCGCTTTATACTGCTCGACGTGCAGGCCCGCGAAGACGCACAATCGTCTTCCACCAACACACAGGCGGAGCCCCTCAACAAAATGTTCCTGGAAACCGATCCATTACTCGCCAACGGAACTATCTCGCTGCCGGACAACCGTCAGATTTTAAAACTTGCGCCTGCGGGGCTAACGGGCCGGATCTATAGACTCGACCTCGATACCTCGGTGGACTCCAACAATGACGCCAATACAACGGATGATGACGATGCAGCCGGAACGTTTTTTCGCCTGGGACGCGTTCCGCTCTTCGTCTGGCTTTCTTCGGAACGCCCGGTACGCGAGTTACGCCTGAGCGCCATAGAGGGGGATGCTGAAGCTGAATCTCAGACGATTAAAGTCGCCCGGAGCGGAGCGGAACAATTATCCCCTCCCCCGCAGGAGAGTGCCGTAAGCGTATCCACCATGCCGGATGGCAGCTTGTCGTTTTCCCTGCCGCACCTCCAGAATACTTCTCTGCCGTTCCTCTTCCGGTGGTCGTTCGGGGATGGCGGAGAGAGCATGCTCAATACCCCCACACACCGCTATCTCCGGAGCGGGACATATACCGTTCACGTCTCCGTTCGCAATCTCCAAACGGGCGAAGTGGTGTACGAGACCGACCGCTCCCTATCGGTTTCCGCGTTGCCTGCAGACACATCCTCCGTCTCCAGCGTCGCTGTGTCTTCTTCTGCCGCATCATCCTCATCCGCAGGCGGAACGCAACCGTTTCTCCCGCCCGGAACAATTGCTCTCGTTATCAAGATCATCCTCGTCATCCTCGGTTCCATCACGTTGGGCGCGGCGGGAGTATGGGTAATCGGTAAGATTCTCCGGCGGGACGGAGGAGGTTTGCAGCGTCATCTTGAAGATATGGAATCACGTCTCGTGGGCAAAAAGGAAACGAACGTCGTGGATATTCCGCCTCCCATGGAAATCAAGCGCACACAGGGAAAGCTCTCTCCTGCGGAAAAGACGAAAACAGAAGAAGCAGCACCCGCCCTTCCCCCGTCTGAGCCGGTGATCCAGACGGATAATGCGCCGGCTTGGCTGAGGAAAGGTCTGAAGCAAGCTGCATCGCCATCTCCGGCAGGTGAAACTCCGCTTCCCACTCCTCCCACGGAATCGTCACCAACGCCCGCATCGGAACCCTCCACTCAACCTCCGGCAACCCCGACGCAGGAACCCGCCGTTGACCTGGATACAGCACCGCCCTGGTTGCAGCGAGGGATGCAAAGTGCCGCGTCAACGGAACAGCCGTCGACACTAACGCCACTCGAACCGACGCCTCCTCCCGCGGTAACGCCACCTGTACCGGACCTGCAACCTCCCGCCCCGCCGTCCTCCCCTGAGGAAACCAAACCGACTGATTTCACCGCATTCGAAACAGAACAGCCTCCTGTGCTTCCACCTTCCTTCCTGAGCCCCAACGAACAGGAAGCTATACGGCAACCGACACCCGAAGAAGCATCGCCATTCGCAATTTCCTCGCCGCCTCCGGTCACGGAACCACAGGTAATTCCCCCACAGCCGGAACCGCTCATCCCCGCTCCTACTCCGGAACCTCTTTCCCCGCCTCCGCAACCCGCATCGACCACCGCCCCCGATCAACCGAGTTCCACACTTCCTCCCCCCCGTGCAACACCTCCCGCCGAACTGTCCCCGCAGGAAAAGGAACGCGCGGAGCGCGAACGCGAGCGGAAGCGTCGCAAGCGCCAGCGGTACCGAGAGAACCTCAAGAAGCGAAAGAACGATGAGACACTTTCCGTCGCCAGTAATGAGCGGTCAGAACGAATAACTGCACCGACGCCGTTTCCTACGCCGCCAGTAGAACCAAATCCGGCACCAACGGAACAGCCTCCTCCGCCTCCGATGCAACCGACACCAGTTCAAACGGAACAGCAGGCGCAACAACCGTCACCTCCCCCTCCTCCGCCGCAGCCACAACCGGCAACGGAAAAGAACGAGTCCCCTGCCCCACAGGCAGGTGACAGCGATGTGGTATTTGTAGTGGAAGCGGAAGGGATACAGAAAGAACCCCCGAAATAGAAGAACCTGACGAGTGACCGTTGTCCTACCGGCTTCTTTCCATATTCCGTGCATGCTACGTACTGGGGTTGTGATTTTCGAGGATAAATAACCAGTACCAAACTACTGCAAGTCCCCTGGAGGAGTACTGTCTGCTGGAGTGCTTGAAAATGATTCAATAAGGTTCAACACACGTTCTAAGAGCATTGCTCTGCTCCCAATTTTTGCATGATATGTCTTGGCAATTTCACTACCTGGGAATCTGGCTCTCGAGCTGTCTTCCAGCAGGAGCAAAAGTACTGCTGCTGTATCACGTGATAGCCTGCTTAATCTTTTTCGAATTTCTTCTTCAGTTTCACGCTCATGAAGTTCTAGCAATCTTTCTAAAACATCTCCTTTAAATTTTTCGGGGTTTTCAAACGACGCCACATACAATTCTCGAACAGATTGGCGATTCATAATTACCTTTATATCTTTTTTTTAATTGTTGTCAATGGGTAGTGTACGTCGGTAGGTTACTATTTATTCGGACTAAAAGTGCGCCTCCAACCGAACGGGAATAATCCGTGGAGGGCGGGGATGAACGTGATGGATCGGGAGAGGTGCGTTCTATCTCGCAGATCCTGACAATGACATCAATATATAAAAGATGTATAATATAATGTGATGCCCAAAAGATATTCTCGTCAGAGGAAGTTCTGTTCAAAGAACGGACTACCTGTTCGCAGTCCGGGCGAGCTGGAGATTGCAAACTTTCTGGAAGATCAAGGCATTCGTTTCACGTACGAGCCTCCCATAAGCCTTGTTGGCTATCGTTGGCGTCCTGATTTCTTCTTGGATGATTATAATATTTACATTGAATATTTCGGAATGAACGAAAGGAATTACAGGAAGAACGCTTGGAACAAGCGAATGTTGATTGAACACAATGGATACCCGCTCATTTCGCTCTACGGAATATCCAAAGGGCACTTGGGAGCAACGATTAAACAGGGATTTGAACAGATCGCTCACCAAAAGTTCCCTCAGAAGCAATACTTTGATTGGCGTATCCACCCAAAAGGTAAACATAGATCTCAAACGAGTGGCATTATTTCGAAGTAACCCATCTATTTCCTGCTTATCGAATAGGTAGAACTCTTAATCTTGGGACAAAATGGGGCGAGCGATGGGGTTCGAACCCACGACCTCCAGGGCCACAACCTGGCGCTCTAACCAACTGAGCTACGCCCGCCACGAGTGAAGAAATGCTACCACAATGGTTCCAAATCCGCCCGAAGGGCGGAACCAACTGCCTGCCCACCGTAGCCCTCCCTGTCCTCTGCTTCAACAAAGGGAATGACGCGGAGGATTTAAGCATGGGGCGAAGGTGGAAGCTACGCCCGCCACAAGCTCGATTATTGTACAGAATAATTCTTCCGTGTGAATATCTCCTTGCCGGAGAACTCGTTGTAAGAAAGAGGCTAAAACGGCGTCTTCAAAGAGGATTAACGCCGTTGGCATGCGCATCACACTCTTTATCCCCTGTCATAACGAGGCACAGGCTATCCGGCAGAGCGCCCGCTCCTGGCTGAATCAAACCCGACCTGCGGACGAGATCATTGTGGTAGATGACTCCAGCACGGATGCCACACCGCTGATCCTCCGTGAACCGGAGTTCGCGGGAAAAATCACCGTAGTTCGCACACCACGGAATTTGGGGAACAAGAGCCACGCACAGGAATTCGGCCTGCAGTTTGTCACGGGGGACATTTTTGTGACCTCAGACGGAGACACCCTCCTTGCTCCAGACTTCATCGAACGCATCGAAAAGGATTTTGAGAATCCCACGGTCGCTGCCGTCGGCGGATACGTGAAGAGCCTCAAGTACAACTGGCTTACCCGGCACCGTGCCTTTGAGTACTCCATCGGGCAAAACCTCCACAAGCTCGCACAGAGCTACCTGGGATTCATGTTTGTCATTCCCGGCGCCGCGGGCGCATTCCGCACGCACGTGTTCCGCGAGTACCTCTCCTTTGACCATGACACAATCACCGAGGATCTCGACTTCACCTACAAGCTGCACAAGAACGGCTTCAAAATCCTCTTCGACCGTAACGCTATCGTCTACACCCAGGATCCCGCAACCATCCGGTGCTATTTTCTCCAGATGCAGCGCTGGTTCGGTGGCGGGTGGCAGAACCTTCGCAAGCACTACTCCATTGCATCGTTTCCCCCGCAGGCGTTGGAACTTTCACTCATGTACATCGAAGGCGTCGTCTATTCCGTGCTCGCATTCCTCATACCGATCCTCAATATCCGCCTCGCAGGAAACATCTTACTCCTCATCTTCTCCACCGCATCCGTACTCAGCGTCTTCGCCGCCATCCGTGAGAAGCGGCTGGATATGCTACTGGTTCCCTTTCCCTACCTGTTTCTCCTCTACGTTAACGCCTACGTCTTCCTGGAACAGTTTGTGAAGGAATTTATTTTCCATAAACGACAAAACGTCTGGATTTCCCCCAAGCGTCTGACACTGGCCTGATAAACAGGATCACGTGCTCCATCAACAATAATCGCTCACCTCCCTTCTCCCGTTATGCGTTCCTTCTACGACCGGATGAGAGCTCTGATGCTCTTCATCACCCTGGCAGCCATGTTTATCCCGCTCATTCCTTCCTCTACCTCACAAACACTTCTCGCAACGCCTGTGAGCGCCACCACAACCACCATGACATTTGGGAAGGGGAGCGATGGCCGCAACCGCCCCCAGCTCGTACTTCAAGCCGTAGCGGACGCCATACGGACACAGGGACTTCCGCTGACTGTTCCGACAAATCCCTTCCTCCGCTCAAGAGAGGGTACCGGAAAAGGATTGAGATGGAACGACAACGGGACACAGGATACTGCTACGCTCTTCAAAATCTGTGACACCCTGGGATACAGAACCTACGTATCGAGCACTTGCCAGGATGAGGAACGCAGCTCTCTGTATCCCAACGGGAAATGTAACTTCCACACACCCCGTAACAACAAGCTGACGCGCTACTCTTCTTCCAACTTTAACACTGTAGCAGCGCTCCCCAAGTACGGTAGTACATGGGTCGCTTCCATCACCTGTGCAGATCCCTTCTCCGACGGTTCCTCCTCGGCATCATCGAACATCAGTTCGCTTTCCCCGTCAGAGAATCCACAATGCTCCAACGGCATCGATGACGACCGTGACGGTGCCACCGATTTTCCGTACGATTTCAGTTGTACGACTGTATTGGATACCGACGAGGCTAATCCTAAAGCACAGTGCCAAGACGGTATGGATAACGACGGGAACGGCCTCGTGGATTTTCCTGCTGATCCTGGATGCACAAGCGCTCAGGACAGCACCGAAATGGGCGCTTCCATGAGTTCCAGTTCCAACAACTCTTCGTCCAGTTCCGTTCCCGTCTCCGGAGGGGATGGGGCATGTCAGTACCCCGTGCGGTCACTGGAACAAGCGGGCCTTACCTCCGCGACAATACGGGAGCTCACTACCGACTTCACCGAATACTCCTTCACTCTCGGCCAACTCCAGACCATGTCGGCGACGTTCTCCACCAGTGCACATGAGCAATACACCATATTCATCAGCGATGCCGGTGGGCACGCTGATCCCCAGGGAAGCTACATCAACATCCTGGATTACCGTAACGAAAACGTTCCCGATCAGGGGGCGGGGAACAACATCGATGCCATCACACTCCATTTTTCCAATGGCACCTCGGCCACAGCCGACCGCGTCTCCAACGTCCAGCTCGGAACGGGACTCTCCAACCTCTACATCACCAACCTGGGATACGCGTCTCGCGCGCTCGGGGCGCCGGACGACCAGGTGACGTACCTCGGAAACCAGAACGCGGACCTCACGCTCGGTTTCTGTACCGCCCTGGCAGCAGGAACCAGCTCTTCATCCAATTCCAGTTCCTCCAGCAGTTCTTCCATCCTGCCACAATGCTCCAACGGCATCGATGACGATAATGACGGCGCCACGGACTTCCCTGCTGACTTCAGTTGTACGAGTGCCCTGAGCACTAACGAAGCGAATCCCAAATCACAGTGCCAGGACGGGATAGATAACGACGGGAACGGTCTCGTGGATTATCCGGCTGACCCCGGCTGCACCGGCGCACAGGACAACACGGAAACCGGAGCATCCTCAAGTTCCAGCAGCTCAAACTCATCATCGCCAGATCCAGGCGGCAACCTCATTCCCAACCCCTCTGTGGAAACGGACGGAGGGAACGGCGACCCGGCGCACTGGCATCGTGGCGGATGGGGAACGAACACGGTGCAATACACCTATCCGGGAGAAGCGGAGGATGGGAGCCGCGGTGCGGCACTGACCATCACGCAGTACACAAATGGGGATGCCAAGTGGTACTTTGACAATGTTCCCGTCACTCCCGGACAGCAATATAGTTTCTCGGACTGGTACAAGAGCACCGCGCCCAGCTCCCTCGTCGTGCAGTACACGATGCAGGATACTGCACAGCAGTACGTGGAAATCGGCCAAGTTGGCCCCAGCACGGACTTCCGCCAGTTCAGCACTACCTTCACGGCGCCGGCGAACGCCGCATCGCTCACGGTATTCCATCTCCTTGCCGCTGCGGGAACGTTGAGCGTGGATAATTTCTCTCTCACACTCTTCAGCGGGGGGCCTGGACCGGACTCATTCGACAAAGGATATGTAAGCCTTACCTTCGATGATGGCTGGATTTCCCACTACACCACAGTGCGTCCCATCCTCGACCAATCCAGCCTCAAAGCGAGCTTCTACATTATCACCAACGAGATGCTTAACCCGGCCGCGGGCGACCTCAACGATCCCTCGTCCTACGCAAGCACCGCACAAGTCCTCGCACTCCAACAAGCCGGACATGAGATTGATGCTCATACACAGACGCATCCGCACCTCACGCAGCTCACCACGGCCAAGGCCCGGGATGAAATCCAGGGATCGCGCAAAGACCTCCTCGACCATGGGTTCTCGCCCGTGGACTCGCTTGCCTATACCTACGGCGAATACAATGATGCGATCATTACGCTCACAAAGAACGCAAACTTCGCCGGAGCGCGAACCGTCGACGAGGGCTATAACCAGCGGACGGACAATACATTCACCCTCAAAGTCCAGAACGTCCTCAACACCACTACACCGGCGCAAATCAGGCAGTGGATCGATACGGCAACGCGCGACAAAACGTGGCTCATCCTTGTCATCCACCAGGTGATCAATAACCCCGGCCAGTACGACACGTCGCCGGCCACGCTGCAGGACACCGTGAACTACCTCAAAGCGCAAAGCACGCCGGTGATCACCGTCCATCAGGGGTTGCAGATGATGCCGTAATCCGAACGATGCCTAGAGATACGGAATTGGAACGCTCAAGGAAAAGCCCAGAGTACTCCACTCTGGGCACATCTTTGGCAAGGCATTCGCGGACGATCGGAACTATACGCATACTATTCTCCAGTATGCTGAGTTGCCCCCAAACGAATCCATCCTTGCCCTTTGCAAGCTACGCAACGCGGACGAACCATTCCAGACCCTATGCAGACCGGACAGATCCCTTCAGATTTCCCATCTGTACTTTCACAATCCGGACAGAAGATCGTCGCCGCATCGTGTCGGCATTTCGAGTACGTTCTCCCATTCCCATCACAGTCTGAACATAGAATCATCGGAAGATCCAAGCGCCTCCCCTGTCCCTCGCACACAGCACATGTACGCTGCGAGAAGGCACATCTGTTACAGGTTCGTCTCTGTTGATCAGAGCTGTATTCGAACCTGTGTTCCGTAAAGTAACAGACAACGCGCGCAAGTATTCTCTTCATACGCATACTCCTGACATGTAGGATTGATATCTTAAGACTCTCCACGAACACCGATGGAGCCAAAGATCGGGAGTACTGTAATCTTTTTTGATTGAATGCGTAGTGTTATACGATGAATTATCGTGAGGGGCTGATCAGCGCTATCTACGTACATAGGAGTGATAGTACTGATCTGTACATGGCACTCCATTCATTGTATTGCTTTCTGGAACGCCCTGAGGGACGCTTTTTCCGACCACACACGCCAGTCTTTCTCTTTATCCTGATTAAACCATACCCATCCGACGATCTCCGGATGGCTGGGAATTTGAACAGCCAGCGCATCGGTAATCCATGCCGCTTTCTGCGGCCCCTCCGCGCTGGCCATGGAGAAAATGTACACAGGCTTGTGATAGACCCGAATTGCCGTAAGCGCCGCGCTGAACGTCTGATCAAACGTTTCCCACGTGGAACCCTCGTTAAACCCATCCACACCCACATAATCCACGTAGGCATCACCCGGGTAGTAGAGCTCGATCGAGTTCCCGCGCCGTAGGGGGATCGATCGATTGTTCACGACCCACCCGACCCGCACATTGGGCACCTTGTCCACAAACGCATGCACATGACGCCATGCAGTAATGAATTTTCTGGGAGTGTTCTTGCCCACTGTGCCTCCCCAAGATGACCAATTGCCGTTCATCTCATGGAAAGGCGCAAAAATCACCGGACCACCGTATGACTTTGCCGCAGTGGCAAATTTCCGTAAGTCGGCATCTGATTTCTTGGCATTTATGTCATCCAGGGACTTTCCGGTGGGTTCCCAGAACACTATGAGCGTCTTCCCTTCATCGCGTACCGTAGGACCAAACTGGGACGGAAAAGGATCACTGTCTGCCATAAATACAGCCACCAAATCCATCTTCTTGCCAACAGCAGCCTCAAAATTTGTACTGTCCGATGGAGTATCACCGGCGTACGCCCCCCATTGCACAAAAGCAGATTGCTTCCGCGTGCTGGCATCGGCAAGAGCGGCAGTGATGAGGGTGGCGGAAGCGGGTGTAGTGCGTGCGTTATTCCATGTCTGTAGAAGGAACGGAACCGCCGCAGCAATGCCAAGCCCTGCAAAACCGATAACCGCGTATCTCATAGAAGCGTGCATTGACAGTATGACGGTACAAAAAACTGAACATTACAACCTTCTCCTCGGCATCCGCTCGTCAAAATACCGTAATCAGTGTCTTGTCAGATTCCCTTTGCTCTGCTAGGTTCCCTTGAGCCTCCCTATGAGGTTTCTATGGCAGAACCCATGTTTAGAACTCCGAAAGGCACGCACGATGTGCTGCCGGAAGACCACATGTACATGACGTACATCAAAAAAGCGGTGCGCCACCGCTGCCGCCAGGCAGGATACAAGCGCATCGATACGCCAATGTTCGAGTACCGCGGCGTGTTTGAGCGCGGCATCGGCGAACATACGGATATTGTGGAAAAGGAGCTCTTCACCGTCAGAGGCAGCAAAAAGGAGGGGGAAGAAGCAGAGTTCGCGCTGCGACCGGAGTTCACCGCAGGCATTTGCCGCTCCTACATCGAGAATGGCATGCAGCAGCTCCCGCAGCCCGTAGAACTGTATGCCATCGGCCAGTGTTTCCGTCACGACCGTCCGCAAAAGGGCCGCTACCGCCAGTTCCACCAGTTCGACCTGGAGATCATCGGGCTCAAGGATCCGAGCCTGGACGCACAGCTCATCCATGTGGTCACCAATATCCTGCAGGATGTGAAGATTTTGGATCGCCTCACGCTCCAAGTGAACAACATCGGCACTGCGGATAACCGCAAAGCGTACGCCGAAGCAGTGAAGGACTTCTTCATTGGCAAAGAGCACCAGCTTCCCGAGGAGGACCGGAGGCGCCTGCAAACCAACCCCATGCGCGTGCTGGACTCCAAGAACGAGGACACACAGATCCTCCTGAAGACCGCCCCCACGCTCGACCAGTTCATCGGCGATGAGAGCAGGCAGTTCCACGAGACGCTTCTGGAGTACCTGGAGGAACTCGGCATCAAGTATGTTCTCAATCCCCGGCTCGTGCGCGGTCTGGACTACTACTGCCAGACGGTGTTTGAGTTCTGGGACCAGTCCACCGGCGCACAGAACGCCGTGGGCGGCGGAGGACGGTACGACGGGCTGATCGAGCTCCTTGGCGGTAAGCCAACGCCCGGTGTGGGATTTGCAGGAGGCGTGGAGCGCATGATCTGGCACATGAAAGAGGCAGGCGTCACTGTCCCCAATAAGGACCAGGTGGACGTGTTCGTGGCGCAGCTGGGACCGGAAGCTAAGAAGAAATGCCTCTCCCTCATCTCCGAACTTCGTCAGCTCGGCGTGCACACCATCGGGGCGCTTGGCGAAGCCAGCCTCAAAAGCCAGATGAGACTCGCGGATAAGTTTGAGGCGCGCTACACGCTGCTCCTAGGAAAAATGGAAGTGAAGGAAGGGACCGTCATTCTGCGCGACATGAAGGCGGGCAAGCAGAAGCAAATCAAATATGAGCAGGCTATTCCGCAAGTCACTAAACTCCTTGGCACAAAGAACCTGGACACCTACGTCCTCCAAGACCACATGGGAGAAGCGGAAGTGGACGAGGACTAAGCCTGGTAGAGACGTCGGACGGTATCACGGGACGGCAACCCCGCACTGCCCATGGGCTTCCTGACTTCTGCATAACCTCTGTCGAGTGCGACATTCGCACAGCAAGAATATTCAGATAGTGCCCCCCCTTACCCGACCGCGTTCATATCCTTTCTTAGAATTATTTCCAAAGCCATGGTTCGGTCACCAGATCCCACCACGGCACCTTCTTGGTGGGTTTCCACGACCGAGCACAGCACGTCCCTTCCCACCCGGATCCGTTAGAGCCCGTCCCCGTACAACTGATGCAAATGGGACACAGCAGCACAATAATCACGCTCACCAGAAACAAAATTACACCCGCTGCCGCTGTCCATTTCCACTTTCCTTTCAATGCTAATCCTACGATCGACAAGATGAATCCAAGGGGAACGGCAATGTCTGCTATACCGAGAAGAATCTTGGGGGTGGTCATGTGACAATCGTATCATGTTTGACACATTAATAAGAACGCAGACTTGCGAAACTACACAACACGTCCAACTCTCTACGCAATAATTGCCACGTTCTTCTTATTAAACATCAAGATTCTTCACGCCCTTTGCGTGGGTCTGGATAAACTTGCGGCGCGGCGCCACCTCCGAACCCATGAGCGTGGTAAATGTAGCGTCCGCCTTTTCGGCATCATCCATAGTCACCTGCAACATAATGCGGCGCTCCGGATCCATCGTCGTCTCCCACAACTGACCGGGGTTCATCTCTCCCAGACCTTTGTAGCGCTGAACGTTGACACGCACCTTACGCTTAGGCTCTTCCTGTCCTTTCTTTCCGCGACCGGAAACGGCTGCATCTTCTCCTTCTTCTGCAACGGCTTCGCCTGCGGGCTGACCTTCGCCCTCCTCGGACTCCTGCACATCCATCTCCTGTACGCCCCACTCTTTAAATGCCGCCGCTTTCTCTTTGTCCGAATACGCGTAACGCACCTCCTTGTCCTTCTGCAGCTTGAAAAGCGGGGGCTGCGCGATGTACAAGTACCCACCCTCGATGAGTTCCGGAAAATAGCGATAGAAAAGCGTGAGGAGGAGCGTGCGGATATGCGCGCCGTCCACGTCGGCATCGGTCATGATTACCACGCGGTGGTAGCGGAGCTTGGCCATCTCCTTCACCTCGCCTATGCCCACGCCCAACGCAATGATCAGCGCCTTGATTTCGTTATTCGCAAGCATCTTGTCCAAGCGAGCCTGTTCCACGTTGAGGATCTTTCCACGGAGAGGAAGAATGGCCTGAAACTCACGATTACGTCCCTGCTTTGCCGAACCTCCGGCCGAGTCACCCTCCACGATGTAGAGCTCGCACTGGCTGGGGTCCTTATTGGAACAGTCCGCCAGCTTTCCCGGAAGAGTCATTCCATCCAGCGCGCCCTTGCGGATCACGCTGTCGCGCGCCGCGCGGGCAGCCAGACGGGCGCGGGCAGCCAAAAGACATTTGGCCACAATTTCGCGCGCCTCTGAGGGATGCTCCTCGAGGTACTGCGCAAGTTTTTCATTCACAACCGTTTCAACTGCAGTCTTCATTTCGGCATTTCCCAGCTTTCCTTTGGTCTGGCCCTCGAATTGCGGCTCGCGAAGGCGGACCGAAATGACAGCCGTTAGCCCCTCGCGGACGTCATCCGCGGAGAGGTTCTCATCCTTCTCCTTCAGGACCTGCTGGCTACGAGCGTAAGCATTGATCGTGCGCGTAAGAGCCGCCTTGAAGCCTGTGAGGTGATGCCCGCCTTCCACTGTGTGGATGTTGTTGGCAAAGGAAACCACATGCTCTGTAAAGGACTGCGAATACTGCAGGGCCACTTCCACAAAACCCTCCGGCGTTTCCTTCTCAAACCAGATGGGATCGCCAATGGCATCCTTGGACTGATTGAGATGGCCCACGTACGCAGAAATGCCGCCCTCAAAATGAAAGCGGTAGAGACGCGGAAACTGCTCGTCCTCCGCGGGCCGCTTCTTGCGCGCATCGAGCACCGAGATGGTAATGCCGCGTGTGAGGTATGCCTGCTGGCGGAGACGCGTGAGGATGATATCCAGGTTCCACTCGGTCGTATCGAAGATCTCCTCGTCCGGCGTAAATGTAATGAGGGTGCCGTGCTTGGTAGTCTTGGCGCCCTTTTTAACGTCCATCATCGGCTTGCCGCGCTTGTATTCCTGGACGTATGTATACCCGTCGAGAAACACTTCCGCACGCATCTTGATACTCAACGCGTTGACGACGGAGGATCCCACGCCATGCAGACCTCCCGAAACCTTGTAGCCGCTGTCATCACCCCCGAATTTTCCTCCCGCGTGGAGCGTTGTAAGCACAACCTCCAGCGCCGGACGCTTGGTGACGGGATGGATATCTACAGGGATACCACGGCCATTGTCTTCCACGCTCACGGAACCGTCGTCGTTGAGGGTCACAATAATGGCATTGGCATGCCCGGCCATCGCCTCGTCGATAGAATTGTCGACGATTTCATAAACCAAATGATGGAGCCCGCGCTGATCGGTACTCCCAATGTACATACCGGGGCGCTTACGCACCGGTTCCAAACCTTCAAGCACGGTAATTTGAGCAGCTGTGTACTGGTTCTTGGCAGCCATATCGGAAGGGATTGTATAGTTCTTTCAAAGTCGAATCAATGGAAGTATTAGGCTTTCAGATAAGAATCTTATTGTTCACATTTTTTGTTCAGTTTCTGGAGAAACCAGCACCAAGAATGAGGAATAATAAGCAAATTGCCCAGCCCGAAAGAGCTGAGGAAAGACAGGATAGTCTCCATGCATAATTCTCCATTCAGAATTCTGCCTAGGGACTCTTGCTATCACTACAATATTCCTGTACTTTCCCTCAGCTCATGGCAGTTTACGCAATTAAACACGGCGACGAATCCGGTGACCGCCTCCAACAGCGGTTCAAGAAACAGTTCCAAAAGACGGGACTGGCTCGTCTTTTGCGCGATCGTTCGACGCGCAAAAAGCCCCTCACGCGCCGCCTCCAACGCATTCGTGCCCTCAAGCGCGAACAGTTCCGGTTGGAGAACCGCAAGAAGCAGTTTTACAGCAATATGTGATTTTGTGGCCTTATGAAGCCAAGACTATCAGATCACATTCGTGGTTCTTGACGTTTTCCGGTGGTAGATCATCATTGACGCTGGTGTAGGGCTTACGTTCTTTGGCGTCGCCGGCTTGAGCAAAGGAGGCACTGTATGAGCAGTCACAAGTACATCGAAATTGAGCAGCAGGAAGAAGGGGTACTGGTACACTTCACGTGTCGGCGAATCATCGATCGATCAATCGTCGAGGATTTGGCGCAGGAGTTGTATGCACTCATAGAAAAGAGAGGCATCTTGAAGATCGTACTCTCGTTCCATGGTGTGGAATTCCTTTCAACGGCAGCCTTAAACAGGCTCATCATCCTGGAAAGAAAGGTGCGTAAGGCAAATGGGGTATTGGTATTGAGTAGCATGTGTCAGCAAATTCACACGGTGTTCACCATCACCAAGCTCGACGAGGTTTTCAACATTCGTTTCGACGATGAAGAAACCTTGGCTTGCATCTCGTAGCCCCTGACACAAGCGGTGGTACTGTCTGTTACTATCCTGAACAAAGTAAAGGATGTTCGATGACCAAGAATGCACATTGGCCTCCGATTACCAGCAGGAATATACCCTGCACTGTCTTCCACCCCCTCACCATCGTGCGAGGGGGTTTTATTTTGCGCTACCACGGCATTCATGAAGAATGCCTTGTGATTCACCACTCACCTGGCATCACTATCTAGTTTTGAGTCATTCTTGAAACCAATCATCACTCTAGTAGAATATACATCTATGGCTCACCTCTCCGAAGACTTTACGACGCGCGCAGAGCAGCGGCAACGGAAGTTATTTCCTTACGAAACGGCACCTGCTGTTGTCACTGAGATGGCAAACCGCATCCGTGAGCTGGTGTTGCACGGAACACCGATAAGCCACTTCCTAGGGAAAGGCATGCACCAAATCCTGGAGACGTGCTCTGATCCCGCTGCAAGCTCAGACACCCGCCTTGCATGGGGAATCTATTCCGTCCTTCTTGAAGAGGAACGGAAGAACCAGGCGTGATGTTCCCCCATCAATACTGCACCGTCTTTCGATGAGCCTATGAAAGCACCCTGTTCATCGAGGCAGCCCCGTCCCGCCAGTTAAGCGACCATCCCCGTTGTTGTAACTCCGCACAACAAGAAAAGCGTTGGCCGCTGTCTCTTCATCCACTTCTTCCCCTTCGGCTACCAATTTCTGAATCAACTCTTCATAGCTAATCCTCCCATTTTGAAGAAGTAACGTAACAGCGAGATGCTTGTACATCGCATCGCGCTGAAACTTCTTATCGACCTGTGCATTTGCCGCGGCGGAGCGCTCCTCCATGAGCCGTTGGAATCGTTCAAGGAGAACACTATTCGTGGGGAGTTTTTGATTCTCTGCATTGTAATGCTCTCCCAAGAATTCTCTCGGAATCTCTTGCCTCCCGCCAAATGCATCAACCGCATTCTGTGAATGCACTACAAGGTTCTCGACATTGTTCTGGACCATTCCCTGAAAGTGATCAATGCGCTGAGCATATTCCGCTTTCTTCTTCTCAAGAGCAGGTCTTTTCACCTGATCGAGGACAATGTCAGAAACGCCGGATGATTGGAGTTCTCTTTCCATAACTATTCACGAAAAGTGACGTATGTATATCATTTGTTACATTGCACGTCAATTTGTCATTCGTACACAAATATTCGGTTTATTAGCCATTTCTCCACTCTTAATCCAACGCCGCCTTCGCAGCGCTCAATTCCGATAACTCCGCCGTAATTTTCTCCTGTCGCGTCTGGTTATATGTCAACGTGAGGTCGTCAAGGATCGAGGTTGCATTGTCCGTCGCGTTGCGCATCGCCACCATGCGGGCAGAATGTTCGGACGCCGCGGCTTCCAAAACCCCCTGATAGACCTGCATCTCCGTAAGCTGCGGCAAGATCGTCGCCAGCACCTCATCCTGCGACGGTTCAAACTTGTATTCCATCACTTCCGACTCAGACGTTTCCTCCGTAATTGCCTTCCCGCGGCGACGCATCCCCAGAGTATCGATCATGTCCTTGAGCTGCGTGCGCGTGAACGGGAGAAGTACTTTAACCGTGGGATCCTGGACGAGCGGAGAAACGAAATCCGGATAGAGAAGGACGACGTGATCGTAGGTATTATCAAGGAATCCCTTCGTCGCCATGCGTGCGATGGGGAGAACATCTTTGAATGTAGGATGGCTGCTGAGCGCGGGGAACGCCGCGACAACATTCTGGCCGGTCCGTGACAAATACTGCTGCCCGCGCCGTCCGGTGACAACGAAGTCAACCTTCTGAAAACCTTTGACCGACTTCAAACCGTTCACATACTGCGTAACGGTGCGAAACATCTGCGCATTGAGGCTCCCGCACTGTCCACGGTCAGAGGAGAACAGGATGGCGAGGACCTTTTCCACCGGCTTGGGCCTGAGGAAGGGATGGACTTCGGGATGAATCTTGGCCAGACGCTGCAAAATCTTCCAAGACGTGACGGCGTAGTAGCGAAGCGTCTGCGCATTCTGCACGGCCCGACGCATCTTGGATGCAGAAATCAGTTCCATGGCCTTCGTCACCTGCCGCGTGGAGGAGACGGCTTTCATCTTTCGCCTGAGATCGCGGAGACTTCGGGCCATAGTGGGGGTAATGAGAGAATCTGAGAAGTATCTGGAATACTGTATTTGGAATTACGTATGATGAGGCTACAGATATCCAAAATTCCAAATACCAAATTCTAAATTCTACTTCGAGGAAGAGTAACCCTTATCATCCTTGAAAGACGTAAGTAGTCTCTTCAATTCTTCCTCAGCATCCTTCGTTAGCTCCTTACCAAGCTGTTCGAGAAGCGTGTAGTGCTTGGAACGGAGGAAGGACTGGAATTCGCTCTGGAACTTCTTGATATCGACGACAGGAATACTATCGAGATACCCGTTGGTTCCGGCGTAGATCATGGCAACTTGTTCGCCCACTGAGAGCGGTTCGAACTGACGCTGCTTGAGAATTTCAGTCAGGCGTGCGCCCCGTTCCAGCTGTGCCTTGGTTGCTGCGTCAAGGTCGGACCCGAACTGCGCGAACACGGCGAGTTCCCGGTACTGCGCCAGATCCAGCTTGAGCTTGCCCGCCACTTTCTTCATAGACTTGCGCTGGGCTGCAGAGCCGACGCGGGATACGGAAATGCCCACGTTGAGAGCAGGACGAATGCCCTTATAGAAAAGATCGGACTCCAGGTAGATCTGCCCATCCGTGATGGAAATGACGTTGGTGGGAATGTACGCGGACACATCGCCTGCCTGCGTCTCAATAATAGGCAGGGACGTAATGGTACCGCCGCCGCGCTCCTTGCTCAGACACACCGCACGCTCGAGGAGACGGGAGTGGAGGTAGAAGACGTCGCCGGGGTATGCCTCGCGTCCGGGCGGACGGCGCAAAAGCAGCGAAATTTGACGGTACGCCCAGGCATGCTTGGAGAGGTCATCGTAGACGATGAGAACGTCTTTCCCCTTGTCGAGGAAATACTCGCCCATCGCCGTCCCCGCAAAGGGGGCAATGTACGAAAGAGATGCGGGCTCCGCCGCACCGGCCGAGACCACGATGGTGTAGTCCATGGCACCGTGCTTGCGAAGGGTATCGACAATTTTGGCAACTTTGGATTCCTTCTGGCCGATCGCCACGTAGATACAGGTAACGGGACGGTCGGTTTTTTGCGTCTCCTTCTGGTTGATGATCGCATCAATGGCGACGGCTGTTTTTCCCGTCTGGCGGTCGCCGATGATAAGTTCTCGCTGTCCGCGCCCGATAGGAATCATGGAGTCGATGGCTACGAGCCCTGTCTGGAGCGGTGTGTTGACACCCTGGCGCTCGATGACGCGCGGGGCGATCTTCTCCACCGGATTCATCTGCTTATGCGGAATAGCCGGTCCGCCGTCCTTGGGCACACCGAGGGGATCCACCACGCGTCCCACGAGTGCATCGCCCACGGGAACGGAGAGAATCTGACCTGTTGCTTTAACGGTGTCGCCTTCCTTGATCTTGGTAAAGTCGCCCAGAATGATGGCCCCCACTTCATCCTCACCCAGGTTCAAGGCGCTTCCCATGACCCCGTTGCCGAAGTCAAGCATTTCCGCCGATCCCACGCGGGAGAGGCCGTGGACTTTGGCGATTCCGTCACCCACTTCGGTGACAGTGCCCACATGCTCGTGCCCCACATCTTTCTTGAACGAACTGATGCGATCTTCGAGCGTCTTAATCAAGGACTGACTGAGCGACATAACAGTTAGGGGAATAGAATGCTGAGGGGGCAGTCATCTTGAGACTGCATTCAATGCACTGATGAGGAAAGTGTTTGACGAAGGCGAGACAGGGATCCGCGCACGGATGCGTCATAGCGATCATCGCGAACTTGCAGAATAGCGCCGCCAAGAATGGAAGAATCGTGCCTGCAGGAAAGTGATACTTTTTTCTTGAGGGCGGACTCGAGAGCTGCACGGATTCCTTCTGCTTCACTGTCATGGGAAGGCGTCGTGAGTTCCGCGAAAACGGTTCCCTGGCGCTCCATCTCCCGTCTGACAACGCGCGGGAATGTCCGAACTGCTCGGGTTAGCCCGTTCTTCCGGAGCGCCTCCAGCGCCGCATCCGCAGCTTCTGCGCATTGCTTCTCGGTGAGCCCTTGGCAGGTCTCAATAAGCGCGCGCGCAATGTCTTCTGCGGAAATCTTCATTGCATCGAAGAGGAAAGTTCTTTGGTAAGGTCGGCAATGCGCTTCTTTTGGTCAGCCGGTGACCACTCGCGCTCCAGGATCTTTTCCGTCATGCGGACAATCATCTGCGCCACATTGCCCTGCACTTCGCCGAGCACACGCTCGCGCTCCTCCTTGAGCTGCTGCTCGCCTCGTTTGAGGATACGATCCGCCTCCTGCTGCGCTGCGGCAACAAGCTGCTGGCGGGTCTCCTCCGCCTCTTTTTTCCCGCGCTCGAGCAGCGTACCCATCTCCGTATCGATCCTCTTCATCTGTTCCTGCTTAAATTTCTCCATCTCCTCCTTCTGCAGCTCAATCTTCTTGGCATCCTCCAGCGCCTTGCGAATGCGTTCGCTTCGCTGGTCGAGGAGGTTGAGAATCGGTCTGTAGACGAGGAACGTGAGCGCTCCCACGACGATCCCAAAGTTTACGATCTGCGCGATGAGCAGCCCAACGTTGATGCCTAATTTATCCAATAATTCCATGGCAGAGACGTTCGTAGCCGCGCCTCGGTGAGACGCGGTTCGCGGCGCAGCCGCGAGAAAATATCAAACCGGTCAGATTAGACGAACTTAATGATGAGAGCGACCACGAGTGAGTAAATGGCAATGGCTTCCGCGAATGCGACCGTAAGAACGAGTGCGGTCTGAATCTTGGACGCTGCTTCCGGGTTGCGGCCGATAGCCTCCATCGCTTTGCTGGAAATCCAACCGATGGCGAAGGCGGGCATGACGGAACCAAACACCATCGTGGCGGCCACGAAAGCGTTCTTGTCGGACAAGAGAGACCCGCCGGCTGCAACAGCCTGTGTGGCGACCTCTGCGACTTCTGCTGGCATAGAAAAGTGGGTAGGGGGGTAGAAATTTGCGCGAAGAGTGTAGAGATGTGTCAATGGGGAATCAAGGGTCTAAGAGGGAACCTTGTTTCAAATTATTTGATCAAAAAGCCACTTTGCAGTGATTTCTGATGAACGACCTCGCCTCACACTCACGCATGAGCGGTCTCATGCGCCAGCTGACCGTGATGGCCATGCCCTTCCTCATGCTCATCATGGCCGCCATGTGCGGTTACTGCCATCTTGAGGAATACAAGCGTCAGCATCGAGAACACCAGCGCCTGGATGAAACCGACGAAGATCTCCAGCCCGAGGAATGGAATGGGAGCAACGTAGGGCATGAGAAACGAAATGACGACGAGAAGCACTTCGCCGGCAAAAATGTTGCCGAAGAGACGGAAGGAAAAGCTGATGATCTTCGCGAATTCAGCGATAAGCTCGAGAATGCCAATAAACGTACCCACAGGATCTTTCCATGGCGGAACAAAGAACTTGCCGGCATAGGGGAGAATGCCCAGAGCCGCGATGCCGAACACCTGTGTGGAGATGACGGAGATGAGCGCAACGGCGAGCGTCATGTTTACGTCGGCGTTCATGGAGCGGAAGATCGGCACATTGATGATCTCGCCGTGGAGTTCCTCGGGAATGGTAATGCTCCCCACGCCCGGGAAAATGCCCATCCAGTTCGCCGTAGCGAGGAAGATGAAAATAGTGGTGACGAGCGGGAAGAACGCCCGCGTCTGCTTTTTGTCGCCGACAACGGAATCCCAAAAGTTGAAGAACCCCTCCACGATCATTTCCATAAAGCCCTGGAACCGCCCCGGAACCTCTTTGTACTTTGTCGCACGGGTGAGGAGCGCCACGATCACGAGAACCGCCACCGCAATCCAAGCCATGATCAGCGTGTTCCGGACGGGGAACGACCCGATGTGGGCAATGGTTTCGGATGCCAGTGTGGGGGCTTCAACAGAGGCCATAGCGGGACGATTGTAATGGATAATGGATAATTGAAAATGGATAATTGCCATTCTTATGATTAACACACTCTGTTCCCAAATCACCTTCAGCTGCCCCTTCCATGAAGATCCTGATAGGATTGATGATCCATTTGAACAATGTAGAGTGACGCCTTTTATCCCTTTTCAATCATGTTCTCCGTTGAAGCACATTGCATCAATCGCCAAGCTCCCGTACGCCACCTTAATGGTTTCGAAGATTCAAATAACCGCGGAACTATTGTAGCTGTCATCGAAGCTCATTCTCTTCGGGAGGCTGCTGCGAAGCTGGGATTTCGCTTTGTGGAATTATCTGAATCGGCAGTGCTGACGCTTCCAGATACAGTTTCGGCCCAAATTCCCGGTTACATTGAAACGACACTCCAGAATTTGAAACCTGGAACACTTCCTGAAGGGACAAAATTCGTCGCAAACGGTTTGGAATTGGTCGAGGAAATCAGAAGAAGATACTTTTCCATAATGACCCCGCATGATCCGGACGCAGACTAATGATTGACCATCAATGCAGTCGAGAACAGCTTCCGCAAAATAGTACCTTAAAACCTCTTCTCCAGTATTTCCTTCAGCTTCCTCTTCACGCCGAGAAAGGAGAGAACAAGCGCTAACGCGAGGCCGAGCAGGATGAAGACTGGTGATGTTCCGAGGGTCCTGTCGACGTACGCTCCACCAAAGCCGAATGCGACAGCCGGGATCGCGATGATCCAGCCCATATCCCACACGAGCTGCACGGCGAGCATGAGAGCCTGGCGAATCCCCTCCTCCTTTTTCTCCATTTGCGGTTCTTTCGGTAATTGATCGGCCATGCAAATAGTGTACTCTATCGCCTTTGCTCATTCACATCATCAATTCGTAGGGAGTCATCTGGTCCTTTCTGTACCCTAATCATGAGGGGACTAGATCCCCCTCCCTACTCTATTGCCCAAAGGAGCATTGCATGCAGTCGCTTGTACTGACGTGGGGCAGTCCCCACAGCTTCCGACTCGTAGAAAACCAAGGAGAGCTTCGCGGAACGCTCATGATTCGCATGAGGGGTGGCAATCAAACCATCGATGTCCCCCTTGCCAGAGTATCCCTTTCTCAAATCGAGACTTCGTTTGCTGCCCAGAAAAACCACTGGAAGCACCTCTACGTTAAACAAGGAAATCCGTACATAGCGGTGCGGGTGATCAGATTACCGGGAAGAAAGTGCATCGTCTGGTACCTCTACCATGAGAATGACAGCCCGGCAGACTCCTGTGTTCTGCTGGAGAATGTGGAGGACGAAAAGGATATCCTTGCATTGTACATCGATCCGCCCATGCCCCACTGACTCCCTTGGGTAGATACGCCGGAGGGGAACCGGGAGTAGGCCGACATCGTCGACCTGCTCCTTTTTTCATATGCAAACACCTCACAGTACGCTTCACCCAATACCGAGACCGTTTTGGCCTGCCCATCCGTAGCTCTCATCAGATGACAGGCAAAATGAAGGGATGAACGAGGGTCATTGGAATGTAGCATCGTTGGTTATTGCTCGATCCTCGGCGTCTTTCCGCGCGCCTTCTTCCTGCGCAACGCCGCGAGTTTGCCGATCTCCCGCTCCATGATGGCCGTTGCTTCGGCAAAGCCTTCGGCATCGTCACGCTTCTCTTTTTGAAGACGCTCAGCCTCCTTCTTCGCGTGCTCCACGGCTTCTTCCACCAACTCATCGGCACGATCCGCCGTGTCCGCAAGGACGCGGAGCGACGTGCCGTCGATCTCCACCACGCCACGCGACACAGCGAATATATGCTCCTCCTTGCCGCGTACGAGGATCGATCCCGGAATAACGATGGAAATCAGCGGGATGTGATGCGGCAGCACGGTGATCTCGCCCTGCGGGGTGGGGAGCGAGACAGACTCTGCGTCGCCTTCGTAGAGGATTTTATCCGGCGTTATGAGTTGAAAGCGGAGCATCGGATGAGAATCTGGAATCAAGAATTCGGAATATGGTACAAACTTACGCTTTCACTTCATCGATACCTCCCTTCATAAAGAACGCCTGCTCCGGCACATCGTCCAGCTCACCATTGAGGATCGCCTTAAACGAGCGGACGGTCTCCTTCACGGAAACGAATTTGCCGGGGATGCCGGTAAAGACCTCGCCGACGAAGAAGGGCTGCGAGAGGAAGCGCTGGATCTTGCGTGCACGGAACACATCGCGCTTGTCCTCTTCGGAGAGCTCTTCCATACCGAGGATAGCAATGATGTCCTGGAGTTCCTTGTACCGCTGGAGGACGCGCTGGACGGAGCGTGCCGTGTCGTAGTGCTCCTGACCCACGTACTCCGGCGTGAGAATCGTGGATGTGGAATCGAGAGGATCGACGGCCGGGTAGAGTCCCAGCTCGGCAAGAGAGCGGGTCAAGACGATAGTGGAATCGAGGTGACCGAACGTTGTCGCGGGAGCCGGATCAGTCAAGTCGTCGGCAGGAACGTAGATGGCCTGGACCGACGTGATGGACCCTTTCTTGGTGGAGGTGATGCGCTCCTGCACCTGTCCCATTTCGTTGGCGAGCGTGGGCTGGTAGCCGACGGCGGAAGGCACACGGCCGAGAAGGGCAGATACTTCCGAACCCGCCTGCGTAAAGCGGAAGATGTTATCAATGAAGAGGAGAACGTCCTTCTGCTCCTCGTCGCGGAAGTACTCGGCAATGGAGAGACCGGCGAGTGCCACGCGGAGGCGCGGTCCCGGCGGCTCGTTCATCTGCCCGAAGACGAGGGATGTCTTTTCCAGCACGCCCGATTCCTTCATTTCGCTGTAGAGGTCGTTCCCTTCGCGCGAGCGCTCCCCTACTCCGGCAAACACCGAAAGACCGCTGTGCTCCTCCGCGATGTTACGGATGAGTTCCTTGACGACCACGGTCTTGCCTACGCCAGCCCCGCCAAAGAGGCCGACCTTGCCTCCTTTGAGAATGGGACAAATGAGGTCGATAACTTTGATCCCCGTCTCCAGCACTTCCGTCTCCGTGGATTGCTCGACGAAGGAAGGCGGTTCGCGGTGGATAGGATAATGCTTCTTGGCCTTTACCGGCGGAAGCCCGTCGAGGGGATCGCCGAGAACGTTGAACATGCGCCCCAGCGTTTCCTTCCCCACGGGAACGGAAATGGGTGCGCCGGTGTTCTCCACGTCGGCTCCGCGCTGCAGCCCATCCGTAGCGCCCATGGCAATGGTACGGACCATGCCGCCGTCCAGGTGGTTCTGGACTTCGAGCGTGAGATCCTCCTTGCCAATCTTCGTCTTGAGCGCAGTGAAGAGGGGCGGAAGTTTTTCTCCGGAAGGAAATGTGCAGTCAACGACGGCACCGATGACCTGTGCGACGGAACCTGGCATAAGAGATTAAGGGTATAAAACGGCCGAACCATGGTAGGGCAGGAAATTTTCCTTGCCAAGGGTCAAATCAAAATTCTGTAAGGAAAGCTGTCATTCCCGCGTCTTCGCAGGCGATTCCTTCCTTTCTCACTCTATGCGCATGTTCAGTAGCGCGGGTGCGGGGACCGTCCGTGAGGTACAGGGGACGCTCCGGCGCATAGCCGCGCGGGTTACGGTTCTTCTAAGCTTCACAGCAACGGCAATTGCTCCTCTGATCTTGTCCCCGCAGGTCGCTACGGCAGGATCATACACAGGACCGCTGATTGCTGTACCTTGGAGCACTCTGCAGTTCGCGAGCCCGCTCACGCAGAACGCATGGCACAACTTTCTCCTCTCCATACCACCGGAGTGGCTCTCTGCCCTTCCAGCGAATGAGCAGGGAGTGAATTCACCCGATACGGGATGGAAAGGATCATTCGCCCATATACCGGATATTGATCTGGACGCGCCGGTCCTCCTCTCGCAAGCCGAACCGCAGCAACCATCCATGCCCGTCATCCCGGTTACGTCACCCGTGATTCAGCATGAATTGCCTCCGGGACTACTCCCCTCCTCTACAGCACCTGTACTGAATCAAGAAGTGCGTCCGATGCAGTACATCACCCCATCATACGGGACGGCTGCAACACCCCTACACGTGATCCATCAGGCAGCGGAGTATGCAACCAACACGTACGACCACTTTATCGACTTCCATCCGGTATCCACCACCACGGTGAACGCCAACCAGACCATCAACACTTTCAATACCATCACCATCTCCCAGACGTGCGGAAGCAACTGCACGCAGGTCGCCAATCCCTCTGCCAGCGCCACGACCAACGCCAGCCAGACTATCAATGCCTCCTCCCATAACACGAACGGCGTCGTACAGATCAACGGAACTTCCCCCTCCACAGGATCCGGTTCCGTCGCGGGAGGAGTGAGTGGCGTGCAGGGCGGAGCACAGGTGAATACCAACGTAAGCGCGGGACTGGACGCGGTTTCCGCGAACAACATAACCGTAAGCCAGCTCTCCGGGGATAACGATGCAACAGCACAGCAAAGTACCGCCGTCCCTGTGGATGCGCAGGCGGGAGTGCAGCAAGATATCAATGCCATGGGAACGAATGGAACCCTGATTCTTCAGCAATAATCTGTATACAATATTTGTTCATTTTTCTCCCCCACCCCATGACTTCTTTTGTCGCACTCCTCCTTTCCTTCCTCACGACACTCAACGCTCTGGCGCCTGCGACTACGGTCTACGCTGCAGACGCCCTTGTAAGCGTCACCGTGCCACTGATGATCAATGACTTCCATCTCCATACCTTCGACAAAGACATAGCATCCGCGCTCGGGTACGACAACGTCTCGGTGGTCTACATGAGCGAAATGGCATCCGTCTCCGCGGATGAATCGTTGATGCGCGACAAGTACGAGGCGATCGGCTGCTACCCGTTCTACGTTCTCAAGGACGGCACGGTACAGGAGGCGGGGTACAACTGCGGCACCTTCTTCTGCACGGGATATTCCCACGGCCCCAAACAATGCCGGGACCGCACGGGAGCATCGTACGGCGGCGTAATGGAGATCAACAGGCGATTGGGCTTGGTGACACTGCAGGATGACAAAATATCCTTCGATGCCTACCCGGCGGACCAGCTGACGCCTGCCATGCGCTCACGCATGGATGCATTGAAGGACACGCAGTGCCGGCCGTTCTACCTGCAGCGCTTTGATCTGATCGTGGGCGAGGGGTACACCTGTAACGAGATCGGACGCTACCCATACTTTTCGGGCGCCAACACCTGCATCAACGACTGGAGGAACAGCAATGGCCTCACATGCGACACCTCGTACCGTCCCAATGAGATGGACTTCCGCAAGGAAATTACCGCGCGTGCCAGGACAACATCGTCTTCCTTCTCATCCATCAGCTCCTCCTCTTCCAAGCCGATCCTGGTTTCGGCCACATCGCAGACGGGGGCATCCGTCCTGCCATCCCCTACGTTCCCGGACGTCATGGAGGGCAAGTACGGCTACACGGCAATCATGGCGCTCACCAAAGCAGGCATTCTCAAGGGCTATGCGGACGGCACCTTCCAGCCACAGCAATCCATCAACCGTGCCGAGTTTGCGTCCCTCATCCTGCGCCGTTACGCAATGGTCGCACCTCCGGGGGGACATTGCTTTAAGGATGTCCTCGACCAGTGGTATGCGCCGGCTGTGTGCGCTGCCAAGGACTTGGGATGGATCAGCGGGTACCCCGACAGGCGGTTCAAACCCAACGCCCCCATCAACCGCGCAGAAGCACTGAAGATCGTCACGTCATCGTTGTACCTGCCACCGCTCTATGACGACAGCACGCTCCCGCCAGACGTTCCGGCAGATGCGTGGTACGCGCCGCTGGTGCGTACAGCCATCCAGAACCACCTCATCCTGGAACCGGTCTTTCTCCCCTCGGCAAACGCTACGCGCGCCGACGTGGCTGTATGGCTCTACCGTTCGATGAGAGTAAGTCCCATCGGCTCCGGATCTACTCTGTAGGCTGCGAGCCAGACGCGGGAGGCGCGGGAGGCGTTTCCAGAGGAAGTGAACGAAGAACGGGAATGGACGTGCCCGACACAGGCTCAGACTGCGTGCTGCTCGAACTATCTCCCACTGGCACCTGCAGGTCACCGGATCCACTAGAAGCTTCGGCGCTCGACGACGAAAGCGTCACGCTGCTATCTGTTGTTCCCGATCCGGACTGCAACAACACCGGCCCGCCTGTCCCCTTCTCCAGAAGTTCCTTGGCGAGCGGGACAATGACGGTGTTCCGCTGGTAAATCCCTACCGGAACGTCCCCCTCCGGCACCTGGAGGACAGGGAAAATGAGTGCCGGGACAAGGAGTTCTTTGCTCTGCACTCCATCCTGCAGATAGTAGAGCGTGTACCCCACCGTCGGCGCTCCCAGTGTGACCGTGGTGACCGCTGGCGCTTGTGCCCCGTCTCGCGCGGGCGTCACTGTGGGCAAGAAGCCCGACTCTCTCCCGATATTGTTGAGATAGGCCTTGATTTCCTCGGGATGCGTCACGCCGTCGTACGCGGAACTCACGTAGGTCTGGTTCTGAATACCCCATACGTCGTTGACGCGCTTCTGCTTTGCGTGCACGTTCACGCTTATGCCGCTCTTCATCCCGCCCATGTCGTATACGGCCTTCCCCTCGATGAGCAGCGGATAGAGCACGCGGATGGCTTCCGGAACGTACGCCACACTTTTGTCCGGTGTTTCATCGTAGTTTTGCTTCCAGGAGCGGTCCACTTCCGGCGCGCCGTAGCGGGATACGTCGATACTGTGTGCCTGGATGAAATCGCCGGCAATACGAATCAACTCGTCATCCGACGGTATATCCCCAATCGTCATCCGGTAGTTCCGGTAACACGCCTCGTCCCTGCACTGGGCTTCCGGATGCGGCCACCGCGCGTAGTTCTGGGAAATACCGATTTGCCCCTCGCTGAACATCAGGCTGATCGTGTACCCAAAATCAACGTCCTGCGAGAACATCACGCTATCCACCGTGGCGCCCGGAAAGCTCCCCAGGTTCGCCATTCCCGCATTGAATTTGCCGAGGAACGCGGATGCCGCCGGCTTCCCGATGCTCTTCTCGCGACGGAGGACGTCGACTGTCGGCGAAAGATCCGGAAGCGGGCCATCGTAGACGTACTGGAATTCCTGAGGGGCAGGAGCAATCATCTTTCCGGAAATGCCGGAGTCGAGAACGGACGGCGTGGAGACCTCGGCGCCTCCGCCTCCGCCGCGCCCCTCACCTCCGGGTACCAAATTTATGGACTGGAGATCGCCAAAGGCATTCTTGGCGGCTTCGCGCAGAATGGAGTACTGGAAGAGCGGACTCCCCATTTGGAGAGGAATCCCTTTCTTCTGATTGAGAACAATGTATGTGGACGGCGCGGCAACGATAACACCGACGAGCAGGCCCGCGAGGGCAAGAGAAAAGCGTTGCAGGGTAAGACCGCGGCCTTCCGTGGTCGCGGATCGGCGCGATAATGCCTCTGCATGCGCCGCAAGCTGCGCGCGCAATTCCTGTACGAACTTTTCATCAGGATGAATGTCCGGCTTGTGCGCCAGGAGCTTCTCGATGAGCGGGATTAATGCGGTCTCGTGATCCTTGAGCGCGGGATCGATGCGGTACAGTTCGTCGAGGAGGGCGGTGGTAGCGGGTTCCATAGGATACGGGGGGAGAATATTCGTTTCGTCGTTATGGTGGCTATCGCGTGATGCTGAATAGCGATGGAAAGAGCAGGAGGGAGATCATGGCTGGACCAAGCTGGGAACGTAGACCGTCCAATGTCCGGCAGAAGATCACTTTGCAATTGCCTTCCGATTTCCCGACAACTGCGGCGATCTCCTTATAAGAGAGGCCGTCCCACAGGCGCATCATCACGATATCGCGCTTGAGGGGATCGAGGCCCTGGAGCGCCTTACGCACCTGAGCGAACTGCAGCCGGTTTGCGGCGTCGCCCTTGGGATCGTCCGAAGCGGCTACCGGGGACTCTTCATCGAGGACGTCAACAGGACGCGCGGCACGGAAATGGTCGGTGACGGTATTGCGTGCAATCTGGTAGAGCCACGCACCAAAGTTTCCTTTGGAAGACCTGAAGGTCCCGATGCGTTCCATGGCTTTGAGGAACGTCTGGCTGGTGAGGTCCTCTGCAAGCTGACGGTCAAACGTCCGGTAATACGTGAACCGGTAGATGGGCGTCGCGTACTTGTCGTAGAGCGCCGTGAACGCCGTCAAATCGCCCTGCTGGCAGGTGGCGACAATTGCAGATTCTTCGGAGGCGCTGTCCGGTGAAGGAGGTACCGATGGATCAGCCATAGGAAACCGGAGTGAAGGAGCGGGCGGAACGGTTCCACCCTATGCTACGGAAGAGCGGTTGGTATGTTACACCTCTTGTTATAGATACCGAAGAATCCGAGGATGCCGAGGAAACCGATGAATGAAGTTCCATTGATATCGAAACACGAAATTCAACAAATCCCTGGATTCAATGGTTTCCTCTATCAGGGGAATTTTCTCTGAGAACCAGGTAAAGCAAGCTTCCGCCTCGCCAGCCACTGCCTCGTCACTTCCGTCACAGCGGGGATAATAGAAAGGATGATGATCGCGAGGATCACGATAGAAAAGTTCTTCTCCACCAGGGGGATACTGCCAAAGAAAAAGCCACCAAGGAGAAAGAGCGTGGTCCAGATCAACCCACCCACAATGTTGTAGTAAATGAAGTTGGAATACGTCATCCGCGCCACGCCCGCCACGAAGGGAACAACCGTGCGGAGGATAGGGATGAAACGCGCGAACACAATGGCCTTGGCGCCATAATGCTCATAAAATTGATGCGCACGGTCCAGATGTTCCTTCTTAAGGAGGTGCAACTTCTCCATGAACAGTTTGGGACCGATATACGCACCAATTGCATAGTTTACCGAATCGCCCACGATCGCGGCGCTCCCGATGAGAAAGAATAGGACGGCGATAGAGAGCGACCCCTTCGCCGCAAATGCACCGGCGGCAAAAATCAGCGAATCCCCGGGAAGGAACGGCATGATTACCAATCCCGTCTCACAGAAAATGATGGCAAAGAGAAGGAGGTACGTGAAGATGCCGTAGCGGTCGATGATCAGATCGAGATACACATCCAAATGAATGATGATGTCGACAGCTTGCTGGAGGAGAGCCATGGGAATCGCGGCGTAGCAGGATCGTGCCGTTTGGCACGGGAATAGTCAGATCATAGACCGAAACATCTCCACCGCGAAGCCGGATCAGCGGAGAAGGTCCAGGGCGCGGTTCATCTGGACGTCGCGAATGGGATCTGCTGTGACCAGCACATCCGGCTGTACGCCGATACCATCGATCTTGTGCCCCTGCGGCGTCATCCATTCTGCAATCGTCATCTTGAGACTGGAACCGTCCGTAAACTCCACAAGCTGCTGCACCGTCCCCTTGCCAAACGTCTTCTCGCCGACAATGGTGGCACGCTGCGCATCCTGAAGGGCGCCTGCCACAATCTCCGATGCGCTTGCCGACCCACCGTTGACGAGAACAACTACCCGGACGGAAGGATCGAAGACCGGATCATCCTTCGTCTTCTCCTCCGTCGTTTCCTTGGGCATGTGTATCTGCACGTAGGTGCTGCCTGCCGGTAGGAAAACACTGGCAACGATACCCGCTGCATCCAGAAGACCGCCGGGATTATTGCGGAGGTCGAGGACGATACTGCGCGGTTTCTTGGCTGCTACTTCCACCATAAGCCGGCGGAAGTCGCTGTCCGCCGTCTGGCCGAACTGCCGCAGCATCACCACGGGGATATCCCCATGATAGACAATGTCGATATCGGAAATTCTTACCGTGTCGCGCGTGACAGCAACGTCCATCTCCGCACCGCTGCGGCGAATGTGGAGGTTGGCGACGCTCCCCTTGGGGCCGCGCACCTTGCTCACGGCATCCTCGTACGGGAGATTGGAAATGGAATCCCCGTTGACGGACAGGATCTCGTCCCCCGGCTTGAGCCCGGCCTTCTCCGCCGGCGAACCGGAGAGGGGCGCCACAATTACAAGCACACCGTTCTTCTGCTCCACCTGCGCGCCTATCCCCGTCACCTCGCCCTTGAGCTGCGTCTGAAACGCCTGGGTGGAACTGGGACGGTAGTACACCGTGTAAGGGTCGTTGAGACTGTTCACCATTCCCTCCACGCTCTTAAACCCCGCATCATCGGTCTTGATCTTGTCCTTGTAGAGATAATCTCTTTGCAACAGGTCCCACACCGTCTGCATCACATCATGCTTGGGAAGCTCGGAACCCGATTTTACGGGAATCTGATACGTCTTCTGACCGGGCGGCAAAATGATGACGCCGGAACTTTGGATCACCTTTTTAAGAAGTGTCTTCTCTTCGGCCGTCGTAAGAGGCCGGCTCCACCCAAAGAGTGCACCTCGAAGGGGGCGCATCCAGTTGCGGTCCACTGCCACGGCAGCCGCATTCTTCGCTTCCGTTGACGTCACGTCCGTGTAGGACTTGGCAAGCGGCGTGCGCGGTGTCTGCTTGGCGAGAGCAACAAGTACCTCCAGCGCTTCCCCGCGTGTAATGTCCTTGTTGAGATTGAGGATCTTCCCCGCAGGACGGAATGCCGTCAGTGCACCATACTGCTGTGCTGTGCGCGCGTAATTAAGGAAGGAAGCGGAAACGTCCGTGTACGGGACGCTGCCGTCTTTTTTGAGCGGAATGCGGAGCGTAACAATGGCGCTGCGCAGAAACGAAGCGCGCGAAACCGTCTGTGTCGCTGGACTAACGACCGTAGACGCGGCAGCAGCCACACCCGTTCCTGCGGTTTGCAGGAGAAGGAAAAAGGAGAGCACAGCGGAAGCGGCACGACGCATCGCACCGTAAGTGGTAAACCGTAACTGACGCATACGGACAAACAGGGAAGGATGGATGGCATCGTATAGAAGGAATGCAGGAGAAAGCAATCGGATGATCTTGAAAGGATGCCAAGGTTGCCGACGACTCCGAGGATTTCAACGCATGCGTCACTCACGCTCCCCTCTCCATAACTGAAGCCCATATTCCGGCCTGGCGTTCATCGTCCAGTTGTCGAAGCTGGGAAGACGTTCAGGTTGCAAGGGAGGAATGCGTAGCGCCCGCATCATCCTGCGTCGTGTTCTGCTCCTTCATACTCCGCTTCTCCAGACGTGCCTGTGCGGCAGACTGACGCCCGTTCCTGCGGCGTTCCGCCATCGGAACCATCCCCTCGCGAAGCCGTGCGCGGATGTCCGCGATAATATCCAGAGCCTGCTCCGCGGAAATCATCGCATCATTCTGCACATCACCCAGCAGAATTGCCGCAGCCCCCAACCTTTCCCGCAACTCTCCCGCGCGAACATCCTGCGCAGGTATGAGCTGGCCAATCGCCACAACCGTCGCGCGCATTCTTTCCAGGAACTCCGGCGCGTAGTGGAGCGTAAGCTTGCCGCTCTTGGAATCACGATAGAACTCGCAGTACTCCGGGTGGTCAGGATAGAGGAACCGTGCAATGTCGGTGAGTGCCCCGCCACCGTAGCTGGTGCCGGATACCCATCCCTCCGGCGCCGTCTTCTGCGCCTGTAGGCGGATTGCCTCCACGCCGTCGCGCAGGATGTATGTCGCTTCCCCGGACCTGCTCCAGAACGTCCCTGCAACTTCCATCCCCTGCGCGAGAAGACGCTGCGCCATCAGTTGAATGGACGTCCGCGCAATGCCCAGCTCCTTTTCCAGGAGTGTCTGCGTGACGGCTCCCAGCGGGGGCTGGTTGCGGTCCATCGCCGACGAGTGGCGCGGGAAGAACGTCATTCTTGGATCACGAAGAGTTCGGTAGTGACGAGATGGCCCCGTTCCTGCATGTTGGTCTTCTGCAGGAACAGCGTGGTTAGCAGCCAGAAGCCCCCGACGACGTAGATCAGCGAGGGCAACAGTAGAAGCGCGATGAAGTGGAGCGGCGAACCGGGCGGAGAGTGCAGGAGTTCACCGAACGTGCGCGGGTTCCCGGGCAGCACGTCCGGAAGCGTCACGAGGAAGTTGGAGATGGCGTGGAGGATCGTGGCGACCGCGAGACCCGTGGTGATCATCTCGCTGCGGAAATGGAATTCTTTCTGGATCCCCACCATCGCATGGCTCCCGTCGGCGGTCCAGTACTTGCGCCCGCTCTTCTGCGCATCGCGGACGCTGGGATCCAGGAACAACGCAATGCCGAGGAAGTACCCCATAAGACCGGTGGACACGATATGCACCATGCTCGTGAGAATCGAACGCCCGGCGATGTTGCCGAGGAAGCCGGCCCAATCCGGGTTAGGCTGCTGCAGGAACTCCTTCACGAACGTAAAGAAGTATCCTGTACTCGTAATGTTTTCCGCAAAAGCAAACCCGATGGCCACCATGATCCCCAGTTGCAGCGCGTCATCAATACTGGAGAAGAACTGCTGCCCGTTGCGCCGGAGCACCCAGTACTTGCTCCCTTCTTCCAGCAATCCCACGAACACGAACGTGAGGAAAAGCGAGAGCAGCGTGACCTGCAGTGGCGGGGCATTGCTCGCCGCGCCTATGGCCTGCTGCACCGTGACATGGAAGCTCTCGGGCACAACACGGAAGACGAAGAACTGCAGTTCGATTTGGCGCTTGACCAGAGCGTCGTAGAAAAGGATCGGCACCGTGGACACCATTCCGGAGAGGAACATGAGTACCACCACGCTCAACCGCTCGCGGTGGTACCGCAGGAAGAGAATGCACCAGATGACAGCAGGTACCGCAGCAATGGCGATGGCGATGAGGTGCGCTACCTGTTCGCTCGGCGTCTCCTGAAAGAGTGTGTGGAACGCGATCCAGAAAATAAATGTAGCAAAGACCGTAGCCTTCACATTGGAATTCCAGGGACCGAAGAGGAACTTCCATACGAGCAAAATGGCCACCACGCTCAACGTGATCATGACGGGATCATTCAGAGCATCTGTGCCGAGCAGGGCGCGGGTAAACGCGATGAGGATAAAGCTCACGAGTGTGCCGCTCACGCAGGCAAACACGTATTCCTTCGCTCCGCGCCAGAACAGCAACAGCACGCCCATCACGAGCGACGCACCGCCCAGCACCATCATCGCTCGGATTTTCCCCTCGGGACCGGCGAACGGCGCGATGGAGCCGATGGTGCGCAGCGACACCACGGCCAGCACCACCGTTCCCAACAGGCCGAACACCATGGTCCGAAACGACGGGAGGTACGGCTGCCGCCTCTCGATGGATGCCAAATCCTCCACGTCGATAAGCGACACGTTGACAATCCCCATCCACACCCGTGTGAGGAGTCCGCTCAATATCAAAAACCCGAAGAAGATTCCCAAAAGCGCTAACGCACCAAAACTCCCACCACCCGATCCTTCAGGGTTTCCAAAGAGAACCGGAAAGAGAGCCCCCCAGGATGCTTCTGCGATGGCTGACGCTTGCCGGAGGAATGCCTGGAAAGCCATGTGTGTGTTAAAATTATTATACCATAGTTTGCTTTCTTTGAAAATCTATGTTTTTGCAATGTTTTTAAGGCTCACCGCGTCACCCTGGTTTTTCAAGCCATTCGGGCGATATATGGATTATATTGACACCTAAATGCTCCTGATCAGCATCTCCCAATCTCGATCCTGACGACACAGTACCACACAAGAACACGGACCAGGTTCCAGCAGGACACGGGAACCATATTCGTTTGCGGTACGCTCGTTTGGTGGCTTCTACAGCGTGTGGTACGCTCGCCGCCGATGCCTGCCACCTCCCTCGACCAGCTCGTCTCCCTCTGCAAACGCCGGGGCTTCATTTTTCCGGGTTCGGAGATTTACGGAGGGCTGGCAAACACCTGGGACTACGGCCCGCTGGGAACGGAACTCAAAAACCGCGTCAAGCGCCAGTGGTGGAACTCCTTCGTCCACAAACGCGACGACATGGTGGGGCTCGACGCATCGATCCTCATGAACCCCAGAGTGTGGGAGGCGAGCGGTCATGTGAAGAACTTCAACGACCCACTCGTCGACTGCAAAAACTGCAAGGCGCGTTTCCGCGGCGACAAACTGCTGGAAGAGAAGCTTGGCGTCGAAGCAGTGACCGTCCTCTCGCTCGACCAGATCCAACCCATGCTCATGGCGGAAAAAATCCCCTGCCCCACGTGCGGCAAGGTGAACTGGGCTACCGCGAAGAAATTCAACATGATGTTCCAGACGCACCAGGGCGTGATCGAAGATGAAGCTGCCCTCGTCTACCTCCGCCCCGAAACCGCGCAGGGTATCTTCGTCAATTTCAAGAACCTGGTCGACACCATGCGGATGCGCCTGCCCTTTGGCGTGGCACAGGTTGGCAAGGCGTTCCGTAACGAAATCACGCCGGGGAACTTCACGTTTCGCACGCGCGAATTTGAGCAGATGGAAATCGAGTACTTCGTGGAGCCGGGGAAGGACGCTACCGCGTTTGAGGAGTGGAAACAGACCGTGTGGGACTGGTACATGGGTCTGGGCATCACCCAGAACAACCTCCGCATCCGCGAGCACGCCAAGGAGGAACTCGCCTTCTACAGCTCGCGCACCATCGATATCGAATACAAATTCCCGTGGGGCTGGGGCGAACTCTTTGGCCTCGCTAACCGCAGCGACTACGATCTTTCACAGCACGAAAAGGCCAGCGGGCAGGATTTAAAGTTCACCGATCCCGACGATGCGACCAAGAAGTTTTTGCCCTACGTGGTGGAGCCAAGCTTCGGCTGCGACCGCACGGTGCTTACCTTCCTCCTCGAAGCCTACACGGAAGAGAAACTGCCGAACGGAGAGGACCGGACCGTGATGAAGTTCGATCCGCGTCTCGCGCCGTACGACCTCGCCGTACTGCCGCTCTCCAAGAAGGAACATCTCATCGGCAAAGCGAAGGACATTTACCGCACCATCCTCAAAGAAACGAACCTGGTCTGCGACTTCGATGTGACGGGATCGATTGGCAAACGCTACCGCCGCCAGGACGAAATCGGCACGCCGCACGCCATCACGGTGGACTTCGGCACGCTCGGCGAGGACGAGAAGCAGGGAGAAAAAGATACGGTGACGATCCGTGATCGCGATACCCTCAAGCAGGAACGGATGACGATCGATGCTTTGATCAACCATCTGAAATCTTCAAGCCGTTAATCTCGTCACCACGTCGAGCATGTGAATCCGAACACCACAGTCATTGCTCCACTCTGACGCCCAGATGCATACCAACTTTTCTTCCATCCTTCCAGGATATTCAAGGAAAGCTACTATTGAGTGAATATGGTTTATCGCTTGTGGAAGCCATAATTCACGTTTGATGATCACGCGGTTCTTCTCCTGTTATGCAAGAATCCATTGCGTCAAGAAGGGTTTTCATCTATAACTACTCAGCAATTCCGACTGATCGCCGCGATCCTGGTCCGTAAGGACACCTGCGCGAACGAGCGAGAAGACGTCGGGACCAAGCCCCAAGGATTTTTCCCACCATGTGTGTCCTGCGGATCCCTGATCCGCTTTCCATCTTTTAACCCCTCGATCATGCCGATCCCGTCCGAAAAAGACCTGTTGCTCAGCGCCGTCCACTTTGGCCACCGCAAGGAGAAGTGGAATCCCAAGATGAAGCCGTACCTCTTTGGTACCCGCAAGGGCATCCACATCTTCGACCTGACGCAAACGCGCAAGCATCTGGAAAAGATGTGCGACGCGCTCAAAAAGCTGCAGACCGAGGGAAAGAGTATTCTCTTCGTCTCCACCAAACAGCAGAGCATCCCTTTCATCGAGCACCTGGCGAGTGTCCTCAACCAGCCCATGGTGACCAAGAAGTGGATCCCGGGACTCCTCACCAACTGGCCCACGATCAAGCGCCGCCTCAAGTACTACCTGGACCTACAACGGTCGTTCCAGACAGGCGAGGTGGAGAAGTACACCAAAAAAGAGCAAATGGCCCTGCGCAAGAAACTCGCCAAGCTCGATACCGCCCTCGCAGGTGTGGCGCGCATGACGGGACTGCCGGACGCCGTCTTCATTCTGGATGCCGTGCGCGACCGTGTGGCCGTTCTCGAGGCAGCCAAGCTCAAGATACCCGTGTACGGCGTGTGCGATTCCAATGCCGACCCGGATCTCTTTGCCACCTTCGTCCCCGGCAATGATGATGCCGTCAAATCCATCGCTCTCATCCTCCAGATCGTCGAAACCGAACTCGCAGATGTTGCTCCCAAGAAGGCGCACGTCGCAGGCAACGTTGACGAATTGGCGCGAAAGACTTCCGCTCCGGACGCCGCGCTCGTCTCCGAGATGCGCGAGAAACAAGCGTAATTTTTCTCGTTTCTCGACCATTTCTCGTTTTTCGATTGGAACGCCGAAGCAGGAATCGAAAAACGAAAAACGAGAAACGATCGTTCCTTCTACGATATACTTCCTCCATCCCATTCCCACCAACAGTATGAGCCCGATAACCGCCGCCGACGTCGCCAAGCTCCGCGCCATCACCGGCGTCTCCATGATGGCCTGCAAAGAGGCACTCGATGAGGCGCAGGGGGACCAAGAGAAAGCCATCGAGATCCTCCGCAAGCGCGGCATCGCACAGGCAGTAAAGAAAGCTGACCGCACACAGAATGAAGGTGCATTATTCGTCGCCCAGAGCGAGGACAAAGCAGCCCTTATCTCCCTTAAGTGCGAAACGGACTTTGTGGCACGCAATCCGGAGTTCGTCGCCCTCGGCGACTCCGTTGCCAAGATGCTCCTCGACAAGGGGATGGACGCCACCAAGACGGCCACCGAGAAACAGATGCCCGAGTTCGTACAAAAGCTCGGCGAGAACATCACACTGGGTGAAATGCAGGAAGTGTCCGCCCCCGCGGTGGGCAGTTACGTGCACAGTAACCGCAAGATCGCCGTCATCATAGGGCTCAACCAGTCCGGCACGAGCGCCATCGCCAAAGACGTCGCCATGCACGCCGCGGCTATGAATCCGTCTTACGTCTACCCGGAAGACGTGCCGGCTGACGTTCTGGAAAAGGAGCGCGAGATCTGGAAGGAGCAACTCAAGAATGAGAAGAAGCCCGAAGCGATCCTCGAAAAGATCATGCTGGGCAAGGAGAAGAAGTTCCGCGAGGAAAACGCGCTCGTCAAACAACCCTTCGTCAAGGACCAGAACATCGCCGTGGAAAAGCACCTCAACGGCGCGAAGGTGGAGAGCTACGTGCGGGTGGTAATTTAAAGATATCACCCGGCTTTCTTCGGCGGCGGAGGCGGCGAGTTTGGCAAGCGGGGCTTCTGAACCCTGCCCTCCTGAATATCCCGTGCGGCCGCACTGATCTTTTCGGGATCCGTAGAATCCGCGATGGCATTTTTAAGCACCGCGACTACAGCATCTTCCCGTTCCGGCGGAATCCGGTTCCGGAGCGCCTGAGCGGCGCTCAGCGGATCGAGGTCCCCAAGATTCTCCGCATACATCGGGAACGCCTTCAGAAGCCTCGTCCAAATCAGTTCTCCTGCGATCGCCGTCGCCCGGTCATAATCGCGCTTAACGTCTTTCGCGGACTTTTGCATTCCCTCCCTCCCGGCAACGCAATCTCGGGGATTATAAGCTGAGTGTCGCACATCAAAACGCTCAAGAATGTAGTACGCCGTCTGGCCGGTAACGCTGGTAATTTCACCATACGCGGATCGTTTTCCGTAGAGGTTGGTCCCACTGATCCGGGAATCGGGATCATGGAACGACTCATGGAGAATCTGTCCCGCCAGTTCCGTACAGACCTGCTTCTCATTCAATCCGGACTTTCGCAGACGTTCCGCGACTGCATGCATGCTATGCATATCAATCTCCGGGCTCATGGCTTCCATCAACCAACCGGATCCCGGCGTTCCCGGCACAAGACTATTGCGCACCATGCTCGAATCTAGGCCAAATCGTTCCGCGCCCTTCACCTGCATCAAGAGCGCATTCACCAGCAGATGTTCCTCCTCCGGTGTGTACATGCGATCAAACCTGTCGAAGCCATGGAGACTAACTGTCTTCCCATCGATGGTATACGACCATTTGAATTTTCCGAACCGCTTCATCACGGCCCAGTTATTCTCAATCGTTTGCTCACTCCGCGCAGCCTGCACTTCTGCCATGGTGTACAACCGTGATTGCGCCGATCGTTCATGCAGAACGTGCATGGCATTCTGCACTCTCGTAGAAGACTCAGGAGATGGTAAGCCCGCCAACCCCGCATCCATCAACATCTGTGCCTGCTCGCGGGTAAAGACACCGTCGCGCATGAGTGCGAGGCCTTTTACGGTGTTCTTGCCCACATCTCCTTCATCGATGCCGCCAGGCTTGCCGTGTGCTTCAAGAAGGGCTTTCTGCTGCCGTTCGTTGAGGGGGCTACCCAAGAGTTTTTCGGCGATAAGCAGGCGGCTCGCATCATCAACCGGATTGGATTTGAGGAAGTCCTTGAGGTGCCTGACTTCTTCGGGAGAAGGAGATTGCTTTGCTGCAAGTGGAGTTTCTACCCCCTGCGCATACAACCACTTGTTGATCCCCTGGTACGCCTTCTCATCCTTGAATTGCTCATGGATCTTTTGATTGAGCCCTGTTACTCCTCCCGCCGCGCCCATCCCCGCGCCCATCGCGGCGCTTGTCACCGTTGCCTTGGCAACATCCCGCAACCCTTCTCCCGTGGATTTCTTTCCGGTCGCCACGTTCCACGTCTCCTGCGCTGCTGCTGAACCGCCCCCAATTACCGCGCCTCCCGCACCGCCAGATCCCGCACCTGCCACGGCTCCCGCGAGACGCGCGGCAAGCTTGGGATTCTTGACGAAGGCAACAGCGTTCTTTTCCGCCCATGCCGCGATCTTCTCCGTGAGAGCCTTGCCCATCTTCCCCTGCATCACCTTTCCACCCACGTGCGCCGTAAGAACGGTAAAGCCTACTTCCATCAATGCTTCCTTCGGCGACTTTATGCCCGTAGCAATGTCCGTCATGGAATGAGTGAGGGCATACACTTCCGCGCCGCCGGGAACGAATCCCGTCGCAATGGACATGCCGGTATCCACGGCACTGATGCCCGATTCCACCCAACCCAAAAAATTGTCCGTTGCAGCAAGCTGTGCGTTGATAGCGTTCCAATCTACTTCCAGGGAACGGTCTCGCCCCCTTATTCCCCGCTTGCTGTCCTCTTCCAAGGCGTCGTAACTCGCCTGGAGGTCTATGGGCAACTCCGGGAGTCCGAGGGAGCGGCGCACCGCTTTGAGCTGATCAACTGCCGCCACATCCGCGCGGTCACCGATGCCATGTAGCTTTTCCTGTAAAGTGATGAGCCCCCGCAGCGCCTCATCCTGTTGCCGGATGGTTTCCGCAATCGCATCATTGATCGATGGCTTCACGAATCCCCCGAGCGTGAACAGGGAGCTGAAGCGCTTCCCCCAGGAACCTTGCTGGTATTCTGTCCGCGCTTCCTCAACACCCTTCCGCGCAGAAGCGATTCTGCGCTGCAAAACCGTTTCGGTGTCTTCCCGCACGAAACGGAAGTTCTCGCGGAACATGTCTTTCTTTTCTGCCAGATCCCCCGCACCATCACCGGATTGCAGACGGCCTGGAGTGGCAAGGATGGCATCCCGTTCGCCCTGGTACTTCTTCGCAGCCACATCGATCTTCGCGATGCGTAGCTGTGCTTCCTTTCGCGGATCCATGGATGAAGACGACTCCTGCTCGTGCGCTTCCGGCGCATTCCGGGAGACGTTATCCGGTTGAGAAGTTTGTTCAACGGACATCATAGAATTATAGCAGAAATGCAGTATCTCGAGGAGTTTTAGTGATATACGTAGATGTGCGACTTCTATTTATTTGTGTTATAATACTATTGATGAGCATCGAATCCGTTCAGACAGACGGCTCTCTCCCCGAACGCGCACTCAAGACCACCGCATCAGAGCTTTGGACGTCGACAAAACACATTCTCACGCCGCCCCCCTACAAACAGCAGCTTGGGCTTTGGAATAATGCGGGCAATACTGCCGGAGAAATGATGGGTAACGCGCTCTTTGAGTCCGTGCGCCTTCCGTCCGTCCTGATCGGCAGCATCATGAAGACCACGCTCGGCGCAGTTGGAAAGGTCCTAGGCGGCACAGTGAAGCTAACGGGGAAAGCGCTCCTGAGCCTTCCCATTGTTCCCATGCCACCATCGCGTCACTGATCACCGTGCACTGACCGATGACTGCGATACACTGACCACTACAATTTCCTCCCAGGATACTCAAAATCCGAAAGCGGAATATCATCCATATTCGCAGAGCCGCCCCCTCTGCGAAGAGACCTGACAAGACTGAAAATCGCCTTACGCTGGAGCACAAGCAATGCAAAACCTATCCCCGCTAGCACCGACAGGACGAACATCACCCCCGTAGAGGAAAAGAACGCCATCACGGTGGGTATGACTTTGGTACATGCGGAAGAGCATTGTTCCCCGCCGTCACACTCCTCCCCCACGTCCGTCACACGGTCCCCGCAGACAGGATTCCTGCAACTCGTGCGACAAGCATCCGGTTGTATATCGGAATTCCGGTTGCCTTCGTCACACTCCTCATTAGCTTGCTTTATACCATCGCCGCATTGGGGGGATTTGCAGCTATTGGAGCAGACGTCATTGTCCACATCGTTCCCGTCGTCGCATTCCTCCCCAAGTAAACGTTGCACAATACCATCGCCACAACGCGGTGAACGGCAGGAATTGGTGCAGTCGTCGGTCTGCACTTGGTTGCCGTCGTCGCAATCCTCCCCTTGCTGCACAATGCCATCCCCGCAGTGCGGGAGCGCGCACTTGTTGGTGCAGGAATCGTCATCCACTTGATTCCCATCGTCGCACTGCTCCCCTCTATCGATCACGCCGTCACCGCAATGAGCGGGAACACACGTGCTCCTGCAGCCATCCGGCCGCGCATCGGAATTCTTTTGACCGTCATCACACTCTTCGCCTCGGTCCTTCACACCGTCCCCACAATTCGGTAGAAGGCAGCTGGCCCGGCATGCATCGGAACGGACATTGGAATTGCGCGCACCGTCATCACATTCCTCCCCCATTTGGAGAATGCTGTCACCACACGCCGGAAGTTTACAGAGGCCGGTACAGCCGTCGTCGGAAACCATGTTCCCGTCATCACATTCCTCCCCCGTCTGTTTAATGCCGTCCCCGCAGCTGGGTAACCGGCACGTATTGGAACAGCTGTCATCATCCACCTGGTTCCCGTCGTCACACCCTTCATTCATCTGCCGTATACCGTCCCCGCATCGAGGAAACTCGCAACGGCTGGTACAAGAGTCATCCTGCGTCTGATTGCCGTCGTCACACTGCTCGTTACGATCCTTAATGCCATCCCCGCACTTCGGGAGCGTGCAATCCGTACGGCAAGCATCGGATTTTGTATTGGAATTGCGTGCTCCATCGTCACAGAGCTCCCCCGCCTCCTGAATGCCATTTCCGCACGCAGGACCTTTTGAGGAAGTGGCTGACGAGGACTTTTTCGAAGAGGAAGACTTCTTGCTGGAAGATGATGCAGAAGAAGGTGTGACGGTGGAAGCTGACGATACGGATGCTGCGGGATGCAGGGATGACGCGGCGGATGAAGAAGATGGACAAGGTGGCAGGAACTGCCGTTTGCAACCACCCACACACTTGCCGTCTGTGCCGCACACGGGCAATGTGCATCCCAACCCACACGTCGGCATCACAAATTCCTCCTGCATCGTCTGCTCGCCCGTCACAGGATCCTCTACAACCACCTGCCGCCGTTCCGGTTCGCACATTTCCCCCAGATGGGGAGAAATGACACCATCGCCGCAGAACAGGATTTTGCATTCAAGAGAACAAGTTTTGGATCCGTTCTGGAACCCCTCATCACATTCTTCCCCGGTGTTCAACACGCCATTTCCGCAAAGACTGGAAACAGAAGACCGGATGGAAGACTGCGCCGAGGAAGAGCTTGAGGACAATACCAGCTGCGCAAGCTGTACCTGACTCACGGGTAGTTGGGCGCGAATATTGCGCGCCTGGAATGCGAGGGTCACGCCCGTAAGAGAGAGCCCGGTGAGGACAAGAGCCAAGTGCTGGTTCCTGATATGCATTTTTCCTTCTATTATAGCAAATTTTCAAATCCCCGGCCACCCCGCACCCTTCCAAAACCCGACTCAATACCATAAAGAAAGAGTTTCGGCTTCGACTTTGGCAAGGAGCAGGCCGAACGAGCTCTGGTATAATGGACAAAAATCCGGTATAATGTACAGTTGAATATGGCAAAAGCCACCATCCTCTTCGCAGAAGACGACACGCTACTCCGCAATATCTACGCCAAGAAATTCACAATGGCGGGCTATGACGTTCGTCCGGCCGCAGACGGAGAAGAAGCCATTATGCTTCTCTCCAAGGAACCCACGCCCGACCTGGTCGTGCTGGACATTAGCATGCCCAAAGCAGACGGCTTCCAGGTGCTCGAGCGCTTTCCCAAGACATCGCGCACGTACCCCGTCATCATGCTGACGAACTTCGACCTAGAGGAGTACCGCAAGCGCGGGAAGGAGCTGGGGGCCGACGATTTCTTCGTCAAGAAGGACATGACTATTCGTTCCCTTCTTGAAATGGTGGAACGATTGCTCATGCTCAAGCAAGCAGAGAAGAATACGAAGAAATGAACGAATGACCAATTATCAAAATCCCAATGTCCAAAACGATCCGGGGTTCGAGCGTTTGATCATTGATAATTGGTCATTGGTCATTCAGAGCTTCAACCACGCCAACATTCGACTGACCCAAAGGAAAGCAGGGGGACCCTTGAGCGGTCGGCTCTTGAGAATATCCGCACGAAGAATATCACGGAGACGGGTAACCGCCGTGCTGTACCGACCTTCGATGAGCACATCTGTTTCCCCTATCTCATCGAGTGACTGTGCCACAAAATTCGCGGACCCCAGAAACATGCACTCACGGTCAATGAGAATCGCCTTGGCATGAATGACACCGGGATAGACGAATACACGGACGTGTGACGATGCCCCCTCAGAAAGCAACCGCCCGACGGTCTGCATGTTGCTGTGATGGTGCACGTCGATCACTTCCGGAAAGATCACCGTTACTTCCACACCTTCCTTGCTGCGCCGGATCAGCGTATCCACAACAGCCGTATCCGAAAAGTAACACTGCTCCAGCACGATGCCTTCGCGTGCAGAATGAAGCAGGCGCATCACAGTTTTCCGCATTTCTTTGCGGTTTTCCGTATTCATCACAATCTTAACAGGACCATGCGGCTGGGCGATTTCCCCGCGAGAGACATAGCGCTCCACAGCCGCCGCACTCCGCAGTTCTACCATGTAGTCATGCCAGGAGGTGTCGTACTCGTCAGCGATGTTCATGCCGCTCACGAGAATCAAGCGATCATCAATCACAATAACCTTTGAGTGATCGTTGTGCGTTGCGTGATAGATACGAATTCCGGGGTGTTTCCAAAACCGGTGCCACACCCCGGTCTTGCGCTCCCGCGTGGAGAGAAAATCACGCTCAAGCTCGAAGACGTCGCCCACAGCTTCCTTGTGAACAAAGATCTTCACGCCGCGGTCTGCCAGCTCCACACAAAGTTCCGCCATCCGGCGCCCCAGAGAATCATCCTTCCAGATAAACATCTGGATGATTACGGTATGCCGCGCCCGTCGCATCAATTCGATAATGCGCGGGAACACCTCCCGGTCCACCCATAGCCGAGCCCGTGGCATGGCAGCTGTCGCCTGAGCAGCATGACGGGAAAAGAGCGACATCATCATGCGCATACGGTAGTACTGCCGGAACCCGAAGACCTTCCGCTGTCCGCGCTTGCCAAAGAGATAGCGCGTCGCCCCACGCCACATCGAGCGAAGGGAACGGCGCTGGAGGAAACGTTTGAATTGCATCTCTGGAGAAGGATAGAACGGAGCAGGGCAAATGACCAATATCCAATATCACAATGACCAATAACAGGACGGCGACCGAGGGAAAAGGAAGTAATAGAAGCATCCTCATAGCTTTCTGCTTCAGCGATCATCGGTCAGCAAGAATGGCGAAACTGACCACCGAAAACTGATAGCTGACACCCGAAAAACCCCTCTCAACAGAGCAAAAAACATGCTATAATGGTAGGATACGCCTGTGACACAGATCTTCGCCATCGTCGGCGTCCTGCTCGTGCTGACATTCGGCACGTGGCTGGCGCTGTTTCTCCTGCGCTGGCGGGAAGACCGCAAGCGTGAGCAGAACCTGGTGTTCATGCAGCTCCTCTGTCCTAAAAAGGAAAGCAAGGAAGATAAGGAAGTGGAATCCGAGCAGTTCTCCACCGGCAAGGACTTCCGCGAGGTACTGGGAGTAATGGACCACTTCTTCCAGTCGCTGCATGGCATCTCCAGCGGCCGTCTCTCCCGCCACTGGCGCGGCCAGCCGTTCATTTCCGTAGAATATGCAGCGCTCGCAGGCGAAATTCTTTTCTTTGTCGTATGCCCGCGCAAGATCGCCTACCTTGTGGAGAAGCAGATTACATCCTTTTACCCGGACACCATTGTGGACATGGTGGAGGATTACAACATCTTCACAGATCGGTCCGTAGTTGCTGCCGATGTCCTCCTGCCGAGCAAATCCTGGGTGGTGACGTTCAAGACCTATCAGCACCTTAAGAGCGACCCCCTCAACAATATCACCAACGCATTCTCCAAACTGAAGACCGATGAGGGCGCCGCTGTGCAGTTTGTCCTGCGCCCAGCCGAGCAAGGATGGCAACGGAAGGTCCACGCCAAGGCCCAGCAGCTCCTCAATCCCAAGAAGAAGGCACAGTGGGAATGGTGGAATCCCATTGGCTGGCTCGCCACGCTCCTCGATGTTTTTACGCCGAGCTCGCAGGAACAATCCATGGACAACAAGCCGACCGGCGAGCGTGTCTCGCAGGTCATCGAGGAATACAGCAAGGCACTGGATGAAAAATCCTCCAACCCCGGATTCCACTGCGTCGTCCGCCTGCTCGCTTCCGCCAACACGCCCGAGCGTGCTCAAACCATGCTCGACGGTATCGCCGCGGCCTTCACGCAGTTCAACGACATCCACGGGAACAGCTTCTTCCGCCCCCACCTTAAGAGCCGCACCGGTATCATCCACCGCTTCATCCGTCGCTGCCCCCACCGGAGCTTCTGGGAGTTCCTCCGACGCCGCCCGCTCCTCCTCGGCACCGCGGAGCTCGCCACGTTTTTCCATCTTCCGAATATCAAGTACAACAAAGTAGAAACTATTAAATGGCAGAACTACAAGATGGCGCCCGCCCCCAAGACGATTCCGGACGAAGGTATCTTCCTCGGCTGGAACAATTTCCGCGGCGAGAAGCGCAAGATCAACATCAAGAACGAAGACCGCTTCCGCCACTTCTACATCATCGGACAGACCGGTACCGGAAAATCGTCCATCATCCAGCTCATGGCGCGGCAGGACTTAAACACCCCGGGCCGCGGCGTGGCCGTAGTGGATCCGCACGGGTCGCTCATTGAGGACCTCCTTCCCTTTATCCCCCGCTCCCGCGCCGACGACGTGATCTACTTCAATCCGGCGGATATCGAACGTCCGATGGGCTTAAATCTCCTGGAAGGCAAGACACCGGAAGAGAAAGACCTCATCGCGCTCGATGCCATGAACATGATGGTAAAAATGTTCGGTGAAGAGATCTTTGGCCCGCGCATCCAGGACTACTTCCGCAACGGCTGCCTGACGCTCATGGAGGATGAGGAAGAAGGCGGCGCCATTACCGACCTCGTGCGGCTCTTCACGGATGACGAGTGGCAGCGCTACAAAGTGTCCAAGGTGAAGAACCCCATCGTGCGCTCCTTCTGGGAAAAGCAGATGGCTGCCACCGGCCAGCGCGAGAAACAAGAGATGATCCCCTACTTCGCCGCCAAATTCGGACAGTTCACCACAAACACGCTGATCCGGAATATTGTGGGCCAGACGAAGAGCGCCTTTGATATCGCCGACGTGATGAACAACGGCAAGATTCTCCTCATGAACCTCTCCAAAGGGATGATCGGCGACATCAACTCCACGCTCCTGGGCTTGATCGTGGTGAACAAGATCCAGGTGGCCGCCATGCGCCGCCAGCGGCAAGACGCCGCCACCCGCAAGGACTTCTTCCTCTACATCGATGAGTTCCAGAACTTCGTCACACAGTCTATTGAATCCATCCTGTCGGAAGCCCGAAAATACCGTCTGGGATTGATCCTCGCACATCAGTACCTCGACCAGCTCGAGAAGGAGAGCAAGATCGCCGGTTCCGTGAGCCTTAAAGGTGCCGTGTTCGGCAACGTGGGTACCATGATGTTCTACAAGATTGGCCCCCAGGACGCCGAGGTATGCGCCAAGGAAATGGCGCCAGTCTTCTCCGAGCAGGACCTGGTGAACATGGATGCCTTCAAAGGCGCCATGAAGCTCTCGGTGGAAGGTCAGCCCTCGCGCCCGTTCAGTATTGAAGTTCCCCGTCCATGGCTGGATACCACGTTTACCAAGGACGTCCCCGCCGGCGAGGCCTTCAAGCAGTTATCAAGATTGAAGTACGGCCGGGCGAAAGAATTTGTGGATCGGGAGATTCTCAGACGCATCGGAGGGTGAAGATCATTGCTTTTTTGGTTTTGAGCGCTCAGTTCAATACCCTTCTGCACTTCTCCATAACCGTCTGTATCGTTGTGATCAGTGCATCGTGTCCCTGAACCTTTTGTTCCTGCATATCAAGAAAGCAATCCCGCAGGAAGCACCACGTACCGCGTAATGCATGCCGTTGAGACTCGGTGCTTAGGATCTCTGGAAGCTGTTCCCCTTCGGGAAAATCTGCAATGGCAAGACACTGAGCCAGTTGGAATATATTCTTGTCGCTAGGCTTCTCCTCTGATGGATCGATATCGTCGAGCTCTTTTAGCATTGCCCTCGCACGATCTTCATTGTCGAGAGTCGCGCGCAAAAAGTCATTGTATACACCCCGTTGATCCTTACCTTCTTCCCTATTCACCGCGCCGCCACGTCGCTCTCCGGCGTCGCGTTGACCAGCCTGAGGAGACAGAACATCACAGCACCGAATGCAGATTGTTCTCAGTGTCTCGGCCAAAGCATCGTTCTTCGCAAGGTAGCCAGAATCCATGTTCTGCAAAATCCAATCGAAGGCCGATAAAATCTGACTGAGTTCGTGCTGCGTCATCCGGTTACGGAGGAAGAGTGGATCCGGCTGAGCCCACTCCGCTATCGTAATGCACTGTGCTAATTGCTGTATTTCTTGCTCCTGCCATTTCCAGCCGCACGTCCTCACGAGTTCCCCCATCAATTCCCGTGCCCGACTTTCATTGCTAAGAGTGGCACGAAGGTATTCATTATAATCACCCCACGGATTAGCGGTGCGTTCCATACGATCACTTTACAGCGACGTCGCTCACCGGCGTCGCGTGGACGAGAAAACGCTCCTTGATGCTGTCCGGCGGCCAGCAGGTGTAGAGAATCAGCTCTTCGCCGTCCCCCGAAAAATACTTCAGGTCATTCGACGGCACCGCCTGCTTGTAAGTTACCTGGTAGACGTGGAGCTTGCCCTTGTACGTCACGTACACGCGGTCACCCGCGTTGAGTTCGTTGATCTTGCGGAAGATTTTGGTGAACTTGGAGACGTCCCACGCATACCCGCTCGAATGTCCGTAAATCATGATCTTGCCGTCCCCGCCCGGATAACTGAAGAGGTGGCCCACACCGCTCCCAAGCACTGCAAGGAGGCCTTTCTGCGTTGTGGGATCCCCGGGATGCGTGATGGTGAGGTCGGAGATGCCCAGGGAAGGAATGCTGATGGCAAAGGGCTTCCCGGAAAGCATCGCGCCCGAGGGAACGGGAGGTTGCAGAATTGTTGGTACGGAGGGAGGCAGCGGAATGGAAGGCTGCGTAGCAAAAGCAGGTAAGACCGGAGGCACCCACTTCGGTTCCACAAATGCCGCCAGGTTATCACGCCGGACAACGCCCAAGCGGTACACCATGTCGAAGAACTGCCCGCGCGTGAGCAGGTCCCCCAGACGCAAGTGCTCATGCACAGAAACAAGGTTTTGGTCGAAAGCTTTCTTGGTTGCCGCTCCATACCACGCCTGATCCGCGTGCGTCCGCGGTGCATCCTCCCCCGCGGAGCGCAGGAGAAGCACAATCCCCTCCTCCGCCGTAATGGGGGCAGACGGGCGGAAGGTGCTGTCCGGATATCCCGTGAGAATGCCCGCTTCAAACGCCGCTTCGATGTACGGCGCGTACCACGCCTCCTGGTCCACGTCCTGGAAAAGCGCTACGGGCGGCAGGTTGGCCGAGAACCACTGTGCCCGCACGCGGAGCCTGGGATCCGCTTCCACGATAACCTTGAGAGCCTCCACCCGGGTAATGGCGCCGTGCGGACGGCCTGTCCCGTCGCGGTAGCCCTCCACGACACCCTGCCGGGAGAGAGACGCGTACGCATCGGCGTAGCGGGTCCCCATTACATCGCGAAAACCCGTCGTTTGCGCCAGCGCTCCCCCCGCCCCAACGAGCAGAAAGGAAGTGATAACGGCAAACGAAACTGCATTCCGCATAAGTGTGGTATTTTACATATTGTGAGTACTATGTCAATTTGCACACCATAAGGGATATTGTCGGAGAAAAGCTCCAGAAAGACAAGATAATGCCCCATCTGCTACCCGCACTGCACCGAGCGAGTTCTGTGTCACTCTGAACAAAGGAAGCGAGCTCTGGTGCAGGATCGCAGGATTCCTTATCCTAACCCCGCACCAAGCGAGCGCTGATGAGTTCTTGAGCGGCAAAGCAAGCATTGGTACAAAGCTCTTCCTGAGCTTCTTCTTCCCCACTTGAAACAATGCCTTTAAGAATCGGAATCGTAGGCCTCCCCAATGTGGGAAAATCCACCCTCTTCAACGCTTTGACGAAGACGCGTGCTGCGGCTGCCGCAAACTATCCCTTCTGCACCATCGACCCCAACGTGGGCATTGTGGAAGTACCGGACAAGCGCCTGCAAAAGCTTGCCGCCTTGGTGTCTCCCAAAAAGATTATCCCCGCCACCGTGGAATTTGTGGACATCGCAGGACTCGTGAAGGGGGCGAGTAAAGGGGAAGGTCTGGGCAATGCATTTCTGAGCCACATCCGCGAAGTGAATGCCATCTGCCATGTCGTCCGCATTTTTGAGGGAGAAGTGATCCACGTGGAAGGCAGCGTGGAACCCCGGCGCGACCGCGAGACGATCGAGACGGAGCTGGCGCTCAGCGACCTCGACGCGCTCCAGAAACGCATCGGAAAGATCGCCAATGCCGCGCGTACGGGCGACAAGGAGAAGGCGGTGGAACTCTCCGCACTCCGAAAAGTCGAGGAAGCCCTCAATGCGGGCAAGCCCGCCTCCGTCGCCACCCTATCGAATGAGGACGAAGAAAGCGCTGTAGCATCCCTGAGTCTCCTTACCCGCAAACCGGTGATCTATGCCGTCAATGCATCCGAGGAACAGCTCAAGACCCTCACGGAAGACGAGGCAAAAACGCGACTGGGTCTTCCCCCGGATGCCCAAGTAGTAATCATCTGCGCAAAGGTTGAAGAGGATCTTCAGGAACTCACGCCAGAGGAGGCGACGGAATACCTCCGGGACCTCAAGATGGAAGCATCTGGCCTGGACCGCCTGATCCATGCCGCCTACCGCACGCTCGGATACGCAACGTACTTCACGGCAGGGCCGGATGAAGTGCGCGCGTGGACCATCACCCAGGGAATGTCGGCACCGGAGGCAGCCGGAGTGATCCACACCGACTTCCAGAAGGGCTTCATCGCCGCGGAAACTATCGCGTATGACGACTATGTAGCGCTCGGCGGAGAACAGAAGGCAAAGGCCGCCGGGAAAATGCGCAGCGAGGGGAAGAATTACATCGTGAAGGACGGAGACGTGATGCTGTTCAGGTTCAATGTCTGATGATGCAGAAGATGCAGAGGTCTCAGAAGAATCAGAGGAGTGGTAACATACCGGTACGGAAGATGTACTATTTCATTCCTCTGATTCTTCTGCATCTTCTGATTCCTCTGCATCCTCTGATTCCTCTGCTTCCTCCCCCATGCCCTTCATCTCCCGTCAGGAACCGTTCACGTGTGGACACTGCGGCGCCGTCGTGCAGCCGCTCGAGCATGGCACCTGCCGCAATCACTGCCCCCGCTGTCTGTGGAGCAAGCACGTTGATGATCAGGGACCGGGTGACCGCGCATCTACCTGTCAGGGTCTCATGGAACCCCTTGGTCTCGACCAGGATGGCAAGAAAGGCTGGGTGATCATCCACCGCTGTACCAAATGCAACAAAAAGATCCGCAACAAAGCAGCCCCGGATGATGATCTCTCAAGCGGAAGCCCCCTGCTTTCCCTTCAGTAAACCGTAGAGGAAGTTTCGGACAGACCACCGTTCCGGTGCAACGACCGCATCCTCCACCGCTCCGTCCGTCTCTTTCTGGTCGACAAACTCAGAAGATTGCTCAATCTTGCCGAATATTGCCTCACCCTGTGCTCGGATGTTTGCGGTATTTCCCCTCACCTTCGCAATTTCCGCCAAAATTCTCTCCTGCCTCTGGCGTTCACTCTCCACACGTTGGTCAAGTTTCTCCTGAGGCATTGGTCCATGCAAAGACTCATCAGCCGGCTGCTTCGGAAGACCCAGAGAAGTAGAGTTCATAATGACGGAATGAATGTGTGTGTACGCAAGTAGTATACTCCAATTTCCTTCATCCCTCAATGCACAGCCAGAAGCCAACAACAGGTCACTCCGAATTTCCGTTCTACAAATGTGATCAAGTTTCTCCTCAGTGTCCAGGGCTTTTTTCGATTCAACATTGCGTATATACAACCTGAGGGATAGCGTCTCTGATTGTTCGTTCCACGCCGTTTCGACGGTTGGGAGCGAGCCCTCTTTTTCGTTCCCCCTATGACGACCGCCCGTCGACGCCAACGGCATTCTTCTGCCCTTCCTGCCTTCTGGATCGTGGCGCTTTTCGGTTTGCTCTTCCTCACATTCTGCACGCCAAGAAATCCGATTCCATCGGTGTACGACACGCGCGGGGTACGGGTTGGCGAAGTGCACCCGCTCGATGACCAGTACGAGATTCTGGATGCCTCCGGCACCATGGCCGGTATTCTCAGCGGCTCGCAGCTCGTAAGCGGAAGCGGCTCCCGTCTTGGCGAGATGATTGTTTCCGGAACTGGAGCTGTTTCCGTACTGGATGCACGCGGCAAGGAAATGGCCACCATCCAGCAGGGCACGGACTGCTATGACAATAATGACAAACTCCTCGGTCGTGTGAACGCACAAACCGATCCGTCCGCTGCCGGCGCTGCCTGCCTTCTCCTCCTGCTGGACCGACCATGATTAGGCATGATGACCTGGATTCCCACGCCTGAGTACTTCCTGATACCGGTAGATTTACCTCTTCGCTTGCTTGCACTGAGCACTGTTGCAATCCAAACATTGAATCACGCAGCAAGTTGCGCAGAATACGTATCACTAAAAGACAGCTTCACCGGCAGCTTCTCTTGAACTGCTCCTTCGGGAAGGACCATCAATTGATCAACATGCGTGACGGGATGGGAAGATACCGCGAGGCGGAACTTCCCCTGCTCGAGCGCTTTCGTGAGGTCTGGGCTCATATTTATGGTTTCCAGAACCGTTTCTGCACCTTTTTCCCGTATGTCATTTTCTACAGATTTTTTTAACATATCGTGAGCCCGGGGTTCGGTCTCCAAGGCAAACCGCATCTCCGCCATCTTCTCGTTCCGCTCCATCTCACGCTCCAGATCATCGGGGCCTTTGACGCGCTCGCGCAATTGTTCGTACGCCTCGGGGCTTCTCATTCTCTTCCGTATCTTTTCGCGCTCCTGCGAGGGAATGTGATCGATGTAGGAATCTGACATGGAAGAATTATGAATCAAGAATACTGAATTATGAAGGGATTCAGAGGTGCCTTTCATGATTCATAATTCCTGATTCTTGATTCTCAACTGCATCCGCTCGTGGCCCCGCAATCCAGACAGACCTCGCAGGAACCATTGCGCTTCATCCTCATGCTTCCGCAGCCGGAACACATGGTGCCTGTGTAGCCCTGGAGCTTGGCGTGCGCCGTCTTGCCCTCGCTCTCCTCCACTTTGGACACCACCTCCGCAATTTCCTTGGACGTCTTCTCTTCCACGATGGTACCCAGATCACGGACCTGCGCCGGCGGGGTCCCTTCGTCAATGACGGGTAACCGCATCGCAAACGCCTTTTTGCTCATGCTGCCCTCACCGTACGCACGGTCCACGAGCTCGCTGTTGTGGAACTTCTTAGCCTTGTCCTTGGCGAGAAACTTGAGCGCCAGCCACCGTCCCAGGTAGTCCATGATGGATTTGACCATCGGAATCTCCTTGTTAGCCGTCATCCCCATGGGCTCAAAGCGCGTATTGACGAGCTTTTCGCAGAGGACTTCGAGCGGCACACCGTACTGCAGGTTCATGGAGAGGCTCAACGCCAGCCCATCCATGACGCCGGAAAGCATGGACCCTTCCTTGGCCATTTTGATGAAGATTTCGCCGGGCGTGCCATCGTCGTACATGCCCACATGGATATAGCCTTCGTGGCCTGCCACGGAAAACTTGTGCGCAATGGCCTGCCGCTCCTCAGGAAGCTTGCGCCTGCGGGGGACTTCTTTGATCACGAGCTTCTCGATGATCTTTGTTTCGACAACCTTCTCAACCGTATTGTCTTCTTTCTTATCCGACGCATTGCTGAGCGGCTGCGAAAGCTTGGACCCGTCCCGGTAGAGCGCGTTGGCTTTGAGTCCCAGCTTCCATCCGAGCATGTACGCATTCTTGATGTCTTCCACGGTGGCCTCATGCGGAAGGTTAATGGTCTTGCTGATCGCGCCGGTGATGAACGGCTGCGTGGCGGCCATCATGCGAATGTGCCCCTCGGCCGAAATGAAGCGCTTGCCTGTCTTGCCGCACTTGTTGGCGCAGTCGAAGACCGGAAGATGCTCCTGCCTGAGGTGCGGCGCCCCCTCCACCGTCATACTGCCGCACACGACGGCATTGGCCTCCTCAACCTGCTCCCGGGTAAACCCCAGCTTGCGCAGCACGTTGAGTGACGGATCGGCAATGTCCTCGGCCGAGAAGCCCGCACGCTGGAGCGCTTCCTCGCCCAGCGTCCATTTGTTAAAGGCAAAGCTGATATCGAACACCTGCGGCAGCGTCTTTTCGATATTGGCAATATCCTGGTCTGCAAAGCCTTTTGCCAGGAGCGATTTGCGGTTGACGTGCGGCGCGCCCTCCAGCGTAAGCGTTCCCATCACGTGCCGCATAATGTCCTGCACATCGCTCTCAGAATAGCCAAGCGCCCGAAGCGCGGGAGCCACGGACTGGTTGGCAATCTTCATGTACCCGCCACCCGCCAGCTTCTTGAATTTGACGAGCGCAAAGTCCGGCTCCACGCCGGTCGTATCGCAATCCATGAGCAGGCCGATAGTGCCTGTGGGCGCTATCACCGTGACCTGCGCATTGCGGTAGCCATACCGCTCGCCCATCTGGAGCGCACGGTCCCAAGCCTCCCTGGCTGGCTCCAGTAACGCTGCAGGGCACACATCTATGTCGATCCCGACCGGTGTGACCTGCAGACCCTCGTAGTCCTTGGGCGGCGCATCGTACGCCGCGCGGCGGTGGTTGCGGATAACCCGCAGCATGTTCTCCTTGTTCCTCTCAAAACCCGCAAACGCCCCGAGCACGCCTGCCATTTCCGCACTCTGCGCGTAGGACTCGCCCGTCATGATGGCCGTGAGTGCCGCGCCGATGGAACGGCCCTTGGCAGAATCGTAGGGAATGCCCATACGCATGAGCAACGCGCCCAGGTTGGCATAGCCAAGGCCGAGCGTGCGGAACTCGTAACTGAGACGTGCGATTTCCCGGCTGGGGAATTGCGCCATGAGGACCGAAATCTCCAAGACGATCGTCCAGAGACGAACCGCATGCTTGAATGCTTCAACATTCAAACCGCCTTGAACTGAGGGAGCTTGCCCTGAGGAATCCGCCGAGGCGGACGACGAAGGGTCGTAAAACTTGAGGACGTTGAGCGACGCCAAGTTGCAGGCAGTGTCATCCAGGAACATGTACTCGCTGCAGGGATTGGACGCGTTGATGCGACCGTCCGCGGGGCACGTGTGCCAGTCGTTAATGGTGGTGTCGTACTGCACGCCGGGATCCGCACAGGCCCACGCCGCATAGCTGATCTCGTCCCACAGCGTGCGCGCTTTGAGTGTTTTACTGGGAGCGGGCGGCCTGCCCTCCTCGCGCGCCTTGCGCAGCTCTGTGCGCCAGTACAGGTTCCAGTCACCGTCCTTTTCCACGGCCTCAAAGAACCCGTGCGCGATTCGAACAGAGTTATTGCTGTTCTGGCCGGAAACGGTGAGATACGCCTCGCCGTTAAAATCGGTGTCGTACCCGGACTTGGCGAGCGCAGCCACCTTCTTCTCCTCGTTAACCTTCCAGCTGATGAATTCCTCAATGTCCGGATGGTCGAGGTCGAGCGTGACCATCTTGGCTGCGCGCCGGGTGGTGCCGCCGCTCTTGATGGCCCCCGCCGCACGGTCCCCGATCTTCAGGAAACTCATGAGCCCCGAGCTCTTACCGCCACCGGAAAGCGGTTCACCCGCGCCGCGAAGCTGCGAGAAGTTGGTCCCCGTACCGGAGCCGAATTTGAAGAGCCGCGCCTCTCTGGTCCACAAATCCATGATACCGCCCTCGTTCACCATATCGTCCTTCACCGACTGGATAAAACACGCATGCGGCTGCGGGTGCGTGTAGGCGTCCGCACTCTTCCGGATCTCGCCCGTATGGGGATCGGCGTAGTAGTGGCCCTGGGCGGGCCCCGTGATGCCGTACGCCGTATGGAGCCCCGTGTTGAACCACTGTGGAGAGTTGGGCGCGGCCATCTGATGCACGAGCATGTAGCTGAGCTCGTCTTCAAAAGCCTGCGCGTCCTGCGCCGTCTCAAAATACCCTTCCGTCTCTCCCCACTGCCGCCAGCAACCCACAAGGCGGCGCACCACCTGTTTCACACTCCGCTCCGGCCCCTTTACCACAATGCCATTAGCGTCCATGAGCACATTGCCCTTTTCGTCGTACTGCGGCACGCCGGCCTTGCGGAAGTACTTACTGACCATGATGTCCGTTGCCACCTGACTCCATTCCGCCGGAATCTCTGCGCCCTGCATTTCGAAGACAACGGACCCGTCCGTGTTAACAATGCGGCTCGTACGGCGCTCGTAGCGAACCTCTTCGAGCGGGTCATTGCCCGGCGTCGTGAACACACGCGTAATGGAAAGCCCCTTCCGCTTCTTAGACACCCCCGTGAGCTGCTCTTCCTCCATGGCACCTGCCTGGGGAATTGACCCTTCGCGACGAACGGATTTTTCCTGCTCTTTCTTGCTGGAACGCGACGCGGAAGAGGACGATGGGTTCATGGGACGGTGGAGAAGATAAACACAATCTGTAGGCTCTTAGGATGAACAACTACACAAGATATTGTGTCACAAGGATGCGGTCAAGCATTCCGTGCGCTGAGGATCGGGATGGTACCTCACCCCTTTTCGGGAAGGGAAACTGTTTGCGTTGACGGTCTACGAGAAGTCTTTCGGACGACTACAATGTTGAGGTCAGTGTAACTTCCTCATCCACCACACCCGCTTTGCGGAACGTGTCCCACGTCTTTGCACCCCCCTCGACGAGGAGACTTGTCATACCCTTGAAATCTGCTGTTGGGGAGGAAAGAACCTCCCACAACTTGCCAAATGCAAAGGAACCCTCCTTGAGCGGCACCTCAAAGACCCGTACCCCCCTCCCCCTCAACGCCACCTTGTTCCCGGACGGCGCTTCCGGCGCAGTGACGACGATCGTCTTTGAGGCTTGAGGATCGGTGAGTACCCGAGACGCCAGGGGGATTCTGAGGGAGGAATCGAAAATGATGCGCCAAGGCTGATATCGTTCGAGCCCTTCCTGTTGAGGCGTACTGACAAGACGCGTCGTAAGGTGCGGATCATCATTGATGATCGTTTGGACGCCGACAAGAATGGCATCCACCTTTGAACGCAGGTGCTCATGCGACCATCGATCCTGCTCTTCATTGGTGATCTTCAGCGGTGCCCCGTCCGCATACGCTATCTGACCATCCCTCGTCCGTGCGCTCTTGAGGATAACCCATGGTCGCCCTTTTGACCGCATCGTGACAAATCCCCTGTTGAAGTATTCGCACGCAGCCCTTGCCACAGGCCCAATGACCTCCACGCCGTTCCGGCGGAGTAGATCGATGCCCTGGCCGGCGACCCGTACATCCGGATCCGGCATCCCGAAGCACACGCGCTGCACCCCCCGTTTGAGAATGATATCCGTGCAGGGCGGCGTCTTGCCCTGATGGCAGCAGGGCTCCAGATTTACGTACAGGATAGCTTCCGACGGAATATCCCCCTGATAGTTCATCAGAAGATCCCGTTCCGCATGAATCTGCCCAAATCCTCGATGGTATCCACGGGCAATGTCCGAGTTCCTGAATACGAGTTTAGCCCCTACCATAGCCCCGTTTCCTACTTCCCGTCTTCCGTGCTCCGCAAGGCGCAGACACTCCCTCATCCAGTGCTCATGGCGCTGAATCTCTATGCCATTGGGAACATCACTTGCGGCCAAGGTACTTCTGGAGGACAGAAACCGGCTTTGGAGCCTCTGCGGAAGGTTCCGACGCCTGCTTGCGCGCAGGAGTTTCGTTGGGGGATGGTGCAGATGATGTTTTCGCCGCATGCATCATCCGATGGTGTCGATGGGCATGCAGAAGCTTACGATAGCCTCCCGTGCCGTTCTCAATCGCCCGTGCTACACGCGTTACTGTGGTCGTACTGACACCAATTTCTGAGGCCACCTGGCGGTAGCTCTTGCCTGTTACGAGGAGGCGCGCCACATCCAACCGCTCGCACCAGTCTTGCAGCTCCCCCAGCGTGCCGATGTCCCGGAGAAGGTCCCCCATTTCCTCTTCGGTCTTACACGTAAGGAACGCCTGTACGAGCGCCCGGAACCAGGGTTCCTTCCTGTACGAATCTTCAGTGAAACGATGCTTGATGGCCATGGACTGATAAAAGTATCACTGTTCTACTACGTAGTGACAAGAAGAGCAACATTCCATGATAAAAAATGGCGTTTCCCTCGTCACATACGCTGTGATCACCCTTTCCCTCCATGACCGGCTTCGCGCAAAGGCACTTCTCCAGGTGCAAGAAAGCCTCGTTTCCATCACTTCCTTTCTGGATATCCAAGAACCCTGGATGCGGCACATGACCATTGCTGCATTCGAAGGATATGAAGTGGAAGCAATTGCGCTCGCCCAGCAACACATCTGCGTCGTCCTCCGGAAAGCATTATGGCTGGAGGCGCAACTGCAACTGCTGAGCGAAGAAGAGGAGGAAAACGACGAACGGACTCGCTACCTTTTTTCGCTCCTCATGCGCCCGGAGCGCCTGCTTCCTTCCACCATCCTCAACACGGAACTCTACGGCGCAGCTGAGCGCTATGGATTATTGGATGAGAGTATGGGTCAGCGTCTTACGTGTATGGAACGGGAATTTCCCATCCTTGTAGGGAATTTGTTTCTGGCAAAGAAGAAGCCACGGGAGACACTCCGGGAAATGGCCGGTAACCTTCTCCATCTTGACCGCATGTGCATGAAGAAACTCCGCGAAAGGTACGGGGATGGTTTGAAGCTACTCAATTTGAAAGAGAGCTAATGGTAAACGAAATTCATGTACTTTTTTTGTGTTCAATAAAAAAATTCCCTCAGCCTGCTCATCCGAGAAAAGCAGGATAAGGGAATGTCGTTTCGCGTTTACTTTCCTCCCGTGCGCTCCGCAATGACCTCGTCGGCCTTGTTCTTGGGAACCTTGGCATAGTGGCTGGGCTCCATGGAGTAGCTCGCACGACCCTGGGTCATGGAACGCATATCCGTTGCATAGCCGAACATTTCCGAAAGCGGGACGTGCGCGTCAATCACCTTAGCCGTACCACGCTCCCCGGTACCCAGAATGGTGCCCCGGCGGGAGTTAAGGTCTCCCATCATGTCGCCGAAGTACTCCTCGGGCGTCACCACCTCTACCTTCATGACCGGCTCGAGGATGACGGGATCCGCTTTGCGTGCCGCCGCCTGAAGACCGATGGATGCAGCCATTTTGAAGGCGAATTCGTTGGAGTCCACATCGTGGTAGGAACCGTCCGTAAGGTCCACTTCGATATCCACAAGCGGGTAACCCGCGAGCACGCCGCGGCTCATTCCCTCCTGGAAGCCCTTGTCGCAGGGTGCAATAAATTCCTTGGGAATGCGACCGGACACGATATTGTTAACGAACGTGTAGCCCTTGCCCGGCTCCTGCGGACGGACTGTGAAGATAACGTGCCCGTACTGTCCACGTCCTCCCGTCTGCTTGATGTACTTCTCCTCGTGCTCCACCTCCTTTTGGATCGTCTCGCGGTAGGCCACCTGCGGTTTGCCCACGTTGGTCTCCACCTTAAACTCGCGCCTCATACGATCGACGATGATATCCAGGTGCAGCTCGCCCATGCCGTGGAGAATCGTCTGCCCGGTCTCCTCATCGGTGCGGATGCGAAGCGTGGGATCCTCTTCGCCCAGCTTCTGCAGAGCGATGCCCATCTTCTCCTGGTCGGCTTTGGTCTTGGGCTCCACTGCGAGCATGATGACCGGCTCGGCAAAAGTGATGGACTCGAGGCGGATAGCGTTGGCCTCGTCACAGATCGTATCGCCCGTGCGCGTGTCCTTAAGCCCGATAACTGCACCGATGTCCCCGGCTTCGATCTGCTCAATCTCCTGGCGTGCGTTGGCGTGCAGGCGAACGAGGCGCCCGATGCGTTCGCGGTTGCCCGAGCGGGAGTTGTACACGTAGCTCCCGGACTTGAGGACGCCCGAGTACACGCGGATGAAGGTAAGCTTGCCCACAAAGGGATCCGTTGCGATCTTAAAGGCAAGAGCTGCCATGGGCTCGTCATTGGTGGAATGACGCACCTCCTCCTGCTCCGTCTTGGCATTAATGCCTTTGACGGGCGGGATATCGAGCGGTGAGGGCAAATAGTGCACCACGGCATCAAGCATGAGCTGCACGCCCATGTTCTGGAGCGAAGAGCCGCAGAGTACGGGATAGAGTTTGTTGCTAACCGTGGCAATGCGCAGCCCCGTGCGGATTTCGTCATCCGTGAGCGCGCTGTTCTGCAGGAACTTGTCCATGAGGTCGTCCGTGGAATTCTCCGCCACCTTCTCCATGAGCGTAAGACGGTACTCCAGCACCTGATTCTTCAAGTCATCCGGGATGGGAATCTCCTTAATGATCTCCCCGTTCTTGCCCTCGAACGTGTACGCCTTCTGATCGATGAGGTCGATGATGCCGGCGAAATCCCCCTCTGCGCCAATGGGAAGCTGAATGGCAACGGCGTTCTTGCTGAGGCGGTCGAAGATGCTGTCCAGCGACATATAGAAGTTGCCGCCCATCTTGTCCATCTTGTTGATGAAAGCGAGGCGCGGTACGTGATATTTGTCGGCCTGACGCCACACCGTTTCGCTCTGGGGCTCCACGCCCTGGGAACCATCGAAGACAACAACCCCTCCGTCGAGAACGCGCAGCGAACGCTCCACTTCGGCGGTAAAGTCCACGTGGCCGGGAGTATCAATGAGGTTGATGATGGTATCGAGTTCGCTGCCATCCTGTTCCTTCGTCTTCCAATGGCACTGCGTGGCGGCGGACGTAATGGTGATGCCGCGCTCGCGCTCCTGTTCCATCCAGTCCATGGTGGCCTCGCCCTCGTGCACCTCGCCGATCTTGTGGGAGCGGCCGCTATAGAAGAGGATGCGCTCAGACGTGGTCGTCTTACCGGCATCGATGTGAGCGATTATTCCGATGTTGCGTACGTTCTTCAGGTCCATGATGGATGGAGGAGAAAATGAATGGGGAAGCGGGAGAAACCCTGCAAAAAGGACGACATCCGGTGGGATGCTGACCCTGCGTCTCTCTGCATCCGAAGCCGCAAGACTATAGAGGAATTGGAGATAGTCCGCAATCGGTATTCCCCTTTGATTTCCTCAAGGGAAGAGAAATTTTCGGACCTTTCGGAAGAAGGAAACATGCCGTCCTCCATCGGGAGACCGCGCGTATGTAAAGCAGGCTTCCGGAAGCCCCAAATACGTATGGATGCCCACTTCCTCCAACTGCGGCATCTGATCGATGCGACGCCCGACGTATGACCGTATGCCGTTCTCCAGCGCCTCGCGGAGCAACTTATGGGATGACCGGGAAAGCATGAATATGTTGCCGTTCTGCACGGCAGATTCCGGCTGGTCTAAAATGTCCAACAGCGCATCCATAAGCACGTGGTCGCGGGCCCCGCGGAATGTCTCCTCGTCTCCCACGTGCAATTCTCGTGCAATGCTGGCGTATGCGGCTTCAAAGAGGACATTGGCTTCCGTGCGGATTTCCCCATGCTCAATCTGCTCCAGCGTAAGGTCGTCGAGGGAGAGGGTGCGTGCAATGTGCATGTGAGTGTTGGGTGAAAATTGAGTGCGGATATTATACTTATTTTTATTAGATTGTCAATGGTCCAGACTCCCAATTTCCGCAATCCCTAGCCCTCTTCTTTCCCTCAGCGCAAGAAAAAGGACGGCGGTGAGGCCGTCCTTCTTAAGGTGAATGAGGATTGAATGAAGAATTTTTGTGAAATATACGTTAAAGGCAGGGCTTCCCTGAGCCAAGATCCCACATCCCCTTCAAGCTTCCCTTGTTATTAGAACTTGGCTAAGTGCGAAAAGACCTTATTTTCCTGTGCCACCCGTCTTCGCCTCTTTATGACTCGGCTTGCCGCGGTGGCCCGCATGAGAGCCTTAAGATTTTGCGAGGTGAGCGAAAGCTTTGTTCGCCTGAGCCATCTTGAGCACATCCTGCTTCTTCTTGATGGCAGACCCCTGGTCGGCAGAGGCATCCAGGAGTTCCAAGGCAAGCTTATGGGCCATGGGCACGCCCTTGCGCGAGCGGGCCGCGTCCAGAATCCAGCGGATGGAGAGCGCTACCTGGCGCTTGGGGGTCACCTCCACGGGAACCTGGTAGACGGAACCGGCGATACGCTTGGGGCGGACTTCGATGAGCGGGGTGACGTTGAGGAGCGCCTTGGAGAACACTTCCAGCGGCGGATCCTTGGTGCGCGTTTTGATGACCTCGAGCGTGTCCGCAAAAATCCTGCGCGCGACGGACTTCTTCCCCTGCTGCATGAGACAGTTGATGAACTTTTCGGTGAGGGGATCGGATCCGACGGGGATGTAAGGCTTGATGGGCTTGGCCATAACGGTTTCTGGGAAGAAAGATTACAGGATACGGATTTACTTGGGACGCTTGGCGCCGTAGCGGGAACGACCCTGCTTGCGGTCACGAACACCCTCGGTGTCGAGAATGCCGCGAACGATGTGGTAGCGGACGCCCGGAAGATCCTTAACGCGGCCGCCGCGGACGAGCACCACGGAGTGCTCCTGAAGGTTGTGTCCCTCACCCATGATGTACGCCTTCACCTCGTAACCGTTCGTGAGGCGCACGCGGGCGATCTTGCGGAGAGCGGAGTTGGGCTTCTTGGGCGTCATGGTGGTCACCTTAACGCACACGCCGCGCTTAAAGGGCGAGCCGTGCGGCAGGGGGACATCGCGCATGTTGAGCGCGTTCCAGGTCTGCTGGAGCGCCGGCGCCTTGGACTTGCGACGCTTATCTTTCCTGGGCTTGCGGATGAGCTGATTGACGGTAGGCATAGCTATGGGATGGTAATGATATGGAAGGGACAAATCAAGCCTGGGGGGCATCTTCCGATCCCCCGTCTTCGGATTCCTCGGGGGCATCGGAACCGTAATCGTTGCGGCCTTCCATGATTCCCCTCTCGCGGAGGTACCGCTGACGGTAGACCTCGCCGGTAGGAATGAGGCGCCCGATGATGACGTTCTCTTTGAGACCCTCGAGCATGTCCACGCGGCGCGTGGTAGCGGCCTCCACGAGAACACGGATCGTCTCCTGGAAGGAGGCGCCGGCCAGCCAGCTGTCGGTGGCGAGCGCGACGCGCGTGATTCCGAGCAAGAGCTGTTCGTACGTAGCGGTCTTGCCGCCCTTCTTCTCCACAATGTCGTTGTCGTACTGCAAGTTGCCGATGTCCACAATTTCACCCGGCAGGAACTCCGTGTCGCCCGCGTCGATCACGCGGACCTTACTGAACATCTTCTTGACGATGATCTCCAGGTGCTTGTCGTTGATGGTCTGACCCTGCGAGGCGTAAATGTGCTGCACCTCCGTGACGATGTACTTCTGCACGGTGTATGCACCCTTCTTCTCCAGGAGCTCCTGAAGGTTGTAGTGGCCAACGTTGAGCGCCTGTCCCGCTTCCACCAGCATGCCGGTCTTGACGAGCATCGACTCGCGCGGGCCGAATTCGTACGTGCGCTCCTGGCTCTCGGCGTGCCGAAGCTTGACGATACCGCGATCGATCGAGACGACCTCACCCGAAATATTCACCTTGATAGTGGACTTGTCGGAGAGGGACTTGGCCAGTACGGCTCGCTCCTTGAGCGTGTCGCCCTTCTTGGCGATCACCTGGTACCCCGAGGGGATGTAGTACGTGTCCTCCCCCGGCGTCTCAGCGAGGATTTGCACCGTCGTTTTGCCACCCTGGTGCGTAACCTTCGCGCGGCCGGCGATGTCCGAAAGCGTGGCAGGCGTGCGCGGGTTGCGTGCTTCGAAGAGTTCCTCCACGCGGGTAAGACCCTGCGTGATATCGGCGGTGTCCGCGACACCTCCCATGTGGAAGGTACGCATGGTGAGCTGTGTGCCCGGTTCCCCGATGGACTGCGCGGCAATGATGCCGACCGGCGTACCGATGTTGACGGTCTTGTTGTTACCGAGGTCGCGGCCGTAGCACTTCTGGCAGATGCCGCCTTTGGTGCGGCACGTCATGACCGATCGGAGTGTTACCTCGTCGATCTTGTGCTCCTTGAACGTCTGTATGAGGGCGTTATCGATCTCCTGGTCGCGCTTGGCGAGGACCGTGCCGTCCGCAACAACCACATCCGTGGAAAGCGTACGGCCGAAGATACGGTTTTCAAACTTCTCGCCGATTTTCTCGGATTCCTCACGGGTCACCTTGTGCCCGGCCTCGCCGCCACAGTCATCCTCGCGGATAATAATGTCCTGCACGGCGTCTACGAGACGGCGCGTGAGGTACCCGGCTTCCGCCGTCTTGAGAGCGGTGTCGGATTTTCCTTTGCGTCCACCGTGCGTGGCGATGAAGTATTCGAGAACGGAGAATCCTTCCTTGAGGTTGCTCTGAACCGGCAGCTCGATCGTGCGGCCCGAGGGATTGGCAACGAGCCCCTTCATTCCGGCAAGCTGCGTAACCTGTCCCCAGTTGCCGCGTGCGCCGGAGTCAATGACGTAGGTGATGTCGTTCTCCTCCACTTTGAGGAATTCACGGACCATCACGCTGGTTACCTCGTTCTTCGTCTGGCTCCAGATGCGAATGGCGTGGCTGTACCGCTCGTCGGCGGTCACCATCCCCTTCCAGAAGAAGTTGTTGATCTTGCGGATCTTCTCGTTGGCCTCATCGAGGAGTGCCTGCCGGTCGGGCGGAATGACGATGTCATCCGCCGAAATGGACACGCCCGAAATGGTGGCGAATTCGAAACCGATGTCCTTGATGCGGTCTGCAAACGCAACGGTCTCCTCGCGGCCGCACACTTCGAGGGCGATGGCTATGAGGTCCGAAAGATCCTTCTTCTTCATGGTCTTGTTGATGAGGCCGAGTGCCGGCGGCACGATTGCCTGAAACTTGAGGCGTCCCACGGACGTCTCGAGCATTTCGGAAGTGGCGTTCTCCCCTTCACCCTTCATAATCCGGACTTTGATCTTCGCCTGGAGGTGCACCACGCCGTGGTCGTAGGCGATCATGGCATCCGCGGAGTTGGCGAAGATCATCCCATCCCCCTTCTTGCCGTCGTGCATGCGCGTGAGGTAGTAGCATCCGAGCACCATATCCTGGATAGGGTTGATGATCGGTTCGCCGGCGGACGGCTTAAGGACGTTGTTGGTGGCAGCCATAAGGTGCGCGGCTTCCTCCTGCGCTTTGACGGAGAGCGGCACGTGCACGGCCATCTGGTCGCCATCGAAGTCGGCGTTAAAGGCGGCACACACGAGCGGGTGGAGCTGGATGGCAAGACCCTCAACGAGCTGCGGCTGGAATGCCTGAATACCAAGGCGGTGCAGCGTGGGCGCGCGGTTGAGAAGCACGTACTTGTTCTGGATGACCTCCTCCAGAATGTCCCACACTTCTTTGGTACCGTCCTGCACCAGGCGCTCAGCAGATTTGACGTTGTGCGCCAGCTCCCGGCGGATAATGGAACCGATGACGAACGGCTTGAAGAGCTTCATAGCCATCTCCTTGGGAAGTCCGCACTGGCTCATCTTGAGGTGCGGGCCCACGACAATGACGGAGCGACCGGAGTAGTCCACGCGCTTGCCGAGAAGGTTCTGGCGGAAGCGGCCCTGCTTGCCCTTCAACATGTCGGAAAGCGAACGGAGCTTGCGGCGGTCACCTGCGGTAAAGAGCGTCTTGCCCGCGCGCGCAGAGTTGTTGAGGAGCGTGTCCACGGCCTCCTGCAACATGCGTTTCTCGTTGCGGCAGATCACTTCGGGGGCGCCGATGGACATGAGCTTCTTGAGACGATTGTTGCGGTTGATGACGCGGCGGTACAGGTCGTTGAGGTCCGACGCGGCAAAGCGTCCGCCGTCGAGCTGGACCATGGGCCGCAGATCGGGAGGGATCACCGGAAGGCGGGTGAGAATGGTCCACTCCGGCTTGATGGACGCCTGCTGGAGGGAGCTGGCCAGCTTGATGCGCTTCATGAGCTTCTTGAGCTTTTGACCGCTGCTCTGCTCGCGATCCTTCGCGAGTTCGCCGAGCATCGTCGTGATGTCGATCACCCCCACGATCTCGCGGAGGGACTCGGCGCCGGTGCCGGCGCGGAACACGTGCCCGAACTTCATGTTCATCTCGCGGAACTTGAGCTCGGAGAGCACGCCACCCACGCGGAGGTTGCGAAGATCTTCCAGGGCATCCTTATGGTTCTGCTTGAGGGATTCCAGGCGGTCCGCTGCTTCCTTGTCCAGCGCATCGAGCTGCGCCTCCGTTGCCTTGCTCTCCTGCAGCTTCTTGCGGGCCTCCTCGTACTCGCGCTTCACCTGGTTCTTGCGCGCATCCATGCCCTGTGTGAGTTCCTTCTCCGCCTCCTTCTTGGATTCCTCGTCCACACTGATACAAATGTACGCGGCAAAGTAGACGATCTGCTCAAGGGTTTTGATGGGAAGGTCGAGCAACAGACCGAGGCGGGACGGTGACGAACGGAGGAACCAGATGTGCGTCACGGGAACGGCAAGGTTGATGTGCCCCATCCGCTCGCGGCGGACGATGCTGCGCGTTACTTCCACGCCGCACTTCTCGCAGACCACGCCCGCGTAGCGCACTCCTTTATATTTACCACAGAAGCACTGGAAGTTCTTGGTGGGTCCGAAGATGCGCTCACAGAAGAGCCCATCCGGTTCCGCGCGCTGCGTGCGGTAGTTGACGGTTTCCGCCTTGGTCACTTCACCGCGGCTCCAGGCGAGCATGTCTTCGGGACTCGCAACCGAGAGCGCGACGGCATCGAAGGAATCCGTTGCGGACTGTTTCTGGGCGAAGGGTGACGGCATGGTCAGGAGAGGGAAAAAGAGAGAATGACATACGGAAGTCCGCCGCTCCCCCGGCCTGGGCGTCTGAACCAGAGGGGGAACGTCGGTGGTGTACCCGCAAATTGTACGGCATTTCCCGCAGAGTGCAAGGAAAATCCGTGGCTTTTGGAAGCCGGGAAACACCTCTGGCGGGCAGTGGTTACTTCTCTTGTTTCAGTTTGTTGATGCGATCTTGCAGCTGCTGTGCCTCGTCCAGGTACGACTGAAGTTGTTCTTTGACTTCTTTCGGCGTCTTCTCACTCTGCACTTGGTTCTTAATGACACTTTCGTTTTTCCGGATCTCGGCGAGGCGTCTTTCGAAGTTGTTGAGCTCATCGGGAGACACGGAACTCTTAAGCATATCAAGCTGCACTCTGATATCTGTGACATCCCGCTGGTAAGAGAGGGACATGTTGTTGATCGTCTTCCCTATCAAATCGATGGCCTCTTCTGCGGCAGGAGAAGCCTCTTGAGTGGATTCGTTCGAGGACTGATTCATGATGTTGCGTAAAGCATTCTCCTCATTGGGACTAGCAGCAGCGACGGTTTTCTTCGGCTGTTCCGCAGTTCCCGTTTGGTCCACCTCTTTGGGAACACTGGGAGCAGGTACCTCCTTCGTTCCTTGCGAATCGACACCCCGAGCCATTGCGGCGGGCGTGGTATCCGGTACTACTGCATTGTTCGGTGGCTCAGTTTTGGTGCCTGACTCTTTGGGAACACTGGGAGCAGGTACCTCCTTCGTTCCTTGCGAATCGACACCCCGAGCCATTGCGGCGGACCTGCTTTCCGGTTCTACCTTCTTGTTCATATTCCCTGTTTGCATTGCAGCAGTTTTCGCGTTACCGACCTCCGGTTTCTCGATCTTTTTCAGCTTCATCTGCATTTCCGTCAAACGCACCGGATCAAGCGTGGCTTTGGCTCTCTCGAGCTGCGTGTTCCAGGCCGTTTCCATCGACTTCTTCCAACCATCCGGTACATATGCATTGATGAGGGCAGGATGTGTCTTCCCCGCTTCTATTGCCTGATGGTACGTCTGCGTTAGGGTGATGATCTCCCTAAGAAGAGACGCGTCCTCCTGATTCTTGTCGAGTAGGCCCATTTTCTGATCCAGTTGTGCAGCAATGTCATTTACTTTTTTGAACTCGTTCTCTCTGAATTGACGCACGGATTGCTTGGCCTCTTCCACCACGCGGTCGTGCAGTTCCACGCCGCTGTCGGTCGCGCGCAGGTAAAAGGTGGACCCCTTACGCGCTAGCATGTGGTTTGCAGCATTAACAATATTTTCCACTTCCTTCTTGGCAACATCCGGCCACCCGGCCGCAAGTGCATTGAGACCAGTATTGAGTATATCGATGCGCGCGCGGAACATCTCCGGGTTGAGGAGCGCCGAGCTCTGGAGGGAATCTCTGATGAAACCGGATGATTTCTGAACGCCTTCCATGCTTACAGCGAACCCTCCCCACTTCTTCCGTATAGCCTCCAATTCCTTGGAACGCACGAAATCTGCCTTGTCGGGACGGTTCCGGATCGCCACCTCTTCTGCGGAAACCCTCTCCATCAGCTCATTGGCATCGTCGATCGTCGGATTCGTTTCCAGCCGGGCGACGATCTCATCTGTACCAAGGGTGGAGCTCTTCACAATCTGTTCCTGTATCTTCCGAAGTTTATTATAGGCAGGACGCATGGCTTCCAGTTCCTGCTTCGCTTTTTCCTGAGGACCGATCTTTTGCCAAGCACGTGCAATCTCTTTGAGGGTATCCAGGTCCTGTTGCACTTGTTCCTGGGAAGGCTTGTAATCCTCACTGTTAATCTTTTTCACAAGATTCTCCTGCATTTTCCCGAGTTTTTCTTCCCCCTTCTGCTTTATAGATACCACGTCCCGGTCACGCGTGTTTACTTCCCCAGGCGCATTATTCTGTATGAGTGCCGCCCTCTCCCCGGTAGCGGCTGTCACCATGCCCGCAACCGCCAGCGGCGTCTCGCTGGCCTTCATCCTCAATTCCTCTATTTCCGTCTTCCACTTTTGGAGTTCTGCAATGCGGTCTCGTTGCGCTTCACCGGCGTTCTCCGTGAGATACTTGAGCTCACGCTCCACATACGGGCTGGCGTTGCGGATTTCCAGTGCGGCCTTCTGGGCGGCCAGGTTATGGAGTTGCTGATCACCAGGGTTATTTTCTGCTTGCTGCATCCACAGCACTGCATCATCAAAAGACGAGCGCCGCTCATCGGTGGTCTGCCGGTACATCTCAATTAACCTGTCAGCCAGCTGCGCATCGCCCTGTAGCTGCCCTTCAAATTGGTCAATAAGATCACGAAGTGCCTTCTGCTCCACACTACTCGCATTGCTATTGACTATTTGTTTCATCAGATCCTTGCCCTGCCGTTCATAACTATCGTACGCAGTCTGCAATTCCCCCTTGCGTTTACCGTCCGGCAACTTGCGGAGCACATCCAGACACCTGTTTGCCACGTCGAAGTACTTCCGTTGGGCTTCCTCCGCCCTATCCCAGCGTTCATGCATCCTCTGTGACTCCGATACGTTATTGGGCTTCCTGACCATCTCCGATTTGTTAGCGGGATCCCTTAATACGAAATTCTCTTGCTCTGGTCCTGCAAATTGGAGGAGCCTTGCTTCGCCGGTACGGAAAGTATGGAACCTCATGTTATGCGGATGTGGAGAGATGGGATTCCGCTGCAGATTCTTCCCTCTTCTGCTGCACACTCTCGTCTTCCTCACGATCCGCTTTCTTCAGCCTCACCTCCATCTCGTGCGTAAGGTCCTGCAGAGACTGTATCGCATTCCCGCGGTTTGTATCCCCTTTCGGGGTGCCGAGCGTTGCGATGACTGTTTCCAGCTTCTGTTCAAAATCCTTCCGCACATCCGGCGTCGCTATTTCTCCAAGTTCCTCAATGCGCACCAGCTCCTGGGGAGCAAGGTCTGCAAGGACTTCGAGGCCCTTCACCGGAATGTTTTGCATAGGTTTTTGTTTGAAACGTTAATATTATACAATAATTCAATATTTTATTCAATATACGACTTTTTGGCTTATTTTAGTCACTATTTGACACTTCCTGACCCTCGTACTGCCTGATTGAGAGCTTTCGCACCCTCCTCCAACTTCGCCAATCCCTCCTGCGCCTTCCGCAACCTCTCCTTAGCCTGATTCACCCTGTCCTGCGCCGACTCGATTTCCCCCTTCAATTTCCCCGCTTCGATCTTCCCCAGCTCCACCGCCGCCTTCGTCTGGTCCACCGCCTCCTTAAGAGAACCGCTCGAAGTGCGGATCGACTGCCCGAGCCACTCCGAAACGTTCCCCTGGAATTTGCAGGAGGTGAGAAGGAAGAGAGACGCTGTCAGAAGGAGGATGCGACGCATGAAGGAACTCTATCGTCAGTCCCCTCTCATTTTCCATTTTCCAATTTCAATTTTCCATTCTCATACAATCCTCGTATCCGCCGCGGAGGCTCCCCCGTCCTTCCCTCCATACTTCTGGAAGAGCTGCTCAAAGGATCCGCCGGACTGCGTGAGTGCCTCACGGAGCATCTTGAGTTCGGAATCCTTGAGCTGCAGGGAAGATGACGCATTGGCCGTGGTATCTTTCTCCTTGCGGATGAGACTCTCGGCGCCCTGGAGCGAGGCATGGAGCACGATGAACGCGTCGCACGTGTCGCACTTGAGTTGCAGGAGAAGAAAATCGTCCCCCGCGAGGCGCACGGACGTAAAATCCACCGGCACGCGCTTGCCGCACTGCGGGCAACGCATCTGCTGCTCAATCTTGCGGATGATCAACTGGAGGGTGTGGGGATCCAATTCCATGGAGGGAGTATACCTTGGGAGTGTTGAGTGTGTGCAAGGATTTCATCGGATCAAATGACCAAAACGAATGATCAAATGTCAATGTTCAATGATCAATACGATCCGGCGGTCGAAGCGATTTGGTCATTGATAATTGATCATTAGTCATTATTCCTCATGGAGCTCTCACAGCTGACGTACTACACTGAAGCACTCATGAACCGTATCCTCCTTCCCCTGGCACTCACGGCCATCGTCGGCACGATGATGGTGGCGTTCGCTACGGGAGGACAACGAATGCGGGGGCAGGTTGTACCACAGAGCGCAACCATCGCGGTGGAGCACAAAAAGCCCCTCCGTTTCTGGCTGACCGTGAGCGAAGGAACCGCACCTGCAGTCGTGGAGCTCTCGCATGACGGCAAAGGCAAGGCCGGTATCAGCGTGCCGAGCGACTGGAAGCTGCGCGAAGTGCGCGGCGCAGCGCTCAAGGACATCGCCATCGACACACCCACTTTCGGCTTTACGCGCCGCGCTGTCCCCGGCGGCGCCACGCTCTCCTTTACCGTCCCTGCCGCACCCGACGGCGTCATCCTCTATAACCCATCGGAAGTACAGCTCGAAGTGCGCCTGAAGCGCATCCACCTCCATCCGGACTCCGTCCAGACAGACGCCTTCCTTATAAAGGAGGCACAGAAGCGACTCTACTGATTTACGCCCATGATCATCCTCCCGCTCCACACGCCGATCCTCAAACACGGTGACGACCTTGCCGCCCTCCTGCTGATGGCAGGACCTATGCAGTCGGGTGATATCATCGCCGTTTCCTCAAAAGCCATCGCGACTGTGGAAGGGGCACGCATCGATCTGACGAACGTGACGATCACAGCGGACGCCGAACGCTACGCAAAGGAAACAGGACGATCGGCACGCTTCATCCAGGCTGCAATCGAAGAGACGCAACGGCTCAACGGACAGATCCTCAGTGCGTCTCCCGGCGCACTTCTCACCCAAGTGCGTCCGGCTGGTCTCCCGACAGGAACGATTTTGACAGCCAACGCAGGACTGGATGAATCCAACGTCGAACCCGGCTTCGCCATCGGCTGGCCCTCTGCTCCCGTCACTTCCGCAGTGCAGCTGAAGAAAACCCTGGAAGCTTCAATGACCTCCACTCCTTCGGTTTCTTCGGATTCTTCAATTTCCTCCCCTCAACAAAATTCTGCACTGCCACTCAAGCTCGCTACGATCATCACCGACTCCACCTGCCACCCACGGAGAACCGGCGTCACCGCCTTCGCGCTTGCCTGCGCCGGCATCGATCCCATCGTAAGCGAACGCGGGAAGAAGGACCTCTTTGAACGCGACCTGCGGATTACCAACGAAGCGGTAGCCGATCAACTCGCTACCGCCGCCAACGCCGTGATGGGGAACGCGGGACAGTCCGTGCCGGCTGCAATCATCCGCGACCATGGCATCGCCCTGAGTGACTTTGCAGGCTGGGTGCCGGGCATTGAGCCGGAGGAGGATTTGTTTCGAGGGGTGATCTGATTTTGTTTCTGTTTGTCCGCCCTCATCCCTAACCCTTCCCCCAGCGGGGGAAGGAGATGTTTCTGTTGGTTGTATGTCTGCTGGGAAGCCAGATTTCCGCGAAAACAAATACAAAACATTCCCCTCTCCTCCTGGGAGAGGGGGTAGGGGTGAGGGCGAAACAAACAACACACAAAACCTGCTACCATACCCTCATGTTCTTCATTGCCCTGAGCTCCTCCCGCGGCACTACATTCCAGGCGATACTGGACCGCATCGCCGACGGTTCGCTGACCATGAAGTGCCTGGGACTGGTAACGGACCGATCGGACCGCGGATGCATCGATAAGGCGAAGGCGGCAAACATACCCGTAAGCATCGTCGAGAGGGTCTCCGGTGAGAGCAAGGAGGACTACGAGCGCAAACTCAACCGTGCCATCGATGAACTCCGCGACAACGTTCCATCCGATGATGTCCTCCTCGCCGCTGTCGGCTGGATGTGGATCCTCTCGCCAAACTTTACAAAGGCATGGCGCATCATCAACGTGCACCCCGCGCTCCTCCCCAAGTACGGAGGCAAGGGCATGTACGGTCATCACGTGCATGACGCGGTGTTGGCTTCCGGGGACAAGGAGAGCGGCGTCTCGATTCACCTCATGGACCACGGCGTGGATACGGGGAAGATTCTTCTCCAAAAAACCTGCCCCGTCCTGCCCGATGACACGCCGGAGACGCTGCAAGCACGCGTTCAGGAGCTGGAAAAGGAATGGTACCCGCGGGTGCTGCAAATGATTGAGCGGGGGGAGATGAAGCTGTGAGCGTTGTTGCAAGAAACCGAAGAAACCGATGAATCCAAGGAATCCGAGGGGATGACTCTTCCCTGCTACGACACTCTATAGTTTTCCGCACTTCGGTTTCTTCGGTTTCCTTGGATTCTTCGGATTCCCCATCACGCCGCCATCTCCTTCCTCAGCATCCCCACAAAATCATCGAAAAGATAGCTTGCATCCTCCGGTCCCGGCGCCGCTTCAGGATGAAACTGGACGGAAAATGCGCGGTCGCCCGCGTGACGGATACCCTCCACTGTTCCGTCGTTCCCGTTGGTAAACCACACGGACCAGTCGGTCGGGAGCTTTGATGCGTCGACGGCAAATCCATGGTTCTGCGACGTGATGATACAACGATCCGTCGCTTTGCCGTCTCGATGCTCAATGGCTGGCTGGTTGACGCCGCGATGCCCGTACTTGAGCTTGTATGTATCCCCTCCCACCGCAAGCGCCAGGAGCTGGTTGCCAAGACAAATACCGAACGTGAGGACGTTCTTCTGCAGAGCCTTCTGGATATTTGCAATCGTCGCCGTGCACATCTTGGGGTCACCCGGTCCGTTGCTGATGAAAACGCCCTGGTACGCACCGTTGTACGCATCGAGATCGTAATCCCATGGGACTCGGACAACGCGCACTCCCCTCCTGAGGAAACTCCGGAGAATGTTCCTTTTAATGCCGCAATCGTACGCAATGAGCGTGGGAATCTTTTCCATCGCCCCCTTGGGATCGTACGTGATGGGCTCCTTGCAGCTCACCTCCGCGACGAGATTGTTCAAGTTGGGATCTGGTATTTCCAATGTTGCATTTTGCACTTCCAATTTTGCATCGTCCTGAACAATGCGTCCAAGCATGACTCCATGCTCTCGCAACTTCTTTGTCAAAGCCCGCGTGTCGATCCCTGTAATACCAGGCACCTTGTGCTTTTCCATCCAATTCTGGAGGGAACTTACGGCTGCATGGTGGCTGTAGGACGGGCTCACCTGTTCCACAATTACCCCGCGCACATGGATGTTCTCGCTCTCAAAGTTCTCACTAAACCCCCAGGTAGTAAGTTTTTCCGAAGGCACGCCGTAGTTGCCGATGAGTGGATATGTGAATGTGAGAATCTGGCCGCGGTAGCTGGGATCCGTAAGGCTCTCCGTGTACCCCGCCATCCCGGTGTTGAAGACGACTTCTCCGTCCGTATCGCATGCACAACCGAACGACTGGCCGGTGAACACCGTACCGTCAGAGAGAATGAGTGAGGCCATGGCTTGTATGCGGGGGAATCGGGCGTGTCCCGGCGAAGTCCCGGTGATGTCAGGGACGGAGCCGGACGGATGGTAGTGGAGGGAACAGCTGCAAACAAGCAATGACCTGTTCCGCTTCCCGTCATGATAATTGACAGTTATCTATATTAGCACTGTAAGTTGCTGTTCTTTGACAGAATCCCCCAAGCATCCTGTTTCCCCAAGCGCGGAACAGGCCCTCTTAAGATTCCATCTTCAATTCACATATAGGAAGACAGGACCCGTGGGGAACTACAAGTCATCTTTAATACATAGAGAGAACGATATAGACATTGTTGAATTGGCTTTTTACCATAGCCCCCCCCCAGCGCCCTCAGCGAATGTTACATTCGCCGCTCCGGTTGCCGACTATTGAGCTTTATTGATGTGACAACCTACATCGAATTTGTGGACCATGATCACTCTAGAACATGTGATGCTTGGAAAGAGATAGTGCCGTCCCCTCACCTCTCTTATTGGCTTTGGTTAGCCAATCCTCAATTATTGACATAAGTTATTCAATATGTAATAATCACTATTAGTTCTTTCACAGCTGCGGCCAATGGTTGGTTTGTAGTAGTGTGGAAGAAATCCTTGGCATCCAAAGAAAGGATTTGCCATGAACCAGATGTTGTACACCGGATCGTCAGTCAGCCTCTATCAGACCGTTCTCTACTCGCTCTTGATTGGAGCAGGGGCATTGCTTTTGATCCTCGGTAACGCAAGGAAGCCAAAGGCAGTCCTAACCGGCGGTGTTGCGGAACTCAAGTGGGCCACGAGCGTGGCCGGCATCGGCATTATCGTGATCGGTGTTGCCCTCATCGCTCTCGGCATTTGGGGACTCAGCATCAGCGGCACCTCCGAGAACTTTTTCATCTCCCCCGAACCGCGCAACGTCGCGGTGAAGGAAACGGGGAAAACCCGTGACTCCTCGATTGAGGAGGAAAAGAAGGTGAAAGAAGTCACTTGGGAAATGCCTGTGGGCATCGGGAAACCCCGCTGGTTCGCCGTCAAGGCAGACCTCGGTGGCGACAAGTTCTACACCGATGTTATCGGCCCGATCAGGCCCGATTCGAGTGGCGTGTTCCACTACGAGCTTCCAAAACAGGCCAATACGGCCAACTCCATCTCGGTATGGTACGGATTGCCGAGCGGGCCTTCCGCACCCGCAGTGTACGGTGCAAAGCCCGCAACGGAACCCGCCGCGAAATCCACCACCTAACCAACGTCCACAGCAAAGAAGGGCAAAAGAGGCAGGCGCAAGCCTGTCTCTTTTAGATGATAATGTTATTTATTGCTTCGCCGTTTCCAATGCCGTTCGAGCTTGCTGTACAGCCTGGTTCTTGCGACTAAGTTCCTCTGCCGCCGTTGTGGCATTAACTTCTGCGGTTATTTTCGCTGCTCGTGCAGTATCCAACTCAAGAGCTGCCTGCGCCCTCTCCGTTTGTCGCGACTGCTCAGCAGGAATGCCGTTGAAAACTTTCTGCAGCTCTTCCACCTTCTCTTTTGCTTTCGTGAGAGCAATGTCTTTCTCTCCTTTAACTGCTTGCGCCTTCCTTTGATCCTGATCCGCAACCACAACCCTCTGCTGCGCCTCGCTGATTTTCACTGCTTTGGAAGCAGCTTCCACAATAGGACGCTCTGCGGTGGCGGCATTTTCCGCGGTGGTCTTGGCGGCCTCGGCAGCTGTGAGTGCGTTCTGCGCTACCGCGACCTTTGCCTTCGCCGCAGCGAGAGCATCCCTGCTTTCCTGTGCTTCCGTGGCAGGAGTGCTAGATGTTAGCGCATCGACTTTCTTTTGTGCCTCTTCCTGTGCCGTACGCGCCGCACTCAACTCTGACAATTTCTTTGTCGCTTCACTGGAGAGTACGTCCCGCTTTGCCACTGCTTGCGCTTCCTTCAATTCTGCCTGTGCGAGGGCTTGCCGCTGTTCCGCAACCTCTATGTCTGCCTGGCGGACTAAGAGAATTCGATCCTTGTCCGCCTTGATGGTCTCTAATTGCTTCTGCTGGAGTTCCGCTTCCGCTTGCTGCTGTTGGGCTGCCACGAGAAGACGATTAATACGCGCCGCCTCTGTCGCTTGAGACGATGCTACAGGAAGGTCTCTCTGCCGTTGCAGTTCCTCCACATTCATCTTCGCCGCCTCCGTTAACGCCTTCTGAGAGGCAATATCCATCGCCGTGCGAGCAGTATCCGCGGCAACTATGTCGCGCCCGTTTCTGGCCTCTGCGATTTCCCGCTGACGCGTGCTCACTTCGATTGTTTTTTCCGAAACCGCCTCATCCGGAGGAGTCCTGTTTGTGGTAGTTACAGCTTCTTGCCGTCGCCTCGCCTCTTCTGCGCGCGCAGTACGGAGGGCTTCCTCGGACGTTCTTCGTGTTGCTTCCGCTGTGGTAAGCATGCGCTGCTGCTCTTCCAGATCCCTCGTGCGTTCCGCAGCAACAGTGGGTCGTGCGCGCTGCAGGTCGGCAAGCGCGCGATTCGTCCCTTCTGCGGTGGCAAGATGTACCGATTGAGGAGGAGCAGCGTTTGGCGCCGCTTGGGGTTGCCGTGAAGCGCCGTTCTTCGCCTCCAGTCGCCTCCGCTGCAATCCAAGAAGGTTCTCAACATAGGCCCCTAGTTTCATATCGCTTCCTACACACGCAGCTCGACCGGCGGCAACGAGACGATTGTATTCCCGAGCCGCTTCCTGCACTTTCTTATTGTTTTCCACGGATTCAACTGCATCGCCGGCGAAGTGATAGGTGGCCAAATTGGTATATGTGCAGCCCACAGGAAGCATGCGCATTGCCTCTTCTACCTTCTCTACTGCAGCGGCATGAGCCGGATTTTCCGCAGCCTTCTTGTAGAACATGAATGCGACGGCATCACTCACTTGAGGAAGATTCTGGGGACTCTCCATAAAGAATTTCTTGTACCCCTTTGTCCATCCATACTCCTTGGCTGCCAACTCCATACTCTTGTCGACCGTATTACCCCGTGAAATATCGAGGATCCAAGTACCCTTTTCATCCTGGCGGAAATTCTCTGCCAACCTTCCCATTTGCACGTCTGAGAGGAGCGCAAACCCTTGCGCCTGCGTTTCCATGTGTTCACGGTCAAAATCACTGAGAAACCCCAGCATCACTCTCGAACGCTCCTGAATGTCCGGCCGATATCCCGGTGCCCACTCCCCCATCACATTTCGTGAGCCTTTGGTCAGCGCTCCGATCGGCTTATTCAACCATTTCGAAAGAGAACCTACTGGATCATCAACCTTAAAGAGAAACTTAGTCGCAAAGTAACCCACTCCCAGCGCTGCTGCCACGTTCCGGAAGCCTTTCTTGGTAAGAAGAAAAGCACCCATCACAAACAACACGAGCTTTTCCGGCCCTGACATCCCATACCACACGTCTCGCAAATCCATTGCCTCCCGTGCAAACTCCCGCTTGGAAGCCTGCGTTGTATCCTCCACGCGTTTGGCAACGCGCCCAATGGCAATATTTCGTTCAAACTCCCGCTGTTGAAGAAGCGACTGCAGCCGTTCAAGATCGGGCTGCTGAAGAACACCAAGCGCCAAAGCACCGCGCAAACGCGAAGGTGCCAATCTTTGCGCGAGAAGTTCCGGACTGGTGGCAGCAGGCCCAAAACCTCGGTTTCGCTGTTGAGAGAACGCGACTTCCAAATCATTCCACAATCCTTTCTGTGGGCGTTGATCATCGGGTCGGTAGTATTCGGCAAGTGTCTGTCTCGCCCAAGACTGCTCATCGATGTCCAGGTTATCCGGCGCTTCGGTGCCCATGATACCCCCCATGACCCGATTCAAACGGGGGAGCATTCCGTGCACGTCGCGCCAGCGGTCTTGCGGAGACTTCTTGCGCCATTCCTGCGGCTCCACCTCTTCGGGAATGATGGCACCAGCGGGAATCGTTGCGCCTGCCGGAAGGAAGAGACCGCGCGGGGGGATGAATTCAGGTGCAATGTCCTTAGGATCTTCGATGATTGGCGGAACAAGTTTCCCCTCCGGACCCCTCCTGTTGAATAAGGTACCCTCAGGCAGTATCGTTCCTGCAGGAAGAAATGTACCCCGCGGCAACCTATCTTCTGGCGGCTTCAATGCGTCAGGAAGAGCTGTAGCCAAGTTATTCCAAACCTGTGTCTCCAATTGTGCGGGTTCGCGGCTCTTGCGCACAATGTCTTCCTGGATGCCTGGAGGGAGAAATCTGTCGATATACGACATGTACAGTTTCTGACGTTCCTCCGGCGCAATAGATGCCAGGAATTCACGAGGTCCAAACATGCCACTAGGCTGGGGTATAACAGCGCTCTTGGTGAGAATATCCGGGTCGCGGAACGCCGCAATCCACTTCTCATGATCTGTGAGGTTCTTGAGTGTCTGGTAGTCCGCATCGAGGACCGTACTCCTCATCATCTCGCCCAATACCGGAACGTCGCGAAAGAAGCTTGCCGTATTCGTGAGAAACGCCTGCGCCTCTTCCTTGCTTGGCGTCACACGGTTCCACACATCCTTGATGCGATCGAGGAAGTATCCAGGAACCGTCACCGCCACAAACTTTCCTGTCTCCACACCGAGTGTGCCGATCGTATCAATCGTCCCCCCAACCAGCCCTTTGCCCTTTGCCCACTCCCACCAGCTTTGCTGTTGGGGATTGAGCTGCGGCTGTTGCGGCGGAACATTGGGACTTGCGGGAAGATTTTCCGCGAAACGACATAACCGTTTCTCCCTCATACAGTCGAATGCCTGCCGATGAAAAAGATTGATATCAGTCATGATCTTTGTGAGAGAAGCTGCTCAAACTCTTCTCTGACGATGGCAGGAAGTTTGAGCGCAATGTCTTCCAACACCTTGGCGCCTCGCGCCTCTGCTTCCTCATCCTGTTCAAAGTTTGCATAAGAGCGGAACCATGCTTCCACTTTCGTCTGATCATCCTTGTCGAACGCATCGCGATACGCCTGCCGCGCCTCGAGAGGCAACATCACAAGGTAGTTCCGCCAGAATGCCTCCGTCACTTCCAGGTACACAGATCGGATGAACTCCGCACCGTCCGGTTGCTGCATGACCGGCATCTCCATGGTTGCCTCCGCAACCATACGCGAGAGCGTTTCTGGAAGGCCAATGGGTGTATAGAGATGTGTGTTCATAGATTCAAATATCAATGATGGCCGCTATTTCCTCCTCCGTTTCCCCCGCCTTCTTTACCGAAAATCTTGGCATACGCATAACCGGCGCCTGCACCGAGTAACATCCCGGCCGGCCCCATCCATACCCCTGCTATTGCGCCGAGTGCGATGGGCTTGCGGTTCTCCGAAAGTTCCTTTCCTACCTTTTTTATACCCCCAACGGGAAGATTGTAGGCAAGTTTCTTCACAATTCTCCCGCCTCCTTTTACTACACCCCACCCACTCAGATATGGATTCCCGTACAAAGCATTACTCACAAACTTGCGACGACGTTCACGATTCTCAATAACCTCCTTAATTGGTCGATACGCCTCCGTAGCCATGCGATCAATACTGGCTCCGTTCTTCTCCATATATGCCCCGCCCCCACTCATGAGGAATGTATGCAGCGCCTGAAGCCGCTCTGCCGATGTCATCTGAGGCGCCTGCTTCTCATCGACGTGCATCATTTCATAGAGTCGCTTCAATTCCTCCTGTTTCATACCGGTTGCCACGCCGAAATTTTCCCGACCACGTTGAAGGATTGTTCCGTGTAAGCGGCGCATAAAAGAAATGATTTCACGTGTCTGAGGCAGGCGATGAGGTTTGTCCACGGGTAACTCCAAAAGGTATTTGGTGCGGAAGTAGATGTCGATAAGCTGGGGAATCGTCAGATCCCGACGGTTCTGTATCGCATCCATATCGGCCCATGCCACACCCAGCCGCTCGCGCGTGAAGAGTCGGTCGCGATATTGCTCCCAAGGATTAAACCTCGTAATCACGGGAATTCTACGGATATTACTGCCTTGGTTCCAATCGCGCATAACATTCCTCTCCTCCTCTACTCCCTGTACCCCTGCGGGTGGCATGTACGGAAATGCGGCCTCACTCAGCGTCTCTACATCTCGAGTAGATTCAGGTGATAATTCTACTCGCGCCTTCATATACTCAATCGTATTGTCCTGTTGTGTTCCACGGATACCTTGATTGGCCAACCCTCTGCGTATGACTGCCCAGCAGGCATCGGATCCTTCTGGCACCCTACTACGCGCAATCTCTGCGGGGATCTGCGTGTCATACTCTTGAAGTGTGCTGAGTCCACCAGGAATCGATCTCTCAATTTCTCTAGCTATTGCATCCCAATCCGTACTTGCACGAATGGCGTTGGGGAGAAAAGTTGGTGGCGGACCGGGATTTACAAATCGAACTAACAGAGGGAATAGTGTTGGAATATTTTGTATTTGAAGTCTCTGTAACTCTTCACAAATCCTCTCCAGTCTACCCCCCCTTCTCTGAAGCGATGTAATGTGCTGATCCACTTCACGCACTAAGCTCCTAAATTCTGAAAGTTTGGTTCGTAATTCGTCTGCTGACCGAATAGTACAAGCAACTGGTGCCCCAACAACAATAGGCGTGAATAATGGCGCAGGATGTTGTGTGGGTTTCGGTCTAACAGCAGGCGGTACCGTAAGCGGCGTAGCAGTAGGAGGAGCCCCTGGAGGAGGAGCGCCCGCCCTTGTCGCAGCAATAACTGCGGCATTATACGCTGCTAGCCTTGCATCATCCTGCTGTGTAATCGTCTGATTTCGAGCAAGTTGATCATTATGTGCTCGTAATTCTGATTCGTATACGCTCATTTCACTCTGATCAGTTTGCACATCGCGTTGATGCTGTTCTTCAATCAATCGCCAAGCTGACTCTGCGGTTTCTATCGTACTGATCTGCGCATTTACTCCTGTCCTAAAGGTCTGCAATTCCACAATTGACGCTCCTGGAGGCGCCTGTGTTGGAAGTTGTACCGCTTGAAATGCTCGAACGTCAGCAAGACCTTCCACGATTCTCCTTCGCGTATTCAAATTATTTAACTGTTCGGTTGTCGCATTCAAGACATCTGTGGACGATGGATCCCCCTGAGAAACAGCCAATGCAAGCATAAGTTCACGATTGTCAGCTGCACCTGAAATAAGTTGTTCAATACGAGCACGACGAGTAATTGCTACCCCTAGAGATATCGATACCTGACAAAGTGTTGTGCCTGGATTTGGTGTGCGGTTGAGGGCACGGAATACTGCACGAACCAAATTATTCAGAGATCCAGGAAAAGGTAAAATTCTTTGCCCAGTAGTCACGTTTACACAACGAAGTAATTGATTCAATTGTGCAATAGGCATTCCATTTAAAAACGCAGTGAATGCGGCAGGATTCATACTTGCTATCTGTGGGTTGAGACGCAAAAGAGCAGGGAGATCTAACATCGTGCGATGCCCAAAGGGAACGGTCACTTCAACTTCTCGTAATGGTAAAAATGAATCGATAACATTCTGTCTAGCGTTATCGCTGTCAGCGAACATGTCATTAACTGCGGTATCTGGAATATTTTGGATGGGAGGTGTCGGTGGCCTTAAGCGTATTCCCGCTTCATCCGGAGTTCTTCCTTGCAAACGCTGCCGTATTTGATTTTGATTCCCTGTCGCCCATATGGGATGACGGAGATCAATTATTATTCTACGCTTTGGGGATACACCAAAATCTACATCTTTGATTATCCACTCGTTTGCATTTAATACAGGTCGTATTCCCAACGGTAACTGATTTATCATCTCCCTTACATCCGCCTCACCAATATTTCGGTAAATTATCTTTAGCCACGCATCTGCCACTGCATAATTCACATCTTGAATTGCTTCAGATGCGGGTGGTGCACCACCAGGTACTAGTCCGCCATTGCTTGTGATCATCCTAACTTCTGTAAGCAGAAGATTCTCCAATTGAGGGCGAACAGCCACCTGCCTTCGCACCACTGCAATCCTTTCAGCAATCCGTGTCGCTACTTGCCGGTGAATAGGTTCAGCATTCTGAAGCTCCTCAAATGAAGGCAAACCAAGAAGGTGTCGCAATGCACCCCATTGCTGCTCCACACTTGTCCGTTGCGCCTGTCGATCCTCCCGGTCTAGTGTGACAGGTTGATTAAGGGGATCTGGCGTTGATTGTGTGTTTGGCGTGTTCGCCATTTCTATGTATTATATCAGATTTTTCCACACCTTGTAATACCTATTTAGCCCTTCTAACAGGCATTTATTACAGGTTATAGTAATGTTCTAACCTGTTATTTTTTTTCTGGTTCTTTCTGATCAACTTTGTTCTTTTCCGCTTCTGTTTGGGAAGGCTTCTTCTTGGCCTCTTCTGTTACAGCTTTCTCTGCTAATTCTGTCTTTGGCGTTCCCTTTCCAAGTGTCTGCTTCTCTTTTCCGCCCTCCATCCCTCCTGCAGAAGTAGCTTCTTTGTCAGCTTGCACCTGCTCCTTCTTCTCTTCCATGGGACGAAGAAGCGCATTAACACTATAACCCCACATACCACGCGCACTATGAACACTCGTAAATGTCCGGTACTTCTGTTTGAGCTTCCCATCCGATGGTTTTGCTTCTGGAGTCTCTGGCATAGGAACATAACTATTGTACAATATATTAAATATATTTGCAATTCCTAGAACGGGCATAACTATAATTGGGAATACTTCTCTCTCCACGACACTCTACCGGTGCTCCGCTTACATCTTTCCCTCTGACCCATCCGGATAGACCCTTTTCCTCCTCATCCCCCACCATCCCAGAATAATCAGGAAGATCCCGTTCATAACGAGCGAAACTACTTCTATCCAGGATAGGGCTACCCCTCCCCCCTGCCCCTCCGCCTCCAATCCCGCCAAAAGCGGCACCGCATCTTCCGATAGCGGCCGTATGGCCCGAGAGCTGGAACTCTTTTTATTCGTACTTCGCTTCGAAGTAGTTGACGTTTTCACCGAGGTTTTCTGAGTTTTCTTTGACGAAGCCGATTTCGATTTTGTCCCTGATGCTTCTTTCGTTCCTTGTTCTGTTTTTGTGTTCTTATCTGATGCCTTTGCCACGAGGGAACCAAAAGCATTTGGACCTCCCGGTGTGAGTTCCGTCGTCCACGCAAACGTCCCATCTTCTGTTCTTGCAAAGGACTTTCCCACTTTAGGCTTGCTGTAGTGCACTTCATCCACAAGAAGAGAAGCGGGTGATGTCACATCCGGCGCAAAGAGGCGAAGAGAATCCTCGGAATTACGAAGAGATAGGCTCACATCCTCCCTCGTGAGAAGAAGGAAGGAGAAGGCCGGGACACTCAAATCATCCAGCGGGTACCTCCTGGTGCCCGAAGCCACACCCAACGACCATCCGCAGAGCGGAATATCTGCCGGCGTCGTGTTCTGCAGTTCAATCCACTCCCCCTCCGTGTCCTTCCCCTCAGGATCCGGAAGAAACTCACTGATGATGACCCCGCTGTTAATCGCCCGAAGGCAAGAACCGGCACTGCTTACGGAGCTGCTGGACGACCGTGCCGAACTGGATGTGACGGTGACCGTTGATGCTGCAGCAACATACGTCGTCCCCCCACTCACGCTGGACGAAGATGGCTTGGGCAACACATCTATCGTCAGTGTCTGTGTTCGTGTGTTACCACAGGCACTCACCATCTCCGCACGAACCGTAAAGTGCCCATCGCGCTCGTAGGTATGCGTTGCGGGGTTGCAGCTCTCCACCCAGAAGCCGTCATCGAAATCGAAGGTGCAGTGCGGTGTGCCTGCAAACCGCTCCGGGATCACTGCCTCCAGATTGATCGACAGCGGCACCTCTTCGCGAACCTTGCCGGACTGGATCTTGATCATTGGATCCCAGGGACTATCAACATTGGGCTGGCCTTCTGTAGGCACACAGGCACGCACGATATCCGAGGGATACTCAGGGCTCCGCGCAAAGCTGATCCCCTCTTGCGATCCGCCATAGGTAAACGTATCGAGAACGCCCGTCCCTGTCTTAAGCGTTACCGTCCCGTACGCATGGAGCATAGCGAGCGCCGTTTGCGTCTTACGGAAGGCCACATACTCCGCCGGTTGAAGAACAAACCCCGTTCCATTCCGCTGTGGAATAACGAACTTCTTCGTACCGTACTCCAGAGTCCAGCCAGTGATATTTACACTCCCGCTCCCCAGGTTCCCGATTTCGATCCACGACGCATCATCACTCCCCTCGGCATCGGGAAGGAGCTCGGTAATGCGTATGAGGGCGCCGGTCCCGTTTGTATGTGAAGCTTCTACTGAAGATGAAACCGAAGCAGCCGAGGAAACCGAAGAATCCGAGGGGCTTCTGCCTGACAATGATTCTTCCTGTGACGAAGACGACGAACCATCGCTTCCATCCGAAGAATTCAAACTACTTCCTTGTTCACTATTGTTGTTCGAGCTTTGTGTTTTACTGCTGGGCTCTGATGATATCTGTATATTTTCTTGTGAGCTGTTTTCTGACGACGCTGACGATGAATATGACGCTGATGAAGACGCGAATGCGCATCCGTTGGCATATCCCGGCGTACCCAAGAGTGACGAACCCTCGTCAAAACCACGCGCGCACTGCGCCGTTACCCAATTCGTCTGTATGTTCCCTGCAACAGAAAGCTCCACCCTTTCCATACTTGCCTTGATGCCACCTGATGGATTGGCTCCTGCAAAAGGCGTACCCACTCCGTCATCGACTTCATCGATCAGTAAGCCACCGGCATCCCGCAGCCGAAGCAGAAGTTTGGTATTGGGAAGGGAAATTGCCGTGCTCACAAACCGCGGCTCAACAGCCAGACGCGATGTAGCCGCCGGATCGTTACTCACAAGCGCGTATTCGCCCTGCGCAAGAATATCCCCTTCCCCAAACCGGTACTGCACCTCTTCCACGCCGGATGCATTGAGCGACGTGAGCGTCCACCCGCTTAACGAAAGGGGACCATCGCCCACATTCGTAATTTCGACCCATTCATCGGCTGTGGAGAGATCGCTCCCCATCCACATCACCTCGGAGATGAGGGCACGGGCGAGAGCAGTGACAGGTAAAAGGAAACTGAGGAATCCTATGCAAAGCAACACTTGCCATTTGTTATTGTGGGCTGTTCTTTCCCTCTCCCCTGGCCACTCCCCCCTCGGGGGATGGCTCGTTGGTGAGGCCGAAATAGAACAATAAACATCACAATATCGACGAATAGTTTTAAGAACTTTATTCATTTCCAGCAGCACTTCATCATTTGTAAACCGCAGTACTGTTATGCCACTGCCTTCGAGTAACACTTCCGATCGGAACGAATCCTGCTCTTTTTTTGTTTTTTGAAGATGATGAGAACCGTCGACTTCAATTGCAAGTTTGGCTTCATGACAATAAAAATCCAAAATGTAGTTTCCTATGGGGTGCTGCCTTCGAAAACGAACGCCCAATTGATCGAAACGTAGATATTCCCATAGTTTTCTCTCTGCTTCCGTCGGGTTCTGGCGCATGGAGCGTGCATACACGAGCATTGTGCGGACCACCCGTTTTTCGTTCCCTCTCCGCGCCTGTTCGTGTGTGTTGTTACCCCTATCCCTACCCCTTCCCCCCGCGGGGGAAGGGAATGTGTACTGTTCTGTCGTTGTTTGCTGTTGTGTGCTGTCTGGCTTCGAGCAAGTCTGACAATGTTGAGAAACCCTGTACGTACAGACCTGTTCCGACCGCAGCTTGCAGCCCCCCTCTTCCCCCTCGGGGGGAAGAGGCTGGGTGATGGGGGGAGATGAGAGATGGACGGAGCGGCCAGGCATCGCAATGTCTACCCGTCTGAACCCTGGTGAGGATGAGATCTTTTGCATACCCACACTTCATCACCTCTTACTTGGCTTATGTAGGCTCCCAAAACGTGATCAATTGGGTTTCCATGATTTTTTGGCTTATCCATGCGTCAAATTAAGTTCTATCACGCTGCAGAACTGCCAATATTGCAACAATCTTGTATTCGCACGCAGCCCTTGTGTAAGCCAATCTTTAAAAATCCACTCGATTCAATCCAAAAGAACTTGTACACTACTTCCATCCCATCTGCTTCACCCCACTTGATTTCCCTCTTCGCACTTCCCGCATGACAGCAACACTCCGTCTACGGCTGCTCCGAGGATAACTTCGAGTGGGAGGCACTTCTTTATTGCCCCCCATGTTTTATGGACAACATCATCATTTTTCTCGCCGTCCTCGCCGGAGGATTGGTCGGCTTACTCGCGGGTTGGTTCTGGTTCAGCAAAGGAAAGAAAATTTCCGCTCGACTCCAGGCCGAGATTTCTGAAAAGGAACGCTCCATCGACAAATTGGAAACCCGCCTTGCGGAAGTAAAAGGTCAAATCCGAACCGCGGAAGCCGAGGCCAAAGTAGCTGCCAAGGAAATCCTCAGCGAGGCCAAGCTCCAGGCTTCTGAATTGGAAGCGAAGTTTGAGAAGGAGCAAGGCAGACTTGAAGAGAAAGAGAAAGGTATTGACGAGCGCGCGAAGGAAATTGAAAGACAGCAAGGCCGCCTCAAGCAGGATCTTGAGGACGCCGGAAAGCTGAAGGAGGAACTCGCCTCGTCCGCGCAGAAGCACCGTGAGGCGCTCCAGAACGTTGCGAAACTCTCGGAGGACCAGGCCAAGCAACAGCTCCTCACGGAAATGGAGGAGGAGTTCTCCGGTTTCTTTGCCAAGCAGATCAAGCTCAAGAAGCAGGAGATGGAGAACGAGTACGAGGACAAAGCCAAGAATTTGCTCGCCGAAGCCATGCAGCGCTTTGCCTCCGAAGTGGCGAGCGAATCCACTGCCACGGTTGTGCCACTCCCGAGCGACGACGTAAAAGGGAAGATCATCGGCAAGGAAGGACGCAACATCACCGCATTCGAAGCGGCGACGGGCGTGGATGTGATCATCGACGATACGCCGGGCGCCATCATTCTGTCGGGCTTCGACCTCGTGCGCCGCTACGTCGCCAAGCTGGCGATGGAGAAGCTGCTCCAGGACGGCCGCATCCAGCCGGCACGCATAGAGGAAGTGGTGGGTAAGATGAAGGAACAGGTCGGCAAGATGATGCTGGAGTTCGGCAAGCGCGCCACGGAGGAACTGGGCATCACGGGCTACCCGCAGGACCTCCTCAAGATCATCGGGCGCCTGCGCTTCCGCACCAGTTACGGACAGAACGTGCTCAAGCACAGCGTGGAGATGGCGCAGATCGGCCGCATGCTCGCGGAGGAGATCGGCGCAGACGCCATGGTGGTTACGGAGGGCTGCCTCCTGCACGACATCGGCAAGGCACTGGACCACGAAGTGACCGGCACCCACGTGGAAATCGGCGTGGAGATCTGCAAGCGCTTTAAGGTGCGGCCCGAGGTGATCCACTGTGTTGCATCGCACCACGAGGACTCGCCCATCGAATCGCCCGAGGCCTTTGTGGTGGCCGCAGCGGACGCCATTTCCGGCGCCCGGCCCGGTGCGCGGCGCGAGAGCATTGAGGAGTACTTCAAGCGCCTGCGCGCGCTGGAAGACACCGCCAAGACCTTCACCGGTGTATCGCGCGCCTTCGCCGTTTCCGCCGGTCGCGAGGTCCGCGTGTACGTGGACACCAAGAAGATCAACGACCTGGAGCAGGAACAGCTCGCGAGGGACATCGCGAAGAAGATTGAGGGGGAATTAACCTACCCCGGTGTCATCAAGGTGAATGTGATCCGCGAGAGGCGGATTGAGGAGATGGCGAAATAATCAGAAACGTTCAATGAAGACGCCCCGCCCTTCGACTCTGCTCAGGGTACATGTGGGGCGTCTTTTCTAATCCGCCAGCTTCCAGGCCCCCTTCTTCTCGCTCACCATCCCGTCCCGCTGCAGCTTTTCGAGAAGCTGTTGTAGCCAGCGCCCATGCCCTTTCGCATCCCAATCGATGCACGCGTGCGCGCCGATGTTGTTAATGGACGCTCCAAGGTGATGATCGCGCAAAAATTCAACAATCCGGCCGCGAATGATGCGGTTGGGGACAAAACGGCCGGCGATCTCGCGGCCCGGTTCTTTTGTCTTCGTTGCCTGAAGAGTGATGGTGACCTTTCCCGCACTGCGGCAAGAGCTCCTGAGCGGACACACATCGCACCGTGGCGCTCGCTTGGTGCACACAAGCGAACCAAAGTCCATGAGCGCTGCGGACCAGTTCCGCGCATCGTGTTCTTTCCGATGATTCATAGCGTGCCGAAGGACAACATGAACAGTCCGCATCAGAATCCTGTCATTCTTCTTCCACGTCCCGTCACGTTTCTCCGGTCCCGTAAAAACACGGTGGATAATGCGCCGAATGTTCGTATCGATGCAGGGCGTGGGGATGTTGAAGGCAAAGTTGAGAATAGCCGCCGCCGTGTAGGGGCCGATGCCATTGATCGAACGGAGTGACGTAACATCGCGCGGGAATGCGCCGTCAAATTTTTCGATCACCGTCCGTGCCGCGTCACGGAGCCGTAGCGCCCGCGCGTTATATCCCATCCCGCGCCAGGCAAGAATCACGTCACGGTTCGACGCACGCGCCAGATCTGCAAGCGTCGGAAACTCCCGGAGAAACCTCTTGAATATGACCTCAACGCGCGGCACCTGCGTCTGCTGCAACATCACCTCGGAAACGAGGACCATGTACGCGCGCTGCGTGTCGTCTGTAATCTGTACATCGCGCCATGGAAGCGATCGCTTATGACGGAAATACCAGCCCCAGATGTGTCCCGCGAACATGGAGTGACATTCATTCTCAATCATGGTTCTCATCGTAGGGATAGTGACTTCTGTCTGCGAGAACTTATGTACTATTTTTTTACTCATTAAGATGTTCCCTCCCCTGCGTGTCCCCTCCCCTGCTCTCGCAAAAAAATCCCTGAAGATGAGTGTTCATTTTTTAGCTTCATAGAGGGCTCGGTGAAATTATTGCCTCCAATAATTTTCCTGATTTATTTTCGTACCGACTATTGCACAAATCATTTGTTCAAACAATAATGATGTTGTCAGACGTTCACCTCTTCTTGCGTCTTCTTATGCACTGCGGCGCGATTCCCTTTCCTCTCTCTGTCCTGTGCGGTTGATTCTCAAACTTCTCTGGCAGCAGGCAAAACGTGAGCCGGTCCTCACGTCCATCGCCGTAACCCTGCACCTTCTCCTTGCGGGGCTCTGGGTAGCGGAACCGCTGTACTCCAGCTTTGCGATCGATCAGCTGCTCAAAATCAAAGATGGCGCTGCTATCAGTTTGCCGTGGCTCTTCGGGTTGTGGATCGGGCTCTTTATCGTCATCTCCATTACGGATGGCATTGAAAAGTATTTCTCGTGGGAAACGGACAACCGCCTCTACATCTGGCGCCGCGAGAACGTATACGCGCATGCTCTCCATCTCGACGTCGCCTACCACACATCGCAAAAAGCCGGTGAGACGGTCAAAGTGCTCGACGAAGGCGCAGATAACCTGCTCGACCTCCAGAGGACGCTTATGGTGGAACTGGGGCCTTCGCTGCTCTCCGCCACGGCTTTTCTCGTCATCAGCTTCCTCATTCAGCCGCTCCTCGCGGGCATTCTCATTTTTTCGCTCCTCCTCTACACCGGCATTGTGGTGGTGGGTGTAAAACGCACGTCCAAGCTGCAGCACGACGTGAACAAGATCTGGGTGGAAGCCGTGGGCCGCGCCTTTGATGCCGTGACGAACATCCTCTCGGTCAAATCCGGCGCGCAGGAGAGGCATGAACAGCAACTCATGGAGAAATCGGGCGTGCGTGCGCACCGCAAACAGCAGCGCGTAAACCGCCAGTGGGCGTTTATCGAGGCGATGAACTTCTTCATGCTCACGCGTCTCCTGCTCGTGGGCGTGGGAATCCTGTTATTCATCCATGACCGCCTCACGCTCGGCGGTCTGTACTTCTTCCAATTCTCCTTCTTCCGCGTGCTAACGCCGTTCGAGATCCTCGCCAACGTGTTGCCGCAGTGGAACCGCAAAGTGGGCAAAGTGAAAATGTCGCAGGACATTCTGGATACGCCCGTGCTCATTGCGAACACGGTTCATCCGGTGATCCTTCCGGACGTGCGCGGAGAAATCCGCCTGGAGGGAACATGTTTCAACTACGCACCGCTCGTGCATGCGACGGAACGGAAAGAATCGAAGGAGCCCGCACCGTCCCCCGCGTTGCAACCTTCCGCGGAGGAAGAAGGCATGTTGGCCGTGAATCCGATCGGGACGACGGAAGCGTACGACAAAGAAGCGCTCACCGACGCGCTCATAAGCCGCGAATCGGTCCGCGAAGTGATGAACAATGAAAAGCCCCGGCACGACGGCGAGATTCTCCACGACATCACGCTCAACATCCGGCCAGGGGAGCACATTGCGTTCGTGGGCCACTCCGGCGCTGGCAAGACCACCATTGCCATGCTCCTCAACCGCTTCTATGACGTGACGCACGGCCACATCACGGTGGACGGAACGGATATCCGCACGCTCGACCTCTTCTGGTGGCGCAGCCAGATCGGCCTGGTGCTCCAGGAGAACATCATGTTCAACGACACAATTGAAGAAAACATCCGCTACGCGCGGCGGAATGCTACCGATGCGGAGGTTCGGGATGCTGCGCGGCGGGCTGCGGCCGCGGAGTTCATCGAGGCGCTCCCGGAAGGATACAAGACATTTATCGGTGACCGCGGTATCCGCCTCTCGGGCGGCCAGCGCCAGCGCATCGCCATCGCGCGGGCAATCCTCAAGAACCCCACGATCGTGATCCTCGACGAAGCCACAAGCGCGTTGGACTCCGTGACAGAGCGCAAGGTTCAGGAAGGCATCAAAGAATTAGTGACGGGACGGACAGCTGTGATTATTGCGCACCGCCTCTCGACCGTTCGAACCGTTGACCGCATCGCCGTGCTCGACAAGGGGCGGCTCATCGCTTTTGCGCCGCATGAGGAGCTGATGAAGACATGTCCCATATATAAGGAGATGGTGGAGTTGCAGAGCCAGGGGATGCTAGCCGAGTGATTGTTTTTCGACTCTGTCTCGTTTTTCGTTTTTCGATTTCAAGAATCGAGCAATTTTCTGCTCATCGAGAAACGAGAAATGGTCGAGAAACGAAAAACATTCAAAGATAGATGAATTACTACCACCCGTACCAATACGGCGCTATACTGGGATGTCCCATGAGGACCGACTATCACTTCCATCCCAACCTCAACGAGAGGCGCCCGGCCAAGAAGCTCAAGGCCATTTGGAACGCCTTTGAGGAGCACCACCTCGACGCGGTCGTCTGCGCCGAGCATGCCTTTAAGGATCCGGCGTTCGCGTATCGGCAAGTTGTAAAGAGCAAGCCGAAGCACATGCGCACGCACGTCTTTCCCGGCGCCGAACTCGTGACGGGCGACGGACGTGCAGGAGTGGATGTAATCGCATTTGCGGAGCACGACTGGTACGACGAACACCCCCGGTTACTCGAGCCGTTCACGATGAACCTCAAGGAGATGATCGGTTACCTGGAGGCCTCCAACCTTCACTGGTTCATTGCGCATCCCACGATCATGCGCACGCCCCTCCTCTCCCTGTATCCCACACAGGAAGCGATGCAGGAATTTCTCGCCACGGTCCCCGCCTTCGAAGCCAGGAACGGCACGCACCTCCTCATCGAGTACCACTGCACTAATCCCTTCATCCGACCGTTCCTGCGCCGGGTCCGCGACCATCTCCGTGCCAGCGCGGAACCTACATTGGACTTGTACTATAAAGACGGAGTGCACAGGTTCCTCGCCGTCGGTTCGGACGCACACAGCCCCAAGGACGTCGGCTACAGCGTGGAGATCCCCGGCAAGGCACAGAGCCGCCGCCATGCCCTGGAACTCATGACAAGCAACACCAACATCCAGACAATCTACCTCCCCAACTTCAATCACTCCGTCCGGCGCCTCTTCCACCTGGGCATGACGGGCCTGCACGAATCGCAGATGCGGCGGGCAGGCTTTCGCCGTTCGGATGCAGAGGAAAGCGCGCTGGTGACAGCAGAAGAAGGAGCCTAACATCATCATTCTTTTGATGGAAAGATCGCCATGAAACCACACATTTCTTGATGCATGGACTGTTTCTTGCCCCCGGTATTTCCTTAGGAAAACCTGACAATCCTTCCCACCAAGGTACAAACTTCTGTTGACGCCCCCCTAGTTTCTTCCGTAGACTATTTCGGCTTTTGAAGCGTGCGCTTTCCCGCGCCTTTCTCCCTTCCCATTACCCCTCCTTCGTATGGCAGACCAGAAGAAGTTCGACCGCTCGAAGGTCCACGTGAACGTTGGCACCATCGGTCACGTCGACCACGGTAAGACAACCCTCACCGCCGCTCTATCCATCAACTTCTCACCGGAAGGAGAGAAGAAGACGTACGCGGATATCGACAACGCCCCGGAGGAGAAAGAGCGCGGCATTACCATCAACACCGCTCACGTGGAGTATGAGACGGCCAAGCGCCACTACGCACACGTCGACTGTCCCGGACACGCCGACTACGTCAAGAACATGATCACGGGCGCCGCCCAGATGGACGGAGCCATCCTCGTGGTCTCCGCCGCCGACGGCCCCATGCCGCAGACGCGCGAGCACATCCTCCTGGCTCGCCAGGTGAACGTGCCGTACATCGTGGTGTTCCTGAACAAGTGCGACATGGTCAAGGACCCCGAGCTCATCGACCTCGTGGAAACGGAAGTCCGCGAACTCCTCACCAAGTACGAGTTCCCCGGCGACAAGACCCCCATCATCCGCGGCTCAGCTCTGAAGGCCGTCGAAGGCGACAAGGCCGAGCTGGAGAACGTCAAGAAGCTTCTTGATGCCTTGGACACCTACTTCCCGGACCCCAAGCGCGAGACCGACAAGCCCATGCTCATGTCCGTTGAGGACGTCTTCTCCATCAAGGGTCGTGGCACGGTTGCCACGGGACGCATCGAGACCGGCGTTGTCCACGTGAACGACGAAGTAGAGCTCGTCGGCATCCGCCCCACCCGCAAGACAGTGGTGACGGGCGTGGAAATGTTCCACAAGCTCCTCGACGAGGGTATGGCCGGCGACAACGTCGGTTTGCTCCTCCGCGGTATTGAGCGCGAAGATATCGAGCGCGGGCAGGTTATCGCCAAGCCCGGCTCCATCACGCCGCACACGAACTTTGAGGGTGAGATTTACGTCCTCAGCAAGGAGGAAGGCGGCCGCCACACGCCGTTCTTCAAGGGTTACAAGCCGCAGTTCTACATCCGCACGACCGACGTGACGGGTCAGGTGGAACTCCCCGCTAACGTGGAAATGGTCATGCCGGGCGACAACCTCAAGGTTACCGTCGAACTCGGCGCACCCATCGCCTTGGAGCAGGGCACCCGCTTCGCCATGCGCGAGGGAGGCCGCACCGTTGGCTCCGGCGTCGTTACCAAGATTCTTAAATAATCGTTGAAAGGACGCCCCGATGGGACGTCCGGTTGGTTCTCGAGGGACGCTCTGTCGGGGCGTCCCTCCCAACCCTCTCCATCCATTCGCTCCCCTGTTCTTTCCCCCCATAGCCTATGAATCCCGCTGCGAAGAAACCATCTGCCCCCAAGAAGACCACAAAGTCTCCTCCGTCCGCAAAGGGATCCAAGGCTGTTTCTGCAAAGAAAGACACAGCGCCCGCCAAGGAAAAAGCCACCCCAAAGATGTCGCTCATCCGTATCCGCCTGAGCGCCTTTGACCATACCGTACTCGACGAGGCAGCCCAGAAGATTGTGGAGACGGCCGAGCGCAGCGGCGCCATCGTCCACGGCCCCATCCCCCTCCCCACGCGCATCCGCAAGTTCACGGTCAACCGCTCCACGTTCGTCCACAAGGACGCCCGCGACCAGTTTGAGATGCGCATCCACCGCCGCCTCATCGACCTCACCGAGACCACGTTCAAGACCGTCGAAAGCCTTCAGTCCTTGAGCCTCCCGTCCGGCGTCGACATCGAGATCAAGATGGGCTGACCGAATATTCGAGTAACAAAGAGTATTGGACTATTGGGATCCATAAGCACCTCAATAATCCAATATTCCCATATTCCAATAATCTTTCCTGATTCTTCAAATATGACTTATATCATAATTTATGCTATAATATCTTTGTGAACAAATACAACCACCTGCTCCTGCTCCTGGTTGCCTGTATCGCTGCCTATATCCTGTACGCCACGGGAGCACTGCACGTACTGCACCTGCTCAAGGGGTACGGGTACATTTCGGTCGTAGCCGGGGGCATGCTGTACACCTTCGGTTTCACAGCACCGTTCGGTGCGGCGATCCTGTGGGAAATCGCACCGGACGTGCATCCGGTGACTGCAGCCGTTGTGGCAGGGACGGGGGCGTTGGCCTCGGATCTGATGCTCTTCCACATCCTCCGAAAGCCCTTCTTTGAAGAGGAACTCCAACGTTTCCGCACGAGCCGGCTCATCCGTACCCTCCACCGCCTCCTCCATCATGAAACAATATCCGAGCGCATGCGATTCTATGCAACATGGCTCTTGGCAAGTTTCGTTATCGCCTCCCCGCTACCGGACGAGTTCGGTGTCTCGATCATCGGAGGACTCACAACGATAAAGGAAAAACATTTCGCCCTCCTCAGTTTCTTCTTCAATATGCTCGGAATACTGGTGCTGTTAATGATTGCACGAGGGTAATCGAAAGCCTCTCCGAAGTGGCAGATAAGAGAGGATGCTTCCAAGTGAACGGACTGAAAGTGGTTGTGACGGTGAAGACGCTCCACCGGGGCATCTGTACGCCGTATTCTATTTCCAGCCTTTCACTTTTAGAGCCGCTTTCGCTGCCGCCTGCTCCGCCTTCTGCTTGGAATTGCCTTTGCCTTCGGCGATCTTCTCCTTGTCGATGAAAACAGCACTCGTGAAGATCTTCTCGTGGTCCGGGCCTACTTCCTCCAGCACCTCATAGTGCGGCGTGATGCCATGCTTCTCCTGTGCCATTTCCTGGAACATACTCTTCTCGTCCCGATGCCTGCCCTGTGAAAGAAGCTTCTGCAGGTCCGTAAGGATGAAGCGCTCGCAGAAGAGACGTGCCGCTTCGTAGCCGCGGTCAAGATGGATGGCACCGATGAGCGCCTCAAGCGCGTTGGCGAGCGTGGAAACCTTGTTACGCCCGTCGCTCGCCTCTTCTCCACGGCTCATGAAGAGGTACTCACCCAGCTTGAGGGACTTGGCAACTTCGGCCAGGTGATCTCCCTGGACAAGCGCGGAGCGCCAATTGGTCAGCTCCCCCTCGGGGCGTCCCGACAAGTTGAACAGATACTCCGTGGTCGCCATTTCCAGCACGGCATCGCCGAGAAACTCCAATCGCTCGTTATGCCCATGCCTTCCCGCTTCCCGCACGGCAGACCTGTGCGTGAGCGATTGCAGAAGCAGATCTTTCTTGCGGAACCGGACGCCAATGGCTTTTTCCAGGAGAACGTGGGAGGCGGGCATGACCGTAGGATAGCGTGCTTTCGAACAGTGTTCCAAGTGAAGAGAGAGGACTGACTTGGGATTGGGGATTAGGGGTTAGGAATTAGGAATGGAAGTAGTACTCCCTCAAAAGAATATGCGCACGAAACACCTCGTTCCTAATCCCCAATATACCAATCCCTAATCCCTACTTCCGATGGGCAATCGCATTCAACACTCCGTTCACGAACTTCCCACCCTCGTCGGTCCCATACTCCTTGGCAATCTCGATAGCTTCATTCATGACCACTGCCGGCGGGGCATCGTTCGCAAAGAGAAGTTCGTAGGCGCCGATGAGCAGGATACAACGAGAAATGGGATCCATCCGCTCCATGGGCCACTGTGGCGCATGCTCCTGCACGGCAGCCTTTACTTCGCCCTCGCGGGACAGAACTCCCTTGAGCAAGACTGCGGCAAACTCCGTATCCACCTCACCCAGTTCCTCGGCATTGCGCTCAAGCGATGCCTGCGGCTCCGTACGTTCATGTTTTTCGCGCTCGAATAGCGCTTGCATGACGGCGATGCGGGAGAGATGTCGGCGGCGAGCCATAATCAAGTATTAGAGTATTGGAATATGGGACTATTGGAAATAGCACCTACACAGCGTCTTTCCCCAATATTCAAATACTCTCGTATTCCAATATTCCCTCACGCCTTGATGCGCGTGATGCCCTCGAGAGCCTTCTTCGCCTTGTTCTTGGACGACGCCGGAACCGCGAACGGTGAGTTCTGACGGTTGCGAAGCCTGCGCACTTCCTGCAACACGAACACGGAATGCTGTATCCGTCCTGCGGATTTGGGTTTGCGCTTCTTGGGGGTGGGACGCTTTGCCATGCCGGGGGAGGTTATGCTATTTACGGGGCTGTGTAAAGCGATTCTTGACCTATAGAATGTTATTTGTTTAATTAGTTATTTTTTTACTTTGTCCGATACTACAACAACTTCCATTCCAAATAACAAAATAACCAAATGACAAAACCGCCACCCTTCAAGAAATACCGAGAAACCGCTATAATACATCGATAACACATATCCCCGCCATCCTCGGCCTTCTCGTGCAACACGCCTGGGCTTTTCCGATCCAGCCCACCAACCCCGGCTTGGCGGTGTCCGTCGATGTCGGCTTGAGCGGGTACCTGAGCGCTTTCGAGGAACCAGCCCGCGTCCTGTTTTGGGGTGTCCTCGGTCTCTTCCTCTTCATCTACTCCGTCATCATGGTCTTCTACAGCCATGATGAGAGTGCGATGGCGGAATCCAAGCACTCGTACAGTTACGCGGTGGCAGGAGTCATTGTGGTGTCCGTGGCAACAATGCTCGTAAATTCCGTCGCGCCCGGCTCAACAAACGCCATTCGATCGGGGGGAGGCGCTTATGCAGATACCGCGCTGGGAAATGTGATTACCTACGCGCAACTCGCTGTCTCTATAGCCCTCATAGTGAACATCGTGATCCAGGGGTTCCGCCTCATCTTCTCGGGCGGCGAGCAGGAGTACGTGGAGCGCGCACGCAAGCGCCTCATCTACAGCTTCATCGGTATCGTCCTTGTGCTCGTTTCCCACATCATCGTGACGGCGGTGGACCCCGGCCATGGCCACGATTTGAAGCTCCTGACGGCAGAGGCGAAGGGTATCATCAACTTCATTCTCACAATCCTCGGCATCTCCATTGTGATTGCATTGATAGTGGCGGGAATCATGCTTGTGGTGTCCGTGGACGAATCCCTCAAGGGAAAGGCGCAGACCGTCATCAAGACCGCCATCTTCACGCTCATCGTCATCCTCATCTCCTACGTCCTCGTGAACACCTTCATCGGCCTCAGGGACATCATCCCATGAAACTCCTCTCCTCCCTCATCGGCTTCCTTGTGCTCTTGCTACCGCAAGCGGCACATGCTGCCATCAGCCTGGGTAACGTCCAAGACGTGGTCGATAGTGTCGGAAGCGGGCTTCCGGATTTTGGAGGAGGAGGAACGGCGGCGCAAAGCGCGAATACCCTCTTTATGATCCTCGTCGGCCAGGCACGGCCTTACGTCGCCATCGTGGCAGTCATCATGATCATCTACGCAGGGTACCGGATGGTGATTGGACAGGATGACAATTCCAAGGAAACAGCTAAGCACATCCTCACGATGAGCATCGTGGGCATCATCATGGCCTACATGATCAACCCCTTCATCAAAGCATTCTACGGCACCGAAGGGGCGCTCGGCAGTGTCTTCGGATCCAATCCGGACGCCGGCGTACAGGTGTTGAATGACGAAATCATGGCCATTATCGACTGGGTGCTGTTCCTCGTGGGCATCCTTGCCGTGCTCATGATCGTCATCACGGGCCTCAAGGCTATCTATTCGGCAGGGAACGAGCAGGGTCTCACCAACCTGCGCAACGCGATCTTCGCCATCGCGGCAGGCATCCTCCTCATCCTCCTGCGGTTCGTCCTGGGGAGGATGTTCGGGTACGGGCAATCCATAGGCGCCCCCAATACTCCCACGGAATTCGTGACTGTTATCGTCACAATCGTGGAGTACATTCTCGGATTCGTCACACTTGCAGCTGTTGCGGTGGTCATCTACGCAGGCATCCTGTACCTCTCCAGCTTCGGAAATGAGGAACAGGCCTCCAAGGGCAAGAGCCTCCTCATCCGTTCCCTCATCGGATTGGCGGTCATTATTCTCAGCTACATGATCGTGGCATTTGTGATCTCGGTAGTCCCGGCGTAACGATCATTCTCCTTCTCCCCCGTAAAGAATGCGCTCCGCGATTTCCGCGACGCGCTTCGTTTGCCGGACATCATGGGTGCGAATCGCACGGGCACCATTGAGGATGGCAATGGCACTTGCCGCGAGAGTGCCCGGCAAACGATCCTGGACGGGAAGCTGTTCCGCGCCGGCAAGAAAGGACTTGCGGGAGGGACTGAGGAGCAACGGGCACCCGAGATCGTCGAACTCCCGGAGCCGGGCGATGATGGCAAAGGAGTAACGGGGATCGCTCGAGACAAAATGACCCAATCCCGGATCGAGGATGATTGTCGCAGGATCAATGCCTGCAGCCACCGCCGCTTCCTTACGGTCCCGCAGGAATTCTTTGATGACCTTCACCACATCATCGTACTGATCATCCCGCACCGTCGTACGCGCTGTGGCATCCTTGGCGTACATCAGGACCAGGGTCGCTCCTGCCTGAGCCACGACGCCGAACAGTTCCGGATCCCCTCTTCCCGCTGTTACATCGTTGATCATGCTCACCCCTTCCTGCAACGCCTCACGTGCAACGGCTGCCTTGTAGGTATCCAGGGAAAGGACGGCATCGGGATATGCTTTTCTGATGGCCTGAATAACGGAAAGAACGCGCCGGCGTTCTTCATCCACAGAGACATCTTGCGACCCCGGTCCCGTGGACTCGCCGCCGATCTCAATGATATCCGCGCCCTCCCCTATCATCGCTCCCGCACGCGCAACTGCTTCCGCAATTGTCGATGCGCGGCTCTCAGGAACATAGGAATCCGGCGTTACATTGAGGACACCGATGATTGTCGTACGGTCCTTGGATGGAAGCTGAAGATACATCTGGGGAGGAGTAACAGAATAAGAGAATAACGGAATAACAGGAGAAAGTCCTGCGCTCTGCCCCCTGTTACTCGCTTATTCTATTATTCCGTTATTCCCATACTCACCAACATCTACTCCCGGTTCATCCACGCCTTTGCCACATACTCCTCCACTGCCCGCTGTGACGAAAACGTGCCAATGAGGCCGATGGCCCGCTTCATGCGGCGTATCCAGCGGGCGCGGCCGGGATACTCATACTCCGGTATCACTTCGTACTGGATCTGCGTGTAGAGATCCTCGGCATCCGCCTTGCGCGTGTCATCGTCGCTGAGCGTCTCCACAAGCGGCCCGATTCTCCAACCGGCTTCGGGGTCTATCTCGTAGCCTTCCGCCCACCACCCGTCGAGCGTGGAAAGGTTGAGCGCGCCATTGAGGCACGCCTTCATGCCGGACGTGCCGGACGCCTCGTGGAGACGCGTTGGCGTATTGAGCCACACGTCCGCTCCCGCCACGAGCAATCGCGCAAGGTCCGGGTTGTAGTTGGGAAGGTAGGCGATGTCCACTGCGCCCTTGAGCTCTCGTGAGCGCTCGATAATGTGACGGATGACGTCCTGCGAAAAAGGATCGTGCGGGTGCGCATTTCCGGCGTGGATGATCTGGAGTTTGCCCTTGGCAACCTCGCGCAGGCGGTCAATGTTTTCGTAGAGAAGCTCGGGACGCTTGTAGGGCACGATGCGCCGCGCACTGACGATGGTGAGGCGGTCATTGAGAAAGCGGGCGCCACTCTGCGCATTCACCGCCTCAATCAGCCGGACCTTGCCGGCCTGATGCGCTGCCCAGAGTTCTTCGTCCGCCAGATCACGGCAATGCGCCGCGAGGAGTGCCGGGTGCCCGCGCCAGCCGGGAATGCGCTTGTCGAAAAGCGCCTGCATCTCCGCACTCGCCCACTGAAGGTGGTGGATGCCGTTCGTGATGTAGTCGACGGCCGGATCGCCGAGTAACTGGCGGGATACGGCGGCATGAATGCGGGAGACACCGAGCGTTTTGTGGCTGAGGGACATGGCCAGCCGCGTCATGGAGAGGACATCGTCTCCCGCGAGCTTCTTGATGTGCCAGGGCAGCTGGTCCCCCGCGATGCGCCACGCAAGATCGTAGGGAAAGCGGTCATGCCCCGCCTGCACAGGCGTGTGCGTGGTGAACGTGCAGGAAGGACGCACTGCTTCGTCTTGAAAACCCCGCTCACGCAACAGCTCCAGCGTGAGGAACGCGCAATGCCCCTCATTGAGATGGAAATTATCGATGGTGGAATAGCCGAGCGCACGCAACATCCGCACGCCGCCTATACCGAGAACGATCTCCTGCCTTATCCGCATGGCGTTGTCTCCGCCGTAGAGGCTCTTGGTAATATCCCGATCGGCCGTGCTGTTCTCCGGCAGGTTCGTATCCAGAAAATACAGAGGAATCGTCCCATGCCTCCCCTTGAGCTGAAGTTCCCAACACCCGACGTTCACCGTCCTTCCCTCTACCTGCACCGTCACCGTTTCGGGCCTCCTGGTGAGATGGTCCTCCGGCTTCCACGGCACCTCGCTGTAACTCTGCGTTCCGTCCGGATGAAGTTCCTGGTGAAGGTACCCGTACCGCCAGCACCCCGTGACACACGCGGCATTAACCTTCGTGTCCGCGCACGACCGCATAAGGTCCGCCGCGAGCATGCCGAGCCCGCCCGCGTACGTGGGAATGGCGCTCTCCAGCCCGATTTCCATCGTGAAGTATGCGACGGAGAGATGTGAAGGCATGGTGTGGGTCTTTAGTATTATTATATCATATTTGTTAATTATTGACTAGTTCTCTCTTTCGGTAATTTTTCACATCTCCAGCAAAGGAACGGGACACTTCTTCCGCGCTGCGCTAAGCTTCACGCATGGTCATCAACCCCCATATTTTTCGAGCGTACGACATCCGCGGCAAGGCAGGAACGGACATCACGCCGGACATCTGCCGCGTAATCGGACAGGCGTTTGGAACTGTCCTCCGCGAAAAATACCAGATCGACCGTCCGAAAGTGGTGGTGGGATGGGACGCGCGGACACACAGTCCGGAGCTGGCGGAGGCGATGATCGAAGGCCTCCTGAACGCAGGATGCCACACCCTCGTGATGGGACAAACGCCCAGCCCACTCAATTACTTCACTATCTGCACGCAGGAACTCGACGGGGGCATACAAATCACCGCAAGCCACAACCCTAAGGAAGATAACGGCATCAAGCTGCAGGTACGTGACGCCGAAGCGTACAGCGGTGAGGATCTGCAGGACCTCCTTCGCCGCATCGAAGCGGGGAATGTTGTGACAGGCGAAGGCTCCCTGGAGGACATCGATGCCGTGGCGCCGTACCTTGCGTTTCTGGAAGAGATGTTCGGCGGAGCGGCGAAGGGATTGAAGGTCGTGGTGGATACAGGCAATGGCATCGCAGGGCCGGTGTACATGGAAGGATTACAGCGTGCAGGCGCCGACGTCATCGGTCTGTACACGGAACCGGACGGCAGGTTCCCCAACCACGCAGCGGATCCCAGTCAGCACAGCACGCTCAAGGACCTTCAGGCAAAGGTGACGGAGACCGGTGCCCATCTGGGCCTGGCGTTCGACGGCGACGGGGACCGTTTAGGGCTCGTGGACGAGAAGGGCACAATCCGGACTCCCGACGAAGTCCTGCTCCTGCTCGCGGAAGATCTGCTCACACGCGAGCCGGAGGCAACCGTCGTCTTTACCGTCAGCAATTCCGGAATTTTGGAGACGGAGATCAAAAGGCTCGGCGGCCTTCCCGTGATGTGCAAAGTTGGACATTCCTACGTGGAACACGCAATGCGCGAGAACGACGCGCTCCTGGGCGGCGAACAATCGGGCCACTTCTTTCCGGCCGAAGGCTACTTTGGCTTTGACGACGCTCTGGTTGCCGCCCTGCGGTTTGTCCAGATCGTAAAGACCAAGGGCAAGCCGCTCACCAAAATCCTCTCCGCCTTCCCCGCCGTCTACCAGGCTCCCGAACGTCGTCCTTTCTGCCCCGACGACCGTAAGGCCGCCATTGTCCGGAGCGTTACGGATCATTTTGCGGCGTCGTACCCTGTGATCACACTGGACGGCGCGCGCATCGACTTCGGGCAGGGTGCGTGGGCCGGTATCCGACAGAGTAACACTGCTCCCAAACTTTCGATCTGCGTCGAAGCGCGATCACCGGAAAAGCTCAAGGAGGTGGAGGATATCATCCTTGGACATTTGAAGACGTATCCGGAAGTACTATGGAATGACCAATGATCAAAATACATCCCTGTTGTGGATCATCTTTGGTCATTGGGATGTTGGAGAATTGATCATTACACTCCAAACTTTCGCAGACAACATCCCATCCAACTTCTGCTACAATAGAGACATATGTGGCCTTTCCGCCGCCATGAAAAAGAGGACAAGAAGAAAGGGCATCTTGCCCGGCGTGTTGTGGTAGGCCTTGTGATCGGCGGCGCCATCACCTCCATTATCGGTGCCAAGCTGCTCGAAAACAAAGAGAGGGAACGGGAGGAGGAAGATGATGAATCCGAGAAATGACCAATGAACCAATGTTCCAAAAAACCAAAACGCCTCGACCGAAGTTCGTCTTTGGCCTGCCCATCCGTAGTCCACCGAGGCGGACGAAGGAGGGTCATTGAGGATTTTGAAGAATTGGTTCATTCATCCAGCTCCCCCACCAAACTCCTCTCCATCAATTCCCTCAAACGCAATGGTGTCTTCGCCTGTTTCAAGGCCCACATCAGTTTGGCAGTAGCGCATTCGAAGCTCATGTTTTTGCCGGAGATGATGCCCAATTCCTCCAAGGTGAGCTGCTTGCGGAAGCGGTGGAGATCAATCGCTCCGCGCAAGGTTTGCGAGATGATCACCACGGGAATGCCGGCATGTTTAACCTCCCGCAGCCACGGGAAGAGCCGCTCCGGCAGCATGCCGGGCCCGTAGGCGCGCAGGACGATGCCGTGCGGTTTGGCAGCGAGGACGGCATGGAGATAGGCATCGGAAATACCCGGCGTGAGCGTGACCACAATAACATTGGTATCGAACGTCGGCCGGCAAAGGAGTGTGCGCTTGCGCCGCACCAGCCGCCACGGATGCAGGTGCACACCGGTACTAAAGTCCGCCAATGCGGGAAAGCGCGGACTATCGAACGTCTGCATGAGCGAATCCTCCACCTTCTTGGCGCGCGTGCCACGGAGTACTTTGGGCCCCAAGCTGACGCACACCTCGGCAAGGTCCAATTGGGCCGCGCGGATGGCAAAGATGAGATTCATGCGGCCGTCGCCCGCGAGTTCGTTGATGGGCAAAAGCGCTCCGGTACACACCACGGGCTTGCTAAGGTTCTGCAGCGCAAAACTGAGCGCCGCCGCCGTGTAGGACATGGTGTTGGTCCCGTGGATCACTACAAAGCCGTCGAAGTGGTTGTAGATCTCCCGGATCTTCTCCGCAATATCCACCCAGTGCTCCGGCGTCACTTCCGACGACCCGATGTTCTCCAATGAATAGAACTGCAGCGACACCTCGCGCTGCATCTCCGGAATAGCGCGATGGATAAGGCTGAGCGACTCCATCGGCTCAATGCGTCCCGTCTTGTTGTTCACAACCATTCCGATGGACCCGCCAACGTAGAGAATGGCAACTTTGGCTCGGGGCATGGTTAAAGAGTACTGGAAGTGATTTCCTTCGGGAAGGGAAGGATACAGAAGATGCAGAGGTTTCAGAGGATGCAGAGGAACTGTCGCTCAAGAACTCATTGAGCAGTTTCTCTTCTGCTTCTTCTGCATCTTCTGTTTCCTCTGCATCCTTAATAAAGCCCCGTATCACCCTACTCTCCCTCAAGGACCGGAAGAACAGAATGATACGGGGCTTGTCGCACACCTCGCGACCGTAAAGGTCTGCAAGAGGTGAGCAGTGTGCAGCGCGACTGTCGCTGCATACTCCCTACCCTTCGCACTTTGGAGAGTGTGCGGCTCGTGTGTGTGTATGTGGCGCCCGATGGTTCGGGACCGACCTCCCATTGTCCCGGGAGCAGGACGTTTGTGTTTGTGTGCTTTCTCTCAGTGGAGAGAGAGCGAGAGAGTCCCTCAGTGAGGGAGCCTCGGGATCGCGGTAGTCGAGATGCCGCGGAGGAGGCAGGGAGGGTGCAGAAGCGAGGGCGGATTCCGTCGCCTCTCCACTCTCCCTGCCAGCCCTGTACCATTCGCTTCGCTCAGGTGCAGGGCAAGGGTAGTGAGTTTTCAAAGAGCAAATCTGTAAAGTATACCAAATTTAACAGTATTCTGCAATTCGGTTTGAGCCCTTTCTGTTGAGGTAAACCTATGCCTGTTCGCCCTTGAGCATATTCCGTAACCGCGCCATTTCCTCTTCTTCACCGGTCCTCTTTGCCCCTTCCGCCCGCCTGGCAGCCTGCCGTTCTATGTCCTGCACACCGGCGAACCACTCTTCGTACGCCTCCTGCTGCAATTGGATCTCCTCTTCGCTCTCAGCCGGGGTTTCAGCAGGCAATTGTTCGTCCCTGCGACCACGCGCAAGGTCTCCAGCCGCCTCCCGAAGAAGCCGACGTTCTTCCTCCAATTCTTGCGCGGATCCCGCTTCCTCCTGTACCTGATTCTCCAACAGTTCAGCGATCTTCTGCGCGTACTCCGGGGTGATGCCACCTTGCTTCTGGATTGTCGTAATCACTTCCTCCTGCCGGGCAAGAGGCAGGACTTCAATGGCCTTAAGCACTTCGCCGATCGTGACATTTGTCTGAGCCATGGTCAGGAGGCAAGGAAGGAGAAGGTGCTCTCGGTGAGAAGGAAATGCTTGTACGCTCCGACGGCGTCCCGGTACGTGAGCCGTCCGGTCTTGGTATCCAATACGTAGTGCGCCGAGCCTCCGCCGCGGAGAATGAGCGCCTCCGGGAACTGCGCATCTCGCGCCACCACGAACGCCTGCACAACGCCAATACCGGGACAGGTAAACTCTACGACGGAACCGACTGCATCCCCTCTCTCCGATAACGCCTGCAATCGCCTGGAAAGCGGAAGGGCGTTACCGCTCTGCGCGGTGAGCCGGAGATTGCGGTAGCCGGTAGAGGCACGGCTCCAGAAACCGGTTTGCAGCTTGCGGGCGATCTGCAAGCAGAGAGCCCTCTCCTGCTCATGGGACCGCTGTGGGGGAGGATCATCAGGATCGAGAAACGGATGGGCTTTAATGTGATTAATGAGGTCTTTCCTTCCATCCGCATTCCCCTGGAGGAATGCCTCCAAGTTACGGGGATCGAGGACCCCGAAGCGGAGCAGTTCCCGGCGGAGGATGGCTTCGGACCGCGCTGCCTCCTGCCATTCCTCTGGAATTTCCATCCCCATTTTCTCGTCCTTCTGCCGCTTCTCCTGCAGGCGAACACGCACCCGGCCGAGCGCCAGCTGCAGGTTTGCCTCGCTGCCTTTGGCGGAGACAAAGCTCGTGACATTGCGAAGTTTGGCCGCCACCCCAGCCGCGAACGCAAGCGACTCCAGGCGCTCTTGCCTTGCCCGCACGAACTCCTCCACCTCCGCACGCATCCGTTCTTTGACCGCGTGCCGGAGCGCGACGTACTCGCGATACTTGCGCCGCTTCACAAAACCACCGATCCACGATACCGCCGCATTGGTCCTCGTTTCTATCTCGCGCTGGGCTGCTTCATCGAGAACAGACTCGACCCTTAGGTCGCGGGCGCGGTTGGCACCCCCGGACACGATAGACCGGAGAATGCCGATGTTTCCCAGTTTCCCTTCCATCTTCCTAAAAAGTTCCTGCACATTGTTCTCCACCGACGGCAGCGCAACGCGGGGCTTGCCCACGTTGTCCAAAACTTGTTCCGCATCCCGTTTCTCCATAAAGAGGAGCCGCCGTTCGCCCGCATTCCAGCCTGTGGTTCCGGGACTTACTTTCATTGTTTGTGTTCAATTACTATTATACCACTAATTATAAATCATGAATAGTGTCCGATTTGTCCCTTCCTTTGGCCTTCCTGTAGCATTCCCCCATGCTCAGTTCCCCTGCCCCGTCTTCCGGAAAATTGGTTCTTATTATCGGTCCAAGCGGCGTGGGGAAGAGCGTGATTTTGCAGGAATTGCGCAGGAGACATCCTGAACTGGCTTTTCCTAAATCCGCCACCACGCGGCCGCGGCGACAGGGCGAGGGCGGAGACCTCTATCGCTTTTTGAGTGAAGAGGAGTTTGACGCATTCCTCAAGAAGGACGCTTTTATCGAGACGGCCACGGTGCACGGCGGAGCGCGATACGGAACGCTCAAGGACGAAATTCTCCCCGCCATCCGCGAGGGCAGAACCGTCATCCGCGAAGTGGACGTTCAGGGGTTCCAGAGCATCCGTATCAATCCCCTCTTCTCGGGCGTGCCCACACCGTACACCCTCGTTTCCATCTTCATCCTTCCGGAGAGCCGCGACCAATTGATCACACGCATCAAGAACCGCGCGCCGATGTCGGAGGAAGAGCTCGCCCGCCGCATCGCGAGCATGGACCGGGAGCTCTCCATTGCGCCACTGTGCACGGCACAGGTCCTCAACAGGGAGGGGAAGCTGGAAGAGACGCTGAAGGAAGTAGAAGCGGTTTTAGGCCAATAATTTGGCTTTCGACGCATTGTCTCGGTAAGCGGTCAATGCTACGCTACTCTCAGCGAACGCCGCTCCTTTCTCTCGTGCGCCCGTAGTTTCCCCCTTTGCCCTTCGGGCTTCGGCGGGACAGGCAGCCCTCCGGGCTGTCCCTGCTACGGGTTCTCCCGATCTTTTTCTCCTCTCTCGTGCGCCCGTAGTTCAGCCCGGATAGAACGCCAGGTTGCGGACCTGGAAGTCGTAGGTTCAAATCCTGCCGGGCGCACCATTTCTCCAGAACGCCGCAGGTGTAGCCGAGGACGTTCTGTGAAATGTCCTCCGTAGCTCCGACATGGGCGAAGGAGGACTGCCCTCCTCCGCTAAAGCTACGGAGGGCAAAGGATCTTACGACTCACGGCGTCACTTCGTTCCTTGTTCGTCTGCAATTCACCTTTGGGGCTGTAGCTCAACTGGCTAGAGCGCATGCATGGCATGCATGAGGTTACGGGTTCAAGTCCCGTCAGCTCCACCAATCATCATTCGTGAAAATCAATGACATCCTCTATACTTGCACTATGCAAGTCACCCTCTTCCTCGGATCCAAATCCGACATGGATACTGCCGATAAGATCGCAGCGGTTTTGAAGGAATTCGATATCCCTTCCGAGACCGTCGTCGCCTCCGCGCATAAGGTGCCAGAGAAGGTCATTGAGGTTGTCAATAAACTGAATGAGGATCTTCAGCCCCGCGTGATCATCACGGTCGTGGGAATGAGTAATGGGCTCGGCGGCGTGGTAGCGGGAAGTTCCGTCCATCCGGTTCTCAACTGCCCGCCGTTTAAGTCCCTGGAAGAATACATGGTCGATTTGAACTCCAGCCTCCGCATGCCGTCCGAGGTTCCCGTGATGACCGTGCTCCATCCGAAGAATGCTGCGCTTGCGGCTGTCCGGATCTTTGCTGAGGGAAACCCGGAAGTGAAACAGCTCCTGAGAAATAGGATTGAGAAGATCAAGGAGGGATACTAGAGTGCACCCTCCATTCTCATTCCATGACCATCAATTCGCAGGACCTTCGCATGATCGTCGATGAGCAGCTTCTTCCCCGCCTCCGCCATACGGGGAATCGAGAGCTCGACAAGGGCCTTGATGCTGCCATTGTCCAATATTTCAGAGACACGCTCAGGACAACGTTACGCTTCGCCCTCGACGCCTCAGAGGATGCCCTCGCGGATATGGCACAATGTTGTCAGCAAGTGCCACTTTCGCACCGGCAATTGCGGGAAAGGGGGCAAATACTCGAGCTCCGCGATTTCCTCACGGACGTACAACAGACTCTTCCGGCGGAAGGGGAAGCGTTTGATCCGGTCCGACTTGCGGACCTGCACAGGGAATTGCAATTCCTCGAAATCATGTGTCCCTCCAAAAGCGGCGATCCCGCCAACCGCATCAACCGGTATTTGTGACATGTCGGACATAGTTGGGTACCATATCCTCCATGACCGACCCGATCACGCTCGATGTCCTCAAAGAGAAACTCAGGGAATGGAAGGGCTGCGAATTGCACAAGACCGCCAACCCTGTGCTGGGCGAAGGAAACCCCAAAGCCAAGGTCATGTTTATCGGGGAAGCTCCGGGGCAAAAGGAAGATGAGCTCGGCCGGCCATTTGTGGGAGCCGCGGGGCAGTTCCTCGACGAACTGCTCGGGACCATCGCCCTCAAGCGCGAGGATGTCTACATTACCAATGTCGTAAAGTATCGGCCGCCGCAGAACCGCGACCCGACGCCCGAGGAGAAGGAGCAGTGCATGCCGTGGCTCATGCTGGAGATCGCACTCATCAAGCCCCGGGTGATCGTACCGCTCGGGCGCCATGCGCTGGGCCACTTCTTTACCAAGCTGAGCATCACCAACGCGCACGGCAAACCGCAGAAACTCATGGACAATGTGACGGCATTCCCCATCTTCCATCCCGCCGCAGCGCTCCATAATGGCAACCTGCGCCAAGCCCTCTACGACGATTTCATGGCGCTGGGGAAATACCTGAAAGAGGAGAAAATCTCATAGCGGCGAAGCGGTATCGCCAACCCTGATTCACCTTGTACTTCCTATGATTCTGACTATCTCCCACCGCGAAGCCGTATGAGCTCACTCGTCTTCGGCATCATCGTGTCGGCCATGCTCTCCGCTACCTCCCTCCTGGTCGTGCTCTTCCGCGTAAGTCCGCTCACATCGCCCGGCTACGCGTTCCCCGCTTTTCTTGCCGCGCTCTTCCTTTCGGTGAGCTCCATCAGCTCCCTCTTCTTCCTCACCCTATGGACGTACGTCCCGCTGCACACGTGGGACGCGGGGAAGATTCTCGGCATCTCCGTGCGCCAGGGCATTCTCTTGGGACTCGGCACTTCCGCCATCCTTCTCTTCCACCTCGTCGGAGCGCTCACGTGGTGGATCGCATTGCTGATCGTGCTCGTATTTGTCCTTGTGGAAGTTGCATTGAACGCCTGAGGGGGAAACCGAAGGAATCGAGGAGTCCGACGAATCCGAGCGGGTTGAACATCATCTTTGGTTTCTTCGGATTCTTCGGTTTCCTGTCCGAGCATCCTTCAATATGGAAGAACTCCCAAAAGAGCGCTATCCTACGTCCATGCCCTCCCCCTTCGACACCCTGAAGGCAGACATAGCGAGCGCCAAGACCCTCGCAGATTTGGACAAGCTTGAGCAAGATCTCTTCGGCCGCAAGCACGGACACCTCACTCTTGCGCTAAAGGAGCTGGGGACACTCCAGCCGGAGGAACGGACTATAAAGGGAAAGGAACTTAATGCGCTCAAGCAGGAATGCACGGCACTCCTCGATACGCGACGAAAGCAACTGCAGGGCGCGGCACTCGGATCACTTGCGGAATCAGACACTATCGACGTTACGTTGACGCTCCCGCAACGCGAGCGCGGCCACCTGCACCTGATCCCGGAGTTCATCCGGAATGTAGAAGATGTCTTCGGCCGCATGGGGTTCGAGGTGGCGCAGGGGCCGGAAGTGGAGACTGAAGACTACAACTTCAACCTGCTGAATATCCCCGATACGCACCCGGCGCGCGATGCGCAGGACACGTTCTGGATCTCAGAAGACTCCATGCCGCCGGGAGGACGCTATGTGTTACGCACCCAGACCTCGCCGATGCAGATCCGGTACATGCAGAAGCACCAGCCACCGCTCCGCATCATCTGTCCCGGCAAAACATACCGCAAAGATGCCGACGCCACGCACTCCCCGATGTTCCACCAGTTCGAGGGTTTGATGATCGGCGAGGATGTGTCTCTTGCCAACATGAAGGCCGTGATGATCACTGCCATCCGGGAACTGATCTCGCCCAAGGCGGAGTTCCGTTTCCGCACCGGTTTCTTCCCCTTCGTCGAGCCTGGACTGGAAGTCGACATGCTCTGGCAAGGTGATGAGGCGCAGAGCCGCGAGGGCAAGTGGCTCGAGGTGGTGGGCTGCGGCATGGTACACCCCAATGTCCTCAAGAACTGCAGCATCGACCCCAAAAAGTTCCAGGGCTTTGCGTTCGGCTTCGGCGTGGAAAGGATGATCATGATTAAGCACCAGATCCCGGATCTTCGCTCCTTTTATGTGGGAGATCTGAGATTTTTGAAACAATTCTAAACCGTTGGTGCTACGGCCGGCAGGCACGACCTCCGTTCGTTCTACGTCGGTGACCTGATGTTTTTGAAACAATTCTAAACTGTGGTCGCCGCTCTATGAAATAACTACGGGGCAAGAACAACACAAAATAACGGGCTGCGCGTGCAGCCCGTCTAGGTTCGATCTCGCGTGTTCTACAACATCGAGAGATCAAATTTCAAGGCTCGGAAGTCCAGAGAGACGGAACACCACAGGACCAGCTCGGCTCGCCAAATACGTTGTTGACGAGAAGGCCGGTCGGAATGCGACATACGGCGACTAAAATACCTTGAGCAGTAGGCACAAGGGTTCGACCCATATATTCATTGCAAAAGAGGCGCACACTGCCCTTCGACGCCTTCTCACAGAGCACATCGCCGTAGACGATATGCTCGGGACGGGCGAAGCGTTCATGGGAATGGGTCTCGAGAAGCCAGGCATCCTGATCCACTGACGACTTGTACCACGATTTCGGCACCGGTTCCTTGCGGATCAGGAACCAGAAATCGGGAATTTTCTTCTCGGACCAGGTTTGCCGTTGTGCCCGATCGCAGAACCAAAACCACTCGCGATGCTCCGGGTGAAACGCATCCGGATGCTTTTCGTAGACATCGCACATCGAATGCGGGACGGCCGTGCAGCATACAAATTCTCCAGGCGCTTCCTTGTGGCAGAGCTGGATCAGCTCCCACGATTCCTCCTCGGAGAGGAGCATGCCGTTGCGGTCGAGGAGCCGAACGGCTTTCCGCTCCTCAATTTCCTGTTCCGAGAACGCGTAACCGTACGACCCAGCCACCTCCTGCATCCCGAAGAAATTTCTGGGGCCAAAGAGGGCACGGCAGCGAGCCTGGCTCTCGGAGTCGGGGATTTCCTGCTTGGGAATTTCCACAACTTCCTGAAGAGCGGAACTGAAAATGTTTCGCCACGCCTCCTGCAGCCTCATCATCGCCCCCTCTCCGGCACTCATCATGCTCAGCCATTCGGGCGCCGAGATGAAACGGGAGAGTTTGATTTCACCCTGATCCACGGTCTTCTTCGCCAGTTTCCTAAAGTTTTGCACACTTCTCTCCATGGCACATACTCCTTCCCGCTTCGGCGGGTATAGAAAAACTCAACAACCGGATACCGCCGGTTCGGGCTTTCCAAACCCTTTGTAAGGCAAGCACTCAACGTACCTACGATACCCTGGATGCTTGCCTCACGACTTCTAAACCTTGCCGATGCTCTCAAGGAACATCAGCTGAAACTTTACAGATTCTACAATAGTACACAATATCATTTCTTCATCCAATTCTCCGGTTCTTCCACAAATTCATGAACCATTCGCGATTCCTCTTCTGTGATACGCCCATCGCTAAGGGCAACCTTCAAAAGGGTGGAAATGGTCGTTAAGGGGTGGAATTGGATGTTATCGCACAGAGCATTCTCCCGCGCGGAAAGGAATTCGTAACTGAAGATGGACACGATGTCGCTTACCGTCCCCTGCCCCTCATTGCGCAGCGCTTCTACTGTTGAGAGGGATGAACCGCCCGTGGAGATCAGGTCTTCGATGACCACAATGTGCTTGTGCGGTGCCAGATCGCCCTCGATCCTCTTCTTGGCACCGTGCTCCTTTGCCTTGGCACGGACGTAGATGAACGGGAGTTTCATGCGGTCGGCGACGAGCGCCGCCCAGCCGATGGCCGCCGTGGCCGTTCCTGCAATAACGTCAGCCGGAACGTGAAGACTTTTCACGCGTGAAGCCAGGGATGACACGATAAAGTCCCGCGCTTCCGGATGGCTGTAGATCATCCGGTTATCGCAGTAGATGGGACTCTTGATGCCGCTGGCCCAGGTGAAAGGCTCCAAGGGACGGAGCTTGACCGCACCGATACTGAGGAGGAATTCGGCAATGCGTTCACCGTGAGGCATAGGCATGGGGGCAGGCAGGTGGCAGAAGAATACCGCGCCCCTGCAAAGCACACAATCACCAGGTGGGCGAGGACTGCTCTTCCGCTTTCCAGTCACACATTTTTGAGATGATGTTCCCCACACAATCCTGCCGGGATGTTTCCGATAAGAGCTCCTTGAAAGGACGTACTTGGATCATCTCGCAAACACGCCGTAAAGCCCGGGAATATTCCTGTTGCAATCGCTTGGCATGTTTAATATGAGGAACTTCTAGCGCAAGATGGTGAAAGGTTGGGCCAATGTCATGCACGCGAATGCGCTGGAGAACAGCGGACCCAAAACGTGTCTCTTTGTCATCCGAAACCAGAGCATATCCCAGTAACGCCAACGTCTCATCAAAGCAACGATCTCTCAGGAGCTCCGCGACAGTCTCCGCATTGTCCGTTTCCCTTGTACTCCGAAACACCTCCTGCAGCACCGTTTCCACGTAGTCCCTTCCGTATGCAATATATGCGGATTCGCCATTGGTAATCCGGCAATAGTGGGAGAGCAGATCAAATTCTTGTTCGGGCGTGTTCATACAGGCTTTGATTTTACTCCTTCTCCCCCCCTGCGATACAAGGGGCATTCCTGTGAGTTTTACCCTGCCCCAAGGCAAATTCTCGATATCCTCTTCCGGGTTTTTGACAGGGTTTAGTTCCTGAGTACACTGCTGCTGTCATGCAACGCCGCGCAATCATCGCCAATATCATTATTATCACCCCGACCACGGCGTGAGGAGCTGACTGACCACACATTCTCCCTCCCGCGCCGAGCGGGATTTTTTGTATTTATTACTTTTCTCAACATGGAACACAGTCGACGGGTCGAATTACTGGATACCGTACGGGACATGGGGCAGTCCCCGCACCTCAAGCTCACCCCCGAGCAACGCATCGGTCTGTGGGCTTTGGATGCCGAACTCGGTATCGACATCACGGAACTCGCTTTTCCCGAATCGAACAAATCCGCAAAGAAAGTCTTCCGCATGGCAGCGGACTTTCGGGAGCGTTACTTACCCACCCTCTATGCCTCTTTTGGCAAAACGCGCCATCCCCACAAAACCGCACAAGAGGACGCCGGAATGCAAGCGCTCATCCAGGTTGGCGCACCGATCGTCACGCTCGTGGGAAAAGCATCGGACCGTCATGCCCGCCAGGAACTTCGCGTGGATCCGGAAACCAACCTGGCGATCATCACCGATTCCATCCGCTACATACGTAGCGAGACAGGCGCTCGCGTCATTCTGGACGGCGAGATGGCTTCCGATGGCCTCCTGGAGAATCCCGATTATGTCCACCGGCTCATGGAACTGGCCTTCGACGCCGGAGCGGATACTTTCGTTGTTTGCGATACGACAGGACGCGACTTTCCCTATCCCTGTGAAGACCATGGAAAAATGCAGGACGGCGTGTATGAGACATTCCGAAAACTGCGCCGGCTTTTCGGATGGCAGAAGCATCTCGGATACCACGGCCACAATGACCGAGACTGCGGGACGGCAAACGTGTGTGCCGCAGTTGCGGGAGGCGCAGATCACGCCCACGTGACACGAGGCGGACTCTCCGAACGTACCGGTATGGCAAAGCTGGAAGCTGTTGTGGGAAATTTGTCACAGATGGGATATGACATTCTCCGGCCGGGAGCGCTGCGCGAACTCACACCCAACGCACGCCGTGCTGCGGAATTGCTGGACATACCCATTCGACCCGATGCGCCGTATGTTGGTCCCGATGCGTTCTCCCATAAAGCCGGGATGCACACCTCGGGAAACTCCAGGACAAAAGAGGAACGAACGAAAGCATATGAGCATATTCGTCCTGAGGAAGTGGGCAATGCGGGATATGTGATCCTCAGTGAAGATGCGGGCGTCTCGACGATAGTGGAGTTTCTGAATGAATGCACCGTACTTCCCCCTGATGTGCGGGAGGAGCTCTCGCAGGAAACGAATGCGCGTGCACTTCTCACCTTCCTCAAGGAGGAACATGAGAATGGCATCTCGTACTTGCAGGCTAAAGTTTCTTTTCTTTTGCGCGCGCTAGAGAAGTTTGGGTATTTCCATCCCCCCTTCCGTCTCGTGGACACCAAGTGGAATGCCGATAGTAAAACGGGGACGGACGCTACCGTGGAAGTGGAAATGAACGGCGGGCGGAATAATCATCACCACCATTCACCATCGATCCACAAGAAAGGGCCCGTTGACGCAGCAAGCGCCGCGCTCACATCTGCGTTGGAAAAGGAATTCCCTGTCGTACAAAATCTGCAACTGAGGCACTACAACGTGCACGAGATATCCAGCGAAGGGACAGCATCACGCGTGCAAGTCGTCTGCAATTTTACGGACGGCGAAGAATGCTTTTACGCGACAGGCATGGACAGCAACATCATTGACGCAAGCCAAGCCGCGTTCGTCGATGCGATGTACTACATGCTGTACAAGGAACAGCACCGCACCGGAGGACATAGGGAATCACGGGGATCGACCGTAGAAGTTCCTGCCACAGTGCCCTTAGCTGCAGTATGATGTCCGCATGCTTCCCTCCGACCTCGAACCCCGTCTCCGCACACTCGTCACGGTCTTCCTGGCAGAGAACGCCAAGATTAACCTGAGCGCCTTCCGCACGGAGGAGCAATGCTGGATCGGGAACGTACTTGATTCATTGGCAGCTCTCGATCTTCCACAGGTCACTTCCGCGACGAAGATCCTGGATGTAGGGACCGGCGGCGGCTTTCCCCTCCTCCCGCTCGCCCTCACGCTGCCGCGCGCCCAGCTGACGGGGCTCGACTCGGTACAGAAGAAAGTGGAAGCGGTGGGTCGTATCGCGTATGAAATGCAACTGACCAATGTCCGCGTGGTTGCAGGGCGGGCGGAAGAGTACGGTCATAATCCGGAGTACCGCGAGCAGTTTGATATCGTAACCTCACGCGCCGTCGCTGAGCTCAATGTCCTGCTGGAGTATACGAGCCCCTTCGTAAAACCCGGCGGTATCGTGCTCCTCTGGAAAAGCATGAATATGGAACAGGAATTGCGTGATTCCCTCCTCGCCCGCGCGGAACTGAGTTGCCATCTCACCGGCCAGCATCCCTATGAGTTGCCGGGAGACTGGGGGAAGCGTCAACTGCTGATCTTTACGAAGGCTGGGAAATTGTCGGATAAATATCCTCGGGACGTGGGGGTGCCGGGGAAGAAACCTTTGAAATGAGGATGCAGAAGATGTAGAGGTCTCAGAAGAATCAGAGGAGTGGTAACATACCGGTACGGAAGATGTACTATTTCATTCCTCTGATTCTTCTGCATCTTCTGATTCCTCTGCATCCTCCCCATGCCCAAGCGCTACACCCCCAACGACAACTGGAGCCGGAAAGCCGCAGCCGAAGGCTATCGTGCTCGCTCCGTCTACAAGCTCATGGAACTCGATGAGCGCTTTACGTTGTTGCACCCGGGCATGATGGTGCTCGACCTCGGCGCCGCGCCGGGCAGCTGGCTTCAGTACGCCTCCAAGGCAGTCGGCCGACAGGGAAAAGTGATTGGTGTGGACCTGCAGGCGATTGATGAAGTGGCGCCCAACGTGTCCGTCCACCGCTTCGACATTACCAATGACGCGAAGATTGAAACCATGCTGGAGGAAGAGGAGGTAGGGTACGTGGACCTCGTCCTTTCGGACATTGCCCCCTCCACGAGCGGCGTGAAGGACGTGGATCAGTGGCGATCCGTGGAACTCGCGCATGCCGTCCTCGCCGTCGCAACCCGACATCTCAAAAAGGACGGCTTCTGTGTGATCAAAGTATTCCGCGGCGGAGACTTTGACGAGCTCCTGCGCGATATCAAGACCGCAGGCCACTGGCGTGATGTCCGCGCGACCAAGGTGCAGGCCAGCCGTGACCGGAGCAGAGAGGTGTATTTGGTGATGAAGAAAAGATAATGACCAATTGTCAAAATCCCAATAACCAAAAACGGTCAGGTGGACGAAGCGTTTTGGTCATTGCATACTTGTTCATTGGTCATGGCATCTCTACACACCTCAAACGAGAAAGAGTACACTCCACCACCGATGATCGTCCTGAAGAACATCACGAAGAAGTTTGGAAATGCCGCAGCGCTCCTCAACGTGTCGCTGCGCATTGAACCCAAGGAACTCGTCTGCCTCATCGGCGGCGCGGGGTCAGGCAAGTCTACGCTTCTCTCGCTCCTCATCGCAGCTGATACGACCACATCCGGTTCCGTGGAAGTGGACGGGGTAGATCTGACGATCGTCCCACCACCCGCCCTGCAACTCTACCGCCGCAGAGTGGGGATGATGTTCCAGGATAGGAAGCTTCTTCCGCAGCGAACCGTGTCTGAAAATTTATCGTTTCCTCTGGAAGTCACGGGCTCTCCGGAACGATTGATCCAGAAACGCGTTCCCGCACTGCTCGCCTACCTTGGTCTGCTGGAAAAAAAACAGGCGTTCCCGCATAACCTCTCGCTCTTCGAGCAAGCGAAACTCGCTCTGGGGCGCGCTATTATCCACAAGCCCTTGATCTTCATGGCAGATGAACCGACTGCCGGTCTCACTGCTCAGGAAGCGCGTACCGTCCTCTCACTCCTTAAGGAAATCCATGCCAGCGGCGTCTCCGTAATCATCGCATCGCGCGACGCGACGCTTGCCTCAACGCTCAACGCACGGACAGTGACGCTGGAGCGCGGCCGCCTTGTTTCCGACACTCAGACAATAAAGGAAAAGACCGATATGGCGGCAACTGAATCACCCCCCTCCACCAACCACGAAAAAATTGAGGAGCTTCTCACGCGCGAGAAAGTGGTAAGGGATGCCCAGAAACCGGTCAAAATCCCGGAGCGCATGAACGCAATGAGCAAAGTGAAGATCACGTCGATTGGAGCTCTCTGAAGATACAGAAGAACCAGAAGATGCAAAGGATGCAGAGGATTTCATCCTTCTGTTTCTCTGATTCTTCTGCATCCTCCCCATCTGCTACACTCCGGTTATGCCAAAGAAGCCTCTTGCCTCCTTTTCCTACAAAGCCTCCGGCGTAGATATCGACGCTGCCAATGCGACCAAAAAGGCAATGGCCGAAGCAATGAAGACGGATGATCCGCGCGTACTGAACAAGGTGGGAGCATTCGCCTCGCTCTTCGAAGCATCCTTCCCTGGCTACACACATCCCGTTCTCGTCTTTAAAACAGAAGAGCCGGGAAGCAAGCAGTTGCTGTCGATCAGACACGGCAAGGTCCGTGGAATCTGCGAAGACATGCTCCACCACCTCTTCAACGACATTGCGGTGATGGGCGCTATTCCGCTTACCGTGCAAGATCTGATTGTCTGCGGAAAAATGGAAGGCTCGGTGATCAGGGAGATGGTTGCATCGATGGCGGAGATCTGCCGCATCCATGGCTGCACGCTTACGGGAGGAGAAACGTCCGAACAACCCGGCACACTGGCAGCAGGAACGTACGTGCTCGGCTCGAGCGTGGTGGGAATCGTGGAAAAGGCGAAGATCATCGACGGCTCCGCGATTAGGGAAGGTGACCAGGTGATTGCCGTCGCATCGAACGGCCTCCATACCAACGGTTACTCGCTGGTGCGCAAACTGATGGAGACAAGACCGGAGATCGCTCGGGAAACAGTCAACGATGGGGAAACGTTTCTCGATGCCATCCTCAGACCGCATACGTCATATCTTCCGGCAATCCGTGATCTCTTCGGCCTGCCGGAACTCCACGGCATGGCGCACATCACGGGCGGCGGCATCGCGGAAAATCTGGATCGCGTTCTCCCCCGGAACCTCGACGCGCGCATTGACCTCTCCTCCATCCGCATCCTTCCGATCTTCCGCATGATACGCGCCGCGGGCGCCGTGACGGACGCCGACATGCTTCGTACGTTCAACATGGGGGTGGGACTTACCTTGGTCGTCGATCCCAAGAGCGCCCCATTGATCCAAAACCATCTCGATACGAAAGGAATGGAAAGTTACGTCATTGGAGAAATCGTCAAAGGACAGAAAACTGTGACGTTTACGGGTGCCTTGAAGTGGTGAATAGCCCCGAATAGGGAGCGTTTATCTGAACAAATTTCTTGTTCTTGCAAATGGTCTCAGGTAAGGCATAATTATGTCACATGGTTTCCATGTACATGTCCACCGTCTCCCTCTTTCTCGTCATCTGCACGATGACGGAAGGGCGGTGCGCGTAAGGACAAGGAACCACGCTCAGCCTCCCTTCCCAGCAAGAGAGGCGGGTTTCGTTTAACCCCCTGTCCCTTCCCCTCCTTCTTATGGGCACCGCGATCCAGCTCAATGTCCCCATCGCCAACGTGCCGGGAACGCTTGCCCAGCTCAGCGACAAACTGCGCGCAGCTGAGGTGAACATCAACGCCATCTGTTTTACAGATCGGCAAGACTCCAACACGGTGCACCTCATCGTGGATGACCCCGAAACTGCCAAGCTCACGCTGCAGCCGCACTACAAGGTAACTGCTACCGACGTGCTGGCATTCAAAATGAAGAACGAGCCGGGCGCCATCTCCGCTATTGCGCGCGCCTGCGCAGCCGCCGGTATCAACATCCGAAACATGTACGCCACAACATTCGGCAAAGAAGCCACGGTCTACGTGGTGGTGGACGAAGTTCAAAAGGCCCAGGAGCTGCTCAAGACATGGGAAAAGAACTTTGGCAAACTGCTCGCCAACAAGTAGTGCCAGACATCTTTCGGAGGGACGTTCTATGAGGACAAAGAACTCCTTTTTCCGCTGGGTAAAGATGAAAGAAAGATACTTGCCAAATATTCCTTTGCTGGCAGCCTTTTCGTAAGTTTCCACTGGTTTACGATGGAGTCACGCCCATGGCCACCCGCCCGCAAGAGCCGGATACCCTCCTCAGAGACCACCTCTCTTCCGCCTTCCGGCGGACCTTCGCCCGGGAAGAAGTGAAGATCTTCCTCCTCTTCCTCGTGGACGCCCTGCGCGAGAGCCGTCCCGCTCTCTCCCTCATCCGCCGGTGCCCGGAGCCTCTCCCATCGCTCTTCACGCCATTCCACGGCGAGGCAGTGTTCCCTCTCAATATCAAGGGAATGATCGCGCGCAACGAACTCCATCCACATCTAGCGGATTTCTGCCGCGTGTGCGGGACATTGGAATTGTTGACGAGCAAGTTCCCGTTGCGAACGGTAGAGCTGACGGAGCGTGAGAGGGTGACCCTGCTAAAGGTTTTGACACATTTTCTCTCGATTTTGCCGACAGAGGAGGATTTTTTGTTATGGCTAAAGGAATGACCAATTCTCAAGTATCAATGATCAAAGACGCACCAAAGATGAAGCTAAACCCAAAGCCATACAATTTGGCAGAAAGAACGATGCAATATGCTTTGCTCTCACGGGAATTCCTCAAGCGCTATCCTAAAAATTCCCTTTCTTCCACTGATTGCAGACAGCTCTGGAAATCCACTGGCTCCGTTGGCGCAAATAGTCTCGAAGCCACAGAAGCGGTGAGCAGAGATGATTTCATCTATAGGATAAAGATCTGTCGCAAAGAGGCGCGTGAAAGCGCATATTGGTTCTCCCTCCTCAAGCCAACAACGCCGTCCGTACTTGAACCGGAAAGAGTCTCTCTATTCGAAGAAAGCAATGAACTCGTCAAAATATTCCAAGCAATCATTAACAAGACCACTAACCATACCAAGCAATCGCACCAGTATTGATCATTGCTCATTGGTAATTGATCATTTGTCCGATCGACTCCAAATATTGCAATACACTTCATTTTATGTTATAATCAAATCAAACAAATATGCTGCGTGTAGATTGTCACTTACATCCAAACTTTCCGTTCTTCTTACCGGAATTTTTCGTCCGGCGTCATGCGGAAAAACTCTGGGCGACATTCAGGAAGCGAAAACTCGACGCGGTGTTTGTAGCAGAGCACGCCTTTAAACACCCCTTCCGGTCCTACCGGACTCTCCTCAAATATCGGCCGAAGGGCGCGACAACGCAGATCATTCCCGCCGTAGAAGCACTGACCCGGGAAGGCATCGACATGATCGTCTTCTCCAAAGACATGTACGTGTACACGCAACGGGACATCATCACGCCGTACCGGTTGACCATCAAGCAGCTGGTTTCCCGCGTGCAGAAAGATCGCCGCCTCCACGGCGTCATCCCCCACCCCTTCGCCCCCAGTGATTCCGGCATACTTCGGCACTATTCCGAAGCGATAGCGCGCAAGGATGAGACGATCCTTCGATTCGTAGAAAAATACAACGCGTCCCTTACCGCACTCGAGCAATTTCTCTCGACACTCCACCTCACACGCGTCCTCCGTCAGCTCTCCCTTTCGGCACGCAACACCACACGCCTCCCCGTACGGCTTATTCCCCGCGGCCTCACGTTCCTCGGGGGCAGCGACGCGCACCACGTGTGGGACATGGGAAGCTGTCTCGTCATCCACGGCCCCAAACCGCGGACGTACGCAGACGCGTTCCGAACCATCACTTCTCCCCGCTACAAACGCACATTCGTCTGGCGCAACCACCGCCATCCGCTCCTCTCCATGATCAGCGATGGTATCACCGCATTCCGCGAGCACCTGATGCGCAAGTGGAAACTGTACGGCGTAGACCTGCTGCCATCCCAAACGCTCGCTCGGCAATCCTGAACAATCGATTCAGAACCTGAGGTTGCTCACAGCAACCCCATTTTGCGTGCCGTGGGTTCCGGCATCTTGGCAACACAGAGGGCGATCGCTGCGCCAAAAAGTCCAAGACAGAGAATTGATAGGTTACTCAACCCCATGGCGATGATGGCGAGGAGGAGCGCGATGGCGGCAACGAGTGCGGCGATCCACGTCCAGAGGTCAAATATCATCGCAGCGCCGAGGAGGATATCCAGTATCGCCATCGCCTGCATAATGGGGCGAGACGAGCCGGCTACCTTGACGCTCTGCGCCCATGGCTGGAGATAGGAATGCCACACGGATGGATTGATCCAGATCATCACTCCGACGAGGAGAAGCGTGAGGGCCAGGGCGACCCGGAGCACGATGGCAGCGGTTTTGCGCATAAAGAGGAAGGGGAATTGCAGGGGAATAGTATATCACCCCTTGGCCATAGCCTCCAGCCTTGCAATCCGCTCCTCGATGGGTGGATGTGTGGAAAATAGCGATAGGAAGAACGACGGCTTGAAAGGATTGACGATGAAAAGATGGGCGGACGCCTCGTACCGGGGGCCGGCGAGTAGGGGATGGGTGCGCGAGGCGGAGGATATCTTCCGCAGTGCATCCGCGAGAGCGAGAGGATCGCGAATGAGACGGGCACCGCATTCGTCCGCAAGGTATTCGCGCGAACGCGACACGGCCAAGTGCAGAAGCGTGGCGATGAGAGGTGAGAGGATCAACAGCAGAAGCCCCTCAATAGCATTGCCACCACTGCGGTCGTTTTGGTTGCGCATGCCGGTAAAGTACGCCATCTGCGCCAGATACGAGAGCGCCCCGGCAAGCGTGGCGGCAATGGTGGAAACCAGCATGTCACGGTTCTTCACGTGCGACAGCTCATGCGCAAGGACTGCACGGATCTCCCGGTCATCCAGCGCCTGAAGCAACCCGCGCGTAACGGCAACAACAGCATGGTGTTCGTTGCGTCCCGTTGCAAACGCATTGGGAACGGGAAGATCCAGGACATAGATGCGCGGCATCGGAAGGCTGTCGTGTTGCGCCAGTTCCCGCACAATGGCGTGGAGCCACGGCTCCTGTGACGGCGGAAGCTCCCGCGCACCGTACATGGCGAGCACAATCCGGTCCGAGAACCAGTAGGATCCGACGTTCATAATCACTGCAAGGATGAGCGCGGTAAGTGCCCCCTGCTGTCCGCCGAGCCAGTACCCGACCAAGAGGAACATGCCGGTAAGGAGGGCGAGGAGAATGGTGGTTTTGAGGCGTGCCATAATGCGGCATCGTAGCAGGAAGAAGATTAAGGCGCCCTTAAAGAATCAAGAATCCGAAGAAACCAAGGAATCCGAGGGAAGTGGTAAAAAGCGATCGTCGGTTTCATCGGTTTCCTGAAAAACGAGTAATTTTTGAAAGAGAATCCAGAAACCTTCGTCATTCACTATGCACCTACCCACCGAGGCCCCTGTTCCAAAAGGAACACACCTTAGTGGATAGGCGCGAAGCCCACTTTTCCCCTTCTGGCACGCACAAACCATCCTGACGCCGGTTGAACAGCGGAGCATAGCGGAAGCGGACATGCGACTGGCCTCGAAGGGGGCGGGGGATCGTAGCGTTCCGTAGAAATAGAAGTTGTGGAACATCGGGACATACGCGAAGAATTTCGCTTCACGCTCGACGAGCTTCACAACCATCTCGTCGTCCAGGAACAACTGCTGAGATTGCGGAATTTTAGTGATCTGAACTACTGCAGGTGCTCCATGAGGATTTTGAACCCGAGGGCAATGAGAAGAGTTCCCCCCACAATCCGCGCACCCTTTCCGCATGCGTCCCCCGCCCTGCAGCCAACCAGAACGCCAATAAAGGATACGAGGAACGTCACCATCCCGATGACGAGGCATGTTTGGATTATGGAGACAGACATGAATGCAAAGCCGACGCCCACGGCGAGCGCATCAATGCTCGTCGCCACACCGAGCGCCAGGAGCGGACGCCACGCGAGGGAACGTTCCTGATGCGCACTGCCGGCACCCTGTGTGCGTGCTTCAAACATCATTTTCACGCCGATGAGGAACAGGAGTCCGAACGCAATCCAATGATCCATACTCTGAATGATTCCTTTGAGCTGCACACCGGCCAACCAGCCAAGGAACGGCATGAGAGCCTGGAACACTGCGAAACTGAGTGCAACTTTAAACGCGGGCAGCAGCGGAAGGTTGCGGATCGCTTGCCCTGAAGCAGGTGAACCGCTCGATAATACGCGGCGTGAACACTGTGAGCCTTGGCTCAAAGGCAACCCGAGCGACAACGCAACGGCAAGCGAATCCATGCAAAGGCCAAGAGCCAAAAAGGCCGTTTCAACGGACGTCATGGAGGCAGTGTAAGGAAAGCGTCGCGAAGCGCAACCGGATGCCATCAATGGGAATCTCTTGACGGTACAATGCGTGTGGAGTACTATTTAGATGATTATCGAAATATCGAAATACTGGTCACCACCTCTTCCATGATGGACGAAGTTTTCAAAGCACTGTCCGACCCCCAGCGCCGCCAGATCCTCAAACTTCTCAAGAAACGGGATATGAACGTTTCGGAGATCCAGCTGCACTTCGACTTTACCGGCCCTACGCTTAGCCACCACCTCGACATCCTCAAGCGCGCTAACTTGGTGGTCACCGAACGGCGCAAGCAGTTCATTATCTACTCCCTGAACACCTCAGTCTTTGAAGACATTCTTCTCTCTCTCAATACCTACTTTCGGAAATAACTTCAGGATGCACTCCTGTTGAAGAAGTGCCTCTACAGATTTCCCCCCCGTCCCATGAAACAACCCCGCTCCCCCGCCCAGGCCTCCCCCCTCGACTCTGCTAAGAACCTCCGACCCCTCCTGGCCATCCGCTGGCTCATTGTGGCTGCGCTGTTCATTGCGGCTGCCATCCTCTACCCGCGTTTGCCGGAACAGATCCCCACGCACTGGAATTTCGCGGGACAGCCGGACCAATACTCGCCCAAAGCGTTCGGCACATGGCTCCTCCCCGGGATCGCCTTCCTCATGGCAGTCCTCTTCCCGCTCCTCAGGAAACTGGACCCCAAGCGTGACAGCTACAAGGACTTCCTCCATCCGTGGGACGTAATACAGACGGCCATCGTCGCATTCATGGGATACATATTCATCATCACAATGCTCGCCACAATCGACCCGACACAATCCGCCATGGTGGGGCGCTATGTGGTGTTTGGCATCGGCGTGCTATTCGTGCTCCTCGGCAACTACATGGGCAAAATCCGACAGAACTGGTTCGTGGGCCTGCGCACACCATGGACGCTCTCGGACCCGGAGACCTGGCGGAAGAGCCAACGCTTCGGGGGATGGATGTTCGTCATCGGCGGCCTCGTGATTCTCGCCGAAGCGCTCGTGTGGTGGCATGTCGAATGGCTGTTCTTTGCCGTCGTAATGCTCATCGGCATCCTACCCATCATCTACTCCTACCTCATCTTCCCGCGGGAAAAATCCTCCGCCAAGAAAGGAATTACTGCCATCCTCCTCCTCGCGGTGATCGGCATCCTTGTGGGTGCTGCCATAGCCATCACCATCCGCGTCGCATCCGGGGAAGATGATTGGACCTGCCAAAACGGCCAGTGGATCCAACATGGACATCCCCAGACGCCAATGCCAAAAACTCCCTGTCCCTGATAAAGCCTCTTGTACTATAGCGGAACAGGTTTATGATCTCGGCAAGTGGAAGAAATGATCACCCCTACCGGCAACGGATTTCCCGAACGGATCAATGGTGCGAAAGCACACCAAAGGCTGCACTACCTGACGGCAGATGCAGCGCCGGAAGAACGTTCCACGCCCCACACCGCTTTGAGAAAGCAAATGAACGGGGAACGAAAGAAGAACGGAAACGGCCACCGGTCACCTTTCTTCGTGCAAGAGGAACATACTTCTTCTGCCCCTCGCAGCCAGAAACAGGATCAAGACAACTATGATGACATGGAACTGGATGCGTTTGCCGAGGATTCCCTGAGGGGATGGACTGCTGATCCACTCAGCATGTATTTCCGTCAGTTACATGACCTTCCTCTCCTAGCTCGTGCGGAGGAATACCGCCTCGCGAAACAAATAGAAACATCACGCACACGCCTCAACCGACTGATCTGGGAATTCGAACCGGCGTTGCAAAGCGGATTGCAAACAGCTCGGCAGGTACACACGGGTGAACTCCCGTTTGACCGGCACATCCGCTCTTCGCGCACGGAAGCACTCGAGAAGGAACAGATTCTGGCACGCATGGCGCCCAACATCCGGACCATCGAAAACATCTGCCGCAAGAACAGGGAAGCGTGCGCCGATGCGTTCTCGAAATCTGAAGATACAGGAAAGCGAGCAAGCCAATGGAAAAACTTAGGCCGAGGCAAGCGCCACGCGGCGCGACTGCTGGAAGAACTCTCCCCAAAACTATCGCCGAATCACTGGATTCAGATTATGGAAGAGACAAGCAGACGCCTGGACACGCTTCAACAACGCATTCGGGAACATACGCAAAACGGCGGTTCCGCGGAAGAGCGCATGACATTGGTGCGGGAGTACCGGACACTCATTGGCGAAGTACAGGAATCCCCCACGAGCCTCCGCAATCGCGTGCGAACTGCAAAGGCAGCTCACGAAGAGAATGCAAAAGCGCGTCAACAGCTTTCGGAAGGCAACCAAAGACTGGTCGTCTCCATTGCCAAAAAATTCCGCCGGCACGGCTTGGGCTTTCTCGATCTCATTCAGGAAGGGAACATCGGCCTCATGCACGCCATCAACAAATTCGAATACCGGCGCGGCTTCAAATTCTCCACCTACGCCACGTGGTGGATTAACCAGGCCATCCTGCGCGCTATTGGATACCATGCGCGCACCATCCGCATTCCCATGCACGGCAAGAACGCACCTGCCATCATCAAGGCTGCGGAAACCCGTGCGGGAAACCGGTTAGGCCACGCGCCGACGGACGAGGAAATCTCGCAGGAAGCGAACATGTCCGAAGCTGCTGTGCAGATTTACCGAAGGGTGAGCCGCACGCTCATGAGCTTGGACCAGTCGGTGAAGTTAGACGAGGACCAGAGATTCGGTGACTGGATAACAGACACCAACACACCGATGCCGGATGAGAAAATGAAACAGGAGCAGTTACGGGAGCGCTTCCAAAGAGTCCTCCATTCCCTCAATGACCGCGAGCGGGAGATCATTAAACTCCGATTCGGCATTGTAGACGGCTACACCTATACACTGGCAGAGGTGGGGAAAATCTTTGGATTGACGCGTGAACGCGTTCGCCAGATCGAAGGCAGGGCTCTCGAAAAACTCATGAAGAAAGAGCGGTCAGATCTGTTAAAGCCCTTTCTAAACTTGTCTGGGGAAAGCGATGACGCTTGTCCGAACCCAGTGCATGGAAGTACCCTGCCTAACCTCGTGAATCTCGACCTGCAGGCACGCACACAGAGTATCCTGGAAAAGAAAGGAATTTCAACAATAGAAACCCTTCTCGAAACTGATGCCGAGACATTGCTTGACATCCCCAGTGTGGGCAACACAATGATTGAAGAAATTGCAGTAAAGCTGGCAAAGGCAGGAACTCCCCATCCTGAGCTACCGTTGTCCAACAAAAAGCAGCCACAAGAAGAAGAAGAAACGGAAAGTTGGGAGGATACCATAGACGGACTAACTCCCGTCTCCTTCCTGGAGCTCGGCAGATTTTGCATGGAGTCGCTCCTCGAAAAAGGAATACGGACGATCCTCGCTCTGCAGCAGGCAAGCATTGATGAACTCCAGAGAGATTCCACCACCGATAATTTCGAAACCATAGTCCGCAGCCTTCGGGTTAATGGCATTTACCACAAGGAACTGAATCCCGACAACATCCTTAACGTACAGATGCGTGTGGGACCGGACGGCACCCCGTACAAAAAGAGTCCGAGGAACGGCAACGGACGCACGCATCCATCCGTATCCTAAACACCCACGCCCTCTTCCTACTTCATCCCTAGTGCGTTCTTCATCGGCGCGCTCATTCCCATGAACCTGGCACTAGCGCGATAATGATTCTGTTCGCGTCATCGGAGATGGCGTAATGCACATCGAACTGCCCGGTTCTGCTCTCTTGGGATGCGCTATATTGCCTTGTCATCATAACGATAGACGATCTCTCGAACGGCGGGGTGTTCTTGGGCTTCCTCCTCACGTTCGGTTCGATCGTTATTGCAACCGCGGCAGCAATGTTTACACTGATTATTGAGAATGCCGTCGAAAGTACATCCGCAAACGATTTGACCGTCCAGAGCAACACATTGATTTCTACCTTTCTGTGAATATTCCCATGACCAAACTGGCTTCTACCCTATTCTTAAAAGCTGTGATTGTCCTCATAGGGATTGCAGCACTTGCACTCGCAATATTTTCACTTCCGGATGTCTGGGTTAGCGCGGCAACTGAATCGCCGATATCCAAGTATGTACTGTATCCCGGATTGATCGGCATCTATGCAACGATCATTCCATTTCTCTTCGCACTGTATCAGGCGTTGCTGCTCCTCCACTCCATTGATTCGAACAATGCATTTTCACAATTATCGATCAAAGCATTGAGAAATATTGCAGGAAGCGCGATTGCCATGACATTCATGTATCTCGTAGCAATGCCACTTGCCGTATCCATCGCTGATTTGGACGATGCCCCAGGTCTGGTACTCATGGCGTTTGCGTTTGCATGTGCTCCATTAGTGATAGCATCGTTCGCTGCTGTCCTGCAACAATTAGTACAGTATGCACTTGATATGAAAACGGAAAATGGACGTCGCTGAACTTACGAGGTGATTTGCACAGCACTGGATTGTTAGCCAGGAAAATTCATTCGAACATACGAAGGAACGATGTTGACTGACCATAGGTCTAGTCGTTTTCCGATTGGTGCTGGTGAATGGCCACCCAGGAACTGGCACTCTTCCATTCCTCCCAGGGCAACTCTGCAATGGGCTCTTGCCGCTCTCCAGTGCTTCGTAGCTATGACAGCTTCCTCATTTCCATAGCTCTCCAAAATGGCTCTGTAGCCCACTATTGCCATTCCAGGGCATTTGAGCACCAAAAATGGCATCTTTTCCACCTTCATGGTAAGATGACATTACTGCACATCGTGTGCTTCATTTCTTACCCATCCTCTTCAATGCCTACCGGTACGATCAAGAAGAAAACAGACAAGGGATTTGGTTTTATCACCGTCGACGGTTCGTCGGACGTCTTCTTCCATTCGAGCTCCTGCGTGGAAGTGCCTTTCGATCAACTGAACGAAGGCCAGACCGTGCAATTTGAAATGGGACAGGGGCCCAAGGGTCCCAAGGCCGAGAACGTGCGTCCCGCCTGAGTAACGTGATCACGGATCCCCCCCGCTCGCCAGCATCAGCATTCCAAGGACTCGGAATACAACCCGTCCTGCTTCGGATGCTCGGCGAACGGGGGTTTTCTATACCCACTCCCATACAGCATCAGGCAATTCCCCCCTCGCTTGAGGGCAAAGATGTGGTGGGAATTGCGCAAACAGGAACAGGGAAGACACTAGCCTTCGGCATTCCCCTACTCCAGAATCTCGGGAACGGAGGGCGGGCGCTGGTCGTTCTTCCCACAAGAGAGCTTGCAGCCCAGGTAGAAGAAACACTGCATCCTCTCGCGCAAGAACTCGGTATCCACACGGCCGTATTCATCGGCGGCGCATCCATGCAACGGCAGAGGGAGATGTTGAGACGGAATCCCCGCATTCTCATCGCAACACCCGGCCGCCTCAATGACCACCTGGAACAGGGCACCGTAACGCTCCGCGAAGTGAAGATCCTCGTGCTGGACGAAGCAGACCGGATGCTCGACATGGGATTCAAACCGCAGATTGAGCGCATCCTGCGTCATGTACCGCAGGAACGGCAGACGATGCTCTTCTCCGCCACCATGCCTCCGGAGATCCTGCGGCTCGCGAGCAGACACATGCGCTCGCCGCTCCGCATAGAAGTGGCGCCCGCCGGCACCGCAGCCGAAAAGGTGGAACAGGAGCTGTTCATTGTCCGTCGGGAAGAAAAGCTCCCGCTCCTCGGATCGATCCTGCAAGAACAGAAAGGAAGCGTACTCATTTTTTCGCGCACCAAGTACGGCGCGCGCAAGATCACCCGTGCAGTGCAAAGCATGGGACACAGTGCGGCAGAGATGCACGCCAATCGCTCGCAATCGCAGCGGAAGGAAGCACTGGAGGGTTTTAAATCGGGCAAGTACCGCATTCTCGTCGCAACGGACATCGCCTCCCGCGGCATCGACGTTTCGAACATTACCGTGGTGATCAATTTCGATCTTCCCGACGATCCCTCCGACTATGTGCATCGCATCGGACGCACGGCGCGCGCCGGAAAGGAAGGCCGGGCCATCTCGTTCGCGACACCGGAACAGACGAGCAATATCCGGGACATCGAACGCCTGATCCGTGCCCCCATCCGCCGCCGTTCTTCGTCCGTCACCGTCCATCCCACGCTTCCCACACACACCGCTCCCACACCTTCTGCCCCTCCGCACCATTCCGGACCGCGTCATCGCCACCGCTCCTGGGGGCGAAGCCGCCACCGTGGGGGAAGACGGTAGGATTTCTACATATTGAACATATTTTGTGTTCTATTATTTTGGCTATTGATATTGGATATTTAAACACCGGACCTAGTGGCTGGTGCTGGTGGTTGATTTTAGAAATCACCACTTAATGTCATTGATTGTAAGCTCTTCAGGTTTTGTATTTCCAAAAACAAGATGGTATTCCCCGGCAGCATTAGGAATTTCAATGGTTGCATAACCATTTTTGACTGGGTATTTCTGGTAATTCTCATACCAAGCTCTATCACCTGTCACAGTGTCATTAAAAAGTGAAAATGGTTCTTCTGGTCTCCATGCTGAATCCGGAACCCTAATATTAAGAATAAATCTTGCGATTGGATTTGGTGTAATGATGTTTAATTTATATTCTGAATCATATCCAATTTCCGGACTCGGATTTGGACTGTTTATTTCTAGTGACTTAATTTCAACTCTCGGCTTTTCAAAATAATTATCACCTTTGAAATCGCTAAAAATACCTGAGACTTTTTTCATGTATGTAAAGATAGTTGGTGTTCGTTGAAAGAAAGAAAAAGTTAATCCGATTACAAGGATGGTTGCCCCCGTTATCTGAAGAACAAGACCGATACTCATGTTTCTATAATAGACTATTTGGCTGGGGAGGAGGGATTCGAACCCCCGAATGCCTGCTCCAGAGGCAGGTGCCTTACCACTTGGCTACTCCCCAATATGAGAAGAATCTAACGAGTTCTACGATAATGAACAAGGCTCCTGCCCGCCGTAGTCCGCCGAAGGCGGGGCTACTCCCCAAAATGCTGGAGCAGAATACCACACAATGTAGCAGACAATAGGGCAAAAGTTGACTGTCCTACACAATATTGTTGCCCGAAACAGTACGGCTGCTAGCGTAGACATGCAGACTGCATTCTGTAGTTTGCCTGCGGTCTTTAGGTCCAAAGGCAGTGCGAGTTACATTACTACTTCAAGAGGAGTGAGACATGCGATGGATAATAGCAATGTTGTGTGCCATGGACTTCCACAAGTGGTCTCCATGGCAAAAGGTTTCCTGTGGAAAAGAACGCAAGTGTCTTCGGTGTTTGCGAGTGAAACGAATGATTCGACATACGTTTGGTGAGGTGGGATACGTCGAAGAGGGCAGTTGCCAAACGCAGGTGCGCTGTACGGAGTGCGGCGCTACAGAGTCTCGGAATGTGTTGCATATACTTGGGGATTTATCTGGGCGAACTCGTACCTGTACTCGTTGTGGAGTAAAAGTGGAAGTAAGTTTTTCCGAATTCCTGGCAAACAATCCCCATTTGAAAGCGTGCCCCAATCCGGAATGCCATGAAGGTACAGTGCAGATAGAATGGGATGGAAGCTATTGCCCGTGGACTTGTTACTTTTGCGATGGCAAAGGCTACATCGTTGACCCCTCAAAACAATGAAATGAGTATATTCGCTTGTTGTGTCATGGATGTATTCAAATGCAGAAAAGTGGTGTAGCTTTGTCTACTGCAAGATGTACCAAGGACCCCCCCCGGCTCGGCCGGGGGATTTTTTGTTTGTCCTCGGAACTCCCCCAATAATGCATGGAAGAGGAACGAATTTCCGATCCATCCGTCTTTCGCATCGCAGAACCTCTTTCGAAGCCTCCAAATCAAGAAGAGCGATGATCGCGCTACCTCACGCCGGTCGCACGTTCTCGGCCTTGGGCCCCTTGGGACCGGAAACCATCTCAAACTGCACGGCCTGCCCCTCCTGCAACTGATCAAAGGGAATATCCGCGCACGCGCTCATGTGGAAGAACACGTCCGGTAGCCCTTGTTTGGGGAAAGAATCCAGATTTATGACCTTATGATGGACGTAACCACCTAAAAAGCAGATTATTGCTCCCTTCATCCTCCACGTATGCCTCAACTCAAGGAAGCGGATTCCTACATCCTGGATACGTACCGATCCGGCGAGGGTACCTATCATCCGGGAGCTATACTCTTTAGCGGACGGCGACGCATGGAAACCGTTCGCTGGAAGGAGCATGTGTTCCAAACGCAGCAGGAAGCGGATGAATATGCACGCGACGAAATCTCGCGGACGCGTCACCTTATGGAAAAGAGCAATGAAGGTGAGCTCAGGAGCCGTGAGTAACGAGCGCTATTGTACAACTTTTGTGTTCAATCTTTGGGAGATAATTTCTCCTGATCGTGTCATACACATACTGCATAGATCATGCGCGCACGATTTCCGCCACACATGACCCGCAGATCATTGCATCATCTCCTTCGGTCGCAGGTATGACCGCCCGAAGGCAATAATCCCGTAATGTTAGAACGATCACAGCGCAAATTTCTCGTGGTGGATGCGCGCCGCGGGAATACCGATTCTCTCGAGCGCTGGCACGAGCGCGTTCATCATGGGAACAGGCCCGCACACGTAGGCCTCGCGCTCCGACGCATCCGGCACGAGATGCTGGATCTTCCCCTCGTCGAGCCTCCCCTTTTCCCCGGCAAAGTTCGGCTGCTCAGTGAGGACATGAATCACCTTGGCGCAAGAGCATTCCCGCACAATCTCCTCCAGCTCCCGACGCAACGCCACGTCCCGTTCCGTCCGGTTGCTATAGAGGAGAACAACGTCCTTCCCGAGACGTGCAAGCTGCTCAAAAAGCGCGCGCACCGGTGTGATGCCGATGCCTCCGGCAATGAGCAATGCCTTCGGCCGGGTGTCCGGACCGTCCGTAAAGATGCCATACGGCCCCTCGATGAGCACACCCGTCCCCTCACCGATCTTCTCAACCCTACGCGTAAAGTCCCCCACCGCCTTGATGGTAACGCGCAGGGATTTGCTGTCCGGCAAGCTGGAGAGCGAAAAAGGATGCGCCTGCCACCAGTGCCGGTCGAGGAACCGCAGGATCATGAACTGGCCCGGCTTAATACGGAAGCGGTCCATCTGTTCCCCGCCGATGACGATCGACACAACATCATGCGTCTCCCGTTCCACGCGCTCCACCCGGAACCTGTGGCGCCGATAGAGAATGAACGGCCATACGATGCGGAATACAATGTGACTAGCGAAGACTGTTGCATAGAGCGCGATCCAATAGAGAATAAAGACTGTACTGCCCGTAAGGTCCGTCCCCAGTTCCACTTGGTGCGAAAACGACAGGAACACTGCGACATACGCAATGAGGTGCACCAGGTACCACATTTCGTACCGCAGGTGGCGGCGTGCAAGGGTGATAGATGTTACGACAACGATTGTAAAGAAACCGAGCCCAATCGCCGCTTGTAAAATATCGTCACTCGAGAGGAAGGACAGGAATTGCGCGACGATGCCGGTATGCAGTTGTCCTGCATACCCGAACGAAAGCAGGACCGGATGTGCGAGCAAGAGGAGAAAGCCCCACTGTCCAGATTTGTGGTGGAAGCGCGATAATCTATCGAGCCCGAATGTGCGCTCAAGCCATGGCGTGCGGCCAATGGTGAAGAATTGGAGCAAGATGAGGTACGCAGCCGCAAGCCCCGTAAGTCGCCCGAGTGCGACCAGTGCAGATGCAGACCCCTGCAAAAACAAAGACCCGGATATCCACCACCAGAACCAGAGGATTACCCCCCAGTTGACCCAGTAGAATACGTACCAGAGGACTCTGTTGCGCGTGGTATTCATTGGCAAATATCTTTGCACAAAATACCCCGGACGTGAATGCTGGACTACTTCGGACTGTGCAACCCCACCGAATTTCCTTCCGTGTCGAGGATCATCACGATCCAGCCGACATCGGGAAGCATGTACTTGGGCACAGCGATCTTACCGCCAGCCTGCTCCACTTTGGATGCAGCCTTGTCGATGTCCTTTACCGGGAAGAACACGTGCGTACCCTGAGCGGAGGGCTTGAAGTTTTCCATGGGCGGCATAAGCGCTCCGCCCACGCCTTCCTTCCCTTCCATGGGAAAGAATCCCATCGTCTGCCCGTTGAATTCCTGCACCCTCACGGGAGCATCGAGGATCGTAGAATAGAACGTCACCGCCCGCTCAAAGTCCGTACTGGGAATGTCGAACCATGTGATAGCGTTTTGCATGTGCCGATTATCGTCTGGCGAGAATATAAATGCTACAGTATTGGCCACTTTCCCACTCATGATGCCCATCAAACATTCGATGATGATTGCTGTCCTCCTGTGTGTGCTTGTGGCCATTGGCACAGTACAAAGTGGAAGATTATCAACGGCGAGCGCCCTTTCTTCACCCCTTGGCACCGCCGACGTTTCCGTCACACTGCAGGGTCCAGCAACATTGGGCAATGGTAGATACCTGACGTATAAAGCGACCGTCAAGAATCTCGGCCCGGACCGCTCCGACAATATCACCCTTTGGGATGTGACAGATCCTACCCTGCTGACGTTTGTACCATCGGAATCGGATACGTCCTGCACCAAGGACACGTACAACGGGAAGATCTTCTGCCTCATTCCGTCCATCGAAAGCGGCGACTCCGTCACACTGCTCCTCACCTACACATCCAACCAGTGCGATGCAGACGCACTGAAACATACGACGACCATCAAACCTCTCACTGCCGATCCTGACCTCACCAATAACGTGAGCAACGAGGTGACAACGACATTCACCTGCTCCTATGAGAGCGGTCCGAATGCCGGAGATCCTCAGGACAACCGCACGCGCATGACTGCTCAGCTTGCCGTACCCCTCAAAGCCTCCATCGGATCGGCTTTTCCCGTCTCCATTACCATTGCCAATAGCGGCCCCGGCGATGCCCAGGGCATTACGGCATCGTTCCCTTTTCTGCAGAATGTCCTTGCGTGGGATCCCACACAGAGCGATAGCGCCTGCCAGATGGCAGCAGACAAGAACGATACCCTGCTCTGTACAATTTCCACGCTCCCTGCCGGAACCTCCAAAACCTTCTCTCTCTTTTTTACGGTGCAATCCTGCACCGCATTGCCGTTAAAGCAGAAGGTAACCGCGGTTTCTTCCAACACCGATCTCGTTCGTACGATAACGACGAGTAATTTTCAAACCACCACCTTCTCCTGTCCTGCTTCACTCAGGCCAGTACGGCAATCCCTCCTGGAACGCGCCCGCGCACGTTCTCTCAAACGGAGCGCCGCGCAACAGTCCTCCTCCTCAGTCTCCCGGCCGCCTTCGCGGAGAAGATAGGAGGCCGATCGTGCATGATGTGAATGGATACGTGAGCGTCTCCACCCAAGAAAGCGGCTCTACAGTCAATTACGACAATAATCGTAGAACGGCAGGAGACGTTCCCCCTTCCATAACCTTAGCTTTTCCTGTAAAGTATATGGGATCCTGGCTTCGCGGTGTTCAAGTCTCGTAGTGTCCCTTCCACACTCCTTGCAACGCAACATCGACTCCACTACGCCCAGATCCTGCTCCATTCTTCAGAATGTCCATCCGGAATATCGCCATTATCGCGCACGTTGACCACGGCAAAACCACCCTCGTGGACGCCCTCTTAAAACAGGGTGGCGCATTTGCCGCGCATGAGCAGGTAGGCGAACTTATGATGGATAGCAACGCACAGGAAAAGGAGCGCGGTATCACGATCTACGCAAAGAACACCTCCATCCAGTATAAGGACTGCAAGATCAACATTGTGGACACGCCCGGTCACGCAGACTTCGGCTCCGAAGTGGAACGGATCCTGCGGACGGTGGACTGCGTTCTTCTATTGGTGGACGCGCAGGAGGGCCCCATGCCGCAAACAAAATTTGTTCTCAAAAAGTCGCTTCAGCTAGGGCTGTTTCCGATAGTCGTCATCAACAAAATTGATAAGCCTGCCGCCCGTCCTCTCGAAGTGGTAGATGAGGTGTTCGATCTCTTTGTGGCGCTCGGCGCCAACGATAAACAGACGGACTTTCCGTACATCTTCGCCATCGCACGGGAGGGCATTGCCAAGAGGAAGCTAGATGATACTGCTACGGATCTCACGCCTCTCTTCGACCTGATCATGGAACATGTCCCCGAAGCTGAACAAAGAATTGATACAGCTTTTCGCATGCAACCAAGCTCTCTTTCCTATGATAACTACCTCGGAAGATTAGCCATTGGCCGCGTCTACGAAGGCATCGCGCGACCGGGCGACCAGGTATTTGTGAAAACGACGGACGGCAAGGTTCGGAAGGCAAAGGTTACAAAGGTGCTCGTCTCTCAGGGGCTCAAGCGTGTTGAGGTGAATGAGGCCCACGCGGGTGACATTGTGACCATTGCAGGGATCCCGGACATTTACGTGGGCGAAACGATCACGACGGATGAGAATGCGGAGCTGCTCCCCGCGATCCGCATCGACCCGCCGACCATCACCATGAACTTTCTCGTCAACAACTCCCCCTTTGCGGGCAAGGAAGGCTCCCTCGTGACCACCCGACACATCAAAGCAAGGCTGGAGAAGGAAAAAGAGACGAACGTGGGACTGCAGGTGGAAGACATCCCCGGGACGGACGCGTACAAAGTTTCCGGACGCGGCGAGTTGCATCTTTCCGTACTCATCGAAGACATGCGCCGTGAGGGGTTCGAGCTCCAGGTCTCACGTCCCGAAGTAATCATGCGCACGGAAGACGGCGTGGAGAAGGAACCGATTGAGCACGCCATCATCGACGTGCCGGACGAGTTTACGGGCTCCGTGATTGAAATGCTCGCCAAGCGTAAGGGAGAAATGCTCGATATGAAGTCCCACGAAGGACACACGCGCCTGGAATACAAGGTTCCCACGCGCGGACTCCTCGGTTTTCGCGGGGACTTTATCATCGAAACGCGTGGGGAAGGCATTCTCACACACTCGTTCCTCACGTATGAGCCTTTTAAAGGCGAACTCACGGGTCAGTCGCACGGCTCCCTCATCTCCATGGAGAATGGCGTTGCCGTGGCCTTCGCACTGTGGGGTTTGCAGGAGCGCGGCCGCCTCTTCATTACGCCACAGACCAAAGTGTATGAGGGCATGGTTATTGGTGAGAGCGCCAAGGATGAGGAGATGACCGTAAACCCATGCAAGGAGAAAAAACTGACGAACATGCGTGCATCGGGGTCGGACGAGGCGATCGTCCTCACGCCCGTGCAGCCGATGTCCCTCGAGCAGGCACTGGAGTACATCGCGGATGATGAATTGGTGGAAGTGACGCCGGAGTCGATCCGGCTGCGGAAGAAGTTACTGACGGATAATGACCGTCGCAGAGCGCGCAGATAGTAGAAATGAACGGCGAATGAACCAACGCTCCAACATTCCAAGTACCAAAATGTCCCTGTTCAAAATCGTTTTGGGGATTTGAATTTTGGATCATTGGTTTGTGTTCTCTGCGAAAGAACAAAACTAGAAAGTTCACCCCCAAGAGAACGTCAGAAAGGCCGTCTTCCCCATTTTTTTATGCAAAATCTTGCATCCCTCCATACGCTCCTGCTGCACGAACTGCACGACCTCTACGATGCGGAATACCAGATTGCCGATGTGCTTCCCAAAATGCGCGACGCAGCGCATGCGGAAGACCTCAAGAAAGCGTTCGACGATCATCTGAACCAGACGGAAGAGCAGACGCGCCGTCTGGAGGAAGCGTTCGCAGCGCTCGGCGAACCACCCATGCGCGAGCACTGTCCCGGCATAAGCGGCATCCTGCAGGAGGGAAAGGAAATGATGGAAGAGCAGGACGCGACGCCCGATGCGTTTGACACGGCACTCATCGCATCGGCGCGTCGTGTGGAACACTACGAAATGGCAGGCTACTCCTCCGCGTGGAGGCTGGCGCAGACCCTGCAGTACCACCAGGTTGCGGACCTCCTCAACGAGACGCGCAAGGAAGAGAACATAACGGATAAGAAGCTCGCCAAGCTGGCCACCAAGACCGCGCACCTCGCCAAGGGTGATATTGCGAGTAGGGTTTCTTCTTGAAGCTGAAGGTACGTGGTTTGATTATCCCGTCCCCATGACTTTGTGCTTTCCATCTTCACCATCATGACCGTGCAAGCGACGCATCAACAACAATGCACGTACCCTTTGAACGAGAAATGCGAAATATAATACAAGGAACTTGAAATTATGCCCGGAGAGGCACCACAAAGTGCGGAGAAGCCGCTAAAAGAAACTGCACTTCTGCAACATGAAATCACCGGAAAGGAGTGTAGAATCCGGCTGTTAACAGACCGCGGGGATCCCGGCGCCCTGTGGTTGATCTGGTACGGATCCTCCTCCCGCACCCTCCATGGACATCAGTGTTGTTATCCCCGCACACAATGAGGAACGGTACATCGGCGCCTGCATCGAGAGCATCCTGCGCCATAAGACGGCTGCGCTGCACGAAATCGTCGTGGTGGACAATGCGAGCACGGATCGCACAGCGGAACTTGCAGGCAGCTACCCGCTTGTGCGCGTGGTGAAGGAGCCTGCCAAAGGCCTCACGCGGGCGCGTGAAGCAGGACGCAATGCGGCACAGGGAGAACTGCTGGCTTATGTGGATGCCGATTCGCTTGTCCCTGCCAACTGGTTCACGCTCATGGAGCAGGAATTTTCCGCAAATCCCCGCCTCGTCTGCCTTAGCGGTCCCTGCGATTACTACGACCTGCCCTCCTGGAAAAAAGTAGTCGTGCGCACCTACTGGCGTATCGCTCACTCGCTCAGTTTCGCAACGCGCGCACTGGTGATGGGCAGCAACTTCGTGGTCCGCAGGGTCGCGCTCGACGCCATCGGAGGCTTCGACACTTCCATCGAATTCTACGGCGAGGATACCAATATCGCGCGCCGCCTCAGGGAACAAGGAACGGTGAAGTTTCTCCCCTCCTTCCGAGTAAGTTCTTCCGCGCGGCGGTTCCATGGGCAGGGTATGCTTACGACCGGAACCGTTTACGTCCTCAACTTCTTCTCGGAGTTTTTCCTGCACCGTCCCGTAACACGAAAGTATAAAGATTACCGGTAGGCCCTATGCCGCCCGCTCCGCTCGCCCTCCTCCTTGCATACAAGTATTGGCTGCTCCTTCCCCTCGCCGTCGTGGAGGGGCCGGCCGTGGCGCTCATCGCGGGCTTCTTGGTATCGATGGGCGTGCTGGAACTGGTCCCCACGCTCCTCATCCTCATCCTCGGCGACATCATCCCCGACCTCACCTTGTACTGGCTGGGCAAGACCGGCCACCAAACGCGACTCGTGAAGAAACTCGGCAACCGCCTCGACGCCGTAGAGCACTTTTGGCACGAACATACGTTCAAATCTATGCTCCTCAGCAAATGGGCGTTCGGCCTCAGTCCGGCGCTCCTTATGAGCGCGGGGCTTGCCCGCCTACCGCTGCGCCGGTATCTCCCCACTGCCCTGTTCATTGCAGCTTCCAACTACTCCGTGCTCTGCTTCCTCGGCTACAAATTCGGTGATTCCTACAGGATGGTGAATCATTCACTCGAGATCGCCGGCGTGGTGGTAACTTTGGGTATTGTCTTCTTCGTCACAGGCTTCATCCTCGTTAGCAGAATAGCCAAAAGGGCCCTTCCGCCCTCCCCGAACGACATTGCCTGATCAGATGGTGTATTCTCGGTTTGATGCGCATTGCGTTCTTCAGTGATTTTTCCCTCCGCCAGTTAAGCGGGGTGAGCGATGCCGTTCGCATGCTGATGGAAACACTGGAAGAACAGGGGCATGCCGTCCGGCTCTACGCCCCCCGCTACGCCGCAGCGCGGGATTTTGACGACACCCTGCGGGAAGTAACGTTCCCTCTTCCCAATATCGGCATTCCCTGGATGCCGGACTACCGGATCTGTTGGGGAAAGCACGCCATGCTGGAAAACCTCCGTGCGTTCCAGCCGGACGTGATCCACACGCATGGTTTTGCGACCACCGGCGTGATGGCGATACGTGCAATGCAAATCCTTAACGTTCCTCTCATCGGTACGAGCCACGGTTCGCCGTCGGACTATCTGAATTTCTTCTGGCTCGATTACCGGTGGGCCCGCTTCTTCGCGCGCCGATACGAGTCGTGGTTCTACAACCACTGCGCCGCCGTCACCTCCCCCTCGCAATCCATGGCTTCCACGCTCCGGCTCCGTCCGGGGTTGGTCCCTCATGTGATTTCCAATCCACTGAATACCGGCGCGTTCCGTCCGCTGCCCGACAAGAGCCCCGTGCGGAAGGCACTGGACCTGGAAGGGCCAACCCTTCTCTCCTTCGGCCGGCTCTCGCGGGAAAAACGCGTGGAGGAGACAATAGAAGCCACTGCCAAGGTTATAGCCCGTGGCACTCCCTGCACCCTTCTCGTGGTGGGGGACGGACTGGAACGTGCGTCACTGGAATCCCATGCCGCACATCTGGGTATTTTGGACCGAGTGCGATTCCTCGGCGCGCTCCATGGGGAAAGGCTGGTGGAAACCGTGAACGCAGCGGACGTAATGGTGATCACGAGTAGGGTGGAAACGCAGTCCCTCACCACCCTGCAGAGCATGGCGTGCGGACTCCCGGTTGTCGGCGTGCGGATAGGAGCACTACCGGAAGTCATTCGTGATGGAGAGACCGGCTTCATTGCAGAACCGGGCGATACGGACACACTGGCAAGCCACATCATCCGCCTTCTCAAGGACCCCGCACTCCGCAAGACCATGGGAGAGCACGGCCGTACGGAAGCACACAGCCATGCACCGCAATCCGTCACTGCCGCATTCCTCTCCGTGTACGAAGAAGTGATGGCCGACAAACCCGTGTCGTCCCATCCGCATCCTTACGCCGTCTGATCCTTCCCCTGCTCATACACCGCCTGCCTCTTCACCTCCTCCTTCTGCTGCTCCTTTTTAATAATCGTCTCGGCGCCAGGTTTAGAATGCACGGAATCTACACCCTGTCTCGCTTCTTCCTCGCGGGTCCTGGTCTTCACTCCCTCCCCCTTCTCTTCCTCCTTCTTCTCCTCCGGTTGCTGCGGCGCCATCTTCTGCCGGAGGACATCCAACTTGAGCTTGGAAAGTTCCCGCTTCTGTTCCTGATTTTTCTTCTGCTCCACCTTCTCCTGCTTGCCATGGTCCGCCCGCTCCAGCGCCCGGCGGCTACTGAGCGGCTCGTCCTGGTCGTCGTCGGATAGGGGCATGAAAACAGTGTAGCATTGAAGGATTTTCGGTGTTCACTTGCGAAATACACACGAAGATAAGCGGATAAAACGTAAAATCTGATAATTTGCTATGTAGTTAATATTATCTTATAATTATATTTAGTTCTTTCTCAGCACAGGGCGGGAAGGAATTGGACATCCTTTTAGAAAGGAATATGGGATGATTCGCTTGACGCCAGTGAGCGGGCGGGACGGGAAAGTGGTTGCACATTACGAGAACCAATGCACCGTCATCCTCGTACGTGACTCTTTGTATCTCTACAGGAAGGACGCCGAGGAACCGCTCCGGCTCTGGGGCAGCGGCATCAGCGATGTCGCCTGCTTCGGTCCGGGCGGTGACGAGTTTTGCTCCGTTAGGTTTAACTGGGCGTGCGTGTGGAACTTCCGCAACATGGGGCCATACATCTACGATTCCAGCAACGAGCTGAACCCCATGATTCGGTTTTGCTTGGCTTTGGAAAGCAAGCCCACAGCCGTGGCCATTGTGGAGCCCTTCATCGTTGTCGGCACGGAAAAGGGAAACGTTATCTACTATGCCAAAGACAACGAAGGGTACATTGTCCACCGTGCTCAGGCTCTTCAGCAGCCGGTGCGTCGCATCGACGTCCTCGGCGACGAGATCCTCATCTCCGGAGCCAACACTACCGTCCGCATGTTCATGCGGAAACACGAGCCCGTCACCACTTCGTAGTTTCTTCCATCCCTGCACAGGAAGAACAACGACCCCCAACCGCAAGTTGGGGGTTTTTCTCGGAAAGGAACTCTTCTGCGCGAACAACAGCAAAATATTCCTCCTGCATACCCCGTAGCTTCCACCTTTGCTCGCTGCGGCGAGCTATGGTGGACAGGCAGCTGGCCTAGCGTTCGTTTGCGAAAGCGTATTCAAAAAGCGCCTGCGCGTTCTCCGAAGAAAGAATATACTTCCTCCCGCATGCCCCCGTAGCTCAGCTGGATAGAGCGCCTGGCTTCGGACCAGGAGGTCGTGGGTTCGACTCCTGCCGGGGGTACCAGAATATTTTCATGCGGAACCGTCGATGTAGAATTCAGATGCCCCCACCGATGCCCTGCGTAGCTCCCCCGAAATATCCTGAAAAGAGCAAGCAATCGAAATGGTCCATGCTCACAGAGCGAAGCACGGGCTGGGGACATCATCAATTACCCTCCTCCTATGACAGCATTTCTGTTGGGTTGCGCTGCGTTCATTGCCACAATGATCGGCGGATGCCTTGCGCTGAAGCTACGAGACAAAATGCACCTCATCCTGGGGTTTAGCGCAGGGGCGGTAGTCGCTGTCGCATTTTTTGACATCATACCCGAAGCCGTGGAACTCAGCAGCAACACGTACGACGCCTCCACTGTGCTGTCCTTCACCGCACTCGGCTTTCTGCTCTACCTGGTGCTCGACCGGGTCATCCTGCTCCATAACCACGCCCACGAAGAGGGAGAACAACTCGGCGTGGAATCGCGCGGGCACGTGCGCGCCGGGTCGCTCGCCGTCCACTCCTTTCTTGATGGCCTCGGTGTCGGCCTGGCCTTTCAGGTTTCCACTTCTGTCGGCGCTATCGTCGCCGCCGCCGTCCTCGCGCACGATTTTAGCGACGGAATCAACACCGTGCAGGTCGTCGTCCATCACGGGGGAACCGTAAACAAGGCGCTGCGCTGGCTCGTGGTCGATGCACTGGCGCCTCTTCTTGGCATCACCGTGACGCTTTTCTTCCGTGTTACGCAGGATTCGCTCGGCCTTCTCCTGGCGCTGTTCGCGGGATTCTTCCTCTACATCGGTGCTTCCGACCTCATTCCGGAAAGCCACCACCGGCATCCCAAGTTCCTCACGACGGCCATGACCATCGCGGGCATGGCAGTACTCTACCTCGCTATCCGGTTTGCGGGGTGAGAACGAACTTCCTTCACCGTGGACCGAAGATCCACACTATTCCTCCAGCACCTTCTTCCTCCGCTCGTACTCCTTTTCATCAATCTCCCCTTTCGCAAAACGTTCCTGAAGGATTTCCAAAGCAGACGATGAACGCCAGCCGTTATGATGGCCGCGCCCACCGGGCGTGTTCCACCGAATCCACCGGATTACCGCAACGATGGCGATGATGATCAGCGCCCACCAGAGGATCATCATGATCCCACCGAAGACCGCAATACCGGGACCGCCGTAACCGTACCACCAGTTCATCATAGATGGACAGTTTCTGCCATCCCGCCAATGAGGTCAAAGAAATGGTTTAGTTTTGAGATTCTCCCCCGACAGACCAACCTCTTAAGAGCCTTGATTTTTAGACGGACTTTCGTACTCTGGTTCGCAATCTTTACCCACACCCTATGTCCGAAATCATGAAGGAAAACCCGGAATCATCCCATCACAATCCTGAGGATCCCATGAGCCGCCGCCAATTTCTCGAGGAAGCCAGCATCGCTTCCGCGGCAGCGGTACTCCTGAAACAGAAAGCCTCTGCATCAGAAGGTCATTTGCCTCGCACGGATGGCCATGGTAAAGAAGAACATATGTCACACAACGTCGCGGAACTTGTCAGCCCCTATATGGAAAAAGACGGAAAGATTCTTTCCGCCATCCAGGAAGCGGGCGGTTGGCAGAAGTTCGTGGAGAAGAATGCGGAAACCGTGAAGGAAAAATCATTCTACAAGCCCGGACTGGAAAAGGCTGTTGCCTGCATGGATGAAGGGGACGATATGACGGAAATCAGCAACAAAGAACTGCATCTTGTACGTAGCGCCGGATCGGGCATCCTTGATATGGATCTTGCAGATCTCCTGGAAAACAATCCCCTCTCTCCCGCACACATCGATAAGATGGCCGATGCATTCCTGCAGGAAGGCGTCACCGTCATCCAGTGCCACGGCGGCTGCGGAGCGGGGGGCCTCGCACTGGAGAAGCTGCTGGAGAAAAAGCTGGGAAGGCCGCTGACACCCGAAGAAAAGAAACAGCAGGTGACCCCGGAGGCGGTGGATGAACTTGTGAACAGGTACTCGGATGCCATCGTCGCCGCCATGCAAAAGAAACTTGCGAATGCAGGGAAGCCTGCAGAATACGTCAACAACGTACGCAAACACTTCAAGCCTATCAACGAGCTCTCGCGCCCCGCAGAAGCCCATATGGCGCAAGTGATCTACTACGATGGAACGAACTCGTTTAAAACCTCGAGCGGCGTTCTGCCCGCAGGATTCCTTGTGAGCGCAAAGAGCCTGAGTCCTACGGCTGGAAAGAGGACCGTTGACCTTGCCAAGGCCATCAGCTTCGGCGGGCACGGACCGGGAGAGCTCCTCAACGGCGAACGTCCGTTGCATATCGTCGTCATCGGAGATCCTTCTGATCCGGCCTTTGGTGAGCAGGAGCTTCTCAAACGAGCAAAAGAATGGTATGCCTCCCTGCCGGAAGACCAGCGGAAACGCGTGGTGATCGAAAGCTTCACAGCGCCGCTGAACTGAGACGTAGCGAATACTCGACAAGAGCTCTTCGCGTACTATCATTCAGCCGATGTCCCTCTTCCGCCGCCGCACCAACCGCGTACAACCCTCCTCCCGCAAGAGGCGGCGTGATCGCAACCTTGATCTGTCTTTATTGAAGCAAAAAGGCTGGTTTTCGTTCCTCACGAGTGAACAGGGTGATGGGTTTGAGGAACTGCGAGAAGAGGAATGAATGGAAGACCAGAAAGCCCACGTCAAACGTGTTCACCGGACACGCATACAACGGTGCCAGACGCCTCAAGTATTGATGATGTCTCTGTAATTGACTTCTATAGGTGCATTCTGGCCAGTATTTTCATCAGAACAGCCATTTGACGACAGAGAATTGGCACTCTACAATGTAGAGTGCTAGATTCGTTTAGCCGCATTTCTCTGCTTCCCATGAACCTCAACCGCTACACCACAAAAGCAGCTGAAGCCATCCAAGGGACGGTACAAATGACGGAAAAAATGGGTCACCCTACCCTCACACCGCTCCATTTATTGCTCAGTTTGATCGAGCAGCCGGAAGGATTGGTACCAACGCTCCTCACACGGCTGGAACACTCCCCTGCGAAAGTGGCCGACAACATCAGGGACGCACTCGCAGCCGAACCAAAAGTGACCGGAGGATCCGGCCCCGTGCTCGCGCCGGACGCCAAGAAAACACTCGACCAGGCAGAAGAAGAGGCAGGGAAACTCCGTGACGAGTACGTGTCCACCGAACATCTCTTCTTGAGCCTGCTCGATCGTCCCGACGTCAAGAAGATTCTCCCGCTCAAAAAGGACCAAGCTCTCAAAGCTCTCGCGGATATTCGCGGTCATCAGCATGTTACTGATCCAGAGCCGGAGGGAAAGTATCAGGTGCTGGAAAAGTACACGCACGACTTCACGGAGATGGCACGCAAAGGGAAGATCGATCCGGTGATCGGACGGGACGAGGAAATCCGCCGTATCTTGCAGATCCTCTCACGACGAACCAAGAACAATCCGGTGCTCGTAGGTGAACCGGGCGTGGGCAAGACGGCGATTGTGGAAGGGCTGGCGCGGAAAATTGTGGAAGGTGACGTGCCGGAGACGATCAAGGGAAAAAAGGTGCTCTCCCTCGACCTCGGCGCCATGATTGCAGGAACGAAGTACCGTGGAGAATTCGAGGATCGTCTGAAAGCACTCATCAAGGAAGTGGAATCATCAGACGGAGCCATCATCCTGTTCATTGATGAGCTGCACACGATCGTGGGTGCAGGCGGTGCAGAAGGCGCCATGGACGCGGGAAACATCCTCAAGCCCGCTTTGGCGCGCGGAACTTTGCGGACCATTGGCGCAACAACGCTCAAGGAATACCGGAAGTACGTGGAGAAGGACGCGGCGCTCGAGCGCCGTTTCCAACCGGTAATGGTGGAGGAACCATCTGTTGCGGATGCCATTTCCATCCTCCGCGGCATCAAGGAAAAATATGAAGTCCACCACGGCGTCCGCATACGCGACGCAGCAGTGGTCGCCGCCGTGACATTCAGTGACCGCTACATCAGTGACCGCTTTCTACCGGACAAGGCAATCGACCTGATGGACGAGGCTGCTTCGATGCTCCGTATAGAGATCGCAAGCAAGCCGACGGAATTGGATCGACTGGAACGCAAGCTGCGGCAACTCGAAGTGGAACGTGAGGCATTGAAAAAAGAGAAGGACGAGCTCAGCGCAAAACGCCTTAAGGAACTTGAGAAGGAAATCGCAGAGCTGCGCGAAGAGCAGCGCAGTATTGAGCTCCGGTGGCAAAACGAGAAAAAAGTGATTGATGTCATCAAAGATTCTGGCGCGCAGATCGACCAATTGAAGGAGGAATCCTCGCAAGCGGAACGGAAGGGCGACCTCCAGCGCGTGGCAGAAATCCGCTATGGCCTCCTTCCTGACCTCGAGAAAAATGTACAGAAAGCCAAGGGCGAACTGATGAATATCCAAAAGGAAAACCCGCTCCTCAAGGAGGAAGTGACCGAGGAGGACATCGCAAGCGTCGTGGCGCGGTGGACGGGTATCCCCGTCACCAAGCTGCTCTCGGAGGAAGGCACCAAACTTTCACATCTGGAAGCAGAAATCGGCAAGCGCGTCATTGGGCAGAAAGAAGCGGTACAGGCGGTGAGCAACGCCGTCAGACGTAGCCGCGCCGGGATACAAGAAGAGGGACGACCAGTCGGTTCGTTCATCTTTTTGGGACCGACAGGCGTGGGGAAGACGGAACTCGCCAAGGCACTCGCTGAGTTCCTTTTCAACGACGAGAAGCTCATCATTCGCATCGACATGTCCGAGTACATGGAAAAGCATGCCGTCGCGCGCCTCATCGGCTCGCCTCCAGGATATGTGGGATATGAGGAAGGAGGACAATTGACCGAAGCGGTCCGGCATCACCCATACTCCGTGATCCTCTTCGACGAGATTGAGAAAGCCCATCCAGAAGTCTTCAATATCCTCCTGCAAATTTTGGATGAGGGACGTCTGACGGACGCTAAAGGCAGGACTGTGGACTTCAAGAACACCCTTATCGTCATGACGAGCAATCTCGGGAGCGCAGAGATTGCCAAGTTTGCCGACAGCAAAGTGATGCAGCAAAAAGCTCTGGACGATCTACTGCACGCCACCTTTCGCCCCGAATTCCTCAACCGCGTCGATGACATCATCATCTTCCAGCCGCTCACCAAAGAGCAGATCTCCAAAATCGTCGGGCTGCAAGTCAAGCGCGTCACGGACCGCCTGGCGGCCAAGGGTATTACGCTTGCACTGACGGACAAAGCTGAAAAGTTCCTTGCAGAGAAAGGCTTCGATCCCCTCTTTGGCGCCCGCCCCCTCAAGCGCGTAATCCAAAGCAACATCCTCGACGAGCTCTCGCTGCTGATCATCGAAGGAAAGATCAACGAAGGCGATGCGGTGACTGTTGATATGAAGGATCATCAGATTGTGTTCAAGAATAGAAAATGACCAATTATCAATGACCATAAAACGCCCCTGTTTGAAATCGTTTTGGTCATTGGGATTTTGGAGGATTGGTCATTCACTGTTCAATCCGCCTGCACCTCATCCTTCTTCGGCTCCCGATACGAAAGAACGAATCCGAGCAGCGCAGAAACGATGACAATAGCAAAGGGTAGAAGGTGGCTCAGCATGGAAAATGGGGGAACGGAGAAAGTGACCTTAAGCAGTGTCCACGGATGGGGCAAGGGAGAACACTGACTTTTTGGACGCACATGAAACCATGTTAGAACAACAGAAAATTCGAAATGTTGCAGTGTCAGCGTCGTTCGCCCCAGAATGCCGCACCATGAATGCGGGACGGCGCATTCCCAAGAACTGGCGATGGAAGTGAGACAACCTATAATGGAAGACAACCTTTCCACCGCTCCATGCGCAAACTCTCCATCGCAATCCTCTCGCTCTCCCTGCTCTTCCCCGCATTCACAAGCGCCGCGACATTCCGCAGCGGCGATTCGGTAACGCTGCAGGCTCCCGTCTCAGACGACCTCTATGTGGTATCGGGCGGCGTAGCAAGCATCAACAGGGACATCACCGGCGATCTTTTTATCGCTGCGGAGCGCGTGGAGATTGAGAACAGCGTATCCCAGAGCATCCATGCTGCTGCAGGGGAAGTGCGCATCATGAGCACGGTGGGCAACGACGTCCTTGTCGCAGGCGGCACGGTGGAAGTGCACGGTACGATCCAGGGTGACCTCATCGTCTTCGGCGGAATCGTAGTGGTTGGCAACGATGCGGTGGTACTGGGTGACGTTGTGGTAAACGGCGGCAAAATGGTGCTGCGCGGTCCGGTGGGACACAACCTTCTCGTGAGCGGAGGGAAGGTTGTTATGGAAGGAATCTTCCACGGCAATATAGATGTCCGCGCAGAATCGCTCACAGTCAACGGTCCGGTGGAGGGCAACGCGAGAATCGAGGCTAACGAGCTCCACATCCTCCCCAACGCCGCTTTCCGCGGCAGCGTGGATTACTGGACGCAGAACCAGCCAACGGATTTCGGCTCCTCGCTCGCCCAGGGACAGAAGGCCACGTACCACCCGGAATACGCGCATGAGACAAAGCGTATGCGCCCGGGCATGTTCGCCTCCTTCCTGGGAGCCATCTCCCTCGTCTCGCTCCTCTCCGGAGCGCTCATCCTCCTGCTGCTGCTCTTCGCGACCAAATCGTACTTTGTGGATGCCGCCAAGATCCTGCGTCGCAAGCCGTGGTGGAGCCTGCTGTGGGGCTTTCTCTTCTTCGCCGCCACGCCCATCGCCATGTTGCTTCTCGCCATCACGGTCATCGGACTGCCGTTGGCTCTGCTCCTGCTCTCCTCCTACCTGCTCATTCTCCTCTTCGCCGCGCCCGTCACCGCAATGCTCGCCGCACGTTGGCTGCAACTTACGCTCAAGAAGAATTGGAATTTCTGGGCGCTGTTCGGCGTGTCCTTCGTTGCCCTGCTCATCCTCAAGCTCCTCTCCTTCGTTCCGGTCATCGGATGGGCGATAAAGGTTGTCGTCATCCTCTTCGCCGTCGGCGCGCTCATCGAGACAAAGGTGCTGAAGTGGAAGAAGATACGGTGACCTGACCACGATTTGTTTAATGAAAGGATTACCATGATTCGAGATGTTTTGTATACGGAAGAGGCAGAAGATTTCCCATCAAGGAATTATCTGCATACACAGGGAATCACGATCATCATGAACATCCACAACATCACGATCAGATGACAGGATTTCCTTGAATCGAGATTATTCTTGATACAAAACTTGCGGAAGATTTCTCCATCAAGGAATCCCTACTACATCAACGGGGTAATCACGATCATCATGAACATCCACAACACCACTGTCAAAAACGCGCCGCCCTTATCGGACAGCGCGTCAGGTATCGCAGAATCTTGCGACACACTTATCGCCTCTTCTTCTTGGAAGACTTCCTCGTCTTCGTCTTCTTTGCCTTCTTCTTTTTCGTCGGCATACGAGTTGGGGGAAGGAACTAATTGGATTCTATTGTACGTCCACTGAAAAAATTAGTGAAGACAGTGAAAATAAAATGAGATGACGTTGTGATGGAATTTGTTCTACTCATTTTTTCCTTTTACGAACATAAAATGTGATTTGTATATACATAGTATATACAACATCAAAGGTGTCGCAAAAGATGACCCAGTTTTTGCTTCTTCGCACCTAGGTATTTCCGCTGTCGATCAGAGAGCATCTCAATCTCGAGCGGCACCTGCTCAAGTACCTCCAGACCGTACCCTTTAAGTCCCGCGATCTTCTTGGGATTGTTTGTGAGAAGACGGATTTTGCCTACCCCGATATCCCGCAATATCTGCGCCCCAATGCCGTATTCGCGCAGATCAACGGGCAACCCCAAATGCTCATTAGCCTCCACGGTATCCAGACCATCCTTCTGCTGCAGCGCATATGCACGGATCTTGTTGACGAGCCCGATGCCACGTCCTTCCTGACGCAGATAGAGAAGCACACCTTTCCCTTCCGCCGCAATCCGCTCCATGGAGAGCTGGAGCTGCTCACCGCAATCACAGTGTCGGGACCCGAAGACATCTCCCGTAAGGCACTCCGAATGCACGCGAACGAGAACAGGTTCGTCCGTCCTGATTTCGCCCTTCACAAGCGCCACATGTTCGCGTCGATGAACTTTATCTTCGTAGACTTTGATCTGCCAGAGGCCGCTCTCCGTCTCCAGTGGACTCTCTGCTTCCGGACGGATAAGAGTTTCACCGGTACGCCGCCACGCGATGATGTCCGCGATGGAAACGAGCGGGATGTTATGCTCCTTCCCGAATGTGACGAGATCCGGATGGAGCCGCATCATCGTGCCATCGTCGCGCATAAGCTCACTGATAACCGCGCCGTGCCGTAACCCCGACGCGCGACACAAATCCACCGAAGCTTCCGTGTGACCCGCGCGCACCAGCGCGCCGCCGTCCTGCGCACGCAGGGGAAAGACATGGCCGGGGCGCCGGAGATCGGAAGGTGCTGCACCAGGCGCCATGGCCGCAAGAATCGTAACGGCCCGGTCGTGCGCGGAAATGCCGGTAGTCACGCCTTGCGCAGCCTCAATGCTGACCGTAAAGGACGTCCCGAGCTGCGACGTGTTCCGGGTGACCATGGGTGGAAGTTGGAGACGATCCGCCAGTTCATTACTGAGGGCCAGGCACACGACGCCGCCCGTATGGCGGATAACAAACGCCATCTTCTCCTCCGTCACAAACTCAGCCGCCAGGACAAGGTCGCCTTCGTTCTCGCGCGCTTCATCATCCACCACGATCAGGAACTCGCCACGCTTCAAATACTCGAGAGCTTCCGGGATTGTTCTAAAAGGTGTCATGGAAGAAGCAGTATACCATTGTTCTGACTTGAGTGGAGAAGTCGGAGGAGAAGAAACCGAAGAATCCGAGGAAACCGAGGAGCAATCAACTCACTCGCTCCAGAGAGAGCTACGTACTACCCCTCGGAATCGTCGGATTCTTCGGTTTCCTCGGATTCCTTTCCCAACATGACTAACCCCCACCCGCCCAAACCTTACTTCAGCTCAACCGTATACGTCTGCCGTAGCGCCTTGGGGTTGCCGTGGCCGATGCCCACGTAGTACGTCCCGATGGGATACGTGTAGTTGGCATTGCAGGCGGGACCCTCAAATCCAAAGAGATCTACGTCGCTGGACGGCATGATGATGCAACTCAGGTTATCCGCGCTCGTGAGGCCAAAGCGCATCTGCCTTTCCTGTCGAACCGTAAACTTGTACCAATCCTGCAAATCATTGGACTCCACGTACTCGGTACGCGCTTTGCCGTAGGGAATCTCGACCGCCTCCGAGAAGCCGTCGTTGTTGTCGCCCTGGGCAACCTTGGAACTCACCGTGTACGGCGTGTCGGGAAGTGTAGGTGAGAGCTGCAGCTGGTAATCGCCCGCCGTGAGGGCGTTGCGCAGATAGCACGCGTTGTTCTCCACGTAGCCAATGTAGTACTCGGTGGAGAAGCCGTCGTGCTCCAGCCTGAAGAGCGTGCATGTGACGCCGCCCGGTTTGCCGTCTCGGACCTGTGCTGTGAATTCCGCGACCAGCGTCTTATCCAGATGGAACCGGTACGAAAACGGCGCCTTGGATTTGAACTGCTGCATGTCCGTAAAGGGGAATGTCATGGTGAGGACCTGCGCAGACGCGCCGGTATCGTCGACGTTCACCTGCTTGCGGGAACTCGTCTGCCCGACGGAAGATGCCGCGCTCGACCCAGCCGACGCCGCCTGCGAGGATACGGACGATGCGGATTCCGTCATGGCCTGCATTCCGTTCCAGATGAGCGCTGCGGCTTCTGCGCGATCGATGGGCTCATCCGGACTGAGCGTGGTGTCGGACGCGTGGCTGCGCAGGGGGAGCACGGCACGGGCAAGAGCAGAAGAAACGTAAGGCGCATACCAGGCGGACGTTGCCACGTCACCGTACGGGACGGATGCTGACGCCGCTTCCATGGTCAGCCCCATCACCGCAAAAATCATCTTGATCGCTTCCGCGCGCGACACGGGTCGTGAGGGCTTGAACGTTCCGTCCGTATACCCTTTGACGTAACTCTTCGCCGCAGCATCACAGACATAGGATTCGTACCAGCTTCCCTTGGGAACATCAGGAAAACAGACTGTGGACGGCGCGGCGGCGGAAGTGCCGGCGGCGAGATAAAGCATCTTGAGCATGGCTGCACGGTTCACCGGATCGCTGGGACGGAACGTGCCGTCCGGGTTGCCGGATATGACGCCCTTTTCCACGAGCCCGTTAATCTCCGTCGCGTACGGATGCGTGGAGGGAACGTCGGGGAACGTAATGGCCTGCGCCATCAGCGGAACGAAGAGCGATGAGATGAGCAGGGCAGAGAGCAGCCGGGGAAAACGCATGGAAACAGGGGGAATTACCCGAAATGTAATACGGCTCCTCTGGATAAACAATTTGCACAACGGACAGATTGTCGCTTCACAGTACATAGAGTGGCGTTCCGTGGCAGTCTGAAGCGATAATTATTGAATTTAGTATTAAATATTACGCTTATCCAAGCCAAATATTTTGAACACTAGATTTGCTCAGTAACTCAAGAATGTATGTGTCGCAGGAGCGCAAGCGATTGGAGCGCCGCATGAGCTGCCGCCGCTCCCTTGTCCAAGCGCTCCCGTGCAAGGGCAATGTCGTCCACGTAGAGAATTTCAAAGACAAAAGGGATGTGCCTCCGTACCTGCACCTCCATCGCCCCGTGCGCCGCAGCTTCCGCGATGAGCCGGGCGTGGTGTGTCTCGCCCTCCACGATGATGCCAAGTCCGATGAGTGCATCTACTTCTTTGGCTTCTGCAAGGGCTGAACCGATCAACGGAATCTCAAATGAACCGGGAACCGGGAATGTGCGGATGTTGGATGGCGAAAAGCCGGCTTCCAGAAGAACCTTCTTCGCTCCTTCCACCATCACCTCCACCTCCTCCTTATAGAAGGAAGAATGAATGATGCCAATACGCCACGAGTGGTCGATGGAGCCGGCGAAGGGACGGGCATGCTGCTTCATGGGCGGGAGGAGAGGAACTGGTGGACGTAGCGACCCAGTATATCCGATTCGATGTTCACGCGGTCGCCTTTTCGCAGCAAACCAAGCGTCGTCTGCTGTATGGTGATAGGAATCAGCGCAACGGAGAAAGAGTGCTTGGAAACGCCGACGACGGTTAACGATACGCCATCCAATGTCACGGACCCTTTCGGCACAAGATTCGAGAGAATGTCTTTTGAAGAACGGATAGTGAGGAAGTATTCCTTTCCCCCCTCCCCCCCTAACCCCCTCTCCGGGGGAGAGGGGGAATCGTTCGCCGAAGCCCTTTCCTGGGATGAGGCGGAAATGACGGAAAGGAGCGTATCGATCACATGAGGAAGATCTTTCAGGATATGATCATTCTCAAAACGCAGAACGTGCGCCCCAAATACTTCTCCCAGGTACGCTGTCCGCTCTTCATCTTGTTTCGCTTGCGCTTCCGTCTTGTGATAACCACCGTCAAGCTCAACTGCAATATTGAAAGATGGAATATAGAAATCCACAATGTGCACTCCCATGCGGTACTGCCTCCGGAAACGCACGCCTAATTTGTCATGCCGCACCGCTTCCCAGAACATCTCCTCGGCTTCCGTTGGATTCGACCGCATTTCCCTCGAATGTTTCAACATACCACTGGGTGTTAGTCCCCTGCGGGAGCCCTCCCCTTTCCCCCCCGGGGAAAGGGGTTGGGGGATAGAGGAAACAGAAACAACAACACCCACTCCCTCCACATGCCCCTGCACCACATGTCCATCGAACCGGCCTGATGCGGAAAGGGCCCGTTCCAGGTTCACCAGTTCCCCTTCCTTCTTTGATCCCAACGTCGTCCGCTTGAGCGTCTCCGGGACGACATCGAAGGTCATTTCCTTCTTCGCGAGCTTCGTGACGGTCAAACAGGCGCCCGAAACGCAGACGCTCGAGCCGCGCTTCAGGTCATCAAAAGATCCTGGACGCCGAACGATCAATTCTCCATCCTGATTCTTGATGACTTCCGCCGTCGCTTCGATGATCCCAGTGAACACGATCGTATCGTATCAGTAGGTTTTCCCCATTGAAACACCCTCTCCGTCAAATCGTCCAACCATTGAACCCTCTTTTCCTCTCTCCCAAGCCCTTAACCCTAGACGTGGATCCGTATTTATGATAAGCTCAGGGCTCAGCCCCGCGCACGCCGCGGGCGTTTTTGTGTTTGTATCGGGTCTCCCCGTCCCCTTCCTCCCTATGGTGAATACGGACAATATCGTCATCAGAGGCGCCAAGATGCACAACTTGAAGAATATCAATGTGTCGATCCCCCGGAACAAACTGACGGTGATCACGGGGCTCTCCGGCTCCGGAAAGTCCTCCCTCGCGTTCGACACGATCTTTGCCGAGGGGCAGCGGCGCTACGTGGAATCACTCTCGGCGTACGCACGCCAGTTCATTGCACAGATGGAAAAGCCGGAAGTGGAATCGATTGAGGGGCTGAGTCCCGCGATTTCGATCGACCAGAAGACTGCGCCGCGGAACCCCCGCTCCACGGTGGGAACCGTGACGGAGATCTACGACTACATGCGCCTCCTGTGGGCAAAGGTGGGCAAGGTACACTGCACTGCCTGCGGGAAGGAGCTCAGCAAGCAATCCTCCAGCCAGATTGTGGAGACCATTGCGCGCATGCCGGAGGGGAAGAAGGTGTTCCTCCTCGCCCCGGTAGTGGAAGGGCGCAAAGGAGAGCACGTCAAAATAATCGACACGATCCGCCGCGAGGGATTTGTCCGCATGCGCATCGACGGCGGCATCGTAACGGTGGACGAGGATATCAAGCTCGACCCCAAGAAGGCGCACACCATTCAGATCGTGGTGGACCGGTTTGTGGTCCGAGACCTGGAGACCAAAGACGGCGCAGTGAACCCCAACCGCACGCGCCTCGCGGATTCCGTGGAGCTGGCGCTCAAGAAGGGCGAGGGTTCGCTCATCGTTCTGGATACCGACTCCAACAAAGAGACACGTTTTGCCGAATCCTTCGTCTGTCCGGATCACCCCGATGCCTCCGTACCGGACATCGAGCCGCGCAGCTTTTCCTTCAATTCACCGCATGGCGCGTGTGAGGAATGCCACGGTCTGGGTTCCATACTCCAGGTGGACGAGAACGCGGTGATCCCCAACCCCCGCCTCTCGCTCGCCGAAGGCGCCATCCATCCATGGGCCACCTCCGCGAGCCGGAGCAGCTTTACGGGACAGCTTTTGGAAGCGCTCTCCGAAGAAGTGGGATTCGACATGGACACGCCGTGGGAGCAACTCTCGCCGCAGCACCGCAAGACCATTCTGTGGGGGTACGACAAACGACTGCAACTGGACTTTAACACAGCCAAGTTCGGAGGCACGTACCAGACGACATACGAGGGCGTGATTCCCAACCTCAAACGCCGCCACGAAGACACGGACTCGAGCTACATCCGGATGCAGATCGAGGAATACATGCAGGAACTCCCCTGCACCTCCTGTGAGGGGAAACGTCTGAGAAAAGAGATCCTCGGCGTAACCGTAGGAAACAAGAATATTGTGGAAGGGACAGATATGGATGTGGAAACTGCCGAGAAATTCTTCCAAAGCCTCATTCCTCAAAAGGACGCAACGGATGCTAACGACGCACTCAGCACCTACGAGTACACCATCGTGAAAAAAGTGCTCCATGAGGTCATCGCCCGGCTTACCTTCCTCGAGAACGTCGGGTTGAAATATCTGACTCTCTCGCGCTCCGCGAACACGCTCTCGGGCGGCGAGGCACAGCGCATCCGTCTCGCCACGCAGATCGGTTCCGCTCTCCAGGGCGTGCTCTACGTCCTCGACGAGCCGAGCATCGGACTGCACCAGCGCGACAACACGCGGTTGATCGAGACGCTCAAGAAGCTGCGCGACCTGGGGAACACCGTGATCGTGGTGGAACATGACGAGGAAACCATTGCGTCCGCGGACTACCTGCTCGAGATCGGTCCGGGAGCGGGCAAGTACGGCGGCGAGATTATTGCGGTAGGAACCGTGGACGAGCTCATCAAGAACGAGAAGTCCGTTACAGGCCAATACCTGAGCGGCGCAAAGAACATCACGGTGCCCACGGAGCGACGCGAAGGAAACGGAGCGAACATCCGCATTAAGAATGCCCGCCACCACAACCTGCAGAACATCAGTGTAGAACTGCCACTCGGCACGTTCATCGGCATTGCCGGTGTGTCGGGATCTGGAAAATCTAGCCTTATCCACGGCATCCTGGCGCCCGAACTCCTCCATGTCCTCAATAAGGCGCACACGAAGCCGCAAGACGTGGACACCATCGAAGGCCTGGAACACCTCGACAAGGCGATTGTTATCGACCAATCCCCCATCGGCCGCACTCCGCGATCGAACCCCGCCACGTACACCGGCGTGTTCACGGACGTGCGCGATATTTTCGCCACCACGCCGGAAGCCAAGCTCCGCGGCTATAAGGCGGGACGTTTCAGTTTTAATGTGAAGGGTGGGCGCTGCGAGGAATGCGAAGGAGACGGCTTGAAGAGGATCGAAATGCACTTTCTCCCGGATGTCTTCGTCACATGCGAGCGCTGCCACAGCCAGCGATACAACCGGGAAACGCTGGAGGTGACATACAAGGGGAAGAACATTGCCGAGGTGCTGGACATGACAATCAGCGAAGCCTTGAACTTCTTCGCGGCAATCCCCGCCATCAAGAACAAGCTGCAGACACTGGAAGATGTCGGCCTGGGATATATCCACCTCGGCCAGAGCGCCACCACGCTCTCGGGCGGGGAAGCCCAGCGCGTCAAACTGGCAACCGAACTCACCAAGCGTGCGACCGGACGGACGTTCTACATTCTGGACGAGCCGACCACCGGTCTCCATTTTGACGACATCCAGCGGCTGCTCGAGGTACTACAGCGCCTCGTGGACAAGGGCAACACCGTGCTGGTCATCGAACACAACCTCGACGTGCTCAAGAGCGTGGACTGGATTTTGGACCTGGGACCGGACGGAGGCTCGGGCGGCGGCAAAATTGTTGCAACAGGTACGCCGGAAGAAGTAGCGAAGAGCAAGGACAGTTACACGGGACAGTATCTCAAGAAGGTGCTTGGAAAGAAGAACAGCTGACCCTGCAACAGTTGTTTCTTGAACAAGTGAAAATGGAATATGCATCAGTTGACTCGTTCAAGAATGACTTCCGAAAATTTTGCATTTCCAATTTTCAATTTTCCATTCCTCCCACACTCTCATTTCTTCATAATCTCCACGATGTCTATTCATTCGGGCGCCTTCCTCTGGGATCTCGCCATCCTCGTTATCTGTACTGGTTCGCTTGCCCTCCTTCTCCTCTGCGCTCTTGCTCTGCGCAGGAAACGACATGAAAGCGAATGGGGACGGAACACCGACACGCACGTTGCCGTCTTCCCGCGCGTCTTCGGTATCCTCTCCTTTCTCATACTCCTCACCGTCCTGTACGGCGCAGTGGTGGAACCGCGGATGATCGTCGTGACGGAGCGCACGGTGCCCTTCCCGTATTCCAAACCGCTGACGATAGCGGTTGTTTCCGATTTCCACGTTGGACCGTACAAGGGCACCCCTTTTCTGCAGCGCGTCGTGAAGCGCATCAATGACTTGCACCCGGACCTTGTTTTCCTCGCAGGCGATTTTCTTTTCGACGGATCTTCCTCCCCGTCCGACCTCGCCCCGTTTAAGGATCTCCTCCCTTCCATCGGCACGTATGCTGTCCTCGGCAACTACGACACGAGCAACGCCGTGGGCAATACTGAACAGGCCGCGCTGGTAGACACCCTCAATGGGATGAATGTCCATGTCCTGCGCGACGCCTCCATAACGGCGCGGACGTCCGGCGGACCGCTCGGCATCGCAGGGGTGCGGGACGTGCGCACGGAAGGAGCGGACCCGGGCAAAGCCTTTGGGCAGATCCCGGCCGGCACCCCGACCATCCTCATCGCCCACAATCCCGACATCATCCTCGACTGGCGGAGCCTCCAGGCCAAGCTGATCATTTCCGGCCACACCCACGGCGGCCAAGTGCGCCTGCCATTCTACGGCCCCATTCCTCCGCTCCCCACGAGACTCGGCCGGAAGTATGACCAGGGTACCTTCACGCTGACCGGCGGAACCGTTCTTGCCATCACGCGTGGCGTGGGCGAAACGGCGTCTCGCGTCAGGTTATTTGCGCCTCCGGAAATTCTGCTGTTGCGCACAGTGCCTGGATCGTAAGGACTGCTCTTCCTCCCTAGGTCCAGGAATCCGAAGAAACCGATGCATCCGAAGAATCCGAGGGGAAGCTGCATCACAAGTTCCCTACCGGGGGCAACACATCCTCAGTTTCCTTGGTTTCTTCGGATTCTTCGGATTCCTTCCTCTGCTACACTCGCAATCTCCAACCACTCCCCATACGTGAAACGCCACTTCACCGCCACCGCCTTCATCCTCGATTCACAGAACAGAACGCTCCTGCTCTGGCACAAGAGACTCAACCGCTGGATGCCTCCGGGTGGTCACGTCGATCCAGACGAACTGCCGGAAGCGACGGCACGCCGCGAGAGTAAAGAGGAGACGGGGCTCGACGTGGAGATTATCGGCGAGCTCCAGACGGACATGTTCGAAGGGAATCCGCACGAAGGAACAATGCTCAAAAAACCGTTTGCGCTCCTGCTCGAAAACATTCCCGCAAGTCCCGAACGCAACGAACCCGCCCACCAGCATATGGACTTTGTGTACCTCGCCCGGCCGGTAGATGAGAGCCAAATCCTCGCACTTCAGGAGGAAGAAGCGACGGAATTGCGATGGTTTACACGGGAAGAAATCGACAGGCTAAATGAACGGACGGAAATCTTCAGCAACGTGAAAAGCTACATTTCCGCTCTCCTTACCCAATAAACGCGTCAAAAGTCGCGTGTAAACAGGACAAAGAAAGGGTACAATAGTAGGTCCAATGGAATGGGCTGATTTTCAGAAGCAAATCCTTCACTTTCCTGCAAAGGAACAGGAAAGGATCAAACGCGCTTTTGAGCTGGGAAAGGAACTGCATGATGGCCAGTACCGCAAATCGGGCGAGCCGTACTTTATGCACCCTGTCGCCGTGGCGGAGCTCCTCATCCCCATGGGAGCGGATCCGGATACCGTCATCGCGGCACTCCTCCATGACACCGCCGAAGACACACCGTCTTCCCCCGAGGAAATCGGAGGAAGGTTTAACGGCGATGTCGTCCAGCTTGTGGACGGCCTCACTAAACTGCGCGCCGAGGATTTTTCCGAAAAGCCCCGCCTCAACGAACAGGTCGAAACGCTGCGAAAGATATTCTCCCTCATCGAAAAGGACGTGCGCATTATGGTGATCAAACTCATCGACCGCATGCACAATATGCGCACCGCGGAGTTCCTCTCTCCCGAGCGGCGGCTTGCGCTCGCCCATGAGACAATGGACGTGTACGTCAAAATCGCCGACCGGCTCAGTATGCAGGACGTCCGGTACAAGCTGGAGGAATATTCGCTCGCCGTCCTCGACTCCGACCTTTATGCGCAACTCATGAACGTACGAGAGGAGAACAAACTCAAATGCGCCACTATCATCCCCCTGCTCAAGAACACCCTGCAAACGCAGCATCCGGATCTTTTCAAGCGAACGCAGATCCACTGCGAACCCAAGCCGTGGGAAAAACTGCGCGCGCAACTGGAGGCGAAGGGGACGGTAGTCACCGGCCTTGCCGCTGTGAGCGTGGCATTCGTCTGCCCGGACCGGGACGAGTGTTACCGCATCCTCGGCGCCCTGCACGAGGGATGGCGGCGCGAACATCTCTCTTTCCAGGATTTCATCAACGTCCCCGTGATCAACGGGTATCAGGGCCTCCACACCACCATCATCCTCAATGACGGCACCCGCGTCCGCTGTAAGATCCGCACGGAGGAGATGGAGCGATACAGCCATCACGGCGTTACGCTGTTCTGCTTCCAGCCCGGGCGCGAAGAGCTTCTCGCCTCGCTTCTGCCCTGGACCAAGCAGCTCTCGTCCCTTACGGAAGACACTAAAGAACGCAGTACCGACTTTTGGGAGAGCCTGCAGAGCGACATTCTAGGAGAGACTATTACCGTGTACGGGCCCAACGATGAGGCAGACCAACTCCCACGCGGGGCCACAGTCCTCGATGGCGCATTCTACCTCTTCCAGGAGAACGCGTTGCGCCTCCGCTCCATCAAGCTCAACGGCAAAGATGTCACGTTCAACACTCCCCTTATAGAAGGCGCAACGCTCGATCCCTCTTTCTCAGACACACTCACGGTACACCACACATGGATACAATGGGTACAGACCCGCGTCGCCTCTGCCATGATCCGCGGACTTCTTGCGGAACGTTCCGAAGAAGAACGGGTTCTGCTCGGAAAGGAAATGCTCCAGCGCATCATGTCGGAACGAAAGCAGGGATTTATCGAAGAGTTCACTCCAGCCAAGCTCGAAGAAAAATCGCATCTCCTCGGATATAACTCGCTGCAAGAAACGTATCTCGCTCTTGCTGACGGACGCGTGCAGCCGGGAGAAGTGTTCAACATCCTGTTTGGAAACGACAACCAATTGAATAACCGCGCACAAACCGGCGTGGTCCGCTACAACATGAACCTGATGGACAATGACCAGATGGACCGCCTCATCCGCGTCCATCGCAAATACCTGGGAACCGTTTCGGACATACGATACACGCAGAACCGCAACGGTTCGGGGCAAACGCGAATCCGCGTCTCCCTTCCTCCCACCACCCAGCAGGAATTCCTGCAGGAACTCCGGCGGGCCGGAGGGAAAAACGTTTCGATTACTTCTGCATACTCTTCCATTCGGTTTATCGCGGGGATGGCGGTACTCATTCTTCTCTGGGGTATCGACCCGGTAGTGGCACATTTTCTGCTGGGGCAATTCGCCATCGGCGCTAATGATCTTTCCATCATTCGCTTCTGGTCCCTTACTGCATTGAGTGGCGCCATCCTGTTATGGACCCGCTTCCGTCATCCGCTTGCCCAGGCTCCCCTGCCGCTCCGCAACACATCCCTCTGGCTCTCTGTCCTCCTGTTGACGGGTGTGTCCCTCTCCACATACACGGCGCTCCAGACCACCCTCCCCTCCCACTACACCATTCTGATGACCGCCGCCGGAATCGTGCTCACCAGCATCGTCAAGCGCCGTCATTGGGGCATTCTCTTTGGGACGTGGTCTCTCTTCCTTCTCGGGCTCTTCGCGCTCGTCGAGGGAACCCCCGGATGGTCCATACAAAGCATTACATCAACACTCCTCGCCGTAACGCTCTTCACCGCATTTTCCATTGTCAGCGAACGCTACAAGCGACAGGAGCACGTGGAGATACGCGCCGCCCAATACTTCTTCTTCCTGTCGGTTATCTGCGCCGTTCTCTCGTTGCCCCTCTTCCCCTTCTCTCACCTCGCCACTCTTTCCCTTTCCACGCTGGCTGCCATCGTTGCATTCAGCCTGGTGTTCGTCGGCCTCCCCTATTACATGTACTACGAGATGCTTTCCCACAAACAAATCGACTATGTCCTCCGGTATTCGTTCCTCATCATCCCCGCAACCTTCCTGGGACAATTGCTGCTGGGAGGCAGCCTCTCCCTCCCCGCCATCCTCGCAGGCGGCCTGGTGATCGTGGGGGCATCACTGCCCCTACTCGTACCGTGAGGGTCTTCAACCCCACGCTATCTCCTACATTCCCATAAATTCTTCGAAGCTTTTTTCCGAAAGCTGCCGGGCAGCCTGGAAGTTGGCGAAGCCGAATTTCCAGACGGGATGCGCGAACATGATGCCGAGATTTGGCACTTCTCGTACCACCACTTCGTTCGGACGATCGGCATGTCCGAGGTCAATAAAACCGCAGCTGCTGAACAAACGGCCACTCCGTGAATTTTCTCCTGCCAGGTAATCAAGACCGGGTTTACGCCCCTGCTGGTCTGCCGGACGGAGCTGTGAAAACCGGTAGTAGTAGATCCACTCCGGCGCATTATTACCCAATTCGTCATCGATCATCTTCAACGTTTCTGCCAACGTTTTCAGTCCTGAACCGGGCAGTCTCTTGCATCCATTAATGGTATCAATTTCCATCATCGTCGAAAAAGAGGGTTCCAAATCCCCCATGTCATACCCAAGCAACTTTACCTCTTTAAAGATACTCCGCAGATAATCGACATACCTATCCGTTTCCTCAGACTGTTGAGTCGGCGGAAGCCGGAAGGATAACGTCGTAAGGAGCGTACCGTTTTCGTCCCGCAGTCCCGTCATACGAAAGGAACCGGGGCGATCCGTCTTTCCGGTAAGATCGTGAAGCATTTGCTCCGCCACTGTCTCGTAGTTCGGGGGATACTTTTCCCGTTCCGCCGGCGTTGGCGTGTCCCGATTCAGCATGCCCCCTTTGTCTATTTCCCCCTGCACCTGACCGAACTCCCGCTGAACCATGTAGTAGAACGTCTGGTCCGGTATGAGATTCGCCCGGTATGGCTGTAAGAGTTCCTGCATGTCCGGATGCTCCAGTGTGGCATCGGGGGGAAGGATGAGCTGTTGCAAGTGTGTCCTCTGAAGACGCTCACGCAATTCCATGACATCTTTCAATTTATTCGCTGTCCCCCCACGCTCTTCCCGTAGTTCGGCAGCAAGATATTCATAACGCCGTACTAATTCGGGTGATGGGCTGATGCGTACAGGAGCGTCTTCCGATGTTGAATCTTTACGTTCAACCATGACAGTACAGGGAGTTGACTACTGTACCATAGTACAATCGATATACAAATTTGTTAAATACACTTTTGGTAGAGGATGTTTCCTGTCGGCTTCACTATCTCACATTTGTAATTCCTTTTACGAGTGTTCTGAATGCCAAGATAGACGTCACAAGCATTTTCAATGCAGATGGATCTGTTTCTTCCACTGTAGCCGCAACGATAGGTGCTCTATGTTTTTCGCTGGGTGAAAGAATCTGCTCGACCTCTTGTAGGAGCGTCCTTCTAGCCAGATCCAACGCACCTGCATCTGCAGCAGCAAGAGCTATTTCTGGGGTTGAGCCCGTTAAAACCTTCGTTTCAGAGCCCATTTCCTGTCCATTGCCGCGAGATGACTTGGCATTGCGTTCCTTTGTCATACGGCCGCATTTTGAGTTATTTTTGCAAATATGTCAATAGTTTTTCCGCTTATGGCTGCCATTTTCGCAGTACAAGGCCATAGAACAAGCCTCTGGGACAATTATGTGATACGCTCCCCCGCTCATGATCGAATTCCCCAACACCCGAAGCATACTGGCAAGCTGCGTAGCGAGGGAATCCTATACGCCCCCTGGTGCGAGAAGGATGGCCGAATACCTCGAAAGTTTCTCTAACGAATGGAAATTGGGAGAGACTCATTTGGTGGATTTTCCGAAGGGATTCCCGTTCGCGCATGTCCGCCCTACCCCCTGCAATGTCTACATCGACATCCCGCCTACTCAACCCGGCGGCGAGTGGATGCTCTGGCTCAACCATTTCGATTCCATCGACCCCACCGGGCACTATCCGGTCGGACGCGACCCCCTGGAACTTACAACAGAACCGGGTGATTCCGACCTCTGCTACGGACTCAAATGCAACGATCCCATGGGAGGCGTCGTGGCAATGCTCGTCGCGGCGCATTTGCTCCAGCAGCGCAACGAGCGCCGGCATGGCGTGAGGATGCTGCTGGTCTGCGGAGAAGAGGATCAATCGCAAGGTGTGCACGCCGCGCTCAGTCAGAACCTGGTCGATGACAGAATCACCTGTCTCGTCGGTACCGACATCCTGGTAGGCGACACGCTCCAGGGACCGGCACGGCTGGGTATTGGACGTCCCGGAAGGGTGGGATTGCAGGTGAATATTGAGGGGGTAGACATGCATGCAGGAGATTACTCAGACGACAAATACCCACAGCTCGCTTCTACCCGCGAAGCATGGATCAATCTGGCACTTCCTACAATCCAGTTTCCCGAGCGCCCGGAACAACACTACCAGCAATACATGCCCCGGTCCCGATGTACGATTTCCCAATGGAGTTCCGGTAAGACCCACGGACTGAGCGTTGCAAAAGAAGCAACTGTGAACGTAGACGTGATCTACGGCAATCCCGAACTGGATGAAGTCGTTATCAAAGCAGCCGTACGCGACGCGCTGCAACGGACACTACAAGACCACAACATCCGGGAGCCCGACGATGTTATGACAGTAGTCCGCGAACCGGGTCGGAAAATGGATTTCACCAAGCCATACCTGGAAGCTCCCAACAGTCCTCTCGTACAGACATGCCTGAACATCATGCGTCAACGTCTGGGTGAAGTTGTCTTGTGTGCGGCAAAAGGCACTGCAGATGAGCCCGTGGTGGTGCACCGAAAACGCATCCCCGGCGTCATCATCGCTCCGCGAGGAAGGGGCGAGCATACGGACGGGGAATGTGTGAGCCTCAAGAGCATCGACGAAACAGCGGCGGTTTTGGCAGATCTCGCCTGCCACGACGGCCCCCTGACGCAACGGTAACATCAAACTACAGAGGTTTCCCCTGCCCCAGCCCCTTTTCTTCTGGTAGGCTCTCCTGGCATATGTTTGACCCTTCGTCGTCCTCCTAAGTCGGACTTCTCAGGGCAAGCCCTCACTCTCACGTATGTTTGATCCAGTTGATCCAAAGCAGTCCTTCCCCGATCTCGAACGCGCCATCCTCACGTACTGGCGCGAAGAGGACACATTCAAACGCAGCATCACACTCCGGTCTGGAGGAAGTGACAGGAAAGGGAAGCGGAAGATCCTCAAGGGAAGGAAGAAGGAAAAGAGCAGCTTCAGCTTTTACGACGGTCCGCCGTTCGCGACCGGCCTGCCCCATTACGGCCACCTGCTGGCGGGAACAATCAAAGATGTCATTCCCCGTTACCAGACCATGCGCGGTAAAGCCGTGCAGCGCCGGTTCGGGTGGGATTGCCACGGCCTTCCCGTGGAATTCGAAATCGAGAAAGAATACAACATCCAGAGCAAACGGCAGATCGAGGAGATGGGCGTGAAGGCCTTTAACGACCTCTGCCGGGGGGCGGTCCAGCGCTACACAAAGGAATGGCGCACGACGGTAGAGCGCATGGGACGCTGGGTGGACATGGACTGGGACTACCGCACGCTGGATCCCGATTATATGGAGAGCATCTGGTGGGTGTTCAAATCACTCGCGGACAAGGGGCTCCTCTATGAAGGGAAGAAAGCGATGCACATCTGCCCCCGCTGTGTCACACCCCTCGCCAACTTTGAGGTGACGCAGGGATATAAGGACGTGACGGACACGGCAACCACGTGGAAGTTCAAGCTGATACATCAGCCGGATACCTTCGTCCTGGCATGGACAACAACACCTTGGAGCACGCTCTCCACGATGGGACTGTCCATCAAGCCAGACGCAACCTATGTAAAAATCAAAGCGGGCAACGAGTTCCTCATCATGGTCAAAGACCGCGTCGCGGACGTCATGAAAGGAACGGAAGGGTATGAGATCGTCGAGGAGTTTCCGGGAAAGGACCTTGTGGGATCAGCCTATGAGCACATCGCCCCATGGTACAAGGATGTCCCAGAGGTACAGAAGAATCCCAATGTCTACCACATCTTCGCCGGAGACTACGTGGAGGTAACGGACGGCACGGGGCTCGTGACAATCAACGGGTCGTACGGCGAGATCGACATGGAAGCCGCCAAGAGAAACAAGCTTCCCATTGTGATGGACGTGGACATGACGGGACATTTTACGGAACTGGCCGGCCCCTACGCAGGTCTGTACGTTAAAGACGGCGAGAAGAAACTCATTGCGGATTTCGAAGGAAAAGGACTGATCTGGAAGAAGGAAAACTACCGCCACAGCTACCCGCACTGCTGGCGCTGCGACACGCCACTCCTCAACTATGCCACCTCTTCCTGGTTCGTCGCCGTGGAGAAAGTGAAGGAGCAGATGCTATTAGTGAACGCCGAGACAGAGTGGGTGCCGGCACACATCCGGGATGGACGGTTCGGCAAATGGCTTGAAGGGGCACGCGACTGGGCTATCTCCCGGAACCGCTATTGGGGCACACCTCTCCCCATCTGGCGCTGCGCAGAGACGGGACAGATCGAAGTACTCGGGAGCCGGGATGACCTGATCCACAAAGTGCCCCAGCGCTTCACCAAGGTAACGGTGCTCCGGCATGGCGAGAGTGCAGGGAACGTAAAACCCGTCTACCAAGGCGAAGTGCCGGGAACGGACCTCACGGCACGGGGCAAGAAGCAGGCTAAAGAAGCGGGCGAGTACCTCCAGACACAGGATGTGGCGCGCGTGTACGCTTCTCCACTCAACCGCACGCAGCAGACTGCCAAGATCATTGCCAAGCAGACGGGAGCGGATATTGCCGTGGATGAGCGCCTCCGCGAGGTTAAGTTTGGTGAGTACGAAGGCAAACACGTAGATTTTTCCGACCTTGCGTTTGTCAAAGAACGGCGCGCGCACCGGTTCAATTCCGGACAAGTGGAGAGTATCTATCATTTCGCCGGCATGGAGACATGGACAGAAGTGCAGGAACGTATTCGAGACTTCTTGCTCGATATACTTCCCCGCCACCGCGGCGAGCACATCGTCATCGTCACACACGCCGACCCCCTCATTAACATCAAGCACTTCTTCAACAGGGAGGATCCTGCCAAGCTCTACCACCAGCCCTACCCCGAATACGCGGACACGGAATCCTTCTACTGGGATCACGAGACGCAAACGCAATTGGACCTCCACAAGGAGACGATCGATCCCATCACATGGGCAGCCTCTTCCGATGAACAGGTGGAAGCAACCTTCGTTCGCCATGGGGAAACGGACTGGAACAAACAGCTGCGTGCCCAGGGGGGAACATCCGATATTCCCCTCAATGAGACGGGAAAGGAACAAGCACGGAATCTGGCCCAGGAACTCAAAGGACAGCTCTATGACGCGATTATTTCCTCCAGTCTCTCCCGCGCAAAGGAAACAGCCGACATCCTTTCCAAAGAACTCGGGATTCCGCACGCCGGTTCCTGGGAGGAACTCCGCGAACATGAGATCGGCGATTGGGAAGGACAATCCATTCCGGAGCTCCGCACATCTTTAGGGCTGGATGAACATGCACCGATCACCCTTTCTCCCAATCCTCCACACGGAGAAACGCTCCCCCAATTCCTCGAACGCTTGCAGCGCGGCTATGACCGGCTCATCAAACAGTACAAAGGGAAGCGGATCCTTGTCGTCGCCCACAATGGGACAATCCGCGGCTTCCGGATGCTCGCCGAAAACATGTCATACGCTGAGGCTCGGGCAACAAATCTCCAAAACTCTGGAAGGATCACTCTCCCGATCCGCCCTCTCTTCAAGCGCATTCCCGACATCCTGGACTGTTGGTTTGAGAGCGGATCCATGCCATACGCTCAGTCACGCTTCCCTTTTGATATTGAACATATTCAGAACAAGGACGATGGCGAGGAGTTGCCGCCGGGATTTCCAGCAGACTTCATCGCCGAAGGGATTGATCAGACTCGCGGGTGGTTCTACACACTCACCGTTCTCTCCTCTGCGCTCTTCAAGCGCCCGGCATTTTACCACTGCGTGGTCAACGGGACCGTGCTTGCCGAGGATGGAAAGAAGATGAGCAAGAGATTGAAGAACTATCCGGAACCGCTCGAGGTAGTGGAACGAACCGGTGCCGACGCAGTCCGTTTTATGCTCATGAGTTCGCCCGCCGTGCGTGGCGAGGACTTGCGGTTCTCAGAGAAAGCCGTAGAGGAGACGCTCCGCTCCGTGCTCCTGCCACTCTGGAATGCCTATGCATTCCTGGTCACATACGCCAATGCTGCAAAGTGGGAACCCAAGGAGACACGAACGACTTCCGCGCACCCGCTCGACAAGTGGATCCGCGCCGAGGTGCAGGACCTGGTTAACCGCGTGACGAACGAACTGGAAGGGTATGACCTTTCTGCTACATGCGGCGAGATCGCCGATTCCATTGACGCGCTCACCAACTGGTACGTCCGCCTCTCGCGCAGGCGCTTTGCGGGCAAGACAGGGATTCATGAAAAAGCTGAAGACGTGACAGCCGGCCAGGAGGAAGACCTGGACGCAGCTTTCGCCACCCTCTACGACGTCCTGCTCACCATGAACCAGCTCCTTGCGCCATTCTGCCCCTTTATCACGGAGGCGATTTACCTCAACCTCGTCCCCCAAGATCACGGCAGCATCCATCTCACAGACTGGCCGGAAGTGCGCGATCTGACGGCGGAAGAACAGGCGCTCATCAAAAAGACACGACTGCTCCGCACCATCGTTTCCATGGGCCTCAAGCTCCGCGCGGAAGCCAAGGTCAAACTCCGCCAGCCGCTCGCTACGGCCACGATTGCCATCCCATCCTCCCTCCAGGAGGAGCCGCTCACAGACGAGGAAGTCCGGCTGCTCCAGGAGGAATTGAATGTGAAAGCCATCGAGGTAGTGGATGATCCCGGAACGCTCGGGACGCCGATTGTGCAAGTTGACGCGCGGAAAGTAGGACCCCGCCTGGGTGCTCGCGTGCAGGAAGTGATCGCAGCCGGCAAGCGCGGGGAATTTACCGAAGGACGTGGCGGCACCATCGTGGTCCTCGACGAAGCACTTGCGTCCGACGAAGCGAGAATTGTCTACATCGGTAAGGAAGGGAAAAACGTCGCCGGAGACAAGGGCGTGGTCGTCAGTCTGGACACAACACTCACCGCCGATCTGGAATTGGAAGGATGCGGACGCGACCTGATCCGCGCCGTTCAGCGTGAACGCAAAGTTGCCGGCCTCACTGTGACCGACAAGATCAAGCTGCAGATCGAGGGCGCCAGTGACGTCCTCCAAACATGCGGTCCCATGATCGCCGAAGAGACGAATGCTGTCCTTTCACCCGCTGGCGGGGATGCACACGATGCGGAGATGAATGGGAAGAAAGTCACGTTTCGTTTTGAGAAGATCTGAGCTGCAGCATTCAGCTGTCAGATCACTTCACTGATAGCTGACCGATTCTCTGGACCTGCTATACTGTTACCTGCCATGTCCCTGCCCCTGCGACTGACCCTCCGTTTCGTCCTCAACATCGCCCTGGTGTGGGCGCTTCTTTCCTTCGTGCCGCAGGCATTCGTACTCACGGGCGGCTTTCCTGCATCTGTCATCGTAGGGGCCATCCTCACCCTCCTGAATATCGTTGTGCGGCCGGTGCTGGACGTGCTCACGCTCCCGCTCAAGCTCCTCGCCACGCTCCTCGCATTTGTCATCGTCAACGGTGTGTTCGTGTGGCTCACCGTGTGGATTGTGCAGCACATGGAATCGTCCCTCCTCACGCTCCACATCGCGGGAGGCCTGCCCGGCTGGTTAGCGGTGATTATCGTGTTCGGACTCGGGAACTGGATGATGAAATTGTTGTTGAAGTGAATGGACGTATTTTAAATTGAGTAGTGGGCATGATGGAAATAGAGCTTTTCCAGAGTTTTCCGTAATACGTACTACTAAATACTCAATACCTATCACGTCCATCCTCAGCCTTTGCCCGATCCGTTCGGGAATAATACGATTCTTCCATGCTACGCCGGTTCCGTGCATTGCTCATCGCATGCGCGTTGATTCTCATCATTGGAAGCCTATCGCTGTGGCAGCGGGGTCACCTCCTGTCCGGGCAGGTTTCCCCCTCCCTCCTCTCCTCCCCCTCTTCCTCCTCCGAGTCTTCACACTCCGCCGTTACTTCTTCGTCCTCCATCTCGTCACTCGGCTCGTGGCTTTCGTGCCCCCCAGCCTACAAGTGTACACGCGAGGACGACAACGGCTCATGCGCCGTAACATCCATCGATTGCCCCTCTGGTTTCGTCAGCTGCGATATCTTCTCATGCGGCAGGGATGGTTGCGGCGGCCAGTGCTGCCAGTGTAAGAGCGCCCTATCGAGCATTCCCACTACCCGCTCTTCCCCGCTCTCCGCTTCTTCCCGCTCGTCCTCTTCTTCCAGGCAATCGAATGTCAGCAGTCGCTCTTCTGCGGCCTCTTCGTTTTCATCGGGCTCGCAGATTCCCGACGTACTCGCTACCTTTGAAGGCGGAGCGTGCGCACCATTCTGTACGAGAGAAGCTGCGGGGAAACGAACATGCAAAATTATCTGCGGAAACTTCCCGTCCTCCCCCACCCCGGAAGCCTTCCTGTGTCAGGAAGGAGAACAACTTAAGAGCTTCTCCTGCACATTCCAAGGCGATCCGGTATGCACGTATGCCTGCACCGAAAACAATGAATGACGTCGTCTCTTCCCGATGTTACAACCGCATGTGTTTCCACTCCTTGCCCCCGCCTTCTCAGCTCCTCCCATGACAGCCCCGCCCCGCTATTCCGTGCTCCCTCTCCTTCTTTGCTGCGCGGCGCTCGCAGCTCTCTTCGCAGGAAGCACGTTCTTCACACAACGCGTACAACTCGCCGCGCCCGCCGGCGGCCTCACGATTCATTTGGGCATTCCTGCCCAACAGAATAAAGGTAGCACGCGCCTCCTCCTCATGCTGGCCAACCGCTCCACCGCGGCCACGGAGGAACTGTTCGTCACGCAGGTCATGCCCGTCGGCCTCGACCTCCTGCCGGAGCAATCCGATACACGCTGCTCCGTACTCCCCGATGACCCGCGGACCGTTCGGTGTTCCCTCATGGCAGGTGGTCGCAGCTTCTCCCTGGCTCCCAATCAGTCCGCGAGTTTCCAGATTACGTACCGTCTCAGCGCCTGCGCGTCGCCTGTCGAAATGCATACACGCGCTCTTTCTGCCGGCACCTCCGCAACGCTCGCGGAACGGACCACGCAAGCCCTCCTCCCCTGCAGCGCTTCTTCCCCTCCGCCACCCGCTACCTCCACCTCTGTTTCCTCCGTTCCCTCACTCCCAAAGACCTCCTTCTCGTCCTCTTCTCTCTCGTCCGCTCACGCAGCAGCCCCTGCGTCCAAGACCTACTGCATTCCGTTCTGCACAGCGCGTGACGGCAACACGTCCTGCAAGACTGTCTGCTCCTCCTTCCCCGTCTCGCCCTCCCTCCCTTCGTACCTCTGCCCCTCCGGAACAAACGTACAGTCCTTTGACTGTACAATCTTTCCGCGCACACCCAAGGACGGTGCCTACCCACGCTCGACCTGCGAGTACTCCTGTACATGATTATGAAAGCCCACACTGCTTACCTGACGATGAATGTGCCTTCCCGCCGCGGATTTATGAATATCACGCGGGATGTAGAAGCTGCCGTCCGCACGAGCAGGATCCAAGAAGGCCTCTGCCTCGTGAACGCGATGCACATCACTGCTTCGGTGTTTATCAATGATAACGAATCCGGCCTCCATCACGATTTCGAACGCTGGCTCGAGGAGCTCGCGCCGTTCAATCCCTCATCGGATCACTATCATCACAACCGCACGGGCGAAGACAATGCGGATGCGCACCTCAAGCGCCAGGTGATGGGGCGCGAGGTGGTCGTAGCCGTGACAGAGGGAAGGCTAGACTTTGGACCGTGGGAGCAGATCTTCTACGGGGAATTTGACGGAATGAGAGCCAAGCGCGTGCTGGTGAAAATTATCGGAGAGTAAGGCGACATTGACTTTACCCGGAGCCGAACGTACGCTCGTGTCCTCGCATGTCCCTATCCACTCTCCTCAAGACGGCCAAGATGACGAAGCTTCCGCTGAGCAGAGGAGGAATGGCCGCGTAACAATCTGACCATCATCCCCTTCTCCGCTCAGCCAGCCGGGGAAGCGTTTCGCCGTGCACGGACAACGTGACGGTACCGCCTCCGTTCTTTCCTCTTTCACCCGTATCCCATGCTCAACACATCCCTTTCTCACCGAACAGCTCACAATGAATCACCCCTCTCCCGGGAACACAATCCCTGGCCTCTCCGCGGCACGTACACCGCCCTCGTCACGCCGTTCCGTGAGGCCAAGTCCGGGACGGAAATAGATTATCCCGCTCTGGAACGCCTCATCGGGCAACAGGTGCGCTATCGCTGCGGCATTGTGCTCTTGGGGACGACCGGCGAAAGCCCCACCATCGAACCAGAAGAGCGTGAGGGCATCACCGCCTTCTGCCGGCACGAAACCGCAGGGCTCATCCCGCTCATCGTGGGAACGGGCACCAACTCCACGCGGGAAACCGTTCTCCGAACCAAACAGGCACGCGACCAGGGAGCGGACGCCGCTCTCGTGGTAACTCCCTACTACAACAAGCCGACACAGACCGGCCTCCGCAAACACTTCGAAGCGGTGGCAAACGCCGTAACAGACCTGTCCTCCATCCTCTATGACGTCCCCGGCCGCTGCGGCACGGGCATGACCGCGGAGACAGTTCTCGAACTCAGCCAGCATCCCAACATTATCGGACTCAAGTGGGCAAGCGGCGACAGCGCGCAATTACGGCAGATCGTCCGTCAGGCCCGTCCGGATTTCTCCGTCCTCTCCGGCGACGACAACCGCACGCACGAGGCCATGCAGGAAGGTGTGTGCGGCATCATTTCCGTCCTCTCCAACCTCCTCCCCGCCGACGTGCGCGAACTGGTCGATTGCCATCTCCGGGCGCAGGAGGAACACCGTGACTCCGACCGCATGCTCTGCCGTGCAGCGACAGTGCACGAACAGCTCCTTCCGCTCATGCAAGGCTGCTTCCTCCAGAGCAATCCCCTCCCCATCAAGACCGCCCTAGCGGTCCGCGGCGATATCCAGGAAGTCTTCCGCCTCCCACTCTGCCCCATGGATCCCGAGCCTCGTACACAGTGGATTAATCTTCTGGAATGTAAAGGAGCACTTTCTCCCGTCCACGCCTGACTTCATTTTATTCATTTTGCATTTTCCATTTCCCATTCCTCCCATGGAATCCCCCTCCTCACAGCACAGTTGGAACGTCCTGCAGCAGGCAGATACGTACGTGACCAAGATCGGCGGCGAGAACGCGGCGGACTTTGCTGGAAACGCGACGATGATCGCCGCTCGCCTTGCGCAGGGCAAGAAACAGATCCTCGCCGTCTCGGCACTGCGGAGTTCGGATCCGCGTTATAGCCAGTACACCCACCAGGACGCTGCGGACCGTGACAAGCTGGGAAAAATCAAACACGGCTTTAACGCCACATCGCACCTCATCGCCATGGCCTCGCATTTCCGCGAGGGTGACCGGGAAGGGGCAAGGGACATTCTCGATCGTATCCGCCGGTTCACGAAGGACATCGTCCGCGCGGACACAGAGCAGCATCCGCTCCCTCATGCAAAAAGTATCCTCTGCCGCTTCGACGCACTCATCGACCGTCATGTGGACGGTCTCAGCGCGCAGATGGACGGCGCCCAGCCGGAAGACGTGCTGGCGCTCGAAAAGGACTGGCTGCTCCGTTCTCCCTCCTCCGGCATCGTCTCGCTCACGGGTTTCGGGGAAGAGCTGGCTCAGACTCTCACTGTGCAAGGACTGGCTGTTCACGGTATCCGCTCCTGCGGAATCCATACAGCAGGATTAACAGAAGCCGTACTCGGGGACCTTCCCGAGGAAACGGTCAGGCAGGAATCGCTCACCCGACAGGCAATTGATTCCCTGCGGGACACACTGCGCTACCAACTCGCATTACTTCTGCCGTCCCAGGATGTCCTCGTCGCCGGCGGCTACCTCCCCATCCTCGGCGGGCAGCGCGGGTACAGCGACAAGACTGGTGCGCTGCTCGCCCAAGTAGCTAAGCAAGCAGGAAATAATGTGGCATACCTGATTGAAAAACGCTCGCCTGTGCTCAGCGCGGACCCCGCCCTCAAGCTGGAAGGAACGCGCGTGGTGGAACATATGACGCCACACCTTGCACTGGAAGTATTCGGCAACGTCCATGGTGCCGATGGTGGCGCTATTCATCCCGACGCCCTCCAGATGCTCGCGGATGCGGAGGTAGATACTTTTGTCCTGAACCCAGCGGACTCACATTCCGGCTCCATCACGCACATCCACCCCTTCGACCCGTCCCCGGGCGGCATTGAGATGGTGGCCATGCGTCCCATGCCGCTTGCCCTGCGCATCCGCACGACAAAGATGTTCGGAAAGCCTGGCTTCTTAAAACGTGTGACAGATTGGTTCTCCGCCCGCAACATCTCCATTGATCAAGTGCTCACGAGCGAGGTAACCGCCTCCTTCACGTTCGCCAACGGCGGTGTAGATGACAATGTCCTTCAGAGTTTCCGGAGTTTTCTTGAGGATTTGTACGGCAAGGACCTCGGGCTCGACGTCATCCGCGATCGGGCGCTCCTCTTCGGCCTGGGAAACAACATCTCCGGCATCGCTCCTGTAACTACACTGCTACACGGCCTGGAACAAGCAGGCATTTCCCATGCGGACTTTCTCATGCAGAGCACTCGCGAAGTGATCACCGCCGTTATTCCGCGGGAAATGGCTGCAGCAGCCCTGGCGCGCATCCATGAATCATGCATAGCGAATTAGTTATACCTTTCATGTTTGTCCCTATCCTATGCACAAATTATTGATCTAATTTTGTATTCATTCGCACCGTTCAGTACAGCGAAAATAGCTGTGGGGATGCAAGACTTTGCGTCCCCACAGTGGAACATGACACACATTCTTAAAACTGCACCGGCACGCTCATGCTCCCGGCATTCTGCGGCTCACCGGAAGGATTGTCCTTTTCCAGAACAAGCGTTCCCGTGGAGGAAGCCGGCGTGGTGAAGGTGAGAGATGCGATGAACGGGACCATAGCCGTGGTCATCCAGTCCCCCTGCGCCTCAGCCGTGGATTGCGCAACGATGTTGCCATTGGCATCGAGGAGTGTAACGGGGAAGCTGGCTTCGAAGTACCACGGCCCTGGAGCCTGGCCTGTGACCGTGAGAGGGCTTGTGACTATAGTATTGGGCGCCGGCGTCGTAACCTGGACACCGCTGCCTGTTGCAACATTCGATGTCTGAGAGCTGATGGATAATTCCGCTGATGACGCATTCGAGCCTGTTGTCGTTCCTCCGGGAATCGTGCATGCAGCCAAGAACATGAGGGAAACGATGGCCGAGACAATGAAGAGAGGTTTCATAGGAAAAACATAATCCTCCGCAGCGGCGCAGGTGTCAAAATAATGGACCCCTTGCCAAGAAGCCGGATCGGGGCTACGGTTCCCAAAATTTTGGCGTCTCCCGCCCCGGGACGGGAACCTCACCCCGACCTCCCCATGAATTTCTTCTCCCGTCTCTACTACAAGTACCGGCGCGCCGCTAAGGCCTTCAAGCTTTTTCTCATGATCTCCGGACCGGGGATCATCGTGATGGTCGCGGATAACGACGCGGGCGGCATCACCACCTACGCAGCAACGGGCGCCAAATACGGGTACGGACTGCTGTGGTTCCTGATCCTCCTGGGACCCGTCGCATACTTCGTACAGGAAATGACGGTACGGCTGGGCGCCGTGACCAAGCGCGGCCACGCCGAAGCGATCTTCGACGCGTTTGGACCGTTCTGGGGATGGTTCTCGCTCCTGGACCTCGTGCTTACGGACTGGCTCACGCTCATTACGGAGTTCATCGGGATGACGGCAGCATTGAGTATCTTTGGCGTCCCGCGGTTCCTCACGGTACTCATCGTGTGCGGCGTGATGGGTTTTATGGTCATCAAAGGGAAGTATTGGACGTGGGAGAAACTCGCCTTCATCTTCTGCGCGGCCAACCTCATCTACATTCCCGCCGCCTTCTTTATCCGTCCTTCCGTGCATGATGTCATCCAGGGTGCGTTCATCCCCCAATTTGCCGGGGGCCTCACCGGGCAAATGCTCTTCTTCCTCATGGCGAACATCGGCACCACCATCGCACCGTGGATGGTGTTCTTCCAGCAAAGCTCGGTAGTGGACAAGGGACTACAGGAGAAGGACATCCGTTGGGGCAAGCTGGACACTGCAATGGGCTCGCTCTTCACCATCATCATTGCCGTCTGCGTCATCGTCATGACGGGAACGCTCCTCAAGGGCGTGGACATTCAGAGTGCCGAGCAGGCGGCACGCATGCTTATGCCACAAGACCGCATCCTCGGCTCCATCCTCGCCATCGGCCTCTTCGACGCCGGCTTCCTGGGCGCCATCTGCATTTCGCTCGCAAGCTCTTGGGCATTTGGCGAGGTGTTCGGCTGGGCGCACTCACTCAACAACAGGATCCGCGAAGCACCGTGGTTCTACGCGTTCTACTTTTTGCTGATTGTCAGCGCTGGCGGGGTGGTCCTCATTCCCGGCGCGCCGCTCGTGCTCATTACGCTCTTCGTGCAGGTCATCGCCACCACGCTCCTGCCCGCGGCTTTGGTCTTCCTCATCATTCTCCTCAACGACGAAACAATAATGGGAAAGTACAAGAATACCTTTTGGCAGAACGTCATCAATATCTCCATCGTCACGGGGGTGATCATCCTCTCTACGCTCTACAGCATCAGCGCACTGTTCCCCTCCATCTTCCCCTCCTGAATCCATGAGTCCGGAACATTCCGAACCGCTGCGCACCCGCCTCAAGACCTTCCTCGGCCTGCGGTTTTCCAAGATCCGCGAAATCAACGAGCGCTACCGCAATCCGCGCATTAAGACGGGCAGAGGTGTGTCCTTCGCCCTTCTGGTTCTGCGAATCTACCTCCTCCTGCTGCTCGGTATCCTCTTCGTCAAGTTCATCTACCTCCTGCACTGATATGAACACTGCTCCCGACCACGGCGGCGGACAGACCTACTACCTCACCGATCTCCTCGGATCGCGCATCACGTCGCACGGGAAGAAGATCGGAAAACTGGAGGACCTGGTGATTGTGGAGACGGAACCGCTTCCGCAAGTAACCAAACTGGAAGTAAAGCGCCGGTTTGGCGACCCCTCGCTCCTCATCCCCATCGAGAAAGTGAAACTGCTCAAGAAGGGGGAGATTGTAGTATCCGTGGACGATCCCAAGCCGTTCGAGGGACAACCCCAAGCGCACGACATCCTCCTCAAGGACCACATCCTGGACAAGAAAGTGCTGGATAAGGAGGACCGCGACGTGGAAGTGGTCTATGACGTCAGAATAACGGCGCAGCAGAACAGGCTGGTAGTGACGCACGTGAACATCAGCCGGTACCGCTTCCTCCGGCGTACGGGACCGCGGTGGCTGGCTAAGTTCATCTACAGTTTCAAGGATGAACGCCGCGACGAAAAGATTCCCTGGCAGTACATCCAGCCGCTCCCCATGGACATCGGGAGTTTCCGCGGGGACGTTAAACTCAAGGTGCTCAAGGAAATGCTCGCGGACATCCACCCGGCAGACATTGCGGACATTCTGGAAGAGGTGGATCCATCACAGCGCGTTGTCATCTTCAACCAGTTGGAATCGGAGCGCGCGTCGGACACGCTCGAAGAGATTGATCCCAGCGTGCAGCGCGAAATTGTCCCGCTCCTGCCCAAGGTCAAAGCCGCAGAGCTCTTGTCCAAGATGACACCCGGACAGGCCGCGGACGTGCTCTCCGTCCTCCCCCACAGCGAGAAGAAAGCTCTTTTACATGCATTACGCCCCCACAACGAAAGCCTCGTGCGCAAGGTGGGCTCCATCCTGGACCGGCAGGAAGAACAAATTGCCAACTACACGACCACGCGCATCCTCCGCGTGCATCAGGAAATAACCGTCGCCGAAGCGCGCGAATATTTCAACACGCGGGCAAAAGACATGATGGTGATCATGTACCTCTACGTGACGGACCATGAAGGCAAGCTCCTGGGTGTTCTGGACCTGCGCGAGCTGCTCCATGCCAGCCCCACGCAAAAGCTCCGCGATGTGATGATCGACCTGCCCGTGGTCTTAAAGCAGGATAGCACCCTTAAGGAAGCAATGCAGGAATTCACGCGCTATGAGTTTCGCGCTCTTCCCGTGGTGGACGGCGAGGGCAAGCTCCTCGGAGCGGTCCCCTACCGGGATATCATGAACTTGAAGCATCGATTCATAGAGTGAGAACCGGAGAAGAATTTGGAATATTGAATGTTGAATATGGAATGTATCATTCCGTATTGTACACTTTTTTTGTTCATATTTTTCATTGTATATATCAGCTAATTCGAATATCCATAAGATACCTTTTATATTGAACGTCGCACCGAATACCGTCACGGCTAAGCGCTTCTTCCATCTTTTGGACAACCTTGGGGTGGCTCATCGGCCCGTTGGCGCGGATGATGCCACCGGGACGCAATCGACGGAGCGCTTCGCGCATGATGGACGTGAGGAGCTCCGCTTCCAGCGGATCATTGGGATGCGCATCTGACGATGGAGCGGCTGTTCCTCTCTCCTTCAGACGATCACCAATGGCGATGCACAGGCTTTCCGGAAAAATGATCCTGTCGAACGTTCCCATCTCCGGCCATGGATCATTCATGTCAAAGGTGACAACCTTTAGAGGTCCCGCGTTCTCGATACGAATCGGATCTTTATCCGCAAGAACAATATTCTCTGCCGGCACGCCGATCTCCGGAAGCAACTTCTCAAGGAACGCCGGCGACGCGCCCACGCTCAGCAATCGCTTTCCCGATGGGGACAGGCACATCACGTCTTCCTGCGTCAGCAGCCCCGACGCAACGTGGTGGCTGGGACGAAAATGCCAAAATCTTCGGTCTCCGCTCTTCATCATGCTCCGATCATCGTGCAGTTGATCGGCATACAGCTTCTGCTCGAACGCGCGAAAGCGTTCCACGAGAATCTGCGCTGCTGTGGGAACTTTTTTGCGCTTCATGGTCGTATGGTTAAGAGCAACGGCCGTACAGTCAACGGAAGACAGCTACAGGGCACTTTCTAGACAACAGTATTTTGACTTTGTTTATCGATCATGTCACTATCTGCCGCCCCATTCTTCCGCATCTCTCATGGTTGCACCACATATCCCCTCTCCGTCAGAACTCGCTCAGGAGCTCGTCGAAATGACCGCACCATCTGCAAAGGAATTCCTCGAGCAAGGAGAGTTCACGATCGTGCGCATCGACCAGGAAGCACGGTGCATCTGGGACCGGATCGTGATGACCCTCACGGGCGCACGCAATGCTAGCGCGGGCATACACACAATGTCTCAGCTTGTACCAACTGCTGTTATCCGCATTTTCGAGCAAACACATAACGCCTGTGTCGCACTAAACGTGAACGAACCTCAATACTACGCAAGCTTGCTTGCGGCTGTGTATGGCCAACAGGTTTCCGACTCCCCCGAACTCAACCTCAAGCACACCATCATCGGCATAAAGGGCATGCATGGCCAGGCTCTCGCTGTGCAGGAACATCTCCAAAACCAGAACGATTGAGCCAGCAGACACCTCATACTTTTGCCCTACCTTCTTTCACCCTTCCCATTCTTCCACTCCAGCTCCGCACCGATTCTGCGCTCCATGGCATCTGCACGCCTGAGGATCGCAATCTGCGCACGTGAGACAAGAGCATAGTGTTGCACGTCATCGATGTGGTGCGGGATGTAGAAGACGTCGTCTTCGTCCGTCATCCATCCAAGGGAATCAAACTGCGAGAGATCAACCGGGCGCGAGTACGATCGCAGCACTTTTCTGCCGTCCGAAACGGTGTACTCGTGGAAGTACGACAGGGCGAGTTCGCGGAGTGAGCGGTACACTGGATCGCGATAGCGCAGCGTGCCATGGTTGGTTTTGCTGATCGCTCCCCAGTGGCCGGACTTTGTAAAGAGCGCCACCACGTGGTCATAGTCCGCATCGGTTACCCGAAGATCCATTACGAGAGGCCTGTGACCCTGGAGCCTGAGGGCAAGCGCGGCAAGCATGGCCCCTTCCATGCAATGCGCCGTCCGCTCCCGAAGGACACGGCGTGGCGAGAGGCACGTCTCCCCCTTGTTCTCAAAGTTAATCGGAAGCGTATCCAAAAAATTTTGGATCTTCTCGGGCGTGCGGAGAGCCCGAAGGAGGCGGCGTTCGTTCTGGTGAAGATCGAACATGCCATGATTGTAGCTCAAACCCTATTCCTGTAGCGAAAAAACCGGTACAATAGGCTTTGCGTTCTCTGGCAGCACAGTGTGGGGATGACAGGCTTTCGACAGCGTGATACTCGTCGGGTCTCGTCTCCGTCCGGGATGGCAACGGTTCCCGTTACCCAGCGTTGCAACCAATATCTGCCAATTTGCGCGGATCGCTGGGAGCTCGCTTCCAGCAAGCGAAGAACGTGGTCAGAGGCTTTGCCTTTGCCCCGGCCTACGCCTAAGTTCCCCTTCAACCGGGAACGCGCTTCTCCTTTGATTCTCGCTAGGAGGAAGGGGCGTCATTAGCGAGATTGGCCGGCTGCGTGACGCGACAGCCTGCCAACACTTTCCGCGTCAACCCTTCCGGGTTCATTCTCGTTCCTTCTTGAGAATCCGGAAGAATCAGAAGGAACATGACGGTACAGACAACTCTTCGACACGTTGGACCCGGGTTCAACTCCCGGCATCTCCACCACATACTTTAAATTCTGACCCGTGGTACAAGACACGGGTACTTGCCAGTGTGTGGTAGTTATCGAAAAGCAGACCATGGAGCATTACACCCCATGGTCTGCGACACACAACGGCTGTTTCTCAGAGCTTCGCCTTGATGAGCGAACCCATCTCGCGGCAGCCCACGACGCTCTCGCCTTTCTTGGCGATATCTGCGGTGCGGTAACTATTCGCAGAACCGTTTGCACGGCCTGTTCGATGGCCTCCGCCCCCTTCGGAGCGCCGATAAGCCGCAGCTTCATGGAACCCGTCAGGATTCGGCCAACCGGATTCGCCTTGTCCTGGCCCGCAATGTCCGATGCCATTCCTGCTCCACTTTCGAACATGGCCTGTCCCGTGACCGGGTTGACCGCGCTCGAACACATCATGCCCAAGCCACCTTTGATGCTGGCGGCTCCATCCGAGAGGATGTCGCCATGTTCATTCCCTGCGGCGATGACGCGATGGAGTTCGGCGGGCTTGAACAGGAGTTCGTTCGCCGCGTCCACGTATAGGTGGCGCAGTTCCACATCGGAGAAGGATTCTGCATGAATACGCTTGCAGACCTTCACCCAGAGGACGTAACGCGGCATAACGTTGGCCATCAGCGGGAGCTTCTTCTGCTTGGCGTACCCGAAGGCGTACCGGAAGTACGCTTCGAGCGTCGAGCGGTTGAAGTAGGCCAGGTCAGTCACGCGTTCCTCGTCACCCGTCACGTCGTCCTTGCGAGGGTAGACGCCCAGACGACGGCAGAGGTCGCATCCCACTCCTTTCGATGCTGTCCTAGGCGAATGCCCAGGGGGTTTCTGTCCTGCGGGCGGCCTCGTACGCACGAATGCCGTCCGCGTAATCCTGAAGGGTGACCCCGACTTCATCGAGTCCGCTCCGAAGCATATGCTTCTTCTGCGGTTCGATGTCGAACGGGAACTCCACGCTGTTGCCTGTCTGGTCACGAAACTCCAGCTTCCCGGCGTCCAACCAGACTTCGACCCGGAACTGCCTTTGCACGACCATCGCCGCTTCCGTGCACCGATGGAGAAGTTCCACCTGTGTTTGCGGCAGACGAACGAGCAGGATGCCGTTCTTTGCGGCGTTCTCGTAGAAAATGTCCGCGAAGGACGGTGCCACGATGACGACAATGCCGTAATCGTAGAGCGCGTACGGCGCGTGTTCGCGGCTCGACCCGCATCCGAAGTTCTCTCCCCCGATGAGTATCGACGGCTTCTCGCCAAACAATGTCTCGAAGCGGTTGAGGCAGAACTCGGGGTTGTGGACCCTCGTGGAGCAATCCATGCCCAGCTTCCCGACATCCGCGTACCGGAGGCGGTCGAAGAGAAAGTCACCGAGACCTTCCCTCGTGACCACTTTCAGGAACGGAGCAGGAATGATGACATCCGTGTCAACATTCGCACGCGGGAATGATACAGCGGCGTGCACGCTGACGGACGAAAACGCTTTCATGGCTACTTGTTCTCCTTTCTCTGTCACAGAACTTCATGGGGATGGAGGAAGCGCCCCTTCACGGCGGCAATTGCCGCCACGACGGGGCTGCACAGATGCGTCCGGCTTCCCGAGCCTTGGCGGCCCGTGAAGTTGCGGTTGGATGTCGAGGCGCAGTGTTTCCCGGCGGGAACGAAATCTCCGTTCATCGCCAGACACGCGCTGCATCCGCTGTTGCGCCACTCGAACCCCGCTTCGAGGAAGACCTTATCCAAGCCTTCCTTCTCGGCGGCGGCCTTGACGCGGGCGGAGCCGGGCACGACGAGCACCCTCTCCACCGAAGCGGCTTTCTTTTTGCCGCGTACCACCTCAGCGGCGGAACGCAGGCTTTCCAGGTCGCCGTTCGTGCACGCACCGAAGAACACGTAGTCCACGGGAATGTCCGCAACCGGGATACCGGGTTGCAGTCCCATGTACTTCAGCGCCTCCTGTGCGAGAGCACGCTTGCCATCGGGCAGCGCGTCCGGCATTGGGATGTTGCCGTCCACGGCGACCGCTTGTTCGGGGCTGGTGCCCCATGTCGTCATGGGCGGAATGTCCTCCGCACGGAAGGTGTGCACCACATCGAATTGCGCGTCGGAATCCGAGACGCAACCCATGAAGTGCTCGACGGCCTTCCCCTGCATCTCCGGCTGCAACGCTTGGAAGTCCGGCGTTTGGGTACAGAAGTCAATTGTCTTTTGATTGACTCCCATCATGCCGACTTTTGCTCCGGCTTCGATGGCCATGTTGGAAACCGTCAGACGACCTTGAACCGACATGGTTGCGAAGACCTGGCCAGCGAATTCCATCGCGTGCCCCGTTCCGCCTTTCGTGCCGATTTTCTGAATGATATACAGGATGACATCCTTGGGGGCGACGTAGCGCGTCAATTCCCCGTCGATGACCACCTGCATGTTCTTCAGCTTCTGCACGACGAGCGTTTGGGTTTGCAGCACATGGGAAACCTCCGTGGTTCCGATGCCCATGGATAGCACGCCGAGCGCCCCGTACGTCGCGGTATGGGAATCCCCGCAAACCGCCGTCATGCCCGGAAGAACGAATCCCTGTTCCGGGGCGATGATGTGGCAGATGCCATGTGAGGAATGCCCCATATCGAAGCAGCGGATGCCGAAGTCCGCGACGTTCTTCCGCAGCGCTTCGATTTGCGCCCTGGAGAAGGAGTCGCAGATGGCTTCATCGCCGCCCCGTGTCGGGACGTTGTGGTCTGGCACTGCCATAATCTGACCCGTGTTCCACGGTGCACGGTCGTTGAGCCGCATCGCCTCGAAAGCGATAGGACTCGTGACCTCGTGCACGACGTGGCGATCGATGTACAGCAGTGTTGCTCCACTCGGAAGCTGAGCGACAACGTGTCGCTCGAACAACTTGTCGTAGAGAGTTCTCCTCATCGTCTCACCACCTTTCTCTGAAAAAATGGTTGCCGTTGCGTGTGAAAGAACACCTGAGAAACGTATTTCTCAGGGCAGAGAAGATACTCTATGTTACGAAATGTTTACATACAATTCTTTTGTTATAGAGTTTACATTTAGAGGTTTCACATTCCATAGAAATCCCTCACGATATTGGGGCTTATACTATCCAAACTGATTCTGCCCACCCGATAATCAGCTCCGCCAAACAGCATAAACTTTTTCGCAGTATCCTCACCATCCTCAAATTTTCCGGCTGTCATACGCCCAGTGCAGCAGTGCCTGCCGCTGCCGACTCCGGCACGATAGATCTCCAGGGATGCAGTTGTTCCTGATCTGCGTGACATGCCGCCTCATGGCTAGCCACCTGCGGATTTGCCGATCATCTTCCTCCGGCACGCGACGACCCCTGTAGTACCGGCAGTACCACTGGAACCACCCCCGCGGATCCATGGGGTGGATCCATCCTTTCTTGCGCCAGACCGAAAGGGGCTGACTGGCATTCACGCCGAAGAAGTTGAGGGCTGGATCGTGACGCTCATGGCAGAGCTTCGCCTCCGTAAACCAATCGGCAGGAAACTCGTCTCTGCAGTCTGTCATGTACTTCCCGCCAAAGACACCGAGCGAGAGCATCTGCTTGGGGGTGAGCTCGGGCGTAAAGCGGGAATCAAAGTGTGCACCTTCGTCCTCTGTAAGAACGTACCGGTAGTCTTGCTGCATGAGATCGTGCACAGTGACAATGACGCTTCTGGTCATGGTGATCGTGGCGGCAAAGGAATGAACACGCTCGTCTTTCTTTTGTAGGCTTCAAAATCCGGTCTACCCGCAAAACTCTTCTCGAGCATGGGAATACCGGAGACGAAGAGGATTAACGAGATAAAGGACAGAGGCACAAAGATAATTATCGAAGATTGAGATAGGTAATGGTCAGCTGCAAAATTGTCGCAAACGCCACCCAGAGGAGATACGGAACTTGTACATAGGTGATCCATCGGGCATGGGGCCAGATGGCAAACATTGCCCAGAGGAGTGTGATGAGCACGAGGATGATGTCGATGGCAGCGAGTACATTACTGCGTAGGCCGAACTGCAGCGGGGTGAATGAGAAGTTGAAGAGGAGATTTAGCGCAAATGGCAGGGCAACCATCCAGGCAATCTTCTTCTGCGCCGCCATCACAAAGACGGTGCCGAAGGAAATGAAGATGCCAATGTAGAGAACGGTCCACACCGGCCCGAACACAGATGATGGAGGGGCCCAGGATGGCTTTATGAGCTGCTGGTACCACTCGTAGGTCTGCATGATTGGATAGTAGCACAAAATTCAACTCCTGATTGGTTTGAGATGTGCATTCCAGTCCAGAATCATCCACTCCGAAACGGTATATAATTTTCCGCAACCTGATTATCAGTTCGTTGACTGTGCCACCAAAAGAAGCTCGCCTTTTTAAACAAAGACATCACAAAATCCTCAAATCCCTTGCCTCTTTGTTACTGCCGCGGCCGCTGGGAACGGCGGGAATCTCGAACGTGACCGTAGTGCACTTTCCCTCCTTGCTCTCGATCCAGATATCGCCACCCGCAGAACGGATGATGCCCCTGGCGATAAAGAGCCCCAGTCCATTGCCATCCGGCTTGTGCTTGCTGGCATTGCTCGCACGCACGAATTTATCAAACATCCGAGGCAGGTCCGCGGCGGGAATGCCGCAACCGTTATCCTTCACCTTCACACGCACGCGGTCCCCGATGCGATGCGCCGACACGGTAATCGTGCTCCCTGTCGTGGTGTACGCCATAGCATTGTCGAAGAGCTCCAGCAGTACGCTTCCGAGGAGCTTGGCATCCGCCCACACGCGCATGTCACCGTCGAAGGAAAGCTCCAGTGTCTGCTGCTTGCGCCGCAAGTAGGGCTCGCACTCCGTGCGTACGCTCTGGATGATCGCGTCGAGATACGTCCAGGACGGCCGGTACTCCACGCCGTGCTCTTCGATCTTGGCCGCCTGCTTCATTACATTGAGGATACTATTCATGCGGAATACGCCTTCCTGCACGGCACGTATATGGTCCTCCACGGCTTTTCGGAGCTCCGGCGAGTTGATCTCGTCTCCCAGTGTCTCCGCGGAGTACTTGAAAATCGTGAGCGGCTCACCCAGCTGGTGCGATGCGAGGAGCAGCAAACCCATGCGCTCGCGCTCCAGCTTCTGATACAGCTCCATGCGGCGCTCGAGGAAAAGCAGGCCTACGCCACCCGCGATGGACGTGGCACCCAAAAGGAGAAGTAAGAACAGGAACGAAGAGAAGATGCCGCTCGAGAGGCGCAAATATTCGTCGGCGGACATATCTATGCCCAGCGTCCCCACCACTTCGCCCGTGTCCGTACGCACCACCGGAGCGTATCCCGAAATTACCGTCCCCCACTGGTCCGTGGTCATTTGCGAATCCACCGCAGGATACAGGAACGCCTCGTTGCGGAGAGCGGGTACGTTGCTCACGTCGTACGCCTCGCCGGGAAACGGCACCTCCTCGTCCGGCTGGATCACCCCATCCTTGTTGGTATCCATCACCTCGAACGTATCGAGGGACGCTGCATCCGCAACAAATTCCAGCACGTTGGGATCCTTCGTCTTCCGCATGATGTACACGGAGTTGATGTTGGGCGCGCTGTTGAGAACCAGCTGAAGCCGACGAACCAGCTCCGTAAACTCCGGCTTCGCCATGTCCTCCTTGTTGATGACGGACGCAACGACTTTGCCATCTATCTGCGAAGCAGCCACAGCAGCCGTGGAGATGAGCCGTTGCCGCAACTCGTGGTCCATAAACTCCCGCCCACGCGCAAAGAGCAGCCAGAGCGTGGCTACTGTCATCGCCGTTGCCGCAAGCAGGAGCACTATGGTAAGTGCGTGTGCGCGTGTCTCCCGTGAGAAGGAAAATCGGAGCATGGTCGAACGGCGGACAAAGTGAGTCTTTCCGTATATTATAGCAGAAAATTGCTCTTTTATCCACTCGTACGGAACGGGTTTCAGGTCACAGGTTTGAAGGTTTAAGGTTCTTCTCTTTGAGTACCCATTCCCTGTATCCTGCCACTCATGAAGTCCCTTTCTACAGACCAACTCCGGCAAGCCTACCTCGATTTCTTCCAGACGAAGGGTCATGCCGTTATCCCCGGCGCCCCGCTCGTGCCGGAGAATGACCCGACGGTGCTCTTTACCACCGCCGGCATGCACCCGCTCGTCCCCTATCTTCTGGGAGAACCGCACCCTGCGGGCAAAAGGCTGACGGATGTGCAACGCAGCGTACGCACACAAGATATTGATGAAGTGGGTGACGCGTCCCACCTGACCTTCTTCGAAATGCTGGGAAACTGGAGTTTGGGTGATTACTTTAAGGAAAATGCCATCTCCATGAGTTTTGAGTTTCTCACGAAGGTATTGGAGATTCCCGTCGCCTGGCTCGCCGTCACGTGTTTTGAAGGTGACAAAGACGCGCCGCGTGACGATGAATCCGCAGGGATCTGGAAGAAGCTCGGCATTCCTGAGGACCGCATCGCCTTTATGCCCAAAGCCAATAACTGGTGGGGGCCTGCGGGCCAGACGGGACCGTGCGGGCCGGACACGGAGATGTTTTACTGGGTGGGCGAAGGGGAACCGACGGGAAATCCCAAGACGCACGAAAAGGAATGGATGGAGATCTGGAACGATGTGTTCATGCAGTACAACAAGCAGGCGGATGGCACGTTTGTGCCGCTCAAGCAGCAGAACGTGGATACCGGAATGGGATTGGAACGGACTGCCGCAGTCCTGCAGGGTGCAAAGAGCGCATACGAGACGGATCGCCTTAAGCCGATCCTTGATGCCGTGAAGCAGCTTGTTACCGTTCCGGACAGTCCCGATACGATCCGACACGAACGCATTATCGTCGATCATCTTCGATCCGCGACCTTCATCATTGCGGACGGCGTACAACCCTCCAATGTGGACCAGGGCTACATCCTCCGGAGACTCATCCGACGCGCAATCCGCTCGGCGCGTACGTTGGGCATTGAACATGCAGGTTCCTTTACGCCTTCCATTGCCAGGGAAGTCATCAAGCAGTACGGACATGTCTATCCACATGTAAAGGCAAAAGAGGCGGAGATACTGGATGCTCTCGGCAAAGAAGAACAGCAGTTTGGGAAGACTCTTCAGGAAGGATTGAAAGTAGTGAATAAATATATTGTTCAGACTTTAGGTGATTCTAATGGTCTCAAACGAATTCCAGGTGACGTTGCTTTCCACTTCTACGACACCTACGGCTTCCCGCTCGAACTCACAAAAGAAATTGTCGGAGAACACGGGTTCACGGTAGACGAGGAAGGATTTAAGAAAGCATTCGAAGCGCACCAATCTCTTTCGCGTGCCGGTGCAGAACAGAAGTTTAAAGGCGGCCTGCAGGATCACTCCGGCGAAACCACCAAGCTCCACACGGCAACGCACCTCTTAAACGCGGCGCTCCGGAAGGTCCTCGGTGACCATGTGTACCAGAAGGGATCGAACATTACGGCGGAACGGCTGCGGTTCGACTTCAGCCATCCTGACAAAATGACGCCGGAACAGGTCAAGCAGGCTGAAGATCTCGTCAATGAAGCCATTCGGAAAGACTTGCCGGTGACCTACCACGTGACAACGGTGGACGGCGCCAAGCAGGAAGGTGCCATCGGCGTATTTGATGCGCGGTACGGAGCGGAAGTGAAGGTCTACGTCGTCGGCGACGATGCAAAAGGGATATTCAGCAAGGAGATCTGTGGCGGCCCGCACGTGGCTCGGACGGGAATGATCGGAAACCTCAAGATTCAGAAAGAAGAGAGTTCTTCCGCCGGCGTCCGAAGGATAAAGGCTGTGATTTCCGGAGGACCGGAGGAGGTGGAAGTGGCGAAGGAAGCGTGAGTGAGTTTTTGTGTGCTGTTTCCTCTCCCCCTAGCCCCCTCTCCGGAGGAGAGGGGGGATGTTTGCTGTTCTGTGATTGTTAGTTTCTGCTTGTTGTTCATCAAAACCGGCTTTGTAGATGAACAGAAATACCACACACAATACCATCCTCCTTCGCCGGACATCGTTCCTGAAGCGAAGTGAAAGAGCCGTGACAAGGCAAGGACGTGCGCCCCTTTCCCCACCGGGGAAAGGGGCTGGGGGATAGAGGAAACAGAACAAGAAACAAACACTAGAAGCACTGCCTTTCTCGTCTTCTTCCCCTCTCTGCTACAGTATCCTCCGTGCCCCGGCGCCTTCTCTTCGCTCTGATCGTCTTCCTCGCACCTGCGGTAGCCTCTGCCGCACAGACGATTGTGTGGGACTTTACGCAAAGCCAGGTTCCGGGCGAATGGCAGATCCGCAATACCGACTCCGCCACGCCGACGGAAGCGGGGCTGGAGATCCGCACGTCAACAGAAGCAAGCCTGGCGCGGCTCACGGACACATCCGCAAGCATCGACAGCGTGCGTTTTCTTTTTTCTTCCGCCACTCCTGCGCAGATCACCTTCATCTGGAACGATAAGGGAACTCCTCCTGATCAGGTGGTCCGCCTCCCCTTTTCCATCCCAGCCGGACTCAGCGACATCCCGTTGGATATGACGGTCTATCCGCAATGGAACCATCACCCGACACTCGTGGGTCTCTTTCTCCCCGCCGGGACCCACCTCACACTCCGCCGTATCGAGCTGGTGAGCCTGGCACCGCCCGACAAGCTCTGGAATGCGTGGAAGACCTTCTGGATGTTTGACGATTTCACCCCCATGTCCATCAACTTTTTGTGGGGACCCATCATTCGCTTTGTCCCCACCAATCCCGCCACCCTCTTCGCAACGCCTCCGCCGCAGGGATGGTCTGCCAATCGTGTCTTTTTGGCCCTCCTCCTCCTGGCGGCACTCGCCGCGCTCTGGCAATGGCGCTTCCGCTGGTGGCCAAAGAGGAGCGCCGTTCTCTTATTCCTTTCCATTGCCGGCGCCCTGTGGATCTTCTTCGACGTGCGCATGGGCGCCGAACTCTTCCGCAACGCCGCCACGGATTGGAACACGTACCTGTCGCAACCGCCCGACCGGAGGATCTTCCGATCCTTCGAAGGATTTTACACGACGCTGGACCAGAGCCTTTCCATTCTCCGTTCGCAGCCACGCTACGGCCTCATCGCCCCTCCCGATCTGCCCATAGCTTCCCGCACACAATACTTCGCCTATCCGAGCGTAGGCGTGGGACCCACAGACGGATACGGCGTTACCACATGGCTCGTGTGGCAGCGGCCGGATGCCCGCGTGCGTAACGGCACTCTCTACTTTCAAGATGCAATCATTGCGCGGAACGGATCGATCATCCGTGACTTTGGCAACGGCTCTTTCCTCTATCAAGCCGCCCCGGCCTCCGGTTCGGGTTCACGCGAAACACCATGACACTGCTCGCATTCCTCATCGGCATCACACTCCCTGCCGCAAACGGCTGGCTCCTCCTCCGGTGCATCGAGGGGCGGACCCCCGTGCTCCTGCGCAGTGAGCGGTGGGCGCTGGGCTTTCTCACCGGGCTCACCGGCACCATGTCGCTCTCGTTCTTCCTGCAGGTTGCCGCCCATGTCCCCTTTTCGCGGATGGGCTTCCTCGCGCTGCAAATCCCGCTCCTCCTTCTCCTCGCACTCCTTGCACGATGGACCTGTGGCCCGGCATGGCTCCGGCCCCCCACCCCTGCCCTCCCCCCCTCTCCCCGCCCGCCGCGGTGGGCGCTGGCCCTCCTCGTTCTCCTTGGCATCTGGACCGTGGCGAAGGTGGGAACGGAATCCGCGCTGCTCGTCTCTTTGCCTCCGTACTTCGACGACACCGTCAAGAACTGGAACTTTAGGGGAAAAGTATTCTACGTGACGCAAAGCGTGAGCACCGGCGCGCCGGGACGAAGCGAGAATTTACTCGGACAACTCTCGTCGTACCCGCCGGCTGTTTCCCTCAGTAAGACCTGGTTCGCATCGCTCGCAGGCGAGTGGAACGAGGGGCTCATCAACAGCGTCCACCTCGCATGGTTTGCCGCCTGTGTCATCCTCTTCTATACGCTCCTGCGGCGCCGCATGTCTTGTTGGTGGTCGTTTTTGGGAATCTACCTCCTTACAAGCCTTCCCCTCTTCCTCATTCACGGAACCCAGGCGTATGCGGAAGTATTCGTAGCCGCGCATCTTCTGGCCGTGGGAAGCCTGCTCTATTCCGCTGCAGAAGCGCGGGAACGAGTGCATCACATGGCATTCCTGCGTCTGGCCGCCGTCATGCTCGCACTCATCCCGCTCACGAAAAACGAGGGGCTGGTGCTCTACCTCCCGCCGCTTCTCGCTATTGTAGCCGTCACGCTCGTCCTTCTTCGCCGGCAGGATTTCCTTCTGCATCGGGACATGCAGAACGCCCTGCTCTGGTTCGGCCTCTGCCTGTTGGTCACTACCCTGCCGTGGCTCCTCTACAAATGGCATCTCGGCCTTACCTTTGGCAACGCCCACGCCCTCAGTGGCACCTCGTTTGCCTGGCAACCCCGTGCGCTCCCCGCCATCTCCATCGGCCTCTTCTTTGAGGGTAGCTGGCTCCTCCTCTTCCCTCTCCTTTTTGTGCTCCTCGCACTGGAATGGCGGAAGGCGTTCTTCTCCCCCCTCGCCGTCCTCACCTGTTTCTTCCTCCTGGTATTCGGCATGCAGATCTTCCTCTTCCTCTTCACCAGCCTCTCGAGCGAAGCAACGTACCAGACAGGATTCGGGCGCGGCGTAACGCAACTCCTTCCGTTTGCTGTCGCGGTGGGGACGCTGTTGGTGCACAGACTTGTTGCTCAGAATGAGTGATAGGGAATCGAGTATGGGAATGGGAGAGTATTGGAGTATTGGGAGGACCGTTCGAGCGTATTCTTGCCAGATAGTCATTTTGATACTTCCCACTATTCGAATATTCCACTACTCCAATATTCCGAAGACCCACAACCTTTGACCCACTCCGGAAGGACGCTATGCTTCCCACATGCCCTCTTACGCCGCCTTCCTCGGACACCAGCCCCACATCAGCATTGCAGAGCTCTCAGCCTCCATACCGGATTTTGACTTGGAACGGGTTTTGGGCGGGGAAATCCTCCTCTTCCGCAGTGATTTGAATCTGGATGTCGGCTATCTGCAGACGCTGGGAGGCACGGTAGCCATTGCAAGACAGGTGGATAAGAAGGATCTGACTCTGGAAGATATCCCACAGGTGCTTCGGAACGAAACGGCGGGCGTGCAGGGCAAGGTAACGTTTAGCCTGCGCGGTTACGGATTTTCTCCGCGCGATATCCGCAACCTGTACCGGGCGTGCAAAACGGAATTGCGAAGTCACGGCCGCCCTGCGCGCTACGTGGGTACGGAGAGCGTGCCGGCCATTTCCGTGGTGCTCCATGATGAGGGACTGTTGGACGGATCGCACGGCTGCGAGATCGTGCTGATTAAGGAGGGGGATGCTACATGGGTAGGGCGCACGGTCGCCGCACAGGACATCAACGCTTACGCCAAGCGCGATATGGATAAGCCGGTGCGTGATACGCACGTGGGACTCCTGCCGCCAAAACTCGCCCAGATTCTCCTCAACTTCGGCGCGTGGCTCGTTCACGGGACGGTGGGTGGAAACGCAGAGAAGCAGATCACGGTGTTCGACCCCTTCTGTGGCACCGGCGTCATCCCCATCGAGACCCTCCTTCGAGGATGGAACGTGCTGGCATCGGATGATTCTCTGAAAGCGGTGAACGCCTGCGAACGCAATCTCGAGTGGTTGCGCAAGGAACATGGCATTCCTAAGAAAGAAGCGACGAGCAAGGTATGGAAACAGGACGCCCGCAAGGCGTTCGACCTCAAAGCGAAACCGGACGTGATCGTCACTGAGACCACGCTGGGCCCGCCTCTGGAGAAGAAAGCGCCGCTCAAGGAAGCATCTCGCTTGAAATCGATGATGGAAGATCTGCAGGAGAATTTCCTCCGCAATGTGGCTGCAACACTGCCCGGCGTCCCCGTAGTGGCTACCTGGCCCGTGTGGTACACGAGCAAAGGACAAACCCGCCTGGAGAAGGTGTGGGACAAGCTCCACGACATCGGCTTCCGCATCGCCATCCCCTCCGCGGTCGACCTGGAAGTGACGGGACGCCCGACGCTCGTCTACCGCCGCCCGGGGCAGTTCGTGGGACGGGAGATCGTGATGCTGCAGAGCACAAGAAAGGCTTCATAGCACTCAAAAGAATCGAGCATGGACATGCATCATCGCAGCAAAGCGGGATCGTCCAGCCAGATCCTGCACAAACATGCAACAGACCTTAAGCTCTCACGCCGCGAAGCCGGATGATGCTGCAATCGACGAGAAAAGCTGCCTGACAATTCAGTAATCGCTCAACTCTCTGCGAAAATCCCCCCGGTTTTCCGGAGGGACTGGTGCAATTTGTCAGGAAATTTCTTCGTCCCTCCTCACCCCGAACTCACCTCTGCCATCATATTTTTTGGCTCATGCTCGCCAACAATTTTACTAGAACCTGATAGACATCCAACCATCCCATCCTCCAGCAGAAAAGACTTCCAATAATGTAGCAATCGCTCCATCGGTTTCCGCTTGGGAGAAGCGTACAATGAGTCCTATGCACCACCTCCCCCCTCACAAGGCCGGCCTCGCGCTGGGCGGCGTTTTCGCCGTATTTCATTTTCTCTGGGCATTACTCGTCCTTCTCGGATGGGCACAGGCGATCCTCGACTGGATCTTCCGGCTCCACTTTATCCAACCGCCCTTTTTGGTGAGTTCGTTCAGCCTGCTCCTTGCCCTGGAGCTGATCATCGTCACCTTTGTTATCGGGTACGGACTCGGATGGATTTTTGCCCAGGTGTGGAACGGTCTGCACCGCTCCCGGTAACCGCTCCGCGACTCACGACGCGCTCTCTGCGCTATAACGCGCGAGCAATCCGGTCCTCACCGCAAAGCGGAACACGCGGGCAAAACACACGCCCAGGCATGCGGATCATCCGGAAACCTTTACGCCGTTACCATCACTTTGGGCACCTGCGTGTAGCGGATGTCCGACCGGTCCTTCCGTTTCTCGATGCGTCGGGTGAGCTCACGAAGGTTATAGCTCGCGCCGATGATGCGCCCTTCGATGGTTGCTACCCACTTGCCGGCGTATTCAGGACTTAAAACCATAGCCGGCTATGGTGAACCTGGGAGTGTCTTGCAGCAATGCTTTTATGTGTAATGTTTACTTTTTGTCTTATGGAAGCCATAATTTCGCTGTCTGCGTATCAGTATTCTCCAGAAAAAGATCGAACTTTCTTTGGAGAAATCCCCGGAAAGGGTCACGCAATGTATGACCCTAAAGCGTCATCCCATTTGTACTGAATAATTCCTCACACCCCCCGCACACGCAGAGTCTCGTAGGTGAACTTGCTCAGCTTCCGACGGCGGAAAAGACGCGAAAGCCCGAAGAGGATGGGCAGGCCCGCTGCGAGGAGGAGATTGCCGTACTGCACCATGTTCTGCTGCGCGGGACTGGCGAAGATAAGGCGCGGAGCGGTGCGCTGCTTCACCTGAATATCCCCCAGCGCTTCCTGCTCGGTCATCCACGAGAGCGCGTTGAGCGCGAACCCGAGGTTACTGGGACTATTGCGAATGAAACCGTCCATGAGAAAGTCCGCATCCCCCGCCACAATAATGCGCGAGGTCTTGCCGCCAGTCCGCTTCCCCTCGAGCGCCACGGCCATGAGCTGCGGGGAAAGATTGGTATCGGGGAAGGAAGCACGCGGATCCAGCGGCGAGTTGGCAGGCGCGGCGCCGGCGTACTTGCTGGTCTGGAGAAGCGGCGTGGCAACGTAGCCAGCCTGCTTGAGCGCAGCCTCATCCAACCCCAAACTGCTTCCCCACGGAATGGTGACATTATCGAGCCGCGAAACAACCGGCGAAGCGGATGCCGGCACGGCCATGGGCCAGAACGGATACGGTACGAGAAGCATCTGAAACGCCGACCCCATCTGCACGGTCTGGTGCGAGCGGAGGTCGTACACGATATCGGAACGGACGGTAACGCCTGCATCCTTGAGGAGATCCAAGCTGCCGCTCCCGACGGGCTTACCCATCATATTCTGCATGTCCGGAGCGACGGCATCGAAAAGGAAGAGACCTGCTCCTCCCTTGGCAAGATAGTCCTGCAGCGCCGCTTTGGCGCGGGACGAGAACGGCTTGGTGGGACCGGCCACCACAACAGCCGACGTGTCCGCAGGGAGAGGCTTGGAACCGTCGAACGTCCCGTCCTCCACGGTGAACTGCGTGGCAAGCTGCTGTCGGAGCGCACTCTCGTCGGAAGCCGCCCGCTCGCCCTCGCCGCCGATGAACACCACCTTCTTCTTATCGCGCTGCGTAAGCGTGTGGATGAATGTGGTTAATTGGTATTCGAGATCGCCCGTATCCTGCACAAAGGGAATGGCTTTGGTCTGCTCACGCGCCTTGATGCCGATGCCCAAGTAGCCGGACTTCATCTGGAACTCCCCCTGCCCCACCACGTTGAACTGCATCGGCTGCACGCCGGCTTCCTGCGCCTCACGCGCTACGGCTTCGTCTGTCGTGGGATCCTTTTCGGCAAGGACGACATTTCCTTTTCCCATCATGCGGTAGTCCGAGAGGGTATCGCGGATATCGCGGAGCACGGCCTGAAGTTGCACCGGCAGCTGCGGAGAGGCATAGAGCGTAATGTAGACGGGGACCGGCAGCGCGCTGACGATGGAACGTGTGCCGCTGCTGAGCGTGTAGAGCCTGCCACGGGTAAGATCCAGCCGTCCGGGAATGCGCGCACCGACGATATTGGTGAGGAGAATGAGGAGGACACCAGCAGTTACGGCCCACCGCATCTGTTGCGGCATGCCCCCGCGATTCCCGAACCTCCGCCGGAGGAGCGCAATAAGTGCCACGCCCAGGAAAATGGCCGTGACCGAAATGACATACCACACGTCACGCAGATCGATGACGCCGCGCGCCATGGAGGCAAAGTGCGATGCCGGGGAGAGGCGGTCGAAGAGCGGAATGAGAGTTGCCGGAAGCGACTGCGTAACGAACGGCGACCCTCCGATGTACAGGAGGAACGACGCCGCAGCCGCCATGAGGAGAGCGGCAACCTGGTTTTTGACGAGACTCGAACAGGCAATGCCGAGCGCGATGAGGACCGAGGCGAAAGCAAATGATGCGAGAAGCTGGCCAACGACTACGCCAATGTCCAGGTTGCCAAAAAGAAGGAAGCCAATAGCCACAGGCACCGTGAACAGGAAGGCGATGCCGGTGTAGAGAAGCGCAGCAAGATACTTGCCGAGAAGAAGCTCCGCATCCTTGAGGGGCCGTGCCAGGAGGAATTCAATGGTCCCGTCGCCCGTCTCCTGCGCAATGCTCCCCATGGTAATAGCGGGGATAAAAAGCAGGAGGAGCCACGGCAGCAGGTCAAACATGGGCCGCAGCGACGCCTCGCCGATGAGGAAGGCATTCTGGAAGAAGAGGAACTCCCACAAAAGAAGGAAGACAACGATGACAATCGTGGCGCTGGGGCTGTCGAAAAGCGCAAGCAGCTCCTTGCGAAGGACGGCCTGCAGACGTCTCCACGTGACGAGGTTCTTGAGAGAGCCGATGAAACCGTTTTTCTTTTTCATGATGTAAGTGACTGGAAAACATCTTCGAGCCGGCGCTCCTGCTCGGCCAGGTGCCAAATGGTCCACTTGTTCTCGTGTGCCAGATCCGACACTGCGGGACGGAGATCAACATCCACCGTGCTCGTCAACGTGCAGCGCACGCGATTGCCTCGGGAGGGATCGAACACCACATCCTCCAGTCCTTCGATTTTCTTCATCTGCTTCTCACAATCCTTCCCCTCGCATTCCACGATGAGCACCCTCTTGCCCTGCGCCGCCCGTGATAATTCATGAGGCGAACCGTCTGCCACAAGCTTCCCCCGGTTGATAATGAGGATGCGGTCGCAGGATGCCTGCGCCTCCTGCATCACGTGCGTGCTCACGAGGATCGTGCGCCCCTCCGCCAACTTTTTGATCATACTCCGCAGGTCCGTCCGCTGGTTGGGATCCAGACCCTCGGTGGGCTCGTCGAGAATGAGGACTTTGGGATTGTGGACGAGCGCAGCGGCAATGCCCACGCGCTGGCGGTATCCTTTGGAAAGGGTCCCGATGGGCCGTGTGTACACATCACCGATGCCGACGGATTCCACTACAAAATCCAATGCCTTCACCCGTTCCGCTTCTCCCAGCTGGAACACACTCGCGGCAAACTTGAGAAAATCGCACACCAACATCTCCTTATATAAGGGGTTTCCCTCCGGCAGGTACCCGATCATCCGCTGTGCTTCCGTGGTCCGCGTAAACATCGGCACCGTCCCCACCGTCACCTCGCCCTCGTCGGGGAACAAAAACCCTGTGATGAGACGCATCGTCGTAGTCTTCCCGGCGCCGTTGGGACCAAGAAGACCAAGTACCTCTCCCGTTTTGGCTGTAAACGAGAGATCATCTACTGCTTTTGTCGCGCCGAAACTTTTAGTCAAATGTCTGACCGAAATCATGGGCGGAAATGACTATAGCAAAGGGGTCAAGAGGACGACGCACCTGTTCCAAAGAAATCACTTGCCGGATATTTTTTCTGTTCGTAAAACGGTATATGCAATTCTCGATACACACGATCGGGATGTACGGTTCTCCTTACGTGAAGCACCAACGGACGCAGCCGAATAACGACGCGAGACCTCCGCTGTAATGCAACGGTTCAGCGAAGCAACAAACCGAGCAGGACCAGAAGTAATACTGCCATGACAACGAGGTACCATTTACGCTTCTTCGGTGGAGGAGCTCCATAAAGAGAGAGGAGCTTTGCCACAGGTGCCGTCGCGGCAGCGGTCGCTCCCAACCATTCAAGGTCCTGTTCCTTGGTAACGAGGGATGTCACGCGGTAGGTTGTAGCGGATGAAGCGTGGGAATGAGCACGGGTCTTGGCATCGGCATGCCCCTTTGTGAGCGCCGTGCGGACAGCCGACGGTGCGGCAACGAGAACATCTCCCACCGGCTTGCCCTTTGCGACATATTCCTCGGACAATCCCGTCACGGCCTTCGCTGCATCCTCAGGAGAAGTGCCTGCGGGAAGAATGTCTTCATCTATGGGCCATCCCTGCAAGAGAAGGGTCACAGACGGCTGTACGTTTTCGGCGCCGGCAAGGAAAACGATAAGGGGGGCTTTGATACCACGACTCGTCGCAATAGCGCATGGGACCGTAGTGACGGCACGGAGAGTGATCCCGGCGGTTGCGCAGGTATCGATGAACGGCTGCAGTACATCCGTACGCACCGCCGCCACACCCGTTGCAGCTCCTGCTGCGTCCGGCGGAAGCGCTCGGGACACAAGACGCATTTGATCGATCGGTTCAGGGAAAAGCCCTTGAGTTGCGGACCGTACGGACTCGTCATCTCGCCTTGTGCCGGACGGCAGATGAAGAAGTGCTCCATATACGTGGCGCGACGGGATGCAGAGAATTGCAGGTGTGGCTCCGGATGTCTGCACTTTTCCAAAACACTCCTTTAATCCCTTGGCAACAGCGGCGACGTCGCGGATCGTGCCATCCTGCACGGCGCCCGGCGGAAGATCAACGCGGGCTCGGTGCTCCACGCTCCACTCCCTGCCGCGCCGCTTTGCGAGCGCCAAGGTAACTGCCGTATCAGTGACAGAGATGCCGAGTTGTGTATGAGAATACATTGACGGAAGTGTAGAGGATTTTTAGTTGCTTATCCAATCGGTGAGAGCAAGTCGGGATCCCGATATGTCTACCTGAAGGATCACATGGTCCGTCCAGCGGCCCGCGGTCGTGAGAATATCGATCTGCTTTTTGCCGGCGTTGTCCGTCACCGTGATGATGCAGGATCCTTCCGTGTAGGTGAGTGTTCCTCCGGCGTACGCAAGACTGCTGCGGATACGGAGAAGAGATTCATCGGCGCAACTGTCCGTGAGTGCAAGCGCGGTCTTGGATTGTATGTCGCTGTAACCCATGGAAAGCTCGCCCACGGACCCCAACGCGAGATTCGTTCCGATCGTCAGCGCAACGGCCCCAAAGAGGAGCACGAGAATGAGCACCGCCGCCCCCGGCTTCGCGTGCACGGCCCGTGGGGAAAGCATGGTGCTCATCTGCGGAGAGAAAAGGAAGTATCGATGCTCATGGTTCGCGATTGCCCGACAACGAGCGAGCCCGTTTGCGACGCATGAATTTCTACGCGCACGGCGGGAACACCGTCTGGCGGCGTAAGATTTGTGAAGCGTAACAGGTCCACCTTTATGGCCGGGGATGTGAGGGGTTGGGAAGCCTGCGCGCCCACTTTGACCGTAACGGCATTATTCGTGAGCGAGAATACCGTGGGATTAGCTGCTGCATCTGCCATGGCAAAGGAGAGCGTACCGGCCGTGGAGCCAAAGACAGATGCACCCGCATTCATTCCTGTCGCATTGCGCGACGTGTCGATAATCCTGTTCGTCACGAGCCGCAGACTTTGCTGTACTTCTGTTCCGGCTGTGGAGCGCTGCCGCATGCCGAGGACGGCTATCATGGCCTGCAGCGCGATGACGAGAACGATGCTCGCAATGCCGATGTACAGCAGCATCTCGATGAGGGTGAACCCTCCGCGCATGTTCGTCCCGGATTGCGGTGTGATGGAGATGCTCATTGTTTCCAGAAAGAGAAGGAGAAGGGGGCGTTGAAAGTTTGCGGGAGAGCCGTCTCAAGCGCGACGCCACCATCCGCGTTCGTCCACGTAAAGGCAGGAGTCGCCGTCATGGTGAGCTTCTCGGCAAACAGATCGTTGGCGGAATCGGACACCATGAATATCAGCTGGTTCGCGTTAAGAGGATCCATTTGGATTTCATACGTTCCCTGGTTGTTGGCAAAGGAGGGTGTGGGAGTGAAATCCGTCTGCTTCGTAAAGGTCGATCCGTTTCCGACGAACCAGCCGACGTTCCCGGCGCCCTGGTCGTCGTAGACGACAATCGACCGCGTTGTCGCACCGGATTGGAGCCAGCCCGTCGCAACTTTCTTCGACCCCGCATACGGTGTGGTACAGCTCGTGTCCGTCCGCGCCGTATTGGTCCACGCGCTCCCGTTCCAATACCCGATCTGCATGTTGCTTCCCGCGTTACCGATAGATGCAAAGACAATTTCATCGGAGGAGGGATTCGCGGAAATATCCAGGTTTGTCGCATCATCCCGGAAAGTTGGCGGCGTCGTTACCGCGCCCCATGTGCAGGCGGCCACTCCGCCATTGCAGGTGCGGTACCGGACTCCGTTCGTACCGCTGCTTCCTGCGGCGTTCGCCCAAACCACCATCACATCGCCCGAAACGGATTCATACTCCACGTCAAAGTCTTCCACGTCCTGCGCTACTGCCACAATTTCCAGTGATGCTTCCGTAACAGCGGTAGGTTCGTTGCCCCACGCCGTACCGGACCAGGTCATAGCCGAGAGGTCGGCATTGGCATCCGCCCAGATGGCCGTGAGGAGGTTGGAGGATGCGCGCCGATCCGAGGCGATCTTGACCCAATGCACAACACCGGACGTCCGTACCGGATCGAGCGTCGTTTCGGTTGTCCAGTTGGCCGCACCGCATCCCGAAGATCCGGTTTTTCGGCGGTACCCGAGTTCATTGGTTGTAGTCACATTGCGGCTGTACAGGACCATCACATTGCCTGTGGTCGTCTCGTAGGCAATATCGAAACGGCGCGTTGCCGCCGTGCCGCCGACGGTTGTACTCCACTCGTTCGTCCACGTTGTTCCGTCGAAGCAGAGAATCTGAAGTACGCCGGCGCCCGTCACGTACCCCGCAACTGCTTCGCGCTTGGTGGGCGAGGTACGGAGAACGAACGAAGCGCCGTTGCCCCCTGCAACCGTCGGCAAAGGAGCTGCGAACAGGCTCGTTCCATTGTTATACATGCGGTACTGCGGAGTAGTCGTCCCGTTACCGTAGACGACAAGACCACCTGTTATGTTCTCCTCGTTCGTAATGGTGCAAACCTTGGCCGTGCCGGCAGTTACCGTCACCTGGCCTGCCGCGTCGCAATCGCCGCTAAAGGTCTGGGTGTAGTTGGGATCCGTCGTTTCGGCCACGGTGTACGTGCCGGGATTGAAGCTCGTTGCAACGTCGAGTGTCACCGCCGTTCCGCCAACCGTGTAGGGTGCAAAGTGGGAAGCGTCGTTCGCGCTCCCGTGGTTGATGACAGTCTTATGAACGGTAACAGTTCCCGTCGTTGCCTGTTGCTCCTCGTTGGTGATGGTGCAGACCTTGGCCGAGCCGGGCGTGAGTGTTACGGAACCGTTCACGTCGCAATCGCCGCTGAAGGTCTGGGTGTAGTTGGCATCCGTCGTTTCGGCCACGGTGTACGTGCCCGCATCCATAATGGTGGGCACACCCAGCGTGACGGTCGTCGCCCCTACCGTGTAGGGCGCAAAGTGGGAAGCATCGTTCGCGCTCCCGTGGTTGATGACGGTCTTGTTCACCGTGATGGTTGCCCGCTTCTCTTCGTTGGTGATCGTACATGTCTTCGCATCGCGCGACACCAGCGTCACGGAGCCGCTTGCGCTGCAATCGCCACTGAAGGTCTGGGTGTAGTTCGGGTCGACAGTCTCGGAAACAAGATACGTCCCCGGATCGAGCGTAACGGCCGTCCCCAATGTGACTGTTCCGGTGCCGACCATATAGGGAGCAAAATCCGCCGTCCCTTTGGCACCACCGTGGTTGATGACAAGCTTCTGTACCGTGAGACCGGCGGGGATAATCTTTCGCCAGTTCGTGACATAGGTGCGAAGCTGCACCTGGCGGGGAAGCATCCCCTCGTTCCACTGCACCGTCGACGTAGCCAGGCGCGTGTCGTAATCAAGCGTCCCGCCCGCGGCGACGATAGAGCCGTTCACATCGCGCTGAACGGTAGCGATCGTGATGGTGCGGCTATAGAGCCCCGTCGTGTTGAGGGAGCCGGAAAGCACATACCGGTTCGACATAACACCGACGCCATGGGTGCCGATTACAAGGTCATCAAACTGCTGACGCGCGATGGATCGCACGGCCTCGAGGCCCTGCCGTGCGAACGCGGCAGCCTCCGTCTGATTTTGCCCGCGCTTCCCGCTTTCCTGGGCGCCAAGCGTGAGCTGGGTAAACGCCAGGGTGAACACGGAAGCCAGCCCCATCGCCAGAATAATTTCTAGGAGAGTATTTGCCCCACGCATGCGGGGCGCTCTGGCCGGTTGTGGCACGCGGGTTCCCGTCATGGCTTTAAAAGGAAGATTCCTCCCCCCGCGTTCACCTGGACCGCTTCGGAAACCGCGGCATCGGACCGGGTTACGGATAGGATCCCGGTCGCCGATGGGACACCGCGCGTATCGAAGTGCACATCGGAGAGCCCGGTAATGGACGTCATCGACGCTACGGCGTGGACCTCGTCTGCCGTGCCGTCACGTCCCACATAGGAAGGACCAGCGTAGAGGACAAAGGATCCCGAGAGAATGTTCACGCCCCAGCTCCGGTTATCCTGAATGGTCATTGACCGGTGCTGCGCCCTGCGGAGCGCCTCCGTGAGCTCCTGACCGGCGGTCTTGGTGCTCTGGCGTTGCTGAAAGCTGCCGAGGAACGGCAGGGTCGCCGCGAGGACAATGGCAAAGAGCCCCATCACAAGCATGGCTTCCAGCAGCGTAAATCCACAGCGCACGCGGCGCTGCACACAGAGGAGCGATGCGTCAGTGGATGCTGCCGGTGACACGGTAAATGGGGGTAATGATCGCCATGGCCATACCCGCCACAAGCAAGCCGACGATGATGAGGAGAATCGGCTCCAGGACCACACCGAGATTCTTGGCTGAGTAAGATACCTCTTCGTCGTAGTAGTTCGACAGGTACCGGAGTCCCTGCACGAGACTCCCCGTCTTCTCACCAATGCGTACGAATATCAACGCCATGCCGGGAACGAGACGCGGATTATCAATACTCTCATACAGCGTGAATCCGTTCTCGATCCGTCGCAGCGCCTTGCGAAGCATCGTCCGGTAAGGAAGATAGCTCATGGCATCGGCGCACATCGGCAGAGCCTCCTTGAGGGGAATGCCACTGCTGAGGAGCGTCGCGAGGGTCCCCCCCATCTGCGCCATGGCGGATTGCCGCTGCAGCACTCCCACGTACGGGATGTGCAGGAGCACCCGCTGCATCAGGGAGCGGGAGCCACCGAACTGCCAGGACACCGTCAACATCAGCGCAACGCAGAAAATTGCCAACAGCAGCTCCAGGCCAAAGTCCTTGAAGAATGCCGCCGTACCGATGAGGATCTTCGTCGAGAGCGTGAGGGGCACATCGAGGGACTGGAAGAGCGGCACAATGGCCGGCAACACAAAGAGTCCGACCGCCATCCCCACGGCGAACATTGTCACGAGGACAAAGAGAGGATAGAGCATCGCTGTACGGATGGACCGCCGGAGCTCGTGCGTCTTCTTGAGATACGTCGCTGTTTCCTGAAGATTGCGCTCCAGGTTTCCGCTCAGTTCACCCGCCTTCGTGAGATTCACCGCAATGGGCGGAAAGGTCACTGGGCTCGTCTCCATTGCGGCGCCCAGACTCACGCCCTTCATCACGAGACCATATAGGTGGCGTGCCGCGCGCTTCTGCCGCGCAGTTCCCTCATCGGCAAAGAGCTGCAACGCATCGATCAGCGAAACGCCCGCCGCCAGCGTCACGCCGAGGTTGCGTAAAAACATGACGGTTTCCGTTGGAGCGAATTGCCGTTGGTAGCGGAGGAGACGCATGATGGCGCGGCAACGGAGTTATTGGCGGATCACCCGCAGAACTTCTTCGATGGTGGTAACCCCTTCTTTTGCCTTCTGCAGGCCGTCTTCTATCATCGTCTCCATGCCGTCATCGATGGCTTGCGTGCGGATTGTATCGGCGTCGGCACGCTTCATGACGAGCGCACGAATGGGATTTGTCACACGAAGCAGCTCAAAGATGCCCGTGCGCCCGCGGAATCCCGTGTGGTTGCAGAGCGGGCAGCCCTTCCCCCGGAACAACCGCACCGAATCCCCCTTCCCGACGAGGGCAGAAACCGCGGCGGGCGTGAGGACTTTGGGAAGGTCTGCCACACGCACCTCATAGCTCTCCTTGCACCGCGCACAGATGGTGCGGACAAGGCGTTGGGCGATAACGATGTTGACGGTGGAGGAAAGGAGGAATGGCTCGATGCCCATGTCACACAGACGGGGAATTGCTCCCGCGGCGTCATTCGTGTGGAGCGTCGAGAGCACGAGGTGCCCCGTGAGCGCTGCGTTGACGGCGATGCCCGCGGTATCCGGATCGCGGATTTCCCCGACGAGAATGATGTTGGGATCATGACGGACGAGCGATCGCAACCCCGTAGCGAACGTGACGCCGATCTTTTCGTGCACCTGGATCTGGTTTGTGCCGGGGAGATCGTACTCCACCGGATCCTCGATGCTCGCAATGCTAATCTCCTCGCGCTGGATCTTGAGGACGGTGGCATAGAGTGAAGTGGTCTTTCCCGACCCCGTCGGACCCGTTACGAGGATCATGCCCCAGGATTTCTGGATCTCCTCCTCCACGACCGCACGCTGTTCTGCATCAAACCCCAGCGAATCGAGCGGCATGGCCTGTCGTTCGGAGATGAGCAGGCGGAGCACAAAATCCTCGCCATGCGTTGTGGGGACAATGGAGACACGCACATCCGCCCGCTTCCCATCGAGATTTTGCACCGTGAACTTCCCGTCCTGGCAAACGGCGTGCTCATCCGAGGCAAGGTTAGCGAGCACTTTGATGCGTTGCGCCATGCGCTCATGGACTGCGCGCGAGAACGTCGTCACGGTATGAAGCATGCCGTCCACACGTTCGCGAACGAGGACGTTTTCAGCATTGGGCTCAATGTGGATATCCGAGGCATGCTGCCGGGCCGCGTGGAGCAGTAAAGCATCGAAGAGCTCCACTGCAGAATTCTCATCCTTCAGCAGGTCGGGTGCGATGGCATTGCGAATGCGATCGTTCGTCGTCCGGTCGTACATCCGCCGGATGGCATCCGTAATCACCGATGACGTCGCGTAGGACGTACGGACGTCACGTCCGAATTTCTTCCGGAGTGCGCGCAGCAGTGGAGCATCATCAGGATGTATGGTCGCCACATCCACCTGCCCGTCCGCGACACGGAATACCACCACGGTATGGTGCAATGCGAAGGGCTCCGGCAACAGGCTCGATGCGTTGTCGGGGATGACTTCCTTGGCCAGATCCACCGCGCGCCAACCGTGTTCCTGTGCAATCGCCATGCCGAGTTGAGCGCTCGTCACGTGACCCTCTTCCACGAGGAGCCGCTCGAATTGAGCCTGGTCACCATGGCTTTGTTCCCGGAGCGTTTCCAGCGCACCGTCGGACACGATGTTTGCCGTACGCAGGAGCGTAACGAGGTTCTCATCCAGCGGCATTTGTGTGAGTGTCATTTCTTATAATTATACCATAATAACTATTATTTTTCTATGGGTATTCCCCGAAGTATTCGCTATATGAAAACGCCATTAACATTGAAATATTTCAATTATTAGCATTTTTGTGATAGCGGTTCACGCCTTCGGCGATGACCGGGGGAACTTGAGTGTAAATGTCGTCCCTCTGCCCTCTTGCGATGTAAAACTGATGGTACCCCCGAGTTTCCGGAGAATTTGGCGGGAGAGATAGAGACCGAGCCCGTTCCCATCCGGGGAAAGCAGCGCGGCACCGGGGCCGCGGAAGAATTTGCCGAAGATACGCTTGCGGTCTTTGGGCGCGATACCTACGCCCGTATCCGCAACACGCACCACGACATAGCTGTCTTCAGCTTCCACCCGAACCGTCACCGTTCCCCCTTCGGGAGTGTAGACAACGGCATTCTGGGCCACCGGATCGATAATGGCATGAAGCAGGAGCGGGTCGATGAACACCGAGAGATGAGACCCGTCGGGAGGCATATCCAACGTGATCTTCTTCTGTTGAGCCAGAGCCTGGAGAGGTGAGAGAATTTTCCGTACCTCCGCAGGTATGTCCACGGCGGTAGGAGAGGTAACCACATCGTCCCGTTCAAGTTGCGAGATTTCCAGGAACTTCGTAAGGATCTGCGCCGTGCGCTCAGCGCTGGTCTGAATCTTCTGCGCCGCTTCCAAGGCGGCGATGGACAGCGGACCGAAATCGCCGGAGAGGAACATGTTGGCGTACCAGCGGATGCTCGTCATATGCGTACGCAGCTGGTGCGAAAGGATGGCGATAAAGGCTTTCTGCTCCCGCTGCACGGCGGCCAGCCGCCACCGCAGGGCTTCGAGAGCGATGACGCAGATGATGCCGATGACTGCGAGCAGAATGGCGGTCATTGTCTGGTTTCGGTAGTCGGTGTCCCCGTAGCTATGGCAAAGAGGAGGTTCCGCCCTCGCGTTCCGCCGGTGTCCTCCTGCCGGATGGCAATGCCCAGGTCCCGGAGTGTTTTCCGCGCTGCTTCCACGTTGCGGGGCCCGATGGCATTGGACGGATCGCTATACGTCGCAAACATGCGGGCGCCGCCCGCGAGGAAAGCGATAAGACGTCTGCGCTGCGCCCCTTCACGCTGGAGCGTTTCGAGCAACGACGGAATGGCGCGCTCCACGAACCGTAAGGGATGGGCCGCGAGCTGTACCGTTGCGGCCCCCTCCGCGCTGAGCATGGCATGCACCATGCCCGCAATGCCGCAGGCAGGATCGTAGAGCACTACGGCGACGCAGGATCCTATACCGAACGTCTGGAGGACGTCGTTGTTCCGTCCCACGCGCACCTCGCCCATGCCGACGGTAATGGCTTCCATGGGCAGGAGGAGTGGTTATGGATGGGAGGTCTTCAGCTGGGCGGCGTGCAGGATGTTCTGGCTGGAATCGGGATCGAACAGGATCACCATCTGGCCCGGGATACGTGAGGTTTCCATGCGGAAGGATATGCGGGTGAAGAGGGTGTCGTCGGCGTGTTGCCCGATGTCCGCAAGCACGGCGTTGAGCACCGCTCCTGCGTAGTCCGTGATGGCACGGGGTTCGGTGTGCTGCATGCGCAGGTCGAGAAAATTTCCGATAGCTTTGAGGCAGGCTCCCGCAAGAATGTTCCCCGTTTCCGCCAGCGCGTCCAAGCCGTCCTTCTGTTGACCTGAGATAGCTGAGCCGTCTTGTTCATCGAACGAGAACATCACGATCCCCGTCACATCTCCCTGGATGCGGTGAAGCGTCATGGCGCGGACGTCGCCCGCATGTCCCAATGCGGCAGGCACATCCTCGATCCTCCGCAGCTCCACCTTGGGCACATCAATGGTGACCCGCTCCTTGCGGAGCGTCGCAAGAGCCGTTGCGGCGTGCGCTCCGCCGATGTTCATCACTTCGCGGAGGATGTCGGCCAGCCAGGAAGAGAGGCGCTCAGGCATGGGATGTGGAGGGAGGGGAAAAACGGCGTTCCTGCTCGCGGGCCAGATTGCCCGCATCCAGGATGAGCGCCACGCGCCCGGACCCGAGAATGGCGGAACCGGTATAGAGGGGACAGGTACGGAGCGCCTCGGGAACGGGTTTAACGGCAAGCTCGGCTTTGCCTTCCACGCGGTCCACCAGAAGGCCTGTGGTGCCGCGGTCGCTCTCGGTGAGGACGATGGAAACGTGGCTAGAGGGCGTTGCGGCAGGAAGACCAAAGAGGGAACGGAGATCCAGAAGCGGCACATCCGTACCACTCACAATCACCGCCGGCGTGCCCAGCTCCCCTTTGATCTCGGTACGAGGCAGGAGGAGCAGGCGCCGGACGTGGACGAGCGGCAGGGCGTACGATTCGCCGGCGACGCCGATGATCATGGCGGGGATGATGGAGAGTTGCAGGGGTAGGCTGAGCGTAAAACGTTTGCCGTTCGCATCCTGCGCGAGTGTGAGCTGCCCGCCCAGCGTCTTGGCGGCTTCCCGCACGGCGGAAAGACCCACACCCCTGCCGGACACATCGCTCACCGTCGCGGAGCTGGAAAAGCCCGGCAGGCTGAGGAGATCGAGAATGTTCTCTTGCGTGATATGCGCCATCTGCTCGTCCGTGAATCCTTTCGCTTTCCCGATCTTCTTGAGAGCGGCGAGATCAAGGGGTGCACCGTCGTCCGCCACGGTCACACGGACAAAGCCCTGTTGGCGCTCCACGGTAAGACGGATTGATCCCTCTTTGGGTTTCTGTTTGGCTGCGCGTTCCTCCGGCGTCTCGATACCGTGGTCCACGGCATTGCGCAGAAGGTGGATGAGAGGGGACGCAAGGTGGTCTACGAGCGTCTTATCCAGTTCCACGTCCGTGCCGCTCATGTCGAACCGGATGTCCTTCTTCTGCGTCTGCGCAAGATCGCGCACGAGCCGGGGAAAGCGGGCAAAGGCCTGCTCCAGCGGGACGAGGCGAACCTCCCCCGTAAAGAAGGCGAGGTCGTTCACCAGCTTCTGCAGTTGCTCGCACTGGGGGGCGAGCGCGGGCGGTGCCAGCGTTTTGAGCCGCTGCGCGAACAACGCAAACTCCCCCGCAAGGTTTGTGAGGGCGTCCACGGTGTCCGTATTGACCCGGATAAAATCCACCTGCGTCAACGACGGGTCGTCTTCGGCCTGCGCCTGCGCACCGGCGGCAGCTGCAGCCGGGGTCTTCGCCGCGGTCAACAGGGCGGCACGAAGCGTGGTGGCCACATCGCCGCATGGCAACTCCTTGCGGTTCTTCGTGATGGAAGCAAAGGAAGCCTCTGCGCGGTCCAGTGAGCTCAGACAGAGCGTGACCAAATCCTTGCTGGTATGAGCTTCCCTTTTCGCGCAGCATCAAAAATGTCCTCCAGCGCATGGAACAGGTCGGCCGTGGAGGGGAATCCCATGGAAGCGGCGATACCTTTGGTTGAATGGCTGAGCCGCATGATCTCCTGGAGGAGCGGCTGGTTCGCGGGATCCCGTTCGAGCTCCACGAGGTGCTTGCCCAGCGCATCGACGTACTCGCGCGCCTCCTGCAGGAACATGGTGATGTACTTGGTGAGATCCATGTTACAGATGGGAGATGATGGCGGGAATCCGTTCGGGTTTGATCACTTCATGGACGGCATCGCAACCGATAGCGTGCTGCACCATGCTGTCCACCACGCACGTCGGAGGATCCTGTACGTACGTGCGGTGCCCCAGGCTATGGATGAACTGCATGCCCAACGCGCCATCCCTGCCCATGCCGGTGAGGAGGAACCCTGTCACGCGCCTGCCGAGTATTTTGGCGGCGCTCCGCATGAGCAGATCGATGGAAGGCGACGTTTCGCCCTTGCAGGGAGCAGCTTCGAGATGGAAGCGCGGTATCCCCTGCCGGTCACGCACGATTTCCGCACAGTGTTCGCCCGGCGCAATAATAATGGTACCGGACACTAGCGGTTCGCCATCCCGCGCCTCGTGGATGGGAAGGGAGACAAGTTTTGCCAGGCGCTCGGCCATGTGCTGCGTAAAATGGCCCGGCATGTGCTGCGCCACAAGAACGCAGGCACGTGTGGTGGCGGGGAGACGCGTAAGGATGTCCTGCACCACCGGCGGCCCACCCGTGGAAGCGCCGATGACGGCGACGGGGAATTCCTCGGGCCGGTTCTGGCCGTGGGGCGCCATGGGACGGAAGGAGGGATTACTTGAGGACGTCCTGAACGGTGCTCTTGAGCTCACTCTCGTCGAAGGGCTTGACCACGTAGGCATCCGCACCCAGCTTGCGTGCTTCCTCGATCATCTCCTCCTGGCCCACAGAGCTCACGACCACAATCTTCTTGCCGGACTCGCGGCCGATCTCCCGGAGCACTTCCATGCCGTCCTTCTCCGGCATAATGAGGTCCAGTAGCAGGAGCTGAGGACGTTTGGCGCGATACTGCGCAATGGCCTGGTTGCCGTCCGCCGCTTCGCTGATCGTGCATCCGGGGAACGCCTTGGCGAGGAGGTCCTTGAGGACCGTGCGCATGAATTCCGAATCGTCGACGATGAGTATGTCCATGGGTGGAGGGGGAAAGGTAGGATAGGGGAAAATTAGGCGACTGCCGGCTCTGCGGGCGGTTGCTTGGGGAAGATCCTGGCCGTTTTCATCCGCTTCGGCGTTTCCGAATGCCGTGCGGGAGCCTGTCGTTCCGCCGCATCCTCCCGTTCCGCGTTGTCATGTTTGTGAAGAACCGGCAACGCAACGGTATCGGCCTGCTCGCCGGCAAGAGCGCTGAGCTCGTGCGTCATGGCGGCCATCTGCTGCACCGCCGCAGAAATCTGCTGGTTGGCCGCGCTCTGCTGCTGCACCGAAGCCGAGAGCTGTTGGGCACCCGCGGCGTTTTGCTGGGCGATGCTCGCAATGGCTTCCATGGTCTTGGCAATCTGGGCGATGCTGCCCGATTGCTGCTGGATGGAAGCGGAGAGCGTTTCCACTCTCTTGGAAAATTCCTGGATGCCCTTCACGGTCTCCCCAATGTTCCCAATCGTGTTGCCGACGACGCCCTTAATGTCATCGGCGCTCCTGGCGGAGTTCTCGGAGAGCTTGCGCACTTCCTCGGCCACCACCGCAAACCCGCGTCCCGCCTCGCCGGCACGCGCTGCCTCAATGGCGGCGTTGAGCGCGAGCATGTTCGTCTGCTCCGCTACATTCGTAATGGCTTCCACGAGCTTGCCGATCTTTTCGGAGTTTTCACCGGTGTTCTGCGCCATCTTGGAGGATTGTGTCCCGCTTGCAGCCGCCTCCTGCGCGGAGGAAGACATCTGCTGAACAACATTGTTCATATCATGCACCGCTTGCGCCACCTCCTCGGCGCGCTTGGACTGGCTGGTGGATCCTGTCGCAAGCTGCTGGGCAATGGCCGAATTCTGCTGCGCTGCAGCTGCGCTCTGCTGGGTAGACGCGGAGAGCGCCATGGCAGACGCGCTGAGCTGCTCCACAGCAACGCGAATGGGCCGGCGGACGAATTCCCCCACTGAGCGGGAAGCGTACCACGACAGCAACGCAACGACGGCGGCGATAACGGCGGCGATGAGGAGGACCGTGTTACGCAGCGCAACAACGGGCGCGAGAACTTCCGACCTGTCTGTCTCCGTCACCAGGCACCACTTCTGCCCTGTAGCCGCCTGCAGCTTTTCCGAATGGTACGAACCGACCACCTCCGCCCCGCGGTAATCCGTTTGCTGGCCGACGCCCTCTTTGCCGTTGATGCAATCCTGTACCCCGGCCGTGGAAACGGTCTTCTTGAGGATATTCTCCGGGCCGAGGAAGCGCGACGCCGTAATGAGAACGCCGTTCCCGTTGACGATATATGATTCCCCCGTGGTCCCGAGCCCGGTTGTGTCACTGACAATCGAATTCAATTGATCCAGCTTCACGCGCCCCACCATCACGCCGCCGCAATTAAGCGGCACCGAGATGCTGTATCCTATCTCCTTGGTGGTCGACGAAAGGTACACATCCTTAAGGTACGTCTGCTGCGATTTCTTTGCCTCGGAGAACAGGACGTCCGTCGATTTATCCAACCCTATCTCGGACCGGAGAGCAGCAGCTATGATTTTGCCGTTCCGGTCGAGAATCATCAGGTCATAGAACGATGGCATCTTCGCGAGTGCTTCTTCCAGATCCCCCTGGATCTGTTGCACATCCGTACATGCGTGATAGAGGTCACTTTCCGAAAATGCGAACAACGTCTGTTCCTGCCCTTTGATATTCTCCACAATCGTCTTCTCGCGCTGGGCAGCAATACCATCGATGCGATCATGCGCGCGCTCCTCGAGTGCAACTGCCGCATTGCGGTAGCTAAGGTACCCGACCAGTGCCATGGGCACGATCGCAACAACAAGGAACCACAGCACGAAGCGTCCCGTGAGGGAGCCGGTGATGCGGGAGAACGGATGCGCCATACAGGCGGGGGGAAAGGGATGGAAACAAAAATTACGAAGAATGGGCGGCGCCGAACGCGCCGAGAATGTGCGGGAGATCGAGGGAGAGAATGAGCCGCTCGGTTGCCCCCTTGTGGACAATGACGCCCTTAAGGGCGTGGGCGCCCGGGTGCGAGCGCAGCGTCTCCGGTGTCTCCTGTTGTTCGGAGGGTTCGATGCGAAGGACTTCCCTGGCTTCGTGCGCAAGGAGGCCGAAGAGTTCGTTGCCCTTCTCCGCGACAATGATAAGCGGCTGGGTCTCTTCCGAAGCAGGAAGCGCGAGATGCGCGGCGAGATCGATCACGGTCACCACCCTTCCCCGCAAATTCGCCACGCCGCGCACGGCGGGCGGCATATTGGGAACGGGAGTGGTTTCCGGAACCGCCACAATCTCACGAATGTCCGTGAGGGGAAGTGCGTACTCCTCTCCACGCAGCGTGAAGACGAGAAACTGCGCAGCCGCTTGCGGCTCCGCCGGGGACGATGGGTCCTTTTGGAAAACGGGCATAGGAGGTTTGGTTTTCCAAGTATTATAGCGAAAAAACGCGTTTCCTGCAGGCTCCGGATGTTGATAAATTCTATAAATCAGTATCTTATATCCTATTTGCAGGAGAGGAAGAACCGCCTCTCATCCTCCCGCGATAGCGTCGATTTCCTTTTGCAGATGGGCTAAAGACGAATCCCAAGCTGTGAGGTTCTCCGGGGAAGGCGTTCCCTTGGAATCCAGGAGAGTTTTTACTTCCGTCTCCCGCTCCCCGCAAAAAGCAGAGAGTGCCGCATACTGCATGGTCCCGGACGTGCCCTTGAGGGTGTGGAACGCCCGCCGCACTCCTTCCAGTGCCGCACCGTCGGCAAGGCGGGTGTGGAGTATCTGCAGCGAAGTGCTCAGCAGCGCAAGCTGCTCACGCGCATCGGCAATAAAAGCATCTCGATACTGGTGAAGATCCATGCAAAGCAGAGGAAAGATTAGCTGCAATCCTACAGAACCTGTAGGATACCCGCCATGGCAACCGTACTCGTCGTGGAGGATGACGCGCTCCTCCAAAAGATCTACCGCAAAGAGCTCGAAGAAGCGGGCATACATGTGCATGTCGCTTCCAGCGGGGAACAGGCGCTGGATATGCTTGCGAAGCCCGAGGCGCAGCCCGATGTGATCATTCTTGATATTGTCCTTCCGGGTAAGGACGGCTACGACGTACTGGAGGAATTGCGGAAGTTGCCTTCCTTTACTTCGATTCCCGTCATCATTCTCACAAACCTCAAACAGAAAGTAGAGGTGGAACGCGCGCAGAACCTCGGGGCCAAGGAGTTCTTAAGTAAGAGCGATATCAAGGAAGGCGACCTCGTAAAAGTCGTCCGGTGGCACGTGGAACACAAGACGACGTGATCAAACGTACTGTGCGATGATGCCGGGCAGGCTCTCGATGCCGGTGTCGCTCTTGACGAAGAAATCCTTTGCACCCAGCTCTACACACTTTTCTTTGTCAATTTCCTGGCTGAGGTTGGAGAGGACGACAATGGGGAATTTGGCTCCACTTGCCTTAAGCTTTTTGAGCACCTCAAAACCGTCCATCTCGGGCATGAGGAGATCGAGCAGCAGAAGATCCGGCTTCTTTTTTGCCACGCTCTCCAGGGCTTCCTTGCCGTTCGTTGCGATCGTAATATCGTATCCCGCGCCCTCCAGCTGCAGCTTGTACATCTTGACGAGAAAAGCATCGTCCTCGGCAATGAGAATACTTTTACTCATGGAAGGATGGGGAGAGAGGGAGCAGGAGGAGAGAGGGGCAGAGTGAGCGTGAACGTGGTGCCCTGGTTCTCGGCCGAGACGAACGTAATCGTACCGCCCAAGAGGCCAACGAGAGCATACACGAGGTAAAGACCCAGTCCAGTTCCGTCGGGGATCTTGGCCACCACGTTCATCCCCCGGAAGAATCGGGAGAAGACGAGATGCTGCTGATCGGCGGGAATGCCATACCCAGCGTCCGCAAGGGAAATGCGCAGCGTGTTACCAATGATCTTCGCCGACAGGGAGACAGTGCGACCGTCCGGGGAGTACTTGATGGCATTCGTAATGAGGTTGCCTAAGATTTCGCGAAGGAGGGCCGGATCCGTCTTTATGCGGATACCGGGGTCGGGATGCAATGCGCAAACCATGTGCTTGGCTTCCGCAAGCGGATGGAACTGTGAACACAGTTCCGCGATGAACGCATCGATGTCGACCATCTCGTTCTTCACTATCATCTTGCCGGACTCGATGCGCGAGAGATGGAGCATGACGTCGATGCTCTCGGCCATGTGACCCGCCGCTTTGTCCATTTCCGTGAGGATGTCTGCCTGGATAGGGTTGAGCTGCCCCTTCTTCCCCAGCATCGTAATGCCCCAGCGGATGCCGGTGAGCGGCGTGCGCAGCTGGTGGGACGCGAGCGACACGAACTCCGCCTTTGAGCGGTCGGTGCGTTTCTGCTCCGTTATATCAAACTGCATGCCCACGAAAAACTGCACCTTCCCGTTTTCCAAGAGAGGATAAATACTGAGATCCGCATTGAATTCCGTGCCGTTCTTACGTCTATTGATAATGGTGTCCGCATGGAACGTCTCGTTTCCGAGGATCGTCTTCCAAAGAACGGGATACAGATCCCGTGGAGTCTTGCCGCTTTGGAGGATACGCGGATTCTTCCCCATCGCCTCCTCCTTACTGTAGCCCGTCAATTTTTCCCATGCGGGGTTTATGTAAATGATTGCGGGTTCCGTTGTGGTGATGATGGTGGCAATGGGGGAAGCCTCGACGGCCTGAAGGAACTTGCGGGCATTCGCCGCTTCCAGCGCAAGCTTATCGCGTATCTGCTTGAGTTCGGTGATGTCCGTGTGCACGGCGACAATCACCTCCCCATACTCGGGATGATTGAAGAGGGACGCATTCGCATTACACCAGAACCTCGTCCCGTCCTTCTTCACATTCAACACCTCACCGTGCCATTCTCCTTTCTCCCGCAGGATGGCAGTAATATCTTCCGCGGTCTTCTGCGGAGAATGTTCCGCCGGCGCGTTGACGATGGCCACTGGCTTGCCTGTCAATTCTCCTGGAGCGTAACCGAACATGGACTCGAATTTCCTGTTCGCTTCCACAATGAGCCCGTCCTGTAACCGTATCATGTACACCCCTTCCGACAGGTTCCGGTAGATCGCACTCTGGATGCGGTCCGCCTCCTCTGCCTTCTTGCGTGCCGTGATGTCGATAAACGTGACCACGGCGCCGACCACTTTCCCGTCCTTCCACTGCGGATACGACCAATACTCCGCGGCAATACTTGTCCCGTCCGCCCTCCACAGCACCTCGTTATCCACATGGGAACCTGCGCCGTTCTTGAACGCTTGGAAAATCCGGCACCGCTCCACCGGGTACTCTTTGCCATCGGCATAGGTATGGTGGATGGCCTTGTGCATGTTCTTTCCAAGAACATCGCGCTCGGATGCGTATCCCATCTTCTTCAGGAATGCCGCATTGCAAAAGGTGCAGTTCCCCTGCAAATCAATGCCGTAAATGGCCTCCGCAGTAGAATCCAGCAGGAGCCTCTGCTGTTCCTGCTGATGCTTGAGATCCTCCTCAATGTTCTTTGTTTCCGTGATGTCCCGTATCACGCCCACAAGAATCAGGGAACCATCCCTGTCCCGAAAAACCGTTTTCTTGGTGACGATGGTGTGCTCTCTCCCCTTCGCATCCGTGAATTTTTCTTCGTTGCTATTCTCCTTGCCGCTCTCAAACACCGCTTCGTCTTTCGTCCAGAACACATCGGCCTGTAAGGACGGGAAAAAGTCGTAATCCGATTTACCGAGCAATTCCTCGCGACGATGCCCCATGAACTCGCAAAAAGCGTCGTTGAGGTAGATCCAGCAATGCTCCCTATCTTTCACAAAGACCGGGTCGGCAATGGCCTCCACGATGGCCTGGAGCCGGAAGGCATCCTCGATGCTCAGCGGTTGGCCGTTCTCGTTCGGCATCGGAAAGGGTTTGGGTAGTAACTAGTATTATATACTATTTTTGAATTATTATCCACTTCCAAAGTATTCACTCCCGGAAGCAATAGGGAACATTTTTTCCTTTACACGCTCAATACACTCTTCCCCTCATCCAGCGCATCGAGCACGCGCATGTCTTCGTCCTGCAACGTGAATTCGAAGATGCGGGCGTTCTCTTCGATACGTTCCTTATGCGCGGATTTGGGGATGACCACGTTGCCGTGCTGCAGGTTCCACCGGAGCAGAACCTGTGCCGGTGTCTTTCCAACTTTCTCCGCAATCGCAGTGATGCGCGGGTCGGCAAGCATCCGCGCGCGTGCGAGTGGGCTGTAGCTCTCCACAACGATCCCGCGTTCCTGACAGAACTCCATGAGGTCCCTCCGGAACCAGAACGGGTGCAGTTCTATCTGGTTCACTGCAGGCGGAATACGCGCGTACGTGTCCATTTCCTGGAGATGATTAATCGCATAGTTACTCACACCGATCGCCTTCGCCCTGCCGCTCTGTTGGATCTCCTCCATCGCCCGCCACGTCTCGCGCCGCAACGCGGGACTATCGGGATTGTCCTTTCGGAACAATGCCGACGGCCAGTGAATGAGGTAGAGATCCACGTAGTCCAGCCCGAGACGCTCCAGCGATGCATCAACGGCAGCAAGCGCCGGCTCATATCCCTGATCGTCATTCCAGAGCTTTGTTGTCACAGATATTTCTTCACGCGGAATACCGCTCGCGCGGATCCCCTCCCCCACCTCCGCCTCGTTCTCGTAAATCCGCGCCGTATCGATAAGGCGGTAGCCTGCCTCCAGCGCCCACCGGACAGCGTTCACTGTCTCTGCCCCGGATCCAAGCTTCCATACGCCCAGGCCGATCCGCGGCATCACGGAACCGTCGTTGAGGTTGATGAGAGGATTGATGATCGTCCCGTTCGTCATATCCAGATTGTACGGATGGTTTCCCCTCGAAGCGAGCTGCTCTTCTCTATTCTCAATTCATCACCTCCACGGCCAATGCAATAATCTTTGCCACTTCGGCCCGGTTGATGGGATCATCGGGGCGGAAGCGGTTGAGCGGGTTGCCATCGGGACCCTTATCGCCCTCAACAAATCCGTAAAAAGCCGCCGTGGCAATGGCATGGGCGAAGGGATGATCCTGCGGGACGTCGGTGAACGAGGGCTGTTGTTTGGCAACGGGTATCTTGAGCACCTCCAGGATCGTCTGAATCACGGCACCGCGGGTTGCCGGCTGGTTGACGTCGAGATCGGGACGGAAGACGGAGAGCTGGAGAGCCTCGGCTGTGGCTACGTACGGGGCTGCCCACGAATCGCGCACGGAGAGGTTGCGGGAGGGAGGTGCGCCTTTGAGATCGACGTTCGCCGCTTCGAGCGCCATTTTGAGGACTTCCGCATAGGTAATGGGTTGTTCAACGCCGAATTCCCCTTTGGGTTTTCCGGTGCCATCACGGTAGCCCTGTGCAATCTGCTCCTCGATGACGTAGGAGACGTAGGGCGTGAACCACGCGTTGAGCGGGACATCGCGGTAGAGGATGTCCTGGTTGTCCACGTTGGCAATGAGGCGGTTGCGGTTGCGGACGATTTTTGTGGAAGAGGAGGAACCCTGATGCTGGACGATGGAGCCGCTGCCTCCGCCGGAATTGCCCGGACTCCGGACGATAGCGGGCGCCGATGAGGTGTCCGGCGCATTCCGGGCGGTCTTGCGCTGCAGCGTGGTGAACTTCAACTCAATCACCGCATGGGCATGCTGGATTTTTGTTCCCATCTGCGTTGTGCTTCCACGACGCTGCCCGCCGCCTCCGCCTCCGCCTCCCGTCTGTGCATCCTCGGACGGAGCGGCGGTGACGGTCTGTGAGAGGGAAGCAGAAGTGGATGTGAGGTAGTTCTGGTTGCCGCCGTACTCCGCCGTGAGAATGTGGGTGCCGGCCGTAAGGGTTGTGGTGGATATGGCTCCGCTCCCGTGGCTGAGTGTGACCGTGCCGATGCTTACCAGAGCATCCTTAAAGGTGAGGGTGCCCGTCGCGGTTGAGGGGGTGACGGTTGCCGTGAGGATGACAGTGTCGCCAGCGGCAATGAGAGTATCGGACGATGCCAGCGAGACGGTGGAGGCCGCCTTGCTTACGATCTGCGTGAGGGTGCTGGACGAGGACGTGGCGTACGCATGGTTGCCGCCGTACTCCGCCGTGAGGGACAGGCTTCCCACGGGGAGAGTGGTGACCGTCAATGAGCCGCTCCCGTGGCCGAGCGTGGCCGTGCCGATGGACACGCCTCCTTTCTTAAAGGTGACCGTGCCCGTCGCGGCTGAAGGCGTGACCGTAGCCGTGAGGGTGATGCTGTCGCTGTAGGACGTGGATGTGTCTGAGGATGTGAGCGTCACTCTGGAATTGAAGATGCCCGTAGCCACATCCTGTTGCGTACTCCAGGCAATTTCGTTGTCCGACTGGTTCATGTTGTAGTACTCGAACTTGACCCATGCGGTGGAGCGGGCGACGTTGCTCACGCGGATTTCGTCGAGAAGTCCATCGAAAGGGCGGAACCCGTCCGGGTCCCGGTATTCCGTTCCAAAGTACAGACCCTGGCTGCTGGGAACCGGCGCATTGTTCGCCCACGGCGAATTGCCGTCTTCTGCGCCGTCGACGAGGAACCGCGCCTGCGTCCCCGTGTACTCCAACGTAATGTAGTACCATGTGTTGGCGGAGGGGTTCGTCGCGGAATCGTGAGTTGTCCTGCCGCCAGTGGAGTTTATGGGCGTATGGAAGACCGCAGGCGTTCCGCCGGGAATGAGCACCTCGAAATTCTCCGCCGCATCGTAGCCTTTTACCACCAGCCCCTGAACCCCGCTGTTGGGCGTGTGCGGATACGCCCAGAACGAAACGGTGAGCGTGGTGAGGTCGAGGGAATTATCATCATCCACCAGAATGTAGTCGCCGCTCTTGTCGAATTCCTGCCCCTTGCCAACCTTGGCCGTGGCATCATCGTTGTTGTACTGCGTACCGTCATTGTTATTGCCCGTGGAATCCTGGATCGCATCAGCTGTCGTCGCTTCGTCCGTCACCGTTTCGTCCAAATGCCACACACCCTTGAAGTTGCTGTCCCACACATTGACCGCATCCTGTCCGTCCGCCGCAGCGCCGCTTCCATAGTAGAGGTAGATGGTTGTGTCCGAGGCGGAAAGAACGGCGGGGACTTTGACCCAGAAATTCCCGGAGCCCGATCCCGCACGCACGCGGTAGTCCTCTTCTTCAAAGGGAAGGATCACACCCGTTGAGGTTGCAAAGCGGATGTCATCCCCGTCGCTCTGGCCCTGTGCACCGATATCCGTATCCTGGCTGACGCTGACGAGAAGCGGGAAGTTGGAGAGGACGGCGTCCACATTCGTGCGGTCGATGGTGAGCCGCTTGCGGTACGGCCACTTGTTGATTCCCGAGACTGTCTGGGTAACGCCGGATGATGTGGAAGTGCCGCACTCCGCGTTGCCGGCATACACCGCCGTGAGGCTGTGCACCCCTTCGGCGAGAGTGGTGATAACGAGGGAGCCGCTCCCATGCCCGAGCGTTGCGGTGCCAATGCTCGTCCCGCCATTCTTGAAGGTGACGGTCCCCGTTGCCGATGAGGGCGTAACGGTTGCCGTGAGGGTAACGGACTGGCCGAAGCCGGTCGTGGAATCGGCGGTCGTGAGGACGGTTGTGGTATCCGTGAGGCCCGTGGAGGCATTCTGTTGCGCGCTCCAGGCGAGTTCATTATCTGCCTGATCCATGTTGTAGTACTCGAATTTGACCCAGGATGCAGAACGGTTGGTGTTGCTGATGCGCACTTCGTCGATGAGACCGTTCAACGGCAAAGTGGGAACCATGGAGTTGTCGTGGTTGGATCCCAGCCAGATATCTGCGCCGTTGTTGTTCATATTAAGATTGCTCGTGCCGGAACCGTCCGGCGACCCGTCGATGTATGTAGTGATATTGCCGCTGTTGTCCCGAACGAACGTGGCGTAGTGCCAATTGTTGAGGGTGAACACGCCGCCGTTGTCGACGGCATACGTGCCGACGCTGTCGATCTTGAAGTACGCCGTCATCTCCTCGTTGTCCTCGAGAAGGAGGCCGAAGTCATCCGTATCGTCGCTGCTCTTCTTATTAAAGATATCCCCCCGCGCATCCCCTGTCTTTTTGAACCACATCGCGATGGAGAAAGGTCCCGTGCCAAAATCCCAGCTCGCGCTGTCGGCGATGGAAATGTAATCGTTGGTCCCGTCGAACTGCTGGCCGGTAGCAATCTTCCCCACCGCGCTCGCGTTCCCACGCTGGTTCCCGTCGTTGTTATTGGCAGTTGTGTCCTGATACAGGCCGTCGACCGAGGCCTCATCGGTCGAGGCTTCGCCCAAATGCCACACGCCCTTGAAGTTGCTGTCCCATACGCTCGTCGCTGCCTGCCCGTCCGTAGCGCTTGCCGATCCGTAGTACAGATAGATGACAGTGTTGGCGGTGCTGGAAATGGACGGGACTTTGACCCAGAAGTTCCCGGAGCCGGACCCCGCCCGCACCCGCCAGTCCTCCTCTTCAAAGGGAAGAACCACACCCGTAGACGTGGTGAAACGGATATCGTCGCCATCCGCCTGCGCTGCTGCTCCAATATCCGTATCCTGATTGATCCGTACGAGGAGAGGGAAATCGGTGAGCGCGCTGCTCACGTTCGTGCGGTCGATGGTGATCTTCTTGCGGTAGGACCAACCCCCCACAGTCCCCGTCTCCGCACCCCACGCAAACTCATTGTCCGCCTGATTGATATTGTTGTACTCGAATTTGACCCAGGGAGCGGAACGGACGCTCGTCGAAATACGAAGCTCGTCGAGCGTGCCAGAATACCAGGCGTCGTTGAGACCTGCAGTAAGCGCGGTGCTGTACCCGATCTCGACGTTGCCCGTCCCCTGGTAATCCGCCGATGCCGTGTCGCTGTTCTGCTGCACGCCGTCCACGTACAACACGCGCGCGTTGGTGGACGCGTCATAGGTGCATTCGAAGAAGTGCCAGCCGCTATCGGTATAGGTGACAGTGGAATCCAGGTCGTTACCCCAGAATGCGCAGGTGAACGTATCGGCTGGCCGGAAGGTAAAGTGCAGCCCTACGTTGGCGGAATTCGTCCCCTGTGCGAAGATGGGATCGAAGGAGCCGGTGGAGCCGCGCTTCGCCCATGCGCTGAGAGAAAAACTCGCATTGTTCAGGCTGATACCCGCAATGTTGTTGATTTGGGCATTGCTGCCATTCAAGTTCGCCGCGCCGCCCACGTTGCCCGTCGTGGCGGTGGCATTGCTGATGGTCCCGTTTTTCTTGTTGGACGTGGAATCGAGCGCGTGCAATGTGGAACCCGAGAGGTGCCACACGCTCTTAAAGCTCGCATCCCACGCGTTGGCTGCATCCTGACCGTTCGTAGCGACACTATTTCCATAGTACAGATAGATCACGGTATTCTCCGTGTTGGAAATCCTCGGCACTTTGACCCAAAAGTTCCCGGACCCGGATCCCGCGCGGACGCGGTAATCCTCCTGTTCAAATTTGAGGAGCGCACCCGTGGAAGACGCGAAGCGGATATCGTCGCCGTCGTTCTGCCCTTTTGCTCCCAGATCCGTATCCTGGTTGATCTTTACGTAGAACGGGAAATCCGTGAGCGCCGCATCCACGTTGGTGCGGTCGATGGTGATCTGTTTGCGGTAATTCCATCCCGTCACCCACCCGGTGGAATCCGCCTGGGCACGCTGAACAGAATGAAGAAGCGCCCCCGCAAGCGCAAGAAGCACAACCAATGTAAGGACAAACCGAAGGCGGGTGGGAATCCCGTGCATCCGGTCGGAGATCGTAGCATTCGCAACGATTCCCTGTCACGGCCATCATGCCTCCCGGACCCGTGGTTCCCTATCCCGACAGGTATCACATTCGTGTTCCTCTTTCAGAAGCCTTGCATCCATCACAAAAAAACTGATTTGAATTCATCCGGAAAAAGGATTAGCTTCCGCTACCAATGTCCAACCGCCACGGTTCACAGGAACGTCTCCTTCGCACACAGGAGGAACGGAACAGGGAACGGGCCGCAGCCCTCGCAGCCTTGTCACCACTGGAAAGATTCCAGAATGACATACGGGAAGAAGGGCACCTTAGGGCAAAAGTATCTCCCCAGGATGCACTTGCCGCTCTTGTGAGTTTTGAGCAAGACCATCACGTGCCAGTAGGGTATTCCCGTGAAGCAATGAGCGTTATTCAGAGGAACCGCGCACTGCTCCAGCAGCACGCCATTCTTTCTGCTTCGCCGTCCAAACCTCCGGCACCCAACGTGACGGTTGTGCCGCCCACCCCCCCTGCCACTCCCCCCTCCAACCTCGTCCCACTCACGGCGGAGAAAACGCAAACTGCGGAAACGCTGCAACAGCAATTCATTTCCGACCGTGCGGCGCGCCTCAAAGAGCTTTCCCAAGAGCCTCTCTCCGCCCACATTGAAACGATCACGGAGAAAACGTCCAAGATTTTGGAGGCATTGGGTATCGCTTACGATGCCACTGCATCCATTGGAGATGTTCTGGAGGCACTCGAACTTCGGCAGGCAGAGAACCAAACCGCACAGGAGGCGCAGATCCGGACATTGCAGACGGAACGCGCAGAGCTGCGCCAGCAACTGGAAGCTGCGCTGAAGGCGCTACGTTGCAAGGAAGGGAACGGCAAGCCCACCGCATCATCGGGAAACGGCGCGAAAGGTGCTACAAACCCCGAACCGAAAACCGACTCCCAGCCGCCTGTTCGACGCCCTGTACCTCTCCCCTCCTCCCCTCTTTCTGCACAGGTACAGTCTTCGAAGACGCACACACCGTTGTCGCAGGCAACTACACATCGGAAATCTGAGCCTCCGGTGAACGAGGACAGGATTGACCAGTTTATAGAAGCATTCCTCCAGTGGTCTGATGTCATCACGGATGCAGCGAAATTCAACAGGCGCAGATTCTACGCAAGCGTGGACCGCACATACATCCAAAGATTCCGACCTGCCATAAAGAAGGAGATTGCATCACTGTACCTCCAGCTGGCACAACTGCCTGGCGGACAGGCATATTTCTGTACAGCCTTCAGATTCCCGGCAGATATCCTGGAACAATGGGCAAAGAAATATCTTCTGCTTGAGCAACCGGAACCACCCGCGACCATCCCCATGCCGGACCCCGTCATGGATATGCCGCACGTCCAGGGCACAACTGCTCCAGCGGACACGCTTGCCGGCAAGGTGCCTATAAAGGAGGAGACAGCGGAGCCTGTGTCGGCATCGCCTTTGCCCACATCCGATGAACTCATCGCCGGCTTGGACATGCCCGAAACGGGAAAGGGAGGACGCCGCCCCTTTGACGCAACGCAACGGCAGCGCATTCTCGCCATCGCCGCCGCGCTGGAGCGCGAAAGAAAACCCCTCAGTACCTTCCTCAGGCAGTACCGCCTCACCTACTCCCATCTGGACCGCTGGAAGCAGAAAGCGGGGCTGCCCGATTCCGAAGCAACTGCTACAAATCCTACACCGTCACCGGAAAACACCCCCCGGCAACCGGAGCGATAACAAATGCCTTGGTGACCTTCCAGCGGACGCTGAAATTTGACCGGAACGGCCCGCAGATTAGGCTGAGATAATTTGACAGGCCCCCCGCCATCGATCACCATGGGCGCCCTTTTTCTTCTCCGTATGCCCAAAAAGTCATCCCGCCGTCCCTCCGACCCCGAACGTTTCGGTGCGCTCTCCACGTCCCCATCATGCTTTCAGAAAATCGACGGGATGGAGCAATACATCTGCCGTTTCGAGGCCCGGTGCGCCCAGGTCCGCGCGGAACTTGCCGAGTGTCTGGAGGGATACCGGAGCGAGGGACTCAAGCGTGCGGTCCTCTCCCCCTTCGACCTCGTCGCGCAGAACAGCACACAGCCGAACCGTAATGTGCTCCGTGCGAAGGAAGGAAAAACTTCTTCCGTGCCGCCCCTTCCCCCGCCGCACTTTCACTACGACGTGCCGCAGGTGTTCCGCAGAAATCTCATAGCCTCGTACACACCTGCCACGAGAACGATTGACATGGGGCAGGGCATGGACCCGGGAGTGCGGCCGATGGACATGCTGTATGCGATCCACGAAGTACGCCACGTGGAGCAGGATAACGATGTGCGCACACAGTGGCGGAACAATCCCCAGGCCATGCAGAACTACAAAAACTTCCTCAATGGAAAGGGGGTGCTGGACGGAGGTAAGAAGATCATTCAGACGAACGAGGTGGGAACGTATGCGCTGGAGCTGCGCCTCAACCATCTCATCTTCAAGCATCGCCTCAGCCTCATGAAAGGAATGCTTGCCGATAACAGTGCCGTCCGACAGTACCTGCAGTATGAACAGATCCTCGATCGCTTCCCCGCCTTCCGGGAGGATACGGACGAAATACCTCCCGCATTCATCTCGTGGCTGAGGACGATGATGTCGGAGAACGGCTACGACATTTACGATTACACGGACAACGGGGTAGAGATTGTCTATCGGCGCCTGGAGAACCGGTAAAGCTGCTCATCCCGGCATGTGATACGGGAGGCAGGATCCGAACGCAGAAGACCCGTGCGTCCGTTTCATTTTTTAAAACAGCTTATATGAATAGAGCTCTTCCATAAGAGCATATTGTTGATCACTAAATTTATACAAATAACTCGATAGAGACGCACAATATTTTGTGCCCCTGCCCATGGCAATTCCCATCGTACGGCCCCAAAATTTTGCGGCCGTTAAAACTCCGCACTCCCCGGCGTGCGCGGGAACGGTATCACATCCCTAATGTTGCCCATGCCGGTGATGAATTGAATGAGACGCTCGAGGCCGAGGCCGAACCCCGCGTGGGGGACGGTGCCATACCGCCGCAGGTCCAAGTACCACCAGTAGTCCTTGGGGTTAAGACCCGATTCCACCATCCGCTTTTCGAGAACATCCAGCCGCTCCTCGCGCTGGCTCCCTCCGATGATCTCACCGACTTTCGGAGCAAGGACGTCCATCGCCCGTACCGTCTTGCCGTCTTCATTGAGGCGCATGTAGAACGCCTTGAGGGCGCGCGGGTAATCGTAGAGGATCACGGGCTTCTTGCAGTGCTCCTCGGCGAGGTAGCGCTCGTGCTCGCTCTGCAAATCGATCCCCCACTCCACCGGGAACTCGAACGTCTTGCCGCATTGTTTGAGCACCTCCACCGCCTCCGTGTACGACATCCGCGCAAAGGAAGACTGGCTCATGGCGGTGAGCGTGGCCGCCACGGTGTTATCGATGCGATCATTGAAGAACGCCACGTCATCCGGACAGTCCTTAAGCACATCGCCGCACACCCGGCGCAAAAAGCGCTCGGCCAGGTCCATGTCCCCTTCCAGATCGCAGAACGACATCTCCGGTTCGATCATCCAGAATTCCGCCAGATGCCGCGTAGTGTTGCTGTTTTCCGCGCGGAACGTGGGGCCGAATGTGTAGATCTTTCCCATGGCAGTGGCGCACGTCTCCCCTTCCAATTGTCCGCTCACCGTGAGGTACGCGGCCTTCCCAAAGAAGTCTTGAGCATTGTCGACTTTTCCGTCCGGTGTGCGGGGCGGCTTCTCGACATCCAGCGTGGTAACCCGGAACATCGCCCCCGCCCCCTCGCAGTCGCTCGCCGTGATGATGGGCGTGTTGACATACAGGAACCCCTCCTCCTGGAAAAAGTTGTGGATAGACCGGCACACGCAGTTACGCACCCGGAGCAGCGCGCCGAAGGTGTTGGTCCGTGGACGCAGGTGCGCCCACTCGCGCAACACCTCAAAACTATGGCGCTTCTTTTGCATGGGATACGTCTCGTCCGCCCACCCATGGACCGTGAGCTTTTCCGCCTTGAGTTCCGTCGCCTGACCGCCTCCCTGCGAGGCCGTGATGGTTCCCTCCACGCTCACGCTGCACCCTGTGTTGATCTTGAGCACCTCGCTCTCGTAATTAGGGAGGGACGTATCCGCAATCACCTGCAGCCCGTGGAGCGAGGACCCGTCGTTGATGTCCAAAAAGCTAAAGCCTCCTTTACTGTCGCGCCGTGTGCGGACCCAGCCCTGGATGAGCGCATGGGTGCCGATGGATTCGGCTTTGCGGGCGGAGGAGACGGGTAGTTTGGTTGGCATGGTTAAAGCCTAGCATGGCAAAGAGGGGAGTGGATATGGGGAAGGATTAATTTCCAACCCGCATCACAACTCCTGTAGAAAGCTTGGTAGATCACCGTATTTTTGAATGAATTTCGCGAGAGATTGCCTGACCTTGTGAGTTTCAAAAGATTTTGGAACTGTAATCTTGTCACTCTTATCAGGACTGAACATCATATAGTGATCACCCTTTCCGAAGGCTTTAGAAATTGGAAAGCCCATTCTCGGAGCAACACGAATAAATCTTGATCTACGCGTTGAAGGTGGTAATTCAGGCATGCGCCAACTGTTTTATCTCAATTCTTCGCAATAGTACACTGCTGCCATCTTTACTCTTTTCCTTTGGCTGATTCACCAATTTAAATTTAATGGCTTTGGCACATTCTTTTGGCACCTCAAAATAAGTCAAAATAGCATCGTGCACATTTTCATATGCCTCATCCATGGTACGAGCTTCACTAATAATGCCTGAATACTCAGGAGATGAAATTGCAATGAATGTTTCTCCTTTCCCATTAAATTCCAAACTAAATTCAATAGGTATTGACCGGGGAAGTCGAGGAAATATTTCTCTGCCGACGAAGGAGGAGCCAGTATAAGCTTTAATTACTGGAGACATACGAGCGTGAGAACGGGGCTTTTTCATAGTATTTGTTTTGACGTTAAATACAACCCTATCATACCAAAAAAAGTGTTCCTTATCCATACAAAAACACTCATAATCTCATAATAAATCAACCGTATTGACGTTTCTTTACTACCTCGGCAAATCAGATTTTGTGCATAATATACAAAGAACAAACTAATTTCTGTGACTTTGGCACCCATTACTTTACTGCGTTAATGATTCGATCAGCTGTATCTCTTCCTTGTTTAACCCATACACCTCATACACAAGCTGATCGATTTCCTTCTCCAGATTGGCAGTATCCTTTCCGGCCTCCTTATTTTTCAAGATCTGCTTCACACGCTTTTCGATCTCAGTCTTCTGTTTGTTGCGAGGGATACGAATAGGCATTTTGCTGACATATTGCTTCTTGAACCGCAAAAAGTTTCCTCTCACCTGTGAAGTTTTTCTTGAAAGGTAGAAAAAGGTAATTGAAGAATTGAGAATACCCAGCAGATAGAGATCATCACTTGGGATCACAAATGCTGTCATGTCTGGGTAGTAGTTGGAAGTATCAAACGCAAAATTGCACTTATCTGATATGTCGGGATAAACGATTTTTGGATTTTCAAAATGAGGAAAAAAGGCAACTGAATCCTGTAATTCATACCACTTATAAGTGCCAGATTTTCGGCCATTCCACTTTTTTGAATCATCCCAATTGTCAGGCTTGGGTTCCAGTTCTTTTCGGTATTTATTGAGGTGAGCTTTGATGGCTTTGTAAGTACTGATATCAGTGCCTTGCTTTGCAAAAATGATGTATAAGTCAGGATTCGTTATGATGAATCGCTTAATATCCTTTCCACGCAGAAATGGCCTGATGATTTCCACAGATTTCGGGTCTGCACCAATGAGATCGTCTCTCTGCTTCGGGGATATTATGAAGGCAGGATTAAAGCCTGTTTTTATACCCGCGAAGAAATCACTATTCACATATTCAGTAATACTTTTTGTATTCTTCTGATCACCTTTGATTGTAACCATCACGTCGTGTTCTTCTTTTGAAAGAAGAGACCAAACATCATCGTCCGGCAGTTCATCTTGGTCCATTGATATATTTTTCTCATTTAGAGTATGAATAAAATTGTTCAGTTCTTCCTCCGTCTCAATAGTACAACCGTTGAAATGATTCCCCTCTACGTGCCCTTTTTGGGCAACCATAATACTGGGATATGCAGTCACCTCAAACACGGGACTATCACCAAAATCTATGAGTGAACGAATCATCATTGTTTGCTTCAAGAAGTCCTTGAGCTTCTTTCCGTATGCTGCACGCAGATATTTGTTCGAAGTTATGTACGTGAGGATTCCGTTCTCCTTCAACAATTCCCACCCCAATTCATAGAAGTAGCAGTAGAGATCAGCGGTGCCGCTGCCTACTTCGTATATATCCTTGATGACTTCTTTGTAAGCAATATGCTCCTGCCGGACATAGGGCGGGTTGGCGATGACAATATCGAAGCCATCCTTGATGCCAAACATCCATTCGGGATCGAACCACTCCGACCGCTCGTTGGAAAACGGCTTCCATTCAGCAAGCTTGGCGGCCCGGGTATCTTCTGCCTGTGCACTTCTCCAGCTCTGCAATACCCGTTCAAACAAGGCCTGTTGAGCCTTTCGGAAATTATTCTCGGTAATGATTTTTTCTTTCCCATTGCTTACGAAATACCTTTCTCTCAGGTTCTTCAGTTCCCTGATTTGAGTATCATCCTCAAAGAGCTGTGGCTGCTGATTTGCAGGAGGCGGTGGCAGAGAAAATAGTGAGTTTGCACAGACGAATTTGAACTCAAGATTTGGGAGCGGCTCTATGCCGCGATTCTTTTTCCGGTCGTTGATTTTCTCGTCCACTACGAGCGAGAGGAAGCACCTCAGCTTGGTAATTTCCACGCCGATCGCTTGAATGTCCACGCCATAGATGGAACGGCGTATCACGCCAAGCTTGCGGGTGTAGTTCCAAAGGTCTTTATCGTCTTCCAGCTTTCTCCGCATGACCTCGCGGGCGGTGGTATCGGGGATAGAGTCGAGGAGCGACTGGAGCCACTGCTCCGCTTCAGGGTCTACTTTTTGGAGAACGAGCACCATCTTGTGCAGTATGCCGAGCGGAAACGCGCCGGAGCCACAGGCGGGATCAATGATTTTCAGGTGCTCCAGTGCTGCTATCACTGCCTGTTTCTCACTGGCACTCAGCTCTCCATCTTCCTCACCGTAGGAGAGGAGTGAGGTGAGCCGTTCTTCGTCAATGCTGGTTTTCTCCTCCAAGTACAATTTGAGACTCTCATCCACCATATATTCGACAATTTCACGCGGGGTGTAGTAGCTGCCTGTGTGCTTGCGTGCGCTCTCCCCCGTTTCCGGGTTAATCTCCGCGAGGAGGTTCTCGAAGATGCGTCCGAGCATTTCGGGGTCAACAGAGAGTTCTGTGTCCACGGGCGTATTTTCGTCAATGGTGAAATTGTACGTTTCCAGCAGTTCAAAGAGTTCGCGCAGCCATTCATCCGGTACTTTGAGGGCTCCATTCCACTCGCCGTCTCTGTAGAAATCCTGGTGGTGAGGATCGAATAGGCCTCCATTGAGGAATGGCACATCATCAGAGCCATCGGGTATGTCCGCCGAACGTTGCTCCTTTGGCTTGTTGAGCATCTCGAAGAAGAGCTTTTCCAGTTGTAGATGATAATAACTCGGTGTTTCACTTACCGCCTGAACCGAGAGCATGGATTCAGGTATCAATGGCTTGCCGTTGGATGTCTTCTTTTGCTTGAGGAACCAGCAGAAAATACAGCGACCGATGAGCCGGACGGCAAACTCTTGAAACGGTAAGAAGGAATCCAGTGTTTCGGGATTGGGTTTATTGATAGAAGGCAGTTCCAGCAAGGTATCGAATGTTTCCGTGCGGTTGCCGAGTTTGAGTTTACCGCCTGTTAGCTTAACGAATAGCTTAGCAATCTGCTTATAGAACTCCTTGTTAACGACCTCCACGGAGAAGCGGTCAGCAAGATCTTTGGCGTCGCTCACCCTCCCTCGTGTCTCCAAAAAGCTCTGCGGCGTGCGTACCTTCGCTTTCGGACCCAGGAGGAACGACTGGCGCCGCGGATTGCTGTACTCGCGCTTGATTCTTCCGCTCTCTTTCCAGTCCAGCTCTACCGTCACGAGGGAGAAGCGGAAATTCTGCGATGAATCCGTGACGAAGAAGATCAGAGCCTTCCTGGCGCTGTGTTTGGCGAGTAGACGGAACGATTCGCGGGAGATTGTCACACGCGGATCATTCTCAGAAGAGTGCTGTACTTCATACACCTTCAAATTATTGAGCGATGGTACCGTGCCGAGGAGCGTAACATTCTGGATAAGCTGAGGCGTGAAACCAATTTCCACGGCGTCACCGGAAGAAGCCGAGAAGTCATTCGGCAGAAAGTTGCGAAGAAATTCCAGTGCCGTTGATCGGGTATAGGGCGCAGAAAAGTCCATGGGTTCAGGTGAGTTCCTCAGCGAGAATGAGGGTTTCCTCTCCCTCTTCGATCCTATGAGCCTTACGGAGGATCGCTTGGAGATAATGGGGGGTGATTTCCTCCTTCATCGCTGCAATGTCCTCCTGAAGATGGTCGCGGCGGATTTTACGGATGCGTTTGAGATGGTGTTCGGAGAGGGCATCGAGTTCTTTGACGACTTTGCAGAGATCATTCAGGTACTGACATTCCTCCGTGACGTTCTCCTGTAGCCATTCCAGCTTGGAGATGGTATCGCGGAGCTTTGTCGTATTGGGCGTCTCCTTCGTGCCGCGAAAAAGATGATCCTTTACGTGCAAGTAGACGGGATCAAAGGAACCGCTCACGGGATGGGCTTTCTCCTTTGCCTCTGCTTTGAAGAGCTCCAGTGCTTCCTTTGCGGTGAGGAGCTCGTGTTCCGTGCCCGAAATGCCGATCTTGAACGTGTACTCCTCGCCTTTGCGTCCGAAGACAATCACGCCGTTTCGCGGGTGCTTCCCTTCCCTGCGAATGCGGGCGCGTTTGGGGATCTCCTTCGCTTGGGAGAGCAATTCGGGTTTCGTGCGCTTGACGCTATTCAAGAGATTTTCAAAGTCCGTCTTCCATGACCGCTCCTCGCTCTGTTCCTGCGCCTCCTCGAACCTTTTGGAATAGAACGCCTCCAGCACTTCGTCCTCGGACAGGAACTGCGTATCGTCGCCCATGATCGCGTTGTGCATCTTGATCTTGAAGGTGGAGATTTCCTTCGTTCGCGTCTCGTCTTCCCCGATGGCCGTGGGGAAGTAGTTGTAGATGAAGAGTTCGTCGAATACCTTTATATTGACGCGATTGATGCGCCCGACGCGCTGCACGACGCGCATGGGGTTGTACGGAATGTCGTAGTTGATCACCGTGCCCGAACGATTGAGGTTGTAGCCTTCCGAAATGGCATCAGTGGCGATGAGCACCTTGTAATCATCCCGCTGTTTGGCTTGGGGGTAGCTGGCATCGAAGTTCGCTTTAATCGTCTCCTTGTTTTGTGCGCTTGCGTGGCCGGAGTGATAACAGAAGGCGGGAAGCCGGTCTTTCAAATGCTCGGAGAGGTAGTCGGCGGTATCCGCGAACTCGGTGAAGACGATGATTTTCCGCTCTGGCTCTGCTTGAAGCTGGTGTTCCAACTCCTCGGCAAAATGGCCGAGCTTCACGTCTTGTCGGATTCCCTGTGCAAACCATTCGTCACGAATGGAGGTGAGAAGGGAGATGTCATGCTCCAGCTCGGCGATGAACTTCTCATCCAAGTCCTTCACGTCCAGAAGCTGGTATCCCTTCTGTTTGAGAGAGGAAAAATCCTTATCTTCATCCAACTCAGAAAGTAACTCCATTTGATCCTCGCCTTCGATGTTCTGGTCGAGGAGAAGATCGGGGTCGGGAACGCTGCCTTTCTTGAAAACGGGAACTTTGCCCACCTCGGTATACCAGCGATGAATGAGCTCGGATGCTGCAATCATGGCATAAAGCGTCTTCTGGAACGCCCGTTCGGAACTTTCATAGCGCCGCACGAGGAGGCGACGCATGAACTTCGCCAAGTTCTCCTGCCCGCGTTTCAGGAGGTTTTCACCGCCGAACTCTTCCTCCAGTTCCTGCCGCTTCTTCTCATTCGTGATGTAGGTAGCAGGCTTATACTTTGCTCCGATAAATCCTCCTTGTTCATCACTGATCCTGTCCAATGTGGTGATGTAACGACCGGCGAGGTCGTCGGGGAGCGGATACTCCATCGCCATTGGCGGCTTCACGACAGGGAACTGGATACCTTGCAGCTCAAGGTCTTTGCGGTACTCGTCGATCTCGGTGAGGTCGAGGCGCGAACGGCGGATGAGGATCGGATCGAGGATGTCGCGTATCTGTTCGGCAAGCTCCGCGAGCTTCTTCATCGTCTCGTCTGGCGTGTCCTTTTTTGACCTCTGTGCCTTGCGGATAGCCTCCTCCTGCTTCATGAGCGTGTAGAAACGATAACTGAGGTTTTCTACGGTCTGGATGCTGCTCCGTGCGGGAATTTGGAAGAGCTTAATGAGCGAGAAGATGTCGCCCGGGCGGTTATTGAAGGGTGTAGCAGAAAGGAGAATGACCTTGTTCCCCTGACAAAGCTTGTGGAGATTGGCGTAGTCCTTCGTACCTTCGCTCCTGTATTTGTGCGCCTCGTCGACGATGATGAGCCGCTCATGGCTGTCATTGATCTCATTGAGCGCCTTCTCGATGGAGCCGCTGCCGTAGACGTCCGCGTTGAAGTCAAACTCCCGCTTGTATTCCTTCCACTGATCGATGAGATGGGGAGGAGCGATGATGACGGTACGCAGGCCGATATTGTTGGCGATGACGGAAGCGATGATGCTTTTCCCGAGTCCCACCACGTCGGCGATGATCACTCCGTCGTGCTTCTCCAAAATATCGAGCGCCTGCTGGATGGCATCGGTCTGGTACTTGAGGTTGAAGTAGCGGTTATCCGTAATCTCTTGGGGCAACTTCACCATGCGTTTCCGCTCGAAGGAGAAGTATTCCTCCAGTACCCGAAGGAACATGAGGTACGGACTCGGGAGCTTGTTGACCCAAATGCGGTTAATCACTTCCCGCTCGAAATCGGGGAAGCTCCTCTGAGCTGCCACAGTAATAGCGAGGTTCCACAGCTCGTCGAAGAGCTTCTTTGCCTCCTGATAGTGTGCCTTCTCGCGTGAGACAACATTGATCTCGTGGCGGTCCCGCAGGCCCGCACGGGACAAGTTGCTTGATCCCGTGATGACCGCTCCCGGGTACTCTCCCCCTTCGCTCACTTCATCCTTCGTCTCGAAGATGTAGAGCTTGGCATGGTTCGGTTCGATTGTTTTCTTGATCTCCAGCGTCCCGTTCGCGATCTTCTCAACGAATAGCAGAAATGCCTCCTGACGCTCCTTGCTGTCGAAATAGTCCGTTTCGCCGAACATGTGAACCATGGAGCGGTAGCAGCTCATAATGAGCTCATTGTTGGATTCTGCATGTTCGGCAGGGTGGATCACTGCCACCTCCTGAATGACGTTCGCGATATTCTGTTCCGTTTCCAAGCCGATGAGTACGCGCATCCGCTTGTCCTTTACGTTCGTGTAAATCTCCTCAAAACCGGAAAAGTAGAAGAACCCAACGAGGAAGTGCAGCGCCTTGGCATTGGGGAGCATGTTGTTCACAACTTCCGCAAGAAGCCGTTGTTGATTTGTAATAAACTGAGTTGTCATTGCCCTTTAGAGTACACCAAAGTGAAGCCATAGATCGAAACCAATTTCTAATACCAAAGTTTGGCTATTGCAAGCGATCTCTTAGATTATTTGGATAACGTCGAGTGTAATCCCCTCCCCTTTCTGCTACTATAGAGGTGGATGCAAAAGCCAATAACCCATTGGCAATCCGAAACACCAATACGCCTTCGCGATAAGAATCTAACAAAGTGTTACTCCATTGTTTCCCTTGGGAACGTGGCGATATCGCTACGGCGCTATTGGAGAAAGGTCATAATGGAACGGTCAGCCATGTTACACATACAAAGAGCTTCACGTTGCCGGATGGAAGACCGCGCACATCCTTCGCCGTACAAGAAGAGGAACAAGAGGGCGCCGCCGCAGCTTTGAGCGATGCGGTTTGTACCTCTTTTCCCCCATTCTATACGCCTTCGCGAGAAGAATCTTTCCAATCACTCTCCGGCTATCCCTCTGGGGACGCGGCGATATCGCTTCGGCGCTACGAGAGGAGGGAGTACTCGCTCTCTCGTATTGATCTCTTTGTAATTCCTACTTTGTATCACTTATGGCAATATTTCTCACTCCACGCATACGGGATGCCATTTTTCTTGCTGTCCGCATCCACAGCAACATGACACGCAAGGGTGACGGTTTGCCCTACATCACCCATCCCATCGCCGTCTTCGGTTTGCTCACGCACTGGGGCGCAAACGAAGACACGTGCATTGCGGGGCTGCTGCATGACGTCATCGAAGACGTGCCGGAAGATCAAAAGGGTCCGCTCCGGGAAGAAATCAAACTCACATTCGGGGAGGCTGTGCTGGACATTGTGGAAGGGGTGACGGAGCAAGATAAGACGTTGCCCTGGAAGGAACGGAAGAAGCACTACCTGGAGCACCTCAAGGGAGCCTCCCAGCCGTGCCTCCTCGTAAGCTGCGCAGACATGACCCACAACCTCATCAGCCTCGTGGAAGGGTATAAGAAGGAGGGTGAAGAGTTTTGGAAACGCTTTAACGCCAACAAGCAGTGGAAGGTGTGGTTTATCGACCGGAGGCAGGAGATCCTCAAGGAAAGATTAGATGCAAAGTACACACAGGAATTGGACATGTATGCGGCAGAAATGGATCGCCTCCTCTCGCAGCCGCTGCCACCGGAATACCTTGTGGGCATGGCAGGAGAGGGCGGAATGCTCATCATGGATCCGTTGTACCAGGAGTTTTGGAACCACTGCATGCTCATACGGCTCCGCTATTAATACATGACCAATGCTTGTGCGGATTTCCCGAGAGTCATACGGGGCTTCGCCGGTATGATACCGGCGTAGCTACTCTCAACACTTCAAAAACGTGAAGTCGGTATGGTTGTCTTTCAACTGCGAAGCCGTATCACGGAGCAAGAAATGGAAGACGGGATGCTGGAAGATACGAAGGAGGCGTTGGGGAAGGTGAGGGAGGGGCTATAGCAAATAACTCTGCGGCAGCAGTATGTAAAAAAAATCCCCGGCTGACGACAGCCGGGGTACCCCTGAGGGTAGTATTGATTGTGAAGAGAAGTTGAGTTGCTACTCATCCTTCACAATCATTTCGAACCTCTTCCGCTTCGTCTCACACATCTTCAACGAGCGTTTCATGAGGCGTTCAGCATGGTCCAGGATTTCCCGCCCCTGCTTCACAGTCAACTCGCCATCCTGGAATTTCTCACCGAGTTTTCCCAAGGTCATGGAAACACTGTGTGCATGGCTGTTGAATTGCGAACTCAAGTTACCCTTAATTCCAGATACTCCCGCCTTTGCTTTACGGCGTTTCCCGGACAGGAACTCCCTGAGTTTTTCCAGATCGACCTTGTACTTTTCTGCAGCCTGGGCAGTCGTGAGTTCATCTTCGCTGACAGCGTGGGCCGCCTTGCGCAACAACTGCTCTTGGAGCTGTTTCTTGGCATCATCGTAATAGCGGCGCAAGGTAGGAAGTGGATACTTCGTACTCTCGAGGAGCTGTACGACTTGCCTGCGAATCAGTCCTTCGCCAATGAGCAGTTTCATGGTTGTAAGGATGTCTCCGGCCGTCATGGGCAACGGGGCATCCGAGTTAGCCATAAAGGCACGGGCGATCAACTCGGAGCGCGGACGCTGTGCAATAAGGACACATTCAATCTCATGGCATCCACATTCCCGATGCGCCTGAAGACGGTGGCGTCCATCAACGAGCTCAAGCGAATCTTCAGAAACCTCAATAGGCTCGATGATGCCGCCGTCTTCCATGACCTGCATAAACATGAGGACACGATCCTGATTGAGGTCCTTGCGGACACAGAAAGTCTCCTGGATCTGGTCAATTCTCATACGAATGGATTTCTTGGGGCCCATTGCTTATACCTCATTGCTAGTTTGCTATTGGTCGGATGGCCTGAATGCACGCGCACTCATCGCCCGCCAACCTGCTGTTTTTCGTATGACGTCAGAAAGCACAACAACAACACCTGATTCGGGTAACCGCTTCTCCTTCCATACCGAATCTTGAAGGGAAAAAGTGATGGAACCCTCGATGTCCTTCGATGTGGCAATGGCATACGGCCCATGCCGACCTCTGAGGACAACTTTCTGCACTGTTGCACAAATCACATCGGTATCCGACACATGTGAACTCCTTTCATGACAAAGAACAGATTCGAAAGGCGAAAACTCCACTGCGGAGTTCTCTAATTCTATTTAAACTTTATTTGTTTTGTTTGTCAATGTTTCTGCTGCCACACAAGAACGTGTTTTCCTGCCGTAACAGCTTCGGCAAAACCTGCTGGGATGCCGACCGGCTCGATCTCCCGCGCGTGGGCATCATCCCCAAAAAAGACCGGCTCTGCACGGAGGCAGCGAAGGGGCTACTGCCTGTTGAACAGAGGTAGCCGTTGAAATGAATGCTCTTGCCAACGAGCAAGACAGGTGTACATTTGTTCACCTATGAAGAACATTCCTCCCACAAACGGCGAGAAGCAGGTCATCCTCTACAAGGCGAAGGATGGCTCTGCGCAGGTTGATGTCCGGCTGCAAGACGAGACGATATGGCTCAATCTCAATCAAATTGCGCAACTTTTCGGAAGGGACAAGTCCGCCATCTCCCGGCATATCCGTAACATCTTTGCAACCGGGGAACTTGGAATTTCAACTGTTGCAAAATTTGCAACAGTTCAAAAAGAGGGAGCAAAAGCTGTAAAACGCGATATCGAGTACTACAACCTCGATATGATCATTTCGGTGGGGTATCGAGTCAATTCCAAGCGCGGCACGCAGTTCCGCATCTGGGCCACCGATGTGTTGCGCCGTCACCTGGTGGAAGGTTTCACGCTCCACCGGCACCGTTTGCAGGAGCGGGGAGTCCGTGAACTGCATGATGCTATTGCGCTCATCGAACGGACGGGCAAGCAGGCCGAGCTTTCTACAGACGAAGCCAAAGGGCTCCTCGGCATTGTGACGGAGTACACGCAGACGTGGCTCCTCCTCCGCAAGTACGATGACGGCCAGCTGGAAGCGCCCAAGCGCATGCGCACGCCGCGGTACCGATTGACGTCCGATGCTGCGCGCACATCTATTGAGGCACTCAGGGCGAATCTTTTGGAGAGGAAGGAGGCATCGAATCTCTTCGGAATAGAGCGCAGCCATATGCTGGAGTCGATTATCGGCAATCTCTACCAGACCTTCGACCGCAAGGAACTCTACCGGACGGTAGAAGAGAAGGCGGCGCACCTGCTGTACTTCGTCATCAAGGACCATCCGTTCACGGACGGCAACAAGCGCATCGGCGCGCTCCTCTTCCTCACATTTTTGGATGCCAACGGCATCCTCGGGACGAAGGGCGGGAGCACGCGGATGCACGATGCAACCTTGGTTGCCCTGGCCCTTCTCATTGCGGAGAGCAAACCACAGGAAAAGGAGACGATGCTCCGTCTCATTCTGCACTTCCTCTCGCCGCAGGAAGCATGAGTGTTCGCTCAGGGCGCTTCCGTGTTGCCTGCCGAAGGGTTGAGATCGTTGGGATTCGGACACTCGCCATCCAGGTTCGCCTGCGCCGTGCACTGCGTCCCATCCACCCGCTTGCACAGGGGGGTTGCGGATCCCGGATTGATCACTTCGCCGCCCGTGATAGCGCAGAATACTTCTGCCTCAGTTTGGTACCCCGTCACCTTCATGCCGCCCACGGGGCACTGGCCGCGCAGGAGCGCCCACTCTTCGCACTGCCGGTTGTCCTCAAAAATGCACACGCCGTATTGGCCCAGCTTCGCGGTGCGCATCTCCAGCTTTCCGCCTTTCTCCATACAATTCACAGATGCCGGGTTGGCGAGGCCCGCAGCCGGTTGACCTTCCATGGGATTCACCGGAGCCTTTTGGCATCCCAGAAAAAGGAGCGTACTGGCAGCGAGGAGGGGCAGGGAGTGTTTCATACGGAAATGAGGGAAAAGCGCATCTAGATTATCACGGGATGGGGATAGTAGACATGGCTGGGTGTAGACGACTCCCCTGTTAAGCATGACGTTCCATCTCTTGTTTGATCAATGACGATGCGATGTGGAGCGCCTTGATCCTGCGTATAAGCAACGTTCGTTGCGACGTTCCTTTCCGTAGCTTCGGCTGCACCTTCTCACACTTGCTGATTGTCGAGTCTATGGCTCTGAGCGCCTCTTCCAATTCTTCATTCGTGAACATAGGAAAGAATACTAACAGTCCGGGCAATGAGTTATGGAATGAATGTTCAAAATAATGGCTCCCCCCAATGGACGCACCTGCTCTAAAGTTCACACAGGAACAAATCGATCACTACGTGGAATTCTTCCACGTCCTTCACGGTATGAATATGTGCAGAAGATTGAAGTAAATGAATGCCAAAAATGAGAAGGGCATTAAGAATTTGGCTGGTACGGCAAGCCAAAATCCGCGCCTGTGCGGATAGGGCGCTACAAAAACTATTTACACGCAGGAGCCCATGAACTTATGATCGATTCCTTTTATGAACCTCGTCGAACACTGCTGCAATCTCCTGAAAAGGAATGACCTTGAGTCGTTCAAGGGTGTTGCGCGGCTTGATCCCAAACTACAGATAAACCGCACGATCGTCATACTGCAGGTTTTACACTTCATCCGGGAACAATTCCGGCTGTTGGATGAATATCTTGCGGAGTCATTGGCGGAAGAGCGCCGCATCGAGGAAAGCGCGGGGCTGGTGTGCAGTGAGCGCGAATTTATCGAGATGTACACCATCATGGAGAGACGGCATCACTTTCCACTCTCTCCCGCCTTGCATGCGGTAAGCAAAATCCATGCGACCACGCACAGGGATATGGGCATGTGCCTCGTACATTTGCAGCATCCGGATATCCAAAAGTCGCGCACGGCGCGCGAGATCATCCGCCATCCTCGCGGCGAAGCACTCAGTGCGGAGAGGGCGAGAGCGTGGTTTCGGGAAATTGAGGCTGCGGAAGCGTAGAAAGTATTTTCTGTTTTCCAGAATATGCAGCGGAAGGACAATAAGCTGATCTGGAAATGAAAGAACCGTACGAAGTCATTGTACGGCACGCGAATAATTTCGTCTGGGCCGGCAAGCCGGACGGAAGAGACCGGCTATCTCCTAAGATTTGTGGCCTATTGGCATAAGCGTATCAAACACTCTGTGGAGAGCCTCCGTTGCTGTGCGCTCGGTTGCACGCACCTTATTCCCTTGGAACGGTTGCAGCGCAATGGAAGGGAGAAGTGCTGTGATAATTGTTCCTGTATCAGTCTCCTGCAGCACAATATTGCATGGAAGACTCAAGGCAACATCTCTGTTGTCTTGCAGTGCATCGTACGCAAGTTTCGGATTACAGGCTCCGAGAATTTTGTGACGTGGATGATCGATGCCACGTTACTCTTTGGGTTTCTCACGAACGTATATCTCACTGATGATGCCGAAGCTCTCATCTGCAAGAGCATTACCTACTCTATGTTCTGCTTCAAGAAATGATAGTGGGAACGTGAGGGCCAAGCAGCAAGAGAGCGTTTCCGCTAAAAAATCACTGCTGAATATACACTTGAACATAGGCGCTCTTGAGCGCCTTGGCGTTCTCCGCTGTCGCAGACGCATCTCCTTTGTTTGCTGCTTCTCGCACACGATCCAGGGCATCTCGGATCGTTTTGATTCCTGCCTCTTGGCTGAGTGCTTCCACTTCCCGCAGCTTTTCCTCTGTGTTAGGGAGGGCCTGGAGTACACCCGCAAGATCGCTCGCAACCGCAGGGTTGTACACCTGTTCCATGGCATCGTGGAAATCGACGAGAGCAACCGACAAAGGAGAAAGATTATTGCGACGCAGCAGTTCATTCACAATCGGTCGGATCTGCTCCAGAGAAGTGTGAGCGGAAGACATTTGTCCTTCCTGGATCATTGGCTTCGTGACTTGGATGATCTGCTGGATATGCGTAAGATCAGTTGCGAGAGCTTCATCTCCTTTGAGGAATGACGGACGATACGCAGCGTAGCGGGTCTGGAACTTTTGAAAGGCGGCGGTGAACGTCTCGAATGCGGCAGGCCCTTCTGTTGGCGTGTTGCCTGTTGCAAAGAGCGCCTGCTTATACGGAGAGTACATCGCGTTGTAATCTTCTAAGAAAAGCTTTTTTGTGAAGAACGCAGACGCGACGGGCAGGGCCACGGCAGTTATGCCAATGAGTGCGAGGAGCAGGATCGTGAGCACTCGACCGCTCCGCTTTTGTAACGTGTCTATTCCGGCCAGCGTATAGAGAGCGCAATATCCAGTGAACGCGGTCCCGAGCAGGATAACCCCCAGAACGTAGAGTACGATCTGCAGCGTTCCGGAGAGCCAGTAATACGCTCCGGAAACAATGATGACAGAAAGGAGAACCCGCAGAAGGCGGTCGAGAGAACCTTCATTGGCTCGAGGGCAGGCAAACATGGAGCAGAGGGAAAACGTAATTATAGAATCACCGCGTCGAGAAGTTGCTTGACGCTTTCCTTGGGCTGAGCACCCATGAAACCTTTCACGGGTTTGCCATCCTTGAAGATGATGAAGGTGGGAATGCTCATGATATTGAACATGCCTGCGATTTGGCTTTCTTCATCCACGTTCACCTTTACCACCTTTGCTTTACCTTCGTAGTCCTTGGCAAGATCTTCCATAACAGGATGCATGATTTTGCATGGTCCACACCAAGGTGCGAAGAAATCCACAAGGACTGGGACGGGGGATTTGAGAACTTCTGCCTCAAACGTGTCATTGGTTACTGCTGTAGGCATAGAAAGAAGGATAAGAAATACAAATTACTTATAGAGAGCAAGAACACTGTGAAGACGATCAATTTCCGTGGGACTCATTTTGTCGGTGAACTCGTCCGTAAGCATTTGTTCTATGATGTTTGCGCGAACCGAGTTGAACGACGTGAGGATCGACTTTGTTAAATGGGAGACGTCTCCGCATGATCGTTTGGCCTCGATATAGCCCTTGAGGGCTTCTATTTGCCCCTGGATGCGATTCAAATGTTTGATGATTTGAGCGCAGTTGTCCTTCTGCATAGGAAGAGTGGAAAGTACCTATATACTATACCCCCTACCCTATATATGCAAGAGGAAAATACATCAATGGTTTAGTGATCAATTTGCCGTGATTTTTGTAGGTTTTGACGAGACTGAAGATATGGCTCCCCCGGCCCCGTAGAAAAATTTCTTGACCAGGTCGATCTACTGCAATTGAAGAACGACCCAATTGCACGGGGCCTCGGTGGCGGCTTTTTTATTCGGGGTCCTGTTTTCTGGGTTTGCATATTCTGGCTTCCCCGGCTGGATTCGAACCATCTACCGTGCGCCGCGAGTACGTCGCAGCGCTTCTTCCGTCACAAGAATAAACCCACCGTCGCTAGCGCGAGGACGGTTGTGTTTAGTATCCATATTGCAGGACTGAATATCGTTTTAATCAAGGAAAATTGCATTTCTCGCGATTTCTTCGAGAAATTCGTTAAAGATTGACATTTTGTCTATTTTGTATCATTTTATATACTACAGACAGAGAACCGAAAATTCATTCGGTTTCCTGATCTGTGATCTTTTACTTCACAGGTTGCCAACTGAAACAATGCCTCTGAGCGGGTAGTGTCTACCTGCAAACCGCAATATGCGGCAGAGGACTTCAATGAGCGATCATGTTCCATTCACAACAAAGGAGGTTTGTACGATGGTAGAGAAAAAGGGGATTGAGCAGAACCGGGCACTTGTCCCAGCAACGAAGTCCGTTACGAAAGCAATCGTCGTCAGTGCCGTGCGTAATGCGCTCACTGGCACGGGCAAGCACCTCGGTGTTTCGCGCAATTGGCTCATCCAGCACGTCGAGAAGCTCGGGCTGGATCAGGACCAGGTCGAGACGCTTGTCGCGGTGCGGACGGATTACGGCGGCCTGCTGCCTCACGCGGTGAAGTTCCTGTACCAGGGACTCACGGCCGAGGACGTACACGGCTGTTACCGTACGCAACGTGAGCTCGCGTACTACGGCAAACAGTTCAACGCGTCGATCACGAAAATCGCCAAGCTTGTCCGCAGATTCGCTGAAGCGGACCCCAGCGACAAGTACCTCGCGGAGGCAATTTGCGAGGCGCACGACGCCGTGAGTAAGCGGTACTTCTGGGTGCATTACGTTGACCAGACAATCAGCATCCTGTGCGCCGTCGCGGAAAGGAACGAGTGCACCACCATCGAGGCGGCGATCTCGATGATCGAGAGCCGTCAGCCGAAATGGGACGGCGTGGTCAACGATGACGAGGAGGACGAAGTGGAACGGCAGCGCCGCGACTATGAGGAACGGCGCGAACGGCACCTTTGACACAAAGGAAAACGAATGGCAGAGAAAAACCCGTTCACCACGCTCGGGTTCGTCCCCAGTGTCTTTAACGGCCTGACGGATGAACAGATTCTGAGCTTGGTGAAGTCACAGTATCGTGCGCTCTCGGCAATTCACCATCCAGACAAAGGAGGGAAGCCGGAGTGCTTCAAAGAAGTTCAGGACGCCATGGACAAGATCGATGAGGACTCCGAATTCCAGTACTGGAAGAACAGGTTCCTGCGGACACGCAAAGACCGGCTCGTGGAGCTGGAAAAGGCCAACCACCGTCTCGACACTGAGGCCAGTGAAGTGCAGCAAAGCCTTATCGCTTTCTGGCAAGCCTTCTGCACGGGCAGGGCGCTGTTCTACGACGACTGGTCGTTCTTGCTCGGAAAGTCCACGAAGAAGAAGTACATCGCGGGATTCTCGGTATTCAATCCGCCTCCTGTCAGCATAATCATGATAGACAGTTTCGAAGTCCTCATGAACATTGTGGCAGCGAAAAAAAGGGATACCTGGCTACAGGCCGACCCTGGCGAACATTTCGAGCTACGCATCTCGCCCGAGGGCGTCATGACGAGGCAATTGCTCGTCAAGGTGCACTTCGACCCGCAGTGCGATCCGATGCCGAAGGTACGTAAAGAGCTGATTGAACTGCGTGATGCCCCCACATCCAGGAGCTACTACTGGAAGGCCGAAGGCGAACCAGTAGCGCTCGTAGGCACCCTACTCGGCTCACTGCCAAAGGAGTACCTGACAGAAAAGAAAATGCGAGAGCAAGACCGGCAAATCGCTGGTCTCATCCCGACGGATGTGAGAGCGAGTGACTTCAAACATGTGAACTACGGCTATACGCTCAACGAGTTCGAGAAGTTCTTGCGCTTCATCCAACCGCGTGTGGTGAATTCCGCATTCGTTGTCTCCGCAGAGAAAGAAAGCGACAACGAGTTGAGGTACAAAATACTCGGATGCGTGAGGAAGATACTGCCCTTGAAGGCGGGGCAACCGGCAACCGCCGAAGTAAAATAGGTTTCTGCCTTGTGTAGGAGCCACCTAACCCCTGGCGCGTGAGCGCTAGGGGTTTTCCCTATGCTTTCAGTACCAGAACAGCAAAGGCAGTCGGATATCCGCGTGTTCAATCGACAGGAGGTATACTTCTTGGCTCTATCACAAGAATGTAATCGTTTGACTATCAATGGCAACACCGCAAAGTCCATCAACTCTTTCATTACTGCCCTCCTGTTGGCTTAGGAAACAGATTTATTGGAAGTACTCAAATCCCACCACGAGGCCGACGAGGCATTCTTCATTTCGTGTTCCTACAGTTCCATGAAGAGCAAATACTCTACCCCAAGCTAAGAAATCCGTGTTCGAGGGTATTGTCTGAAGCAACAAAACGAAGAATTGGCTCCCCCGGCCCCGTAGAAAGATTCTTGACTAGGCCGATCTACTGCAATTGAAGAACGACCCTATTGCACGGGGCCTCGGTGGCGGCTTTTTTATTCTGGGTCCTGTTTTTTGGGTTTGCATATTCTGGCTCCCCCGGCTGGATTCGAACCAGCGACCTTGGCGTTAACAGCGCCCTGCTCTACCGCTGAGCTACAGGGGAATGGGAGTGGAAATTGATGATGTGAAGGAAAACTGAGCTACCCGACTTCGTCCCTCGCTACGCTCGGGACTACGCCGGGCAAGCAGGGGAATGTAGCTGTGAAAGTATATCCAAAATTTGCTCTCTGGCTAGTGCAGAAGACGGCTTCCTGTGGCGTTTCTTTCGGAAGCAGAAACACGTACCCCCTACACATCCGTCCCTGCCGAAGCCATCACACACCGCACCACCTTCAACGTTTCATAGGAAACGGCTTCGTCGAGCTGCTCATAGACCGGCTTAAGACGCTCCAGCCCCAGCTCTTCGAAGGCACTGCGAATGCGGGAGAGCTCACGGATACCTTCGGTGAGGTAGGAGAGATCGAGCGTATGTCCTTTGGCAACCAGCTTCTCTATAGTAAGGAGGATACGGTCCTGTTTGATGCCCACCACACCGGATATCTTGGCGAGAGAGGTCTGCTTGTTGATGAGTTCACGGATCAGCTCGGCGCGCTGCTCCCGCTTCCCTTTTGATTTCTTCTTCACGATGGGGTGCTTGGGAATACCCACGGGCGTCACGAAGAGCGGGCGCGGGACGTACTTCTGCGTGGCATCGGCGAGATTGTTATAGAACGTCGTGACGAGCGGCTCGGCGCGGATGGAGGAGGGATGCCAGCGTTCGATGGCAAGACCGGATGCGGAACGTACGCGGCTCAGCGCCACATACGCCTGGCCGGGTTCCCAGAGGGAAGCGAGGTCGACGATCATGCGATCCAGAGAAGCGCCCTGCGCCTTGTGAATCGTTGCGGCCCACGCGAGCGTGACGGGAAAGTTGAAGGCACCCACCACTTCCTGGCCGTCGCCGTCGAGAACCGCAAACTTCTGGGGAGTAACCTCAATCGTCTCGCCGCTGAGAAGATCAATCGTCAACGTTTCGTCACCAATGCGCCGCACCCAGCCAAGGCTGCCGTTGACGTAGAGTTGCGGCTCCTGCATATCGTTCTTCCGCATCATGATGAGCGCACCCTCTTTTAGCTGGAGAGTATCGGGGATGGGGACTACGCGCCGCGCGGAGTCCATGTACCGCTCGTCGCCTTCATAGTGCGTTTGGAATGCGCGTTCAAGTCCGGGGAGGGATTCCAGGCGGCGCAGGTTGTAGCTCTCCGCCTGCGCGCGGTGCGGGTAGAGGCGCGTGGCTTCCACGTGCTCCGACGTGGGGACATTGCTCCGCTCCTCGAGGAAACGTTCCACGCGTTCGTTCACCGTGCCTTCGCGCACAAAGTTAAGGATCTCCAGGAAGTCCGTCTCCTGCGTGCGGACGACGGTGGAGAGGAGGGCGGGTTGAAAGTCGCTCTCTTCCCATACGGGATGGAGGAATGCCCAGTCCTTGTCCTCGTTTCCGCGCGTAACCGGCGGGAGCTGGGCAAAATCTCCGACAGCAATAATGCGCAGCCCGCCCCATGGCTCATCGATACCCCGCGCGCGGCGGGCAACTGTCTCCGCGGCTTTGAGGAGCGTGCCGGAGAGCATGGACACTTCGTCAATGACGACGCAGTACGCTCGCTGCAGCCGGAGCAGGACCCGTCGGCTCCGCAGCGCCCGCGCAACGGAAGCCTGCAAGCCGCCTTCCAATATGCCAAGCCCAAAGAAGCTATGGAATGTGCGGCCCCCCACGATCACGGCGGCAGCTCCGGTACTGGCGACAACCGGAAAAGCATCTGGCATCTTGTCCTTGAGATACTGCCCGAGCAGGTAGCTCTTGCCTGTGCCCGCAGCGCCCGTGAGGAACACGTTCCCCTCCCGCTGCAAAATGTCCCATGCGTGCTTCTGGCAACTTGTCAGTTCTTTGGCCGATGACGCAATGGTAACCATGGGATCGGATTGTAACGGTGGTACACCCATCCATGACTAGTGCGCGGGAACCGGATTGTGGTGTGGCACTGCGTGATCTGCCCTTAAGGATGCGAAGGACGGATGTTCCACGGCATCATGGAACGGAGAAAGGATCGTGTACGCACAACGTCTCCACCCCATGTTACAATCACCCACATGTTCCTCTCCGATTACACCCCGCAAGTCGTCACGTTGCTCTCCGCACTTACCATCGTGGGTCAGGTGATTGCCCTGGGTCTTCTTGCACTGGTCCTCCAGCGAAGTTCCCGGGTGGAGCAATCGATCTCGAACTGGATCGTGCGGCACAGCGTGCTCCTGATGCTCATCGTTGCGCTCGTTGCCACAGGGGGGAGCCTGTTCTTTTCGGAAATCGCGGGGTGGACGCCATGCAAGCTGTGCTGGCTCCAACGAATTTTCATGTACCCGCAAGTGATCCTCCTTGCCGTTGCACTGTGGAGGAAAGAACGAAGCATCGCATGGTATATCCTCGCCTTGAGCATCATCGGTATCATCTTCTCCATCGTAAATTACGGTGAGCAGGTGCAAGCGCATCTCAATCCACTTCCTCTCGGCGGATCGCTCAAGCCCTGTGACGCAAGCGGAGTGTCGTGCGCGGGAACGGAGATAAAGTTCGCGTTCGGATATGTGACCATCCCGCTCATGGCAGCAACAGCATTTTTGATGAACGGATTGACGTCGCTCCTCGTGCTCATGAGCGGAAATAAGTTGGAGACTGTAAAGGGATAGTCGGGCAAGAGGAGGATTGTTATGTGTTTCTCACCGCAATCCCGAGCCAAAAACCCGGTATGACCTCCTCCACACCTCACCCCTTGTCTGGAGAGGAACCGAAGAGTACGAAGGAGTAAAATACCCCCGTGCGTCTCACGCTCCGATTCCTCGTCCCGCTGGTCGTCATCCTGGGACTCTTCGCCTACGCGGTGGTCCCTGTGGTGGACAGGCTGATGGTGCAATGGTTCGTGAAGGACTTGGACTTGCGGGCCAAGCTTATCGGCAACACGGTGGATGACTCGCTCTTTGAGGTAATCGACAACGACCGCACCAAGACCAAGAAGAAGGTGCAGCAGTTCTTCGACCGCATGATGCAGGATGAGCGTCTCTTTGCGCTGGGATTCTGCAATGTGGACGGTAAGCTCACGTACCAAACGGACAAATTCCCGGAGACAGTGATATGCCCGCCCATGCCCGCAACGGACGAGAGCCTAGAACCACTCAGCGACGTCGTGGAACTGCCCAAGGGACCGGTGCACGTGGCGTACCACATGGTGCAGGGATCGGGACGGGTACTCGGTGACATGATATTGGTACACGACATGAGCTTTGTGTTAAACCGCAGTGAGGAGACCAAACGTACCATCATGGCCTTTATTGCAGCGGTGGGCGCCGTCATTGCCTTTATCACTGTGGTCATCGCGCAGTTGAGCTGGCGGGGATGGGTACAAGGTATGCGGGGACTTCTCCATAAAGGGCCACGCGGTTCATCTTCCGCGCCGCCGGAACTGCAGCCCGTCGTGCGCGACCTGCGCAATCTCCTGCGGGATCTGGAGACGGACCGCCGGCTGCGTGATGATATCCAAACCGCATGGACGCCGCGCACGCTCAAGGAACTCCTGCAAAAAGAACTTGCAGGCGACGAGGTGATCGTCGTTTCCAACCGCGAGCCCTACATCCACATCAAGCGTGACGGAAAGGTGACCGTAAAGACTCCTGCCAGCGGTCTCGTAACCGCACTGGAGCCGGTGATGCGAGCGTGCTCCGGCACATGGGTGGCGCACGGGTCCGGTGATGCGGACCGGGACGTCGTCGACAGTGCAGACCACGTGGATGTGCCACCCGGCCACCCGCAGTATCGGCTTCGCCGCGTGTGGCTTACCAAGGAAGAGGAGGACGGTTACTACTACGGCTTCGCGAATGAGGGATTGTGGCCACTGTGCCACATTGCGCATGTGCGTCCGACATTCCGCAGTGCCGACTGGGAACAGTATAAGCGCGTCAACGAGAAGTTTGCGGACGCGGTAGTGCAGGAAGCCAAGACAGAGGACCCCGTAATCCTGGTGCAGGATTACCTCCTCGCCCTCGTCCCGCGCCTGCTGCGGGAGCGCCTCCCCAAGGCTTCGGTGATCACGTTCTGGCACATCCCGTGGCCCAACCCCGAAGCATTCGGTATTTGCCCCTGGACGGAGGAAATACTCCACGGCCTCCTCGGCAGCAGCATCATGGGCTTCCATACCCGCTCGCATTGCAACAACTTCATCGACACGCTTGAACGCTTCCTCGAATGCCGTATCGACCGCGAGCACTGGAACGTGTCGTACGGCGGCGGCATCACCGGCGTGCAGCGCTATCCCATCTCCATCGAGTACCCCGGCCGCCTGCTCCGCCAGGCCAAGCCAATAGCAGAAGCCCGCAAAATTGTCCGCGCCAGGTACAACCTGCCGCCGGACCGGATGCTCGGCGTGGGCGTGGACCGTTTTGACTACACCAAAGGCATTCTGGAAAAGTTCCGCGCCGTGGAGCGGCTCCTGGAAATGCATCCGGAATGGATCGGCAAGTTTACGCTCCTCCAGATTGCCGCGCCCACGCGGAGCAAGATCGAGCAGTACCAGCGCTTCCGGGAAGAAGCAGCTGTCCTCGCCAACCGCATCAACCGCCGCTACGGGCGCAACGGCTACGAACCGATTATCCTGTACACCGAACATGCGGAGCAGCAGGAAGTGGTGGACCTGTACCGCGCGGCGGACCTCTGCTTTGTGGGAAGCCTCCACGATGGCATGAACCTGGTGGCCAAGGAATTTGTTGCGGCACGTGATGACGAGCAAGGCGTACTTGTGTTGAGCCAGTTCACGGGCGCCGCGCGCGAACTGCCGGAAGCGCTCATCGTCAATCCCTACTACACCGACCAGTGCGCGAACGCGCTCCACGCCGCCCTTTCCATGCCCGCCACCGAACAGCGCGACCGCATGCGCAACATGCGCGGCATTCTCCACGACTTCAACGTCTACCGCTGGGCGGGCCGGATGCTCCTGGACGCCGCGCGCATGCGCCAACGTGCCAGGGTAGTGCACAATGTCTCCCGTACCTTGTTCTCACCGCTGCCCAAATCGACATGATTCCCATCCTATCCAACGACGGACTATCTGCCCTGCGGTCACTTATGGAAAAGCGGCCGCTCCTTGCGTTCGATTTTGACGGGACGCTCGCGCCGCTCCAACCGCATCCGGAAAAAGTGCAATTGCTGCCGAACGTGCGTCAGATACTTGAACAATTGAACGAACGGACGCCCGTCGCCATTGTTTCGGGCCGCGCGCGTACCGATATCCTCCGCTACTTCCCTAAACCGCTTTCTTTCGTGATCGGAAACCACGGGGCGGAATGGTCCGACAGGGATGAGGACGAGCCCGACGAAACCGCCGTCGCCCGCGCCTGGAAGGCGTACCTCACTCCCCTTCTCCACGGCGACGCGTGGATCGAGGACAAGGCGATCACCCTCTCGGTCCACAGCCGCACCAAAGACATCCTCGACGAACTCTACACTGCGGTCGACCAGGCTCTTGCCACGCTTCCGCCCATCCGCATCCTCCCCGGCATTCATTGCATCAACATCATCCCTCAGGGGACTCCGTCCAAAGCGGACACTCTGATGCGGCTGTTGCGGGAGACGGGCTGCTCCCGCGCACTGTACATCGGTGATGACGAAACGGACGAGGACGTGTTCGCTCTTAAGGATCCGCGCATCCTGACGATTCATGTCGGACAAAGACCGTCACAGGCAACGTATGTGCTGGAGGAGCAGGAGAAAATTGAGGAGCTGCTCAAGACACTGAGGGAGATGCCAAACAGTTGATGGTATTGAAAATTATTTTCGTATTGTCAATTATACCGAAAAAAGACCAAATCCTGGCGTAACGCTCATCGCAGCTCCCCTAACACCCCGTGCCGCACGAGCATCTTCATCAATTCCAGAACCGGCACAACGGTAAACGCCCCCACGCCGATAATGAGCCAGTCGATGCCGGTGAGTGCGAACGTACCGAAGACCTGCTCAAAGAACGGCACGTAGAGGACGACGAAGAGAAGGAGCAGCTCCCACGCGATGGACGCGTTGAGCCACGGGTTCCGGAACATACCGCGGATGATGGAGAGATGGTCCGAGCGGAAGTTATACGCTTTAAAGAACTGGATAAGCACGAGCGAAACGAATGCCATGCTCATGGCCTCGGAGAGGCTGCGTCCGGAGGAGAGCGCCCAGGAGAAGAGTGACAGGTTGACGAGCATGGACCAGAGGCCGCCCACGATCATGAGGAGCACAACGGGCCGCGAAAAGATACCAGCGCGCGGATCCCGGGGAGGACGCTTCATCAAATCGCGTTCGGGGGGATCGAACGCGAGGGCGAGCGCAGGCAACCCGTCCGTGGCAAGGTTGACGTAGAGAATCTGCACCGCGGAGAGCGGCAGCGGCATGCCAAGGAGGCTGGCGCCGCCCATGAGCGCAATCTCCCCGATGTTGGAAGAGAGCAGGTACATCAAATACTTCTTGATGTTGCCAAAGATGCCCCGGCCTTCCTCCACCGCAGCCACGATGGAAGCGAAGTTATCATCGAGAAGCGTCATAGCCGCGGCTTCGCGCGCCACGTCCGTCCCCGTTATGCCCATGGCGATGCCGATGTCCGCCTTCTTGAGCGCGGGCGCATCGTTGGCGCCGTCGCCCGTCATGGCCACCACATTGCCGCGCTCCTGCAGTGCGGAGACAATCTGGAGCTTATGCGCGGGAGAGACGCGCGCGTACACATCAATGCGGTCAGCGTGGCGGAGGAGATCACCCTCCTCCATGTCATCCAGCTCGGCACCGGTGCGCGTCTCGCCGTCCGTGAGGATGCCCAGCTCCCACGCGATGGCCGTGGCGGTGAGGGGATGGTCCCCCGTAATCATTACCGGGCGAATCCCCGCCTGGCGACAGCGGGCCACAGCGTCCCGGGCTTCCGGCCGCGGAGGGTCGATCATGCCCAGAAGACCGAGGAGGGTAAGGCCGTCGGTCGCCTGTTCCACGGAATCCGTCCGCTTCTCCGCAACGGCAAGCACTCGCAGTGCGTCCTGCGCCATCTGCTGGGCATGGTGGAGGAGCGCCTGGCGCCTGGCGTCGTCGAGTGGAACATCGCCCGCGGAAGTACGCACAAACGCGCAGGCGGGAAGGATCACCTCCGGCGCGCCCTTGGCATACGCAAGCGCCCCCTCCGGGGTCCGATGCAACGTGGTCATGCGTTTGGTTTCGGACGTAAAGGGAATCTCGGCAATGCGGGGGGCTTCCTCTTCCAGAGCGCCCTTCCGCATCCCACCCTTCTCCGCCGCCACCACCAGCGCTCCTTCTGTGGGGTCACCCTTGATCATCCAGCCGTCCCCCTCCTCGTGCACGAGGTGCGCGTCCGAGGAGAGCGCGGCCGCCCGCAGCAGTTCCTTAAGAACGGAAGAAGGCTCCAGCTCTTTCCCTTCACACGTAAAAATGCCGACGGGAGCGTACCCTTCGCCTGTGACGCCGTAGAGGATATCGCCCGCCACAATACGACGGACGGTCATCTGATCCTTGGTGAGCGTCCCCGTCTTATCCGAACAAATCACGGTAGTGGAACCGAGTGTCTCCACTGCCGGAAGCCGTCGCACGAGCGCGTGGCGCTTGACCATGCGCTGCACGCCGATGGCGAGCGAAATCGTGACCACCGCCGGCAGCGCCTCGGGGACCACGGCTACCGCGAGCGCAATGCCGAAGATGAACACTTCCAGAAGCGGCTGGCCGCGGAATAATCCCAGAATGCTGATGGCGATCACAATGGCAAACGCCGCAATGGCGAGTATGTGGCCAACCTTCTTGAGCTGGAGCTGGAGCGGCGTCTCTTCTTCCTCCACGCCCTCGAGCATCCCCGCAATCTCCCCAAACTGCGTCTGCATACCGGTGCCCGTGACCACGGCCGCACCGCGCCCGTACGTCACGGCTGTCCCCGCAAAGACCATGTTGCGCCGGTCGCCCACGGGCAACGCTTCCTGCTGGAGGGCAACGGTAATCTTCCCCACCGGCAGCGACTCCCCCGTGAGCACCGCCTCGTCGGCATGCATGCTCACCGATTCCACTACGCGCCCGTCGGCGGCAACGCGGTCGCCTGCGGCCAGAAGGATGATGTCGCCGGGTACCACATCTGCAGCCGGGATTTCTGTCTCTTCGCCGTCACGGAGCACGGTGGCCGTGGGCGCAGCGAGGGAACGCAGCGCTTCAATCGCGCGGCCCGCGCGGTACTCCTGCACGAACCCGAGGATTGTGGAAAAAAGCACAATCACGCCGATAGTCGCGGCCTCCACCTCGTGCCCCAGACCGGCGGATATGGCTGCCGCCACGAGCAGGATGACCATGAGCACGTCCTTAAACTGCGCGAGAAACAGCATCCATGCGGGCGCTCGCGACTTTTCGCGCAGCCTGTTGGGACCGTACTGCCGCAGCCGTCGTTCCGCTTCGGATTTCCTGAGCCCCTCCTTGGCGTGCGTCATGAACAGCTTCACTACCTCATCGGCAGGGAGGATGTGCCAGGAAGCAGAGGGCGTTGAAGGGGGAGTGTTGGGCATGGAAGAAAGGATATACTAAATGCATAAAGGTTTCTGCCTTCTTTCGTTCCTCGCGACACCTTTAGCCATGCACCAGGCGGAGGGGCGTCCGCCGCAGCTTTGGGAGGCATTGCTCATTCCACCACCTCAATCCTTCTTTTTTCACTGATCTCTCTAGCCCGTGCTTCGACGAGAAAATGACCAACCTGTGGCTGCCACTCCAACCGAAATGCCGGCGCCTTCCCCTGGCCTACATTCTTCCCGTCCACGTACCAGTCTATCGTCCGAATCGTGGGATCCGCCTGTGCCTGGAAGATCACGCGTTCGTCAGCGTCGGGCACGAGCGGATCCAGCTTAAAGCTGTCATTCTGTTGCGGCTTGAGAATACTGAGCCAGGGAGCGCCGGAAGATCGGACGGAAGCTGCCGCTCCACTCTGGCCACAGAACGGGGAAAGTTCCGTGGGCGGTTGCGCGTAACCGTTTTCGCGCGCCCACGTGGTGAGCTCTGCAGGGAATACTGTAAAGAGACGGGATTCGACGTCTGCGGGACTGCATGCATCTGACGCCAGCAAACCGTTCCGGCGGTCTATCCGGATGCGGCGGTACACATCATCCTGTTCCGTCGGTTCTGTCCCCGCAATGAACCATTCCTCCATAGTATGGGGGCAATCCTCGCGCGGAATCTTGCCGGATAACATACAGATCTTTTTTTGAATTATCCCTTGTGGCTGCATAAATTCTTGTACTAAATTTGTATTCACAGATGCGAGCATCACGTCGTGGAAGATCGGCCCTGCTCCCGTGACCCCCGACGTTTCGCGCATGGGAGAGTTATTCGCATTGCCCACCCATACGCCCACAACCACATCCGGCGTGTACCCCACCGTCCAGTTGTCCCGGGAATTGCGGGTCGTCCCCGTTTTGACCGCCACGGGAAAGTTGAACGCGAGCGGCGTGTTTTCGCCGAATTCCGGAAGACGCGCCGTGTCGTCACTTAGGATGTCTGTGATGAGCCAGGCAACCTTGGAATCGAGCAGGCGCGTGCCCGGTTGCACGGGATCCGTAACAAGAACCCGCGGCAGAAGCGTTACACCGCCGCGCGCAAACATGCCGTACGCGGAGGTGAGTTCCAGGAGAGGAACTTCCGCATCGCCCAGCGTGAGGGCAAGACCGTAATATTCCGGCCTTTCCGTAAGGGTGGAAATCCCCGCCGAACGGAGGAAATCGATGAGAGAAGACACGCCCACTTTCTCCAGCACGCGCACCGCGGCGATGTTGTAGGAGTTGGCGAGCGCCTCGCGGTACCGCACGAGGCCGTGATAGCCGTAGTCATAGTTGCGCGGCACGTAAGGATTGCCGTCCTGCGTAAAGAACTGCGTCTCGATATCAGGAACCGTGGTAGCTGCCGTATCGCCACGGGATAAGGCCAGCGCGTACGTGAACGGCTTGAGCGCGGAGCCTGGCTGGCGGGGCGCGAGGGCTACGTTGACCGCGCCGTCATGGGTTTCGTCAAAGTAATCGGCAGACCCCACCATAGCGCGTATGTCACCGGTATGCGCGTCCAGCACCACGACCGCTGCCGAGGTCACATTGCGGTCTTGGAGATCCTCCAGTTTGCGCTGGACGATGGCTTCCACTTCCTGCTGGAGCGGAAGGTCGAGCGTCGTCCGAACCGCAGCACTGTCGAATGCCTCCGGACGTTCACTCTGCAGCCAGAGAACGAAGTGCGGCGCATGGATGGGAATGGATCCCTTGGCATAGTGGAGCGGTTCGACCACTGCCTCTTTGTACGACGCACTGGTGATCTTTCCCGTCTCGCGCATGGCATCCAGTACCCGTTGTTGCCGTTCCTTCGCCCCTTTGGGATTGCGGTAGGGATCGAGAACACTGGGAGACTGAACGAGCCCAGCGAGGAGTGCGCTCTCGGCCAGCGAAAGTTCTGCCGGCGCCTTATCAAAATAGATGCGCGTCGCCGCGGCGACGCCGTACGCCTGGTGCCCAAAGGGAACGGTGTTGAGGTAGGCCTCCAGAATCTGGTCTTTGGAGAGCCACTGATCCAGCTTCCACGCGAGGACCGCTTCGCGGATCTTATAAAGGAACGTCCGTCGTGGCGGATGCAGACGGTTGCGAACGAGCTGTTGCGTAAGCGTGCTCCCGCCCGAGACAACGCGGCCCGCGGTAAGGTTCTGCCAGGCTGCACGAACAATGGCCAACACATCCACGCCGCCATGCAGGTAAAAGTCCCTGTCCTCCATCGCAATGAACGCGGATGTGAGGGATGAGGGAATGTCCGCGAGCCGTACGAACTGGAACGATCCGCTTTCTTCCCCGCGCGCTTCGTAGAGCAACTGCCCGTTGCGGTCGAGAATGTGCACGGAGTGGAGTGGCTGAGGGTGCGTGAGGGACGATGGGAGAGGCCACAAGACAGTTCCCATCGCTATGACGATTACACAAAGCACCAAACCGTACATGATCGAATGAGGAAACCGAAGAAACCGACGCAACCGAGGAATCCGAGGGAAGGAAACTGAGGGCAACGTACCTTCGGTTTCTTCGGATTCTTCGGATTCTTCGGATTCCTTCCGACCAATCCGACCCACGACTGACATCCAGCGTCCCTTCATTCTCCGATGGTAACGAGCCTCCCTTCCGTCTGTCCAAACGTCTCCGGGAAATACATCTCATACGCCCGCGTCGGCCGCTGATGGAACGTACCGGGCGTAGTTGCACGGACAACGTATTGGTACTGATAAACCCCAGCAGGCAGTGACTCCGCGAAGAGGAAGTACTGGTCGTCGCGCACTTCATGGTGCGAGAAGCGCCACAGTCCGCTTGCCCAGTACGCAGGATCCCACCACCAGCGGTCGCCCGCACTGTCATCCGCCTGCCCTGAACCAGGCGCTTCGCTTCGGTTCAGGGCCTGCGAGAGGAGATTCTTCTGCGAAGTTTCCAGCGCAAGGTCCACGATTTCCATCCCTGCAGGCACCGGGCTTTCCACAGCCACAAAGTGCCGCTCCTGCGGGACCGTGATGGTGAGAGTGACCACGTACGTCTCGCCAAGTTTCGGCCTGGATGCATCGCCCTTGCCGTTGAAGGGCCTGATATTCCGCGTAACGCTGATCCCCTCCTCCGCCGGCTCAATGGTCTCGCCCGCGTACTGGTAATGTAGGAGCAGGTCATAGTAGAGGCGGCCCGTACCCTCCAGGCCCACTTTGACTTCATTTTCTTTGCTGCGGTTGAGCTGGTCCAGCGCTATCACCACTTCCTTGCGGTCGCGCACCTGTCCTTTGGCCACGTCCCAATCGAGCCCGCGCATGCCGTTGATAAAGACACCCGCGTTGTAGGAAGCATTGAGCTCGCCGGTGTGGTCAAGATAATCGGAGAGTGCGAAGAGCGCGGCAACGGTGGATTGCGTGGTGTCCCAGTGCCCGTCGCTGCGGACCGCAAGCAGGTAACGGGTGACGTTGGGCAGCAACGCATTATCTGCATCCGTCTGCAGGAGCGCACGCAGTACAAGCGCCGTAGTGCGCTGCGTCGTGTTCATAAAGGAACCCCACTGCGCATCATCATCCTCCTCAAAGTGCGTTCCACGGCTGTCGACGCGCGCAAAATTGATGAGCTCCTTGGTGATCTCCGACGCCTTGCCGGACTTGGGTGCCGTTTTGGCATAGGCGAGAGCAAGTTGCGAGCGTGCGAAGATGGGCAGCAGCGTCCGCTTCTCCGCAAGGTTGTTGAGCAAACTCACATCCCCGCGTCCCGCTTCCGACAGCGCCAGCAGGATGCCCGCCCGCTCCGTAAGGTCCATCGGATTCTTCTGGTCCTGCATCCGGAGGACGCCATCCAGGTACTTTGCCGCGCGATCCATCACGCCCTGGTCCACGGCGTAGCCGCTCTGCTTCGTAATGGCGAGGCCCTCGAGGATGTATGCCGTTAGCGGCGGATAGCTCCGGTCGCTGCTGTCGAAGTAGCCAAAGCCCCCGTCACTCCGCTGGAACGTGTAGATGCGCTGGAGGCCCGTGGTGACCACGTCATCCAGTTCTGCCTTGCTTAGGGTGACTGCGCCCTGCGCCTGCAAGCGCGCAAGGACGACACTCGGAAGGAAGCTCGACATCGTCTGCTCCGCACAACCGTAGGGATCTTGGACGAGGTAGTTGAGAGCCTTGGGAAGGTATGCGGCAAGTGACGGTGATACAGCAACGGACAGCGTGCCATCCGGCGCATCTTTGAGAGACGGGACGATCACTTTCTCCAGCGCCACTTTGTCTGTGACACCGGTCGTGGCGACGGACTGGGGCGCGGTGTACGCGTAGGCGGGGAACGATTCCACAACCTCATCCAACGCACCATCGGTTTGTGCCGTGAGACGCAGAACAACCTGATTGCCCATGCGGATCGTGACCGGAAAGTTGAGCTTTGCCTGCGCTCCGGCCTTCACTTCCACCTTCTGGGACAGCTTCGCTGCCGTAAATCCAGAGCCGGCCAGCGTGACCGTGAATGTTTTGGTGTCCGGCAGGAAGTTATGGACGATGGCGCCGATGGTCACACTGTCGCCCTGCACCGCAAAACGCGGGCGCACCGGACGCACAATGACCTTCTTGGTTTCGAGCGTGGTGGCGGCAAAGGAACCGAACGTATGCTGCTTGGTGGATCCCACCGCCAGAAGCTGCCACGTGGTAAGGTTGTCCGGCAGCGAAAAACTGACGGTAGCGCGGCCGTTCTTGTCTGTGACAATCCCAGGATTCCAGTACGCGGTATCGAGGAAGTTCCCGCGCGCGCGGGTTTCGGGATTCCCGCCACCGCCTCCCTTGGACCCCGGCTTAAACCGCTCGAGGAGCATACTGAGCATCTGCGAGGTGTATACGCCCAGCCCCCGCTCCGCGTAGAAGAGCCGCGCCAGGTCCGGCGTCTCAAAGCTGCTCAGCGCGAGCACGCTCATATCCACCACACCGAGCGAGAGTTCCGCCGGCACGGGCTTGCCTGAGGCGTCCTTGGTCGTGAGGGTTACGGTCACTTTTTCTCCGGGACCGTACTGCGTCTTGTCCGTGGCAATCGCCACATCTAACTTTTTGCTCGCGATATCCACAAGGAGCTTGGCATAACCGACTTTAAATGCAGGCGACCCCGTATCCAGCCCGTTCTCATTGAACGTCTCACCGACACGCGGTTTGAGCACTACCACGGAAATGTACGCGTTGGGCACAAAGTGTTCCGTGATCGGGATGGAGAACGACTGCGCATTGCTTGTGATGTCCACCACCTGTTTGCTGATGATCCCCTCCCGCTCCACGGTAACGAGCGCTTTGACGCCCTTCCCCTGGTACGGGGATTTGACGAGAATTTTTGCCGTGTCCCCCACCTTGTACTCCGGCTTGTCCGCAATCACATCCATACGGTCGTTGTTGGAACGCGGCCAGTTGACGTAACTGCTGGACCAGCCGTACACGCTCGCACCTGCCTTGGCCACGCGCCCCTGTCCGTCGCTCACTTCCGCCACGATGCGGTACTCGCCGCCGCTCGGTATGGTGACGGATGCCCTGCCCTTGCCGTCCTCCGCGGTGGTCGCTGTGTACTGCTTGACGAAGGTGTCCTTGGGCTCGTTCTCCTCGTAGTACTCGCCGTCCACGCCCTTCTTCTTGATGGTGTTCCATGTGCGGGAGTAGACCGAAAGCTTCACATTCTGACTGGAAAGGGCGGTGCCGTCGGGCTTCACCGTAACCAGTTGCACGGAGGCTTGTGCGCCCGGCTGCACTACGTAGTCATCCGTGCGGATGCCCACGTACGCGTTTGCCTTGTGGACGTACACGGACTCGCGGTTGCTCACTACCTGGTTGTTGGCATCCGTAATGTCCGCCTCGATCGTGAGGACCTGGCTCAGCGCCTTGTCCTCCAGATTGACGGGAATGGAAATATCGAGCCGCCCCGCCGCGTCCAGCGTCCCCTCCCCTTCCGTAAGCATCGCCGTGTTGCGCTGGCATTCCCACCAGCACCACGTGTCCTCCGTGGAGAACGCATACCATCCGTCCGTGTACTTGTTAAAGTAGTAGTCGGTGGTTGTCGCGCGCCACGCCACCTTGGCATTGCTCATCGGCGCGCCGAAGTAGTACTCACCGGTGATGGTGGCCTTCACCGTCTGCCGGTCAAAGTAATCCGTCGCCTCCGGCGTGACGGTGACCTTGTATTCCGGCTTGCGGTACGCGAGCAAGGAGAAACGACCGTAGGCGCCGCCCATCACGTCCGCGTCCGGCACCAGCGCGACCATTATGCCGTACTCTCCCAGCACGGCCTTGGCATCCGTGGGGAAGTCCCCCGTAAACGACCCGAATGGTGAAATGTCGAGCGTCTTCTTGTAGACCTCATTCCCGTTCGCATCGTTCATCGTCACCAGCACTTTCTTATCGGAAGGGATCGAATACGTTCCCTCCCAATCTCGCTGCCTCAAAATACCCTTAAAGTGCACGGTATCGCCGGCACGGTACACCGGCCGTTCCGTGTAGATGTAGGAATCCAGCTTGTACGTAGGCGCCGACGCGTAGCGGAAATCCTGGATGAAATCGAAGTTGTACGGCCGGATGCCTTCGTTCCAGCTGTTGCTCACGAACGCAAAGTCATCGGCAGTCTCCGCCGTCACCCAGAACTCCGGCTCCCAGGTGTTCGATCCGGAGATGAGCTCCTGGCTCGGAAGTTCCGTCTCAAAAAAACCCTGCGCGTCCGTCGTTCCGGACCGTACCTCGCGGCCATCGAGGGAGTGGACCACCACGCGGGCGCTCTTTACGGCATCGCCTGTCTGCATGTTTGTGACCCACACGAGCGCGCGGCTCCCGGAATACTTGAGCGTAACGGCAAGGTTGGTAATGGCAAAATACTGTCTACTCACTCCCGGCGTATTGTTCCATGCGTTGACATACTCTGGCGCGCGCAGGAAGAGCGCGTATATGCCAGGTCGAAGGGACGTCCCGCCGGAACCCGCCGTTCGAGGCCCTGATGGGCTCTCAGGCCCTGAACGGGAAGAACCTACTTGCTTCGCCATATCAAACTCTGTCACGCCCCATTGGTCCTTCTTCGCCGTGGGCGTAAGGTTCCACGTCCGGTACATCTCCTTCCCCGCAAGATTGGGAACGAAATCGTAACTGGCCTGCGCCTGGGAACGGATACTGAGGAAATCCGGAAGTGTGAGCCTGGCAAACTCCAGGTTTAACCGGCTCACATTCATCGCGTTGAGGTAGTACACGGGAGGCTTGCCCTGTTCGAAGATCCCGAACTCGCTTCCGCCCCTGCTGTTAATGAACACCCGCGGCGTCTCCGAGGGCGTCGTAAACGAAAAGACAAAAGGCTCCTTGAGTGACTGGCCGTACTTGTCTTTCGCGCTTGTCCCCACCGTGACCGTGTACGTGGTGCTCGGTTGGAGTTGCGGATACGCGCGCACCTGCATCGCCCCGTTCCAGTCCGTCACCGTCCAGAGCGCAGCATTCCCTTCCGGAGGCGTGACCTTTGGGCTGATGGCAATGCCCTTATCGAGAGTGTCCCCGTCCATCGGGTTATTGAACTGGATGCTGATAGAGAGCTCGTCTTTGAGGTATTCCCCCTTCACTGCCTTCAGATCCCCCACTGTCTGAAAGTTGAGGAGGAACCCGCTCTGCGTCCCCAGGCTGCCCATGGTCCCGCGGACACCGGGCGCGCCGTAGACGGTGTACGCCGTATTGAACGCCAGAGGCTCAGCGGGAACGAGGACAAGCTGCTCAAAAACCGGAAGATTCTTCTGCGCTTTCTCATCCCTGATGGTTCCATAGCGGATGTCTGTAAGGGTGAGCTTGTCACCGGAAGGGGGTTTGGATGTGGGGAGGGACGGCGAAATTCCCTGGCCCTTGAACGGCACCGTCTCCGTCCCTTTCTTCTGGTTGACGGACGGAACGGGCGCCGGCGTCTGCGGCACACGGTAGAGCGCAATCAGGTCCTTCGCGCTCTGCAGGTCCATCCGCCGGTTAAAGGTGAGCGTGATGAGGGTCGTGGGCCCGGACGCAATGCTCCCGCTCTGAGGATCTGTAGAGAGAAGCTCCGGCCGCAGCGTCTCAAAGCTCCAGCGAAAGTCTTGTGCCGTGGCATCGCCGATGACAGACGTGATGCCCTTGGGCACCGTGACCGTGTACGTGGTACCTTCCTGGAGCGGCTTTGCGGGAATGAACTCCCGCGCCACCGTGCTGATCCAGCGCCACCGTCCGGGTGTGTCGGGAACGATGGTCACCGGCCAGTCACGAATGGTGTCCTTGGTAACATCTCCTTGGACCTGCATGAGCGGAATCATCGGCCGGTCAAATATGATGGTGATTCTGGAACCGGAACTTACACGCACGGCGTCCGGCAGCGGAATCTGCGCCGCCACGACAGGCGGGCCCGCAACGGTGAAGACGAATTCCAGATTACGCCCCAGCGGCAACCCTTCCGCAGTCTTAGCCGTGGATGCCAGCACGAACGTGTAGGTAGCAGCAGCCTTCAGAGGAGCTGATGGCGTAAAAACGAGCACCTCGTCCTTCCAATCGTACGTTCCCTCCACCTTCTCCACCATGCTGAGTGATTCCTGCACACTCTTGTGGTCCATCGGCTCCGGGAAACTCATGTAGAGCGCGCTATTGGTGGAGACCTTCTGCCGCTGTGCAAAGCGCACATCCGGCCCGTGCCGGTTCCCCCAAAAGAGGAAAGCGGCGGCGCAGAGGACCAGCACCGCGAGGGCACCTGCAAAAAGCGGCCAGCGGTAACGCTGAAACAGGAAACCTGCCGAGGATGTACGAGCCATAGAGAAGGAAGAGGAAGTAGAGGGAATTCTAGGGGAGAGGCCCTTCGGGGACAAATACGGATTCCCCAGCCATTGGTTACACTGTTCAGCGGACCGGCGGATCAACAATCCTCTTTTATGTAGGGATCTGCGACAGGATGGACATCAGGATACGTGCGTACTCCAACGCCCCCGCAATGGAAATGACGAAGAGGAGACTAAAGAGGATGAGGCGGAAGCGGATCGAATTCTTTTCTCTGCGCACCCGCTGTTCCTCCATCTCCTGAAGGTGCGTAACCACGGCGAGGATCTGGTCGAGCTGTGACTGTACCGGCTGGGATGGTGCCGAACCGGCAGAGGAATCATGAGGCATACGGACAGCCTACGCCCGCCGGAGGGAAGCGCAAAGCGGTGGAAAGATGCCCAAAGGTGTGATCTTCGTGGGCTCGCGGGGCACGGGCAAGATGCTCCTCGCACGCACGGTTGCGGGTGAGGCGGGCATACCTTTGTCGTACCATTGATGCTGCCGGCCCTGCTCATGTGAACAACGGCTTCCAGCGCCGGGTCTTCGAAAGGATTGATCCGCTATTCTTCGATGACCATGGTCGCCGTGGCACGGTACCCGGATGCCTCCGCGAAAATACGATACGTCCCTGCATCATCGGCGTTGCGGAAGGAGAAGGTGCACGACGTTACGTTGCTACAGTTGGCAATCGAAGTAGGATCAGCAGTGGTTTCGCTCGCCCGCCGGTACATCCACCGGGCCTTGATGGGGATGGTGCGTATCCCAAAGTCCCCCTGCGCCGTGAGAGTGATGGGATCCTCCAGCCCAAACGTAAGGTTCTGGGTGGGCATGATTGTAACGTTGCGCAGGCCTTCGATGATTTGCCCAAGCTGATGCGAATTGGTGATCATGCTGGTCATGCCAAGGACAAGGACCGCAAGAATCGTGCCAAAAAGCACAAGCATGTTCTGGCGTTGAGCCATAGAAACACAGGGGTAGCTCCTCATACACTACCCGACGGTGCCGGAAATGCACTTGCAGGGATGTGGACCTATGACCGCATAAAGTTCATCGCTATAGAAATGCCATGAACCGCCCAGACATCTCGGGGCACTGTCGAGCGAAACCCCGCACCGAAAACGCAAGCGAATGATCACCTCCCGGCAACACCTTCGGACGCGGAGCAATACAGTTCCCGCTCCGATCATTGGCTTTCGCATCCGTTGTACGGGCTGCCATCCAAGTCATAATATCCGCTGGCGCAGACATACTCGCATGTCCCGTTGACGCAAAGGGCCGACGCGTGCGGCCACGAGGAGCAGACCACTCCCTTCCCTCCGCAATGGGATACGTCCGTGAGGGTGTCCACCTCGCACCCGTCCGAAAGAGTGCCGTTGGCATTGATCCAGTTGGTCTCACAGGAAACGAAACTGCACGATCCCTTAATGCACGTCTTCTGGATGGCATGGGCTGGCAGCGCGCAGACCGTGCCCGCCGTTCCGCAGTTCTTAAGGTCGTTCATCAGGTCCACCTCGCACCCGTCGCTCGGGGCTTTGTTCACATCTTCCCAACCCGTCTCGCACTGGTAGCCGCACACGCCGGACGCGCACGTGGCGCTTGTTGCCTGGGGCGGAACGGGACAGTGTCGGCCGGGAAGTCCGCAGTTGAGAGCATCGGTGTACACGTCCATCTCGCATCCGTCCTGCTTGAGACCGTTGACATCCATCCACCCCGCCGTGCAGGACTGGATGGAGCAGAGTCCGCCCACGCACACAGCGGTACCCGTATGCGGAAAGGTGCACACTGTGCCCACCGTCCCGCAGTTGCGGCTATCGCTGGAGAGGGATACTTCGCAGCCATTACCGGGCTGCTTGTCGGCATCGCCCCACCCACTCGTGCAATTGAGGATGGCGCAGGTGCCGCTCGCGCAGGTGGCATTCGCATGCTGAAGCGAACAGACGGGACAGGGAACTGCGGATGATGCCGCGGAAGATGTGACAGATGGGGCAGCTGAGGATGCGACAGGCGGAGCAGTGATGGATGACACCGCCGCGCCTCCGCCCAAGGAACGCGCCAGCACCGTGACAAGCGTGGCGCGGTTGACGGGGGAATACGGACCGTAGGTGCCGTCGGGATTACCGCGCATGATACCGCGGTCACGCAGAGCGACGATGGACGTGACGTAGGGCGTCTGTGCCGTGACGTCGGGGAAGAGAGCGTCTCCGGAAGGGACGGCGGCCGGAACAGTGGCGCTCATCGCGCGGGCAAGGAGGAAGGCGATTTCCGCACGGGCGGCGGGCACGTCGGGATAGAGGAGATCGTTGGCAAAACCGTTGAGCCACCCTGCCTCCCTGGCGCGCGCCGCCGGACTGTACGCAAAGTGGCTGGCGGGAACGTCGGTAAATGCGGCGACGGATGGCGCCGGCACCGTTGAGGCGGGAAGGAACGCCCGTACCAGTACGGTGACGAGCTGACCGCGTGTGACCGGATCGGCCGCGCCAAAGCGCCCGTCCTCATATCCGCGCACAATACCCATCTGTTGCATTTGCAGTGCGGATGGCAACGCCCATTCCGGAACCTGATCTTTAAAACCGCCACCCGTCACATCTCCCGTAAGGGAAGAAGGACGCCGCGGCAGGCTGACCGTGACAAACGCCACGACGGCAACGATAGTGGAGAGAAAAACCAAAGCGGAGAGGCGGCGCACAAAAGCGGGGGGACTTCCGTTGAGCGTACCGCGACGTGTGTGCGAAAACACTTGCAGGAACCTGTTCGAGTAATGGAATAACAGAATATCGGGGTAACAGTATTCTGGGGAGACAGCATCTCAGCAATGATCCAAATTCGTAACTCTGTTACTCCGTTACTCTGTTATTCTAGTATTCCGTTACCCCCTCGAGGAACGCGGTCTGCGGACGTAACCGCGAAGGGCGACTGGCATTGGCATCAGAAACATTCCCAGCGGAAGAAGATTGCATCAAAAAAAAGGAACCAAGAAGGGCATTCTTGATTCCTGATTCAGTATTCCTGATTCCATTACATCCTCTCCTTCTGCATCTTCCGCATCCCCGCGCCGCCGGCGATGAGGCCGAGCGGAATGAGGACGAAGAGGAGGAGCATCCCGTTCCCACCGTGCGAAAGGGGCGAGAGGAACGAGGACTCGAGTGCGGAGGTAAAGGGCGAAGCGCCCGTCTGCGGCATGGTGACGCTCACCGGAACATTGAGCGCCGAAACGCGGGTGATGGCGGCATCTTCCACCTTGGCCGTCGCCGTCATGAGCGTACCGGGTTGGACGGACGGAAGGACCGTGGCCGTCAGGCGGAGAATGCGCGTCTGCCGGGGAAGGAGATCGAACTGCCAGCGGTAACTGGCACCCGTGTCCTGACCGCGGTCACCGCCCTCCACCCCGATTTGCGTGGGGTCGTAGGAGAAACGGATGGCCGTGCCACGTTTGACGTCGAGCGTGGGGTTGTACACCGCGATGCGGATGGAGAACGTCTCGCCCGGGCGCGCCGTACTTACATCCGTGGTCATATTGATACGGACATCCTGTCCCACGGGCTTCACGCTTGAGCGGGAGCTGGAGCGGAATGAGCGGGAGGAAGAGGACGAAGAGGAGTAGGAGCGGATAGTGGAAGGGCGACGGTAGTACGACACCTGGTCCTGGCGCTCGTAATCCCCCGTGGCGGAGGCACAGCCTGCATCGTCCATGTCGATGAAGCCGTCGTTGTCATTGTCGATTTCATCGGAACACTCGGGCGGGCGCGGCGTGCAACGGATCCCCGTGCGCTGTGTGAGCGTGGTGTTATTGGCAGTGACAGGGTCGTGCTGGTACGCCGTCGCGTCGAACGTGAAGTCATACGTTCTGTATGAGCAGCCATCCTGGTACGACGTACGGAAATTGACGGCGAATGAGAGCGGCTTGGAGGGCATGACATACGGGAAGGCGCAGACCACTTTCCCCTGCTCCTGACGGCAGGAGGCATCGGAGCCCTTCTTTTCAAATGAGAGTCCCGCAAAGAGCGGCACCGTCACTTCCACATCCTGGGCAATCGCCGGGCCGGCATTGGAAAGCGTCAACATGTAGGTAAAGGCTTTTCCGCGGTCCGCGTCGCTCGGCCCCTTTGCGGAAATACCGAGGTCCGCCGTGTAACCGCCCGCACTGGACTGGGCGAGAGCGAGGGAGGGGAGCGCCAACGCCGCGAGCGCGGCAATAGCGAGGATGCGCCTTGCGGCACGGGACCGAATGGGAGACTCCATAAGTGGGGATTGTTAAAAGGGATATACTATGAAGAAAACGGCACTAAAGTGTCAATAGGACCTTTCCGCAGGGGATTGATGAATCCGAGGAAACCGAGGGGACAGCCCAAAGGATACCCTGCTCAGAAAGCCCATCCCTCGGATTCTTCGGTTTCCTCGGTTTCTTCGGATTCTTCGGTTTCTTCGTATTCCTTCCTCCTCACCCCACCCGCTCCCTCGGCACCAACGGCCGCCGGAGAACCTCCCCCTCCCGCAACACCGTCACCTCCACTTCCTGATGCGGATGCAACAGCCCCAACTGATGCTGGAGATCATCCATCCCCCGCAGAACCCGCTCGCATACGGAAAGAATCACGTCGCCCTGCCGGAGACCGGCGTACTCTGCGGGGCTCCCCTCCTCCACCGCCACCACCTCAATCCCTCCTTCCTGCTCCAGCCCGTGCATGCGGAGCACGTACCGCGGCAACGGCACCGTCCGCCCGTGCAGTCCCAGATAGGCACGCACTACGCGGCCGTGCTTCATGAGCTGGCTGAGGATCTCTTTGACGACGTTAACGGGAATGGCAAAACACAACCCCTGCGCCGGAAGGATGATAGCCGTGTTGATGCCCACGACGCGGCCGCGACTGTCGCACAATGCCCCGCCGCTGCTGCCCGGATTGAGCGCCGCATCGGTCTGAATGATGTTATCGAGAAGGTATCCCGTGGCCGTCCGCATCGCGCGTCCGGTCGCGCTCACGATGCCGGCCGTGACGGTGGATTCAAACCCGAGCGGGCTCCCCACGGCGACAACGAGCTGACCCACCCGCAATGCTGATGAATCCCCCAGCCGCGCGGAGGGAAAATCCTGCGCCTCCGCTTGCACCACCGCGATATCGTTCCAGGGATCCGCCCCGATGACGCGGCCTTCCAGTTCCCGCCCATCCGACAACCGTACACGCACCTCCTCCGCCTGATCGACGACGTGATGGTTGGTGAGCAGGAACCCGTCCGGCGCAAAGAGGACGCCGGAACCGGAACCATGACCCTTCTTCTTGGCAACGGAAAGGTTGACCACCGCCGGACGCACCTCCTCTGCAACAGTGGCCACCACGTTTGAATACGCATCCAGCGCTTCCCGTTCCCGGTTAATGTCGGATACGGAAGACGTTGGCTGACTCTCGTTGAGAGAAATGCGGGCGCGGAGAAAGTGTGTGCGGGGGGGCATGGGCGCAGGGTCTTGATCTACAGCGTACGACTTTCGGGATGGGACGCGAGGAAATGGATGAGTTTTTGACGAATGATCAATTTTCAATGATCAACACGGTCCGGGAAACGAAAAGCGTTTTGATCATTGTTCATTGAACATTGATCATTGGTCGTTACACAATCAACATCCCATCCCCAAACGAAAAGAACCGATAGTTCTGATCCACCGCCTTCCGATACAACTCCAATAACTTTGAACGTCCGGTAAAGGCCGAGACCAGCATGAGCAGGCTGGACTTGGGAACATGGAAGTTCGTGATCAGCCCGTCCACAAGCCTAAACTGGTATCCCTCCTTGATGAAGAGATTCGTGTGTCCCGATGGCTTGATGATATGGCCGGATGCGTCCGCAGACGATTCCAGCGTGCGGACGACCGTGGTCCCCACGGCGATGACGGGACGCTGTTCGCGCTTGGCACGTTCGATGAGCTGCACGGTCCCCGGATGGATGTGGTACTCCTCGCGATGCAACGCGCCTTTTTTCCATTGATCCTCCGTGAGCGGCGCAAACGTCCCCAGGTGCACATGCAGTGTAACGAACGTGACATCGTGCCCTGCCTTCTGGAGCTTTTGGAGAAGCCGCTCCGTAAAGTGCAGGGACGCGGTAGGCGCCGCAACGGATCCTTCCTCCCGCGCAAAGACGGACTGGTACTCGCGGCGTTGCTCGGCCGGAGTGAGGGGCGTCTCCTTTATATAGGGAGGCAGCGGCATTTCCCCGATCTCATCGCACGCCTCCATCCAACGCTCCGCGGGAAACGTGGGGAGGAGGAGCCACTCCTTGCCGTCCGATGCATCCACCGTGAGGGAATGTCCCGCGGGAAGCGAAAGCGTCTCGCCAATGCGCAGCTTCTTGTCTGCAAGCACGCGGAGAAGGTTTCCGGACCGTCCGAGAATGAGGATGGAAACCATGCCGCCGGACACGCGCCAGAGCGTCATCTTTGCGGGAACGACTTTCGTCTCGTTGAGGACCAGGACGGACCGCGGCGGCAGGAATTGCCCGATATCGCGGAACACGGCATCCGTCATCTCGCCGGTTGACCGCCGGTAGACGAGCAGCCGCGCACTGTCCCGCGGATTAACTGGCGCCTGTGCCACCTGCTCGCGCGGGACCGTGTAATCGTAGAGGCCGAGGATGTCTTGGAAGGTGGCCATGGAGCACAGTGTGGCACAAGGAGAAAGGAAGCAGAAGATATAGAAGATGCAGATGATGCAGAAGATGCAGATGATGCAGAAGAATCAGAGGAAATTCTTGGAGAGTTATTCCGGACGAAGGGGATGCCTATTCCTCTGCATCCTTTGTATCTTCTGCTACCTCTGTTTCCTCTTCCCTTGACCCTTCCCCAATCTGATCTCCGTTCGCGGCATCCCTCTGCTACAATTTCCTGACTATGCCGGGAGAACCCCTCCTCACCGCAAGTGTACCAAAGAACAAACGATCCCATAGCTTGCCGCACGCGGTGGCAGGAAGCCTGGCTCCTTCCTCCGTAGCTACCGCCTTTCTCGCCGTCCTTGCCGTGGGTTTCGGCGTGCTCCTGCTCTATCTCCTGCAGGAAATCGTTCTGCTGCTGCTCCTGGGGCTCTTCCTCGCCACGGTCATCGATCCGGGCGTGCAGCGTCTGGAAGCGCTCGGGCTGCCCCGGAGCATCGCCGTCCTCCTCCACTACCTGGTGTTCCTCGGCCTCGCTACCTTCCTCTTCTTCTCCCTCGTCCCCATCCTCGCACAGCAGATTGCTGGGGTTGCATCGCTCTCCACCGCGGAAATCGACCGTTTTCTCCACCATCCCACCGTCTCCCTCCCGTTTGTTCCGGCACAACTCAACGACCAGCTCTCGCTCCTCCTCCAGAGCACCCTCCAGCAACTCTCCATCCAGAAGGTACCGGACGCCCTCCGCGAGCTCTCGGCGTCACTCTCCACCATCGCGCTCGGTTCGCTGCAGTTCGCTACCGACTTGGCCGCCTCCACGGTGCGCTTCCTGATAAAGATGGGAGTGGTGATGCTCTTCACATTCTTCTTTGAGATGGAGCGCGACCGCACCCTCCCGTGGCTGCTGCAGTTCCTCACACCTTCGCAGCGCCGCTACGCAGAGCACAAGCTCTCGCTCATCTATGCCAAACTCTCCCAGTGGGCCAAGGGCCAAGTGATCCTCTGCCTCATCATCGGCACCATGGTGTTCATTGTCCTCACGATCTTCCGCGTGCAATATGCGCTCACCCTGGCGATTCTCGCAGGGTTCACGGAGTTTATCCCGTACATCGGCCCGCTCATCGCCGCGGTGCCGGGCGTGCTCATCGCGCTCTCGCAGGGAGGATTTGGGTTCATGATTATGGTAGCCGTGGCGTATTACGCGGTGCAGTGGTGCGAGAACAACTTCATCGTTCCGCTCGTCATGAAGCATGCCGTGGAAATCTCGCCCGTCGCCGTCATGTTCGCCATGCTCGTGGGCGTCAGCTTCCCCTCCTTTATCCCCCCGGTATTGGGCATCCTGCTCTCCATCCCCGTAGCGGCAATCATCGGCATCTTCCTGGACGACTTGCGACGGAAACCATCGAAAATCTCACCGGAATAAAATCCAGATATCAGGCATCCAATTTCAAACAGTTTCAGGAAGCTGGATTCAAAATGCCAGTTCTTGGCTTCTTCCCTTGTGATCCTTGTTTCTTGTTTGATCCCTGAGACTTGAAACTTGATACTTCATCCCCTCTCTCCGCAATGCAATTCAGTAACATCCGCTCCTCATTCCGTCCTATAATTGCCGAACTTTTACCCTTCCGATTATGGCCTCCACCCGCACCACCCCTAAGGACGTGTTCCTCCACCTCCTCGCCATCATTGCGCTCTACGTGAGCGTGGGGATGTTCCTCTCGCTGCTCTTCGAGGAAATCAACGCCCTCTTCCCCGACCCGCTCCTCTACCTATACGGCGCAGACCCGGGAGCCGTGCGCGTCTCCATGGCCGCGCTCCTCATCCTCTTCCCCGTCTTCATCCTCGTCTCATGGCTCATCCACCGCGACCTGCAGGAAGAACCGGATCGCTCACAGCTGGCCATCCGCCGGTGGCTCCTGCACCTCACGCTGTTCCTCGCGGCACTGATCATCATCGTGGACCTGGTGACGCTCGTGGGATACTTCCTCAACGGTGAACTGACTGCGCGCTTCCTCCTTAAAGTACTCGCGGCGCTGCTCACGGCGGGCGCCGTGTTCTGGTACGAGATCAGCGACCTCCGCAACCCCCTGCCCAAGCGCGGAAAGACCCATCGGCTCTGGGCCATTTTCTCCTCTGCGGCCGTCTTTGTCTTTTTCGCCGCCGGCTTCGCCATCATCGGATCGCCCTTTACGCAGCGTCAGGCCCGCTTTGACGAGCGGCGGATCCAGGACCTCCAGTCGATCCAGAGCGAAATCATCAACTACTGGATCAACAAGGATAAACTTCCCGCTACTATCACGGATCTCAAGGATGACATCCGGGGCTTTACGCCGCCGCAGGATCCTGCGACCAAAGTGGCCTATGACTACAAGGTCACGTCTCCCCTTTCCTTCGAACTCTGCGCCACGTTCACTACGGAACAAAAGGACCAGAGCCGCTTGCCCTCCGGCCCGTACGATTTCGGCGCGCCAGCCGCGCAGTGGACGCACGGCACGGGCAACGTCTGCTTCCCGCGGACGATTGATCCGGATTTGTATCGTCAAGAGCGCGCGGGGATGAAGGGGGTTCCGGTGCAGTGATGGTTGTTGTAGGTTGTTCCGCCCTCACCCCTACCCCCTCTCCCAGGGGGAGAGGGGAATGTGTATGTTTGTCTTCACGATATGAGGCATCTCAGCACACAAACAATTACAGAACAGAAACATCCCCTTCCCCCTCTGGGGGAAGGGTTAGGGGTGAGGGCGGAACAAAACAACAAACACCCTACCTCACCGGCGTCAGATACTTCTCCGCATCCAACGGTTCGAAGAATCGATCCTCCGCCCCCGTCATCGGCATGCGGCCGACGACGCGGATATCCGTGGTGGTGGCCAGCGGTGTAGAGAGAGACGGGGAAGATACCTGCGCAATAGTGGAGATGACATCGCCATCCTTGGCGGTGGTGCGCACGCTCGCGCGATACGTAAAGGTGCGCGTGGCGCCCGGCAGGAGGGAAGTGATGTTCCACGTGAGAGTATTGCCCGAAATAACGCCGCCGCCCACGTTGGTCACAAAGAGCGGGGGTGGAAGGAGTGCCTGCACGGTAACCGTGGAGAGCGGGACAGCGGACGTATTGCGTACCGTGATGGTGTAGACCACCCGTGTGCCGGTCTGCCGCTCCGCCTGGTCCGCATTCTGCGCGAGGGCGAGAGAGCCCTTTTCCGTCGCAATGACGGATGATGCCGATGAGGACTGGTTGCCGAGGAAGAACGAGTAACCGGGATTGACGGAGGAAGATGATCCGGTGAGCGAGGAAGCTACCGACGCCACCACGGAAGATGTGACGGACGCCGCGACGGACGATGCAGCGCTACCCTCGGACTCAACAGTACCCACGTGTACCTCGGCGGCAGCGGTAGCCGGCTCCTGGAGGTTGGCCGCGCGCATGCTCACGACGGTGCGCACGAGTTCACCCTGCGAGAGGTCTGCATTGAGCGTGACGGTATATCCAAAGGTGAGCACCTGCCCCGCGGCGAGCGCCGGGACAGACCAGGTGATGCGGCCGTTGGCAAGAGTGCCTCCCCCGGCGTCGGTCACGGCGAGCTTCTGGCTCGGAACAGTGACGTTCACTTCCACAGTCTGCAGCTGCAGCGGCGTGGTGTTACGCACCGTCACGGCGTACTGCACCTCTCCGCCCGCCTGCACCGTCGACTGGTCCGCAACCATGCGCAGCACATCCTGTCCCGCAGTGCTGCCCGTCCCATTAAGGAGGGAGCCTGTCTGGGAACTGCCGTCTCTTGATCCGCAGGAGACGAGGGTAAAGGAGAGCGCGAGCGCGAGGGCTGCACCCAGGACCTTGGAGGGGGTTGTGGAAGCCATAAGGGACGAATTATCCTGTGAATTTGTATGACTGTCAACATTCTACGGAGCTTCCGGGAGCGGGAGCCATTCTTCCGCTTCCTCAAGCCATGGTATTTTCGTGTTCCAGCAGCCATTCCTTGCGCTTTATCCCCCCGCTAAACCCTCCCATCCCGTTCCCTGCCAGGATTCTATGGCACGGGATGATAATAACGATCGGATTGCTTCCCACCGCATTGCCCACCGCACGTGATGCTCTGTCCTTCCGGATACGGGATGCCACCTGCCCATACGTGAGCGTTTCCCCACATGGAATGGTGAGCAGCTGATCCCACACCTTCCGCTGGAACGCTGTACCCGCGGGAGCAAGCGGGACGGTGAACGTGCGCCGCTTTCCTGCGAAGTACTCTTTCAATTGTTGAGCACAGGTCTTCAAGATGGGATGCTGACCATCACTCCGCCCGGGCTTCTTCGCGAATGTGATGCTGATGATCCCCTTCTCCGTTGCGGTGATCTTGAGGGGGCCGACTGGAGAATGGATGGTAGTGACAGCAGGAGTGAAGGACACGAATTGATGATAGTCCCCTCAAATGACCAATGACCAATTATTCAATGACCAAAACGTCCCTGTTTTCCTTCGTCTTTGGTCATTGGTATTTTGGACCTTTGGTTATTTCGTCCTCTGATACTTGCCCACCAGTTTCGTCTCAGCCAAAACATGCCCCTCCATCGCCTTCCGCAGATCGGTCTCCCCCGCCGAGGACGTAAGATCGGGAGCGACATCGAGTGCGAAGACGGTGAACACGTAGCGGTGGGACCCGGAAGGAGGACAGGGCGGCACCCATCCTGCTTCGCCAATGCTCGTCATCCCCTGCACGCTTCCGGGCGGGAGCGGCGCAAGGGAACCATTCTGAGGAGGAATGTTCCATGCGGTCCAGTGGACGAAGTTGCCGGAAGGCGCATCGGGATCGGCAACAATGAGAGCAAGCGTTTTGGCTCCGGAGGGTACGCCGCTCACGACAAGCGGCGGCAGGGCGCCCTGCCCGTCACACGTGACGGAGGACGGGAGGGACGAACCTTGGACAAAAGCAGTGCTGGTGAGTTCCATAGTGAAGGAGGGAAGGGACGAGGAAGCGGCTGGCGGAACAACGCCGTTTGGAACGGACGGTCGCATGGTCGGCCCCCCGCAGGAGGCGAGCAGGAGCGCAGTTCCGATGACGAGCCAACGACGCATGATCACCCATTGTACAGCCGATGCCGGACGGCTGGCCATCACCATCATCCCTGAATGACCACCTTCGCATCCATTTGGTTCCCGATGCTCGAATTGCCGGTGACATTGGTGATGCGGAAGGAGAATTCCTTCTCCCCGTCGTTGCCGGTGTGCGTAAGGAGGGGGATGGCGATCTCCTTCTTCAGTTCGCCTGCCGCAAACGTGACGCTGCCGCTCACGCGGGTGTAGTCCACGCCGTTCTGCGCGGTGCTATCCATGCAGTCGTACGACACGGTGGCGATGTTCGTCCATCCTCCCGCGCGGGAAATGACGACGTACGCATAGCCATCGCCGTTCTGAGCGTAGAATTTTGCATTGTCCATGCGGATGCTGCCGGACCCGGTGGTAGCGCTCTCGTCATCGATGATGGTAACGGGCACCGTGGCAAGGTGTCCGAGCGCCGCTCCGGAGGGATTCTTGAGCTGGACGGAGAACTGCTTGTTCCCTTCCGGCGACGAATTGTTGTTCACCGGGACGGTGAAGGTTTTGGTTGTTTCGTTGGCGCCAAAACTGAGCGTACCGGTGGCGCGCGTGTATTCCGTTCCCTCAAACGCGGAGCCGTTGACCGTGGTGTACTCCACCGTCGCCGAGCCGCTCACGGTTCCGGTGCGCTGGACGGTAATGGTGGCGGATCCGGCGTTCTCCAGCACCCCGAACATAGCTGCGTTAAAGGCGACTTTGCTGGCGGCAGTCGTGCTGCTGCTCGAACTGCTGCCGCCGCTTGTGGAGCTGGAGCTGCTGGAACCCAGGGGCACACCGGTCTTAACCAGCGTGATGGTGGCCGTGGAGGGACTGATGAGCGTAGCGCCGCCCGTGGGGCTGCTGAGGGTGAGGACGAGCGTGCGATGGCCCGTCGCGGCATTGTTGCGGATGAGCTTGCCCGTGACGTTCTTGGTCTTTTCGCCGTCCTTAAAGGTGAGCGTGCCGTGTGAGGGCGTGTAGTCCGTGCCCGACACCGCCGTGCCGCCGCCCAGGTCGTACGCCACCGTCACCTCGCCCTTGGTGCCGCCGTCACGCAGCACGCTGAGGGAGAGCGAGGGCGCCACATCGGGGATATTGAACGTGGATGCGGTGAGCCGGAAGGAGCCGTACGTCGCATTGGCCGTGGTCGCAGAACTGGATGACCGGGAAGAGGACGATGAGGACGATGATCGCCGCGAGCGGGAGGAGCTGGAGGAGGAATCCGCGGGCGCGGTGGACGATGACGTTGATGCGGGCGGAGTTGGCGGCACATAGTTCGTGCCATTGATGTCGTCGCGCAAACGCTTAAAGAGCACGGCCAACTGACCGCGCGTGACGTAATCGTTGGGATGGAACTTGCCGTCCTCATACCCCTGGATAATCCCCGCAGCGTTAAGTTCCCCCACCGCCTGGTCGTAGAACGCACCAGATTTGACGTCCGAAAAGACGGCGGAACCGAGGAGCGCCGCGCCTGCGCCGGATGTAAGGAGGACACCGGCGGCAATGCCGGCGAAAAACGTGGGGGTCCACAAGCGCGCAAGGAACTTCTTCATGGGAAAACAGGGGGAAAGACGAAGAAGAGTATAAAGGAAGGAGGCACCGGCAAAGCAATTGCGCCGCCCGCCCGTTCATGCGTCAATGAATGACCCAAGAGTAATGACCAATAACACCTTTATCGTCTTACCGTTTTGGCCTACCCGCACGTAATCCGCCCTTGGTATACGAAGGACAATCCTTCGTCTTTGGCAATTTGGACATGTCGATTATGGGGACTTGAGCATGCGCCACGGCCTTTGTAGGAGTCTTAGCCGATCCACCATTTCCCCCCATAACACCCTTGATTTCTTGTAGCTGCGCATTCATAGAAATTAATTGTGAATTCAAGCTAATCAGTTTCTGAAGATCCAAGATAAGCTTGGCACAAACCGGCAACTCACTGCATGCTGATTTCCAATTCTCACTACTGGAACGCTTTTTCCACCATTCAGCGGCAGACAAATAGAAAGACGTTGTCGCGTCGAACATAAGTTTATGAATATCCAGAAAAGTCTTAATGATTGTTGCGTCCTTTGTATTTCTAACCCCATCGTACTGCGCATTATAATCCTTCCACAATTTGACATAATTGCCTTCCTCAATCACCACTACATACGTATCCGGCAATAAGGACATATATTCTTCCAATCGCTTCACCGATATAATATCGTCTCCGCAATTTGTCCCCGAAGAAAAATGAGCTGCACCATAAAGCAGGATGCCAACGGAATGCGGCGGCAGGGTAGCCATACCCTGAACAAGAACTCTCTGAGGGTCACCAAATACACATTCATCTTTTCGGGTACACAGAGTAGCTTCATCGCCAGCGGCACCCGACATCCCCGCATAGTCGCTTATTTCAGAGATGCGTTTCTGCAGTGTGTCTATACCGGTCATATACATTTCGTCCCCTGCACGACCGTCGCCAAACAGGGCATCTGATCGGCCTTGGGACAAACATTCGTGACTGATGATGCATGCTGGAAGCGTTTGCCTGAACAGCTGGTCATACTCCTCCGGTTTATACCCACTCTTCGCCAAGACTTCGGAGAAGTCTTCCCTAAAAGCTTTCGCCACCGCCTCTTCGTGTTCAGGTGATGCACTGAATACTTCGGCCAATGCAAATATCTGTGCGCGCGAAGCCTGCTCCGACGGTGAGAGATCCTTGAATCTTTTTGCTTCAGTTTCAAAAAAGAAGCTCACTGGTACGGAACCTGCAGCCCTCCACAGCTTGCGCATCACCTCCGCTTGTTTCCGATGATGGTCATCGTACCGTTGCACCACCTGAGGTCCGCAAGCCGATAATATGAATCTGTCTCCATACGAACCATGTAAATTCTTGAGACAGACGATAAGCCGCGTTGCATCCGATGGGCCGGATTCGTAGACAATGTTGCCATAGTCTTGAAGAGCAGCACGCATTATGGGTGATAGCGGCGATTTTTCCGCATCCTTTCCTTCAATGGGCTTCCCCATCACAGTCGTAACGGACTCTATACTTTTCCCCATCCGCTTCTGCATCGTCTTTGTCTGGTACCGGGGGCTGTTTTCCTGGTACACAATCGCCCCTAATCCCAATTGTTCCACCGACGCTGCATTGGAGAAACGGCGCCGCACTTCCTCAAGATGCACCTGCTTGCCATCGCGCGATGCAACCAACCGCCCCCCCCGCCTTTCCGTACAGTAGATCGTTTCATACGGACCCTTTTCCGTGAATTGTTGAGACATAGTAACCACTTGGCCAAAGGAATTGATGGGAAGCTTCCGCGAGAATAATTTACTAAGCTTTCCTCTGGTATCCCTGCTATAACTCACGACATCAACAGGCATGAACATCAACTCCGATCCAGGGATATCCATCCAATAATCGCTTCCTTCCGGGAACTCAACAGCTTCATAATTTTCAAAACCTTCTTCTTTTCCCGTCTTCACCCATATCTGCTCCATCTTGTTCCTGCCCGGCCCCCAGCATGGACCATGCACGGGAAATATCGACATGATATCCGGATGCAGAGAATCATTGTTCTCTTTCATTGTTATATCTATTTCCGGATGCACAGAGAACATTTCACTCATAAGAGATGGAAGAAGTCAGAAATTATATACTAAAATACACCTAATTATGTATTTGTCAATTTTCGCTTCTGCTTCAGTAAATCTATGGTTTTTCACCCCTTTTCCAGAACTTTGACTACACCTCTCAACGACCCCCACACATCCCCCGTACGCTTCTCCACAAAGCCGGTCGCTCCCGCCCTCATAAACGCCTCGCGAAACCCTTCTGCGGACGAAAAGCCGATGCACGTCATGTCGGGGCGTAGCACCTTGAGCACTTTGACCACCTCGAAGCCGCGGAGGTGATCCGAAAGTTCCCCGTCCATCAGCACGATCCCCGGTGACTGGCTGACGATGAGATTCGCGAGCTCCAATGCCCCTTCATCCCGGACCTTAAGGAATATTGCCGAACCGGACGTCACCGCCATGAGCGCGGGGACGAACGCGCGAAAGACAACATCCGCATCGTCCACGAGGAGGATCTTCCTTCCACGGAACGCTTCGAAGCCTTCCGGAACGAGTGGAACGGCAGAGCAGTTCTCGTGGATCCCAAGTACATCAAAAGCAGCATGGATACGATGCAGAAGTTCTTGATTGTCAGCGTCCGGAAGAGTCATTGGGGAAAAGTATATCTGCGTGAGCACGTTCATTAAAGACAGCCAGCATCACATAACATACATTCCCCTACCCAATGGAGAGAGGGCTAGCGCGAGAAGAGAGATCAACAAAGAGAAACCAAAACTTGAGAATATATCGTTCTCATGACAAATATAATTACAAATCATATATCGGACGTTCCACGCACTCGTAGAACCTCGGAAATCGCTTACACAAAAGACAATCGGAACCATTGACATATTTCCAATAGAAAGAGCCCTCCCCGCACGCGTGGGAGAGGCGTGTGATGGTGTCGCATTTTCCCCTCCTCCCAATGACTAGCAAAACACCCAACCGGAAAGGACCCACACTTAGTGTGGAAAAGTATGAAGACCGCCTGATGATGAACAGCACAAACGACACATCCCCCACTTATGAACTGAACCAAGCGATCGTCGGTACACAGCAATGGCCGGCCGGAGCAATTGAAACATTCCTAAAGCAGAACATCGCTTCCACCGCCTCCATAGCGATCGGGAACCTGATGGGCAAAATAGGCACAGAGGAAGCCTCCGTCCAAGCCGGTCTCCAGAATAAACAGAGCATTACAAACGATATTGCAGAGATCAATGACGATCTACAGGAAGACCGGGCGATATTCACAATACAGGAAGACGCTGTCACCGCCGCCACCCAAAAGATCACCAGTCTCACGCAGTCATCCGATGCTCTCACGGAGCGCATTGGAACGCTGGGGCAGACCATCACGACCCTCACCGAGGAAGATGCCATCCGCGATAGCCGGCAGATCCCCGCCGCACAAGCGGAGGTGGCCCGATGCCAAAAGAATCTCGCGACCGCAACGTCGAAGAGGATAGATGCGGAAAAGACACTGGCTCCCATCCAAAAGCAGGATGCGGTGCTCCTGCAGAGCATCAAGGCGTACCAGGCGCCCAATGCGCGATCAGCTAAGGGCCCCGTGAACAAAGCGCAGCTCGCCGCGCTCCAAAAGCAGTACGCCGTTGTGCACCCCAAGTACGTCGCCATGCTCAATCAGGTCGAAACGCTCCGGAAGAACGAAGATGTCCAAAAGGCAGCACTCGATGACGCGTCCAAGGTGCTCATCAAGCTGCAAACGGAGGACGACGCAAAGGACGAGGAGATCCTCGCCAAGAAGAAAGAGAAAGCGCAAGCGGAGCAGGACCTCGCGGCAACCATAGCCGAACGGATCGCTGCAGAAGAGATACTCAGGAAGGCGCAGTCCGCAGCGGACGCCCTGCGCACGGAGATCCTCCAGGAAGAGAATTACCTTGCCTGGGAGGAGGACGTCCTCGCGGATATCGCGGCTGATGTCGCTCAGCACCAGCAGACACTCGCCGCGGCAAAGGATGCCGTGCGCCAATCGATACAGGAGCTGCTCGCCAATCCGGTCACGCTCGAAGATCCCAATGTATACACCTCCTCCCCTTCCCTCGCGCAGGGAAAGCGGGAGGCAGATAACAGCTGGCAGGTGAACCTTACGGAAACCGGCGGAAGCGCCCTCTTCTCCAGTTGGCAGGGAAAGTCCCAGCTGACAGGCAGTGTGGATCCCGCGGATGCCACATCGCTCCATCGCGCGCTGGTGGGTGCAGGGCTCTCGGCGGAGGAGGTGGCCAAGGTGGCGACGCTCACCTCACAATTCAAGATGGCGGAGGGGTTCATCTACGTGGGGAATCCCTGGTGGATCACGCGGCACGGCATCACCTTTGATAACCGGCCACCACTGAAAATCCAGACGTACACGACCCCGGAGCTGGGGACGGTAACCGTGGATACGGGCACGATGCGGATCGCGAGCATCAACGGCGTCCTCGGTGCAAGTGTGGCGCAGGTAGATGAAAATTATGTCTTCCAACCCATTCTGTTCGGATCAGGACCTCTCTCCCTCACGCTAGCGGAACCCAAGTACGTCCAATGGGTGAACGTGGAACACCTTGGTGGCCCAGCGCAGGGAATGCTGGAGGTGACAAAAGCAGATGGAACCAAAATGATGTTCCCCCTCGGAGAGAGCGGCGCCATCGCCGTGGATGCCATCGTGAGTTCCATCAGGCTCATCCCCGCGCACTTCAACGAACGTGGTGCTGTGCAATCCGCTTATGGCATCCGGAGTATAAACACCGCTCAACCAACGGGTGTACCGGACATTGCCGCGGGGACGGAGCTCCTGCAAATGACGGGCGCGGGTGCGGCGCTGGACCTGCGCAATGCCGGCAAAGCCGTAACAGACGTTGCCGGAACAATTATCTCGGACAGCGCAGGGGAACAGATTACGGCGCACTTCTATAATGGCGAACACTGCGTGGGGACGCAGGTGATCGGGGCGGATGGCGTGTTCACGGCATCCAACGATTCGGAGTTCATCACCTCCGTCGTCTTCACTAAGACGCAACCAGACAGCAAGCTGTACCTTTCCGGATTGATGGTCAACGGGCGGACGGATACCGCGCAAGCATCGGCCAGCGCCCTCTCGCCGGAAACGAACCTGCATGTGGCACTTGTGAATGAGCTCGTCTGGTCGAAATATGTTCCCACCGGGGATACCGTAAGTTTCTTCGGAAACCAGGTTATCGGCCACTACCGCGGGGGAGACCCCCTCTCCGTCGGACGGGATCCGCTCTATGTGCCCATCCAGCAAAATATGAACTCTCACGACGAATACTCGACCCTTAAGCTTATTTCCGCTAATGGAAGCGCGGCCATCGCCGGTGTGTATTTGGTGATGGAGGACGGCAAGACGCTGGCACCCCTGGACCAAAGGTTCTGGCGGTTCGTCTCGGGGGTATCGCAGGACAACGCCATCATCGTCTTCCCGGGCGCCGCCCCCAGCCTCTACATCAAAGTAATCGGACAGGGCCAATTCAGCTATCCCGGAGTGACTACCGCCGACACGTGCATGGATGCATTACCGCCCGTAGGAACTGTCATCCGCACAGATGTGCTGGCAGTGCTCGAAGGGCAGCGGGGAAACGCAGAGGGATGGGGAGAAATCAACCAGGCGGGCTACCCCAGCAAACAGTTCCGCGGTGGCGGGGGCGACACGGTCAAATTTATCTTCGAGATCGCCAACGACGGCCAGACCGGCACGCCGGTCACCGTCCATATCCGGCAAGGCACCACCGGTACCTCCGCCGACCCCATCATCCGGACCTTTACGGGAGACATCGGCGGGCTTTGCCAAAAGGTACTCACGGTTATCACCACGCTTCACGAATCCGGGGAAACCGTGAGCATCGAGGTGTTGGATGCGAAGGGGAATGTGCTGAGCGAGTACGGGCGCAAGGTTCATGAGCCGCCTCCGGCTGGGCTGACGCCGGAGCAATACCGGGCGAGGCTCGGCTCGCGGAGCATGCAGACGCTGACGCAACACATCATTGCCTCCATAGGTTCCATCCCGGGATGGCAGAACAGTGTGGGGACCGTGGGCGTTACGGAGCCGACCGTGGAGAGCGTCGGGGTGATGATGCAGATGACGGCCGCGGCGCAGAAAGCGGAATATGAAGCGTTCCTGGCACGGGGAGTGACAACGGAGGAATTGATTGCAATGAACAAAGCGCAGGTTGCCGCGGCGCTTGGGGCCGGGGGGTATGATCCGTTGCTCGTGGACAAGACAGGGACGTATACATTTGCTCCAGATGGAACGATGGTGGAGGTGGGAGGGGCGGAGATTGAAGTAGAGACTATTGATACAGTGAAAGCTATGAAGGAAATAACGGATTGGTACAAACAATTCGGTTCTTCTGAATCCCTTTCTGTTAGAGGCGAATATGTCAACACTACAACGCAGGCGGGCAATGTCTTCGCATGGCTCTACAAAAATGCTCTGAGTGTTTCTCCTCGCGATGCTTACAGTATGTGCCGCAAAGCTGCTGCTATCCTTGGTATTCCTAGTGAATTGGTATCCAACGTCATCGTAAGTCACGATCAGGAACGCTTTGAGAAAATGATGATTGATGTCTTCCGTCTTCACGGCTTCTCCTCAATATTCAGCTTAACCTCAAACCCCCCTCAAACGGGAGATCACATTACCGCAATAACGAACAGGAATTTCTATCATAACGGAATGATTCGCTTGTACTTTGACCAACCAGCTACCATCAGTGGCAATCACATTCACCATACATCCTTCTATCTCGTACGAGATTCAGATAAGACGAAGCTGAGCGATATCCAGTTTGGAGGAGAGGTGAAGGGCAAACTCTCCGTAGATATCGCAGTGGCGGACATCGCCAAAGCAATGGGCAATTATCATGGTCCCATTTCTCTCATGGGAGTCAGCTGGGCGGAGGATGCCAGCGGCAACCCAATTGATGCAGGACACATCAAGGGATACTCGAACCCCATTACTGTGGAGTGGGATGGGACAGTTGAAACGCAGATCGGCGATTTTTCGACTCTACCGAATACACCTCAAAACTTTGAGAGAAGATTGGCGGAAAATTCTATTCTCTCAACTTTGAAAGAACATTTTTTCTTAGATGAGCCAAATAACTGGTCTTGGCTCATTGCCTCAACCTCCCATCATGACAATGCATACAATGCCATTGACCTTTCACGGACAGGAACCGCAGATGACAAAGCACCTATCAAAGCACCAGCTGATGGGAAAGTTGTTTACAACAAACTGGATAGCCAGCAAAATCCCACTCTTATTCTTGAGCATACAATATTTGTGAACGGGCATGAATGGTTCTGGTACACCAAGTACCTCCACATGTACCATGACACAAACGGCCAATCTGGACCGATCCAGAGCGATGGCACCATTTCCCCCTTAGCTCTCAACTCTACTGTGACTCAGGGAACTACTATGATCAATGTCGGGAACTTCGGGAACAATGGCAAAGGCTATGAAACGCACCTCCATGAAGAAACATTCATGGCTCCGGATGGAAAACAATTGGATGAATACGGTTTCTTCAATACGGATGCGATTGATCCGCGCATTCTACTCACGGATCCGGACAAAGGGCTTCATATGACTACTTACGCTGCAGCACTGAACTTGGTCACAAGACCTGATGGTAAACAGGTATTTACGATTGATGGAGCAACCTCCGCCGTACACTGGGAAGATTCGCTCAATGCCTGGGCCTCTGATGCAACTAAACTAATTTATAATCGGACTCAGCAAGAACCCAGTCAAGCAGGCAACGATTCATATTGGATCGCATGGCATATAGATCCAATGCAACGCGAAAGGGTAAGATGGGATGAGCAATATGGAGGGTGGTTAAATATGAGTGGTACTAAACAATGGGATCCTATTAAACGTAATTGGATTTAACTTACCATAATACTATGCACTCGCATCGCTTGTTGTACGGCTCCATACTCCTGTTCATTGCTCTATTCCCAAGCTGTACCCCTCAGAAGCAAAATGCTGATCATGCGACTTCCCCCAGTTGGATTACATATCAAGATCCAACTAACTCATTTACTTTCGAGTATCCCATGCAATTGAAATATGAAATACGACGCCCAGATCGCTCGCTTGTTCTTACAACTAACTCTGCCCCTGTTGTTCAACATTCCTCAAAGGATTATTTCATTTCTATCTCAGACTCTGTCTCCTGTAAACAGATGGGTGTGACGAAACCTGAACAAATTAACCACACCAATGCCTTGATACTTCAAGGCAAAGTGGATTACTTCGATAATAGTGGTTATATCTATGAAGGCTCGTCTACTAATACTATTGTTTGTAGACCTCCTTTACTACAGTACAAAGAAGATGGCACGCCAGAGGGAAGTAACTCAGCCTACGCTCTATGTTCCGAGAAAGACGGCAAGACCGTCCTCATCTGCATCTCCCAACTCACCGACAACCCCCAACTCGCGGAGGAGATATTTAAGACGTTTAGGTGGAAATAGGCATTTGGGCACCCACGCTTGAAACCCCTTTCTGGGCACCAGATGGGGGCGTTCCACGCCCTCGTAGAACTTACTTTTTGGCTTACAAATGAGGAAAAATTGACCTCCAGAGAACTATCCCATTTTGTACCCCTACATGTCAAAGCGGGTGATGAGTACAGTGCCCCTGTCACCTTCCCCTCCCCCATGAAACGCCTTTCTTCCTCCTTTCTGGCACTGATTCTCCTCCTCACCTCCGTCCCTGCCGCCCAGGCAAGCGCGCGCCGGAAGGATTACCAGCGGACCTCTTCGGATCCGGAAAACCTGGAATTGAGAAAGAACCCCTCGAGTGTAGAACAGGCTCCCACCGGCTCACCGCAGTTCGGGCAATATGCTTTCCGGAACCTGGTCTTTACCGGTCCCACCAGCCTGTGGTCATACTCCAAGGCATCCGATCCCTCATGCAACGGCCGTGTCGCCATATTCCGCATGGGAAAACGGGCGGACTACACGGAAATCCGTATCACCGTCGCGCCCATCCCGTATGAGTACGATGCGGCGCAGACCGACGCGTACTTCACACGCACCGTGACCCTCAACTACTCCACGCATGACCAGATGTTCACCGATTGGTTCCTCCCCAACTACGCGCCGGCGGGAGAACCGACGGACACGATGCTACTGGGACTGCCTGCGCGGAAGTACAGGTTCACGGCGGGGACGGCTAGCGGCGAAGCGATCTACGTCCCAAAGGGCACGGCTCTCTACAGCGTCAGAATCATCTCCCCCGCCCCAACCTTCGACCGGGATTATCTTGTGTATGAGGAAATCGTGAAGACTCTCGCCTTTGCGGAAAACAAACCGGCAGTGTCGTCATCGTCATCAACGTCGTCTGCTTCTTCTAAGCGTGGGAGCCTGGCGAAGCAACGACTGGAGATGAGGCTGCAGAAGCAACACCGTAACTTCCAATAGCCATGAATCATGAGCGTCTCTCCTGCCCGTTTATGAATAAGAACCTCTTTGCCCTCATTCTCTTTGTGGCCTTCCTGCTTCTCACGCTCAAAGCCAGCAGCAAGACCAGGATAGAACCAGATCCTCGAATAGTATTCAGTTCTACGCCGGACGTAACACAAGCCAGGTAGGAATTATTTGGAGCCCTTCTTCGCAGGCTTCTCTGCCGGCTCGACTTTCACAGCAACTGCGCCTCCCGCTTCATTGGCTGGCTTAAGAGGAAGCTCCACGTAGAAAGTAGTCCCCTTCCCTTCCTCGCTCTCAAACCAGATCTTCCCCTCCTGAGCCTGGATAGCGCCAAGGGCAACGTTCAATCCCAAGCCATTGCCTTCTTTACCTGCGTTGCTCGCGCGGTACAGCTCCTTAAATATATGCCCCTGATCCTTCTTGGGAATACCCACGCCGGAGTCCTTCACGACGCATCGCAATTTTGCTTCATGGATTGTTACCTCAAATGTCACTTTACCCCCCTCTCCCTTGAGCGCCGTATACTTGATGGCATTACTCAAGAGATTATCAAAAGCGAGCTGAGTATATTTACGATCGAGCATGACTGTCGGCAGCTGGGCAGAAGGAAGTGAGACTGTTAACTGCACCTGTTTGCTCTGCGCCCGAATTTCCGCCTCTTTCAAAATATCTTTAAAGAAACTGCCCAACTCAATCGGCTCAGCCTTCAAAGGCAATTTCCCTCCCCTGATCTTCGCCGCGTCAAGAACCATCGAGGACTGTGCACCCATCTTTTGGGACGCAGCGCGCACGTTTTCTATGTTCTCTCTCTGTTCGCCACTCATCTCTCCAAACGTCCCATCCAAAAGCAGCTCAGTGAGCGTGTTAATGGTTGTGACCGGACCGTTAAGCTGATGCGCGACCATGTGCAACACGCCATCCTTTTGCCGGTCTAGTTCTTTGAGTTGATCGTTTGTCAGTGAAAGTTCGCCGGCGAGTTTTTCAATTTTTTCACGCTGTTCGATTTCACGTTTGACGCTTTTCGTTAAAAAGTAACCCGTGCAACAAATAAATATAAATATTGAACCCGTTAACAATAAATCGGTAAATTCTTTTGCATTAAAGAGCGAAGCACCTGTTAGAAATATTAGAGTTACAACTAAAGCTTCCGTCGCAATCAATTTAATGTTAAATACTTTAAAATTCACGATTAAGTAACCTAAAAACCCAATAAATAATACCATCCCAAACAAGCCAATAGCCTCATAAACAAATAATTCAGTCTGTTCTGCAATATACCCAGATACAAAGAAGGATAAGATAAAAATCAGAATACCAGTCCCAAGCAATAGTATTTCTTTTCTCATCACCTTGTCAGACTGAATATACTTCTTGATTGCTAGCAATATTATCCATACTGCAAAGACAATTTTAACAATTCGAAAGTATTCTTGGTAAATGGGATTTTCAATAGCTATACATTCTTGAATATCATAACCAGTTAAATTATAAGTTGTAGGAGAAATAAAAATCGAAATAATTAATGGAGTCAATGCAATACATTTCCACACTGTTGTTGCATCCTTCTTCTCGACAAAAACATATATAAAATATAGAAACAATACATATAACAAGATACTAAATATCTCTATTGAAGCCCAAACTGACATGACTAACCCATTATGATTGTAATAAATCCAAATTATAAGATTCGAAATGACCCAAAGCGAAAAAGTTGCTGCAATTGAAAAGAGTATTTTTCCCAGTAATGAATAATTGCTTTTTGTTAGTACAAAATATCCAATTACCAATGCTGCTATCGCACTGGGTATATGAGATACATACAGAAGATTGGATACATCCTGAACAATCTCGTGGCAATACTGTAAATTTTGTGCGAAGTTGAATTCCATATTTATTACTATGATTATAGCACTTTCTGAGCATATTTCCCACTCCAATATGGCTTAGAGTTTTCAGGATAGGATTGCCAATATGCGTCATTGACTGATTTAAAGGGTAATAAGGGATATATTAGTGGCTTTACTCCAAATATCCTCTCTACTTCTTCAAAACTTGGAAGGAATTTTTCTGTTATGAATTTTCCTTCTTCCTTATCCTCGAATAGGAAATTCTCTAACAAGACACCATTACAAATGAACAATGACAAAAAATATAGATAATAAAATTTTCCAAGATATCGCTTCTCGTTGAACCATTCAGAAAAATCGTAAATTCTGTTCCGCAAATGTTGATGTTCCATAAACAGCATTCGATGATGTGTATCAATAATATTCTCCCCCCATGTGGTTGTAATATCCTTAAACAGTTTACCCTCTTCCTCATTAAAGTTAATGATTCTAAGTGTGTTCACAAGTTTCGAAGTACCATCATTAGTGTTGCGATAGAAATAAAGCTTACATAGATGATATTTATCCATATTCTTTGCCACAAACTTGTCTGGATATTCTAAAAATAAAGGAGGAATACCGAGAGCCGCTGTTAAATTTAGAAAATGTGAAAGCTCCATGTTTGGTGTTACAATACTTCTACTCAACACAACTTGTGGCTCTCGATTCATAACATCCAGCATGCACGGCCCAAAAAATTCTCGTACTTTGCTCAGAAGCTGCTTGTTGTTATATCGCTCTCTGATTTCTCTCTTCAGTTCCGAAAATGGAGTGTAGATTCTAGAGAAACGATCATTTCTGCCAACTGGAATAATCTTATCTGGCATAAATCATTCACTACAATTATCTTCAAGTGCGAATTGCTGTAATGCTTCTTCTGAACAGAAAATTTCTTCGCAGGAATCTTCCCCTGATTCACATTTCAATTCAGTGCAATCTTCACTGGAACAGGGAATAATGTTTCTTTCCTTCTTTAATACTATCTTGTAATACACTATACCACCTGAGGCTGTATCGCATCTTACATCTCCATCTTCGCAATCGTGCACAAAACAGCTAGAAACTGAGGGATTGCAGGGAGCCTTAATATAAAGAATAAAATCTTTACGAATCAAATAATTGTAAACAGAAAGAAAAGTGGCAACTACAATACAAACAACTACTAATATTACTAATGCCTTTGATGAGTAGTTACTACTTAAGGAAGACATATGAGAAAGTTGTAGAAACTTTCAAAGGTTACTTTTCAAATCATCTTGAGTATAGTCCTCTTTTCTAGAATTGAAATATTTCCTGTTATTGGGCATTCAATCAGTGACTTGTTACTTAAAGGCAATTCACCCTTTCATTTGCAGACATTTTATGTGGTATACGCTATAAATAACAATCCTGTAAAAGCCAGACTGAAGGCTGCAGTTTTCGTTCCGAGAGCTTGCCATGTCACAACTTCTCGCGGCGAATACTGCGGAATAAAGCGTACAAACATCCACGCAAAGACCAAAACAATAAATGGCTGAATATTGGAAACAATCGAAACTAAAGATAACTGTCCGATTTGGTAAGATGCCTGTGTAAGAAGATCCCCAGCGAAAAGGAAGACCATTGTAAGCGCAATAGTTAGTACATAAGAAAAATTTAGACAATTTAATGAAGTAATGAGACTATTTCGCATTTTCTTTCCCGTCCAAGGAAAGATAAACGAGCAGAATTCTCTACCCAGCATCTGCCAGAAGAATATTCCAAAAAAAGTTTCTCCAGACATAAGAGCGTATTTTTGTGTCACAAAAAAGGGAGTATAAAGCAATGCTAATAATGGGAGAAGAATCATTTCATTTTTCGTTATTTGGCTCGTATTACTCAGTGGAATAAGTAACAATGCAGTCACAATTAGTATGGCTCCTATACTTTGATATGATGTCCATTGCTCTCGAAATATAAGAATACCAACTGCACTTAAAAAAATCGCAAGAAGCGCCCATGCTAAGTTCGTAATAGAAACATCCATCCTATTCAATGCCTTAAGAAACACAAGATCCCCCAAATACGCACTTATCCCAGAAAAGAGAAGAAAAGCTAACCAATCAATAGAAGAAGGATGTGGTAGGTAAAATGCACCCATCAAGCCAAGTATAGTGAGGCTAAACCAACTCTGAAACCACATGATTACAACCGGCTCATGATTCCCAAATGTGTTTACCAGAAATGAATCTAATACATTTACCAGCGCCCAACAGAATACGCCAAGTAAGGCGAACAAGAACCACATTAAAACCATGATAAAGGAAATTTAGCTCAAAGGAATCTGATGTTTAGGCCACGGCTTCTACTTCTAAAATCCTTTCCCTCTTCCATTACTTACTCCTAAGGAAAACAAACCGCGCAGAAACGAGTATGGAAAAGAAGCCCAAAAACCACAACCAAGGCATAAACCGCCTGGTGGCAGCCTGGTATACATCCGATAACTCAATATCAAAGCCCAGCAGATACTGAGCCGTGCCGTCTTTCCCCACAACGGGGGCACTGCCGGAAATAAAAGTTCCCCATTGATCCGTGTAAGCATCGTCAAGTGTGGGTTGGCTTAATGCCAATTCCTTATTTTCTAGAACCAGTCCTTTCGCATAGTAATGAATGCCGGGAGGAACATTGAGTTCGTCAGGAGTTTCCTCCCCGTCCCCATTTAAATCTTCCCAGTAGGGCAAGTTGTAATTGGTGTCCGCATCCGCAACAAATTCCCACATGGCATCTCCTATGGCAGGCCGGAAAATATACGCCCACTTAATACGTTCATTGTTATCACGGATTTCATTCAGCTTCCTGAACACTTTCTGGTACGCCTCCTTCTTCATATCACGCGCAAAGTGCAACTGATCCAAGTCGGTAGGGTCAAACTGGCTGGTAGCGGTCGCGGAAATTGCCATCAGCTTCTGCGCCATCTCGTCCTTGATGATGTTAAGCGTGTAGTAATACAACCCAAGCGTCACAAAGAAGGCAATCTCCGCACAGAGCGCCAGAGTGATAAGAACCCTGCGCATCTTGAATGCCTGCCACACCTCAAGAAACAGCGACTTGTTGAATGCCGCGAGGCGGATAAAAACAAACAGCAGGAAGAAACTGACAAAATAGAGCGCCGCGTTAAATGTCTGCCGCATCATGGAGTACAAACGTGCCCCTTCTACGTCCACTCCAAATACTGCGACTGCTTTGCCAGACGCATCTTTAATGGGAACCATGCCGCTGATAAAGGAACCCCATTGGTCTTCGGTCGGTTCCTGGTCGGCAAAAGGCTGAAGCAACGCCAAAGCTATGCCACCCGTATCATCCTCATATATCTCTCCCGGCGGCGAGAGATGGTCCGCTTCATCAATGACGCCATCCTTATTGAGGTCCTTTTTGGCATTGGGATCCAATGAATCGGCATCGGCGACAAACTCCCAAACCCCTTCTTTGTCCGTTGGACGCATGATCCATGTGTACCGTACCCCTTCATTCTCCGCCCGGATCTCATTCAACTTCGCCAGTACCCTTGCATACTCAATGCTTTGGACATCTTCCACACTGCGCAGCTTATCCAGGTCCTTCGTATCAAATTGCATGGCACCTGTTGCGGCGATGGAGATTGCCCGCTCACGGATGCGCTGCGTGTTCAAGTAGACGTTCTGCCGGTACAGCCCGTACGTGACGAGAGCCGAGGCGACGGCAAACACTCCAAACAACGCAAAGCTCTTCTTCGTCATAAAGAACTCCCTCAACCCCGAGAGCGTGCGCGTGGAGAGCGGAATATCGGGTTGTGCCGTTGCCTGCTGCACGGGCACAGGTCCGGATACGCCCTGCTCCTGCTCCTGCCAAATGCGCTCAAAGAGCTGCCGCTCCGTCTCCGCCAGCTCCTTGTACCGGATAAAACAGACCTTGTTCTCCGCATGGTTGATACAGGCAACAATGTCGTCCACAATCACCTTCTCAAAGCTCATGGGAAACTTCTCCTCCGGGACCAGAAGCGTCTTGCGGTACTCAAAGGGATCACGGGAAGCAAAGCGGCGCCCGAGCGGGGTGTTGTGGACGATGTAGCGCGCAAACACGCCCGCAGAGCGGCGCTCTCGAAAGTATTGGACGCGGAAATCCCGCATGGGATCATCCTCGGCGGAACACGTGACGGGGAAGTAGTGGAGCATCTCCTTCTTGTACTGGAGCAGCTGCTTGTAGGCCTTTTCAATCCCCTCTTTGCCATCAAAGTACTCCATTTCGGGACGCGTCTTGCCGAGTTGCAACGACTCAATAAACGTCTGAAAGTTCTGGTGCCGCCGCTTGAGCATCTCCTGCTTCTGCCTTGTGTCCTCCTCCATCCATTTGACGATGGCGGCCAAGGAAACGAGATGGTACTTACCTGTCTCATTGATGGATTCGCGTGTGACAATGTTCCGGCGCAGGAGCTTTTTGAGCGCCTGGTCCAGCACGCCCGTGCTCTTGCCCGTCTTTGCCGCCAGTTCCCGTAGCGTGAGCGCGTCCTCTTCCAGGAGCTTCTTGAGTACAAGGAGTTCTGTGCTCGTAAACCCCGCTTCGAGGAGATAGCTTTCGATGCTGGCGGGGAGGGCGTTCATGAAGATTTGTGAACGGAACCGGAAATCTTAGAAGCGAGAAGGCCGAACAGTACCAAGGCAAAGAAGATTCCGATGAACCAGAAGGTAAAGACAAAGCGTTCGCGGTGTGCCTTGTACATTTCCGAGTAGTCCGCATCGAGACCAATGATGGCCACGTGGTTGCCGGAGTGGTCGGCAATAGGTGCACTTGCAGAGAGGATCGCGCCCCATTGGTCGCTATCAGGATCGGTATCGTCTACGAGTGGTTTGCTGAGGGCTAACTCCTTGTTCCCTATGGTGGCAAATTCCTGATAGTTCTGTGTCCCAGGAGGACAAATGGATTCATCTATTGTTTGTATGCCATCCACATTCCCATCGGTCCAAAATGGAAGGTTATCATTGGCATCCGCATCCGCAACAAATTCCCAAGTATACTTCTCCGGTGACGAACGCAGGATGTACGCCCATTTGATATTTACATCCGTATTCGTATCCCGAATATCATTGAGCTTGTTAAACACTCTTTGATACGCCTCTTTCTTCATGTCTCGCGGTAAATGAAGCTGATCCAGATCGTCGGTGTCGAACTGGCTTGCCGCCGTAGCAGCCACCGCCATCAGCTTCTGTCCGTACTCTTCTTTGATAATGTTCAAGGTATAGAAATAGAAGCCAAGTGTGACAAAGAACGCAATCTCCGCCGCTAGTGCTAACCAGAGAAGCACCTTCCGCATCTTGAAGACCTGCCACAACTCGCTGAATAGCGATTTATTGAATGCTGCGAGACGAACAAGAACAAAGATCAGAAATAGCCCAACGAAGCAAAATATATAATTGAAAGACTGCCATGTGAGCAAGGATACTTCCTTAACAAAGATATCCACACCAAATATTGCTACTGATATTCCAGACGCATCACGAATGGGCGAAGAACTCGAAAGATATGTTCCCCACTGATCAGAATATATTTCTGGAACGGAATAAGTATCCTTCATTTCGACATCAAGGTAATTATCAATCTGATCATAAAATTGACCCGGATATTGGAGCTGGTCATTCTCATCTACCACTCCATCAGCGTTTACATCAAATTTTGCATAGGGATCTATAGAATCTGCATCCGCAACAAATTCCCAATAATTTGCCTTGTCAGAAGGCCGCAGGATCCATGCATACGCAACACTTTCGTTTAAATCCCGGATCTCATTCATCTTTCTGATCACCTTCGCATACTCCGGTTTCTTGATGTCCTCGATCGTACGAAGCTTGTCCAAATCCCGGTAATCGAATTGCATCGCGCCCGTTGCGGCAATGGACATGGCCCGCTCGCGGAGGCGCTGGAGATTGAGGTTGTAGTTCTGCCGATAGAGACCAAAGGTGACGAGCGCTGCCGCAAGGATAAACCCGCCCATAATGGCCAAACTCTTCTTGCTCAGGAAGAACTCCCGCAGCGCGGAGAGCGTGCGCGTGGAAAGAGGCACCTCGGGAACCGATGGGACGGACGCAGCCGGAACGGGACCCGCAACGCCGTGCTCCTGTTCCTCCCAAATACGCTCAAAGAGGTCGCGCTCCACCTGCGCCAGGTCCCTGTAACGGACAAAACAGACCTTCTTCTCCACGTGGTTAAAGCACGCGATGGTGTCGCCCGCGATCACCTTTTCGAATGTGATGGGAACCTTGTGCTCCGGTACAAGCATCGTCTTGCGGTACTCAAAGGGATCACGGGAAGCAAAGCGGCGCCCAAGCGGCGTGTTGTGGACGATGTAGCGGGAAAAGACCCCTGCGTTGCGCCGGTCGCGGAAGTATTTCACACGGAACTCGCGCAGGGGATCTTCCTCTGCGGTGGTGGTGACGGGGAAGTAGTGGAGGAGTTCCTTCGTCTGACCAAGGAGCTTTTCGTACGCGGTACTGATGCCCGCGTCGCCATCGAAGAACTGCATCTCCGGCCGGTCGTGCTCCGTCTGCACGGAACGGAGGAAGGCTTCAAAGTTCTGGTGTCGGCGCTTGAGCATCTCCTGCTTCTGCCGCGTATCCTCCTCCATCCACTTGGCAATCGCTTCCAGCGAAATGAGGCGGTACTTGGCCGTGTCGTTCACCGACTCGCGCATCACAATGTTCCGGCGCAGGAGCTTTTTGAGCGCCTGGTCGAGCACGCCCGTGCTCTTGCCCGTCTTTGCCGCCAATTCCCGCAGCGTGAGCGCATCCTCTTCCAGGAGCTTTTTAAGCACGAGCAGCTCCGTGGACGTAAAGCCGGCTTCCTTTAAGTAGTTCTCGACACTGGAAGGCAGGGGGCTCATGCAGGGGGAGAAAATGAGTGCCTGTGCTCCCGCCCGTCCAAGACTGGGAAAATAAACGAAGCAGGGTTTCGGCAAACCCCAACACTACGCGCTTTTGAAATCTTGTAAATATCATTTTTTATTGCTTGGTAGCATATCTGACGCAACAGCAATATTTTCGCGGGTAATCCGCGGTGCGGTATTTCGTTTTAGCCCTACGGTAAGCCATATTTTAAGTTCCGGGCGGGCGTGGAACTCCCCTTCACTCCGCCTCATCCAACGCCAATATCACCTCCATCACCTGTCCCACTCCCTGTAGATAGGTCTTTTTCAACAGCTTCTCCTCCGGGGAATGTGTGGCAAAGCCATGGGCTGAACCAAGAGTGATGGTGGGAACGCCCATCGCCATCGGCACATCGCCATCCGTGTTGCCAACGCTGAAGAACGGCTTGATGCCAAGGGACGTGATGACACGCCGGGCAATGCGATACATCGGGAGATGCTTCGGCATCCGCGCCGCTTGCGTCGTCGCAAGGACCTCGAGGGTACACGTGACGTTCTTGCCTTTCCGCCGCTTCACCATCCCCTCAAACCTTGTAACGAGTCTGTCGATATCCTTCTGTTTCTCCGCGCGGAACTCCACGAGGCATTGCGCCTGGTCCGGGATGACGTTAATGCGCCCGCCCCCTTCCGCCGCCGTCACGTTGTACGTCACGCCGCGCGGGAAGGGAACCTGTGATAGATCGTGGATCATCGTCGAGAGGATGACCACGGCATTCGGCTCCCCGAAATCGTGGTAACTGTGTGCTCCTTTCTGCTTCGTTGTGACCGTGAGCCGCGCGCGGTACTGCCCCACACACGCATGGGTAATGCGCCCAATGTCATGGCTCTCCACATTTACGACAGAAGCGATGCTCTTCGCATATGTCTTCATCACCGCCTTCATGCCGCGCTTGGCGCCCAACCCTTCCTCGCACACGGTAAAGGCAACGAGATAGTTCTTCCGAAGATGAACACGTTCCTCCTTCACAAACCGAAGGAACGTCAGCAGCGCTGTCACTCCCGCGCTATCGTCGCAGATGCCGTGGGCACGCAGGTACGCTCCGTCGTCCCTTACGCGGATAGGGATCGGGACGGTGCAAGCAGTGTCCGCATGGGCGGAGAGGAGGACGAATTTCTTCCGCTTGGGATCGGCGATCAGGAATCCGATGGCATTCCCGGCGCCATCAATATGGACATCCGTCAGACCGAGGGACCGGAGGAGACGGACGAGGTGGCGGATTTTAGCCTGTTCATGGAACGTCGGTGACGGAATCTCGCAGATTTCTTTGAGCGTGCGAAAAACAGACGCCTCCCGCTGCTGCAGGTAGGAGGCAGTGGTCAAGTCTCGTTGCATCGGATGGACTGTAGGAGGAATCCCACTCGGAGGTCAACACAGATACCGGCCAATCGCGTTACGGCAGACGCCGCACCACCCCTAACCTCTGCCATCAGTATTGCATCCGCCCCCAACGGTGTACACTCTCCCCTATCGAATCATGCTGTTGTCGTTTCCGGCTCGCCAACACCTCCTCCCCCACGAGGAGGTCTCGGCAGAACACCTGCAGGAACTGCTGGAGCAGCTCCGGCGCGACAGGATCCTGAGAAGAGCAATCATCGCAGACACCCAATCGAAAGTAATTCTGGACGGTCACCATCGTTGGCATGCGGCAAAGAGACTTGGTCTTAAACGCATCCCCGTCTTCTTCGTGGATCTCTGGAGTGAGGACATCATTGTCGAACCCTTCCGGTCGGACATCCCCGTTTCCAAAAAGCTGGTGATTGAACGCGGCACGTCGGGAACCTTGCTGCCGTGGAAAACGACGCGGCATGTATTTGGCTGTCGGCGCATCCCCATCGCGGAAGCTTTTCCCCCGGTTCATATTCCCCTTCCCTCCCTCCTATGAATACCCTCCTCTCCCTCATCGGCAACACACCCGTCGTCAGACTCGCACGCATCAACCCCAATCCGCGCGTAGCGCTCTATGCCAAGCTGGAAGGGCAGAACATCGGCGGCTCCGTTAAGGACCGTATCGCGCTCTTTATGGTCCGCGATGCGGAGGAACGCGGGATATTGACCAGGGACGTGACCATGCTGGAAGCCACGAGCGGAAACACCGGCATCGCACTGGCGATGATTGCGGCGGTAAAGGGCTACCGGCTCACGCTCACGATGGCGGCGAACGCCAGCGAGGAACGAAAGAAGGTGCTGCGGGCGTACGGCGCGGAATTGATCGAGACGCCCGCAGAGATGGGGACCGGTGGTGCGATCGCCAAGGTCCACGCGCTTCTCGCCGAACATCCCGGCCGCTACTGGTACGTCAACCAGCACGCGAACGTCCAAAACCCTCTTGCCCATGAAGAAACGACAGCCCGGGAAATCCTGGAACAGGTACCAGACGTAACCCACTTCGTTGCAGGAATGGGGACGTTCGGGACACTCTTGGGGGCGGGACGCGGGCTCCGGAAGACAAAACCCGGCATCCGAATCATCGGGGTGGAACCGGAAAGCCGCATCGACGGCCTGCGCAATATGAAGGAACCGCACGCCCCGGCGCACTTTGACCCGTCCTTCCTGGATGGGACCATCTCCGTATCGCGGGATCAGGCCGTGGCCATGGCGCGCCGTCTGGCGCGGACGGAAGGGCTCCTCTGCGGCGTGAGCAGCGGCGCCAACCTCTACGGTGCACTGGATGTTGCGCGTGCCATCACACAGGGAACCATTGTGGTCATCTTCCCGGACCGGGGGGAAAAGTACTTGTCCACGGAACTGTTCCCCTAATGCAACGAATTCCGCTCCAGCCCTAATCGCTGCCTAAAACAAGCGTCTCCTGATATCTGACTGCTAAGCTTCCAAGCGTCTTCACCTCACCGTCGCCGACAACGTCTGATACAAGTCCTTGGTAATGAGCCCATGGACCAGGAGACGCTCTGCCGCCTTTGCGAACGTGACCATGCCAACATCCTCGCTCGTCTGCATCACGGTAGTGAGCTCCTGCGTGCGACCGTCGCGGATGGTGTTGCCTACCGCAGCGGTATTGAGGAGCACCTCGCGCAGGGCTACGCGCCCGCCGCCCACCTTGGGGAGGAGCTTTTGCGCCACCACCATCTTGAGTGAGAGCGAGAGCTGTGCGCGCACCTGCCCCTGTTGATGGGGCGCAAAGACATCGATGATGCGGTCCACGGTCTGGATGGCGTTGGGCGTGTGGAGCGTGGCGAAGATGAGGTGCCCCGTCTCCGCGAGTGTGAGGGCTGCGGCAATGGTCTCGGGGTCGCGCATCTCGCCCACCATCACGATATCCGGATCCTGGCGCAGCACGCGCTTCATCGCCTCGGGGAACGAGAGGAAATCGTGCCCGTACTCGCGCTGGCGGATCATGGACTTGCCCTTGGGAAACAGGAATTCGATGGGGTCTTCCAGCGTGATGATGTTGTTGGCTTCCTTCTCGTTGATGGACTGCAAAATCGCCGCAAGCGAGGAGGACTTTCCCATGCCGGTGGGTCCCGTGAACAGCACGAGCCCGTTTTCAAGCGAAAAGATCTTGTTGGCAATGTCCCCAAGCTGCAGCTGTTCGATGGTGGGGATGACTGCCGGGATAACACGCGCAGCGAGGCCCATGTTGCCGCGCTCGTAGTGGCAATTGACGCGCAGTCGCGTGCCGTTGCCCACCTGGTACGACACGTCAATTTCCTTCTCGGCCTCAAACCGTTTGAACGGCCCCTCGCCCAGCACCGCGCGCACGATGGCAAGCGCCTGCTCGGGCGTTACGTCCTGTTCCGTCTGCGGGATGAGCACACCGTCGATGCGGAAGAGGATGGGCGACCCGACGGCCACGTGCACGTCCGACGCCTTCGCCTCCACGGCCTTCTGGAAGAGTGGGATCGTTGTTTGTGTGTCCACGTAGTTATTATACCATCTTTTTGCTATTGTATCAATATACCGTAATTCTCACTGTATGGATCTGCCCCCTCCTGAGGATCGGGCCGGAAAGGAGAGGGTTGAGGCAGACAAAAACACTTCCATGCTCTCTGGAGAGCAATGGAAGCTGCGCTACTCCCCCTGCTTGCACAGATCCACAATCCCCTTTGCCAGGCGCGATGTGACAGCCGGATTCCATCCGTGTTCATCGGCAGCATCGGCCCATCGATCGAGAATCTCCTGCAGGTCCACGGCTTCGGGATCTTCTTCGGCAGCGTCGCGGCAGAGTTCGACAATGGAGGCTATCGATGCAATGGCTTCGTCATTGAGCGCTTCGAGGCGGGCGTAAATGTCTTGAGCGGTTAACATGGGAGGTGAGCCGTAAGGGACGCGCGGTATCTTTCCCTATTAGGAAGATAAAGCAATTGACAGTGATGAGAGATGCCGCACCTTAGTAGAGAATATTGTTGAAGCGGACAGAAAGAATCCAATGATCCAACACCCCAAATCCCCAAACGATCCTGTCATCTTTCGTCTTTGGTCATTGGGATGTTGATGAATTGGTTCATTGCAACCCGGATGACACCCCCCTGCCCGCGATGTACGATTCTTCCATGAATCACCAGGAAGCCGCTCAACGTATCCAAAAACTCCGGAGCGAAATCTGGCGCTTAAACAGGGCGTACTTTATTGAGGATAATCCCACCGTTTCGGAAGATGTGCGCGATGCCCTCAAACAGGAACTCATCGCCCTCGAGGAACAGTTTCCGGACCTGGTGACGCCCGATTCCCCCACCCAGCGCGTGGGTGCGCCGCTCGACGGAAGACTGCCCAAAGTGCAGCACCTCACCCCCAAGGAATCGCTGCAGGACATCTTTGAGGAGGAAAAGCTGGAAGAGTGGGTGGACCAGATGCGCCGCGCGCTCGGCGACGACAAGCGGTCATTTGAGTACCTGTGCGAACTGAAGATCGACGGCTTGAACATCTCGTTGATCTTTGAGCGGGAAGAGAAGGATAACCGGTACGTGTATCGGCGGGCGGTGACCCGGGGAAACGGTATCCAGGGAGAAGACGTAACCCATACCGTCCGGACCATTGAAAGTCTTCCCCTGTCGTTCTCTCTGGACGCGAAGCAAGCGAAGACGGCACCCCGTTTTATGGAAATTTCCGGCGAGGTGTATATGACAAAGGCTGCCCTGGCCAAAGCGAATAGCGGCCTGCCGGAATCCGAGAAGTTCGCCAACCCGCGCAACGCCGCGGCCGGGAGCGTGCGGCAACTCGACCCCAAAGAAGCGGCCAAGCGGGATTTGAGGATCTTCTGCTACGCGCTCGATACCGGCAGCACGGACGCACTGGGGATCTCCACACAGGAAGACCTGATGCAGTTCCTCGAAACGCAGGGGTTTCCCGTGGAGCGTAACCGCAAGCTCGTACAGAGTCTCAAGGACGTGCAGAAGTTCTTCGGGCACGTGGGAAAAGTGCGTGATGATCTGGCGTTTGATATCGACGGCATCGTGGTAAAGGTAAATGACCGGCGCGTGCAGCGCGATCTGGGATCCACGGCCAAGGCCCCGCGCTGGGCACGCGCGTACAAGTTTCCCGCGGAGCGCAAGACTGCGGTAATCAAGGACATCATTTTGCAGGTGGGGCGGACGGGAGCCGTAACGCCGGTCGCGCACCTTACGCCGGTGCATCTGGCAGGGACGACTGTGACGCGCGCGACGCTCCACAACGCGGATGAAATCGAGCGGTTGGACGTGCGCATCGGCGATACGGTAGTTGTGCGTAAAGCAGGAGACATCATTCCGGAAGTACTGGAGGTGCTGCAGAATCTCCGGCCAGACGGCAGCAAGCCGTTCCGCTTCCCCAAAAAATGTCCCAGCTGCGGCACGCTTCTGGTACGGACGGAGGACGAAGTGGCGATGCGCTGCCCCAACCCCAATTGCGGCGCCGTGCAGCAGGAACGCCTGGAGCACTTTGCCTCGCGCCACGCGATGAACATCGAGGGTATGGGCAAGGAGACGGTGGAGTCGCTCGTGGCGGAGGGGCTTGTTGCCGACGCCTCCGACATCTACGAGATCACGTTTGAGGACCTGCTCCAGCTTCCCCTCTTTAAGGAGAAAAAGGCGGAGAACCTGCTCCAGTCCATCGAGCGCAGCAAACGGATTCCGCTCGAGCGCTTCCTGTTTGCCCTCGGTATCCGCCACGTGGGGCGCGAGACGGCGGAAATCCTTTCGCGCAGGATCCATTGGCCATCCAAAAAACTGACGGTGAAGGAGACCAAACACCTCGCGCAGGCCACGCTCTTCGGCGAGGAGGAGCGCAAGGTGGAAGTCCACGGCGTGCGGCCGGCGGACATCTTTCGAACACTCACAGACATGTCCATAGAAGACCTCGCCTCCCTCCACGGCATCGGCGGGGTAAACGCGCAGTCGCTGTACGACTGGGTGCGGGACAACGGCAACGCCGAGTTGATGCACAAGCTGGACGACGCGGGCATCGTAGGTCTGCTTCCCGAAGGAGGAACGCTCCCGCAGGTCTTTTTGGACAAGACGTTTGTGATTACGGGAACACTACCTACGCTCAGCCGCGAACAGGCGCGCCAGATGGTGAAGGACCGGGGCGGTAACGTGGCGAGTGCCGTGAGTAAGAAGACGGACTACCTTCTCCTCGGCGAAAATGCCGGCAGCAAACTGGACGACGCCAAAACGTTTGGGACGGAGATATTGGATGAGGCGAAGTTTGTGAAGATGGCAAAGGGATAAGGACGTTGAGTTTTTGTTTGTTGTCTTGTTTCTCCTCTATCCCCCCAGCCCCCTTTCTCCGGGGGAGAAAGGGGGCGCAGCGCTAGCCAAGGCAAAGCCACTGCTTTCAATCAGGGACTTCTTGAGTGTCCAAACAACACACAAAACAAACAACCAAAGAACACAAACATTCCCCTCTCCCCCTGGGAGAGGGCTAGGGGTGAGGGCGGTACATCGGCTGCGCCGATTTACCGCACCTTCCGCGCCATCATCTTCTGCGGGCCCTGGAGCAGGCTATCCGAAAGTCGCGCGAGGAAGACCGTGCGGTATGCGGCAGATCCGAAGGAGAGCGCCTGGCGGAGCCAGTAGAGGAAGAGCAGTACGTAGGAGAAATTGAGGACCGCCCCCACGATGTCCGAAACGGTGAGGAGGAACCACAGGGCGATGGTGGAGAGCAGGAGCGCGGCGAGGACATTGCCCACAATCTTCCAGTACCGCCCCTTGCTGCGGCGGAAGCTCTGCCCCACGCTGCGGACTACCCCCCCGCCCGTAAGGCAAATCACGGGCGCCAGCGCAAAACGCGGCACCAGGATGGCGGGTGGCACAAAGGATATGAGGAACAGAAGCACCGCGAACGGCGAATACGGAATGAGGAAAAACGTGACCCCCGGCAGCCACGCGAGCGAGCAGAGGAACAGCAGGGCGAAGACAACGAGCAGGGGAAGGAACTTCTGCGTGGAGCGCCCGATGGCGGTGCTAAAGTCCCATTCCGGATGGAGGCCCAGGTGGAGGAAAAACGTGCGCGACCACACCGTAAGCAACAGGAAGAGTGGGAGGAATATGGAGAGGACGGGCAACAGATCGATGAGGCTTTCCTGGATAGCGGAGGAAAGGAACGCGCGCTGCTCCGCGGAGGAGAGAGAAGCAAATTTCTCCTGTACCACCGTGGCTACTTGACCGGAAAAGTTCTGCAATTGCGCGGCATCACCGGCACCCTGCAAACGCATCTCCGAAACGAGCTGCTGGTACCGCTGTTCTCCCAAGAGCTTTCGCACCTGCGTTGCCGCTTCCGTGCCCACGCGATCCCCCACCACCACCTGCATGAGCACGCTGAGGAAGGAAATGGCAACGATGCCCCACAGGAGCTGCCTCCGCGCACGGACCATCAACGTCCACGCTTGCGCGAGAAGCTCGGAAAGCACGGAACCGGAAGATGTGGATGCTGCCATGGCAAAAGAGAAGTCGTGCATGATCATGCCTAATGCAGGCGGATTCCTCAATTGACGGGGCGTCGGCCACGCTTTCTCCCCCCATTACCGTCACGGAATGATCAGAGATATTTTCTGATCCAGAAGCCAATAGGGTGAACCCGGGACTAATTGCTATAATTATTTATTTGTGTTATAATATATTCAATACAAATACCCCCTCTCCCTATGGAGACAAACGCCAATCGGCGCCTCACCCTGCTCGCAGGGTTGTTCAGCGCTTCGGCCGTGCTCCTCCTCACCGTCGTGATGCGGGAAACAGGGACGTCGCCCGTTGCAGCGGGAGGCATCCTTGCCTCGCTGATCGAGGTGTTCTAAGGATGGAATTTCCTATCGGGCTTTCTTCTTTTTTTCCATGAACACAACCTCCCAGCAGCGCGCGACGTGGATTGCCGGAACATTCTGTGCTTCGTCAGTGGCTTTTCTCATTGCGGTGATGCTGGTGTACTCGGGGACAGCCCCCACGCCGGCAGGCGGCGTTCTTGCATCGATCATCCCCGTCTTTTGAGAGACCGGATCTGGACGGTGAGGGAAAAGATTGACGAGAGAAGTTTTTCCAAAGTCATATTTACTGCATAGAACAGTTGCTTCCGCTTGCATCAAGAGAGAAAATGCAAAGTTGATGGCTACGTCTTCATCACTCACGCCCGAAGAAGAGAGCATCATCGTCGGCAAGGATACAGAACGACCGTTTTCGGGCGCGTACGATAATTTTTGGGAAAAAGGCACCTACGTGTGCCGCCGGTGCGAGACACCGCTCTACCGCTCGGAGGACAAGTTCGACGCGCGCTGCGGGTGGCCCAGCTTTGACCAGGAAATCACAGACGCAGTCATCCGCATTCCCGATGCTGACGGAATCCGTACGGAAATCCAATGCACCGCGTGCGGAGCACATCTGGGACATGTATTCGAAGGCGAAAAACTGACCCAAAGGGACACGCGCCACTGCGTCAATTCCCTCTCCATGTGCTTCGTTCCGGACGTAGAGGAGCGTCCCACCTTCGCCGATGAAGAAGAGGACTGACATGCACTGGCCTGATCTCCGTTGTACCTTCACAGGACATCCCTCACTCTCCTCTCCTCCTTGGGAAGAGGTGATAGAGGAAAGGTGAAGGTCCATGCGGTCTCTATTCTTCTCCAGACTTCTATGCATTCCAAATCTTCTATCATCATCCTCGGCGGCGGATGTTTTTGGTGCACCGAAGCAATATTCACCCACGTGCCGGGCGTCCTTTCCGCAGAACCCGGTTACGCCGGCGGCCACATGCCCCACCCGACGTATGACGATGTCTGCACCGGGACCACGGGGCACGCGGAAGTGGTGCGTGTGACATTCGACCCGGACATCGTGTCGTTGGAACGCATCCTCTCCTTATTCTTCTCTCTCCATAATCCCACCACCCTAAACCAACAGGGCCCCGACGTGGGCACCCAGTACCGGTCCCTGATCCTGTGGACGGACGAAGGTCAGAAGAAGTACATCTCCGCCGCAATGCGGAAGGCGGAACAGGAATACGGCACACCGGTGACAACGGAGGTGAAACCGTTCAACGCCTTCTACCCCGCCGAAGTGAACCATCAACAGTACTACGTAAAGAATCCCCATGCTCCCTACTGCGCAATCGTCATCGGACCCAAGCTCATGAAGCTCCGGGAAATGCTTATGGCATGAATTGACGAATGACAAGTGGGCTGGACAGAGGAGTAGTCCTCTTTCCTTTCGTATGTATGAAATAATCACCTTTTACGTCCAAAACACAGAATAAACCACATCCTGTGGCATTGACATTCTATGAGTACATGATTAAATGTTCTACCCCCTTATCGTATGAAGAACTCCCAAAGATTCCTCATCGGTACGGTCGCGTGCCTCCTTGCGAGCGGCGCGTCCCTGGGCAGTGTCGGACTGGCGGAAGCGCCGGAGGTGCCCAACGCACAGGCGCTGCAAAAGAAGCTCGATGCACTCCAGGACGAGTGGGCACAGAACCAGACGGAGTACGTAAAACAGCAAGATGAACTCCATCAGAATGCGAAGGACCTGCGTAATCAGCTCTGCAGCGCAGGGGAGAAGAAGCACTGCCCCAAGGTTTCTTCGCCCAAGGTGTCTGCGAATGGCGTAGACATCCGCAAGCTGGCGTACGCAGTGGCAATGGCGGAGACGGAGAACTGCACCACGGGAACGGGCCTCTCCCGCAACAACTGCCACGGCATCCGCGGATGCTCCAACGGCCAGTGCGGCTTTAAGACGTACGACTCCCCCGCCGAGAGCTACGCCGATTTTGAGAGCATCTGGCTGCGCGTGTACGGCAACCGCTTCCCCACCCGCGAGGACGCCAAAAAGTACGTCGCGAGCGAGGCGACTGATTGGTACAAGACGGTGACGGCGGTGTACTACGGCAACAGGACCCCGGTGGTGCCGGACTGATCGGCCGTCACACGAGAACGGCGTTGAACAGGTAGCCCGTCGCCATAATCCCCACGGCGAGAATGATGATGTAGAGCGCGAGCAGTTTTGTCTTCATCACCTTCCGGAGGATGATCATTTCGGGCACGGAGAGCGCCGTGATGGCCATCATGAACGCAAGTGCGGTGCCCATCGGCAATCCTTTCTCCACCAGAGACTGAACGATCGGCACGGTTCCCGCCGCATTGGAGTAGAGCGGCACGCCGATGAGGACGGCGATGGGGACGGCGAACGGATTGCCCCTGCCTGCAATGCGTGCGAGAACATCGGCCGGTGCGTAGCCGTGGATCAGTGCCCCGGCACCCACGCCAATGACGACGTACGGAAAGATATTTTTGAGCAGGTTCCCCGTGTACCGCAGCGCCCGCCGATGACGGTCGGGAACGGTGGGAACGGCTACCGCCGGTGCGCGAACGTCCTGGCGGATGAGCAGGTGCTCCAGGTCCAACTTCCCCAGGATAAACCCTGTGATGACGGCGAGTGCAACGCCCGACCCGATGTAGAGCAGCATCGCCTTCCATCCGAAGAGGCCGAGCAGGAGGACGGCTGCCACCTCGTTGACCATGGGCGCGGAGACGAGGTACGAGAATGCGACACCCAGCGGTACGCCGCTTTCCGTGAGCCCCAGGAACAACGGAATGGCGGAGCAGGAGCAGAAGGGAGTGACGATGCCGATGCCCGCGGCGAGGACATGGCCGACAAGCGGGAACCTCCGTGCGAGGAGCGACTTGATCTTGTGCGGAGGAAGGTACGACCGGAGGAACGTGACCACGTAAATGATCACCGACATGAGAAGGAAGATCTTCACCGTATCCGCCACAAAGAAGATCACGGCATCCGCCCAGCGCCCTTGCGGGATATGGAACACGGAGAGCGTGATCCATTCGGCGAAAAGCTCCAGAGGCGCAAAGAGAGACATGCCGATACTGTACCACGCCCGCACCCTGTATGATATTTCCCATGATTCCCTTCGACTTTGTCCTCCGCGTTTCCATCCAATCACTGCTGTTCATCCTCGTGATGACTGCGCTCCTCTTTTTGCCAGCAGGAACATTCCTCTACTGGGAAGGATGGGCATTCCTCGCAGCATTCCTCATTCCCACTGTGTTCATCACCCTGTATCTCTATAAGAACGACCCGGCGCTGCTGAAGCGCCGGATGAAGCGCGGCGAACAGCGTCCCATCGAACGGATGATCATGGCGATCCTCAGCGTGCTCCTTACCGTATCCTTTGTCTTCGCCGCGCTGGACCACCGCTTCGGATGGTCGCAGGTACCGTGGCAGGCTGTAGTGATCGCCGATGTGCTCATCGTCCTCGGCTTCTCTATCGTGTTCCTCACGTTCAAAGTGAACACCTACACATCCCGCGTCATCGAGATCGATAAAGGCCAGAAGGTGATTACGACGGGACCCTACGCCATCGTCCGCCATCCCATGTACCTCGGCTCCACCATCATGATCCTCGCCACGCCCGTCGCGCTCGGCTCCTGGTGGACGCTCATCGGCTTTGCACTCGTGATCCCCTTCATCATGCTGCGGGCTGTGGACGAGGAAAAGTTGCTCACCAAAGGATTGCCCGGTTATGCGGCCTACAGGAAGAAAGTGACGTATCGGCTGGTACCGGGGGTGTGGTGAGTGTTTGATAATAATGGTGACGAGGGGGTGGCAACTGATCACCGCCACCCCCGTCTTCCCCGTTTTGGGTCTTCTCGAAGAGGCTTCTACTCAGACGGTATTCAATGTGGATCTTGCGGGGGTACACGACAATCCTGCGAACGACGTCCCGTATCAGACGCGCCCGTTCTTTAGGAGAGAGGTCTTCCAGCGATGAGCGGTAGCGTTTTGCGAGGAGGGAGGCCAGCTTCGCGCGGTCGCGTTTCTCCTCCTGCGACAGAAGCTTCCCGGCAATGGCGTTCCGCTCGACGGTGATCACTTGTTTCTGGGCTTGTATCTGCCGCTGCCGTTCGGGCAGCTCACCGGGGTTCTGGTAGCGGATACCGCGCTCGTAGAGGTCAAGCACGCGATCCCACTCTTTCTGCGCTTCCGCAAGTTCGGCGTCGATTTCCCTCAATTTCACGCGCAACTCCTGCGCATTTCCTTTTCTCTCCTCGCGTTGTTGTAAGCGGTCGAGGAAATGACGGGGATCGGCAAGGAGGGAATGGATCTGCTTCCACACGCGGTCTTCCAGAATCCGCTCGGAGATATGACGGTTCGTGCACCGCGTGCTCGCCTTCGTCAGGCTGATCTTGCGGCAACGGCATTGCGGAAACTGGTCCACGCACACCCGCCCCCCGCCCGACCGTTTATATTTCTTCTTCATGTAGCACTCGTAGTTGGAGCCGCAGACGCCGCACACGACTATCCCTCCCGCGAACAAGTAGTCATGCTGTCGGTTTCTTCGAGCGTGTTTCTGGTTATCCGCAAGGATCTGCTGAGCCTTTTCCCATACTTCTTTTTCTACGATAGGAATGCACTGAATGGGAATCCACTTCTCGCGGGGATTGATGACCTCACGCATCTTGCGCGTCGCGGGATCCTTCCCGCGCTTGCGCTTGTTGTAGTAGTACTCCCCCTTGTAGGCGTCCTGCCGGAGCACTTTGATGATCGTGCTGTGCCCCCAGAAATTCTCCGCGTTCCTCGTTCTGCAATACCCAGGCTCCTTACCCTGATCACGAAGCGATTTCACCGCAGAGTCCGCTTTCGTTCTGACCTTCATCGCATTGATTCTCTTCTGGATGGCGTACGTCGTGAGCCTGTCCCGCACGAGCCAATCAAAGATCTTGCGGACGATGTTTGCCTCTTCATCGTTCACGCTCATGATGCGCGTCGCGGGATCAATGTCATACCCGTACGGGGGATATCTGCCGCCCGCCCACTTGCCCGCCCGTGCTGCCGCCTGTCTTCCCGCCGCCGTTCGTTCCAGGATGTTGTCGCGCTCCACCTCGGAGAGAATGCCGATAACAGCCATGATGACCTTTCCGATACTGCTCGTGGTATTCATCTCGGGCTGCGTCGTTGCGACAAAGCCGATACCCAGCTTCGAGAGACGGTCGAGGGCGTCCAGAAGGTAGAGAAGCCGCCGGAACAAGCGGTCAACCTTCCACACAAGGACGGTGGAGAACTCCTTGCGCTCCGCCGCTTCCCATAAGCTCTTGAGTCCCTCGCGTTCTTCAATGCTCGTCGCTCCGGAATACCCGATGTCCATGTACACGTGTTCCGGCAGAACCCTGTATCCGTGGTACTCGGCGTACCGTATGATCTCATGCCTCTGAAAGTCGGGTCCGTACTTGTCCCCTTGTTCTTCGGTACTCACCCTCACATACGCTGCTGCTTCTATAAGTGGGGCGGGCACAACGTCTGTTGCTACATCCTTTGCTACGTCCTTCATCATGTGAATTTTGCTCGACATAGAAGGATTGAGAAAGGAATAGGTGTTTGACCTCTTTTGCTACTTCCTTTTTCCGATGTTGTTAATGATCGAACAGCGCTTCCACCTTGTGGAACACGGCCTCCTCCACCGCCCTGCTCGCCTCCGGCGTGAGCGGGTGGTGGTAGCAGAACTGACGGTCACCAACCTTCTTCGTGGGGTACACAAGCCGGTAACCGCCGCTCAGCTTCGTGAACACGGCGATGGAGTCCACGCGGTACTCGCCGTTCAATACGCAGGAGGCGAAGGCGATGAGGCCGTCACGAGGAGCGACGGGCATGATCTGAACATCAGTGACATTCATAGACATCGGGGAAAGAATCGGGGGACTGTGATTGTTCTTCCGCGTGCCTCATGATGGTGTCCAGAGCACGGTCGAGCGCCTCGTCAGCCTCCGGGGAAGAGGAATCATCGAACGAGAACTCCCACTCGTCTTCCTCAATAGGGAGCTGTCCGCGACGCCCGAAATGGCGACTGCGCTCACTCGGCATCGTCTTCGGGGGAATTGAATGGGAGTTGCTGAGGCTCTTCACCGCTGACCCCCGCCCGCGCCGGCATATTTCTTTCTGGCTGAGGTTCGGCAGTATCGATGGGCGTCACAATCGTCCTCCGCCCGTCACCGTTGTAATCCTTCGCTTGCTCAATTAATCCGGCCGATTCCAACATTGGAAGGATTTCCTGACGCAGTTTTGGGTACGAGATCGAACCGCCGTACACCTTGTAGTGTCGCCGCTGAATATCAGCCATTGTGATGCCCGTTCCCTCGTCCGCCAATGTATTCTTACGTTTTGCTTCATACGCAGGCACGATCACGCGCCGGTGCAGTTCAAGGACATACGGCGGGAGGTTCAGTTCTTGGCTCTCCCCAATACTCTCCCAAAGCCGAACGGCCTCCTCAATGTCCTCCCTTGCCGCCACGATCACGTTGCCCTTGCGTTCCCGGAACATAAAGTTCAGGAGCGCGAATGCTTTGGTGAGGCTGATGAAACGACCCGCGTCCCGCTGGTGACGAGGACGCAGGATGGTACGTGAACCGAGAAATATTTCTTCGACGGTTTCTGGATTACCGATGAGCACATCGTCAATCCCTGCGGCCTTCACCGCCTTGATCCGTTCGCGCAGGAGAAGCCTCTCGGGACGCTCTCCAAGCCACGCGTCAAACGCCACACGGTCGCAATCACGACGGATACGCCCAACAACGGACTCACGCAACTTCTCTTGGGTGATTTCGGGCGAGAGGACAAGAAATCGGGTACTCTCCTGCTCGTCGACGCGCAGGCCGGTCGTGCAGAAGATGACTGCCGGATACCCTATGATGCAGACGGTCTTCGTGCGGTTCCCCCATTTCTGGGTCTTGTCGGTGATCTTCGACGTGATCTCCGGCTTGTCGTGCGAGAGGAGAGGACGGAGACGCTGAAGCAGCTGGTCATGCGGCTGATCGACGAAAATAATGAGCTTCCGCGCAAGGTTGATTTCGGAACGCCCCTTTCTCTCGTCGAACTCACCGTGGTCATGGAAGAATGCTTGAGGACTGCAATACCCCAATTCAACAACATCCTCTTCCGGGAAAAGCTGCGCGATTTCGAGAGGGATGTAGCTCTTCCCCGCCGAGGAAGGAGCGTTGAAGCTGATGTTGAACTGTGAATCCCGCGTGTAGGAGGAGAGGGCGCACAGGAAAACGATGATTTTGTTCGCGTTGTCCTTCTTGATCGTCAGGTCGAGGATGGAGGCAAGGTCTCCACTTGTTAGCGGCTTGAACTCAGAGAGTGCTACTGGCGTATGTTTCTGTACCGCAGCAGTCGAATATGGTCGGGCGAGGCCCAACAACGCTGCTGCCTTGTCTTCATCGCCGCATTGCGTAAGGAAATCCGTCACGTCCTTCTTGCTCGCACCCATGTCGGGGAGATCAATGACGGCAAGCCGAAGATCCGGCCTCTTCGCGGTGAGGAGACGCAGAACCTTGTCTCTTCCTTTGTGTCCGGCTTCGTCCGCGTCGTAGCAGACGATGACCTTCCCCCCTTTGGGGATTTGCTCCAGCCACTCCTCCTTAAACGTCCCCGCGCCCGCCGTGCCACTTATCGCGCGGATGCCTGTGGATTCGGCGGCGAGAGCGTCGAGCACTCCTTCGCAGAGCAGAAGGTCGCCCCTTTCTCGCGCTGCATCGAGGGGATAGAGCATTGCCTTGCTTCCTTTCAGCATCGTGTAGCGTTGCTGGGATTTGGGTGCCCTCGGTGGGCTACGGAGGATGACAGCGGCCAACTTATCTCGCTTGTCATGCACCGGGATCGCGATCCACCGTCTTTCCTTTATCGTCGTTAGTCCAATGTTCCGCTTCTTGATAACGTCATCGCTGATGCCCCGCTGGTTGAGATAACGGCGGAAGGATCGGGGAAGGGATTGCACTCGAAAACTGAGCTTCGCGGGTTTCATAGGAAGCGGGAGGTAAGGAAATCAATTGCCATCCGAAATGAGCACTGGCGGATGTGCATGACGAGGTCGATGGTGGAGCCGCGCGAAACACCCCCGCGCTCCTTCCCGGAGAACCGGTGCCATGTATTGGACTTCTCGAAGATAACGAGCGAGGTGATTTCCCGCTCCTCTCGCATGTTGTAGGTACGGGCACCGGTACGCACGACGTTGAGTCCCAATGAACGGGCTACGTCGAGGATGGGAAGTTGCCGCAAAGTGGTTGCTACGTCTTTCATCGCGTTGCGGCATGAGTGTAATAAGTTTGTGTCTGGCGGGTAGTGGTATGCTACCCGCCATGGCGGGTATAGATAACGTGACTTCACTGGGCTCTCTCATCCGTGAAGGATGCGAGGAGCAAGGCATTAGCAAGCGTGCACTCGCATTAAAGTTGAAAGTGCACCATAGTGTTGTGCAGGATTACATCAGCGGCGCCATGCGCGTCTCAGAAAGACTTGCACCGAAAATGGCGCGCATTCTTTGCCCTGACCCCGACGCATATAGGAATTTCATGCGTTGTTGGGAGAGGCAGGATAACCAACATCTTCGTGAAATGAAGAAACGAGTGATACGCAGGGAAGCAATGAAAAGAGCCGCTCGAAAGTACGTAGCTATTGTTGAAAATCAACCGATAACCAAGGAGAGCGTTGAGCACAATATTGATAGGTGGCATCTAGATGAACTAATATGGTTCGTCGAAGTGTTTCATAATTCTGATATTGGGGAAGAGTACCCAATCTTGACGATCTATTCGTTCGGCAATTTTAGCTGCGAGTGCGGCAAAGAGATGAAGTATGTCGATGATGCGTCATTCGAGGAACAACTTTGGATTTATCGGGATTACTGCAAGCGAAAACACATTCATCCGCTTGGATTGATCGAACTTGCGAGAGCGGAAGTCCTGGCATCGCCGGTGTTAAATCCTGAGACCTATCAGCGATCATCATTCACTCTTATCCCTACGCATGTACTGGAATTATGGAAACAACAGATACGCGCAGCGGCCGACGCCCTAGATAAGAACGAAAGTGAACGAACGAAGAATGATCGATGGGCTCTTTCTAATTTGGGTCGGCTTCCAGATTACGGCATGGCGGCTTTTAACTTGGAGGCACAAGAGGCGGGACGAGCGCGTACGCGGCTACTTTCCGCCATTGATCGCGTTAGTTCCTCGTTGTAGGAGCTTAAGGGCTCTAATAAATCTCTGAAGGAGTTTCGTCCTATCCTTCAAGCATGACGCTTCAAAGACGACTTGCAGCTCTATTGCGAGGAATTCGGTAGCCGCAAGCCCTTCTTTTCGTCCTTTGGGAGGGTACTCATAGGGGCGCAAATAGCCGCGAGGAGCACTTCAGTGGGATCCGGCTGTGACTCCCGCACGTCCTCTATTACGGTCATCGCACCGTATTCCTGACGGTAGCGGCGCTCAAGGAGCCATGCCCTCGCACGCCAGTTTCTCTCCCCCGCCCGATGGATCGTGCGGATGCAGGACTGCTTGAACAGACACTCGGCCTCGTCACATCGCCTTTGGAGGGCGCAGTTCGCGCACGACCAACATCGCCTGTCGCGCAGAGGAAGCTCATCATTGTCCTCCGCGTTCCGGCACTTCCTCCACCTACGGAACGTCGCCTCGTCTATCCCTTCAAGGCACGGGGCGTCGGAGAGTGAGGCACCCTCGCGGACGTGCCTAACGATCCTGTCCTCGACTTCGCGACAACGCTTGTTGGGAGTCGTTCGCATGAGACAACTTTGCCCCCGATTCACTCCCATACAAAGGACATCCTCACTCGTCGAACTTCAGGAGCTTCCACAGGGGCATCTCGAACCCGACCGCCAGCTTCTTCAGCGTCACGATGGTAGCGTTGTAGGGCGTCTTCCCCTCCAGCGCCTGAAGGTACTTGATGCTCACCTTGGAACGTCGTGCCAGTTCCTCTTGCGTGAGGCTGTGCTGCTTGCGGAGAGCCTTGATGCGGTGTCCCAATTGTAGGGTGACGTCGTCTTTCACAGTACGCCATCATCGGATCCACACCTCGTCTAGACCACCTTGTAAGCAAGGTGATACTCTTTACCTTGTGAACGAGGTGTCGCAACAACGGCGGCGCGGAAGAATTCGCGCGGGGGAAAGTACCCTCATCGGCAATGCCGGGGAGTGCTACGTCATGGCGGAACTCCTCAAGCGGGGGATCATCGCAGCGCTCGCGCCCCGCAACGCTCCCGGTTTCGACATCCTCGCGACCAAAGGCGGGAAGGATGTACGGATAAGGGTAAAGACGAAGTCCGAAGAATGGCCGATCTGGCAATGGAGCGCGAAGAAGGACGGCACAATCTTCCTTCATCTCGATCAGGGACGGGACTTCACCGTTCTCGTGGACTTGGCCGAGGACTTCAGGAACCTCCGATACTACATCGTCCCTACGGCCACCCTCGACGTCTGGCTGAGAGAAGACCATGCCGCGTATCTTCGTACCCCAGGAAGGAACGGCAGGATGCACAGCGCCGACAACAACAAGCGGCACCTTCATCAGGAGAAACATGCCGCGATGATCACCCCCTACTGCGACAGGTGGGAAATGCTATGGGGTGAGGGGCAGTAGGACTACTGTCCTCGGTGGATAAATTGATGGCTGAGCATCGTGTCAGTCCACGAAATCGCAGTCGTAGACGCAATCGCCCGAATCCGGCTCCATTGTGATTTTGCATTGAAACTTTGTCCTTAACATCGCTCCGAAACTATTCTCTGAGTCAACGAACGCGTTGATTTGAAAGCTATTGTTGCCGAGGTCGGTAATCTGCGCTTCGGATTGCCAAGGGAACTTGGCCGTACGCGGTGCTTTCAGGCCATTCCTAATTTGCGTTTGTGCACACGCCCACGCTTCGACCTTGTAGTCTTTTGCCTTGGCCTCAACGGGTGGCCGAGGAGCAGTTGGCGGCGTGTTCTTGACGATCACTGCAGCAATGATAAAGGCACCTACAAAGACTGCGACGAGGATCAGGAAAGCCTGCTTCGCGGAAAGATGATTCCGATCCATAAGTAGGGGGTACAGCTGAATTATCACCCCGAATCTTCGGGGTGTAAAGGTGATCCGTACCTCCGGATAATCTTCTTCATGGCGTCCGAGGCTGCAAAGCTATTGGCAAAGAGGATAAAGGAACTTCGGAAGGAGAGGAATTGGACGCAGGAAGAGGCTGCAAAGAAGTGCCAGATCAAGTACAAGTACTATCAAGAGCACGAGAGCAGCAACCCCCGTGATATGCGGCTGAGCACGATGGAGAAACTTGCAAAAGGATTCGGCATTACCCTTTCGCAACTGTTCTGAAGTAAATGCACGCAGCGTTTAAAGAATAAGGAAACTTTAGATTATACGAAATCCAGATTACTATACACATACCTTCTATCTGCATGGCGCAAGTTTTTCACAGAACCAAATTAGGCAAATATTATCTCGGAGACACCAATAAATTGTTGGATGGAGAGCTTGGGAAGAAGCTGAGGAAAAAGGTTCAGTTAATTCTTACATCGCCACCCTTCCCTCTCAACAATAAGAAAAGTTACGGCAATCTCCAGGGGAAGGAATACAAGGAATGGTTTATCGGATTGTCTGAAGTTTTTTCAGAGCTGCTTACTCCGAATGGATCAATTGTTATTGAGCTTGGGAATGCATGGGAACCAAAAAGACCAATCCAGTCTTTGCTTCCGCTCGAATCACTACTAGGTTTCGTCCAAAACAGGCGTGCGGGCTTACATCTATGCCAAGAATTCGTGTGCTACAACCCCTCGCGCCTACCCTCTCCTGTAGAATGGGTGAATATCAAGCGAATTCGAGTTACGGATAGCTTCACGCATGTTTGGTGGATGTCGAAGAATGATTATCCCAAGGCGGATAATAGTCGTGTTCTTCGGCCTTACAGCTCAAGCATGAAGATGCTACTAAAGCGACAGAGTTATAATGCCGGCAAGAGACCTTCGGAACATGCTATTGGAGAAAAAAGCTTTTTGAAGAAGCACAAGGGAAGCATCATGCACAATTTGATTGAATTGGAGCAGATTGATGAGCAGCGAGAGCTAAGGCTTCCCAAAAACGTGTTCAGTATTTCGCATACACAGTCTAATGATTTCTTTTTGGCTAGATGCCGCAAGAAAAGCATCGCGCCACATCCAGCAAGGATGCCCATTGAGCTTGCATCGTTCTTTATAGAAATGCTCACTGAACCTGGGGATATTGTATTAGACCCATTTGGGGGGTCTAATACTACTGGATTCTGCGCCGAGAAATCACAGCGTAAATGGATATCAATTGATACGAACAGTGATTACGCGCAGCAATCTGTCATTAGGTTCCAGAACCCGCTTCTTACTCACAACAAGTTATGAGCTTAGCCATTCTCAAAGACATCGTTAACGTGGATATCCTCAAAGAAGGGTGTAAAGAGGATGCGTTCGTGGGTCGACCGTTTTATCTCGATTATCAGAAAGCATATCTTCTCGTGGCTGACTCATGGAAATACAAGGTGGGTGGTATTCCACAAGGGTCTTTCTTGTTGGCGTTCTACGAGAACGAGAATGACAAAGGCGCTGAAGCGATTCTCTTGCGCGTACTTGAGCCAACAGATCTACCTACAGAAAACGATGTGACCAGTTCAATGATTGAATATTACAAAGACAACCTAAAGACCACTGGATCCGAAAGTGAGCTGGATCAGTTCACTCGTTATGAATTCAGTTTCTCAGGATTGGAGTGCAAAGTACTCGGTACCTTCTATCAAGAGAATGGAAAAACAGTCTTCGGAGCTGATGTGGAGAATTTTTACAGCGCCCATCATTACAAGGTTTATAAGCCTCGGGAGAACGTACTTGGCTATATCGTGAATGCGGGTTCTATCTCTGCCCATGATGTGAAAATCGGCTCTGTTCGTTATAGCTCCAGCCGACGCTTCCAAGATCAAGGAAAGGAGGTAGCCGTGTGCATAAACCCTCAAGACTTTCTTGGAAAGAGAACGGCGCTGTTTGGTATGACCAGAACAGGCAAATCGAACACAGTGAAAAAGATTATCGAAGCGACAGAGAAGATTAGTGGAGAAGCTAAGTCGAAGCTCACCGATGCGCGCAAGCCGACCAGCAAGCCCGAAGCTAACCTCACCCCCTTTGATAGTGATGAAGCGCCTAAATTCCCTGTGGGGCAGATTATTTTCGACATCAATGGTGAGTACGCAAACGCCAACCTTCAAGATGAAGGAACGGCTATTTTTGAGCTCTACCAAGACAAGGTCAGTCGCTACAGCACAATTCCTAAAGATGGATTTAAGATCATGAAAATCAACTTTTATACTCAGATCGAATCTGGTTTTGAGATTGTTAAAGCGGGTCTCGTTGATGAGTCGGGACATTATGTTCAGAGCTTCCGTTCAATAGAGCTTATCGAACCTGAGGAACAAAAAGGGTCGGCTGCAACGAGGTATAGAAGAAAGAAGGCTGTATACCAATGCTGTCTTTACAAAGCAGGTTTCGATCAGCCTAGCAGTTTCAAGGTATACTTCGAGACCTGCGCAGAAATCCAGGAACAAATTGAGCTCGATGCTCTCAAGAAACTTGACCCTAAGTCAGGCATTTCTGTAGAAGAAGCTACTGAGTGGTTTGAGTACATTTGGGACCACTATGAGGATATGGATTACTTTAAGAAGTACAAGAATGAAAAGGGCAGAGAATGGGCTGATGAAGATCTAAAGGCACTTCTAACCTTCCTCACAAGAAAGAAATCGCCAGGAGGTTCCCCAAGCGTCAGTGGGTATACGATGCTCCGTTCGATTCAGCAGATGCATACAGCCTCTCTTGATAGCTCTTTCGAGGAAGACATCATCCAGGCACTGCGGAACGGTGAAATCGTTATCGTCGATCTATCGCAAGGAGAGGCAAACGTGCAGAGCCTGTACTCCGAAAGAATCTGCAAGAAGATTTTTAACGAATCATTGGCCACTTTCATCAGCAATAAGCCTAATAACTTCATCCAGTTTTACTTTGAAGAAGCGCATAACCTGTTCCCTCACAGGGAAGATCGGGATCTAAGCCAAATCTACAACAAGATTGCGAAAGAAGGTGCCAAATTGAACCTCGCACTTATCTATGCCACCCAAGAAGTTAGCTCAATCAGTGCGAATATCCTGAAGAATACTCAAAACTGGTTCATCGCCCATCTGAACAATGAAGACGAAATTAGAGAGCTTAGGAAATACTATGACTTCTCTGATTTCACAGACGGACTCATCCGCTTTAGCGCTGACAAAGATAAGGGCTTTGTGAGGATGAAAACATATTCAAATCCTTTCGTAGTTCCAGTTCAGATTGACCGTTTTACTGCCAAGAAATAAGAGATATGGGCTATTCAAGTAAAGGTAAACGGCCGAGTGAATATGCGAGTAAATCCGCACATAGCAAAGTTATCCAAGATGAAGAAGTGGTGAAGTATTTGGAGCGTTGTCACTTACCAAAAAGCGCAGAGGAAGTTGAGCTACCTGAACAATTAATCGTGGAGCTAGATACCTCAATTGAGAGTCCAATAAAGCATGTTATTGCAATAGACGGAGGTTATACGGATATCTCTGTAAAAAAGTCCTTTCCCTCCTCGACTTTAGCTTTCTTTCAATTCGGCGCTCTCGCTTTCAAGCTGAATGATCTCGAAGAACTGGGGCAAAAACCATTTATCGATCCCAGTGATATGGCTCGTCTAAAAGATATTGAGCGCTTCAAGTTCATTCTCCCCACGAAGAACATTGCCCTTGGAGATGAGCTTACATTGACCAATACGGTGAGAAGATCTGTCTATGAGTTCTTTACAGCCGAGCCCCGAACAGAGTCACGTAAGCTTATAGAGACCCTCAAATGGTTCTTGTTTGAAGAATACTCGCGTTCCCCAATAGCACTATGGGAGCTTTCAAGCTGTCCTAGCTGTGGAGAGCGGGTAAAAATTGGCAGCACTCATATTAAAGCCGATTTTACATTGGCATGTAGCCATTGCTCGGAGAAACTCTACTTAACAGATGTATTCCGACTGCATGAGGCTGTAGATAATGAGCTAGGAGCTAGTGGGATTCTGGGATACGTAACAAAACTCCTTGAACAATTTATCTTGATCTACATTTTGCGATCTTTGGTGAGAGACAATCCTTCGAGTTTGAAACAAGTGCTATTCATCATTGACGGACCTTTGGCATTCTTTGGCCAAACGGCCAACATGCACCGACCAATGCAGCGGTTGATCGAATATTTATTCGATAACCACGAGTTGCATCTTGCTGGCCTAGAAAAAAGCGGTGCCTTCGTAGAGCACGCAGATGAGATTATGAGAAGACTAAAGCCTAATTCAGTCCTTCTATTAGATAACACTTACATTCATAAATACATCGTTCCTGGTAAAGCAGACCCCACTAAAACCTACGGACGGAGTACTTATTTTGGCAATAAAGTCATATTCAAATCCGGAGATGATCGCACGTATGTAGTGACTCTTGCGGGCAAGGAAGTCCTTGAGGCTCCGACAGAAAGGGATATCCGTAATCTTCATGTCATTCTGCAAAACATCAGCTTATTGAAGTGCGATATGTATGATTCGTCGCTATTGCCTGTGTCCCTAGCGAACAAGCTGGTTTCATTAGCAAATCATCCGAGTAGCGTTATTTTGGAAAAATTCTCCAAGGAAAAAGTTCACTAATTCTATGCCTGATTCCTCGATCCCTCGTGCCGAGCTGCACACGCCGAAAGAGCTTCTAGCGATTGCGGAGGAGTTATTTAATTCTGGTGATGAGAAGGTTTTACGTGCAGTGATCCTCGAAGCTATTACGGCGCTCGAGGCATATGTCTCAAATAGAGTATTCCCGACATTGGAATCAAAACTCGATCCATTGTTGGTCAAATGGTTGGAAGAAAGAACGAGAACTGACTTTGATTCACGTTTAGATACTTTTGTGCCAGTTGCTATCGGGCGTCAGATCGATAAGCGCAATCATCTTTGGTCTGACTACAAAGATGCGAAAGCTATCCGCAATAGAGTAACGCATTCCGGTCGTCGTGTTACGAGAGATGAAGCCATGTTCGTGTTGCGGACTGTATTTGCTTGGTTGGCATTTATGGGTAGTACCATAGAGGTTGAATTGTCATTACTGGCTCTCAAAAAGTTCATTGAAAGCAGTAAAATGCGAGTACCCACGAATACAACATTACGGGAAACGGATGTAATTAAATTGGTTAAGCAATACTTCGAATCTTCCCGTTCATCTGTTGCCAAGGTTGAAGTTCCGATTCGTGAGAACATGCGTGCCGATCTAGTGCTGTTCTTTGAAAACTATTCAATTCTGGTTGAGACAAAGTTTGTAGTTGATCAAATTTTCGAAGAGGCCATGCGTCATGCCATACAGCAAACATTACGCATGATGGAGGGGACTAGATTGGATAGGGGGGTCATAATTTTGTTTAGCAACGACAGCGTCCCTGAAACATTTTCGAAACCTTATTTGGTAGGAAATGGGAGAATCTCCGTCATTGGAATCCAGTTTCCCCGATGATTTTTGTAACACAATGAGGTTTTGCTCGTTTTTCTACGTGGAAGAGGTACCGGGAAGGCACCCCCACTCGCATATGACTCCTCTACGCTTCGTCTCCCCCCGTAAACTGGATCACAAATGGATCGTCAAACTCGCCAAAGCTCATCGTGCGGCTGCGGTTACCGAAACTCAGGCCGAGGCAATCAAGATAGCACGCGGCATTGCACGTAGAAACAAGGAAGAACTCGTCATCCAAGGTCTGCACGGCCAAATCCGGCAGAAGGATTCGTACGGCAACGACCCTCCCGAAATTTTGGGCTGATCAGCCCGTTTTTACTTCGCCTCCCGGTACCTCTCCGCTCCCAACAGATCACCTCTACGCCACAGTTGCGACGGTTGCGATATTTTTCAGGACTTGATACCACTGTAAGAAGGCGTCGAAGAGCCCCGCGTTATAGATATCTTGGGGGGCTGCCAATATGAGCAAAGGATGTAGAATGGAAATATGAATCTGCTGTCAAACATTGAATTGAACGAGATTGAGAATGCAGTCGAGTCATTATCAGCAGCTCGGGAATTTCTCAATTCACCAAATCACACAGTATTTGAAATGGGTTGCTACCAACAGCGCCCCAGACTTAGACATAAGATGAAATGGGCAATGATAGCTTTGCATTGTTCACTGTATGGTTTTGCAATCTGTGCACTTCACCAGGGAAATGATGAAAATGTATTGTGGTGGAATCGGAAAAAAATGAGCAGTCGGAAAATTTTGTTTATGCAAGTTAGCCACTTTGTTCGATCCAAATTGGATGCAATGGTAAGAAAAAGCTTTCAGGGCAACAGATGGCGACCCCTACCAAGATTTATGAGGTCGTACGCATATCATGTCTTTAGATGGCATAACGAATATGAGCTCAAGAGAGAAAGGATTGAAGTAAAGCAGCTAATCAGTTTCCCTGAAGCAATAAAGAGATGTAAAAAGCAAAGATTACTAACCCTTCCAAAATCAGACATTAATGCAATCAAGAGTTTGAATGCGAATGTACGGAATGCATTCATGCATTTCACTCCTGGGAAAAAGCTCTGGCAATTTTTTGAAAGTGATCCAGAAATACACGCAACAATTGATGCGATCTATCTCCTTGCTTTACAAACAGGAAACATCAAATTAACCGATGAACAGAAGGCAACTGTATGGGATTATTTGAATGAAGTATCTGAGCTTTGTAGCTACTCATGGTACTTTCATTTTCCCCATCAAAAAGTAATTCACTACATAAGCAAGATTCATAATTCAACTACACAAGCTGTAAACAGGATTGTCCCACTTCGAAATTCAAACCCTCAAATAATGTAAACCACCCCCCACATCCCAAAGGTCTGCCATAGGAACCTTCGGAACCGCCGCCCCATTTGCGGTTGCGTGGGAAGCCCCCCAAGAGGAATATCTTCTCATGGAGCAGCGATTCAAAGTAAAGCACTTGCCAATGGCCGAAGAGGATCAGCGGCAATGGGCTCGGCAGTATGCAAAGATCGTTCTTGATATTGTGGAGAAGAAGTTCGGTCGTCTTCCTCCTCCTCCCAGCGACGAGGAATTCCATCGGCTGTGGGACGAAATCGTGAAAAGTGAGCGCCCTTCCTGAACTGTGCTCACGATCAGATATATGTTTCCTCGGGCGGGGGTCATACCGCTTCACCGACCAGCGCCGCCCTTGCGGGGACGTTCGCGGTAAGGACGAAAGTGTAATCGGTTGTGACCCCTTTGTGGTGCCGTGGAGAGGACTCGAACCTCCACACTCTTGCGAGTGCTAGCCCCTCAAGCTAGTGCGTCTACCAATTCCGCCACCACGGCACGTATATCTGAGAACGAGGGCATACCGGGGTGATACTTCACTGAGTCCACCGTAGCCTTCCCCAGACGCAATCTGGATAAAGGGCGAAGGTGGACGCCACCACGGCACGTATAGGAGAGAAAGAACAAGATTGGTGCTATGGATCCACGAGATCCGCTTTGGATCTACGTGCCACGGCACGTACGACTGAATGAACGAGGGCGTCGGCAGAGAAACTCCTGTAAGGACAGAAGAATCCTGCGCGGACAAGTGTACCAAGAACTCGGGATGCTACAAGGCCGTTCTTGCTACAATTGACCCACTTTTCCTTGGTTCCCACAACGTATGCTCCTCCCCGCCATCCTCGCCCGCCGCGCTGTGCGATCCTACAAATCCGATCCTGTTGCCGATGACCAGATCGTTGACATCATCAAAGCGGGGCAGTTCTCCCCTACCGCAAAACACAACATGGCGGTGGAGTTTGTCGTGGTGCGGGATCCCACGGTAAAGGAAGCTGTGTTCACAGTTGTGGGCAGTGACTTTGTAAAGGAGGCGCCGGCGCTCATCGTGGCCGTGATGCCGGAGGGCAAGTCCATGCTGCCGGTGCAGGACCTCTCCATAGCGTCACAATCGATGATGCTGCAGGCGGCGGAACTGGGACTGGGAACGGTATGGAAGAATGTGTCGTTGGAAAACGCGGGGAAGGTAAAGGAGGCGCTCGGTATTCCCGCCGGCCATATGATCATCAACATCATCCCCGTCGGGTACGCCAAGGAACCTCCCGCCCCGCACACGGACGCAGAGTACGACGCACAGAAGATCCACCGGGAGAGGTGGTAGGATTTCCGCTTCCTCCTGGAGTTATGCAGAACTCATTGCATCAGACCGCCTGTGGACGTACATTGATGCCGATGTCCGCCACTGTCACAACGACGAAGACCAAGACCGCTCGCAAGAGAGGCTGAGGTTTTGTATCCGCGTGACCCATACGACCTCCGCCTCCGGAGGTTCTTTTGTATTTCATTCCCCCCCCACTTCTTGGGACATCCTCCACCCCCACCGGCCAGGATCTTCCCCTCTACGTCGGGCATCGCCATGACGACGAAGACCAAGACCGCTCGTAAGAGGGGCTGAGGCTTCGTACAGACAAAAACCCTACGACCTCCGCCCCCGGAGGCCGTTTTTGTATCCCTTTCTTTCTTTCCCATCATGGAACATTCTCCCACATCATCGGAACACATACCGGTCACCGTGCTGGGCGCCACCGGCATGGTGGGCCAGCGCATCATTGAGCGGTTGCGGAACCATCCCTGGTTCAGAATCGCTTCGCTCTGCGCTTCGGAAAAATCCGCGGGCAAACCGTACGCGGAGGCAACGCAGTGGCGCCTCCCCTCCCCGCTCGATCCGTACATCGCGCGGATGCAGGTGCAGGAATGCATCCCAACCGTCGAGGGAGCCATTGCCCTCTCCGGCCTCGATTCCTCCGTGGCGGGCCCCATCGAACGGCACTTCGCCGAGTCCGGATTCGCCGTCGTCTCCAACGCCAGGAACCACCGCATGGACCCGCACGTTCCCCTCATCATTCCCGAGGTAAATGCGGATCATTTGCAACTCATCACCCGCCAGCAATTCAGGAGCGGATGTACGGTCACCAATCCCAACTGCTCCACCACAGGACTCGTGATGGCGCTCAAACCGCTGCACGATTCCTTCGGCGTGACGAACGTGGATGTAACCACCTTGCAAGCCGCATCCGGCGCCGGATACCCCGGCGTGCCGAGCATGGATTTGATCGACAACGTTGTTCCCTTCATCAGCGGCGAGGAAGAGAAAATGGCAACGGAACCGCGGAAAATCCTGGGAACGCTCGAGGCGGACGGGATCCGCTTTGCAGACATGCAGCTGAGCGCACAATGCAACCGCGTCCCCGTGCTCGACGGGCATCTTGCGTGCGTCAAAGTGGGATTGCGACAGCGCGCGACACGGCAGCAGGTGGAAGATGCTCTACGAAATTTCCGCCCATCGCCCGGGAGCCTCTCGCTTCCGTCTTCACCGGAGGAGCCCCTCGTCTATCTCGGAAACCCCGCCCATCCCCAGCCCCGCCTGCACCGCGATCTCGGCAGCGGCATGACGGTGAGCGTGGGACGGCTGCAGGAGTGCGATGTTCTCGATTACAAATTCGTCGTCCTTTCCCACAACACTATCCGCGGTGCGGCAGGCGCCGCCGTACAGAATGCGGAACTCCTGGTGCGGAGCAGATTATGCGGAGCGCTACAGAGGTATGCAGTGTTTGATCCGCCGGAGCAGCAAAAACATCTCTGAACAACAACCGGACGGAACGGAGGCCGTGAGAGTCTCCGTTCCGTCATGGAGAGCCGAACGTTCCACGCCCCGGTAGAACTTCTTTCAGCCCTTCCTCAAGCCAAAAAACAGGAGGACAGCCAACGAAGTGGTCGGCTGAGTCTTTAGTCGCCATTCGGTCGCCCGTAGCGTAACACTCCGGCAGATGTCCTGCCGGATCCGTCGAGTCCTGTCCTTTCAATCCAAAGGAGTGTCCCATGCGACGCACATCCGGTGCCCCCGCGTTCCACCGTCGCCGCTTCCTCGCCCTGGCCGGCGGCGGCACTGCCGCGCTCGGCAGTCTGCTGTTCCTCCCCTCCTCCGCCGAGGCCGCCTGGCCAAAGCTGCGTGATGGAGACGTGTTCCTCACCCGGAATCCCCGGAACAACATGGTCCCGGGGTACTGGAACCATGCCGCCCTCTACGCATCCGGCCTCGTCTACGAGGCGCAGGTAAACCCCGGCATCCGCACCGTCCCCTTCAACGTGTTCTACGGGACGTATCCGCGCATTGCGGTGCTGCGCCTCAACGCGCAATACCTGGTGCCGCGCATGCTCTGGTACGCGCGCAGCCTCGTAGGCAAGCCGTACACCGTTTTGCCTGTACACGGCGGCTACACCTGCGTGTTCTACGTCCGCGTGTCGTACTACTTCGCCACACTGGCGTACGCACCCACGGACCCCGGCTGGATTATTCCGGACCACATCGCCGCCGACCGGCGGCTGATCAGCGTCGGGAGCAAGTAATCCGGACGGGACAGACGTAACCGGCCTCTCCTCATGGAGGGGCCGGCATTGTATACTTTCTTCTATCCTTCCCATGATCATCCTCATCCTCCTCCTCTGGCTCGCCCTCGTGCTCGTTCTCCTGCACGCAACGTACCGCGCGTACGCCCGCGACAGAAAAACTGAAATGGTCATCCTGTTGATCATCACGGTCGGCATCCTGTTCGCCACCGGCGAGTACGCGCTCTTCTTCGGTTGGTCGGTACTGTGCGACGTGGGACTGCTGTCCTGCATACTGTAAGGGGACGTTCCCCCGCGCCCAAGGAACGTCATGAAGAATCTGGAATGTGGAATATTGTATTTGGAATCAGGAACAGTCATTACAAAATTCCAGATTCCAAATTCTTAATTCTATTCAGTTGCTGTAGTCATACACAGGATGCTCCCCCTCCTGGACATCCTCATGCGCCACGTCCGTGAGGTAACGGTTCCAGAGGTCTTGTTCCACGAACAGGTCCACGAGTGTGCCCCAATCCCGCAGGTAGCGGTACGTGGAGCGGATGTAGGTCTTGCCGGAAGCGTCCTCAATCTTCTGCAGCGTGTCCATGTCGTCGTGCATGTAATTGATGTAGAGCGGTAGCCCGGGTTGGAGCGGTTCTGATGCTTCGTGCGTTGCATACGGCTCCGTGACCACGTGCAGAAGCTCGTCCGGCTCGCCTATAAACTGAATCGGCAAGGGATGCGGCCCTTGGGAAAGATTGCTGATGTCCTGGATCGTCTGGAGAAAACGCCCGAAGCTCTTGTCGGACTGCAGGTACGCATAGTCGAGCGGCTGGACGCGGTCGGGGTGCTGGATGCTATCCGCCCATGCCGTAGCCGTGCCCGCGCCGAGGAGGAGGATGACCGAAAGCAACCAGGCCTGCTTCCATTGTTCGGGCACATGCGGCCAGAGTGTGTCGAACGCAAATGCCACAAAGAGCCCGAGCGGCAGGATGAGATTGGGGATACACCAGGGAGTTTTGTACGGGACCCATGAATAGGCCAACGTGATGAATATCGTCCAGAGCGCGAAGAACGTAAGCCGCGGCGTCCACGCGCGATGGACAACAAGCCGCCATCCCAACAAGAGCGCACCGAGGAGGAGCGGGTACTCATGCACGACAAGAAGCTGGAGGAAGTACGGAAAAGGACGCACGTGATAGGCCTGCGCGCGGTCAAACCAATGGAGCGGCCCCTGGAACAGATGGGCGACGGCCGTGGAATCGGTAAAGAGCTGCGTAAAGAGCAAGAGGATAAGGGAAGCACCGAGCGCCACTCCAAAGAGGACGTTCTGCCAATCCAATTCCGCGATCGCCTTTTCCCGTCCCGGTTCCAAAAAGAGAAGAGCGACAGCAGCGGCCCACGCCCCCACGGTAAACACTGCTGTTTCCTTGGTGGAATACAACAGCGCGCAGAGCACGATGAATGTTGCCGGCGCCCAGGAGCGTCGGCGTTGGACCCACATCTCGGCTGCGGCAAGCGCACCGACGGTGATGAGCATGAACAGCTGCTCATGAATGAAGTAGCGGGAATAGAAGATGAGGCCGGACGACAGGCCGAGCCCCGCAGCGAGGAGCAGACGACCGGGGTTGCGGAGCAGCGGCCAGTACAACCACAGGAGCGCACCAATCCAGAGGAGGTTGACGATGCCCATTGCCGCCCTCCCCGCCACCACGTTGGTGCCAAAGAAACGGACGACCTGCGCGGCAAACATAAAGAAGACGGGACCGTGCGCATTAAACGGGTTGTACAGCCACGTACCGCCAAGGATCTGCTGCCCGTAGAGGATGCTCACACCCTCATCGATGTGGATCGTGCGCGCATCGAGGAACGCAAAGCGCAGGAGCGCCGCAAGAACAGCAATTCCGCCGAACAGGAGAACCAGGTCCCAGCGCCTGATGGTGAGCCGGGTACGCACGGTTTAGAGGACGTACGGAATGAAGCGCCACGGTACACGCCTGCAGTACTCCACATAGTCGGGATCCATGCTCAAGTGCCGCTCCTCCGTGAGGGCGCGGAAGAAGTAGATAACCGTCCAGATGGACATGGAAATAATCGCGAGAAAGAACTGGTCCGGTTGCAGGAGGATCGGCAAAGACATCACCCACCACCCCAGCACCTTGCCGGTATACGCCGGATGCCGCACGAGCGCGTACGGCCCCCGCGTCACAATGCCGCGGTTGGTGAGGTTGCTGGCTTTAAAACCCAGCGCCACGGACGGCAATGCGTACAGGAGCAGCAGGGCAAACGCCACAATGTGAAGGACATAAGTGGCGGGCACCGACGCAAAAGCATTGTTGTCGTTGGCCGCCCACACGGCGTAACGGTTGACGATGTCGTTGAACGGCGGGTAGCAGAGGAGAGCAATCATCCAGCCGAAAAGCGTGGGTTCCACCGACCGCACGGTGTTGCGGGCATAGGGATACTCGAACGCATATCCGAGCGTAAAGATGCCCGTATCGATCACGAAGACGGCGTACGTGAGGAGCGGGAAGAAGTGCTGGAACATGTTCTGATGGACATCCAGCGTGGCCGCATGGTACATGCCCCAGTTCCACACCGCCGTATCCCAATTCCCGAACAGGAAGTTGAGCATGATCGGGAGGTAGTAGAATTTGACGAGCAGAAAGAGGATGGCTGTCTTCTCCTGCGGGATGATGGAAGGCGGGTTGGCTGTTTGGAGCGGATAGTGGCGCACGTAGTCCCACCCGCACCGCAGGGAGCGCCACACGGCACGCAGCGCGATGACGCCTTTTCCATCAAGCCGCCGCCGGTCCGCAGGGAGGGCAAGCTCCAGGGGAATCGCGAGCGCCAGGTAGAGAAGGTAGACCCCGAGAAGCGCCTGCTGCGTGCGGGGAATGAGGAAATCTGCGTAGTAGTGGCTGTTGCGGTAGACAAAGAGTGCGGCGGCGAACAGGACTGCATTGATGAGGTAACTCCGGAACAACCTGCCGAAATCTTGCTGCGAAATGCCGCGCATGCCAAAAGCGTAGCATGCTGATCTGGGAGCTGCGAGGGGGATATTTGGCTTATAGAACCTGTTATTCCACCATCGTCTTCAACCTCTTCTTCTCCTCTTTGGGGAGCGGGAGACCTTCGATGAACGTCGCTAATTTCGCCGCGGTGATTTTTTCCCCTCTCGTCAGCGCCTTGAGCTTTTCGTACGCGCCGGAGACGCCGTGCTTGCGGAGAACAGTCTGAATCGCTTCCGCCACCACTTCCGGATGGTCCTCCAGTTCCTTGTTGACCGCATTGCGGTCGAGCGAGAGCTTTCCGAGTCCCCTCCTGAGGGAATGGAGGGCAAGAAGGTGGTAGCCGAACGCCACGCCGATATTCCGCTGGACGGTTGAATCGCTGAGGTCGCGCTGGAGACGGCTGATCGGCAACTTGGATGCAAAGTGGTCGAAGAGTGCGTTAGCCATTCCCAAATTGCCCTCCGCGTTTTCGAAATCGATGGGATTGACCTTGTGCGGCATCGTCGAGGAACCGACTTCTCCCGCCACCGTCTTCTGCTTAAAGACGCCGCGTGAAATATAGAGCCAGGTATCGCGGCAATAGTCGATGAGGATGGTGTCGATGCGATGGAGAATATGGCTCAGTTCTGCAAGGTCGTCGTGCGGGTTGATTTGCGTAGTGTGCATGAGGGGAATGAGGCCGAGACTTTTGACAAATTTGACCCGGAAGCGCTCCCAGTGGATGAGCGGGTAGGCGGCCTTGTGCGCAGAAAAGTTCCCCACAGCACCACCGAGCTTCCCCTGCATCCGAAAGGAACGGAGTTGCGCGAACTGACGCTCCAGCCGTTCCGCAAAGACCAGCAACTCCTTGCCCACGGTAGTCGGCGTGGCCGGCTGCCCGTGCGTGAGGCTGAGCATCGGGATCTTGATGGTGGAACGGCCCATGCGCGCGAGTTCTTTTTGCAGCCCCTGGAGCGCGGGGAGGATCACCTGCTTGAGGGCATCGTGGATGAGAATGCCGTACGCGAGGTTGTTGACGTCCTCGCTCGTAAGGCCAAAGTGCAAAAATTCCAGGTACGGCTTCAAGGCAATCACCTTGCCGATCCGTTCCTTAAGGAAGTACTCCACCGCCTTCACATCATGTCGCGTCGTGCTTTCGATCTCCTTGATCCGCAGCGCATCATGTTCGGAGAATCCCGACACGAGACGCATGAGCTCCTTCTCACCGCCCGCGCTGATCGCCGGCAGTTCCCGCACCCTTTCTTCCCGTGAAAGCGCTATGAAATACCTGATTTCCACCGTCACGCGCGCCCGCATGAGCGCTTCTTCCGAAAAAAACGCCCGCAGCGGCTCGACCTGTTTGGCGTAACGGCCGTCTAATGGGGAAAGCGCTTGTTCCATCGGAGAGTATCATAGCAAAAAGTGCGGGGGACGAGAAATCCACCCGTCTCCGCGAATACCCACCCCTCTCCGCCTTCCCCTCCTCCCGCCCTCATCCCTACCCCTTCCCCCAAAGGGGGAAGGGAATGTTCTTGTTTGTAGTTGTGTATCCTTCGAGAGGCTCCTTTCGCGGAAAAACAAAACAGAAACATCCCCCTCCCCATCAGGGGGAGGGGCTAGGGGAGAGGGCGGAACAACACACAACTAACACACCTCCACAACGAACTCTGTTTATAAGGGAGTCACGCTACAACCGACACCTCCGCCTTCTTCTTTCCCTCGAAGATCTCCATAAACTCTTCCACCGTCATCGTCTCGTGCTGCATCAACACCTTGGCGAGGTCGTCGAGCTTCTTGCGATGCGTGCGGAGGAAACCGAGTGCCCGCTCGTACTGCTCCTTGAGCGTCCGCTGCACAAAACTATCAATTTTTCTGGCAATCTCCTCGCTGTAATTGCGAGACATGCCCGGATCCACACCCAGGAATACCGACCCCTGCTTTTCGCCGTACGCCACGAGGCCAATGTCGTCATCACCCATGCCGTACTTCATGGCCATGTTCCGCGCAATCTGCGAGGCGCGCTCCAGGTCGTTGGACGCGCCCGTCGTAATCTCCTTAAAGACGACTTCCTCCGCAGCGCGCCCTCCGAGCAGGCCGCAAATCTCGTCCAGGAACTTGCCGCGGTTGATGGTATAACGGTCCTCCTCGGGCAGGAACCATGTGACGCCCAGTGCGGACCCGCGCGAGACAATGGAGATCTTATGGAGCGGGTCGGACTCGGGGCACAGGTGGCCGACGACGGCGTGGCCCAGCTCGTGGTATGCGGTAATTTCCTTTTCGCGCTGCGTAAGTTTGCGGGACTTCTTCTCCGCGCCAATCGTCACTTTTTCCACGGCGTCCACGAGATCCTTCTGTGTAACCTGCGCATGGCGCCGCTTGGCGGCGAAGATGGCAGACTCGTTCATAATGTTCTCCAGGTCGGCACCCGTGAGCCCCACGCTCTGCTTGGCGATGTCGAGGAGTTTGACCCCCTTGGCAACCTTCTTATTGCGCGAATGGACTTCCAGAATCTTCTCGCGCGCGGCGAGATCCGGCTTGTCGATAAAGATGCGGCGGTCGAAGCGGCCGGGACGGAGGAGTGCGATATCGAGAACGTCCGGCCGGTTCGTGGCGGCCATCACGATCACGTTGGTCCCCTGCTCAAAGCCATCCATTTCCGTAAGGATCTGGTTCAACGTCTGTTCGCGCTCGTCGTGCCCCCCGCCAAACCCCGCGCCGCCGCGCTGCCGGCCCACCGCATCGATCTCATCGATGAAGATGATGCACGGCGCGTTGCGCTTGGCGCGCGTAAAGAGGTCGCGCACACGGCTCGCGCCCACGCCCACGAACATTTCGACAAACTCCGAGCCGGCAATGGAGAAGAACGGTACCCCCGCTTCGCCCGCGACCGCGCGCGCAAGGAGCGTCTTGCCCGTGCCCGGCGAACCCACCAGGAGCACGCCCTTGGGAATCTTGGCACCGATGCTCGTGTATTTCTTGGGATTCTTGAGAAAGTCCACCACCTCCACCAGATCCTCCTTGGCCTCCTCCGCACCTGCCACGTCCACAAAGCGCGTCTTTACCTGCTTGGCATCCGCAATGCGCGCACGCGACTTACCAAAGGAAAGCGCCGTAGACTGGCTGCGGGCGATGCCGCGGAAGAGCCACACCACCCCCGCAAGGATAAGGAAGAAGAAGAGGAGATCCGGCAGGATGGCAAAGAACAGGTTGGCCGTTTCGCGGTTCTCCACCGAGACCACCGTGGCATTCTTGGGATCGTTCCATCCCAATTGGCTCAAGGAATCGGTTGACTCCTTATATGACTGGACCATCGCACCATCCTTTTGGGTGGCATACACCTTGTTATCGCGGATGAGGATCTTGTCGAATTTGCCGTCCGCGTAGCCCCGCGTAATCTCGCTCAGGGGAACCTCCTTGGCGGCCGCGAGCTTTTTTTCCTCCCCCTGCTCCGGATTGAACAGGAAGAGAAGAGATAAAAACACGAGAGCGCTAAAGAGGAAGGCGCTGAGAAGCCACTGTTGCCTGCTGCGTTGGGGCGGTCTGTACGGTGCGGGTGACACGGCCATAGCCTAGCATTGTAGCGTCTTTTCGGGAAGAAGCAGTGGAGGAAAAAAGTTGAGATTCCCAGGTTTCCGGCGAGGCCAAGGATTTCACGGAACCATACATATCAAACAACGAAAACTCGCATGTTCGCGGATCTTTGGAATCGTCGGCATCCTTGGCATCCCCATCATTTTTTCTTCCTCCTCACCCATGACCAACCTGCAGCAGCACCCGCTGCCATCACTGCGAGCGTTGCCGGACCCGTCTTGCCCTGTGGAGGAGCGGTGGGAGTAATAAGAGGAGACATTGCGACATTCTGTGACGACTGCGAAGGATTGATGAGAGATGCCCCGAACGGCAGCGTGATCACCGAAGGCTCCTGTGCAGCCGGAGCCGCGAGGGAACGGCAGTAAATATCGCAGGAGGCCGAAGGCCGACCGTTCTGCATGCCCTGGTCACACTGTTCCCCACCATCGAGAATGCCGTCCCCGCACCAGGGCAGGAAACAGTTCGTGCGGCAATGGTCCGGGAGGGTATCGGCATTTTCGGGACCGTCGTCGCACTGCTCCCCTACCTCTAGAATGTTGTCGCCGCAGAACGGCGTCATGGAGAGTTCCAGATGGCAGTCGGCAGAGCAGCCATCGCCGCTGCGCAGATTGCCATCGTCACACGTTTCCCCGGGATCGATCTGGAAGTTGCCGCATGTGGGGTAGGATTCCGGTTCAATCGTACAAGAGGATGAGCAGCCGTCACGGTCCTGCGTATTCCCGTCGTCACACTCCTCTCCGGAATCGAGGAAACCGTTGCTACAGACGTTCGCGAGACCGCAGAAGAGCGTACAGGGGGAAGAGGTCGTGCCATTTTCCAAACCTTCATCGCACTCCTCGCCCGGCTCCAATATCTTGTTGCCACAACCGGGAAGGATATCAAATTCCAGCCGGCAGGAACTGCTGCAACCGTCATTGTCATCGGTATTCCCGTCGCCTGCCTCGCCGAAGTCCGCCGAGGCGGACGAAGGCGGGTCACACTGCTCACCAATTTCGACGATCCCGTCACCGCACGATGGGACGGTGGTCGCCTCCAGTACGCACGCGGAGGAACAGCCATCTCCATCTTCCGTATCCCCATCATCACAACTCTCACGGGGATCAATCCTGCCATTCCCGCACGTGCCGGAGGCAAGGGCACAGGAAGAGGAACAAAGGGAATCCGGCAAGCCGTTCGCCAAGCCCCTGTCGCAGAGCTCCCCCTGCTCCACAATCCCGTTCCCGCAACGGGGGACGAGCGTGCAGTTCTTGGCGCAGGCATCGTGGGATGTTCCGTTCCGCCCACCGTGGTCGCACTGCTCCCCATACGCCGTATCCAAGATGCCGTTGCCGCAGTAGGGCGAAAGGACCGCGAAGCGGGAGAAAGAACTCGATGTTACCCTGGAAGAAGTGGACGACCTGAAGGACGAACGTACGGAACTTCTTGAAGATGACTTGAATGATTTGGAAGAGCTCTTCGAGGAGCTCCTGGAAGAAACAGATGACGACGTGCTGCTCACGGAAGAGCTGGATGTGGAAGATGAAAAGGAGGAACTCGGAGAAGAGGAAGATGCACTGCCCGCACTGGAACCGGGTTTGGAAGAAGATGATTTGCGAGAGAGAGAACTGGAAGATCTGCTGCGTAGGCTGGAACGAGAAGATGTTGATGAGGACTTGGAGGAAGCGCTCGAAGAAGGTTTGGGGACGCACGAGCAGCATGTTCCTCCGCAGGAAGTATCCCCGCATTCCCCGGAACATTGGAGGACCCCGCCGAAGCAGTCGATCCACGTTTCTTGGCAGGAATTCTGCTCCATCCATACTCCGCAGGTAAACCCTGCCTTGCAGACCTTCCAGGAGGAAGAACTTGAGGACTTTTTGGAACTCGCAGAGAACGCGGAGAATTTGGATGAAGCCTTACTGCTCGCGGAACTCCTGTTGGGGCAGCAACAGCATTCATCGAGCAGGCATACCTTGGCAAAGTCACCAGGGTTTTTGCACGAGTATGTGCATCCATCCGGATTCTCAGGATGAAGAGCAATGCACTGCTGGTAACAGTCTTTGGTGCTCTGCACGCTACCGTTGCACGTCTGGCCGTTAACAATGCGACCGCAATCCGCCGCACAGGCAATAGCGCTGCTGCTTGTACTGCTTTCACTGGTGTTGCTCCCGCTCTTACTACTTGTACTGCTGGTGGAGATGCTACTGCCACCGCTGCTCCCTCCGCCGGAAGATCCTCCGTTGCTCGACCTACTGGAAAGACTGCTGCTGGGACCGCCAGAGGTTCTACTGCTGGAACTGGAATTCGGGTCACCGGAGGGCCAGCTGCTTGGACCACTGGATGATCCGCTGCGGGGATCACTGGATGGACCACCGCTCAAGCTACTGGAAGCACGGCTTCCTGGAATACTGATGACGGAAGACGAAGAATTCACTGCCCGGCATGTGCACGTCGTTGCGCCGACTGCACTCTCGCATATCTGCCCAGGCGGGCAGGTACCAATGCAACTCGGCCATGGCTGACCCGCACAATTGAAGGAAGAATACGAAGAAGACGAAGAAGAATCCACCGCCCGGCATGTGCACGTCGTTGCGCCGACTGCACTCTCACATGTCAGACCGGGAGGGCAAGTACCGCCGCAGCTCGGCCACGGCTGACTCGTACAAGTAAAGGAAGAAGATGATGATGAAGAATCCACCGCCCGGCATGTGCACGTCGTTGCGCCGACTGCACTCTCACATGTCAGACCGGGAGGGCAAGTACCGCCGCAGCTCGGCCACGGCTGACTCGTACAAGTAAAGGAAGAAGATGAAGAAGAATTCGCCGCGCAAACACAGGCAGGACTGCCGGCTTCGCTCAAGCCGGGAGAACACGTTGTTCCCGCTGGACAGGCGCTTCCACAAGCTCCGGGTACACTGCAATTGGGAATAATCTGCCCCGTAAATGTTCCCCTCATCTGGTTACGCCAGAGCGTCCCCGCAAGTACAGTGACTAAGAAGAGGAAGAGCGCAAGCGGCGCATAGCGGCGCAACACCATATCCAACACAGCGTACCTTTGTGTTGGTCTAAACGGAAAATGTAAGGCTTGACCGGAAAACGTTCGGTGAACTTGTACCAAATCAATATTCTGTCAGAGCAGATTATGACTTCTTCTTCCTCCTCATCCATGCCCACCCGGCAGCCGCACCTCCGGCGACTGCCCCCAGCACAGCCGGGCCCGTAGCCCCCTGCACCTGCGGCACGGGCATAAGTGATGCGAGTGTCGCAGCACCGTGAACCTGGGGATCAAACACGACGACTCTGCATTCGCGATCACAGAGCCCGCCGGGCATGCCATTCATCTGCCCGTAGTCACACTGCTCCGGCGCCTCCAACACCCCATTGCCACAGACGGAAGCGGCAGCCACCGTTGCAACGGCAGCGTACCCTCGGCAAGCGGGCGAACAGGGAGCGGGCGGGGCGGCGTTCTGAAGGCCATTATCGCACTCCTCCCCGGTCTCGATTACGCCATTGCCGCACCGCGGTGTTTGGAGGAGACGGCACACGGCAGAACAGAGCAATCCTGACTGTCCGTTTTCCGGACCGTTACCTGCCCCTTCGAAACCCGCAGGCGAAGGAGGATCACACTCCTCTCCCCCCTGCGGTTCAAGAATGCCGTTGCCGCACACAGATTGTTGCGGTTCCATCTCCGTGATCTCCTGTGCCGAAGAGCTTTCCGGAGGCACCTCCTCTTCTCCGAGGGAAGAAGCCTGGGAATTCTCCGTCGACCGGGAAGAGGAAGATCTATGGAGAGTAAGTGTCCACGGAGAGAGGCCTGCTGAAGAAGTTTCCGAAGCAGTGCTGGCAATGGGAAGTGGAACAAAGGGGGAAGAAAGGGCCCCGGAACCCGCTGTAGCAACGGATGACGATGATATGCCGTCCGGATAATCGACGTTCACGGTAATGGCAGAAGGCTGCATTGCGCTGTCACACTCCCACATCCCGCTCTCTCCCGTGTTGACGCACGAAGGATCCTTGCCGCACTGCATAGCAGAGAGCATACCGCTTCCGGGGTTCACGTCGGTGTACACGAGGTAGTACTGCTGGCTGTCCGCGCATTGGAACTGACACTCCTCAAACGGGCCATCGGGGCCCGGCTGTGGGTAATCAAGAAGGATTGGCATGCCCTCGCAGGATGGCAACGCGTCGGTGACGGACGCGCGAAACATGCGGCGGCTATCCTGCATACTCAACGCCACGGTCACAATCATCAGCATGATAGTGAGCACCGTCCACGCCAGCGTGGGATGGGAAAAGCGCTCCCGAAGCATGGACCTGAGCGTACCAGCAAGGTGCCGTTTCCTCAACGCCACTCCTTCCCTACACTATTGCCATGCACGACACCCCTCCCACCCCTCTTTGGACGCGCCAGACGTTTCTCTTCCTCGGATTCGTCATTCTGCTCTCCTTCCTCACGTACTTCTTCCGCTACGCAGAACCACAGCGCGTCTACTGGGACGAGAACTACCACATCGCCAGCGCGCAAAAGTACCTGCACGGGGTGTTCTTTATGGAGCAGCACCCGCCGCTGGGTAAGCTGCTCGTCGCCGCCGGGGAAAAACTCCTGCATCCCAACGAGAAATCGGACCAATTCCTCAACACGGACTACGGGAGGAACTTTCCGGACACTTTCTCCTTCGCCGGTTACCGCTTCTTCCCCGCGCTGCTCGCGTGGCTCGCGGCCCCTCTCCTCTTCTTCATCTTCCTCCTGGTCACGCGCCACGCCCTGTTCTCCACGCTCCTCTCCTTCCTCTATATCTTTGATAACGCGCTCCTCGTACACCTCCGCGGCGCCATGCTGGAAGGGCCGCTGGTCTTCTTTTCGCTGCTCACCATCCTCTGCTTCCTGCTCCTGCTTGAGCGGCGACCGGACGCGGCCAAGCCCTCCAAAGGAAAACGGATGACGGCCGCAATCAGCATCCTCTTCGGAGCGGCGTTTGCCCTCGTCGCCACAACCAAAGTGGTGGGCCTGGTCTTTATTCTTCTCGTTCCTGTGTGGTTGTGGGCATGGCGTCCGCTGCGGACGCAGGAGCTTGCACAACGGTCGGCAACGTGGAAGCGCATGTCCAAAGGTCTGGGGCTGTTCCTGCTCGGATTCGTGGTGGTGTATGCCGGCGTATGGGAAATCCATTTCGCACGTGGCAAGCGCATCGTTTCGGAGCTTCCCGACAACGGATACTACCAATCCTCAGACACCGCCAAGTGGTACCTGGACAACGGCAAAGCTGGCTCCCTCTTTGCCTTCCCCGCAATGCTCGCCGACGCCTGGCACTTCGTTTCGCACTACAACGCCGGCACCCCGCGCCTGGATCTGTGCAAGGCCGATGAGAACGGCAGCCCCTGGTACATGTGGCCGCTCGGGGGACGTTCCATCAATTACCGCTGGGAGACGCCAGACAGCAAGGAGTACCGCTACCTTTACCTGCAGAGCAACCCGGTGGTATGGCTCGCCTCGTTCTTCGCTGTCCTCATAGGTGCCGCGCTCCTCCTCTGCTCCGTAGTTCTTGACCTCAAGAAACCTCTCCGGAACCGCTTCCACCTCACGGTATTCCTCGGCTTGTACGTGGCGTACATGATCGCCATCAGCCGCATCACCCGCGTCCTGTATTTGTACCACTACTTTATCCCCCTCCTCTTCAGCTTCATCATCTTGGGATTGGTGGTGATGGAAATTCAGCAGATCGCGGGATGGAAGCTTACTGAACACCGCAAGACCATCGCACTGCTCGTCTTCGCCGGCCTCATTTTCGCCTCGTTCGAATTCTACCGGCCATTCACATACTACGAACCGCTCACGGACGCGCAGTTCGCTCGCCGCAATATCCTCTCCGTGTGGGACCTCGCGTGCGTCAATTGTGAGAAGGTGAATAGCTTGGCAATTTCTTGTAAATGAAAGAAGAACAGGGAAACCGAAGAAACCGGTGAATCCGAGGGTCGGTCATCTCCAAAGTCATGGGATGTATGACCAAAAATCCCTCGGTACCTTCGGTTTCCTCGGTTTCTTCACGACGATCTCCTCAAATCCCACAACTCTTTGAACATCCGGAAGATAACCCGCACCGAACCTCCCGTCTGCTTCCCCGCCCGACGCGGGTAGTGCGGCACGTCTACCTGGAACCAGGAGATCTTCTTGCGCTTGAGATTGAGGAACACCTCCGTGTTAAAGAGCTTCTCCACGCCGTGCTCGGGACGGATCTGCAGCCAGATGTCGCGGCGGAACACCTTCATCCCGCAGTTAACGTCGCGCACCCACAATCCCAGGACAATGACGTTCATGGCGCCAAGAACCTTTCCAAACACGTTCCGGACCAGCTTGTCTGCGCGGTGCGCGCGTCGACCGGTGACAAAGGGGTAGTCGCCCACGTGCACGAGAAGGAGCTCCAGATCTTTAACTCTAAACTGTCCGTCGCTGTCCATGAAAGCGATCCAATCGCACGTGGCGGCATCGCATCCTGCACGCACCGCAATGCCGTACCCGCCGTTGGGATGGCGCGAGACGATCTTGAGGAACGGGACCTCCGCTTTCAGCTCTTCCAGAATTACTCCGGTCCGGTCCCTGGATCCATCATCCACTGCAATGATTTCGCCCCGGATGCCCTGCTCCGTAAACCACTGCGCCACCTCGCGCACCGTGGCGGCAACGTTCTCCTCCTCGTTGTAACACGGGAGGACGAGCGAGAGGGTGGAGTGAAATGCGGAATCCATGGCAAGCCAGTATAGCGCTGTCCGGTCAGCAAAGCGACCCATTACCGGTCCACGTTCTTTCTCGCCTCACCTCTCCCGCCTTCCTCGAATGTGGAAAGTGAATACCTCTTTACGAGCAAGGACTCCGACGGACTGAATGCCTCCGGTCCTTGCGGTCGGGAAACGACGTCCTCCTCTGCCGTTAACGCTCTCCGTAGGGAGCCTGCTACACTGACCCCATGCGGGCGTTCTTCGCGCGGGCAGGCTGGCAAACAGCACTGGCACTCTGCTGCCTTGCAGCCGTAGCCACCCTCGGCTGGCAGTATCTGCCCGGCATCCGCGGCTCACAGGATACCGGTGTATATGAGCGGATTGGTAGGACTGTACAGCACTGGACGGGCGAGGAAGGGGCAACGCTGGACAGCGAGTACCCGCCGCTCGCCACCACCCTCTTTTCCGGAGTGACATCCAATCCGTTCCGTACGCCATTTGAAAAGGCATGGCTCCTCACTCTCCTCCTCGCAATGGCGGCCACGTGCGGATACGTTCTCCTGGGAAAGAAGGGAAAGAGCTGGCCCTCCTTTTATGTGCCGTTGGCGCTCCTCGCAACCACTCTGCTCTTCAGCCAGGAACTGGTGTTCGCCCGGTACGACATTTTCGTAGGGCTCCTCCTGCTCCTCGCCTGGAATGCCCATGATCGGGAACGACACGCCCAGAGCGGCTTCTTTCTGCTAATCGCTGCAGGAATCAAAGTTCTGCCGCTCTTCCTCGTCCCCCTCTTCTTGCTCGCCACGCCGCGGCGTTCCCGCCTGCGCTGGTCTCTCGGGGCGCTCGCAGGCGCGGCGGCGGCCGTCCTTCTTCCGCTTCTCATCCTGGGACCGGCTGGGCTCCTCTCCAATCTCACCTACTTCCTGGAGTATCAGAGTGTGCGCGGATTCCAGGCGGAGAGCACGTGGTCCCTGGCACACCTGCTCTTTAATGCACTCCGTGGAGTGCGTGACAACCTCCAGTACCACCACCTGGCGCTCCATAACATGGAGATGGGGACTTCGCTCGCCTTCGCCGCGGAAGCGATAGCTGCCGCAGGCGCCGTTGTGCTGGCGTACATCGGTTGGAAAAAGCCTGCTCGCTATCCGCTGACCTCCCTCCTGCCATCCGCGCTGCTCTGGTTGCTACTCACGCTTCCCATCCTTTCGCCGCAGTATTTCCTCTGGCTCTTTCCGCTGCTCATCGTCCGGCTGCTACAGCTCTCTGCATCCCCCAAATCGTTCAACCGCGCCGTTGCCATGCTGTTGCTCGCCGTCTTCATCGGCACCGCGACACATTGGGTGTACCCCTCACACTACGGGCAATTTGCGGATCAGCAGCGTCTCTCCCTCATCTTCCTCCTGAATGCGCGCACCGTGGCAATGGCTGCCCTGCTGGTACTGCTCCTATGGCCGCCGGAACGGTCTTCGCGCAAGCGTGCGCCCCGCTTTGTGCTTACAGCCCACCAGAGAAAAACACTGCTGACGATCCAACTGGCCACCGCCTCCGCCGGGCTCCTCTGCACCGGAATCCTCCTCTTCCGCGCCACCTCCTCCCTCGTGGGGAAGGCCGTGTACCGGTATGACAGCGGAACGACACACGCAATCGATCTGCCGTTCTTCGTTTCTTCGGAAGGAAAAAAAATCGATATCCGTTTCCCCCTCACGCTTCCCGCGCTCCATCCCAACATCTTCCGCGTCAAACCGGACGACTGCATCGACAGCATGGAAATCGACGGGAAACAGGTGGATGACCGCATCGCATTCTGCGACTTCGGAGCCGGCAAGCCCGTGGACCTTAGCCCATACCTCCGGCCGGGGGTGAACCAGGTACACGCGGTCCTCAGTGATTCGGGTGGCATCGGCGGCCTCAGCTTTGCCGTGTCGGTCCGTGATCCGCTCGCGCTCACGCTCGGCGTGGCCGCCCTCGCTTTTGCCATCTGGGCGATCGCCATCATCATGCTGTTGCTCCCGCGCCGCTTCGTTTGGCCTGCCGCCCCTCTCCTCTTTGCCCTGGCAACGGTCCTGCGCTGGTGGTACGTGTTCGTTACGCCTTTCAATACCCGCGGTCACGACACTGATGCGCATATCGATTACATCCAATTCGTCCTGCGCACGTTCCGCATTCCGCTCGCGGTGGACAGTTGGGAGTTTCACCAGCCCCCGCTCTACTATTTCCTGGCGGCTATCGTGGCCAAGCTAAGCACGTGGGCAGGGTACACATGGACCGCCGTTCTCGGCATTCTCCAAGGGTTTTCGCTTCTCCTCTCCATCATCACCTACGGCATCGCTCTGTGGATCAGTACGTTGCTGATTCCCCGCCAGGACGGCCGCTCCCGTCTGCTCTACGGCGCCCTCCTCGCCGTGTTCCCCTCCCTCGTCTTCCTTGCATCGGCAATCTCCAACGACCCGCTGTACCAGTGCCTGGTTATTGCGGTTGTGGCCTTCCTCCTTCACTGGTGGCACACGGGCAAATGGCGTTCCTGGTATGCCACAGTTTTCCTCATTGCCCTGGCCTCACTCACCAAGGTGAGCGCATCGGCATTCATTCCTCTCGCATTCTTCTGCCTCCTGGTGCGCCGGAAGGTCCGCTGGCGTACGAAGTTCCTCCACGGCTTCCTCGGCTTCCTCCTCATCGTCGTCCTCAGCGGATGGCTCCCCGTGATGCGGCTCATGGAACCTAACCCTATCCGTACCCTCACACTGGGCAACGACGGCATGAACGGACAGCTGCTCATCCCCAATAAGCCATCTTCATTCCTCGTCTTCAATCCCGTACAAATCCTCAAGATCCCCTACAACAACCCGTGGAACGATGGCTCGCGACGGACGTACTTCTGGGAATACTTTTTCCGATCGGCATTCTTCGGAGAGTACGACTTCCCCGGTCTGGTTCGACCGTTCGCGGTATCCACCCTCTTCTTCGGCCTCCTCATGCTCCCGTTCATTGTCGCGGGGTTCCTGTGGTCGATCCTGCGTCGGACATACGCACTTCTGCCCATCTGGCTCCTCACGCTCCTCATCATCACCTCGAGCCTCTCGTACCGCTTCCGTTTTCCGTATGCGCCCAACCAGGATTTCCGCTTCGTTGTGGTATTGCTCATTCCCCTCGCCTTCTTTGCCGTCGCCGGCACAAGGCTACTCCCCGACAAATGGAAATTCGCAGGCGATTTTCTCCTCCTGGCGCTGGTAATTTCCTGCAGCTGCTTCCTGCTCCTGATTCCCTTCGGATCGTGAGGATGGATTGGTATGATGCCGCCATGCCCTCCTCCCCCCTCTCCCCCTTCCTGGCCACTGCACTGCAGGGAACTGACTTCGGCTTCCTCGGGAAGAAATATGAAGGGAAAGTCCGCGACGTCTACATGCCGAATGACCGTGAACGGGTATTAATCGCCACAGACCGCCAGTCCGCCTTCGATATTCTGTGGACCACCATTCCCCTCAAGGGACAGATCCTCACGCAAATCAGCACGTGGTGGTTCGACAAGGTGAAGGACGTTATGCCCACCCACTTCATCGCCATGCCGGACCCCAACGTGGTCATCGCCAGGAACCTCAAGATGTTGAAGGTCGAAATCGTGGTGCGCGGATACCTGACCGGATCCACGGGAACATCCGCCTGGGTGAACTACAATAAAGGAGTACGAAACTTCTGCGGGAACGTCCTTCCGGAAGGCATGGTGAAGAACCAGCAGTTTAAGAGCCCGATCATCACCCCAACGACAAAGGGAGAGGAAGATGAACTCATCGATCCTGCCGGGATCGTGGAGCGGGGCTACGCGACCAAAGAGCAGTGGGAGGAAATCGAGGATCGCGCGTTTGCACTGTTCAGGAGAGGCCAGGAGATCGCGGCACAGCGGGGGTTGATCCTCGTGGATACAAAATATGAGATGGGATATGACGCGGAAGGAAAACTGACTGTGGGGGATGAGGTGCACACGCCGGATTCCTCGCGCTACTGGGTTGCGGCAACCTATGAGGAGCGCCATACAAAAGGCGAAGAGCCGGAGAGTTTAGACAAGGAGTTCTTCCGTTTGTGGCTGCGATCGCAGGGATTCGAGTATGGCGGCAAGAGGCCGGAAATCACGGACGAAGTGCGTGTGATGCTCGCGCAGAAGTACATCAGCCTCTACGAAAAAATGACGGGCGGAACCTTTGTCCTTCCGGAGAACGCGGATGTGACGGGACGGATCGAGAAGAATTTGAAGGCGTATTTCCAGAAGTGAGTAGTGGAGTAACGGAATAACAGAGTAACAGGACAAGCCGCGAGTGAAGCAACCTGTTATTCCCTTACTCTGTTACTCCGTTATTCTCTTACTCTGATACTCCCAACTTCCACCCCACCCCGATCCCGGAAGAGCTCACATACCCCGCCGGCATTTCCAAGCCATACTGCGCAGGAGAGGATGACGGATAAGAGGGGCAGGGATCCTCTGTGCACGGTTCCATCGTACGGGTGTTGATAAAGGAGCCGTCCGCGTCAAAATAGAGAATATCGAGCCGTACGAGCGTGTTCTTCATCCAGAAGTAGAGCAGTTGCGGCCGTTCAAACGTAAAGAGCATGCCCCGTGTTACTTCCGAACGGAACATGAGACCGCGCTCCCGCTGGGTTGGAGTGGAGGCCACTTCAACTTGCAGGGGAAGATGCTGTCCCGCAGGCCCCGTGAGAACGATGCTACGAAGAGGTAGCGTGGCTTGTGCACCGGAAACAGTGTCCGGCTTGCGGACTGCCGCAGTGCATCCCCCGAGCGTCAGCCCCAGTATGCAGAGCGCGATACTCACTCTTCGCCGCATCATATCCGAAGGGAAGCAATAGCCGCCTTCCTATCCTTGGCTTTAAAAATATAGCTCGCGGAGACAAAGTTGTCGGCGCCGGCTGCGCGGCAGAGCTTGGCGGTCTCCGCATCGACACCGCCGTCCATCTGGATGGAGAGATCGGGAAAACGGGACCGGATAGTGCGCACCTTCTCCAGTACATCTGCAATGAACTTCTGGTTGCTGAACCCGGGGAAGACAGACATCACGAGAACGAGATCCACCTCGCCGATCACGTCGTCGATAGCGGTAACGGGCGTATCGGGATTCATGGCAATGCCGACCGTCGCTCCCCCTTTTCGTATCGCAGCGATCAGATTCTGACGATCCTTCGTGTCTTTGACCGCTTCGGCATGGAACGTGATGTGCTTAGCGCCCGCGGCGAGGAACTCCTCGAGACGGTCCGCGGGATTGGTAACCATAAGGTGCGCGTCGATCAGGAGATTTGTCTTGAGACATTTGATGACCGGCGCCCCAAAGGTGAGATTCTTGACGAAGTGCCCGTCCATCACATCCACCTGGATGCCGTCGACGTACGGCGCAATCGCATCGACCTCTTCCTGGAGATGGGCCAGGTCGGCAGAGAGGATGGAGGGGAATATTTTGATGGGGAGCGGCATGCGGAGGAAGGATAGCACGAAAGCAGGAATCCAAAGAAACCCAGGAAACCAAGAAATCCGAGGATCGGTCACATACAAAAGCTGGAGCGTGTGGAATGTCATTCCTCGGTACCTTCGGCTTCTTCGGTTTCCTCGGCTTCCTCATTCCAAATCATTCACTCTCTTCACATGCCTCCCCCCTTCAAAATCCGTGGCGAGGAAGATATCCACAAACCTCTTCGCATCTTCCACTTTCGTAAGCCTTCCACCCATCGTCATCACATTGGCATCGTTGTGCGCGCGGGCGAGCTTGGCGGTATCGTCACTGTAGACAAGCGCTGCGCGGATACCCCGGACTTTGTTGGCAGCCATCTGTTCGCCGTTGCCGCTGCCGCCAAAGAAGATGCCCGGGATCTTCTGCTCCAGGACGACGGCCGAGCCCCGCCGCATGATGACAGGATAATCGACGGACTCCTCGCTAAACGTCCCCTCGTCGATCACGTCAATCCCCTTCTGAACGAGATGTTTTTTGACCTCTTCCTTTAAGGTGAAGCCGGCATGGTCAGAGGCGAGGACAACGCGTTTGGGAAGCTGCATGTTCTAAGGATAGCACGACAGGATGAAACCGACGAAACCGAGGAATCCAATGAATCCGAGGATCGGTCACATACCAAATCCTGAAGCGTGTGAAATGTCATTCTTCGGTACCTTCGGTTTCTTCGGATTCCTCGGATTCCCAACAGACACACCCTAGACAACATCCCAGCCCGTAGTATCGTTCACTCAACACCCCCCCCAACCATGCCCCTCCTTGTCCCCGCCATCCTCGTCATTGTCCTCATCGTCGCCATGATCCGCCAAGTGGACCAGTATGAACGCGGCATCGTGTTCACCATGGGCAAGTACGCCCGCACATGGGGGCCGGGCTGGCATCTGCTCATCCCCATTTTCCAACGCCTTGTGAAGGTGGACGTGCGCATCAAGGCGGTGGACGTGCCGGACCAGGAAGCGATTACCAAGGACAACATTCCCGTCCGCATCAACGCCGTCATCTACTTCAAGGTGAACAACGCGGAAAAGGCCGTCATCGAGGTGGAGGACTTCTTCAATGCCGTGTCGCAGCTGGCTCAGACCACCATGCGCAATGCTGTAGGTGAAGTGGCCCTTAACGAGCTCCTGGCGAACAAACAACAGGTGAGCGAGAACATCAAGAAGGCAGTGGACGCCACGTCGGAGACATGGGGCGTAGACGTACACTCGATGGAACTCAAGGACATCGTGCTTCCCGAAACCCTCAAACGGACCATCGCAAAGGTAGCCGAGGCAGAGCGCGAGAAGCAGGCGGTCATCATCAACTCAGAAGGAGAAGTGGGTGCTGCAGCAAACATGGCAAAGGCAGCCGAGATGCTCGCCAAAGTTCCTGGAGCCCTCCACCTCCGTACCCTCCAGAGCATTAACGACTTAAGCTCGGACCAGAGCAACACCACGGTGTGGATGGTACCCATTGAAGCTCTCAAGGCATTGGAAGGATTAGCGAAGAAGTAACAGTTGTAAGGACGCCTCACCGAGACATCCCATGCATGCTATCCTGTCTCCACTTGTAGTGAGTCCCACCGAACTATGCGCCGCCCTCTCATCGCCGCCAACTGGAAAATGAACCCCGCCCCCGACGGCTGGGACGCGAAGGACTCTCCTTTCCAACCACACCCGGACGTCGATGTCGTTGTCTTTCCCACGTTCCTGGACCTGCAGCACTGTATCGACGCGGAAGTGAATGTTGGCGCGCAGTGCGGGAGGCCGGAGGAGTGTGGCGCCTTTACGGGTGACGTAAGCATGCAGATGATTGCAAGCGCCGGTTGCCTCTACGTCCTCTGCGGCCACAGCGACCGGCGGAAATTCCACGGCGAGACGGATGCCGATGTCGCCGCACAGGTGCAGGCCGCCCTCGATGCAGACATCGAACCCATCGTCTGCGTGGGCGAAACGCTGGAGGAACGTGAACAAGGAAAAGCGAAAGAAGTAGTGGAGAGGCAGGTCCGATACGTGATCAATTATCTCCAATCAAATAAGTCGTCCGAAGCCGCGGGTCTCGCGGGCCCCGCGGCTGGAGGACACCATAAAGGGAAAAGAGAGCCCGTGAGAGAGAAACCGTTAGGTTTCTCTTTCACGCTTGCCTATGAACCGGTGTGGGCGATCGGGACGGGAAGGAACGCTACGCCGCAACAGGCACAGGAAATGCACGCTTTTATTCGCTCGCTACTTCCTCAAGAGCGGAAGGATACGATCCGCATCATCTATGGAGGATCAATGAATGAAGAGAACGCGAAAGAATTGCTCGGCCAACCTGATGTGGATGGCGGCCTCGTCGGTGGAGCTTCGTTGAATCCGACCGCTTTTGCGGCAATCATTCGATCTGCTATCGAACACTGATCATGTAATGCCAGCCGTAGACGCTTGCCCTGAGCGAAGCGAAGGGTGGATGGCGGGTTGATTGGTGGAGCCTCCCTCAAGCCCGACGTGTTCGGGAAGATCATCCGCATCGCCTCCGGTATTGACCGGTGACGGTTTCTTGAGCTGACCTCTCTCCTGCGTCGCCAGGACGGCTAGAGCGGACGGGACGGATGTTTCGGTCACCGTTTTCCCAAGTTCCACATATACCGCAACGCCTGCAATGAGGACAGCTTGTGTCAGCAAGGCAGTGATGATCGGCAAAAGAACCTGTGAAAACGCGAAGGATGCCGGCAGAAGATAGGAAAGGAGAATACACAATCCCGTCAACGGAAGAACGATGAGCGAGAGATTCGCAATACACTCCCAGCGGTATCCCCGTGTCTGCTCCTCACTCCTGCGCATACTCCGGAGTGGCGTTTCTCCTTCCACGATAAAGAGCGGCGCGAGTGCATAACGCGGGGCGAGGGAAAGGAAGATCACAAACCCCGTCATCTCCAGCGCAATCAGTGTTTCCCCGTACTCCGCAAACAGGAACTGCCCCAGCAGAATTCCGATGAGCGGCACCCACAGGAACGTCCGCAGGACAAAGAGAGCACAGAACCAGAGAAGGGGAAGCAAGCGTGTAGAAAGTACATCACTCGTTTCCCGCAATGCGCTCCTGTGCAAGAAGAGGGAGAGGAAACAGAGCGCAGCACTAAGAAGGAGCAGAGAAAGTGCGACGGCATGGAAGAGATCGAACGGCGCCGTGAGGAACGTGAACCGGAGCGAGAGGGTCCGGGCAAAGCTTTGCTCCTCCGGCCCCAGCAACGTCGCAAGCTGCATGGGGAGACGTTCCCCCAAGTACACAGAAGCGCCGTGCGAAAATCCCCCGCCTGCACCAACGGCTGTTGATAAAATGCGCTCGCGGAGAGAATCGAGCGCTGCGCCATAGAACATGTCGTTGACCGCCGCGAGGGAACCGAAAGCAAGGGCAATGATCAACAATTCCCGGGGACGCGCGATCACGCTCCGCCCCGCCCGCACGATCAGCGCAGGAAGGAATGGGAGTGGAGGCCGGTCACAGGATTCAGGCATGGTCTACGAGGATACACCGTTCTGTCATCTAACCGCCATCCATCCTTTCCCGATCGCAGGAAGACCAGTCGGCATCACGATCGAGGAGGAGCCGCAAGGGAAGCTGGCAACCTGATACATTCATGAACCCATACAGCGGAAACAAAGGCACAATGCCAAGTTTGAGCTTTGCAGACTACAGAACTTTCTCTCTATACTTGCCAATAATGGAGTATCTTGATGCCGTTTGGGGCAAACCAAGCATCACGGGCGAATTCTATTTAAATGAGGGAGATATTCTTGATAGTTTATGGAAAGGAGGAAAGTTCACCGATGTCCGCATTGCCGGTGGAAGTATGAACTGCTCTCTTTTTGAGAATTGCACCTTTACGAACACAACATTCGAAAATATCTATCTTGAGCATGTCGATTTCGTCCGCTGCCATTTCGAGAACTTCAAGATCATCAATTGCACAAGAGAAGGGATGGAAATGCGGGAATGTACCGGTTCGCCGCCAACCTTGATCGGCACAAAAGCGCCGGGTTACAGCCTGCACGTCATGCAATATCCGCCCGGTTGGGGACCGGAAACAGGTGAAAACAAACAGTAAGATTTTTATGAGGAGCCGTATGATGATTGGCTATAGATGTTTCTTTGCGAAAGCTCGACCAGAATGGGATTTCAAGTACCGTTCAAATGCCTCTGCCTTTCCCTTTTCGTCGAACGCGATGCTCGTCATGAGTTTCCATGGTCGGAACTTGTTCGTATGAATGCTCTTTCCGTCATTATGTTCGGATAATCTTCGGTCGAGATTGTCAGTAATGCCGACGTAGATGTGTTCTGGCTGGGAAATGGATCGCAGCAGATAGACTGTATGCATGAATGTAGTATAGCCCGGCTTCGTCTCGCTACGCTCGACTACGCCGGGGCATCCCGCTCTTCCACTATTAATTACTGCCGGATACATCCCGGCGTAGTTCGATGAGCGAAGCGAATCGAACGAAGACGGATGGAGCCGCCCTCGGGATTTGAACCCGAGACCCTCGGTTTACGATACCGATGCTCTACCACTGAGCTAGGGCGGCTTGCGTGTGGGATAACGTGCGAAAAAACGGGGGGTTCCACGCGGGCATAGAACGTCTCCAAATCAGCTCTGCGTGGGCTCAAAGGTTATCAGTTCGATTTTGCGCTGTCGACATCTTTTTCGATTCCCTACAAAAGCCAGTTTTCGAGCCGTTAGACTCTCTCCCTATGTCTCCGTCCCCTACCGACCTCCTCTGGTCTTCTCTCCACCTCCTCACAAAGGAACGCCTCGAAGCGATCCAGCATGCCTACGGATCGCTGGAAGAAGCGACGAAGCATTTGGATGAACAGTTGTTACAAGAACTGGGGTGCCGCGCGGAAACAATCCAGAATTCCCTCCCCCGTGCCAGGGAGTTCAACGCGGAACGTTACGCCAGGGCGCTCGATGAGAAAGACATCCGGTTCCTCACGCTCGCAGAGGAAGACTATCCGGCTCGCCTCAAACAGATCGCCGACCCACCGCCGTTCCTCTATGCAAAAGGAGATCTTTCCATCCTCGACCAACCCTGCATCGGAATGGTCGGCACACGGGAGATGAGTTCCTATGGCCGGCGCGTTGTGCTGCACTTCGTTCCCAGGTTCGTCGCAGCGGGCGTGGTTACTGTGAGCGGCCTCGCGCGCGGGATTGATGCCACGGTTGCGGAGGAAACGCTCGCAGGAGGAGGAAAGACCGTGGCCGTTCTCGGTCACGGCCTGGGCATGATATATCCCGAAGAGAACCGGAGGCTTGCGGACGAGATTGTTGGGAAGGGTGGACTGCTGCTTTCGGAATTTCCGCTCACGTGGAACCCGGACAAATACACGTTCGTCGCACGCAACCGGATCATCGCGGGACTCTCGCTCGGCACCGTCGTGCTGGAAGCGCCGGAGGGAAGCGGCGCGCTTCTTACAGCAGAGTTTGCGCTGGAAGACGGACGCGACGTCTTTGCTGTTCCCGGCCAGGTTTTCGATCCCAACTATGTAGGATGCCATGCACTTATCGCTCGCGGTCATGCACAGCTTGCGACAGACCCGGCATCCGTGCTCCGCACGATCGGCGTCATTGCATCGGAGCAATCGAGCGCCGTCACATTCATACCTGATAGTCCCGACGAGAAAATACTCTACGCACTCCTCACAACCATGCCGCAGGATATCGATACGCTTGTCGAAAAGTCGGGCTTGGAAGCAGGAAGAATCAACGCCGCACTCACTTTGATGGAGCTCGCGGACGGCGTGAAGAACATCGGAAATGGCATGTGGGTGAGGAGGTGAATCACTCCATGTTCCCCTGCATGCCCTTGAACACAAAGGACACCGCCTCCTTTGCAGTGGGAATATTTCAAGGATGAGATGTAAGAAGAGCAGATTCAAAAACAATACATGAACTATTCATTCACTGCCGCCTGCCGCTGCCATTCGATGCCCCGAGCAACCGTTCAAGTCGTTGCAGACGTGCCTCTGCATCCTTGTACAAAGGACGAATGGCAACTATGTGTCGAAGTTGTTCCGCCGCCTGCAGCGTAAATCCCTGGCTCTCGAGGATCCCGGCATAACGATAATACGCGCTGAGCTGCTCAGCTGTCGGAATGTCGTAGAGGGCAATGGCACGCTCGTACTCAATCTTTGCCTTCTCAAGCAGCCCAAATTGCTCTGATTTGAGAGCGAGATTGTAGTGCGTTTCCGCAAAACCCGGACCGCGCTCTACTGCGCGGCGGAATTCCCCAAGACCTTTTTCCGTTTGCCCCTTGGCAATCAGGATCTCCCCCAGGTGGTAATACGGCGCGAAGTCCAGCATGGAATAGATGGGTATGTCCTCCGTAAGTTTCACTGCAGTACGGAGCAGCTGCTCCGCCTCCGGCAACCTCCCCTGATTCTTGTACCGCTCCCCGAGTCTCGTGAGCGGGGCTGCATTGAGAGGGTCGAGGACGATCGCCTTCCGCAAAGCTGCCTCAGCCTCGTCATTCCTCTCCTGCCTCAGCAGCTCCATGCCGAGCTCCGCGTAAGCTAGAGAAGAAGAGGGCGTGACAGCGATAGCATTCCTGAAGAGTGCCTCCGATGACTGCCACGTCCGCTCCTGTAACAGTGTTAGCGTTCCATACGTTGCAATGAGCGCAGTGAGCGCCAGGAAAGAGACCCGCCGCGCCGCCGCGCCGCCGTACTCGAGAAGATCGCCCCACACAATGGCGATCAGAAAGAACACACCGATAGAGGGAAGGTAAGCATAACGGTCCGAAAAGAAGAAGATCCAGTGGTCCTTGGTGAATGCGCCAACAGTGGGCAGGAATGTCAGAAGGAAGAAAGATAACGCGAATACGGGAGTCCGCCAATCCCTGGACCAGGCAAGGACAATGAAGGCAACGAAGACGACAAAAATCGCAGCTGGAAGGAGGAATTCCCACGAAGCAAGCGTCATCGGCGTTGCCTGATGGTAGAATACGGACAAACGAATCGGGAGCAGCAGCTTCCACAGGGCAAAGGCTAAGCTTTTACCAAAGAGAAAACCTTGCTGCGCCAGTGTCAGGATACCTATATGCGCGCGTTTTCCTATGACGGCAATCAGGAGGAACACGGCGCTCAGCAAGAAAAATGGGACAACGGAAAGCACATTTTCCCTCCAATGTTTCCCCTCCCTCCAATCCGCGAGAAAGAGAATGGCGGGGAGTGGAGCAACTGTCACCTTTGCAAGAAGACCAAGGAAAAACAGTGCCAAGCTTCCGATCCATAAACGATTGAACCGCTCCCGCCCCTGATGGAGATAGACCGCAAGAGATGCGAGGAAGAAACAACCCGACAGGAGATCTTTACGGGCGGATACCCAGGACACAATCTGAACCTGGAGGGGATGCACAGCAAAGAGAACCGCGCACACCAAGGCAACACTCTTCCGTCCGCGGGAAAGGGAGAGAGCGCAGATACACACAAGCAGTGTCGACACAACATGCAGGAGAACGTTCGTGAAATGGAAAATAAAAGGTGACAGCCCAAAAATTGCATGCTCGATCTGATAGCTTACAAAAGTGAGAGGAATATAGAGTTCCGGATCATAGGACGTGAACACGTGAAAAAGGGAGGAGATGCTCAGCTGCTGTACTGCAGCATTTCCCGTGACCAGTAACCCGTCATCAATACCCACGAAGTCATCGTAAAGCGCAGGAATATAGAGCAGAAAGACAAGAAAGGCCAAGCCCGCAAGAAGCAGGGGGAACGGCCATCGGTACCGTCGCAGGGCAGAATAAAATTCCATGAAGTTAATCGAGTATATCACGCGCTCCGCTTCTGCCTTGTTCCTGCACCAGGAAGTCTCAACTCACCATGATAGAGCTCGCGGACGGCGTGAAGAACATCGGAAATGGCATGTGGGTGAGGAGATGAATCACTCCACGTTTCCCCGCATGCCGCTGAAAACGAAGGACATCGCCTCCTGTGCCGTGGGAATGTAGGGCTTGCCATCTAGCGTGTAGAGCGTGTCGTTGCGCATCTCCTCCAAGCGGGATCCTGTGAAGAGCACGCCTCCTTCCTCGCCGCGCCGCGACGCCGGTAGGCGCCGGGCAATGCAGTACGAATGCTCCTCTCCACCAGGCCTAAAGAATTGGCAGCGCTTCTGGCCAATGCAGGAAACACAGCGCGAACGGATTTCCCGCACCACGTCCTCCGTGAGCACCGGTAGCACCGGTCCTTCCACAATGGAGGAAGGCAGCCCCGCGGGGCTAGTCATGGTCTTGGTAACGCGGTAGCGGCTGTCGAGGTAGTACTTTTCGAGGAGATGATTGGGCATGCCAGACTCCTGCGTGAGGAGCAGGCGCGTCCCCATGGAAACGCCGTCGTAGCCCAGGTCGTGCGCACGTTTGATGTCCTGACCATACGCAATTCCTCCGGCAAGAATGAGCGGAATGCCGCGGGCTACTTCCCGTATCTGCTGGATGAGAACCTCCGCATCAAACTTCCGCGGCCCGTCCAAATGCGCGGGATCGGCCGGTTCGGTATTCATGGCATCCTCCACGTCCTTCGCACCAAGATGGCCCCCTGCAAACTGCGGTAGTTCCACGTAGAACGCGTCCGGGGGGCGTCCTCCGGACTTGTCCGCCGCGCTCATCATGATCTGCGCCGCACGCGGGCCGGAGACGAGCGGTGCATACCGCATGTGCGGATATTGCTCCATCTGCTTCGCGAGGCCGCGCGGCAATCCTGCCGCGGGAAAGAGGAGATCCACCTCTCCCGATGATCCGATATCTTCCACCAGCGAATCAAAATCGTTCATCGGCACCAGAATGTTGACGGAGAGAATGCCATACGGGAACGCCTCGCGCACGGAACGGATTTGCCGGAGGATCTCGTCGCGGTTCGCCTGTTGGAACAACTCCACACGACGCTCCAGGCTCAGTTCCGCCAATATCTGTTCACGTCGCGCATTAAATCCTACGGCAGACGCGCTCAATGTGCCCGCACCGCCTTCTGCCATCACCGCCTTCACAAGCGTGTCATTAGAAAGGTCCACCCCCATGCCGCCGTTCATCCAAGGAAACCGGCGTGTATGGGACGTGGAAAAGATCTCCCCGAGGTATTCCTCATGCTCAGCCCGGGATGCCAGGGAAGGGACACTCACAGAAGCGCGATCCATACGATAAGCAGGGGAAGGGTATAAGTGTCCGTTCTCCACGAAACAGAGTCAAGGACGATCATGCAGTGAGACCCAAAACAGAAGCAATATATTGTCTCCCGAAATCCTGACCAGGAAGAGATAGTGGGACATGGGTGAACGTATGAGAGAAGATCCTCTTGACGAGCATGTTAGAAATATATAACATACTTCCGTCACTCCCCCTCTCCGTATGACCCTCAAGCAATTCAACACCCTCCGCAGCATTGTCGCCTTCCTCGTCGCGATGGTCGTCGCTCTGTCGGTGCTCCGTGAAAATTTCTTCTGGCCTGTTGTCACGGTGGCTGTGGCAGTGCTTGTCATGCTCTTTCTCCGCCGCCGCGTGAAGGAAGTGATCGCGGATGAGCGTGATCTCGCGGTAGGCGGAACCGCCGCGATGTGGTCCATCAAGATATTCAGTATTGCCGCCATCATCATCCTGTTCGTCTTCTACGCGCAGGGAAAGGAAAATACTGCCTTCCGGACAATGGCGGAAACGCTGGCCTACACTACCTGCGCCCTCATGCTGCTCTACTCCTCCATATTCACATTCCTCCGGCGCCGAGGCACCAAATGAAAAACCACATCCGCGAACTCCGGACGCAAAAGGGCATGACACAGGAGGCGCTGGCCCAGGCAGCCGGTGTGCGCCGCGAAACGATTGTGTTTCTCGAACAAGGCAAGTACAACCCATCGCTCCGTCTTGCCTACGACGTGGCGAAGACGCTGGGGACAGGCATTGATGAACTGTTCGAGTTTGCATGAAGACCCTACATAAAAATGAAGCAGGAGAGATGTGAAGACCATCACGAAAAAAGGGCCACCCCCCGGTGACCCTTTCTGCCGATGGCCTTTCTTTAGGAATTGGATGTGGATGTGCTGCTGTTGCTCCTCGCATTCCCGTTCATCCATCCCCGATGCCCGCCGCGCATCATGCCACCCTTCGCGGGCAGCGTGATGCCGTGTTCTTGGGCGATTTGTTCCGGAGTTTTGCCACTCTGGAGCTCCGCTTTGAGTTCATCAGTAGTCATGCCAAGCTTCTGGGCGAGGTTCTCGGGAGCACCCTCACGCGGACCATGGCCCATCATCCCGCCAAACATTCCCATCCCCATACCGCCCATGCCGAAGCCGGCATTACCGCATGCGGATTTGACGGTGTCCATAGCAGACTTCATTGCGTCCGATTGCTCCATTGCCTGCATTGCGGTGCGAAAGTCCTGGTTAGCCTGTTGGACAGCTGCTTGCCGCTTGGTATCGTCGGCAATCGAAGCGGCGGCGGCGAGTGCGTCACGCTGTGCCTTTAATGCCTGCTTTTCCGCCGCCATCATGGCATCCATGGAGGACAAACGGGCATCATCCAAACCGGCCAGCGCCTGTACGCATGCCTGAGTGGGAATAGGAAGCGTGCGTGCGTTGGACGATGAACCGGTGCTAGACGCTGCGCTGGCGAACTGCGCGATGAGCGGAACGGCGATGGCGAGTGACGAGGCGCCCGCGATCATGCCAAGGGTGAATTTTTTCATAGTGTGTGATTGGGTAGGAAATAGAATCGGTCGCGACGGGGCCAGTATAAGGAAGCGGTTATAAGAGAAGATTAAGGGAAAGAAAAATGCCAATGGTTCAATGGAACAATGACCAAAACGCTTCGCCCCCCGGACCGTCTTTGGTCATTGAATATTTGAATATTGGTTCATTCAATTCCACATCACGAAAAATGGACCGTAAACGTCGATCCCTCCCCTTCCTTACTATGAACACTGATCCTCCATTCATGGAGATCCACGATGCGCTTGACCAGCGCCAAGCCCAGACCGTAGCCGCCGTTGGAACGCGAAGTTTCCGCCTGGTAAAAGCGGTCGAAGATGTGCGCAAGTTCCTTGTGCGCAATGCCAATGCCGGTGTCTTTCACGCTCAGCGCGTTCTTGGTGAGGTGCACGGCAATCTCCCCGCCTTTTGACTTACTGAACTTGATGGCATTGGTGAGGAGGTTCCCCAGCACCTGACGAATGAGGAGCGCATCTCCCGTGACAGTAACCTCTGGTGCCACGTGGGATGTGAAGGCTACCTTCTTCTCCGCAGCGAGCGGCTGAAACTTGTTTACCGTATCTTCCGTGAGCGCAGAAAGATCCACGGACGTATGCCTGATGACAAACTTATCGAGCCGTGCGAGCTCCAGAAGACGCTCGACAAGCGCCGTCACCCCCTTCACATCTTCCTTTGCCGATGCAATGCCCTCCTTATACTTGTGCGTCTTAAGAGCGAGATCGAGCGAGGAGCTGAGCGCGGCAAGCGGTGTCCGCAGTTCATGGCTCGCATCCTGCGTAAACTGCTCCAACCGCAGCATGGTCTCTTCCGCGGGTCGCAGGCTCCGCCGCGCAAAGAAGAGGCCCACAATAAACGTGAGGACGGAAATGGAAGCACTGAGAAGGATGTACAGGAACGCCCTGTTGAGAAGATCGCTCCGCGGCTGGCGGTCCATTTCCGCCACCTGCGCAAACCCCACGGTCTGGCCGTTCCGAACGATCCGCGCGGTAAAGACGGCGAACGGCTCGTTCTGGACCATTTGCTGCGAAAGACCAAGCTTCCCCGTGAACGGAATACCCTCAAAGAATTCGCTCCCATAGAGGACGTCTCCATTCGCATCGAGAATGCGCATGCGGCCGCGCGCCATCTGAGGCAGGTCAGGCGGCGGCAACAATCCTCCGGGCTGGAAACTGCGGCTGATGGCACTCTCCATCCGCTCCAAACGCATCTGCGTCATCTGCCGCGACCTGCTAAAGTCCGCAACCAGGAACAAAGTCCCGTTAACAAGGAAAAGGAGAAAAACGAACCCTGTGAACTGGAGCGCAATCTTGTAGCTGATCTTCTTGAACATGGTTGGATGATGGAAGCCTACACGCTGTCCTTTGGAATAAGATACCCCTTCCCGGGAACAGTCTGAATTACACTTTTCCCCAACTTGCGGCGGAGGTACGCGATATGGACATCCACCGTCTGGGAAAACATCAGCTCATCCCGCCCGCCCCACACATGTTCGATGATTCGTGGTCGGTCCTGCACCATCCCCTTGTTGCGCAAAAGGAACTCCAGGAGCGCATACTCCTTGGGTGAAAGGTCCACCTTTTTTTTGCCTTTCCGAACCTCCTGCGTGTTTGTGTCGAGCGTCACCGAACCGGTCTGGAGCTGCGCTTGCCGCTCGGTCGCGTGGCGGCGGAGAAGCGCGCGGATGCGCGCGAGGAGCTCGTCGAGATCGAACGGCTTGGCAAGGTAATCATCTGCACCGATGTTGAGGCCGTGCACCACTTCCTGCTGCTTGGTGCGCGCCGTGAGCATGAGAATAGGCATGTTCTTCTTCTGCTGGCGGAGCAACGTGCAGATCACGTACCCATCCATGCCGGGGAGGTTGATATCGAGAATAAGAAGGTCCACCTCCTGCGTCATGGCCAGCTCAAACCCCTCCTTTCCGTCGTGCGATACGGTGACGGCATAGTGCTCCATCTCGAGGAACTTGCGGATGTTGTCAGCCAATTTTTCCTGGTCTTCAATGAGGAGGATGTGCATGGGAGTGAGGATTCTACAATAAAGGAGGGAGATTAAGGAGGGATTAAGGAAGTATAAGAAGATGCAGAGGAAGCAAAGGAATAGAAAATCGTATGCTTCCCAAGAGCACTACTGCAATTCCTCTGGATCTCCCAAAGCCTCAGTTTCCTCTGCGTCCTACGCCTTAATCTCACCTTAATATCCGTCTTCTACACTGCTATCATTCCTCCTTTTTATGAAACACTTCCAACCTCTCTCTTTTGCCCTGGGTCTCCTTTCCGGTTTTCTCATTCTCCTCATCCTCGTGAAAGGATGGGATCTGGTCCACCCCTCCCAGAACAACGGGTACTTCCGCGCAAACGGAAACAATCAGCCCTTCGGCTCCGGCCAGGGTGGCGGTGGCGGATTCAACATCAGCCGGATGGCCGAGCGCCTGGGAATGACGGAAGCGGATCTCCAGAAAGAACTGGATAGCGGCAAGACTTTCCAGGAAATTGCGCAGGAACGCGGCGTACCGTTGGGGGGCGGCTTTGGCCGCAGAAACGGCGGACTACAAAACGGTACCGGCTCCGCTCTGCCTGCTAGCGCCTCCGGGCAGATCGTGAGCACCACATCGTCCTCATCATCTATTCAACCATGACTCTTCTTCGCCATCGCTGGACATCATTCCAGACTAGGATCGATCCCTTGCTCCAAAAGATCCATGTGCGCAGCTACGTCACGGGACTCATTGCCATGTTCGTCCTTGGAACCGGCTACCTTGTTTTTGCACAGGGGAATACCTCCTCTCAAAATGCGAGCGCTAGCGTGACAGCGGTGCGACGCGGGACGATTTCTTCCTCCATCAAGGCCGCGGGCAAGGTGACCTTTGCGAGCGAACAAGAACTCCGCTTTAACCAGAAGGGAACCGTCGCGAAAGTGAATGTGAAAGCAGGTGACCGCGTTACACAGGGCCAGGTTATCGCAGAACTCGATAAATCTTCCGTTAACGCGGATATCCAGGCGGCGGCACTCACCTTAAATGCGAGCGCCCTGCAGTTACAGCAGCTCCAGAGCCAGAAGACACAGACGATCACCGACGCACAGAACACCGCGCAGGAAGCACAGCGCCAACTCCGGCAAGCGCAGGATGATTTGGCCATCGCACAGCAGAAAGCCCCAACAGATCTGGAATCGGCACAGCGTGCCGTGCAGGAGAAGCAGGCGGCCTTTGCGCAAGCTCAGCTCGACCTGGAGAAACAGAAGGCAACGGAAATCCAGTCGCTTGCTTCCACCGCGCAGGACACGCTCGTCACGGCGGAGCAACTCCTCGATTCCTTCTACAGTATCCTCACCAACGACGTGTCGGCGCATCCGCCTTCCGGTGACTACAGCCTGGACATCTACCACCTCCTCTACAACGACCCCTCGCTCGCGACGCAAGTGGAGAATGATTATCTCAACGCTGCGAACGGCACCCGCAAGATGCGCGATGCCTACGGAACGAAGCTCGCCACCGAACAGGATCCCGCCGTGGTGCTCCGTGCACTCTCCGATGCGCAGTCTGTCTCACAGTCCATCTACGCGCTCGCGGAAGATTCCTACGCCATGCTGCAGGGCGCCTCCACCGGCACCACCGGCTTCACCATCGCCAACCTCAGCACGCTCCGCTCCACCGTGAGCAGCAACCGCTCCCAGGCTTCTGCCCTGACCAGCCAGGTTCAGACCGCGCAAGCCAACCTTACCGCAATGTCCTCCCCTACCGATGGCATCCCGAGCGTGACGCTCAAAGCCAAAGAGGATGCGCTGACGAGCGCCGCCAATTCCCTCCGGCAGGCGCAGGATAGTCTCGCCCTCTTGCAAACGCAGACACCCGCCACCCTCAAACAACAGCAGGATGCTCTGCAGAAGATGCAGGAAGATCTGCAATCCAAAAATGCCGCGGCGGGCAACACCACAACGACCACGGACATCAATATCCGGCTCAAGCAGAACGATGTGGCACAAAAGGCCACAGCGCTGACCAAAGCCAAAAAATTGATACAGGACTACCAGCTTACCGCACCGTTCGACGGCATGGTGACGCACCTGGATTACAAGGTGGGCGACAACCTACTCGATACCGGCGACACCGAGTACGCCGTACTTCAGAATCCCGACTTCATCGTGGTTACCATTCCCCTCGACCAGGTGGACGTGGTGCACACCCGAACAGGTATGAAAGCAGTGATCGCATTCGATGCGGTACCCGGACGGCAATTCGACGGTACCATCGATACCATCGACTCCACGCCCATCGAACAGTCGGGCGTAGTCTCCTACAACGTCTCCATCAAGCTGCCCACGCCGGAAGGTTTGAATATCCTCTCCGGAATGACGGCAACGGTGGAGATCCAGACATCCAAAAAGGACAATGCCCTCGTCGTACCCAGCCTCGCAATCCAACAGGTGAATGGACAGGCAACCGTGAAGACCGCCGATGGCCGGTCGGTCCCCGTCACAACGGGCATCACCGACGGCCAGTACATCGAGATTCTCTCCGGCGTGCAGGAAGGTGACCAAATCCTCTCCATGAATATCTCCGTCCAGTCGCAAAGTACCGGAAACAATGCCGGCCAACTCTTCCGGTTCGGGGGATTGGGCGGAGGCGGAGGAGGAATCGGCAGCGGAAACAGGAACAGCGGCAGCAATACCCGACGTCCCGACTGATCCTATGATCACGCTACAGAACATCATGAAGTCCTACCCGCTGGGAAAGGACAGGCTCACCGTCCTCAAGGGCATCACTCTCACGATCAAAAAAGGCGAGTTCGCCGCCATCATGGGACCGTCCGGATCCGGAAAATCGACGCTGATGAACATCATCGGATTGCTCGACACGCCCACGGACGGTTCGTACCTCCTGGAAGAACAGGAGGTGGCCAATTTGAATGAAAATGACCAGGCTCTTGTGCGCAGCAGGCGCATCGGGTTCGTCTTCCAGGCATTCAACCTCCTGCCGCGCATGGACGCGCTGCGTCAGGTAATGCAGCCGCTTCTCTACCAGGGAATACACCGCACGGAAGCAGAACGCCGCGCGCGGGAGGCGCTCCACATCGTCGGACTGAGCGAGCGTATTGCGCATAATCCCAACGAACTCTCCGGCGGCCAGCAGCAACGCGTCGCCATTGCCCGCGCGTTGGTAACCGATCCCGCCCTCATCCTCGCGGACGAGCCGACCGGCGCGCTCGACTCGCACACGGGTAAGGAGGTCATGGACATCCTCACGCAGCTCAATAAACAGGGAAAAACCATCGTGATGGTCACGCACGAGCCGGATGTCGCCGCCTTCGCCCACCGAACAATTCATATACGGGATGGGCTCGTTCATTCCTGATCCTCCTGAGAAGAATTTTGAATGCTGAATTATGATTTTCTGCGGTCATCTGCTCCTGATTCTTGATCCTTACTTCTTGATTCTACGATGAACTTCCTCGAAAACATCAGAAACGCCCTCGGCGCCATCGGCTCCAATAAGATGCGATCCGCGCTCACCATGCTCGGCATCATCATCGGCGTCGCATCCGTGGTGCTCCTCGTTGCCATTGGGCAGGGGGCACAACGCAGCGTAACCGCGCAGATCCAGAATCTGGGCACCAACCTCCTCACCGTTTCGCCAGGGAGCCCCAACCAGACCAACGTGCGCTTCGGCGGGGGCGGCGGAGGGACTTCCAGTAATTCCCTACGGCAATCGGATGTGGATATCATCAGACAGTTTGTCACCGGCCTCAGTGGCATCGAGCCGGAACTGCGCGGCCGTTCACAGGTGATTGCAGGGAACCAGAACACCAATACGAGCGTGGTAGGAACGGTGCCGGATTACCTGACAGTGCGCAACGCGCCCGTCGCATACGGCAGCTTTATCACGGAACAGAACGTGGCGAACGTGGACAAAGTAGCGGTGCTGGGACCCCAGACGCTCACCACGCTCTTCCCGGATGATCCGAATCCCATTGGCAAGGACATCCGCGTGGGGAACACGATCTTTACGGTCATCGGTGTCATGAAGTCTAAAGGCGGATCCGGATTCGCCAACCAGGATGATATGGTGGTCATCCCACTCACCACAATGCAGCAGCGCATTGCTGGATCCAATACCGTCACTTCCATCAACATCTCCGTGAAAGATCAGGCCAAAATGGACGAGGCGCAGCAGATCATCACCGCGGCACTCCTCAACGCGCACGGTATAACGGACGTCTCCAAGCAGGACTTTACCGTACTCAACCAAGCTGATGCCGTGCAGACGCTCGACCAGGTCACGGGCATCTTTACCCTCCTCCTTGGAGGCATCGCAGCCATCTCGCTCCTGGTGGGCGGTATCGGGGTGATGAACATCATGCTCGTGTCCGTCACGGAACGGACGCGCGAAATCGGCGTGCGCAAAGCCATCGGCGCGCGGCGGCGGGACATCATGCTGCAGTTCCTCGTAGAATCCACGGTGCTCAGTGTGATGGGCGGCGGTGTGGGGATCTTCTTGAGCATGATCGGTTCCTGGATCGTCAAATCATCTGCAGGCCTCGACGCCACCATCGCCCTTTCCTCGGTACTCCTCGCCACCAGCTTCTCCATCGGCGTTGGCATCTTCTTCGGGATGCTGCCGGCTTACAAGGCGGCGCGGCTCCGGCCGATTGAAGCGTTGAGGTACGAATGAGTGAAACGAAAAATGAAACCGAAGAAACCGAGGAAGCCGATGAATCCGAGGGGGATAACTGAGAGAATCACCAATCGTATTGCCCTATCATCGGTTTCTTCGTATTCTTCGGTTTCCTCGGATTCCTTAATATCACCGTAACCTCCTTATTCTATTCTGCACCCAAACGACTGCTTTCTATCTCCTCCTCCATCATCACACATGAGAAAGACAACGTATCTTCTTCTCCCCGCCTCCGTTGCGGGTCTTCTCCTCCTCGCGGCATGCAGCGACACGAGCACCGCGCCGCCTTCCGCCTACGACCCCGCCTCTTCATCATCCGCAGCCCAGCAAATCTCGTCGTCCCGCGAGACAGGAACAGCCTCCACCAATCCAACATCCAACGCCACTGCTTCAACATCTCGTCCCCTCTCCAGCACTCCCGCGCAAACGCAGCCCCGCGTGCTCACCATGGATGTCAGCAATTTCCAGTTCGCACCCAACGTCGTCACCTTCAAGAAAGGCGAGAACGTCATCATCCGCCTCACAAATATCGCAGGAGAACATAGCTTCCAGAGCACGGCACTCGGCATCGACACCATTGTTCCAGAAGGACAGACTGTGGATATTCCGGTTCCTACGGGCACTGCGGGCGTCTACGATTTCCGCTGCGGCATCCCGTGCGGACCGGGCCACCGCGACATGACGGGCCAGATCATCATCCAATAACCGCTACTGCAACGGTCAGGAGTCCTCCCACGGAATGCGGGGGACTTTTCTGAAAGAGGAATAGGAGCCAGAAAAGCTATGAAGAGCGCCTGGCGGTCTTTACCACGACGGAAACAGGACTGCCCTCACGCGTCACGACAACCGCGATTTCCCCACACCCTCCACTGAGGCGTGAGTAATCTGCGCTCTCACATTCTTCCCAAAACGGCAACACCCGGCGGTTGACTTTGCGCGACATTCGAACGAAAGTTCTCCTGTTCTTCCGCCGTACTTCTCCGTATGGTTTCTGCTCTTGATCTTCGCATCTCCCGACGAGAGGGCTTCACTCTTGTGGAAGTTCTCCTAGTCATCGGCATCGTGGGCCTCCTGTCGTTCGTTGTCGTCAACGCCATCAACCCACGGGAACACCTCAGCCGTGCACACGATACCAAACGCCAGAGCGATGTCTTGGCCATCGTGAACGCCGTCAGTCAGTACCTCATTGAGAATGGCAAACTTCCCATCACCCTCCCCGCCACCTACAGCCCTATCTGCCAGAGCACTGCCCCCGGATGTGCCGATGGACTGGACCTATCTTTTCTCGCTCCCAGGTACCTTGCGGATATCCCTAACGATCCCCTCGCCGAAGGGGATGTAACCGGTTATCTGATCGGTAAAGACTGGAAAGGGCGCACTGTCATTGTTGCGCCCTTATCGGAAAAGACGCTGAACATCATGGCAGTCAATTAACAGTGCTTAAAAGCACTACAGCACAGGTTGTACGTATACGAAAGGACGTTTGATTGCGGATCGAAGTAAGTATTTTGCATAATGAGCGCCATCTATAACCCCACCCCTCGTATGGAGTTCACTCTCTTTGGGGGACTGCGTGCGCACGTGCGTACACTGCTTTTGGCAGTGGCCCTGCTCGCCGGCTCCCTCCTCTTCTTCTCTCGTGCCCATGCCGCCACGTACTACTGGGCAGGCAGCGGCTCCAATATCAACTGGGAGAATCCCAGCTGCTGGTCCACTCTCCCCAAGGGCCATAGCGGTGCCAACGTCGTTCCCGGCGCAAGCGATACTGCCGTCCTGCTTTCCTCCGGCACCACCGTGAGGATTCGGAGCAATGTTACGGTCGGGGCTCTTACGCTGAGCAATGTATGGACGGGCTCCATCGTGTACAGCACGGGTTCGCTCTTTGTCCGCGGCGCACTGCGGTTTGGGAGCGGCAAAATCGTTACAGGTACCGGCACGCTCTCAGTAGGCGGCGCCTATACGCAAACTGGTGGAATGCTCCGCAGCGCCAGGAACATCAACCTTTCGGGGGCTACAGTGAGTATTACCAATCTTGCCTCCACCTTCCTCTCTACCGGCACCCTCCTCTTTACCGGCAAAACGGACCAGGCTGTGACCTTTGGTAATACGGTTCGTCTGTCGCTTAGAGGCCTCACTCTCAACAACACCGGAGGCGGGACGAGTGATGATATTGCCGTCACGGCCGCCGGCGGCCTCAACCTCTCCGGCGCCCTCCTTGTTACACAGGGAAATCTGGACCTTAATACGAACAATGTCGCCATGGTGACGGAGAGCGGGGTCGTTCTGGCCAGCAATGCCCAGTCGACGCTCACCACGGATCAGAACCTCACCGTCAGCGGCAGCTTCCTTGTGGGAGACGATGCCATACTCGCCGTCACGGCGGGGGTCCTCACCCTCAATGGCGGCGCCAACCAGAACCTGGATCTGGACGGTCAGTCCATCTACAGCCTCACGATCAATAAATCCGTTTCCACAACAGATAACGTAGTGGTTCTGGCCGACAGCCAGTTGAACCTCTCCGGCAGCCTCATCATTACGCTCGGCAACCTGGACCTTACTACCAACACCGAAACATCGGTGATTGAGGGTAGTGTGACCCTGGCAAACGCCGCACAAGCCACTCTCGCCTCCAATACCGATATGACAATTGGAGGAGACCTGACGGTCAACGACGCAGCGACGATCACCAAAACAGGCACCCTCACATTGAATGGAACGACACAGACCTTCGACATCGACGGCCAGTCCATTCCCACCCTCTACGTCGGTTCTTCCACAAGCGCTACGCTGGGTGACCATGCCACGGTTTCCACCACCCTGCAGATTAATACGGGCGCGACGCTGATTATCCCCACCACGCTCATCCTCACGGGTACCACCATCACGTTCCACAACTACGGTACGCTCACCCAGCAGGGAACGGGCAAGCTCTACCACCAGCCCGCCTCCGCGCTCGCGATTATGAATTCCCTATATACGGCTGCCGGCCCCACGCCCTCTGCCGGTACCCCCATCTACTTCAGCATCACTGATGAAGATGCGAACGTAAGCGGAACGACCGCTGACAGCCTCTCCGTTACCATCACCCTCACCGACGGAGACTCGGAAACGCTCGGCCTCTCCGAGACCAGCAATACCTCCGGCGTCTTCCAGGGTTATATCGAAACATCAGCCGTATCCGCCACCGCTTCGAACGGCACCGTCGAGAGCACTACGGTTAAGGACCTCACCGCTACCTACACGGATTCCCAGGATGGCCTTGCCTCTACAACAACTGCGCTCTTCCGCGTGCCCAGTAGCTCAACCTCGACATCAACAACGGGAAGTAGTAGTGGTGGTGGCGGAGGTGGCGGAGGGGGAGGCAGGAGAACTTCCACGACCAACGTGGTCCCCACGACCGTTTCCCCAAATCCGCTACAGCCCACGCGCCTCGTGCCGGGAGAGAAGCTCACGCCGAAACAGCGCTCCGAGCAGCTCAAGGCCAATGCCAAAGCGCGCCGCGACGTCCGCGTTAAGGCACTCCTCGAGCGGGTTCTCCAGCGCAAGAACGCCCGCCAGAACAAAGGAAAGTAAGCTGAACTTTTCCATGCCTTTCAAGAGAGCCTCGCAAGGGGCTCTCTTTCGTTGACCGGGATGTTTCTGATGTCCATTTCCATCATAGGAATCCCTGTTCCGGGAGAACCAAGAAAGTGGCTCCGCATAGGGCACTCATTGAATATCGGACGATACTGTCGGTACTAAAGAACCAGTCCGCAACAGTTCAGATCAATAGCAAGACTTCTCCGCTTTCTCTAGGGCTAAACCCTTTCATAAAATTCGGATTTTTGGTATCATATTCGGATTTAACAACACACAAACACATGTCCATTGAAGCCTGCATCGCGCACGCCATCCGAAGCGACCTGGATATCGTTCAGGCCCTCCCGGAAGTACATGCAATTCCCGTGGAAGATTTGGAACCCTTCGTGGAACGTTACGTGGTGATGGTGCAGGAATCCCTCCGCAACGTGATCCTGGAAAAGGGCGATCCTTACCTCCGCTCCCGGGATGCTGCGGGCCTCTGCGCCACATGTCTGGAAGCCGGGGTTACGATCCCGCCCGCCATGCTTCTCAAAATGTGCCAAACCATCATGCAACTCTCCTGCCTCGACGCCACGTTCATCCTGGACACGGATGAGGGCAAGACGCTGTATTATGTAAAATTGACGATCGGAGTATGAATGGGATTCATCGCGTTCCTATACCCTCTTTTTTGTCTGCGGTGCATGGCGTAACCGGATGGGCTCGTTGAAGATCAACGCAACCGCAGAACGACCTTTGATGACGCACCGTTACAGGATGTCTTGCCATTCAGCACATCTGCAATGTCCGCCTCGTCCTTCCCTATGAGCCTGGAGAGGTAGGAGGCAAGCCACTGGATGACGTCCTCGTCGCTGGTGCTCCCCGCGATACCCTTGACCGCGCAAAGGTACTGCCTATCGCTGGTACCCTCTTCGGCATAACTCTTGTAGAGCTTTTCCGCCAGTATCGAGATTTGCCGCGTATTGCGACCCCTGTGACCTCCCTTTTCCGCACCGCCACACGACCCTGCCGTGGAAACAGACGCTGAAACGGACACGCTTGTCCTCCCCCCTCTGCCACCCCCGCCACCTGCCGCAGCTTCCGCGGACAGCGGAACGGAGAGGGTCAGAAGAATCATCGCCAGTGTCGTTACGGCAAAGGACGAATGAAAACCGTGGAAGGTGGGAGAGAGGGACGTCATAGTTGATGAATATCATACATAGAATTATTAGTATGTCAAGTTTCTTTTACCTAAGCCAAAATTGAACGCTTGGATATTGGGTCACATAAAATTGCAGTATGGAAATGTCCGGAGCGGACTTACCAAATAACCGAGTAACCAAGTAACATTCACAACACTCACATTAACGCTTCTGCCACTGCGGCGCCCTGCGGGCTCTCTTGAGTCCCGGCTTCTTGCGCTCCTTGATGCGCGCGTCGCGACGGAGGAAGCCCGCCCGCTTAAGATCCGGACGGAAATCGGGGTTAACGAGAAGCAGCGCGCGGCTAATGCCGTGGCGCAACGCATCGGACTGGGAGGACTTTCCCCCACCGACGATCTCGGCGTCGATATCGAAAGCGTTTTTCTTTTCCACGAGTGCCAGCGGCGCAAGGGCGTTCTCCATCTGGAACGGCGTGAGGAAGTACTCCTTCATCTTCCGGCCGTTGATGGTGACATCGCCGGACCCCTCGGGGTACATGCGCACGTGGGCAATGGCGGTCTTGCGCTTGCCAACGCTCCAGAAGAACTGCCGCTTCTTGGTGGTCTCGGTGGTCATAACTCAACGTTGAAAGGAACGGGCTTCTGCGGAGCATACGGGTGCTCGGTGCCCTGGAAGATATGGATGCGCTTCATCATCTGCAGGCGAAGGCGGTTGCGGGGCAACATGCCATACACGGCCTTGCGGATCACCTCCTCTGGCGTTTCTTCCATCATCTTGCCCATCGTCTTGGTCTTGAGGCTGCCCAGGTATCCGCTGTGCGAGTGGTAGAGCTTGTTGATGGCCTTCTTGGGATGGATCTTGAGCTTTTCCACGTTAAGGACAATCACATGATCGCCACAGAGCTGATGCGGAGAAAAAGTGGGCTTATGCTTGCCGCGCAGCACGTGTGCCACGGCCGCGGACACGCGCCCCGGAATCTGATCCGTGGCATCCAGAAGGAACCAGGTGGGGGCCGATACGGGAATAGTCGTAGTCTTCATGATCAGGCGGAAACGGTAGAAACCTTCTTGGTCTTCTTGGAAGCCGATGCCTTGCCGGCATCCTTGTCCCCCTTGATGGGAGCCTTCTCCACACCCTGCGCGTCAATCAACTGCAACGTGACCACTTCAGCACCGTCCCCAAAGCGGCTTCCGAGCGGCACCATGCGCGTAAATCCCGACGTGCGGGTGGCATAGCGCTGCTTGAGAACCTCCATGGTCTTACGGCAGGCATTCTTGTGCGTGACGAAAGCATTGATGGAACGGATGGCAACATGCGGCGTCTTGGTCTTGGCCGTTGTAATAATGCGGTCCACGAGCGGCCGGATGACCTCCGCGCGCTTCTTGGTGGTGCGGACGGATTCGTACAGGAGAAGCGATGTCACCAGATTGCGCTGGAGCGCCCTGCTATGGGCGGGTTTGTAACGGAGCCGGCGGCGGGATTGACGATGTCTCATGAAGGAAAAGGGGCGACAGTGTGCAGGAGGACGGCTTACGCGTCCAGGGATTCATCCGCAAGTTTGAGGCCGCGGTCTGCCAGGGTCTTCTTGACCTCATCGAGCGCCTTAGCGCCAAAGCCGCGGAAGTTGGAAAGTGTCGCTTCCGTGCACTTCGTGAGCTGCTCAATGGAACCTACGCCCGCATTGATGAGGGCATTAAGGGTGCGTGGCGAGAAGTTGAGGATTTCGATGGGGGTGTAGCTCTCCTTGACGGGAGCATGCGTCGCATCCTCCACCTGCTGCGCTCCCGCGCGACTGAAATCGGCGATAAATTCCGGCTCCACCATCTTCTTGTCCGAGGCGAAGTAGCTGAAGTAGCTCTGGAGCAGCTGCGAGGCGAATTGCACCGATTCCTGCGCCGTGAGGGAGCCGCTCGTCTCCACGTCCATCGTGAGCTTTTCGAGATCGGTGCGCTGTCCTACACGGGCGGGAGTGATGTCGAACTGCACTTTAACGACCGGACTATAGATGGCATCTACGTAGATGAGGCCCGGTTCGTTCTGCTTCTTATTGCGCTCGGAAGCGGCGGAGTATCCCACGCCCTTCTCCACAGTGATGTCCATATCGAAGGATGCCCCCTTCTCCAGCGAAACGAGGACGAGATCGGGATTGAGAACTTCGATGTCGGAACTCACTTTGAGGTCCTTTGCTGTAACCACGGCGGGACCTTTAGCAGAGAGGCTGATAACCTCCGGATCCTTGCTGTGCTTGCGCAGACGCAGGGATTTAAAGTTGAGGCCGATATCCATCACAGATTCCCGCACGCCCTTGATAGTGGTGTACTCATGCTGCACGCCCGCAATGCGGAGGGACGTTACTGCAGCACCGGGAAGGCTGCTCAAGAGGACGCGCCGGAGGGCATTTCCCAGCGTCATCCCGTAACCGGGCGGCAACGGGGCAATGGTAAACACTGCACGGCTGTCGTCACCCTTCTTGGCAGGTGCGGTGGAGAATGTCGGTAGCCCGATTTCTTCCTGAATGATGTGCATAACGAGGAAGGGGAGATGGGAGGGAGGGGAGGAGAGAAAGCGTGGTGGGGAGTGAGGGCTTAGCGAGAGTAGTACTCAATAATCTGCCGGATATCGATCGCCTGTTCCGCATGCTCCGGACCGGGCTGCCCGGCTACTTCGATGCGCATCCCCGCTGCATCCACCTTAAGCCAGTTAGGCGGCATGTACTTTTCGTGTGCCGCAAGAATGGGCGCGAACACGGGTGACATCTTGCTCTGCGGGCGTGCGGTGATCACCTCGCCAATCTCCACCTGGAAGGAGGGAACTGTGACGCGCTGTCCATCCACCATAAAGAGCCCATGGGAGACAAACTGACGCGCCTGCATGCGCGTACGGGCGAACCCTGCGCGGAAGATCACGTTGTCGAGCCGGCGCTCCAGAAGCCGCTTGAGAGCGTCACCCGTCTGGCCGGACACCTTGGTGGCCACAAGGTAGTAGCGGTGGAACTGTTTCTCGGAGAGCCCATAGATGTCACGCGCCTTCTGCTTCTCCCTGAGCTGCTGCCCGAACTCCGACGGACGTCCGTGCTGCTTGTCGCGCGGACCCTTGCCGGGACCGTACGGCTTGCGCTGCAGGATTTTGTCATACTTATCCGAGCCGTAGAGGTTCATGCCATGCCGTCGGGCGCGCTTTGCTTTGGGACCGGTATAACGCATAGTTCAGAGTGAGAGGAGCCGCACCCTTCGCGGGTACGGTCAATAATTAAACACGGCGCCGTCCTGCGGGGCGGCAGCCTCCATGGGGAATGGGCGTAAGATCGATAATGGACTCCAGGTTGAACCCCGCTGCCTGTAACCCGCGGATAGCCTGCTCACGACCGGGCCCGAGGCCTTTGACTTCCACATCCACAGCTTCAACGCCGAGAGGCTTAACCTTCGCGGAAGCCGTTTCGGCTGCCACCTTGGCGGCGTAGGGCGTGGACTTGCGTGTGCCTTTAAAACCGGACGCCCCTGCCGAGCTCCAACCGAGAACATTGCCGTCGGGGTCCGTAAACGTAACGATGGTGTTATTCTCGGAAGCGTGGATGCATGCGCGGGCGCGCGGCACGTGCCGCTTACTCTTCTTGCGCTTGGTCGGCTTATCGCCCGAACTTTCTGCTGATGCAGGAGCATCTGAAGCGCCGCCGGTCGCCGCGTCGATCTTGGCGAGGATGTCCGCTGCCGATGATTTCTTCTGCTCGTCTGCCATGGGAATCATGAAAAGGAAAAAGGTTTACGTCTTGGTAAGGACCGTGCGGCCGGAGAGACCCGTCTTCTTCTTGCCGCGCTTGGTGCGCGCGTTCCTGCGCGAAGTTTGCCCTCTCACCGGGAGCTTGCGACGATGACGGTAGCCGCGCCACGTCCCGATGTCCTGCAACCGTTTGATGTCCATGGAAACCTTGCGCATCAGTTCGCCTTCCGTGAGCTCCTTCTCCACACGCGCGCGGATGCGTGCCGCATCTGTCTCTGAGAGATTGTCAGAATGCGCGTTTAAGTCGATGTTCAGCTCGCCCAAAATGGTGCGCGAGAGCGAGCGCCCGATGCCCTTAATGGACGTGAGAGCGATTTCGATTCGTTTCTTGCCAGGAAGGACGACTCCGGAAATACGAAGCATAAGAGCGAGGAAAAAGGTTTAGCCCTGCCGTTGCTTATGGCGCGGGTTTTTACACACGATGCGGCGCACCACCTTGCCCTTGCCGTTGCGGCGGAGGACGAGGTGACAGTCTTTGCAGCGCGGTTTGACGGAGGGACGGACTTTCATCGAGTGCGGTAGCATCCATTCCTGGATGCGAAAGGAAATGAATTAATGCTGATGGGAAGGAGGAGTGACCGTTGCCGGCGTTCCCTGCGGGGACTGCTGGCCGGGATGCGTTGGGAGGAACCGGTAGACAATGCGGCCTTTCTGCAAGTCGTACGGGGTCATCTCAATCTTCACTTTGTCACCGGGGAGAATACGCACGCGGTGGACCCGCATGCGCCCTGCCAGATGACAGAGCAAAATGTGGTCTTTCGCCTGTTCACTGGTCACACGGACTTTGAATGTGGCATTGGGATATGCTTCTTCCACAACGCCGAGTAATTCAATGACATCCTTGGACACAGAGAAATAAGAGGGTCAAGAGCCGGATGATCCTACAGAGAGATTTTTGCGTCAGCAAGCGTATTCCCGGCTATTAACCTTCAGGGATGGAAAATTGTGTTGCATTGTTTCCATATTGTTGTTTTATCATACTTTTGCGTTCCATTAAGGAATTATAGAGGAAAGAAACGGAAGAAACCAAGGAAACCGAAGAATCTGAGGGAAGGATCCTCACGATCGTCAAAACCTCATCTGCGACTACCCTTCGATTTCCCGGGTTTCCTCGGATTCCTCGGTTTCCTACCCCTACGCGATAACTTCCACACCCTCCGGAACCACCAAAACCGTATGCTCAAAGTGCGCCGATGTGGAGCCATCCGCCGTATGAATGGTCCAGCCGTCATCCCCTTCGCGGATACTGCCGGTGCCGATGCTTGTGATGGGCTCGATGGCAAGGAGCGTGTATGCAGGAATCTCCGGGCCGGTGCCGGCATCGCCCAGATTATGGATATCGGGATGTTGATGGAGATTTGACCCAAGGCCGTGCCCCGTGAGGGCGCGGATACAGTGGAACCCCGCGCCTTCCACCGTTTCCTGGATCTTGGCGGACAAGTCCCCCACCCTTGCAGAAGGCCGCACCTGACGAACAGCCTCTTTGAGTGCGCGTTCCGTGACCTCAATCAGCCGCTTCTCCTCCTCGGTCACCTCGCCTACCGCCACGGTGACACATGCGTCGGTGCAGATGCCCTTGTACTTCACACCGCAGTCCAGCCCGACAACGTCGCCAGATTGAAGGGTACGTTCCCCCGGTATGCCATGCACGCACTCGTCATTGATGGAGATGCACAGCGAAGCCGGATACCCGTGGTACCCTTTAAATACCGGCTCGCCGCCATGAGAGCGGATGTATTCCTCGGCAAGACGGTCCAGCTCCCGCGTGGTAACGCCCTCGCGCGCCGCCCCGGCCACCAGATCCAATGCGCCGCGCAAAATCTTCCCGCTCTCGCGCGCTGCGGCGATCTCCTTCGCCGTTAATATCTGGAACTTTGACATAGATATATTGTACGCGCACCGCAGAAAGCACCAAACCCCACTGAGAAAGCACCAAATCCCAATTTCCAGGCACCAAAGCTCTGGAGAGGGATTGGTACTTGGGATTTGGTTCTTGGTGCTTCTTATGCCCCTTCCACAGCTTGCTTCAGCGCAGCATAGACCGCCTCAACCGACTTCCTGCCATCCACTTCCACAACCTTCCCCTGCCCCTTATACGCCTCGATCACCGGCATCGTCTTTTCCACGAACGTGCTCATGCGGCGGCGGATGATCTCTTCATTGGCGTCATCGGCGCGGCCTTCGATTTTCGCGCGGCCGAGAATGCGCTCAACACCTTCCTCCGGATCGAGAAGCAGATGAATGGCACGAAAGTCGCGTCCCACTTCCTGCATAATCGCATCAAAGTCCTTCTTTTGGTTCTCATCGCGCGGAATGCCGTCGAACAAAATCTTCTGGTCCTTGGGCCGCTTGGTTATCGCCTCTTTAACCACCTGCATGATGATCGGATGCGGAACAAGCTTGCCGTCGTCGATATAGGACTTCACCGTCTGACCCAACTCAGATCCGGAAGCTGCGATCTTCCGCAGCTCACCCCCCGCCTCAAAGATGTCGTAGTTAAACTCGGCCGCGAGCTTCTTCGCCTGCGTGCCCTTACCTGATCCTTGAATACCGAAGAGAAGGAGATCCATGGCTGCAGAATGAAGAATCATGAATCAAGAATCAAGAGGTGATCTCTTGCACCCGCTCCTTCTCTCCCTGATTCACTTAATGACAGGATAACCATGATTATCCATTATCAAAATCATGGTAATCCATTAATCCTTCTCATCATGTCTTAGACAAGCTTCTCATAATCATGCGCCAACATCTGCGCGTTGATCTGCCGGATCAGTTCCATCACCACGCCAACGATGATGATCAATCCGGAACCGGAGATGATGAGATCCGACGAGGAGAGCGTTGTGTACCTGGTGAAGAGCAGCGGGATAATGGCGACGATGCCGAGGAAGATGCCGCCCCACAGGTTGAGACGGCTACTCGTGCGCTCGAGGAGCTTGGCCGTCTGCTGCCCGGGCCGCACGCCGGGGATAAAGCCGCCGCGCTTCTGAATGTTCTCCGCGAGGTCGGTAGGCTTGAAGGTGACGGACACGTAAAAATACGTGAAGGCGATGACGAGGAGGAAATACGCGGTAATGTACATATAGCTCGGATGCTCGGAGCTGAGGTACGTGGCAATGAACGTCACGATGCCTTGCAGGCGCGGTGCCGTCTGCATGAACTGCGCGGCTACCGCCGGGAACGTGACGAGCGAGATGGCAAAGATAATGGGGATCATGCCCGCCTGGTTGAGGCGGATGGGAATGCTACCCTGCACGCCGCGGCCTGCGCCCTGGTTGGCATAGGTGATGGGGATGAGACGGTGTGCATCCGTAAAGAGGACCACTGCGATGAGCATGGCTACCGAGACAAGCCCGAAGAAGGCAAAGGCGCTCAATTTGGTGTCGCCCGCCAGGAGAATGGCGCTCACGCGCGCGGGAATTTCTGTCACAATGCCCGTGAAAATGATGAGTGAGGAGCCGTTCCCCAACCCCTTCTCCGTAATCAACTCACCGAGCCACATAAGGAACAGTGAACCCACTGTGATGAAGAGCATGGGAGCGAGGACGCCGGGGAAACTGATGTCCACCAGTTTGAGACCGCCCGTATTGCGCCCGAGGAGGATGAGAAAGCCGTAGCTCTGGAGGAAGGCAAGCGGCAGCGTGAGCCAGCGCGTGTAGCGGTTGAGCTCCTGCTGTCCCTGCACGCCCTCCTTACTGAGCGCCTCCAGCTTGGGGAAAATGACGGCAGCAAGCTGCACGATGATGGATGCATTGATGTAGGGCGAGAGCCCGAGCATTACGATGGAGAAGTTGTCGATATTGCCTCCGGTAAGGGCGGAAAAAATCCCCAGCGCCCCCGACGTGCCGCGCGTGCCGAGAAACTGCTTGAGCGCGGTGGGATCCGCGCCCGGTACCGCGATGTGCCCCACGAGGCGATAGACAAAGAGCAGCGCGAGCGTAAACGTGATGCGCTTGCGGAGATCTTCGGAGTGCCAGATCTGCTGGAGGTATTTGAACATGGGACAGGATGGTTGGAAGCGGGGAAAAGCAGCCAGCGGCATCGGTCAAAGCTGACGGCTGTAAGGAAAGCATAACCGACAAAGACCCCCGCGAGAAGGTTGAACTTCAGGCGACTTTGACGATTTGCACCTTTCCTCCGGCCTTTTCCACCGCCGCCTTGGCGCCTTTGGATGCCGCGTGCACGGCGAGGGTGAAAGCCTTGGTAAGAGCGTCGCCCTGCAGGAGTTTGACGGGACGGTTCGAGCGGACAACGCGCACCTCCTTTAATTTCGCCACGTCGTACTCCCCTGCCGGAAGCTTCGCCTCCAGCACGTCTAAATTGATGATTTCGTATTGGATTTTGCGCAGCCGCTTAAAGCCGCCCATTTTGGGTTGGCGGCGTAGGAGCGGCGTCTGGCCTCCTTCAAAGCCGAACTTGCGGCCCTTGCCCACGCGGGACTGCTGGCCTTTGGTGCCGCGCCCGCCCGTGGTGCCGCCTCCGGCACTGTTACCGCGCGCCACGCGCTTGCGGCGGTGCGTCGAACCCGGTGCTGGCTTCAATTCATGCAACATGGGCTGCGATTGTAGGGGGGGAACCGTATTCGGTCAAATTGAAAAGGGGCGTCCTAGAGAGGCAAAAGCACCTCCATAGACGGCGCCCGGAAGCAGCAATATCCTCTCCCGGCTTGAAAAATGGACCGTCGAACACCAGCCGGATTCTCGCCTTCACCGGCCCATCGGGCGTGGGCAAAACGACAATCTCACGCCTCCTGGTCCGTTCCCGTGATAACCGGGAGCACATGCCTATTCTCACTACACGCGGCCCCCGTCGGGGGGATGACGGCGAATACCACTACCTCGGCGCCGAGGCGTTCCTGTGTTTACAACGGGCGGGCAATCTTGCCGCCTGCACGCGCATTCCCTCCCAAAGTGAAGAGCGCTTCTACGGATACCGGCACCGGGACTTTGAAGCAGTATGGAACAAGGGAAAACTCCCAATCGCCATCACCGATTTACGGCTTCTGGAAGGGCTCGCCGAAATGTTCGGACGGCAGTCAATCGTCTCCGTAGGACTTCTCCCTCCCGGCGAGACTGAGGATGCCATGCTGGATGAACTACATCGCCGTCTGTGCATGCGGGGGCGGGACAGCGAAGCAAGCATGCAGGAGCGGCTACAGAATGCCAAGGATGATATCCGCCTGTGTCGTGAGCGGCCCGCGCTCTTCGATGCCGTCTTCATCAACGATGACCTCGATGAAACCATAGATAAACTGGAACGACTGATCATCAATGCCCCATCTCCTTAGGAGTTCCTTAGCGCTTCTCCCGCGTGCTCTCCTCAGAAGAAATCACATGGCTCTCTAGAATCCGCGATGCTTTGGTTGCGCCTTTGTATGAAGCGCAGAAAGAAGATAGAGACAGCGAATAGCCCTGGGTAAACGGAAATCTTCTACAAAGATGTGCATTAAACGCAAATCACCAGCCCATCATCCTAACAATAACATTAGACCACACCATCAGAATCTCGTAACTTCCATACGATGTTCATCTGGCGTCCCATCACACATTTTCCGGAAATACTCGTGAATATCCGTTGACGGGAATGACCCCCGGAAGAAAAGTCGCTCCCTACCGGTAGATCAGTCATGACGCTCACCATCGTCGGCCTTCGTTATGACTTGCCGCGTTCGCTCTCGATTGACGCGGCGTGCCCGCGGGCACCCCTGCCCGTCCCTCCTGAGCGCCCCCCGCCATGCTCACCGTGTCCGAGCTATGTGGCTGAGGAACTCCGGAGGCTCTCAACACCGGCGCCCCGCGGATGCGCTCATTGCTCTCTGGCATCATCGGTCGACCAACCGAGAACCGTGCATCGCAGTGCATTGAATGACGTTGAATCCCAAGACGCACTTTGTCATCTACCCCCTGTATGTCTATGAAGAAATACATCGCCCTTGCCTTCGCCCTCCCGCTGCTCGTAGCTACACTGACGCCGGCTTCCGCCGCCGGAACGTGCCCCTACGCCAACCGCACGCCCGTGCAACAGCAATCGAGCACGCCTTCCCCGAACCAGCGCAGCGTTTCCCCGTACCTGCAGAACTTCGGGTCCCAGAGCATGCGCTCCCGCATCCCCGCATCCGTGCTGCAGAGGCTTCAGAGCAGTCAATCTCGTCTGTCCACGCCGCAGATCCCCGCGGATTGGACGCAATACGGGCAGGCCCCCACCGCCCCCTCCCAACCCGCTTCATCCGCCCCTTCCGCTCCGTCCACTCCGATCAATGTAAGTCAGGCAGCGCAGCAGGTGCTCGACCTGGTCAACCAGGCACGCACAAAAGCAAATTTGCCTCCGCTCACCTGGAATAACCAGTTGGCCTCCGCAGCCCAGGGCCACGCCGAAGACATGCAAAAGCGCAACTTCTTCGACCATGTGAACCCGGACGGCCTTTCCCCCACGAACCGCATCCAAGCAGCCGGTTACCGCGGCTCCACCTACGGCGAAAACATCGCCCGCGGTCAGACATCACCCGAACAGGTGATGAATGATTGGATGAATTCTCCGGGGCACCGCGAGAACATCCTCCGTCCCAGCTTCCGGGAAATCGGTATCGGCATCGTCGGCAATATTTGGGTGCAGGACTTTGGCGGCTGAAAAGATTACAACCAACAATCAACATGACCATTCCATCACAAGCAAACCCCATTTCCAACCTTCGGCTGAAGGCGAATGGGGTTTTTCCAGAAGAGATCGCTGCTACACTTTATTTCCGTGAGACATTCGACGTATGCAGTTCTCCTCCCATTGGCATTGATACTCTTGCCGGTCCTCATGATACAAACGGCCGGCCTTGTACAGGCGGAGCCGTCAATGTGGACGGGAACCGAAACGACACTGCCGTCTTCGGTATCCGGATCCCTAAAGCTGCAGAGTTCTTCCACAAGCTCTTCTTCATCCATCGCCCCCATCCCGCACCTCAGCATTACACGAGCTAAGCGGCTTCTAGAACGGCAAGAACAGATGACCGGCAGCTCCAGTTCCTCCCAGCCCTCCAAGAAAGCAACCGAGAAAAACAAGGTGGTTCCTGCGGCGGTGACCAAGGAGCGGCTCCTGCGCCTCACCAACCTGGAACGCAAAAAGAAGGGGCTCGCCTCGCTCCAACGGGACCCCCGACTGGAAGCGGCGGCACAGGCTCAGGCAGATGACATGCGAAGACGACGGTACCTCAATCATACGAGCCCGGAAGGCATTGACCCCCTTCAGCGCATCCGCAGCGCAGGGTATCGGGAACCGTCCTGCAACTGTGCCTGGCAATTCTTCTACGGTGAGAACATCGCCTGGGGCAACGTATCACCCGACGTCATCATTCAAAAATGGCTCCTCTCCCCCGAGCACCGCAAACACCTCCTCAGCCCCGATTACCGCGACGTGGGCATCGGCTACACCGGTTCCTACTGGGTGGAAACGTTTGGGGGGATGGCGATTGGAAAAGTACATAATGACCAATGACCAATTAGCAATGACCAAAAACGCTTCGTCCTCATGACCGTTTTGATCATTGAGATTTTGAATAATTGGTCATTCCCCCTTCATCTCTCCATCTGATTCCTCTTCGCATCGCGGTTCTTCTGCTCCGTTTCCTTGCGGGAGACGGTCTTCACATCGATGGCATCTTCACCCGGTTTATCCCCCATGGAAACACCTTTGGGGCTGCCCCTCATCACGTCATCGGCGGGCTTCACCGCGGCTGCAGCGGCTGCTGCGGGAGAGGGAGCCTCTTCTACCACAGGAACATTGATGGCACGGAGCTTCTGCAAAGCGATCATCGTGGCCTGCGCATTGACGAGCTTGTTGCGGGAGCCGAAGCGCTTGGAAAGCACGTTCTTCACGCCGGCGTGGTCCAAAATGACACGCAATGCACCTCCGGCAATCACGCCCGTGCCGGGCCTGGCCGGCATAATGCGGAGCCTGGCGGCCTTGTGCTTCACTTCTACGGCGTGCGGAATGGTGCCCTCGATAAGCGGCACACGGAGCATATTGCGCTTGGCAGCTGCCGTTGCCTTTTTGACTGACGCCTGCACTTCCGTTGCCTTTCCCGTTCCCAAACCGACTTTGCCCTTGCGGTTGCCGATTACCACGATCGCGCGGAAGCGCATGCGGCGCCCGCCTTTGACCACGCGCGTCACGCGATCGATGCTCAGCGTCGCCTCAGCAAATTCGCTCGGTTCACGCTGCCTTCGGTGGTCGCCACGCTTGCGGTCAGGACGGGAGGATTTGGCCATGCTGGAGATTGGGGACTAGGGATGAGGAATAAAATCAGAACTTCAAACCACCCTCGCGGGCAGCTTCAGCTAACGCCTTGATACGACCGTGATATTTATAGCCGCCGCGATCGAAGACAGCGACGGTAATACCCTTTTCGGAAGCTTTCTTGGCAAGGAGCATGCCAAGCTTCTTTGCACCGTCCACACTCAGCTTGGCCTTGGCTTCCCTCGTATCAGCCGCGACGATTGTTTTGCCTGCCGCATCATCAATCAGCTGTACAGAGAGGCGCGTGAGAGAGCGAAAGACGGAAAGGCGCGGCCGTGCTGCCGTGCCCGAGAGGCGGGCGCGGATGCGGCGGCGTTTCGCGAGCCGGAGTTGTGACTTTAATTGGGACATACTTCAGAGTGGATAATCATAGTAATCACGGCCGATTATGCAGCGCCTGCTTTGGCAGCAGCGGCCTTGCCCGGCTTGCGACGGACATTCTCGCCAAAGTAGCGGATGCCCTTACCCTTGTATGGCTCGGGCGCGCGGAGTCCGCGCAGCTGGGCGGCTACCTGGCCCACGAGCTGCTTGTCGATACCCTTGATCGTAAGGAGATTCTTGTTCTTCTCGTCCTGCGTCACTTCAATCCCCTGCGGAAGCGCAAAATTGATGGGATGCGAGTGGCCAAGATTGAGGAGGAGTGCCTTGCCCTTGATCTGCGCCTTGTATCCCACACCGATGATCTCCAGCTTCTTCTCAAATCCCTGGCTCACGCCCTGGGCCATGTTGCGAATGAGCACGCGCGTCAGGCCATGCCGCTCGCGGGCAATCTTCTCATCGCTCTTGCGTGCCACGGAAACGTTACTGCCTTCCACCGTAACGGCGACTTCCGGCAGGAGACTGTAGGTGAGTTCGCCCTTCGGGCCTTTCACCACCACAGCACCAGCTTTGATCTCCACGGAGACGCCGGAGGGAAGAGCCACTGGTTTGATTCCAATACGGGACATGGTTAAGAAACGGTACAGAGTATTTCCCCACCGACCTTGCGCTTGCGCGCCTCTTTATCGGTGAGCAGCCCCTGGCTGGTGGTTATGACGGCAATGCCATACCCCTGGAGAATGGGCTTGAGCTCCTGGGAACCCGCATACCGGCGCTGGCCGGGCTTGCTGATCCGCTTGAGTTCGAGCGCGGGCTTATCAGCGGCAAAGACTACTTCTACCTCCTGCTTGGGAGCTTCGCCGATCACGCGCACATCTGCAATCCATCCCTCGTCTTTGAGAAGCTTGAGAAGATTTTCGTTAATGCGCGACCACGGCGCGTGCGTGGAAGCATGGCGCGCTTTCTGTGCGTTGCGCATGCGGGTGATGAGATCGCCGATGGGATCAGAAAGGATGGGCATGGGGATTACCAGGAAGACTTGGTGACACCGGGAATGTCGCCGTTGGTGGCGAGCTCCCGGAAGCAAATGCGGCAGATGCCGAAGAAACGCATGTACCCGTGACGGCGGCCGCAGAGCTGGCAGCGGTTGTAGGCACGCGTGGGAAAGCTGGGCTTTTTGCCCGCGCGCTTTGCCTCCAAGTAGGCGTGGAGTTTGCGCTGCTGACTGAGGACAATCGAGAGGCGGGCCATAATCAGGGAGAAATCAGGCGGAGGGGGAAGTATCGCTTGTAGGAGCGGAAGATTCAACTGTGTCCTTCTTTTTCTGGTCACGCTGGAACGGCACACCGAGCGCCTTGAAGAGCGCCATGCCCTCCTTGTCGTTCTTGGCGTTAGTGGAGAGCTGGATCTGCATGCCGAAAATCCTGCTTGCCTCTATCGACGCCACCTCCGGGAAAATCGTATGGTCCTTGAGGCCGATTGCGTAGTTGCCATGTCCATCAAGCTTGGCGGAGAGACCACGGAAATCGCGAATGCGCGGGAGGACGTAACTCAGGAGCCGATCGAGGAACTCCTCCATCTTCTTGCCACGCAACGTGACCATGGCGCCCACGGTAAGACCTACACGGGTCTTAAAGTTGGAGATAGCCTTGCGCGTCTTCCGGAACACGGGCTTTTGCCCCGTGATCTGGGCAAGCGTCTGGGCGATGTACTCGTGGAGCTCCTTGCTGTCCATTTTAGTCTTGTTGATCCCCACGTTCACGATCACTTTCGTGATGCGCGGAAGGGCATGGACATTGGTCACACCGAGTTCCTTCTTGAGAGTGTCGGCAATGGGGCCGCGGAGCCGATTATGGAGGGTTTCGTACTTCATGGGAGAGAGGCGTCAGGAGCCACGACCGCTGGTCTTGGGGGGAATATTCTGGGAAGGGATGGTATGGTCCTGCTTGGAACGAGTCTCGTCCGGTGCATTGACCTCATCCACCGCGGAACCAAACTGCAGGCGCTTCCAGAACGGCTGTTTGGACTGATCGCCGCCTGTCGGCTTTTCTGCCTTGGTCGTCTTCTCCTTCTGTTCCGTCGTCTTCGTCTTCGCCTTGTCGCCAGCCTTGTCTTCCGTTGTCTTTTTGGGAGACACCTTCTTAGGAGCTGCAACCTTGCGCACCACTTCCCCGCTCGTCTTGGCAATGCGCACCTTCTTACCATCCTTGATCATCATGCCGATACGGGTGGGCTTGCGGGTCTTGGGGTCAAGCAGCATCACTTTGGACGCGTTCAAACTCGCCTCGTAGCGGAGGATGCGCCCGGCTTCCTGATGCGTCTTCTTGATGTGGCGCGTGCGCATATTGATGCCGCTCACTACCACGTGGTTGCGCGCAGGAATGACGCGCATGACGGAGCCCGTCTTGCCCTTATCCTTGCCGCTGATGATGACGACGGTGTCGCCCGTATGGAGTTTCATGGTTCAGAGAACGTCAGGAGCTTGGGAAATGATCTTCTGGTACCCCTTGGCGCGCAGTTCCCTGGCGACGGGGCCGAAGACACGGGTGCCCTTGGGCATCCCGTCTTTTTGAATAATCACGCAGGCGTTGTCATCGAAGCGGATGGCGGAACCATCTTTGCGGCGCGTGGCATTGCGGGTACGCACCACCACAGCGCGCTCCACGGTCTTCTTCCGTACAGTACCGCGCGGCGCCGCTTCCTTGACGGCCACGATGATTACATCGCCGAGACCCGCGTAACGGCGGCGTGTGCCTCCGAGCACGCGGATGCACATCACCGTTTTTGCACCGGTGTTATCCGCAACGCCGAGCATGGACTGAGGTTGGATCATTGGGAGGAATCAGAGGATGCAGAAGAGTCAGAAGATTCGCGATTGGTGACCGCAGTAAGTTCCTTCTCCTCTTTCAGCTCGCTCACGCGCGGGGCGCGCTTGGTCACCTCCTGGACGCGGAAGTACTTGCGCTTGCTGAGCGGGCGGCACTCCGCGATCACCACCTCGTCACCCACTGCCAGATCGAACCCCTTGCTGTCGGCAAGAAACTTTTTACTGATGCTGAACCGCTTCTTGTACTTGTCGTGGAAGACCGAGCGATGGATGGTCACCGTGACGGTATCCTGCATCTTGGCCGACGTGATGATGCCCTTCTTGGTTCTCATTTGGAGGAGGAATTAGAGGAGGAAACCGCCGCCTTGGGAGCGGAAGCAGAGGGAGCTACTTTACGACTTTTTGGCTTCGCTTTCAATACTTTTGGCGCCTGTGCCCCCACATTTTCTAAGGCGGTGAGCATGCGGGCCAGATGGCGCTTCTCCCGTCGGTATTTGGCCGCATCCTTCTCCTTCTTAAGCTCGATACCCAGCCGCATCCTGCGGACGAGCATGCGCTGTACACGGATGTCCTTGCGAAGGTCATCCCGGGTCATTGCGAGCAATTCGCCGTAGCTGGAGAGATGGTTTGCCATTAGGAGCGGATGCGGGAAACGATCTTGGTGCGCACGGGCAGCTTATGCCCTGCAAGGGTGAGCGCCTCGTATGCGGCATCGGCCGGCAGACCGTCGATCTCAAAGAGAATGTGGCCGGGACGGACGACGCAGGCGTAGTACTCCACGCTCCCCTTCCCCGCTCCCATCGGTACCTCCGCGGCCTTCTTGGTAACGGGCGTGTGCGGGAACATGCGGATCCAAATTTTGCCTCCGCGCTGCACGCGGTGTGTCATGGCACGACGAGCCGCTTCGATCTGGCGCGCGGTGAGTTCCCCCGCCGTCTGCGCCTTGAGACCGTAGCTGCCGAACGCCAGCTCAGCGCCACTGGTCGCCTTTCCGTAGAAGGCGCCACGGTTGCGGTGCTGCTTGCGATATTTGAGCTTCTTCGGTTCGAGCATGATAGCGGGAGAGAAATCGGGGAATTATTCGGGAAGATTCTTGAGAGAAGAGGACTGCACCTGCGCGATCTTTTTGAAGACCATTCCTTTATAGACCCACACCTGCACGCCAATCGTTCCAAACTTGGTGATGGCGTGGCGCTTGGCCAGCTGGATGTTGGCACGAAGTGTCTGCAAAGGAACGTTCCCCTCCTTAAAGAGTTCATCGCGCGCAATCTCCGCACCGTTCAGGCGGCCAGAGACGGTAACCTTGATGCCGATGGCGCCTGCCTGCAGAGCCTTTTCGATTGCCATCTTCACAGCGCGGCGATACGGCATGCGACGCTCGATCTGCCCCTGGATGGTCTCGGCGATAATTGCCGCTTCGGAATCGGGGCTGCGGATTTCGCGGATGTCCACGTCAAACGAACCACCGAACTTCTTCTCCAGGTCCTTGCGCAGATCCTCGATGGCGGCACCCTGCTTGCCGATGATCACGCCGGGCTTGCTCGTGTGAATCGTGACCGTGACTTTCTTGCCACGCTCGATATCAACACCGCTGATTCCTGCCTCCTTGATCTTACCCAGAATATACCGGCGGATCCGCACGTCCTGCAGAAAGAGCTCACGGTACTTGTTGCCCTTGGCATACCACGTGGAGGGCCACGTGTGCGTAAAGCCGAGTCGAATGCCGTTGGGGTTCACTTTCTGACCCATAGTTATTTGGAGGAAACCGAAGAAGCCGAAGAATCCGAGGATTCCGAGGAACTACTGTTCTTCTTCGTCTTGGAAATTCTTGAAGCTTTTACAGGTTTTTCGGCCTTCTGTGAAGCATTTTCCATTCCTTTCGCCTTCTTTCCTTCACCCATCGGTTTCTTCGGACTCCTTGGATTCTTCCCATCGTCAGAGGGATAACTGAGCACAATCTCAATATGCGACAGGAACTTCCTGAACGGACGTTGCTGTCCACGCGCCTTGGGCATTCCGCGGCGGTAGGCCGTACCCTGGTTGACGACAATCGACGCGATCACCAGCTTCTCGGGATCCATCTTGCCGTTGTGAGACGCATTGGCCATGGCGGACTTGAGGAGCTTTTCGATCATCCGCGCCGCCTTCTTGTTCGTGCGCTCGAGCGCCGTCACGGCGGCCGGCACAGACATGCCGCGCACCATACGTGCGATGATATTGGCTTTCTTGGGCGCGATGCGGGCGGAATGGAGGAGGGCTTTCATGGTTCAGAAGAAATCAATTACTTGGCAGGAGCGGGAGCGGCAGCCGGAGCGGCGCCGGGTACGGGAGCAACGGTCGTAGCAGCCTTGCCGCCGTGACCGCGGAACTTGGTGGTCCAGGAGAACTCCCCCAGCTTGTGCCCCACCATCTGCTCCGTGATGTACACGGGCGTGAATTCCTTGCCGTTGTGAACCGCGAACGTAAAGCCCACAAACTCGGGCGGAATGTCGCTGTTGCGTGCCCAGGTCTTGATGATCTTCTTCTCCGACGCCTCAATCATCTTCATCACCTTTCTGAAGAGCTTGGGATCGACGTAGGGGCCTTTTTTGAGCGAGCGGGACATAAGGATAAGGAGGGTTACTTCTTCTTCTTGTGGATACGACGACGGACAATCAAGGGCGAAGGCTTGCGGACGTTGCGGGTCTTTACGCCCAACGCGGGCTTGCCCCACGGCGTCTTGGGATGCGGAAGACCGATCGGGCTGTGCCCCTCGCCTCCTCCGTGCGGGTGATCGACGGCGTTCATGGACTTGCCGAGGACTTCCGGCTTATGACCGAGCCAGCGCTGACGACCGGCCTTGCCCCAGTTGATGAGGTTGTGTTCGAGGTTGGACACCACGCCGATGCTGGCGTGGCACTCCTTGCGCACCTTGCGGATCTCGGTGGAAGGAAGCTGGAGCAGCGCGTGGTCGCCATCGAAGCCGATGAGCGTTGCCGCCGTGCCGCCCGAGCGGACGATCTGCCCGCCCTTGCCGCGCTGCAACTCCACGTTGTGGATGCGGTATCCGACGGGAATGTGCTGGAGCTCCATGCGGTTACCCACCTTTACCTTGGTGCGCGTGCCTGCCACCACCGAGTCGCCGGACTTGAGTCCTTCGGGCGCCAGGATGTAGGCCTTGGAACCGTCAACGTAGTACACAAGCGCCAGACGCGCCGTGCGGTTGGGATCGTATTCAATCGCCATCACCTTGCCGGGCACACCCTCGCGCCCCACCTGCTTAAAGTCGACCTGGCGGTACAGGCGCTTGTGCCCGCCGCCGCGGTGGCGCACCACCACGCGGCCCTTGTTGTCGCGACCGTTGATGCGGCGCTTCCCCCACACCAAGCTCTTCTCCGGACCGTCCTTGCTGAGGCCCGAGAAGTCGGCGATCGTCATCTGACGTCGTCCGGGGGTCGTTGCTTTAAGCTTCTTTAAAGGCATGGTGATTAGGCAGCATTAGCAGCGAAATTGGATAAATCGAGCGGCTTACTCTTGGGCTTCAGGGTGACGAATGCGCGCTTTCCGGCGTGTCGCTTCTCCATGGTGCGCCCGTCGCCGATCTGGCGAGTCTTGGGCCGGGTGCGCATCATCCGAATGCTCGCCACCTCCAAGTCGAGGAAGCGCCGGAGCGCGTTCTTCACGTCGATCTTGGTGGCGTCCTGGTGCACCATCATCGTGTAGGTGTGACGCGGGCCGGCGGCCTTGAGCCGTTCCGCCTTTTCCGTGACCACCGGGCCGATGATGACTTGTGAGAGATCCATTAGTTGGAGGATGCAGAGGTATCAGAAGATACGGAAGATTTCTTGGTCGTACCCTTCTGGGAAGCAGTGTTCCTCGGTTTCTTCGGACTCTTCGGTTTCTTCTCCTCTGCCGCACCAGCCGCCTTCACCCGCACCGTACGACGCGCGATCACTTCCTGAGCCTTCTCAATTGCACCCTCCAGGAAAATCACATAACGGGCAGCGAGGACATCCTCCGGATTGAGATAGGCGGCCAGTAACGTCGTGACATTGGGGATGTTGCGCACGGAGAGCGAGAGCCCCTTATGCTGAGCCGGCATGACAATGAGAATCTTGCGGCCCGTTTCCACCGGCAACTTGCCGAGGAGGGTAGCAGCTTCCTTGGTCTTGACGGTATCGGGATATCCCTCGAGACCGAGGAAAATGCCTTTCTTTGCCTGGAATGACAGACTGGAACAGAGTGCGGCCTTGCGCATCGCCCGGGGCATGTCTTTGGTGAAGTTGCGCTCCTTGCGCGGCCCGAATGCCTTGCCCCCTCCACGCAAAACCGGGCTGCGGATGGGTCCGCGGCGCGCGCGTCCCGTGTGCTTCTGGCCGTAGAGCTTCTTCGTGGACCCTACGACTTCGTGGCGGTTCTTGGCGTGCGCAATCGGCTGGCGGCGGTTGCTCTGTTGCAACATCACCGCCTGGTGCATCAGCCCCTGATTGACGGGGGCCTCAAAGAGCTCCGCGGGAAGATCCCACGTTCCCTTCTTTGCGCCGGTGGAGGAATAGACGTCAATTTTCATGATTACTTGGTGGGTGCAGGAGCAGGTTCCTGGGTAATGAACACGGTCGCACCGTTAGGACCGGGAACGGGCCCCTTGATGGCTACGATCCCCTTGGCGGCGTCCACTGCAATGACCGGCCGGTTGTGAATAGTCACCGTTTCCAGCCCCATGTGGCCTGCCATGTGGTGCCCCTTAAGCACGCGCCCCGGCTCCGTACGCATGCCGATGGTGCCCGGTTCGCGCTTAAAGTGTGATCCGTGGCTGGCCGGCCCGCCGGCAAAATTATGGCGGCGCATCACGCCCTGGAACCCCTTTCCCTTGGAAACACCCGTGACCGTGACGAGCGCATTCTCCGGAAGGATGTCGCAGGTGATTTGCTTGCCCGCCTCAACCCCATCCAGAGAATCCACCTTCCATTCCTTCTGCACTTTGTAACGGACGTTCTCCTTTCCCTTACGACTCCTCCACGTCTGGCCACCCACGCCCAGCACCACCGCATCGTAACCGTCCTTCTCCTTGGTCTTCATGCGAACAACCACGTTGGGATCCACCTTTAAATACGTGACGGGAACCGCCTCCCCATTGGGAAGGAAGACGCGAGACATGCCGGTTTTCTTGGCGATGAGGCCTTGCATAGCTTGGAGGTTCTTCGATTGCCCGGTTGGAAAGTGGCAAATACCACTGCGCCGGACTCGAACGTAAGCAACCAACGTCTGATCGATGGGATCAAACGAAGCTGGGGCAGTTTAGAAAGGTTTTGGGGAGACGTCAAATGGAATTTGAGGCGATTTCGCACGAAAACACCGAACTGTAGGATTCAGGCTACGTCGCAACTTTCTTCACTATTTGAATCGAAAGCAGCAAGCCTTCAACTCCCCGCTGAACACAGGTACTCTTACGGCCATGGATCCCATCCGTCTGGCGAAAGCACAGAAGATCAAAGCGAGCGGCGGCATTCCGTATGCCGCTACGTTTCCCCGCACCCACAAGCTTGCCGATGCCCGAAGGCAGCAGGACGGCACACAAGTGAACGTTGCCGGCCGCGTGGTGCTATGGCGCGACATGGGCAAGGTAACGTTTGCACAGCTGCAGGATGTCACCGGTCGGATACAGATCGCCCTTCGCGCAGATACGCTGGGCCAACAGATGTACGACCGTGCCCTGGCCGTCGTGGATCTGGGTGACTTTCTTGGCATCAAAGGCGAGCGCTTCACCACGAAAACCGGGGAACCGACGGTGCTGGTAAAGGAATGGACCATGCTCAGTAAAGCGCTCCGCCAGCCGCCAGAGAAGTGGCATGGCATCGCTGATCAGGAGACGGCATGGCGCCAGCGATATCTGGATCTCATGAGCAATCGGGAGACCTTAGACCGCTTCCTCTTCCGCTCCCTCTTCATCCGTAAGCTCCGCGAGTTCTACTGGTCGCACGATTTCACGGAAGTCGACACGCCGGTCCTGGTGAATGCGGCATCCGGCGCACTCGCCAAACCGTTCGTGACGCACCACGAAGCATATGACATGGACGTATATCTGCGCATCGCGCCGGAAACATTCTTAAAGGAAGCGCTCGTCGGCGGGTTCGACCGCGTATTCGAAGTGGCACGCTGCTTCCGTAATGAGGGTCTGGATCCCAGCCATCTGCAGGATTTTACGATGGTGGAGCACTACGCCGCGTACTGGGACTACACGCATAATATGAAGTTTACGGAGGAGATGTTCTCCGCGGTCCTCAAAGACATGCTGGGAACTGGAAAAGTGAAAATACCGGACCGCGACGGCAAGCTGGTGGAAGTGAACTTTGCACCGCCGTGGCCGCGTTTCTCCATCCGCGAAGCAATCGAGAGGCATTGCGGCATTGATATCGGGATATCGGATTCTAAGGGAGCCCTTTTGGATGCCATAAAGTCGAAGAACATCCGCCTGGATGTAAACGTAGAAGATCTCGGATACGGGAGCCTTGTGGACCAGCTCTACAAAAAGGTCGCGCGCCCCGCCATCGTTCAGCCGACCTTCATCATCCAACATCCCATTGAACTCTCCCCGCTCGCACGGCGGAATGACGAGAACCCGCGTATTACGGACCGCTTCCAGCTGGTGGTGGGCGGATGGGAGATTGTGAATGCGTACTCGGAACTCATCGATCCCGTGGATCAGGCACAGCGCTTTGAGTCGCAAGCCTCCGCGCTTGCGGGCGGCGATGCCGAAGCGCATGACAAGGATGATGAATACGTAAAAGCCTTGGAGTATGGCGCGCCACCTTGTTCTGGCTGGGGCATGGGCGTGGACAGGATCGTCGCCCTGCTTACCCAAAAGGGAAACCTCCGCGATGTGGTCCTCTTCCCGCTCATGAAGCCGCTGGATCAGGATAGTACCGATTCTCATGGAGCACTGAAAGAAGCCAAAAAGTCGTCTAAGGCGCAGGAGAAAACAGTGAAGAAAGAGGAAAAGGCGAAAGAGAAGCTCCAGAAGAAATCCTCTGATTCTTCTGCTTCCTCCTCCACTCCTATACATTCCCCTCTCTCTTTACCGCCTCAGGCCTCCACCTACAGCCACCTTCTCCCTGCCGCCCACGGCTTACTGACCAAACATGCGGATAAGACCAAGGCGCACCTCATCGCCACGGGCGCCGTGATGGAGGCACTTGCCGGACGCTTTGGCGGTGACCCTCAAACGTGGAAGGTCGCCGGCATGCTCCACGATTTGGACTGGGACCATCTGGAAAAAGACATTGAAGAGCATTGTGGTACTACACTGGAACAGTTAGTTTCTGCGCTCGATTCCCCTGGAGAACTACTCGCGGATATTCGATCCCATTACGCCGAGAAGTACGGCAATGAGCATCCTCTGGATTCCTGGCTCCGCCGCTGTCTCTACTGCGTGGATGAATTGACCGGTTTCATCATCGCGGTTGCGCTCGTCCGTCCATCGAAGAAACTTGCTGACGTGGAAGTGAAGAGCATCACCAAGAAGATGAAGGACAAAGCCTTTGCCGCGCAGGTGAGTCGGGAGCAGATCCGAAAGTGCGAGGAGCTCCTGAGCATCCCGCTCGATGCATTCGTAGGATTGACGCTGGATGCGATGAAGGGAGTCGCCGCGGAGATTGGCCTGTAATTCAGCTCGCCCTCATCATGTCGCTCCATGCCTTGGCAAGCTTCATGCCACGCTCCGTTTGAGCACGGACCTGCTCTATAATCTCCTGAAGCGGAATATTTTCTTCACCAAGGATTATGTGCGCTGAACTTGGCTCCGGAGAATCGGCTGCAAGATTCTCCATATCGGCCAAAATACATTCTATGGATGGGTGGATGGTTTCCATGGTCACAGCTTCACCCCGTCCAGGTATACGGTCAATAATTTAGATATCAATGCGTTCTTTTTGCATTCTGCAAGCAAAAAAAATCGATTTGCTGATGAGCAGGTTCCTTGGGGCAGGATTGTCAATAGCTTCGAGCCGCATCAACAGTCTTCCAATCCCCTGCCGAACTATTGACTGCTTCACCGCCAAGAAGCTCCTGAGCTTCCCGCTCGATGCATGCATCGAACTGACACGACAAGCTCTGCTTATAACCCGGTTCAGCTTGCTGCTTTCTCTGATTCAAGTTGCGCCTTTACAGCGCCCCCTGTCTGTTCCTGCTGCTGACGAACCGTGACATCAGCCTTCTCTGATACTGCATTCCTCTTCCTGGGAATTTCAGACTCATCCTCCTCCGGACTGTAGAGCCAATCGGTCACTTCCTGCGCCGTCCAACCTGCGAACTCATTTCCTACTGCCATAGAAATACAGGGGGAAAGACGGACAAAGCCTGAACTCGAGACGCCAAGTCGTCAAGAATCACCTGCTGCCTGTGCGATGTTACGCTTCTAGATGCCGAACTCTCACTGTAGATCCTTCACCGCGACCGGTACCGCCTCCAGATCGAGCACCTCTTCTCGTGTCGGGACCCTCACAACATAGCCCTTCTGTATGAGGCGACCCTGAAAGGTATCAATTTCCCCCTGTTCCCCGTGCACGAGAAGGATGTTCCGGAGACCCGGGATGGACGCAACGAATGCATCCAAATCGTCCATGCCGGCATGGCCGGAGTAGACGTCGATGGAGACGATCTCCGCACGCTTGGGATACATCTCGTCAAAGATCTTCACGGAACCGACTGCGGGATCCACAAGGCGTTTTCCCAGCGTATTATCCGCCATAAAACCCACGGCGAGAATGGTATTGCGTGGATCCCCCAGCTCATTCCGCAGATGGTGGCGGATGCGCCCCGCTTCGCACATCCCCGATGCCGCCATAATGATCATGGGGCCGGGCGTACCATTGAGCGCTTTGCTCTCGTCCACGCTCTCCGTGTAGCGAACCAACGAAAACTGGAAGGGATTATGCTGTTTACCAAGAAACTTTTCGAACATGTCTTTGTCGTAACATTCCGGGTGTTTCATAAAAACCTCCGTAACGGCGGACGCCAGCGGTGAATCGATAATAATCGGAACAGCGGGGATCTTCTGCTCATCCCAAAGAATGTGAAGGTCGTACACGATCTCCTGCGTGCGCTCCAGAGAGAATGCCGGAATAATCACCTTGCCGCCGCGCTTAGCGGTCTTGGTAATAACGGATTCGAGATGAGCCCTAGCGTGAGCGATATCTTCATGATTCCGCCCGCCGTATGTGCTCTCGCAAAGAAGGATATCTACCGGAGGCATGGGAGAAGGATCACGCAAAATGGGCAGCGCGCTACGGCCCAGATCCCCGGTAAAGCCGATCCGCCTCACCTTCCCCGCCTGCCCTGAGCTTGCCGAAGGGTGTTCCGTGACCTCGAGAACAATCATCGCTGCACCGATGATGTGGCCCGCATCGAGGAATTGAGCCCGTATCCCGTCGGTTACTTCAAACCATTCCCCGTAATTCTGGCCACGGAAGATCCTCATACATTCGATAGCATCCTGCTGGGTGTAGAGCGGCCCCTCGGAGGGAATCATGGATTTACTGAGTCTCCTTGTAAAAAATTCCTCATCTTTCTCCTGGATGTACCCGCCATCCTTAAGCATAACCTCAGCCAGATCCTGTGTGGCATAGGTGCTAATGACGGGTCCGCGATAGCCCTTTTTGTAAAGCAGCGGCACCCGCCCCACATGGTCCATATGCGCATGCGAAATGAGGACGGCGTCGATCTCCCTTACATCGAAAGAAAAGGTTGAGTTCTTTTCGGCTGCTTCCTGCCTATGCCCCTGGAACAACCCGCAATCGAGCAGAATACGCTTCCCATTTGCCCGAATCTCGTGACACGACCCGGTAACCTCCCGAGCCGCACCATGAGAGATAATCTGCATGTACCCCTTATTATACTCCTACTGAAGCCAAAAGTTGAGACTTTTCCGCTTCCGTTAGCGGACGGATCTTCCCTTCCCTCAAAGAAGGGTCCTCGAGCGTCATAATACGGACTCTCTTGAGCGTTTTTACGGGACAACCGACCTTTTGGCACATCCTTCTGATCTGTCTGTTTTTGCCTTCTGTAAGGGCTATTCTGAAATTCCGTGTTCCGGTCCTCACCACGTCGGCCGGCTTGGTCTTCTCCCCCAGAATAATCATCCCCTCTCGGAGTTTGTGAAGCTGACCATTGGTAATATCCATTTCGGTCTCCACCTCATATTCCTTCTCGTGATCGAATTTGGGATGGGTGAGCCGGTATGCCAGCACGCCGTCATTCGTGAGGAGTAACAGTCCTGTGGAATCTTTATCAAGCCGACCTACCGGAAAGATTTTTCCCTGGAGACCCTTGGGAAGCAACTCGCGGACTGTCGGCGCTCCTCCCGCACCGCCTCCTGCATGAGCCTTTCCCGGCGACTTCTCTATATTCGATGTAACAATGCCGCGCGGCTTGTGCATCAGGTAATATAGCATCTCTTTACGCGCCTCCATTACTTCGCCCTTCACTTCGATGGTATCCACAACTGGATCCGCCTTTTGCCCCAGCGTTGCAGGCTTCCCGTTGACCAGAACCAATCCCTGCTTGATGTATTCCTCCGCCTTCCGGCGGGATGCAATGCCTCGGGCCGACAATATCTTCTGGAGACGCTCGAGCATGATGCAATGTTATTATGGCAATGTATTCATTGTGAATGAAATGACTGTTGGGGTATCCAGTATTGGAAATGAGTGAAAATATTACATTATTTTGAATAATTGTCAATTAGTCTATTCCAGGAAGATTTTGACCTCGAATTCGTTTATGCAGGAAAAAAATATTGCGGAGCCCCGACGAAAACAATCGAAGATACGATTTATGTATACACAGCCATTCGCTCTTGTGTCATCGCCTTGGCAAGAGCGGCAATGGAGGGAGGAATATTCACTTGGCTCAACGCTCCCCCTTCGGGACCCCACCCTGGAACAGAGACCTGCATAAGCCCTGCAGCAGTCACATGGTAAGCAAAAGGAGCATTGGTGCCGTCATATGGATCCCAATTTTTCCATGGCACAATGTTCCGGCATCCCACAGATGTAACGAGAAAATTGTCAGGGGGGCCGACAAAACTTTTCTCTTCAGAACAAGGATCCACCATCCACCATCCTTCGGGGGCAAGGACGCCGTTGACTGTATGGGTGCCAGTGACAGATTCGCAATACGGCCGTGGCAAGCCAAATCCTTCCCAAACAACCACAGGTACACCGGAACCCTTCGCCCTTTCCACCACTGCCCCTGCCTTCACGCTACAATCACCGCTACTGGCCGTGCGCAACGTTTGAGGATCCATTCTGCTGGGAACCGATTGCCACTGAATCATGCATCCCGCACGAACCGCTCCTCCCACCGGAGAAGCAAGCATACGATTGCGGGCTACATTCAACAATGCAAGGCTCCATTGATACGTCGGCATCAGTACATACGTATCCACCTGTAATTTCATGCTCTGCCCCATTCCGGACACATGGTAAAAGGGATTTTTGAAATTCGACGTTTCAGGATCACCGTTTCCGTAGATTATCTGCATGCGGGGCACGTCAACCTGTCTGTTCCCCTGCCATCCCGTTATTGCGGCACCGACATGCTGCTGGTCCACGCAATTCCTGGGACAAGGAATGATCAGTTCACTGTCCTTACTGCAACGGGCAAGCAAAATGGAAAAACGCACAGGAACCAGCCGGAGACCCCGCGCCGCAATAGCGCTCCGCTGCTGGAGGGCCTCTTCGCCGGCACGGCCTTCCGTCTCCCCATCCAACAAAAGGAATTTTTCGTTCAGGGCATTCTGGCGAGCCTCCTGAAGAGCATTTTTCCTCGCTTCCGAAGCAGCAATACTGGAAGGAGTAGAGCGAATGGCCGTGTTACGGAAAGACGGTTTCTGCGGTTTCCTTCTCTGAGCTTCTGCCGCTTCGCCCCCCCCTGTTACCACTGCCATCACTCCGAGTGACCCCGCCACCGCCTGGCGAATAAACCCCCGCCGGTGCAGGAGTGGGGAGCTGCTTGCAGCCGGAGCTTCTTGAGAAGCGCGTGATGTTTCTGCCGGCTCCGGTTGCCTTTCCAATGTCATACCAGCCTTCCATTCAACGCCTTCCTCGGAGAAAAGTCAAATATCCATAACATTTGCATCCGTAAGCCATTTCTCGCTCTTGGGAGTCGTCCAGTGCGGAAACCTGGAAGCCCAATGGCTACCGCATGCGAACGCCGCGCATGAGGCGCCCGACAGTACGGGAGGCGGGAAGCACAGCGAGATTCTTGTTCCGCATGACTACGCGAAGCAGGGTATCCACTTCATGCAGGTAAAACATCTGCACATCATCCACAGCTTCCGGCTGAGGTTCGGCAATCACCTCTTTCAGTTTTTTTCTTGTGTCTTCATAGCGAATCATCACATCTTGATCACTCATTCCCGGCAGACAATCGACCAAGCGCTCGTACCTTTTTAGGCACTCTGCTCCTGCAATCTGCGCGATTGCTAGCTGATAAACAGCATCGGCGTATTCCAATGAATGGGACATGAAAAAAGGGTGCTGCACAGGGTGACGAACGAAAGCGGCGGATATTACCAATGGAGACCGATATACAGCGGATTCACGCTGCAATCCCTGATAGCAATGGAAGGGTTACGCAAAAAGGGAAACCAACAAGGCTTCCCGTACTGCTTTTGATCTCTCTGTCCTGGCACCGACCTACTCTTACGCCCTGTACTGGGTGCTACCATCGGCGCGGACGGGCTTAACTGCCGAGTTCGGAATGGGATCGGGTGTGACCCCGTCGCTAGAGGCACCAGGACAGAAAGATCTGATTCGATGAATTGATCAAACGGAATTCCGGACACTACGTCGTGTGCCCATGTTGTAGCACACGAATAGGACTCTGAGTTATCCGAAGATAATGCAAAAAGAAAAATGTTCAATTGCCCGTTCGTATCACTCGGCTCAGCACGTTACCGTGCGTACACCTGTGACCGATCTAGCCGGTGTTCTTCCGGCGGGCTTATGGAGAAACGCAATCTTAGGAGGGGCTTCCCACTTAGATGCTTTCAGCGGTTATCCCTTCCGAACATAGCTACCCTGCGATGCCGCTGACGCGACAACAGGTACACCAGAGGTTCGTCCACTCCGGTCCTCTCGTACTAGGAGCAGCTTCCTTCACGTTTCTAAGTGACCACGGTGGATAGAGGCCAAACTGTCTCACGACGTTCTGAACCCAGCTCGCGTACCACTTTAATTGGCGAACAGCCAAACCCTTGGGACCTTCTCCAGCCCCAGGATGTGATGAGCCGACATCGAGGTGCCAAACCGGTTCGTCGCTGTGGGCGCTTGGAACCGATCAGCCTGTTATCCCTAGAGTAACTTTTATCCGTTGAG